>NZ_JBGAGS010000006.1:0-399029 GCF_044226605.1 Prosthecobacter sp. | reverse complement strand
AGCCCCCACAAACCTTAGCAAGCCCCCTCATTCTTTTTTCTTCCATCGCAGCCAGGTAGGGAGGCTGGTCCCCAGCCTCCGCCGCACGTTCCTCAGCCCTTTTTGGTGCGCCAACTTCTTCCTCCTCCTCTTACTCATACTCTTCCTCCCTTTCTGTTTCCGGAGAGGAAGAACTGCCTCTACTCCGCACCCTACAGCTTCGTGCCGTTCATCTTCGTCCACGGACTCCACGCCCCCATCGCATGCTGCAAAATCTTCCGCTTCCAGATCTTGTTCATGCAAAACGCATACAACGTATCCTTGTCCTTCCCGCCAATCGCCACCGCCGTCACCCGGCTCCGATCCGGCACCGGCAGAATAATTTGAGTCGGCCCGTCATCCGCGCTGATCTGCACCCCGCTCTTCGTCGCGATGAACTGCCGTCCCTCGATCGAGTAGCACAGGCACTCCGGCCCCGCATCATCATCCCAGTCCGCCACATGCAGGTGGAAAAAGCGCTCCTTGTTCTTGAGCATCCCATCCTCATCAATCTGATAGCTGTACGCCCACTTCGAGTGCCCCTCCGCCACGGACAGCAGCCACTGGTCCGGCCGATACGCCATCCCCGTCGCAAACTTGATCCCCTTATCCACCTGCGTCTTCTTCCCATCCTTGATCAGCCACACCGTTCCCTCTTCCTTCGGCTTGTCGCCATTCGTCGTCACATACAGCGCCCCCGTCGGCATCGCCAGAATCGAATGCCCCAGGATGTCCTCCATCACCACGCTGCCCGCGCCCGTTGCATCAAAAGCCATCAGCTTCCCCGACTTCTCCGAGATCGCGTACACCTTCCCATCCGCGCCCACGCTCACGCAGTGCGCATTCACATCCTTTGCAAATTCGCTCACCTTCCCATCCAGCTCAATGCGATGAATCTTGTTGTTTGAAGTATCCGCAAAGTACACCTCTCCCTTCTCATTGCACGAAGGCCCGCGCGTGCTCTTGAAGCCCTCCGCCAGTAGCTCCCATCCCTCGTTAGGCACGATCACCTCCTGCGCCCGCGGCGCACTCGGCCCCGCCTTCACACGCTCTGGCCAGTCCTTCCACAGAAACGCCATCGCCTCCAAGTAGTTCTCTCCATAGCCCGCCACATGCCGTCCCTCGATGCTGCGGAACTGATAGTCATAGCCTGAGAACTTCAGCGCCTTGTCCATCTCCAGGTCCAGCAGATACCAGTCCCCCGCGCAGTTCTCCATGTCATGCGTCGCCGTCGTCAGGTACGCGCGGATTGGCTTCGCTTCAAACTTCCGCACCATTGTCGGAAACTCATGCCCGCCACGGAACGCCACCCAGCTCCCGCTCGCCGCATACACCCGGCTGAAGGCATCAGGCCTGTGCCACGCCGCCGTGAAGGCCGCGATCCCCCCGCTGCTCCCACCCGAAATGCACCGGTCATTCCCATCCGTGGACATCTTCAAATCAAACTCCTTCGCCACAAACGGCAGCAGCTCATCGTGCAGAAAGCGCACATTCTCATCGCCCACGCCATCATACTCCAGGTCGCGATTCCGCCGGTCCATCGTCCCCTTCATCGCCGCAGGCAGCGTCCCAGGTTTCACAAACACACCAATCGTCACCGGCATCTCCTTCGTAGCGATCAGCGTCTCCATGAAAGCCTTCTCCCGCGCATTATAGCCATCCGTCTTCACATACACACACGCCGGCTTGCTCCCATCATACTGCGCCGGGATGAACACCGTCACATCCCGCACCGTCCCCGGGAAAACCTTGCTCTGGTTAAACTGCGTCTGCTTGATCGTCCCCGGCAGAATCTCCTCCGGCTTGATCGCCACCGGCACATACGTCGGCGCAGCCGCCGCCTCTGCCGCAGCACCCGCGATAGCCGTCCCCGCCAGCGGCTTGATCTGCCACTGCAGATGCTGGTCATTCGCATTGTGCTGCCACAGATCAATCTTCGATCCCGGCTCCTTCTTGCCGCCCAGATCATCGATCCCCTGCGTCGGCGCATGCTTCGGAATGATCGAGTACGAGCCCGACTCATTCTTCTGAATCTTCCACATCTGCCAGTCCTTCCCGCTGTCTGTCTCCAGCACGATTCCCGTGCCATTCTTCACTCCACCCTTGTCCGCCGCCAGCGTCAGCGTCGTGCTGTATGAAGGCCTGATCGCATAAAAACCGTTGCCCTTGTCCACGATCACCCACTTCTGCTCCGCCTTCCCCGCCGGATTCCCAATCGAAACCTTCGTTCCCTCTGCCGTCCCCCCATCCACCGCCTCCAGCACCATCGCCGGTGCACTCACCGGCACGATCACATACGCCCCCCAGTCTTCGGCGGGAAGCTGGGTGGCAAATCCAAAAGTGGCGGCCAGTAGGCAGCGGCGGAGAGCAACGTGAGAAATCATGAGAGAAGGGGGGGGAAGAGAAAATGAAACGCAAATCCTCACGCGTTCATTCCCTCTAATATCGTTAATCTGCACCCCTCTCATGGCTGACGCATCAGCCAGCGTGCACGCACTGTGCATTACCAGGCCGTGTTTGTGCGCTGGCGCAGTGCGTCATCACTTCTTCGCCACCTTGAAGCTCCCCAGCATCTTTTCGACATCAGGAAGCAGCTCCTTTTCCATCTTCGGGAAGATCGTGCTCACGATGAAGTAGCACTTGTTCTCCACCATGAAGACCCAGTGCCTCCAGTGAACATCCCCGCCCGTCCGCGCAGGGATCATCGCCTCAAAATGCAGCGCTTCAAACTCGCCCACCTTCGCAGGTTTCAGGTCGTCCGCGCTGGCATCCTGCTTCACCCGCTTCGCCCACTCCAGCGCTACCTCCTTGCGCACTTTCTCAAACAGCGCCGCCTCATCCTCCTTTTTCGCTGTCGAGTATGCCCCCATCTCATAGATGTCCATGCCCACCGGAAACGTCTTCGGTCTGCATGCCTGCCAGTGGCCCCGGTCCTCCGCCTGCCACCCCTTTGCCAGCTCCACGTTGTACGGTTTCGTTGGTTTCGCCTCCGCCACGACGGATGTGAATGAAAAAATCACCAGATGATCATTCTCGGTTGTCTCAGCCTTGCTCGAGTTCGCATACTGGTCCTCTTTCCGGTAGCTCCAGGCGGAGAATGTCTGCAGCGCGATAGTGTCCATCAGCTCTTTCAGCGTCGGTTTGTAAAATTCAGGAAACACTGGCTGCAGCTCCGCCTCGGTGATCTCCTTGCTCATCCCCTTCAGGCCAACGCAGACCCTGAGGTCCATCTGGCTCCGTACCATGAACATGTTCGCAAACGCCCCGAATGAATCCCCCAGGCCGCCCTCCAGCCTCTTCCCCAGCAGCCTCGCCTGCTCCTCATAAGAGAGCACCTTTAACGGCACTTTTTTGTCATAAACCGTCTTCTTCGCATCTTCAGCGATGGCCGCAGCCACGGTCAGCCCAAGAACAACAACGGCAAGGCGCATGATTTTCATCCCTCCATTCAATCACGCACTCATCCCACCTTGCAAGACATCTCCTCAAGTCTAGACCACACCATGCCACCCCGGCACTGCTCCGTAGCACCGTTTCCGGCGGAGTGGGACCATCCTGGTCCCTCCACGCTTCGCAGCGTCGGCCAGTCTTATCCCACAAGCCATCGCATCAAAGCTAAAGAAAAGCCCCGCTTTCAAGGGCGCGGGTTCAAGACTCTTGCGAAAAAGAGGCGGCGTTACCGCTCCTCCTTCAAACACAAGCCCTCCCGCTCTACCTTCACTTCTTCGGCTCCACCGCCACCTCCGCTTCGGGCACCAGTTCGATCTTCACATCTTTCCCCTGCAGATGCTTGTCAAAGAAGTCCTGCATCAGTTTGATGATTCCCGGTTTGCCAAAGCCTCCGTTGCCATGCCCCGAGCCCGGCAGCTTTTGCAGCCACACCTCCACGCCCTTTTCCTTCAGCACCGCCGCAAATTCCTCGCTTTGCGCATACGGCACTAGCGTGTCATGCGTCCCGTGCAGAATCAAAATCGGAGGATTGTCCTTGCTCACATAATGCACCGGGCTCACCGCATCCGCTTTCGCCTTATCATCCAGCTTTGTTCCGATCAGCTCCGAGTACGGATCCTTCGGCGTGTTAAACTCGAAGATGTTCTTCACGTTTTTGTCTTCTGCTGCCTGCTGCACCACCGTGCTAAAATCCGTCGGCCCAAAGATGTCGCACACTGCCTGCACGCGATCAGACATCTCCTCATTCCCGCCGATCATTGGGAATGCTTTCTTCCCGCCCGCTGTTCCCACCAGTGCGGACAGATGCCCGCCCGCGGATCCGCCCACCGCACCCACATGCTCGGTGTCGAAGTTGTACTGCTTCGCATGCGCCCGCAGCCAGCGCAGCGCCGCCTGGCAGTCCTGGATCTGCGCCGGAAATTTTGCTTTTTGGCTGAAGCGATACTCCACACTCGCCACCGCATAGCCTCTCAGCACCATCAGCGCCACAGGGCAGGGGAACTTGCTCCCGCCCATCCATCCACCGCCATGAATGTGCACAATCAGCGGCAGTGGCTTCTCCGCCGCCTTCTCCGGCAGATACAAGTCCAGCCTCTGCGCCTCATCCCCATCCGCGATGTATGCGATGTCCTTCTCCATCTTGATCCCTGGCGGCAGCTGCGCCGTTTTCGCCTGCGCAAAGACTTCGCCCCCAGCCATCAAAGCCACGCCCACGATCAAAGAGAACCGAAAGATAAAACAAGATTTCATGCGCTACCTCAAACGCTCCCCACCGCCCTTCCTAGCTCAAAACCCACCAAATCTCCCTCCCTCTCCGCGAGCCCCCCTCGCGTAGTGGTCCGCACTCTCCGAGTGCGGCTTCAGCCCCCACCATGCCTTTCACCGCCCATTCCTCGCCACAGCTTCCCATCAACGACTGCAAACCATCGCAAACAACTGCAAACCTCCCTCATTCTCCCACCGGCGCCCTCCAAAACGTCCCCTCAATCGCCCGGTCATCCTCCTTCGGCCCATTAAAATAGTAAATCGTCAGCACCCTCCCATCCGGCCGCACAATACTCCGCGGATATCCCAGATCCCCGTCAAACCCATCCTCCCGCAGCACGATCTCCGGCCCCCACGTCACCCCGCCATCCGCGCTCAGGCACGCGCGCATTCCCGAAGGCTTGTGCCGAAATCCATACGTCACCGCCACGCGCCCATCCTGCAGTTGCACCAGCGCCGGCGGATTCCCCCCGATCTTCGTCACCGCATTGCCCGCAAACGTCCACGTCTTCCCCAGGTCCGCACTGCGCCACGCCTCGATAAACCCCGACACCTTCGGATCCGATCTCCGGATCATCGTCAAAATCGTCCCATCCTTCAACCGCAGCGACGAAGGCATGATCGCATACCCGCCCTCCACCGGCTCCGGCCCGATCAGCGATACCAGCTTCCAGTTCATTCCACCATCCGTCGTCCGCGCACAAAAAACGCGCCCCTCTTTCCCATCGCTCTTCTTCGCGCAGCTCCCAAACATCAGGCAGTCATGCTTCCCCAGCACGATCAAATCCGTCCGTGTGCAGATCCGCTCCACACCCTCCACCGCAAACGAATACGGTCCCTGCCACGTCTTGCAGCGGTCCACCGTCGTGTAAAACCACGAAGGCCCCGCATGCAGGCTGCCAAAGCGAAACATCAGCGCAAAATCCGCCGCCGTGAAATCCAGCTGCGTCGTGAGTGCCACCGGCTTCGCCTCATTCTTCGGATCTTTGAAAGGCACATCCTCCTCCGTCTTCCACGTCTTTCCGCCGTCCACACTCCGCGCCTGGATCTCATAGCTCGGCTTCGTCCGGTCGATCCGGTGATCCGTCGTCGTCTGCTTGTACCACGTCGCGGTGAACCCCGCCACGATCTCATCTCCCCACTGCCACAACCCATGATTCGCCGGCCAGCCGCCATATCGCCCCGGCTCCTTGTACACGATCACATTCTCCGCAGTCGCCGGCTTCAGCTTCGGCGCATTCGCCTTCGCTTTTTCACCAGCGATCTCAAGTTTCGCATCGGCGGCAAAACCCGAGGAGATTCCAAACACAACCGAGATGAATAAAAAAGTTCTCATGGAAGCAAGTGATGACGCCGCGCCTTCCAGTAGGCCGCTAGATGGTAGATGATGCCACAGCTGGAATTGTGCATGTAGTCAAAGTCCCGGATCATCTTCCCCAAAGCATTCCGCTGTTCCGGTGAAACCGCGTCCGGATCACTCATCAGCATCACCATCGCCGACTCCCCCGCCTCACGTGTCAGGTGCCACACCTCCCGGTACGGCCCCCACTGCGGATTCGGGTATCCCTTCTGGTTCTTCCACACCGGCACATGCCGCCAGTCCGGTCCCACCATCCGCATTTCCTCCGCGCTCTTCTTGGAAATCTGCTGCACCACGCTGCCAAAACGCTTCGCCGCCAGGTCCCGCACATGCCTCATCCGCTCATGGATCGTTGCCTTCAGCGCCGCATCCGGCTCCAGCTCATGCAGCACCTCCAGCGAGCATTGCATCTGCAGCAGCGCATACGCCGGCTTGTTCTCACCCGGGCTCGCCGACTGCGCGATCGCCTCCGCCGCATAGCGCCGCCATGCTTCACGGTAGCGCTCCTCACGCGTCGCATCCCAAGCCGCCGCATAGATCATCGGCAGCCGCGCCGCCTCATGCGCCTGCACATTCCACATCCGGCAGATCCCCAGCGGGCAGCGAGTCCCATCCGCGCGGCAGAAATCAAAATCATTCTCCGGCGTCACAAAGGCGATCATTCGCTCCGCCACATCCGCCACCACCCCGCGGATCTCCTTCTTCGTCCCCTCATCCGCCAGCGGACTCCGGTAATACTGCCACAGCCCATGCACAAAGTGCGTCACCTGATCCCGCGAAGAATTGATGTACACACTCTTCGCATCCTCCCGGCACACATTGCGCGCCACAAAGCCCCGCACCCCATGCACCGTCGCGCACAGCTTCAGCCCTGCAAACACACTCGCCGCCTTCTCGCGCAGCGCCTCCTCCTTCGTCACCGCAAACCGGTCACACAGCACACTCAGCATCGCCCCGCCCAAAATCGCCCCATCCTCCATCCCCGTGCTGTACCCACACGGATTCGGATACTGCCTCTTCACCTCCTCCGCCGTCGGCAGATGCGCCTGCTCCTTGCCCTTTTCATAACTGCTCAGGTAATCCCCAAACGTGTTCACCTCCGGCAGATAAAACCTCCCCCACACCACCTCCCACGCCTGCCCTATCCGTCCATCCACCCCGGCATCATCGGCCACCAACGGCCCCGAGAACACCGCCCCAATGACGAACAAGATAAAGACTCGTGAAAACATGCGCACTGCCAAAAACCTCAGTCGTCATTCCTCATACTGGTTTCCTCATTCTCACTTAGGCCACTCCCCGCCCGCCATCGGCTTCAGCACCAGCTTCTCCGGATCCACCACCACGTGCTTCACCTTCTGCCGCTTCCATGTGTAGGTGATGTGCACCAGTCCGTCGCTCGTCTGAATGATCGCCGGATAGCTGAACTCCTTCTTCGGCTCATCCTCCAGCACCAGCGCCGCCTCCCACACCTTCCCATCCTTGCTCAGCGCCAGATTCAGCGGACTGCGTCCCTTCGCCGTGTGATTATAGATCAGCAGATGCCGCCCGTCCTTCAGCGTCACCGCATCCGTCCCCGAGTTCGGATTCGGCAGCTCCGTCAGTGAAATCTCACCCCACGTTTTTCCCGCATCCGCAGACTCAATTCGAAACACTTTCCCCTGCCGTGTGCGCCCCACCGCCTCCAGCTTGTCACCACCCAGGAAAAGAATGCTCGGCTGGATCGCGCTCACCTTCAGCCCGTCATGCAGCAGCTCCGTCCGCTGCCACGTCTTGCCCAGGTCGCTCGTCCGCTCAAAATAGATCGCCCACGCGCTCGGGCTCTTGTTCGTCTCATTGCTCGTCGGGCACAGAATGTCACCATTGGGCAGCTGCACCGGCTTGTTCTTGATCGGCCCAAAGATCCCCTCCGGCAGCTTCTGTGCCGCAGACCACGTCTTGCCGCCGTCCGTCGAAGTTTTCAGCTCACCCCACCACGTGCTCGGCGAAGGCCCCACCTTATAAAACAGCATCAGCGGCGCACCCTTCGGCTGAAACAGCACTGGGTTCCACGTCGGGTGCCGCTTCCCATCCGCCTGCACCCCATTGGCCACTTCCACGCTCTCCGTCCACTTCCCGTCCACCAGTCGCGACACCCAGATGCACACATCCGGATTCCTCTCCGCCGTGCCGCCAAACCACGCCGTCACCATCCCCGTCGGCGTTTCCACGATCGTCGTCGCATGGATCGAAGGATAAGGCCCCGTGTTATAAATATACTCCGACTTCAAAATCCCCGTCTGCGCATCCTTTGGCTTCACCCATTCCCATGAGGTCAGCTCCCGGCTGTTGTCGATCTTCTGCCACACCACCACCGCCGCCTTCTGCGCCGTCGCACCCTCCGTCACATGCAGCACCATCTTGTAGTTCATCCCCGCCACCACCTGCCTCTCAGCACTCTCGATGCTCTGCAGCACCAGCTTCGCATCCTTCGCCTTCACCGCAAACTCCGCCGCCGCCTTCACCTCCTTGTCACCCGAAGACACCGCACCATACCCACCTGCAATCTGCTGCGCACATACACCGCACACAGACATCAAGACAGTCACAAAACAAATCAGCGAAACAGATTTCATAAGTAAAAAAGAAGAGTTCAAAAAACAAAGCTCAGATTAAACAACGCCGCTCAAACATTCCGGCTTCCGTGTATTCCGTGTATTCCGTAGGCCATCATTCAGTTCTTGATCAACCCCAGCCCCACCAGCCTCTCCCGAATGATTGCCCGCTCCGCCTCACGAAACCGGTGAAACGGCTCTGCCATGTGGTCCTCACAAATTCCCAGCAGCGAAAGCCCGCACTTGATCCCCTTGATGATCGCAGACTTGTGCCTGCCCACCGTGTAAATGCTCCCCGCCAGCCGCATCACCTGCGCATGCAGTTCCCGCGTCCGTTGCAGATCCTGCGCCGCTGCCGCCTGATACATCTCCACATAAAGTTTCGGGTGCAGATTCGCCCCCCCGTTGATCCCCCCATGCCCGCCTAGCAGCACCGCCTCCGCCGTCAGCTCCTCCGGCCCCACCAGCACGCTCCAGTCCGCACGCTGCTTCGCCACTTCCATCAAACGATGAAAGTAGATCATGTCACACGAGCTGTCCTTTACCCCGCACACTCCCGGCATCTCCAGCGCACGCTTCACCAGGTCGATCTCAAAGCTCACCTTCGTCAGCCCCGGCATGTTGTAGAGAAACATCGGCAGCGGCATCTCCGCCACCAGATCCTGGATGTACTCCAGCATCTCCGGCGGCGCCGCAGGGAAGTAATACGGCGGTGCCGTCACCACATGCGTCGCACCCGCTTCCGCGCTATGCCTCGCCAGATTCACACTCTCCGTAAAGGACGTGTCAGTGATCCCCACCAGCACCGGCACACGCCCCGCCGTCTGCTTGCACGTCCGCTCGATCAGTTCCCGCCGCAGCCGATAGCTCAGGCTCGGTCCCTCTCCCGTCGTCCCCAGCACAAACAAACCCGACACCCCGCCGCCGATCAAATGCTCGATCAGCCGCTCCAGCCCTTCGCAGTCGAGCAAATCGCGATCACGCAGCGGAGTGACAAGAGGCGGAATAATTCCAGAGAGTGGTTGGGACATACCCACCACTGACTTCGGCGCTCTCCAAATAGCAACCCGGCAGTGCGGCCAATGTTTGCCGCTCAAATGACGATTCTTGACCCTCCATCGCAAGATTCAGCCTCATCTGTGCCGTTGATCCCTTTGCCAAACCATGCCAGCCACCGACCAGGCAGACTACTTCTCCACCCAAGTCGTCCGCACCCGCCGCTTCTTCCTGCCCGAATGGGAGCAGCGCCAGCACAATGCCTCCACCCTCTGCCTCGTGGGAGGCGGCTGCGAGTGGTGCGCGCCCGACTTCATCGTGGATCGTCAGTCCTTTCCCTTCCTCGCCTTCGAGTTTGTCTCCAAAGGAAACGGCACCGTCACCCTCGCGGATCAAACTCACCCCATCGAAGCCGGCCATGCTTTTGTCTTCGACTCCACCACACCTCAGGTCATACGCAGTTCCGCCGAGGAGCCCATGGTGAAATACTTCTTCAATTTCACCGGCCTCCGCGCCGCCGAGCTGATGCGCGATCTTGACCTCCCGCCCGGCACCGTCCTGCGGGTGATGGACGCCTCTCGCGTCGTCTCACTGCTGGAGGAAGTCATCGACCACGCCCTGCGTGGCGGTCGCTTCGGCCTGCGCGCCGCCTGCGCTGCGCTCGACCACGCCCTCGTCCTCTGTGCCGACTCACGCCAGCCAGCCACCACCAAGATCGACCCCGCCCACGCCACCTACCTCCGTTGTCGGGGGCATCTCCTCCGCAATTACCCCGTCCTCACCAGCATCGAGCAGGCCGCCAAAGCCTGCCACGTCTCCGCCGCCTACTTCACCCGCCTCTTCCAGCGCTACGATACCGAGACCCCGCTCGCCTGCCTCACCCGCCTAAAACTCTCCCAGGCCGCCATCAAACTCCGCCACCCGGAGGCCCTCGTCAAAGCCGTCGCCGCCGAACTCGGCTACAAATCCGCCGCCCACTTCTCCCGCGCCTTCAAAGCCTGGAGCGGCAGATCCCCCCGCTCCTGACTCAAGCCTGGGAGCGCGGCACTCCGATGCCGCTCTGCGAACGTCCCATCGCTCTCCCATTCACTTGTCGATGTCATCTGCGTTCTTCCAAATCTTCACAGCTCCTCTGTGTACGTAGTTCGGGGTTCGCTCCGCGGCTTCGCAGCAGCCCGTTCTGGAAGCCCCTCATCGTCCCAAATTCGACACCAGCCAGCGCAGGTATTGTAGTACCGGCTTTAGCCGGAATCTGGGAGCTTTCTTCGTGCAAACAGCTCCCAATAAACTCCTCCAGTTACCCTCCGTTCCACAATCCACCCGCCTCAAGTTCCGGTGCTCCGCAGCCTCCCAAAACTTTGTGTTGTAAATCATCTGCCTCCTCCCAGTTGAAATGCTCCAAGCATGGTACATGTTCGTTTGCCCACCATCTCCCACCCCATGCTTTCCTTCCTCAAAATCCGCAATCTCGCCCTCGTTGAAGACGTGACCTGGGACTTGGCCGCCGGTCTCATCGGCGTCACGGGCGAGACCGGTGCCGGCAAATCCATCATCGTCGGCGCTCTCAAACTCATCCTCGGCGAGCGTGCCGACCGCGCCCTCATCCGCAATGGCCAGGACGCCTGCACCGTCGAGGCCGGCTTCCATCTCAAAGACACCCGCGCCATCGACTCGGTCCTTGAAGACGCCGGACTCGACCCCTGCCAGGACGGTGAGCTTCTCATCAAGCGCACCATCAGCGCCTCCGGTGCCAACAAGCAGTTCGTCAATTGCTCCCCCGTCACCATCCAGGTCCTCAAAAGCCTCGGCGAATTCCTCGTCGATCTCCACGGCCCCCACGACCACCAGTCCCTCAATTCCAAGGACCGCCAGCTCGAAATGCTCGACAAATACGCCGGCACCGAAGACCCCCTCGCCAAATACCAGGAAGCCTGGAAGCTCTGGCGCGCCGCCGTCACCGAGCTCGATGACCTCGAAAACTCCGAGCGCGCCAGCAGCCAGCAGATCGACATGCTCAAGTTCCAGGCCAACGAAATCGCCGCCGCCCACCTCAAGCCGGGCGAAGAGGAGGAAATCGAATCCCGCCACCGCATCGCCGCCAATGGCGCGCGCCTCGCCGAACTCTGCGGCAGCATCACCAGCCGCCTCAGCGAAGGGGAGGGGAGCATCATCGATGGCCTCCGCGAGCTCAGCCGCAGCATCCACGAACTCGAAAAAATCGACCCCTCCACCGCCTCCCTGTTCGAAGGCTTCAAGTCCGCCCAGATCGAGCTCACCGAACTCGAAAGCAGCGTGCAGGACTACGCCGACGATCTCGAAATCGACGGCGCGGAACTCGACAAGCTCGAAAGCCGCATCCACACCATCCAGACCCTCAAGCGCAAATACGGCCGCACCATCGCCGAAATTTTGGAGTTCCTCGCCGAAACCGAGCGCAAGCTAGCCAAGATGGAAAACCGCGGCGAGGAAATCGCCCGCCTCCAGAAGCTCGTCAAAGACCGCGAGGCGGATGTTCTCAAGCTCGGCAAACAAATCTCCAAAAAGCGCGCCGACGCTGCCCCAAAGCTCGCCAAGGAAGTCGCCACCCATCTCACTGATCTCGGCTTCAAGCGCAGCGTCTTCGAAGCCCAGCTCGCCGTCCTTCCTTCACCCGGAAACCATGGCCTTGAGGAAGTGGACTTCCATTTCGCCCCCAATCCCGGCGAACCCTCCAAGCCCCTCCGCCTCACCGCCTCCAGTGGCGAAATGTCCCGCGTCCTCCTCGCCGTCAAGAGTGCCCTCGCCAAACAAGACGCCGTCCCCCTCCTCGTCTTCGACGAAATCGACGCCAATGTCGGCGGCAACATCGCCGAAGCCGTAGGCCGCAAAATGGCCGCCCTCGGCGCCACCCATCAGGTCATCGCCATCACCCACTTCCCGCAGGTCGCTTCCTTGGCCAGGAGCCACTTCGTCGTCACCAAGGAGATCACCGGAAACACCACCCGCTCCCAGATTCAGGAAGTCAGCGCCACGCAGCGCGTCGATGAACTCGCACGCATGCTCGGCGGTAGCGCCGAGAGCGCGCGTGTTCATGCGCTCAGCCTCCTCAAAAATGCGGCGGCTTAGTTATGCTCGATCAGATGCGGGTCGCCCAGGCTCATGCGCGGCGGGCGGCCCTTCACACGGCTGAGCGTGGCACGCAATGCCAGCGATCCCAGCTGTGTCTGCGGGTTCCAGCCTTTCGGCGCTTTCTTTGCGGTGCTGGTCCATGGCATGCCGTCGGCGATCCACTTTTGGCGGTAGTCGTCTATGGTGATTCCTTTATCATCATCGGTCACGCCAAACTGGAATCCGCAGCACGCGCAGATTTCCATCGAGGCCCCGCCGGTGCGGTTCCGTGGCGGTTCAGCCAGCTTGTCATACCCGCATACGGGGCAGAAATTAGAGGTCAGTTTCATGGTTGGTTTGTTGCAAGATTTTCGATTCATTACGGTTGGCGGGAGGTAATGGATATTTCAGCAGGCTTCACCCCGCGGCCAGGCTGCCGCTGCCAGTAGGTGGGACTGTCGGGCTTAAAGAATGTCTTCGTCTTGCCCGCCCCGGTGTACGCGGCGAACGCTCCTGTCTTGGGATCGAAGATGCGCAGTGTTCTGTCTGTATCGTCCAGCTTCATGGGCAGGCTTTCTGCCAGCGCCCTCTGCAAAAAGAGCCAGGCCTTCGCCGCATAGTCATCCGGGGACCGGCTGGAGAAATCTCGCCCGTGGCGTTCGAAATGATCCTGCAGCGAGTCAAGATGAGCCCAGGTCTCCCTCGCGGGCGGGGCCTGCTTGCCCACCGTAGCGGCTCCCGCCGATTTCTTGTCTGGCGTGATGACGTTCAGCATCCGCCGGATCAGCGAAGGTTGCGGCCCGGCTGCCGCCGCCGCCGCGCCCGTTGTAGTGAAAGTCCCCTCGCCCAGTCGAGCGCGCGCGCTCCCTACACTGAAGTAATAGAGGGTCCCTGGAGTCAGCCCATCCAGCTGAATCCTATGCTCCCGGCTCACGGCTCCCTCAGCTTTCCGATCCAGCACCGCTGGGCTCAGGCCATATTGCAGCCGCGTACCGCACTCCACATCCGTCCGCCATTGGATGGAGGCGCTGCTTGCCGTGGCCGTCGCCTGCGGCTGTCCCACCAGTTCCACAGCATAGGTCAGCGTGTTGCATAGGAACGCAATAACGCAAATAACCCAATGGCTGGAAACGCTCATGAACGCTGTAAAAAACCAACTGTGGCTATGGTGTGACAATCTTAAGTGAAGAGCGTTCAAACCAGAGCCCGCAGGCGACATTCTTCATCGCCTAGGCGGACGAGTCAATGAACACCATGCACGGCGTTTTCACGTTTTTTGGTAAAGCATTTATTTAGTACGCTGGGGCTTGTAAAGGGCATTTTCAGAGGATTCGCACAACTCGAACGTGGACTCGAAAGAGCCGCGTTCTCCTACGGAAAGATCATGCCGAATAACGTCCGCGCCGCTCCCCATTCATCCATCTCCAGGCCGATTCAATGTGGTCCCGGGGGTTGGTGTGCACAGCTTCCCAATGAAGAATTTCCTTAGCTAGTTTAGGCTCTGCCACCAGCTCGGAAGGGTCGCCCGCCCGTCGCGGGCCATAGTTGACCGGGATCTTCTTCCCTGTTACAGCCTCCGCCGTGGAGATGATTTCCTTCACGCTGAACCCACGGCCGGTTCCCAGATTCACCGCGATCGTTTCCCCACCCTTGCGCAGGTAATTCAGTGCCTGCGCATGGGCTGAAGCGAGATCACACACGTGAATGTAGTCACGAATGCACGTGCCATCTGGGGTCGGATAGTCGGTGCCAAAAACCGTGATGCTTTCGGCCTCACCCGTCGCGGCCATCAGGATCCGCGGAATGAGATGCGTCTCCGGATTGTGATCTTCACCGATTTCTCCGCTCGGGTGGCACCCGCTCGCATTGAAGTAGCGCAGAAACACGGACTTCAGCCCCCAGGCATTTCCGCAGTCCCGCAGCACGCGTTCCAGCATCCATTTGCTCGCCCCATAGGGGTTCACGGGCGCCTGGGGGTGTGACTCGTCGATCGGGATCCGCACCGGGTCCCCATAGCTCGCGCAGGTGGAGGAAAAAATGAATCGCTTGCAGCCATGCCGCTGCATCGTTTCCAGCAGCGTCAGCGGCGCCGCCAGATTGTTCCGGTAATACTTCAGCGGGTCCGTCACCGACTCTCCCACATACGCAAAAGCCGCAAAATGCAGCACCGCCTCCGGCTTGTGCTCGGTGAAAAGCTTTTCCACCAGTTCCGCATCCGCCATCTCACCTTCCACAAAGGTCACCCGGTCCATCGGCAGGGCTTCACGATGTCCGAAGACAAGGTTGTCCAGCACCACCACCTTTTCGTTCTGCTCCAGCAGATGCCGAACCGTGTGTGAGCCGATGTATCCTGCGCCGCCGGTGATGAGAAGTGTTCCTTGTGACATTCCAGAAATACAGCAGTCGAAACCGCCGCTGCCAAACAAAGATTGTCTTAAAATTCCCTGAGTAAAAGGCCCCTGCCGGTCATTTCTCTCCCTGCTGCTGCTTGGCTAGGGTCGATTTCAGTCCCTCGTACGCCGTGTTCATCCGTGTCGTCTGCTCCTTCACCCGCTCCATCATCGTCTTCACCACCACCCGGCTGTTCTTGCTGAACAGCAGCAGCGCCACCATCCCAAAGAACAGCAGCCAGCCATGGCCAAACTGAAATTTGCGGTTGGGGGCGGAGTTGCTCATGGCGCTTTGGGCAGCGGAACCTGCACCGGATGCATCAGGTAGGCAATCAGATCTCTCACCTGGTCCGGCCCGAACGCCAGCAGCAGCCCCTCCGGCATCATGGAAAGCGGAGACGTCTCCTGCTTCACGATGTCCGCTTTATCCAGCGTCATCGTCTCCGTCATCGTCCGCAGCGTGATCGTCCGCTCGTTCGACTCCGTCACCACCCCGCTCAGCACCCGCCCGTCCTTGTGTGTCAGCAGGCTCATGCGGAAGTCCGCGCTCACCACCCCGCTCGGGTCCGCAATATTCTCCAGCAGGTAGTCCAGATTCGCCCGTCCCGAGCCCGTGAGGTCCGGCCCGATCTTTCCTCCCTGCCCATACATCGTGTGGCACGAGCCGCAGATCGCCGTGAAGAGCATTCGCCCCTGGCTCAGGTTCGCCTTCGCCAGCACCGCCGGCGTCAGCTGCTTTTTCACTTTCTCCATGAGTTCCTTCTTGTCCGCCGCGGACTCGCGCAGCTCACCCCACGCCTCCACCAGCTCCTTGCTCAGTGCCTCATCTTTGAATGCCGCAATCTGCCGTGCATGAAACGCCGTCAAATCCGCCCTCGGGATCTTGTTGGCCTTCATGTCCTTCAGCAGCGCCTTCGCAAACGCCGGCCTGGAAACCAGTGTGTCAATCACCGCCGGCCGCTCCGTCACCCCAAACTTCCGATAACTCCCCGCCAGCTTCTCCCCGATCTCCGGATCATTGAACAGCGCCAGCCCGCGCACCGCCACAATGTTCAGCAGTCGCACATCCAGCAGCTTCGTGCAGATCTCCCGCAGATCATCCGGCTTGTTCTCGATCAGCGTCTGCAGCGCCGCCTCCCGCGCCCCCACATCCGCCTTTTCATCCAGCGCGATCTTCTTCACATCATCCAGCGCTTTCCCATCCCCAAACAAAACGCTCAGCTCCTGAATCATCTCCTTGGTGGTCTCCGACTCCGCACCCTTCGAAGCCTTCGCCACAAACCCATCCCAGCTCTCCGGCTTCACCACCTTGCGGATCCCCTTGAACGCCTCCGCCATCCCTTCCAGGATCACCCCGCTCTGCTCCGCCTTCGCCTGCGCCAGCACCGCATTCAGCGCCTCCGGCTTGGACGCCAGGCTGCGCACCATCCACTTCAGCGTCTTCGGCCACGTGCAATCCTTCGCCAGCTTCACCAGCGCCATCGGGTCCTCCTTCGCCAGCGGCGAAATACCATACCATACCAGATAAGGCAGGAAGGCATCATTCGCATCCTCCGCATGCGCCAGCAGCGCCGCACCCAGCTCCGCCCGCTTGCTCACCGGCATGCGTTGCAGCGTGCTGGCCAGCGTCAGCCTTACAAAGCTCGACTTGTCCTCTTGCGCCATCTTCACCGCATCAAATCCCAGCTCCGGATACACCGCACCCGCCATCGGCCCGTAGATCGCATCCAGCGGCGAGAACTGCGTCAGCTCCCGGATCGCCAGCGCACGCCCATGCTCATCCGCGGATTTCAGATCCCCCTTCGGCCAGGCCTTCCTCCACGCAAACGGCACCTCCGCCTTCTTCGCCTCGCCATAGCTCACCCGGAAAATCCTCCCGCTCGTCCGGTGCACCCCCGTGGACTCATGGCACTCACCCGTGTCGCTCCAGTCCAAAATAAACCCGCTCCCATCCGGCCCCGTGCTGATCTCGATCCCCCGGAACCACGGATCATCACTCAGAAACACATCCGGCTCATGCCTGCCCACATACCCGCTCCCGTTCCGCTCCAGCCTCTCCACGTTCGCCCGCCGTCCATGCATGTTCAGCGTGAAAAGCTTGCCCCGATATTTCTCCGGCCACTGCTCCGCCTGATAAATCATCATCCCGATGTGCGCATGTCCGCCCCCCAGGTTGTTCGCCTTCCCATCTCGCGAAGCCGTCCAGCTTCCGCTCCGGTCATAGTGATAATGATCCGCAATGGTATCCAGCTTCTCATACACAAAGGGGTTCTCCTTGCTCGAGTCCATCAGGTGCGCCCCGTGCATCAGGTGCCACAGATGCCCCGTCACCGTGTTGATGAAAAACATCTCCCCGTTCGCATCCCAGTCATGCCCCCACGGATTCGTCGTCCCATGCGTCAGCACCTCCACGATTTTCTTCTCGGGATGAAACCGCCAGATCCCCCCCTTCATCGGCACCCGCTTCTCCTCCGGCGTTCCCGGCACCCCCAGCCTCCCCGGGCACGAGTGCCCGCAGCGCCCATACAGCCAGCCATCAGGTCCAAAGCGCAGCCCGTTGGCAAAGTTATGGTAGTTGTCCCTCGCCACCGTAAACCCATCCAGCACCACCTCCGGCTCACCATCCGGCACATCATCCCCGTTGCGGTCCGGGATAAACAACACCTGCGGCGGACACATCAGCCACACACCGCCACGTCCGACTTCCACACTCGTCAGCATCTGCACATCCTCAGTGAAAACCTTCCGCGTCTCCGCCACCCCATCCCAGTCCTTGTCTTCGAGAATAATCACCCGGTCCTTCAGCCCCAGCTCAAACCGCTTCGACCTCTCCGCATACGTATAATTCTCCGCCACCCACATCCGCCCCTTCGCATCCCAGCTCATCCCGATTGGATTCTGCACCTCCGGCTCCGCCGCAAACAGCGTCGCCTTAAACCCCTCCGGCAAATGCAGCGCCTTCAGCGCATCCCCCGCCGCCATCGGCGTCGGATTCCCCGGCTCACTGTTATACAGCGCCGGAAAATCAGCAGCAGAAACAAAGGACGTAACAAGCAGGGCAAACAAGACAGGCTTCATGGAACCCAAAGCCTATTGCGGACTCCTCCCCTGACAAGACCCTCCACAAATTATTAATGCGGCAAATGTGGCAGCCACTATCTGTATGGCCCCAGCCTCACCCGCCCCCCATTCACACGCTGTCGATCCGGAAATGCAATTACTTGCCCATGCGCCCTCTCAGCTCATGATGTTGCTCGGTAAAGCGCATCTGCTGTCGGTTCCTTTGGCCTTGGCTTCTGTCGTGTTGCTTGCATTGCCCGGGTGGCGCTCGCTTGCCAAAGGGTTCGCCCTCACAGCCCTCGTCATGGCCTTGCCCGTGCTGGTGGTCGTTCCCTTCCTGCCCACCATGCTCGGCAGCGATGCCGCGGGGGCAATCGCCCTGCTCTTGTTGTCGCCTGCCCTCTCCGTGGGCACGCTGATGGCACTGAAACGATGGTCAAAAAAGTGATCCTTAAAACGCGGCGTAAATCTCAAACACCTCTCAGCCCCAAAGGGGCGCCGGACTCAGCCCAGGGCGCCGCGAGGAACGAGCAAGCCCTGGGTTCACCCACACAGAATCCGGTGAAGCAAACCCATCACATCGCCGCACCCACCGTCCACCAGCAGCGTCTGCTATCCGCTCTCCGCCCCACGCTTGCGCCTCAGCATGCTCCATCACCCATCCCCCGGCGCTGCCTCGCCCCGCCTCCGGCCAATTTACAATGCCCATTTTTCAGTTCCCAGTTTTCAGTCCCCTCACCGCCCCCATTCGCCCCACCACCCTCTCCACACCCACCACCTTCCGGCCAACAACTGTCAACCACCGTCAACAATCGTAAACCACCGTCAACAATCGTAAACCACCGTCAGCTCCCCCCTCCGCCCCTCACCCCCGTATCAGCCACACCGCCGCAAACGCCGTCAGCCAGAACAGCACATTCTCAAACACCTTCTGCGGCAGTCGCTTCAGAATCCACCACCCCAGCAGCACCCCCAGCACCACCCACGGCATCAGCGCCACATTCGTCATCAGCGACCTCGGATTGATGATCCCCAGATCCGCGCTGAACGGCACCTTGAAAAGATTGATAAACAAAAAGAACCGGCTGAACACCCCCAGGTGCTCCTTCTTCTCCAGGTGCTGCGCCAAAAGATACACCGTCATCACCGGTCCCGCCGCATTTGCCAGCATCGTCACCACCCCCGCCAGAAATCCCATCGTCCAGGTAAAAACTTGGTGCTCGGTCAGCTTCACAAAATCCTGCCTCCGCTTGTTCAGCACCCAGTTGAAAACCAGCAGCACGATGATCGTCCACCCGATCACCACCCGCGCCACTGTGTTGTCAAACTTGCCCAGCAGAAACCACCCCACCACCACCCCCGCGATCGCCGGCGGCACCATCGGCACAATGCGCCTCCAGCTCCCTCCCTTGCGGTTGATGATGTAGCCCATGAAATCCGCCGCGATCAGCATCGGCAAAATCACCCCCACCGACTCCTTCGCGCCAAAGATCCGCGCCATCAGCACCACATTCAGCGTCGAAGTTCCCGCCAGCCCCGCCTTCGACATCCCGATGCACATCGCCCCAATCCCCGCCAGCACC
Organism: Prosthecobacter sp.; assembly: GCF_044226605.1. Lineage (GTDB taxonomy): Bacteria > Verrucomicrobiota > Verrucomicrobiia > Verrucomicrobiales > Verrucomicrobiaceae > Prosthecobacter. The sequence goes on along the minus strand of NZ_JBGAGS010000006.1, from coordinate 379,225 downwards.
AGCAGCCACCCATCAGCAGGCAGCAGCGTATGTTCAGTAAGCCAGTTCATCATTATTGAAAAGCCATTGGGTCGGAATCTCGATAGTCAAATCATTCTCTTCTGAGCCTTCCATCTCCGCAGCCTCCACACTCCGTTGCGACCAGCGCCAGCATAGTAGTCCGCTCAGTCCTCTGAGCGGTGCTCCGCCACTCCCTATCGCTCCGCGCAATCCCGAAGCCGAAGCCTCGCTCTTCCCATAACCCAACCTCCCGCGATCTGCCTCCGACCCATTTTCAGTTCCCAGTTTTCACTCCCCCCCCGTACTACTCCTTCTCCCTCCTTTTTGCGCCTCCTGCGTTTCTTTGCGGCCATCCCCCCTCTGGAACTCAGGACAACAACTGCAAACCACAGCAAACCATAGCCACCCACCGCAAACTCCCCTTCGCCCCTCACAGCGCCATCAGCGGCGCCGGCACCAGAAACGCATGCTGCTCCAGCAGACTCCACGCCCCGTTCCATGACAGATACGGCGTAAAATACACCACCAGCGTGTACGCCAGCGCCACCGGCACGATCCCCAGGCGAGCCACCCATCGTGGAAACCAGTGCCTCGGCGCCTCACGCCGCGTCGCCCGGCTCATCGCCCAGCCCGTCAGCACCCGCGCCGGAAAAATGAAGATCACAAACAGCAGGCTCGGCAGCCACGCCAGCTCCCGCGGTGTCAGTTCAATCTTCAGCAGATACAGCGGCACCGCAAACAGCAGCGTAATCAGGAGCGAAAACCAAAACGCCAGCGGCGCCCGCACAAACAGCCGCCGCACCTCCCCCAGTTCGAACAGCGCCCCAAATCGGTCCGTCTGCGCAAAGCGCGCCTGCAGAAACGGCAGATGAATCGCCACCAGCAGCAGCAGCAGCCCGCCAAACAAAGACAGCAGCACCGAGCCCCCCACAGGCAGCCGCGTCGCCGCCAGCAAAATCCCCACCGGCACGATCAGCCACGCCAGCGCCCCCACAAAGCCCCGCAGCCCCAGCCAGAAATAAAACGGCAGCCGCAGGCTCACCACATAGTCCGTCACCCCGCTCTGCAGATTCCCAAACTTCTGCGGCGCCCGCAGCCAGCGCACAAAGCGCAGTGGTTGCGGCCACAAAAAATGCCTCAGCTTTCCGCCCCGCACACAGGCCCACAGCACATGCGCCAGCGTTATCACGATCACCACCACCAGCCCCGCATGCCACGCCTTCGCAATCCCGCTGCCAGGCGCGATCAGTTCTGCATCCTTCCAAGTCTTCGAGATCAGCCTCGCAGGCCACACCACCAGCCACATCCCTACCGCGATGCTCCCCAGCACGCTCGCCTTCCGCACCCCCACGAACCCATCACGAAACCGTCCCGTCCGCGCGATCGTCCCGCTCACATGCAGCAGATACCCCAGGCTCAGAAAATTCAGCACTGGCACCACCGAGCACCCCGCCACCAGCACCAGCAGCGCCGCAAACCCAAACAGCCAGTCCATCCCTGACGCCATCTTCTGCAGAAAACCTTTCTTCTCCCCCGTGCTCTCATCCATCTTCAGTGGAGGCGGCCCAATCAACCCGGCGCCATCCGCAGTCGAAGGCACGTAGGGCGCTTCCACCTTCAGCCGGTTCTCGCCACTCCGCACCGTTTCAAAGTCACCCCGCTCTCCCTTCCCCATCACAGGCAAAGGCGGCGGCATCAGACTCGGCAGTGGTGGCGGTTCAGACATTCAGGAGAGCCAGTAAAAGCCAGCAATGAATCGATAGTTGCAGCCTTTCCACAAAAACAAACCAAGCAGCGAAATTCTGGCAAATCACCCGACCACCGGCGACGTCCCAAAGGCCCCTCTTCATTTCATCGCCAAAACATCCCCTCACAGCACTCCGTACTCAGCCCCTCTGAAATCAAAAATCAAAAATCGATAGCTCTTCAATCGTCAATCCTCCGGCCCCCCCCCAGCACCGCCACATCCCCTCCCTCCGCACCCCCTCTCAACCCCCTCTCAACCCCCGCAAACAATCGCAAACAATCGCAAACAACTGCAAACCCTCCGCCTCCTCCTGTGTTAAGTTGGTTAAAGCAAGTCCAGCCAGGCAGTCTCCCCCACAGCCACTCGTCATGAACTCCGCCCCCGCCCCCACCTCCTCCGGCCGATTGCTGCTCTGGCTCCGCAATGCCCTTATCCTCGGCGCACTCGCCGCCGCCGCCTTCTGGGGCATCGCCCAGCTCCTCACGCCCCCCGTTGAAGTCCCGCGCAGCACCGTCACACTCGCCACCGCAAAGCTCGCAGACATCCAGAGCACCGCCCAGTCTGTCGATGCCGACTTCGCCAAAGCCTGGACCCAGCAGGGCCTCGCACCCGTCGCCAAAGCCGACGACCTCACCCTGATGCGCCGCCTCTCCCTCGCACTCACCGGCAGCATACCTTCCTTGCAGGAGCTTCGCACCCTCGAGTCCATCAAAGGCGGCGCGGACGTCCCCCAGTGGTGGCTCTCCCAGCTCCTCGCAGACCGCCGCACCAGCGACTACCTCGCCGAGCGCCTCGCCCGCGTCTACGTCGGCATCGAAAACGGCCCCTTCCTCATGTATCGCCGCCGCCGCCTCGTGGACTGGCTCAGCGACTCCATTCAGCAAAACCGTCCCTACGACCAGATCGCCCGCTCCCTCATCGACTCCCGCGGCGTCTGGACCACCAACCCCGAAGTCAACTTCGTCACCGTCACCCGTCAGGACAACAAAGGCCCCGACGAAGTCAAACTCGCCGCCAAAGTCAGCCGCGCCTTCCTCGGCGTCCGCATCGACTGCGTCCAATGCCATGATGGCAAACTCGGCAGCACCTGGAAGCAGACCGATTTCCATCAGCTCGCCGCCTTCTTTGGCCAGGCAGACTTCGCACTCAACGGCCTCCGCGATGACCCCAAGCGCACCTACAAAGTCCGCTACCTCGGCCAGACCGAAGAAGAAAAAGTCTCCGCCCAAGTCCCTTGGAAGCCCGAACTCCTCCCCGCCAAAGGCACCCCGCGCGCCAAGCTCGCCACCTGGGTCACCGCCAAAGAAAACAAAGCCTTCTCCCGCGCCATGGTAAACCGCATGTGGGCCCTCCTCTTCAATCGCCCCTTGGTCTCACCCGTGGACGAAGTCCCCCTCGAAGGCCCCTTTCCCCCCGGCCTCGAACTCCTCGCCGCCGACTTCACCGCCCACGGTTACGACCTCCAGCGCCTCATCCGCGTCATCACCAGCACCCAGGTCTTCCAGATGTCCAGCCAGTCCGCCGATGCCTCGCATCCCGTCACCACCGCCGCCGAAAACGCCTGGGCCGCGTTCCCCGTCACCCGCCTCCGCCCCGAGCAGATGGCCGGCAGCGTCATCCAGGCCGCCTCCCTCAGCACCATCGATGCCGAAACCCACGTCCTCTTCCGCATCAAGCGCAGCATCGACGTCGCCAATTTCGTCAAACGCTACGGCGACTCCGGCGAGGACACCTTTGAAGACGCCGGCGGCACCATCCCCCAGCGCCTCCTCCTCATGAATGGAAACATGATCAGCGACAACACCGGCAACAATCCCCTCGTCAATGCCAGCACCCGCATCGGCATGCTCGCCCCGGACAATGCCACCGCCGTCGAAGCCGCCTACCTCTCCATCTTCACCCGCCGTCCCACCCCTGCCGAATCCGCCCACTTCACCACCCTCCTCGCCACCGCCAAAAGCCGCAACTCCCGCAGCAACGCCATGTCCGATCTCTACTGGACCCTCATGAACGCCACCGAGTTCTCCTGGAATCATTAGGCCCAGCGCATCCGCTCCGGACCAGTACCCATCTCGCTTCGCGAGATGCCCCCAGCGCCCCCGACTCCTCCAAAATGCCCGAATACACCTCTCATGAGTACGTAGTTCGGGATCGTAGCCCGCTCCGGAATCCCCACCTCCTCCAAATCCGCTCAATTTTTCCCTTCTTTTCCCTCTTTCGGCCATCCCTCTCCGGCACCTAACCAACCACCCCGCCCGCGCGCCATGCACACCCTTCACGCCTGCCACCACCCCTCCCACATCAACCGCCGCTCCCTCCTCCGCGGCGTCGGCGCTGGCACCACCGCCGCAGGCCTCTCCTGGCTCACCCCCCTCGCCGACATCCTCGCTGCCGAGTCCGAAAAAGCCGCCCCCACTGGCAAGCCCGCCCGTTCCCTCATCCTTCTATGGCTCGGCGGCGCCGCCTCCCAGCTCGATACCTTCGATCCCCACCCCGAAACCAAGATCGGCGGCGGCGTCAAAACCATCCCCACCGCCATCAAAGGTGTCAGCTTCGCTGCCGGCCTCGAGCAAACCGCCAGCGTCATGTCGGACGTCTCCCTCATCCGCTCCATGGTCAGCAAAGAAGGCGACCACGAACGCGCCTTCTACAACATCAAAACCGGCTACCGCCCCGACCCCACCCTCATCCACCCCAGCATCGGTGCCATTGTCTGCCACGAACTACCACAGGCAAAAATCGAAATCCCCACCCACGTCTCCATCCTCCCCAATCAATGGCCCGCCCGCGGCGGCTTCTTCGGCGCGCAGTACGACGCCTTCCAGATGTACGACCCCAAATCCCCCGTCCCAGACGTCAAGGCCCGTGTCGATGACAAACGCCTCGACCAGCGCATGCAGGGCCTCTCCATCGTCGAGCAAACCTTCGCCCGCGGTCGCGAGCCCAACCTCGATCAAAACAAAACCCTCCATCAGATCTCCATGCAGCGCGCCCGCAGCATGATGTCCTCAGATCAATTGAAGGCCTTCAACGTCAAAGACGCCCCCGCCGCCGAACTCGCCGCCTATGGAGACACCCCCTTCGGCCGCGGCTGCTTCGCCGCCACCCGCCTCATTCAGGCCGGCGTCCGCTGCGTCGAAGTCACCCTCAACGGCTGGGACACCCACGCCAACAACCTCGAAGGCCAGGCCACCCAGGTCAAAATCCTCGACGCCGCCTACGCCTCCCTCATTCGCGACCTCAAAAAGCAGGGCCTCCTCGAAAGCACCATCGTCATCTGCGGCGGCGAGTTCGGCCGCACCCCCAAGATCAACGGCGTCGGCGGCCGTGACCACTGGCCCCACGGCTTCAGCATGCTCGTCGCCGGCGGCGGATTCGCCGGCGGCCGCGTCATCGGCTCCACCGATCCCCAGGGCGAGAAACAAGACCCCGAACGCCCCGTCCTCGTCGAAGACCTCCACGCCACCGTCCACGACCTCCTCGGCATCGACTACTCCAAAGAAGTCATGACCCCCGTCGGCCGCCCCATGGCCCTCAGCAAAGGCGAACCCGTCCAGGAACTCCAGGCCCACGCCTGACCCGTCGTGTTTGGATGAAATTCAAATGCCCCCATTGCAACGAGATCCACGATGGACTGCCCTCCTGGGGCTTCGACCGCCCCAGCCAATATTACGATGTCCCTGCGGATAAGATTGAATCAGACGTCTTTCTCACGTCCGATTCATGCGTCATAGCAGACCGCTTCTTCTTCATTCGCGGGTGCCTGGATATACCGATCATCGGTTCAGACGAAACATACACCTGGGGTGTATGGACATCATTGAGCGAAACAAACTTTTTTATCTGGCAGGATCACTACGAAGTCGCTCAGCGCTCTCACATAGGGCCGTTTTTCGGGTGGTTTAATTCCAGCCTCTCTGTCTATCCTGAGACGATGCATCTCAAATGCATGGTGCATCTTCAGGACAACGGTCAGCGCCCCAAAATCATCTTGGAGGAAACTGACCATCCGCTGTCCGTTCATCAGCGGAACGGCATCCGCATGGAAACTCTCTTGGGCATGATGCATGCTCTTGAAAAACAGGCACAGACTGCATGATCGCCCTGAGTGCCCCCAGACTCCCGAATTATTTCTCTCGTTGGGTTCATAACCCATCCTTTACTTCGAGCGCGAACTTGGGGGAGTGTAGCGAGGTATTTCGATACCGCATAGAGCGCTGCTCGGAATAAGAATTCCGAACTGCATCAAACTCGCCACACGTCCGCCGTCCCTCGTCTGCGCAACAGACAGGAGAGCGATCATCCTGATCCCTCACGCTCCCACCTCGTCCAGATCTCCCTGCCAGAAGACCGTGCTGCTCCCCAGTGATACATTGAACAATCTCGGCATAGAAACCTGCTGTGTCGCAGATGGATTGGAGTACGACAGACACTCTTGTCTGTCGATCAACGCTCACAATTCTCTCAAACCGACAAATAAGAGTCCAGCGCACTTGACGAAGCTTCGACAGTCGGCCGTCGCCACCGCTCGCTGCCTCCTAGGGTTGATTGCTTCATTCATCGGCGAAAAGTAAACGACCTTGAGAACCATTGATGCGATTGCGAAACTGAACGGCAACTCGGTTCTGGTTGTTGACGGCGAATCGGATTGGGCACTGTAAAAACCCAAACAATAGTTTGCGTCGCAATCGTTTTATCGTCGCGGCCGCTGTGGGGAGAAATGCTTCGATTGCGGCAAGCTGAGCAGGATTCGGTGCGTCAGATGTCCCTTCGAGGACTAACTCGATAATACCGAATGGCGACTCAAAGCCGCCAAGCCAGATGCCGCGGACGAACTGAAGTTGTAGTGTCGTCGTTTCGTTGTTCATGGTTTTGTTTTTGTTCATAGATGACCCGCAGAAGCGCCAGACGAGACTGCATCTGGTAAAAGATCGACACTGGGAACACCGGTTTCCAACCGGCTCCAGAGCCGCCCTCAGCCGTCGGACTACCACAAGCGCCACCACGCCTTCTTGGAGGGTGGTGATGGCGGAGGCGGCGGTTCAAGCAGAAGCCACTGGATGTTTTCAGAACGCTGCCCAGAAACAAAAAAATGATCTATCGCCGTGATCGCCTGAGAAAGCGGCACGGTGTAGAGTTTGGACATGGGCGTCGGTTCATGATTGTCGGCCAAAAACTCAATTTCCTTGTCGGGAAACTCCGCGGTTTTGGAATAAGACGAATAAAGCGAAGGCCCCGCTCCTCCGATATACGTACGTGGGACATGGGGGTTGGTCATCAGATCCAAAGTTGAATGGTGAGACGCGCCGTCGGGGGAAATAAACAAAAGATAGGCATCCTCGCGATTGACCATCACCGACAACTCGGGGCCATCATCGTGCCAGAACCAAAACGAACCGAAAAAAGAGTCGTGCCTCGCTTGAAGATGCTCGTGCAGTTCATCAAGCGAGTTTGCTTCGACGATTTCTCGGAACTTGGCGATCTTCATGGCTTCGATGACAACGGACGCAAGCAATGCCTGACGTTAACTGATTCAGGCTGCGGATGCCTCACGGATTGATTGCTTCATATGCCACGGTCTGGGGGATTTTGTCGAGCTTGAAACCTGAGGTCAAAGGGGGCTCACACATTTGGCGATTTCTCAATGCTCGGCACCACCCGCAGCTCAGACGGCCGTCGCCACACATCCGCCTGCAAAGCCTCTGACGTGCAGGCCACGCGCCATCAGTTTGGACTGCGGTGGCACAAATGCACAGCAGCGTCCATACCTCCATCATCTCGATTTCGGCGTGACCGTAATCGTCCCCTCGCCAGCCAGCCACTCAAACGAAAGCTCCCGGTTTCGCGGATTCGTCCCACTCCACAAACCGGGCCGCAGATAAGTTCGGTCGCAGTAATGTGCCGGCCCAAAAAACCATTCCGGCAGCCCCCGATAATCCGGGTACAAAGTCCACTCCCCGCTGATCTCCACATAAGCCGGACGAACCTTGGCGTGAGCCACCGACATCCACTGCGGAAGACGAATTCCAGCCGGAAGAGACAGCACCACAAAATACGAACCCACATACGCAACCATCAAAACAACAAGACAGCCCATCACTCCAGTATCAATGCATCGAGTCTTGCGGGAAGTATTCATGGCTCTCATTCACCCAAAATGCGGGCGAAGCCCGACACGCTCAAACTCCTCGACCGCCCCGGGCAGGCAAGCGCAAATGTGCCCCTGCGCTTCATCCCCATGGTCACTCTCCGCTGGTCAGCAGTCCGTTCATCTCGACGCAAACAACCCATCTCCCAACGCCCGCTGATACTCCTCGGCAGTAAACCCCGGACAACGCCTCCTCAGTTCATCAATCAGCTCCGCGCAGGCCGGCGCCGGCTTGCGCGCCAGATCAGTCACATGCTTCCATCGCCCGTCGCGAATCTCTTCAGCAAGGACATACCCTGCATCTTCCAGCTTCCTGAGAGTTTGCGCCATACGAGTGGTTGTTCCTGAATCACATCTTGAAGAATCCTCTGCGATTTTCCAGTCCCCCGCACACCAACCCCCAGCTTTTCGGAGCACCTAATTCCGACTTGATCCCGCTCCGAAAGCTCCGCACCACCCCAGGTTCGAATCGAGCCTGCCCAAGTATTGTAGTACCGGCTTTAGCCGGAATCCGGAAGCTTTCCTCCCGCAAAAAAACAACTCCCAAATAACGCCTCCCTGAAACGCGTGATGCTCCGCCCTCTCAACTCCTCATCCGGCCTTGAGCCTCCACCCGGCCACCCCCGCCCGGAAAACGCCTGAAAAATTTGGTTTTTCATCGTGCCAGCGCTTTAGAGTTCTCCCTCACGCCGCCGCATGACTCACGACTCCACCAGCGAAAACCCCACACCCGGTGAGATGGAACCCACCGTGCACATGGACATGCGCATGCTGCTGCCTTTCGGTGTGGAGCAGCCCGGAGACATGATTGGGCGCTACCGCCTCATCGAGCCTCTTGGGCAGGGCGGTTTCGGCACCGTCTGGCGCGCGGAGCAGAGCCAGCCCATCCGGCGCGAAGTCGCGGTCAAAGTCATCAAGGCTGGCATGGACTCGCGCGAGATCATCGCCCGCTTTGAGGCCGAGCGTCAGACGCTCGCACTGATGGATCACCCAAACATCGCCGCCGTTCTTGACGCCGGCACCACGGACACCGGCAGGCCCTACTTCGCCATGGAGCTGGTGAAAGGAGTGCCCATCACAGTGTATTGTGACGCGCGCCAGCTCACCATTCGCCAGCGCCTGGAGCTCTTCATTCCCGTATGCCGCGCCGTGCAGCACGCCCACCAGAAAGCCATCCTGCACCGCGACCTGAAACCTTCCAACATCCTCGTCTCGGAGGTGGATGGCAGGGCCGTTCCCAAAGTCATCGACTTTGGCGTCGCCAAGGCTCTCGGCACTTCGCCAGAGGCCGCGTTGCAGGCCAGCCTGCTGCAGACCCAGGTTGGCGTCGTCATCGGCACACCGCAGTACATGAGCCCGGAGCAGGCCGGCGCCACCCGGGATCTCGACACACGCAGCGACATCTACACCCTCGGCGTCATCCTCTTCGAGCTCATCACGGGCGATACCCCGCTCTCCCGCGAGTCCCTCCGCAAAGCCGCGCTGGATGAAGTGCTTCGCCTCGTGCGTGAGGCCGAGCCAAAGCGGCCCAGCAGCCGCATGACCTTGATCACAAATGCCGTCACTCAGACCTGCACGGCCCGCCAGACCGAGCCGTTGAAACTCACACGCCTCCTGCGGGGAGACCTCGACTGGATCACGCTCAAGGCTTTGGAAAAAGAGCGCGAGCGCCGCTATGGCAGCGCTGCCGCCTTTGCCGATGACCTCCAGCGTCATCTCAATGACGAACCCGTTGAAGCCGGTCCTCCCAGCTCGTTCTATCGCTTTCGCAAGCTGGTGCAGCGCAACCGCCTTGCCGTGGCGTCGGCCGCGGCCATGCTCGCTTTGCTGCTGGCAGGCATCGCCGTCAGCACCTGGCAGGCCGTGCGTGCCTCACGTGCCGAAAAGAGCGCCAGGTCTCAGGTCGAGGAGGCCGCTCGTTCAGATCGGCTCATGGCGGCGGAGCATTTTTTAAAAAACGAAATGGGTCGCGGCTTTGCACGGCTCTCGCGGGCCATCTCATACCAGCCGGACTCGGTCTATTCGGCTGAGCTTGCAGTGGCAGCTTTAAACAACGCTGAGGCGGAACCGCCCCCGCTGCAGGTGCTGTCCGGTGCCGCAAACGCAGAGCTCAGCCCGGACGGCACCCTTGTCTCCACCCTTCTGGCAGACGGAAGCATTGCCATTCGCAGAGCTTCAGACGGTGCCTTGCTGCACACGCTCAGCTCGAATTGTGGGCTGAATTTCCAGGCAAGGTTCAGCCCCGATGGCCGCCGGCTTGTCGCGGCTTCCAAAGACAGCAGCATCCGCATCTTCGATGTCTCCAGCGGCAGGATGGAGGCCACCCTTCAGGGGCATGGAGACTACGTCAAAACGGTCCGCTGGTCCCCGGACGGCACACGGCTGGTTTCCGCTTCGAGGGACAAGACCGCACGCATTTGGGAAGCCGGCAGTGGCACCATGCTCCGCGTGCTCTCAGGCCACGAGGGAGAGGTTCTGGACGCCCGCTTCAGTCCGGATGGAAAGCTGGTCGTCACAGTTTCCATGGACAAGACGGCACGCCTTTGGGACGCTTTGACTGGAGAGCTGAGGACCGAGCTTAAAGGCCATGCGTCATTTGTGGGCGGCGCGAAATTCAGTCCGAATGGTGCCTTCGTGTTGACGATGTCCGGCATGCCCTGCGTGTGGAGCACGCTCACCGGTGAAAAGCTCGCCACTTTACCTGGCAATGGCGGAAGCGACTCGGCTGCTTTCAGCCCGGACAGCCGCAGGCTCGTGATGGCACACGGGACCTATGCGCTGAAATTTTTTGAGCTTCCTGCTTTCAAGGAAACAATGACCATCGCCGGTCACAGCAAGGTCATTACCAGTGTGCGTTTCAGCCCTGATGGAAGTTCCATTCTCACTGGGGCCATCGATGGCACGGCCCGGGTTTGGGAATCCTCCACAGGCGCGCCTCTGGCCGTCCTGCGTGGGCATGATTCCGTCACCCTTGCCGAGTACGGCTCCGATGGAGAAAAAATTGTGACCTCCGGCGGAGGGTCGGTGAGAATTTGGCAGGCCACCAGGCCCATGCCTGCAAATTCCTTGTCAGACATCTCTACAGTCGGCGCCAATGCTGCAATGTTCAGCCGTGATGGCAGTCACATAATCACCGCTTCAAGAAACGGCAAAGCCCGGATATGGGACACGCAGACCTTGCAGCAGACTGCCCTGCTGGATGGCAGTTCAGGCTGGGTGGGCGGACGAATGGAGGTTGGAGACGGCATGGGCCTGGGTGGCAATGGGGGGGCGGATTTCAGTGCCGACGGAAAATGGGTAGTCACGGCCGCGGACGGACCTACCGCGCGCATCTGGGATTCAACCAGCGGGCAGGTGAAATGGACTCTCGCCGGACATTCCGACAAGATTGCCTCGGTCTCTTTCAGCCCGGATGGCGGCCGCGTCATCACCGCTTCCAGTGATTCGACTGCCACCATCTGGGACGCCTCCACCGGCGCTCAGATCGCAGCATTGCGCGGGCATGAGGGCAAGATACGCAACGCCTGCTTCAGCGCCGATGGCTCAAAGATCGTTACCGCTTCCACTGATAAAACAGCGCGTGTTTGGAGCGCCGCGGACGGCACCATGCTGGCGGCTTTGAAAGGCCACCTGGCACCGGTTTTGGATGCGCATTTCAGCCCCGGTGGAGACCGTGTGGCCACAATCGCGCTGGATCAGACCACCCGCCTTTGGGATGCCGGCACCGGTCGCATGCTGAAGTCTTGGAAGCTCCTTGGAGGGTCGCTTTCCTGTTTGCGTTTCAGTCCCGACGGCAGGCGGCTCGTGGTGGGCAATACCCAGGGAAACGCCGCCATCTACGAAGTAGATCGAGAAAGCCCGCCGTTGATGCTTCTCAAGCACGAAAACTACATGGTTGAGGCCATGTTTAGTCCTGACGGGTTCAGACTCGCCACTGCCTCGAGTGACAAGACCGTGCGGATCTGGGATGCCTCCAATGGAAAGCTCGTGGCCACCCTGGCAGGACACCGAAACTTCGTCATCAAAGCCTCCTACCACCCGGACAACGACCTCATTTTAAGCGCCTCCAATGACGGCACCGCCAGGATATGGCACGTCCTGCCCGCCACTGCAGGCCCGCCCCCCGGATGGTTCCGCGATTTTCTCCATTACATGGGCCGGCAGAAGGTGAACACAGAAGGGGAGTTTGAAACGATCAGCACCTTGGAATGGCTTGGCCTCCAGGACCGCTTGCGCAAGGTGGCTGCAAGCTCCTCTTCAAACGATCCCTACCTCCGCGTCCTGCGTCGCTGGATAAAGTAGGAACCGCCAGAATCAGGTCTGCGCCCGCTCACCTCCCGGCACTCTCAAACGGACTTCCTTCGATGATCTGCTGCTGCTCCTTCGACTCCGGATTCAGCGTCATGATGTACGCCACCACGTCCCGCAGCATCTGCTCGTCCTCAATGAACAGCGTCGTCATCTGCACCATCTTTGCCCCGTTCACATCATTCTTCACCGCACCCCGCTTCCCGGCTTTAAACTTCTTCAGCTGCTCCTCCAGATACCAACCCTGACGCCCGATCAGTGGCGGACTGCCAAACGCCATCTCGCCGCTCGCATTGTAGCGATGGCACTCCATGCACCGTTCCTGAAACAGCCGCATGCCCTCCTGCGGATTCGTGTTCGCCATCTCCCGGTCCTTCCCCACCGGCACCTTCATCGGCATCTGCTCCACATGCGCCACCACCGCCTTGATCTGCTCCGGCTGCAGCGCCTTTGCCACCGCCGCCATCATGAATGACTGCGGGTCCGCCGCATCGTGCCCCCGTCGTCCCTCCCGCAGGTTCGCAAACTGCGTGTTCACATACCAAGAAGGCATCCCGGCGATGGAGGGCGACTTCAGCTCCGGCTTTCCTTCACCGGCGCTTCCATGGCATTGCGCGCACACTGTCTGAAAAATCACCTTCCCATCCACGGACTGGGTGGAGGCCACTGCGGGTGCGGCCGGAGTTTCAGCCACCAGCCAGCAACCTCCGCCAATACCAAAAAGGACGAGCGCCAGCAGTTGGACGGGTTTGATCTTCATGGGGCAAAAAACGCCGTAAGTTGCACCTGCGTTACAACAATGCCCCCGCACCCCTGTTCTTTGCCAAATCCGACACACATCGCGACAATTTAGGTGCACGCTTGCACCCCCTCCATGCCTGTGCCTTTCTGCCCCATGGCCACTCTCCCAGCCAACGTCGTCGAACTCACCCAGGCTCTCGTCCGCATCCCCTCCGTCAATCCCGACGGCGACCCCGGTACCGACGGCATCGGCGAAGAACAGTGCGCCCGCTACGTGGCCGAGTTCCTCCAGGCATCCGGTGCTGAAGCCACCCTTGAAGAGGTGGAACCCGGCCGCCCCAACGTCATTGGGCGCTTCCCGACGCATCCAAGCGCAGACGGAGGAAGCAAGCCCCGCATCATCTTCGCGCCCCACACCGACACCGTCAGCGTCGGCGGCATGACCATCGACCCCTTCGGCGGCGAACTCCGCGATGGCAAAATCTGGGGCCGCGGCGCCTCCGATACCAAAGGCCCCATGGCCTCCATGCTCTGGGCCCTCCACGAACTGCGCCACGAAATCCCCTCCCTCCCCGTGGAGGTCCACTTCGTCGGCTTCATGTCCGAGGAGAGCGCACAGCTTGGTTCTCAACACTTTGCGAAGCATCACGGTCGCTATGACCTCGCCATCATCGGCGAGCCCACCAGCCTCAAAACCGTTTTCCGTCACAAAGGCTGCCTCTGGGCGGACATCCACACCACCGGCATCGCCGTCCATGGCGCCACTCCCGAGCGCGGCGTGAATGCCATCGTCAAAATGTCCAAGCTCATCAGCGCCCTCGACACCCGCTTCAGGGCACTTTTGGCGGAATCCAGCGGCACCGACGAGTTCCTCGGCGTCAGCACCATCAACCTCGGCATGATCCAGGGCGGCACGAGAAGTAATATCGTGGCAGATTCGTGCAAACTGCGCGTGGACATCCGCACCACCCCCGGCCTGCAAAAAGCCGGCGGCGCCCTGGCATTGCTCACCGAATTTGTGAAACGCACAGACGAGTCCGCCAGCGTCACCGTCGCCAGCGAGGCCTTTCATCTCGATACCGATCCTGCGAACCCCTTCGTGCAGAAACTCATCGCCGCCGGGGCTGACCTCACCGGCGCCCCGTGGTTCTGCGATGCCGCCTTCCTCGCTGCCGCCGGCACCCCCGCCATCGCCATCGGCCCCGGATCCATTGCGCAGGCGCATACCAAGGACGAATTCATCGCTGTGAGCGATCTGGAGGCAGGAGTGGCATTCTTCTGCAAATTCCTGCGCAGCCTCGCAAATTAGGGAATGACGACGCGGTAGAACCTCCGCTGCTTCGTGGCTGCGTTCGGGTCCGTCCACGTGGAGGGATTGCCCGTGGCTGTGTAAATAAGCGGCGTCCACTTTTGCAGGTCATCGCTGTACTCAATGCGGTAGTCATTGCCCGAAATGGAAGGAAAGGACAGCGAAGTGCCGGAAAGGGAACGGGAGAGCGAAGCCTGCGGATAACTGTTCCGATCACTGTCGCTCGTTCCAAACCAAGCTTCCAGGTCGGAGTAGAAGCCGTCCCCGTCATTGTCGAAATAGATGCCAAACTGATCTACAAACCCCGAATCCAGGCCTCCTGCCGTAAACTCATCCTTGCTGTAGGACCATTTCAAGGTGTGCACACCTGCGCTGAGCACATAGCCTTTGCGAGTCCAGCCCACTTCCCCGCTGATGGCCTCCTGCTCCACGCCATCGATGGAAAAACGCAGAAAGTCGTAGTCCTGCTCGGAGGAGACCCCCCAGTAAAAGGCAACCTTGCACGGCCCGGACACCGTCGTGGTCATGAGACTTTGCTGCAGGTTGCCAATGGCGCCACTGCGAGCCGCGTCCTCGCCGTCGTGGCTGTACAGCCAGTTGGGCACCCACGTCAGATCCCCTGAGGACGCAATGGGTTGTCCCGGAGCGTCCAGCGCCTCCGCGAGGCCGGTTGTGACTGTATCGACCACAAGTGTCACGGTTTGCGTGCTGCTGCCAAAAGAGTTCGTGGCATGCACCGTTACCGGATAGGTGCCGAGCGTGGCCACGCTGCCGTAAATCAAGCCGGTGCTGGAATGCAGCGTCAGTCCCGCAGGCAGGTCGTCCGCTGTGAAGGTGTCTGGCGCATTCGTGGCGCTGAGCGCATGGCGGAAATACACTCCCTGATACGCGTGTATGGTCTCTGCGTTAATCACCGGCGCATCGGTGGTCGGGGTGATGACCAGTTCGTCCACCCATCCGGTGTCCTGGCCTTTTTTGACGGCTTGATCCTTGAGGTAGTAAATGTCGATGTTATGCGGCCCCGGGCCCACATACGTCGAGGAGGGTTTCCAATCGGTTTCTCCTGTGATGTAGTCGCGCACATAGCCGTCCACCGTCATCACGAGGTAGTCATAGTTCTTTTCTGACGAGACTTTCCACTGAAATCCAATCTTTGCCGGGCCATTCACCGTGAACTCAAGGCCGGAATACTCCTCGTCATCCACGGCTGCGGTTTGGATGGAATCCACGCCGTCATGCGTAGTGGTGGTCTGAAGGAAGGGATCGCCAAAGCCAAACGGCACGATCTTGAGGCTGGCCGGCTGCTCCACGGCGGTCGAGAGGGCTGGGGTCGCGGCAAGGATGTAAAAAAGGGCATAGGTTTCGGTGGTTCCAGTGGCGTTGATCGCGTCCTGGTAGGCGTCAAAGACGCCGGTTTCCGTCGGCGTGCCGGTGATCAGGCCGGTCGTGGGGTTCAGCGTCAGGCCCGCAGGCAGACCGGCGAAGAAATACCTTCCCACATCAAACGAGGTGGTGAAATTTGAGGCCGTCATCTGGTAGTTCATCTCCCAGCCTTCCCGGCCCACCATGATCCAGTTGGAGGTGATCACCGGCAGCGGCAGGTCCGGGCTCGTTGGCGTGCCATAGAACGTGATGGTGGCGTCATCCAGAGTGCCGACATCGCCGACCGTGCCGTCGATTGCCTGCAGTTTCCAGTCTCCCACGGAGCGCTCGCCCCAGAAGTGCGTGGCTGCAAACGTCCAGTCGAGATCCGCGCCATTGTCATTGAAGCGCGCGCGTGCCAGCCGCACCGAAATGCCGCTCGGAGACACCAGACGCCACTCCAGGTTTCCGCGGTAAGTGTGCCTGGCTTTCACATGCACGGTCACGTGTTCCAGCCGCAGGTTGTCCGTCATGGGGACGGTGAAGGTTTTGGAAACGCCCGTCGCATCGTAGTCAGGAATGGCAAGGTTCATCGCCGTGGCGCTGTAAACACGCGACTGGCGGGGGACCACATTCGTCCACGTTTTGGCCAGCGTGATAGCCGCCTGGGCATTCACCAGCCCCGCGCCATACTTGATGTTAAAGTGGAATCCAGCGCCGTTGGTGACCCAGTCGCCGTCGTAGGGGTCATTTTGCGTCGAGCTGCGCACCAGGATCTCCTGCACATCTCGTGTGGTCAGGTTCGGATTGGCCTGAAGCAAAAGCGCCACGACGCCTGCCACCGCAGGTGTGGCCGAGGAGGTGCCGCCAAAGCTGTTGGTGTAGTTCGTGTCGGCAAAATCTGGAAAATCCGGGTCAATGTCTCCGGTATTGTAGCCGCTGGCTCCCGTGCGGTCCGTGGTGGTGATGCCCTCCTTGCCTCCATTGGAAGGCGCACACACCAGGATGTTGGCCCCGGGTTCGCTGTAGTAGGCGGACCTGCCTTTGTCATTCATGGCTGACACCGCGATGGCGTGAATGGAGTTTGCCCAGCCGTCGTAGTTGGAGTCGTCTCCGTTGCCGTTGCCATTGCCGGCAGCCCAGAGAAAAATCGTGCCTCTGCCACCGCGTCCGGTCGTTGCCGCATCTTCCAGCGCGGCCTGGCTGAGGACATCGGGTCCGCCGGAGCCGAAAGCGCTGTCGTACGGCCCCCAGCTGTTGCTCTTGACCGCGATGAGATCCTTCTGGAATGCAAAGGCATCCGCCTCCTGCTGGTCGGTAGTCGGCGCGGCGATGAGGCGCAGGCCCACCAGCGTCGCCTCGGGAGCCACGCCGGAGATGCCAATGCCATTGTTGCCACGAGCCGCCGCCACTCCCGCGCAGGAGGTGCCATGGAAATCATTCACCCCGGGGGAGGGGTCGCTGTCATTGTCATTGAAGTCGAAGCTGTTGGCGAGATCGACGTTCGGCATCAGATCCGGATGCGTGACCTCCAGGCCGTCATCTACAACGGCGAGGCGTATGCCCGCGCCTTTATAGCTGTCCCAAACAGGCACCACGTTCACATCCGAGCCCGTGACTGCGCCGTTCTGCCCGGTATTGCTCAGGTGCCACTGGTATCCCGGGCTTGCCGAGGAATAGGCAAAGAGAGGATCATTCGGCACGAAGCGGTGAAACAGCTGATGTGCGAGCATCGGCTGCGCCGAGCGCACGCCCGGGATCTTGCTTAAGTTCGCTGCTCCAGCCAGGGCGGCGTCCGCCTTTCCAGCAAATTCGACGACGGCGTATTTGCCTCTCGGAATGGCCTGGGCGACACCCGCCACCTGCGCCAGTGCGGCCACCTGCGTGCCCGGAGCCAGCTCCACCAGCACCCGCTTCGTCAGCCAGCGCCGGGTCCCTTCGTTTTGAGGCGCCCCTTTCTCATACATGACCCACTCTCCCTTGGTGCCGGCCTCGGTCAGGGAGCGCTCGAACTTCTTTCCGGCGACCACGATCTGCCCCAGCAGCGAGCTGCTAAAAAGGAGGGCGGCAAGGGGGATTAGAAGGCGCATCGGGTAGAAGACAATCGAACCAGAAGGATGCTCAGAAGTTCGCCCGATTGCCAACTAAAATGCTTATCCGCTCCACCCGACAGGCACTCAGCCCAAGGCCGCTTTCAGCGCCAGCATCTCCTGCTGCAAGTCGGCACCCGGCGCCAGGGTGTCCGCGAGGGACTGCTCCAGAATGCCACGCATGCGCTTGCGGAGGCGGGACAGATGGACGCGCACGGCGGTTTCGGAGATGCCCAGTGCCTGGGCTGCCGCCGTGGTCTGACCGTGCGTGGCATCTCCCGCCAGCCAGGGCTTGAGCGTGGAAAAAACGGGAAGCCGGCCAGCGGCGGTCATTTCAGCCTCCAGCACATCCAGGCTACGCTTCAGCACGGCGCAGGCCCAGGCGCGGTCAAACTCGGCGTCTGGGGTGAGTTGGGAACCATCTGGAATCTCATCGCAAACGGTTGCAACCGCCTCCGCGTTTCCGCCGCGCTTCAGTGCTGCCTCTGTCCGCTGTCGGGCGGAGACGAAGTTTCGCGCGGTCGCATGGAAATAGGAGCGGAAGCGCCCTTTGGATACTTCTGCACCATTCAGCCTGTCGCCGGACAAAACATGGGCAAAAAAGGCCTGTGTCATCTCCCTTGCGGCATCTTCATGTCCAAGCCAGCGGCGCATCTGGCCAAAGATGGGTGCGTAGTAGATCTCACACAGCTCCGCCAGCGCCGCACGTGCCTGAGGCGTGTCTCCTTTGGCGGCCTGCACCAGCGACCAGCGTGTGTGGGTGGGGGCAGTCATGGCTTGGAGCGAATCTGGGCGATGATCTTCTGCAATGAGTCTTTGCGTGCTTTGGCCAGGGCTTCGCGGCTGGCGAGTGCCTCGAGCGCCTGCAGGTGCTCGCTGCCTGAGAATCTTTCGAGTACATTCAATCCCATGCGCCACATGTAGTCATCACTGCGCAGGCCCAGGAGCTTGATCACCTCGGTGGCGGTGTAAGCTTGGTCGCTTTTGTCCGGCACACTGCCCTGCAAGCCCCACAGGCAGCGTCCCGCGATGTTGGTGGTGTCCGGATGATAGGCCAGTTCCAGTATGCGCTTCACCGCGGCGCGCGATTTGTTCGCCTGCACGCTGAGGGCGTGATAGAAGGTGTTGTAGCTGATGTCTGAATTTCCCGCAGACATCACACCGCCGGTTGCTTTGGTAGGGTACGACCACACGATCAGCCGGGCTTCAATTTCCGGCGACACCTTGGAACCCCAGATGGCTCCGAGTACTCCACGGCTGTCATAGGGGCGGCCGTCGGCGTAGGGGCCGGGCCGTTGTGCGGCGGCCATGCCCCGTTCCAAGACAGCGAGCATGGGTTTCGAGTATTCGCCGGTGAAATCAGAATTGGAAATGACCTGCAATGCAGAGGCTATTCCCTGAAGTTCGATCTCCTCGCATTTGGGAATGTGGTTCAGAACACGCTGGCGGTCTGAATCATCGGGCTTGCAGGTCATCAAGGCCGCGAGGGCGGCGTAGCGCACCAGCGGGTCCGCTGATTCCAGGTGCGCACGCAGCGGTTCACGAAAGCGGGAGCGGTCAAAATCCAGCTGATACAGACCCTGCACCGCCAGCGCCGCCGAGCGCACCGTGCTTTTATCTTCGGACTTCATCGCCTGCGCTATCTCCTGAAGGACCACTTCCTGGTTCAGCTTTGAGTCCGCCTGCGAAGCCCGCGCCACCCAGTCATCGCGCATGCCGAATACCTTTTTGCGCTCAGCCGCTTCACGCTCGTATCGGGCCATGGTCTGCTCTCTTTCCACCCGTTTTCTCTGGAGCTCGCGCTCCTGCTCGGCAGCGGCGAGCCAGCGGCTTGTGAACAGGTACCATGGCACGGCGATCATGCTCACGATGACTGCCGCCAGAGCATAACGAGTCCACTTCCTGCGTGGCTGTGCAGCCGGAGGCAAGGCTTTGCCATTCGCTGCGTCTTCAATGCCGGATTTCATCTCCTCTGCGCTCTGGAAGCGCCTGTCCTTGTGCTTCTCCAGCGTGCGCATGACCACGCCGTCCAGCCTCGCATCCACCCCGCTGGCCTCGCTCGGCGCGGGGAAGCGACCCAGCGGCAGCTCGCCGGTGAGCATTTCGTAGAGGACGACGCCGAGGCTGTAGATGTCGGCACGATGATCCACCTCGGCAGGCTTTTCCACCTGCTCGGGCGCCATGTAGGCGAGGGTGCCGAGTTTGGAACCACTTTGCGTCAGCGTGAAGTGCAGGGCACCTTCATCGCGCAGCTTGGCGAGACCGAAATCGACGAGTTTCACGCGGCCTTCGGTGTCGATGAGGATGTTTTCGGGTTTGATGTCCCGATGCAGGACGCCGTGCTCGTGAGCGTAGTGCAGCGCATCGCAGAGCTTTGGTACGATGGCCAGGGCTTCGCGGGCGGTGAGGCCGCCGTTCTGCATGGCCTGCCGCAGGTTCACGCCCTCCACATGCTCCATGAGGAGGTAGGGAAGGGGAGTTTCCCCAAAGTCATAGACCTGCACGATGTGAGGATGGCTCAGGCGTGCGAGCGCCCGAGCCTCGCGGCTGAAGCGCTCCAGCCATTCGGGGTCCTTCATGCGCTCGGCAGAGAGCACCTTGAGGGCCACCACGCGGTTCAAGTGCGGCTGCTGCGCACGATACACCCTCCCCATGCCGCCCTGGCCGATGAGTTCCTCAATGACCAGCTGAGGGAAAAGAGTGGCAAGCTGCTGCAGTTCGAGTTCCGGCGGCTGTGGCGCTGCGTCGTGGTCCTTTAGGGTGCGTTCGAGGAGACAGGCCGGGCAGATGCCCTGAGGTGCGTCGTCAGGCAAAGGTTTGCCGCAAGTCTGGCAGGTGATGGGATTCATGGCTGCCTGTGCATGTGCAGTGGGAAGGAAAGTGTTTCACAGATTCCCACAGAAAGGCACAAAAAAACCCGGGGCTCAGAGAGCCCCGGGTTTGAGAGATGCGTAAGATTACGGCAGCGCGGTTTCGCCCATGAGGAAGCGGTCGCATTCGCGGGCGGCGCCGCGCCCTTCGTTGAAGGCCCAGACGACGAGGGACTGGCCACGGCGGCAGTCGCCGGCGGCGAAGACGCCGGGGATGCTGGTGGTGTATTTCTCGTGCTCGGCTTTGACGTTGGTGCGGGCATCGCGCTCGATTTTCAGAGCGTCGAGGAGGGGCTGCTCAGGGCCGAGGAAGCCCATGGCCAGCAGGACGAGCTTGGCAGGGAGGACTTTCTCGGTGCCGGGGATTTTCTGGGGGCCGAAGTTGCCTTTGTCGTCCTTCTTCCACTCAACATTGACGACGTGGACGGCTTTGACGTTGCCGTCGGCATCGCCCTCGAAGTGGGTGGCGGTGGTGAGATAGACGCGGGGATCGTCGCCGAACTTGGCGGCGGCTTCTTCCTGGCCGTAGTCCATCTTGTAGGTCTTGGGCCACTCGGGCCATGGATTGTTCACCGCACGGGTGAGCGGCGGCTTGGCCATGATCTCAAGCTGGGTGACGGTGGTGCAGCCGTGGCGGACGCTGGTGCCCACGCAGTCTGTGCCGGTGTCACCACCACCGATGATGACGACGTCCTTGCCGTCTGCGGTGATGTATTTGCCGGAAGGATCGAGCACGGCCTTGGTGTTGGCGGTGAGGAAGTCCATGGCGAAGTGGATGCCCTTCAGTTCACGGCCGGGGATCGGGAGATCGCGTGGCTTGGTGGCACCGGTGCAGATGACGACGGCGTCGAAGTCCTTCATGAGGGCCTCCGCTGTGATGTCGGCACCCACGTTGACGTTGCACTTGAAGATGACGCCGCTGTCTTCGAGCAGCTTCACGCGGCGAAGGACGACTTCGTTCTTGTCGAGCTTCATGTTGGGGATGCCATACATGAGCAGGCCGCCGGGGCGGTCGGCGCGTTCGAAAACGGTGACGGTGTGGCCGGCTTTGTTGAGCTGGGCGGCAGCGCTGAGTCCGGCGGGGCCGGAGCCGATGACGGCGACTTTCTTGCCGGTGCGCTTTTCAGGCAGGTCGGGTTTCACCCAGCCTTCTTCCCAGCCTTTGTCGATGATGCTGACCTCGATGTTCTTGATCGTTACCGGCGGCTCGTGAATGCCGAGCACGCAGGAGCCTTCGCAGGGGGCGGGGCAGACGCGGCCGGTAAACTCGGGGAAGTTGTTGGTCTTGTGCAGACGGTCCAGGGCTTCCTTCCACAGGCCGCGGAAGACGAGATCATTCCACTCGGGGATGATGTTGTTGATGGGGCAGCCGCTGGCCATGCCGCTGATGAGGGTGCCGCTGTGGCAGAACGGAATGCCGCAGTCCATGCAGCGGGCGCCCTGGTTTTTGAGGCGGTCTTCTGGCAGGTGCAGGTGGAATTCCTTCCAGTCCTTGATGCGCTCAAGCGGATCGCGGTCGGCGGGGATTTCGCGTTCGAATTCGATGAAGCCGGTTGGTTTGCCCATGGTCTCTTGTCTGTGAAAAGGTGGTGTCTGTTGGGATTTTTGCGTGGATGTCGATGCTAGCTGCCGCCGATACGGGCGACGTCACGGGCGTTGGCTTCAAAGGCGGCGCTGAGGGCGTCGTCGCCGGTGAGACCGTCTTCCTTGGCCTTCTTGATGGCCTGGAGCACGCGCTTGTAATCCTTGGGCATCACTTTGACAAACTTGGGCACCATCTGCTCCCAGAGGGCGAGAACCTTGAAGGCTTTCTGGCTCTTGGTGAGGTCGGCGTGCTTCTTGATGAGTTCATAGAGGGAGTCGATCTCCTCCTTGTCCTCGAGTTTTTCGAGTCCGGCCATCTGCGTGTTGCAGCGGGTGGCGGCATCGCCGGTTTCATCCAGGATGTAAGCCTCGCCACCGCTCATGCCTGCGGCGAAGTTGCGTCCGGTGGTGCCGAGCACGACCACACGACCACCGGTCATGTATTCGCAGCCGTGGTCACCCACGCCTTCGACGACGGTGTCCACGCCCGAGTTGCGAACGGCGAAGCGTTCACCGGCACGGCCGCGGAGGAAGAGTTCGCCGCTGGTCGCACCATAGAGCGCGGTGTTGCCAGCGATGATGTTTTCTTCGGCGGCAAAGTCGGAGCCTTCCGGCGGATAGATGACGATGCGGCCGCCGCTGAGGCCCTTGCCAATGTAGTCATTGCCGTCGCCTTCCAGCTCAAGCGTGACGCCCTTTGGAACGAAGGCGCCGAAGCTCTGGCCGGCGGTGCCTTTGAAGTTGATGTGGACGGTGTCGTCCGGCAGACCGTGCCAGTGGCGCTTGGTGATCTCGTTGCCGAGGATCGTGCCGACGGTGCGGTTGACGTTGCGAATCTTGACGTTGGCGACGACTTTTTCACCCTTCTCGATGGCCGGTTTGCACAGGTCGAGGAGCGTGGTGATGTCGAGCGAGCGGTCGATGCCGTGATCCTGAACTTCGGTGCAGAAGCGGCCGACTTCTGGGCCGACGTCCGGCTGATACAGCAGGTTCGAAAGATCGATGCCGCGTGCTTTCCAATGATCGACGGCAGCGCGGGATTCGAGGACTTCGGTACGGCCGACCATTTCCTGAATGGTGCGGAAACCAAGCTGGGCCATGAGTTCGCGCACTTCCTGGGCGATGAAGCGCATGAAGTTGGCGGCGTGCTCGGGATCGCCGCTGAACTTGGCGCGGAGCTGAGGATCCTGGGTGGCGACGCCGACGGGGCAGGTGTTCAGATGGCAGACGCGCATCATGATGCAACCCAAGGTAACGAGAGGAGCGGTGGCGAAACCGAACTCTTCCGCACCGAGGAGGGCGGCGATGACGACGTCGCGGCCGGTCTTCATTTGGCCGTCTGCTTCGACGACGATGCGGCTGCGAAGGTTGTTGAGAACGAGGGTCTGGTGGGTTTCGGCAAGGCCGAGTTCCCATGGCAGGCCGGCGTGCTTCACGGAGGTCTGCGGGGAGGCACCGGTGCCGCCGTCGAAACCGGAGATGAGCACGACGTCGGAGTGGGCTTTGGCCACACCGGCGGCGATGGTGCCGACGCCGACTTCGGAGACGAGCTTGACGCTGACGCGGGCTTCGCGGTTGGCGTTCTTCAGGTCGTGAATAAGCTGGGCAAGGTCCTCAATGGAGTAGATGTCGTGATGCGGAGGCGGGGAGATGAGGCCGACGCCCGGCGTGGAACCACGCACCTTGGCGATCCAAGGATACACCTTCGTGCCAGGAAGCTGGCCGCCTTCACCGGGCTTGGCGCCCTGGGCCATCTTGATCTGGATTTCGCGGGCCTGGGAGAGGTAAAGGCTGGTGACGCCGAAACGACCGGAAGCCACCTGCTTGATGGCGCTGTTTTTGGAGTCGCCTTTCTCGTTGGTCCAGGTGTAACGCTCGGGGTCTTCGCCACCTTCACCGGTGTTCGACTTGCCGCCGATGCGGTTCATGGCGATGGCGAGAGATTCGTGCGCCTCCTTGGAGATGGAGCCGTAGCTCATGGCGCCCGTCTTGAAGCGCTTCATGATGGAATCGACGGATTCGACTTCGTCAATCGGCACGGATTTGCGCGTCTTGAACTCAAGCAGGCCACGCAGGGTGTAGAACTGCTTGATCTGCGTGTTCACCAGGGCGGTGTACTGCTTGAAGGTGTCGTAGTTGCCCGTGCGGACGGCTTTCTGCAGGGTGTGGATGGTGAGCGGATTGAAAAGGTGAGCCTCACCTTCCTTGCGCCACTGGTAGTCGCCGCCGACGTCGAGGGCGTGGACTTGGGAATCGCGCTCGGGGAAGCCGCGCAGGTGGCGCTGGATGGCTTCTTCGGCGATGACGCGGATGTCGCTACCTTCAATGCGGGTGGCGGTCCAGGTGAAGTATTTGTCCACCACGCTCTGGCTGAGACCGACGGCTTCAAAGATCTGTGCGCCGCGATAGCTCTGCATCGTGGAGATGCCGATCTTGGAAGCGACCTTGATGACGCCCTTGGTGGCGGCCTTGATGAAATTGTACACCGCGGTCTTGTGGTCCACTTTGACGAGGAGACCCTGGCGGATCATGTCGTCGAGGGTTTCGAAGGCGAGGTAAGGATTGATGGCGCCGCAGCCGTAGCCGATGAGGGTGCAGAAGTGGTGCACTTCACGCGGTTCGCCGGACTCAAGCACGAGGTCGCACTGGGTGCGGGTGCCTTTGCGGATGAGGTGATGATGCAGGCCGCCGACGGCGAGCAGCGCCGGGATGGCCGCCTTGTCAGCGCAGACGCCACGGTCCGAAAGGATGAGGATGTTCCAGCCCTGGGTGATCAATTCGTCCGCCTTGAGGCAGATTTGGGCCATGGCTTTTTCGAGGCCGACAGCGCCTTCTTTTGGATCGAAGAGGATGTTGATGGTGGCGGCTTTGAACTGGCCGTGGGCCACGTTCTTGAGCTTGGCCAGATCTTCATTGCTGAGGATCGGGGTCTTGAGTTCGATCAGGTGGCAGCTCTCGGGCTTTGGATCGAGCAGATTGCCTTCCGCACCGATGGTGGTGATCGGGGAGGTGACGATTTCTTCGCGGATACAGTCGATCGGCGGATTGGTGACCTGGGCGAAGAGCTGCTTGAAGTAGTCGTAAAGGAGCTTCGATTTGTTGGAGAGAACGGCCAGAGGAATATCTGTTCCCATGGAGCCGATGGCTTCCACGCCTTCGCGACCCATGGGAACCATGAGCTTGCGGAGGTCTTCAAAGCTGTAACCGAAGGCCTGCTGACGCTGCAGCATGGTTTCGTGGTCGGGCGGGGAGGTGGGTTCGCCGTCCTTGATGTCGGCGAGCTTCACGAGGTGCTTGTCGAGCCAGGTGCGGTAGGGCTGTTCGGCGGCGATCTTGGCTTTGATCTCATCGTCGGGGACGATGCGGCCTTCTTCCATGTTCACGATGAACATTTTGCCGGGCTGCAAGCGGCCTTTGAGCTTCACGTTTTCAGGAGCGATCGGCAGGACGCCGGCTTCGGAAGCCATGATGACGAGGTCGTCTTTGGTGACGTAGTAGCGGGAGGGGCGCAGGCCGTTGCGGTCCAGAGTGGCGCCCATCATGGTGCCGTCCGTAAAGGCCACGGAGGCGGGGCCGTCCCAGGGCTCCATGAGGCAGGAGTGGTACTCATAGAAGGCCTTGCGCTGGTCGTCCATGGACTCATGGCCGCTCCATGGCTCGGGGATCATCATCATCATGGCATGCGGCAGCGAGCGGCCGCCCATGACGAGGAGTTCGAGCACGTTGTCAAACATGGCGGAGTCGGAGCCGCTTTCGTTGACGATGGGGAAGAGCTTCTTCACATCCGGGAAGAGTGGGCTGCCGAGCAGGGACTGACGGGCCTTCATCCAGCTGATGTTGCCACGCAGCGTGTTGATTTCGCCGTTGTGGGCGATATAGCGATACGGGTGGGAACGCTCCCAACTCGGGAAGGTGTTGGTGGAGAAACGGGAGTGGACCAGCGCGAGGGCGGACTCCATGTCCGGGTCGTTGAGATCCTTGAAGTACTGGCCCACCTGCTCGGGCATGAGCATGCCTTTGTACACCAGTGTGCGGGAGGAGAGGCTGGAGCAGTACCAGAAGCTGTCCGCATCCGCCGTGCGGATGGCGGTCACCGCGCGCTTGCGGATGATGTAGAGCTTGCGCTCAAAGGTCTGCTGATCGGGGCAGTTTTCACCACGCTGGATGAAGCCCATGCGCATGAAGGGCTCACTGGCCTTGGCCGAGAGACCGATCATGGAATTGTCCACCGGCACGTCGCGCCAGCCGAGCACTTTCTGGCCTTCTTCTTCGGCGACTTTTTCAAAGATCCGGGCAGCGGCCTCGCGCTGAGCCTTGTCAGGTGAGCAGTAGGACATGGCCACGCCGTAGTGGCCTTCTGCAGGCAGGGTGATGCCCAGAGGGGCGGTGACCTTGCGCATGAACTTGTCCGGCACCTGCATGAGGATGCCCGCACCGTCTCCGGTGTTTTTTTCGCTGCCCACGGCGCCGCGGTGGTCGAGATTGATCAGGATGGTGAGACCCTGCTGTACGATGTCGTGAGAACGTTTTCCCTTCATCTGACAAATGAAGCCGACGCCGCAAGCGTCGTGCTCAAATTGCGGGTCATACAGTCCTTGTTTGGGTGGGAGTCCTGGATTTCTCATTTTTGCGTCAAAAGGGGGGCGGCATCTAAGACCAAGCTAGGGAGAAAGCAACTAGCATTCCATCGGCCAAGTTGGAGCTTATTTTGACGTCTCCGACACAATCGGGGGTGCTTGGTGGTCATCTGCCTTGCATCCGCAGGGGGCAGCCGTTAGAAAACAGGCATGGTTCGTCTCACGATTCTCGGCAGCGGCAGTTCGGGGAATTGCGCCGTCATTTCGACGGAACGCACGACCCTGTTGCTGGACGCCGGCCTGAGCGCCAAGCAGATCTGCCTGCGCCTGGACGCCTGCGGCTTCTCGCTGGACATGCTGGACGGGATTTTGCTGACGCACGAGCATCAGGACCACACGGGGGGGATCGAGGTGCTGAGCCGCAAGCGGCAGGTGCCCCTGTTCTGCACCGCGCTGACGCAGGAGACGCTGATCGGCAGCCTGGGTTTCCGCCAGCCGCCGACTTGGAGGCTGATGACCACCGGGGCGGCGTTTGAGTTTCAGGACCTGCGGATCGAGTCCTTTCCGGTGCCGCATGACGCGGTGGACCCAGTGGGGTTTGTGATCGCCGATGAGGAATCCCGGCTGGGTGTGCTGAGTGATGTGGGATTTGTGACCAATCTGATCAAGGACCGGCTGAGGAATTCGGACAGTCTGTTTATTGAGGCCAATTACGACACGCAGCTGCTGGAAAACGACACGAAACGGCCGTGGTCCACGAAGCAGCGCATCAGCTCAAGGCATGGGCATTTGTCCAATGAGCAGGCGGCGGAGCTGGTGCGGGAGGTGGCGCACCCGGGGCTGAGCCACGTGGTGCTGGGGCATCTGAGCGATGACTGCAATGACCCTGACACGGCGTGCCGCTACATCCGGCAGGCGCTGGATGCTGCGGGAGCCACGGAGGCGCGGGTGATGTGTGCCGAGCGGCACAAGCCGACGGCGACCATTGAGGTGGTGCGGCGGCGGAGCAGTGGCACGGTGAGCTTTTGTGTGGCGGCCTCGGCGGATTCCACCGGGCAACTGGCGCTCTTTTAAATATGAAACGGATCATTCTCCGCACCTTGCTGGTGCTGTCTGTCGTCGAGGGCTTGTACCTGGCCTGGTGGGTGTTTGGGCGGTCACCGGAGACCCAAGTGCGCGCGGCGCAGGAAAAGCTGATCAAGGCCGTGGAGGACCGAGACTGGAAGGCGCTGGAGAAGCTGCTGGGTCCGGGCTACACGGATGCGCTGGGGCACAACCGCGACTCGGCGATCGCAGACGGGCGGAAGTATCTGAGCGGCTTTTTCACGCTGAGCCTGAAGACGGACAAGACGACGATCAAGGCCGTGAAAGGGCAGGGGATGGTGACCACGGTGCTCCGGATGGAAGGGAATGGCGTGGGCGCCAGCCAGGCGATCCTGGGGTATGTGAACGGACTGGATCAGCCCTGGGAATTCCACTGGAACAACCCCGGGAGCTGGCCGTGGGAGTGGCAGGTGAACCTGATCCACAACGACCAGCTGCGCGGCGCGACAGCTGCGGCGGCCTCTTACGGCACGCCGTGACCTTTGGCGGCTTCCCAGAGGCCGTACCAGTCTTCTCGATCGAGCTTGATATCGGCGGCTTTCACCACTGCCTGGATGCGCTCGAGCTTGTTGGTGCCGATGATGGGCAGCGGGCAGGAGGGGTGGGCCATGATCCAGGCGTAAGCGAGCTGGTCGAGGGTGGCGCCGCCGTATTTGGCGGAAAGCTCCTCGGCCTTGGCGTGGAGGCGGATGGCGGCGGGGGTGGTTTTGTCCATCAGGGCGCCTTTGGCCAGAGGGGACCAGGCCATGGGCAGGATGCGCTGGCGCTGGCACTGGTCGGCGGTGCCGTCGTAAATGGGGTCCATGTGCAGCAGGCTGAACTCGATCTGGTTGGTGACGAGGGGCTGGTCCATGCGGGAGTTCAGCAGGTCGAACTGATGCACGTTGTAATTGGAGACGCCGGCGCTGCGAATTTTGCCGTCTTTGAGGAGCTTGTTGAGGCCTTCGGCGGTTTCGTCGGCGCTGGTGAGCCAGTCCGGGCGGTGGACGAGGAGGAGGTCGATTTCATCGATGCCCATGAAGCGGAGGGATTTTTCAGCGCTTTTGATGATGCGGGCGGCGGTGACGTTGTAGTGGGCGACTTTGCGGTCGGGGTGGAACTCGCAGGGGATGTAGATGCCGCATTTGGTGACGATCTCGATCTTGCTACGGAACGAGGGGTCAAGCTTCAGGGCGCCGCCGATGGCTTCCTCGACCTTGTAAACACCGTAGATTTCGGCGGTGTCGAGGGTGGTGATGCCCATATCCGCACAGGCCTTAAAACGGCTCAGGAGCGCCTGCGGGGAGCAGTTGGCCGGGTCTGCCTCGTCGAGAATGCGCCAGGTGCCATAGACAAGACGGGAGAACTCAGGGCCGTTGGGAGCGATTTTGTGGCGGGTGATCATGGTGGGTGGCCGATCTTTGCCGGACTTGCCCCGCGCGACAAACAAAAAACGGCATCCCTTGCGAGATGCCGTTTAGAAAACTGATTTTCAGAGGAAGAGCTTACTTCGTCAGGGCGCTCACCTTGACGGCGAGGCGGCTCTTGAGGCGGGAGGAAGTGTTCTTCTTGAGGACGTTGGTCTTGGCGGCCTTGTCGGTGGCGGAGGCGAACTCGCTCAGGCTGGCGGCAGCGGCAGCGGCGTCCTTCTTGTCGATGGCGGCGATCACCTTCTTGCGCAGGGTGCGGATGCGGCTTTTCACCGTCTGGTTGTGAGCGGTGCGAGCCGTCGTTTTGCGGATGTCTTTTTCTGCGGAGCGGATGTTGGCCATAAAAGGGGCGGGGGGAAAGGGCGGCGAGGATAGGACCACTCCTCCCATCTGTCAATCTGGAATCCTGCGTGTGAACAAGCGGCAGGTTTTGCTTGGCTCCGCCGGGCAATTCCGATAGAACGCTTTTCACAATCATGATCGAAGTCGAAATTTACGCGCCCGGCCTCCGCTCCGAATCCAATGTCATGCAGCTCCGCAACCAGATGGACCACTTTCCGAAGGTCCGCTACAAGGTGGACGCACGCCATGACCTGGTCTATTTCGAGATCGACAAGCCCGGGGACATCAGCCAGATGGAGATCCACCAGATTTTCGACGCAATCGACCTGCAGCCCCGGTTTGTGGGCCAGATTCCGGAAGCTCTGCGCACGGGACAGACCACACGGCTGGCCTAGTCAGGCCTTCTTTTCGAGAAGGGTCCGGGCCGCCTGCTTCATGCGGCCAAGGACATAATAAACAGTCTGGCTGCGCAGACGCACGAGGTCCGCGCCCACGATGCGCGGCACGAAATCCTGCGGGACGGCGAGGACTTCCGCGAGCGTGCTGCCATTGAGGCCGCGGCAGAGGATGGTGGTGAGGGCTTTGGTGAGGGTTTGCACCTTGGGGCCGAGACTGACGGCAAAGTGGGCGTGATCGCCGTTTTCCAGCCGGAGGTGGATGCCGACGGTGTCGGTGCACTCGGCATCATGGCGGACGTCTTCGAGGGCGAAGGTTTCGCCGGGTTTGGGGGCGTGGCCTGCGGAGGCCGCGGCCAGATCGATCAAGTTTTCGCGGCGCTCGCCTTCGGGGAGCGATTCGAAGAAGGTGATGAGTTCGCCCAAGGCGGCGGGGTATTGGGCCATGCTCACTTCTTGGCCGGTTTGAGCGCCAAATCCACCACGGGCATGGCGATGAATTTCTGCCACTGGGCTTCGCTCTCGGCCTGGGTGGCGACACCGTCGTGCACCCAGAGGGCGTAGCGGACGCGCAGGTTTTTCTCTTCGGTGACTTCCACTGGCGTGTCGAGGCTGAGGCAGCAGCCCATCCAGCCGTCATTGCGCACGTGGAAGGCGGTGGGATTGTGCGGGTTCATGGGATGGTTCATCAAAGTGATGCCGCCGAAGCCGTCGGCATCATTGGTGATGCGGCCGCTGTAGTCGCACCAGCGGGCGGGTTTGCGGAAGATGGCTTCTTCATTGACCTGGCCTTCAGAATTAAGGATGCGGCCGCCGCCGTCGTGCACGCCGATGCTTCTGGCCATGCGCACGGCGACGAGGCCGAAGCCGGTGGCGCCAAAGGTGGTGGTCTTGCCTTTGGGAGGGGTGAATTCGAGATCGATGATCATGAACCAGCTTTTGGCACCGTCGATGGGGCGGATCTCCGTGCGGCGGATTTCGGTGAGCTGAATGGATTTGTCGGCCTCGCTGATCCAACGGTTGACCATGCGCATGGAGGTGAATTCATCGGTGTCTTCGTAGCCATCGCGTGAGACCTCCACATTGATGATGCGGCCCTGCTTTTTTGCGTAGTCGCCCCAGAAGTCGAGGTCATTGACCATGTTGTGGGTGACCCAGACGCTGTTGTGGTGGGAATGCGTGAGAGGATCATGCGGGTGGCCCATGCGGGTGAGGCTGACGTCTTTGGACGCGCGGATGGGATAGCAGAAGGGGCGCATGTCCAGGGGATCGAAATGCATGGCGGTGAGTTCACGGCCATCAAGCTGGAAGGAGGTGATGTGATGCGGAAGTGGAACGGCCTGCAGGCGCGGGATGGGCTTGGCGGAGGGAAGTTGCGCCAGGGCGGCGGTGGCGGAGAGCAGCAGCAGGAGCGGGCATTTCATCATGCATCCCAAACGCTGTTTGCTGCTTCCATTTCACGAAGAACTTGCCAGACTTCGTGTCCCAATCATGAAGCATCTTCTTCTCTCACTCCTCTTCGCGACCGCCTCTGTGGCGGCCACGATTCCTGAAACCGCCAAGGTCGGCCAGTTCTTTGCGGGCTGCCAGGCCTACAGCTTCAACCGCTACAACGTGTTTGAAGCCATGGACAAGACCGCCGAGTGCGGCGGCAAGACCATCGAGTTTTATCCCGGGCAGAAGTTTGACGACAAAGCCAAGTGGGATCACAAGGCCACGCCGGAAATGATCGCCCAGGTGAAGAAGCATCTGGAAGCCAAGGGGCTGACTGCCGTGGCGTATGGAGTGGTAGGGCTGGGGCAAAATGATGCGGAGAACCGCAAGATTTTTGAGTTCTGCAAAACGATGGGCATTGGCGTGGTGGTGACCGAGCCGGACGTGACCGCTCTCGATAAGATCGAAGCGCTGGTGAAGGAGTTTGATATCAAGATGGCCATTCACAACCATCCGAAGCGCCCGCTGGATCGCGCGTATATGTTCTGGGATCCGAACTACGTCCTCGGCTTGGTGAAGGATCGTGATCCGCGCATGGGCGCCTGCGCTGATGTGGGCCACTGGGTGCGCAGCGGACTGAATCCTGTGGACTGCATCAAGATTCTCAAGGGACGTATCTTTGACAGTCACATGAAGGACCTCAATGAGTTCGGCGATGTGAAGGCCCATGACCTGCCCTTTGGCACCGGCAAGAGCGACATCCCGGCCATCCTGACGGAATACGCGGCACAGGGGTATCCCGGCCCGCTGCATTGCGAGTATGAGTACCACTGGGAGACCAGCGTGCCAGAGATCACGGAGTGCCTGACCTTCGTGCGGAACTGGAAGCCAGCGGCGAAGTAAGCTGTTTGTTTGAAGAAGCCGGGGATTTTTGATCCCCGGCTTTTTTTGTCTGCGAGCTATTTGGTTTCGCCCATGAGTTTCTTCACGGTGGGCTCAATGGCCTCTGCCCAGATGCGATAGCCTTTTTCATTGGGGTGGAGGAAGTCGGGCATGATGTCCTTGGTGATCAGGCCTTCGGGGGTGAGGAACTTGGGGCCGATGTCGAGGTAGGTGACGCTGTGCGTGCCGTCGAGCTTGGCGATGGTGCGGTTGATCTCGGCGATTTTCTCGCGCTGCGGGTTGGGCTTTTCTCCACGGGGGAAAATGCCGAGGAGGAGGATTTTTGACTGAGGCAGACGCTTGTTGAGTTCCTGCACGATGGCTTCGATACCGGCGGCGATGTCGGGCGCGGAGCAGTTGCCGGTGTTGTTGGTGCCGATCATCATGACGACGAGTTTGGGGGCGATGTCGTCGATGGCGCCGTGTTGAAGACGCCAGAGGACGTTTTCGGTTTTGTCCCAGCCGAAGCCGAGATTGCCGGGATTGCGCGGGGTGTAGAATTCGCCCCAGGTCTGCGGGCCGCGAAGGGCGTAGCCATCGAACTGCTCGCCGCCGAAGAAGTGGGTGATGGAGTCACCGATGAAGAGGATCTGCGGCTTGGATTTTTTGACAGCGGCGCTGGTGAGGGCGTGGCGCTTTTCCCAGTCGTAGCTGGGCCAGCTGCGATCCTGCGTGACGGGGACGACGGTGCTGGGCTGCGGGGAGTGGCCGGCGAGCGGCTCAAAGGTGGACTGCGCGGCCTCGCTCATCGTTTTGCGGTCTTTGGCGAAGGTGCGTGTTTTCAACGTGCCACCGGATGAGAGATCGATGGGAGCGAGGTAGGGATTTGATTTCGCGATGGGATCGGCACCGTCGAGGGTGTAGAGAATCGTGGTGTCCGGGGAGGCGCTGGTGAGTGTGACCACGCCCTTGTCATCGCGTTTGATGGCGGGCGCTTCGAGTTGGAGTGCCGGAGCGGCGTGGAGGATGCCGCAAAGTTGGAGGGCGAGTGCCAGATGGATTTTCATGGGTAATTTCTACACAGCCGCAGGATCAATCTGTCTTCAACAGCTTCGTCAGCGCTGGCTAGGCGGCGGGTGTTTGAAGCACTGACAGGCTGACCAGGACGCCGCGTGCAGTCCAGGCGATGGTGCGAACCCAGTTGGTCATATTCAATCGCCGGCACCGGTCGGCATCGAAACCTCGCATGAGCTTGAGGTGCAGCGGCGCCTGCAAGGCGGCTGTGGAGAGCCAGATGAGGGGAATGAGGCAGACGCTCAGGAGAAAATTCAAATCGCAGCCGTGGTAGACGATCCACGCGGCGGTGACGGCTTCCACCAACAGCAAGGGTGCCACGACCAGGCCGATGCGGAAACAGTGGGCGAAGTGATAAGGCATGAACCCTTCGCCTGTGACCCGATGAAATTGAGGGTAGATGATCACCTGCACGACCCAGATCAGGCCTACGAGAGCCCAGGTGGCTGCAAAGTGGATCAAGAGAATGAGGTTCATCGATGAGGAGCGGAGGCTGTCAAAAGAGCGCTGAGTTTTTTACCAGAGTCCACAGGAAGATGACAGGCGGAAGAACGACGGCAAAGAGTTCGTGAACGGAGGACGTTGTGTCCAGACATGAACCGACTGATCCTGCCATCTCTTGCGGCGCTGTTATTTTGCCACCCGCTTCCCGCGCAGGTCCCGGAGCCTGTCAAAGCGGCTGCTGAATGGCGGGGCCTCGCCAAGGGCGTTCAGCTGGCGCGTTTTGCGGTGCAGGACGCCGGGCCGCATGAGTTTGTCATTGTGCGCATTGATCCGAAGGTCGCCGGGCTGCAACTGCTGACGGCTGCCGGGCAGAAGCATGATGCCCTGACTGCGGATGAATGGGCGAAAAAACATGGGCTGAGCGTGGTGATCAATGCGGGCATGTTTGAACCTGATCATGTGACTCACACCGGCCTCATGAAGGACCGGGAATCCGGCATCACCGGCAAACTGAAGGGTCTGTACTCGTCTTTTGCGATGTTCGCTCCCGAGGACAGCAAGGAGGCGGTGTTCCGCATTTTTGATGCAGACACCGAGCAGGACATGGCCGGACTGCAGGAGACGACCTTTCCGAAATACCGATGCCTTTTGCAAAACCTGCGCCTGATCAAACGCCCGGGGGAGAATCGCTGGAAGCCGCAGCCGAAAGCCTGGAGTGAGGCGGCGCTGGGGGAGGACAGGGAAGGCTGCGCCCTGCTGATCTTCTGCGGGGCGGGCCTGGCGATGCATGATTTCAACGAACGCGTGCTCAAGCTGCCGATTGGCCTGGTGGCAGCGCAGCACCTCGAAGGCGGCCCCGAGGCTTCGCTGCACATCAAGTGTGGGGGCTTTGAACTCAAATGCGTCGGGAGCTACGAAACCGGCTTCAACGAAAACTACGACAACAAGGATTACTGGCCGATACCCAACGTGATCGGAGTAAAGTCCGGCGAATAAGCTGCTGAAACGTGGGCACGTGTTCACCAAGGAGCAAAGAGTGGTGCATCGAAGTGCGTAATTAGTGGATCACTCCGCCCATGCATCACCACACGTTTCAGACGCTTCTCCATGCAGCACTGCTGCGGGGCATGGCCGTGACTGCGTTTGCGGCAATGGTTTCAAGGGCCGAAGCGGCGGTCGATTATGAGCACGAAATCAAGCCGCTGCTGAAGGAGCGCTGCTACGCATGCCACGGGGCCTTGAAACAAAAGGCGGACCTCCGCGTCGACACTACAGAGGCGATGCGCAAGGGCGGTGACAACGGAGACATCCTGGCCGGAGATCCTTCATTGCTGCTGCAGCGGGTGACCACAGACGACAAAAAGGACCGCATGCCGCCAGAGGGGGAAGGGGCCCGGCTCAACTCTGAGCAGGTGGCCAAACTGCAGGCATGGCTGGCCACAGGTGCGCCCGCTCCTGCAGGCGAGAAGCCTGAGGATGATCCGCGTGCGCACTGGGCCTACCAGCCACCGAAGACTTCAGGCAAACCGCTGGATGCGCTGCTGAAGGCACGGCTGGCGGCGCAGAACCTCAAACCTCAGCCGGAGGCTGCACCGGAGATCTGGCTGCGCCGTGTGCATCTGGATCTCATCGGCCTGCCACCGTCAGCAGAAGAGGTCGCCGCGTTTTTGGAGGACTCCTCTTTGCCGGCGCGCCAGCGTGTGGTGGATGAACTGCTCGCGTCTCCGCAATACGGCGAACGCTGGGCGCGGCACTTCATGGATCTCTGGCGCTATTGCGACTGGTATGGCCTGGGCGCGCAGCTCCGCCACAGTCAGAAGCATATCTGGCACTGGCGTGACTGGATTGTCGAGTCTCTGAACACGGACAAGGGCTATGACCGCATGATTGTGGAGCAGCTGGCGGGCGATGAACTGGAGCCTGGAGATCGCGAAACTCTTCGTGCCACGGGTTTTCTGGCGCGCAGCTATTATCTTTTCAACCGCACAACCTGGCTGGATGAAACCATCGAACACACCTGCCGCGCCTTTCTTGGCGTGACGATGCAGTGTGTGAAGTGCCATGACCACAAATACGATCCCATTGAGCAGGCCGACTACTACCGCATGCGTGCCATCTTTGAACCGATGCACGTGCGGCTGGACCCGTGGCAGGGCGAACCTGACTTTGAGAAAAATGGCCTGCCCCGTGTCTTTGATCTCCATCTGGATCAGCCAACTTTCCGCCATGTGCGTGGAGATGAGAAAAACGAGGACAAGTCGAAGCCGATGGTGCCGGGAATTCCCCAGGTGCTGGCATTCACTTCGTTCAAGCCTGCCGCGCTAAAGCTGCCACCCGCCTCCGCACGTCCTGTGCTGCTTCCGTTTGTGCTTGAGGATCATCTGCATGCGGCTGAACTGCAGATCGAGGCGGCGCAGAAGGCCAATGATCCTGCCGCGCTGAAAACAGCAAGCATGCGCAGGGCCATGATTCAGGCTGTGCATGCTGCGGATATTGCCAAAGGAGACACAACGCTGGCCACTGCGGCCGCGCAGGCCGAGGCGCGGTACCTGGTCGCGAAAGCGGAGCTCGATCTCGCGAAGGCGGGGGGTAATCCGAAAGCCAAAGACGCCGAGAAGAAGATCAAGGCCGCACGTGAGGTTCTCGAAAAAGCCCAGAAAAAAGCGGCTGCCCCAGGCAAGGCCTACACCTCTCTGGCGGCAAGCTTGAAAGCCCAGGAAGGTCCGACGGAAAGCACCAACGCCTCTGTGCAGACTTATCCCGAAACCAGCACCGGGCGCCGGCTCGCCTTTGCGCAATGGGTGGCTGACAAACGCAATCCGCTCACAGCCCGCGTGCTGGTGAATCAAGTTTGGATGCGGCACTTCGGGGTTCCGCTCGTGGCTAACATGGATGACTTTGGCCGCCGCTCCCCGCCGCCTCTGCACCAGGACATTCTCGACACTCTCACGGTGGATTTTATGAACAATGGCTGGAGCCTGAAACATCTTCACCGCACCATGGTGCTGTCCGAATTGTACCGGCGCAGTTCTTCGAATGCAGGGGCTGACACCAGAACGCTGGCCGCAGATCCTGACAACCTTTCCTTCTGGCGCATGAATCCGCGCCGCATGGAAAGCCAGGTGGTGCGCGACAGCCTGCTCCGGCTGGCTGGCAGGCTGGATCTTTCTCTCGGTGGTCCCAGCCTTCCCACCACAGCAGCGGACACCAGCCCGCGGCGCTCGCTTTACTTCATTCAGAATGCCGAGGTCGAGGAGCGTTTTCTGGCCACCTTTGACAACGCCAACGTCCTTGAATGCTACCGTCGCAACGAAAGCGTGGTGCCGCAGCAGGCGCTGGCGCTGACGAACAGCAGGCTCAGCCGTGAGTGTGCGGATGCTTTGGCGGCAAAGTTTGGCAAGCTCGATGAGAGGGAGTTCATCGAGCAGTCCTTCCTGGCAGTGCTGGGCCGGCCCGCGACGGCAGGGGAGCGTGAAGTGAGTTTGTCCGGCCTGGCGCAGCTGAAGCAAAACCGCAGCCTCTTTGTGCAGGCGCTGCTCAACCATAACGACTTTGTGACCCTGCGATGAATTCTTTGCCGAGACCTACGCCCTTCCTCCGCCGTGACATCCTCGGCGGACTGGGCAGCATTGCGGTTGCTTCCATGCTGCGCGCGGAGGAGGCGTGGCACCCGCCGAGCGGACTGCCGGTGATTCCCCAGAAGGCGAAACGGGTGATCTGGCTCTTTATGCGCGGGGGCGTGAGCCACATGGAAAGCTTTGATCCGAAGCCGATGCTGACGAAGTACGCGGGCAAGTCCATCGGCGAGACGCCTTTCAAGGAGGTACAGAATCCCGAGAAGCTCAAGAAGGTGCGGGTGGTGGTGGTGAACGATGCGAACGGACAGCAGCGCAACGTGATCTATCCGCTTCAGGTGGGATACAAACGCTATGGTCAGTGCGGAGTGGAGATCAGCGACTGGTTTCCAAACTTAGGCACATGCGCGGATGAGATCGCCTTTATCCGCAGCATGTGGACCACGGACGACAATCATGGGGCGCAGGTGCAGTTTCACAGCGGCAGGCACATGCTGGAGCCACGTGTGCCTACCATTGGCGCCTGGATCAGCTATGGGCTGGGTTCGATGACGGACAACCTGCCCTCGTTCATCAACATGGGGCCGCGCTTTTTTGACGTCAGAGACGGGCACTATCTGGGGCCCGCTTACGACGCGGTGAATTTAAAGGTGGACCCCAAGAACGCGATGCCATTTGCCACGCCAGAGATCGCTATCGCCAAAGCGGAGCAGGCTGCGCAGTTTGACCTTATTCATCAGCTCAACACGCTGAATGCGGAGGCGTATCCCGGAGACAAAACGCTCGCCGCCCGCATGAAGAGCTACCAGCTGGCCTACAACATGCAGGCCGCGGTTCCCGAGACGATGAACCTGGACGCGGAGAGCGAGGAAACCAAAAAGCTCTACGGCCTGAACGACAAGATCACCGAGCCGTTTGCGCGGCAGCTGCTCGTGGCACGCCGTTTGGCCGAACGTGGGGTGCGTTTCATCCAGCTTCAGCATGGCGATGGAGCCGCAGGTGCCTGGGATTCTCATTCCGGCCTGAAGAAAAATCATTCGATGCTGGCGCAGCAGGTGGACAAACCCATCGCCGGACTGCTCAAGGACCTGAAGCAGCGCGGCATGCTGGATGATACGCTGGTGGTTTTCGCGACGGAGTTTGGCCGCACGCCTGGAAGCCAGGGAAGCGACGGGCGGGATCATCATCCGTTTGGCTTCAGCGTGTGGATGGCCGGCGGAGGCATCAAAGGCGGGACCATCCATGGCAGCACGGACGAACTCGGATTTCATGCAGTGGAGCATCCGCACTATGTGACGGATGTGCATGCCACCATCCTGCACCTGCTCGGTCTGGATCCGCACCAGCTTGAGGTTCCCGGCCGCAAGCGGCTGGAGCGGGACTTCGGGCAGGTGATTCCGCAGATTCTCGCGTAGCGGAAAAAATACCAGTTGCCGATTTAGTGGACGCGTGTCCAATATATCGACATACTTATCCAATATGAAAGCACTCGTCAAAGCACGTTCGGAACGCGGTCTCTGGCTCCAGGATGTCCCGGAGCCGCAGGTGGGCATCAATGATGTGCTGATCAAGGTGCATAAAACCGGCATTTGCGGCACGGATTTGCACATCTACAAATGGGATGCCTGGGCGCAGAAGACGATCCCGGTGCCGATGGTGGTGGGCCATGAGTTTGTGGGGGAGGTGGTGGAGGTCGGTTCGAATGTGAATGACTTCCACCCCGGGGAAATCGTGAGCGCCGAGGGGCATGTGGTGTGCGGCCGCTGCCGCAACTGTCTGGCGGGAAGGCGCCATCTTTGCAAAGACACCGTGGGCATTGGCGTGAATCGCACCGGTGCGTTTGCGGAATACATCAGCGTGCCGATGACCAACGTGTGGCACCATCGCGATGGTGTGGATGAGGAAGTGGCGAGCATTTTTGATCCCTTTGGCAATGCCGTGCATACGGCCCTGGCTTTTGAGTGCCTCGGTGAAGATGTGCTGATCACGGGCGCGGGGCCGATCGGCATCATGGCGATTCCGGTGGTGAAGCATGCGGGAGCGCGACATGTGGTGATCACGGATGTGAATGAGTACCGGCTGAATCTGGCGCGGCAGATGGGAGCGACGCGGGCGGTGAACGTGACCAACGAAAAGATCGAGGACGTGCAAAAGCAGCTCGGCATGAGGGAAGGCTTTGATGTAGGACTCGAAATGAGCGGAAACGCCGCCGCCTTTCGCAGCATGATCGACAACATGTGCCATGGAGGCAAGATCGCCATGCTGGGCATCCCGAGCGAGCAGATCGCCATCGACTGGAACAAGGTCATTTTCAACATGCTGACTATCAAGGGCATCTACGGGCGGCAGATGTATGAAACGTGGTATTACATGAGCGTGCTGCTGGAGAGCGGAGTGAACATCAAGCCGGTGATCACACACCGATTTCATTTTACCGAGTTCGAGCAGGGTTTTGCAGCGATGGAATCCGGTAACTGCGGCAAAGTTGTGCTGGACTGGTCAGCTTAGACGCTTGCGATCACCTGTTGATCCATTAGGACTAGGCTAACGATGAAAGCAAAAACCAACGCTCCCCGCAGGATCGGAACAGGCACCGACTCACCCGTGCGCCGTTACTTCAAAGAAGTGCGTTTCAGGCAGATCCGCGCGCTGGTGGAGCTGTCGCGGCATGGCAGCTTTGCAGCGACGGCCGCGGCGATGGGGCTGGCGGTGCCTTCGGTGTGGCAGCAGATTCGCTCCCTGGAGGATGAATACGGCGTGCAGTTTGTGGTGGCAGACGGCGCCAAAGTTTCTCTGACGGACGATGGCCGGTCACTGGTGGACCTGGCGGCTCCGCTGGTCGAATCCTTCGACGGCCTGAGGGCGATGTTTGAGGAACGCCGCAGCACGGCTGCGCGTACGCTGACGGTGGTTGCGCCGCCGACAATGATTGCCGGCGCGCTGCGGCGGCCGATCATCGCCTACCGGCAGCATCATCCGACGGTGAAACTGGTGCTGCTGGACCGGTCTTCGTACCTCGCGCGTCAGGTGATCGAGCAGGATGGGGCTGACCTGGCGGTGATGGGCATGGCGGAGGGCGATGAGCCGATGCCGCAGTTCCAGTGCCTGCCGCTGACGCGGTTCGCATTTCATCTCATTTGTCCTGCCCATCACGCCCTGCTTCAGACCCGGCAGCTGACGCTGGCGGGCATCGTCAATGAACCGTTGGTGCTGGCGCCGGAGGAGAGCAGTTCCCATCGGCAGATCCGGAGAATGTTTGCGCGAGCCGGGCTGGCGGAGCGCATGAATGTGACGATGACGGCCACGAACCGCGCGCTGCTGCTGAACTATGTGGCCATTGGCTTTGGCATCGCGCTCGGAACCACGGCTGCGGGAGTCAGGCTGCCCAAGCGCGCAGCAGGCGAGACGGAGATCGTGTTTCGAGATGCCTCTGATCTCTTTGGACATGAGGAAGTCTTTCTGGTGCAGCGCAAGGGCCGCTTCGAACCCGAGCATGTGCGTGCGTTTCGGGAGCTGGTGATCAAGGCCTTCCGTCCGGAATCGTAAACGCGGAAGTAAAGCGAGCATTAGGCGCAAACGAATGATTGCCAAACGGATTCAACATTTAACAACATCTGACCAAAGCCATTGCGGCGGGAAGGCGTTGATGTCTGACCTTTAAAATCCAACCCCTCCCTATTCATGAACCGACGCTCCTTCTTTCACGCCACAGGTCTCGCCACCTTCGCCAGCCGAGTGGCCGCGCAAACCTCTGCAACGCCAGCACAAACTCCCTACAGCGGGCCGGTCTTCAAGATCGGCAACATCGGCTGCGGCGGACGAGGGACGTTTGTCTCGGGCATCCTGGCTGAAAATCCCGGCTTCAAACTCACCGCAGCGTGTGACTATTTCGAAGACAAGGTGAAGAGCTTTGGTGAAAAGTTCAGCATCGCCGCGGATCAACAATTTACCGGGCTGGATGGCTACAAGAAGATGCTGGAGCACGTGGATGCGGTGGCTATTCACAGCCCGCCGTTTTTTCACGTGCAGCAGGCGATTGATGCGGTGGCGGCAGGCAAGCATGTGCTCATCGCGAAACCGGTGGCGATCGACGTGGCCGGGTGCGAAACGATTCGCCAACTGGCGAAGGATGCGGCGGCCAAGGGCATCGTGGTGCTGGCCGATGTGCAGTGCCGTGGCGATGCGTTTTTCCAGGAGGGAATCAAGCGCATCCATGACGGAGGCATTGGTGACCTGCAATTTGGCGAGTGCCATTACGAGGCGGATTTGATCCCGCTGCAAAGCGAGGCGGATGACACGCCAGAGGGGCGTCTGAAAAACTGGATCCGCCACCGCGATCTGGCGGGCGACATCATCACCGAGCAAAACATCCATGCGCTGGACATCGTGAGCTGGGCTTTTGGACGGCCGACGCGCATCAGCGGCACCTGCGGCCGCGGCGGGCGTCCAGACAATGTGGGCGATGTGTCGGACCACTTTGCCATTCTGTTTGAGTTTGCAAAAGGTGCGGTGACTTTCGCCTCGCGCCAGTACACCGCATGGGGCTCGCCCTTCCTTTGTGACAATCGTTTTGTCGGCACGAAAGGTGCCTTCACCAGCAAGTTTGGCGGGCGGGTGATGATCCGTGGCGGCAAGGACAATTTCTGGGGCGGAGGGGAAACAAAGAATCTGTATCGCGCGGGCTCGGTGAACAACGTCGAGTCTTTTCGTGCGGCCATCGCTGCCAAAGATCCGGGAGGAAATCCCACGGTCGAAGGTGCGGTGGAAACCACGCTGCTGACGCTTTTTGGAGAACATGCCGCAAAGGCAGGACACGCCGTGACGTGGGATGAATTCATCCGGGATGCGATCGTCGCAAAACCTGAACTCAAAGGATTAAAATCATGAACCTTACGACTATGAAAAAGAGCCTCTGCTTCAC
Source organism: Prosthecobacter sp. (assembly GCF_044226605.1). Classification (GTDB taxonomy): domain Bacteria; phylum Verrucomicrobiota; class Verrucomicrobiia; order Verrucomicrobiales; family Verrucomicrobiaceae; genus Prosthecobacter. Next base: position 336,909 of record NZ_JBGAGS010000006.1, on the reverse strand, counting down.
CACCACCACATTGTTGCTGCTGGCCAGCGCGCACGCTGAATTGAACGTGCCGGCTTTCACGGCCTATGCGGAAACGGATTCTGGAGGAGTGACGATTTCCAAAGAGAAAGGCGCTTCCCAATGGACGGACAAGAACCAGCACGTGCTGTGGTTTGGAGAGATCAAGACTCCAGGCAAGCTCAGTGCTGTCATCAAAGCCAAGGACGAGGATGGGAGAAAACTGCGGCTCACGATTGGGAAGCAGAGCAACGAGGCCACCATCAAGAATGGCGAGGCGGAATTGGGCGACTTTGAGATCGCTCAGGCGGGTTATGTCCGGTTTGATCTAGCTACGGTCGGCAGTGCTGACGGCAAAGGATCGATTCAGGCGCTGGTGCTCGACGGAGCAGCCATCAAGGATGCGCATTTCAATCTGGAGCCGCGGCGCAATGCAGCCTCGGTGCACCTGATGTATCCAACGCCGAAGGATGAGAAGATCACGATGTTTTACAATGAGGTCACGGCGGTGGAGGATCCAGTGGCGACGTACTACATGGCCTGTGGATTCACGCGCGGCTACTTTGGCATGCAGGTCAACTCGCTGGAGGAGCGGCGCATCATTTTTTCCATCTGGGACGCGGGCACAGGGCAGAACGCCAAGGATCGCAGCACCGTCTCCGCCGAGAACCAAACTCAACTGGTCGCCAAAGGCGAGGGAGTGGAAGCCAGCGTCTTTGGCAATGAGGGAACGGGTGGCCATTCGCATCTCGTCTATCCTTGGAAGACGGGTGAAGCGCAGAAGTTTGTGGTCCGCGTGGAGCCTGAAGGAGAGCACACGACTTACAGCGGCTTCTGGTTTCATCCCGAGAAGAAAGAATGGATGCTTATTGCGAGCTTTCGTGCGCCCAAGGATGGCAAGTATCTACGAGGGCTGTATTCATTCAGTGAAAATTTCGGAGGTCAGAACGGTCACCTCCAGCGCAAGGCTCTCTACGGGCCGCAACGGATCGCTACTGCGGATGGCAAATGGACGGAACTGACGGCTGCGACTTTCAGCCACGACGGCACCGGCAAGGCCAACCGGCTTGACCGGTTCATGGGAGTCGAGAACGGGAAATTCTTCCTGTCCCAAGGGGGATTCGTGGAAGGCTTCACGCCGTTTGGCAAAAGGTTTGAGCGGCCTGCCAGTGGCGCGGCCCCTCAGATCAATCTGCCAAAGAAGTGAATGATGCTTTTCAAAGCCAGTGAACGTCTTCATGTTGCGGCATGATGAAACTTTCACTGATGGTTGGAATGGCATGGATGTGCTGCGTGGCAGTTAGCGCAGACGATTTGAAGTCGCGGCTGACGGCGGCGGGAGTCTCCGAGACGAAGGCGGAGCGGTTTCACGATTTCGTTGAACTGGATTTTGATCTTCCTGGTGATGGGGCTGAATGCAAGATCGTCGCGCCGAAGAAGGCAGCGGCGGGCAGCCCGTGGGTGTGGCGTGCGCGTTTTTGGGGACACGAGCCTGCCTTTGACATCGCGATGCTGGAGCACGGGTATCATCTGGTGTATTGCGATGTGGTGGAGTTTTGGGGAGCGCCCAAGGCGGTGGAGCGCTGGAATCAATTTTATGCGCTCGCGCAGAAGCTCGGGCTTGGTCCGAAGCCGGTGCTGGAGGGCATGAGCCGTGGCGGCACTTATATTTTCAACTGGGCGAAAGCCAACCCCACCAAAGTCAGCGCCATTTATGCTGACAATCCGCTGCTGGACTTGAAGAAGTTTCCGAACGGGACGCCTGAAGCGCGGGCGATGAGGAAAGAGTGCCTGGAAAGCTATGGCATCACCGAAGCGCAGCTCCCTGAATTCAAAGGCAGCCCGGTGGACGGTCTGGAGGGCCTCGCTGCGGCCAGGGTGCCGGTGTTTTTTGTGCTGGGAATGAAGGACGACATTGTCCCTCCTAAGCTGCACGCGGATGTGCTGGAGGCGCGCTATAAGGCGCTGGGTGGTTCAATCACGCGCTGGGAGAAGCCGGAGGCGGGGCATCATCCGCATGGGCTGGATCCGGTGACTCCGCTGGTGGAGGCGGTTCTGGCGGCGGGTCAATGAGAAGATGTAAATTCGCGGTTGCCAAAATACAGGACATGCGTCCAGTATATCGGCAGGCATGAATTCAACCTTTTCGACTCATCTCACGGCGCAGCTGGATGCGATCCGCAAGGCAGGAACGTACAAGCGCGAGCGTGTGCTCTCGACGCCGCAGGGCACGCTGGTGCGTGCGAACGGTGGCAAGGCGGTGCTGAACCTGTGCGCGAACAATTACCTCGGTCTGGCGCAGCACCCAAAGGTGCGGCAGGCGGCCCATGAGGCGCTGGAGCACTGGGGTTACGGGCTGGCCAGCGTGCGCTTCATCTGCGGCACGCAGGGGGTGCACAAGGAGCTGGAGGCCAGCTTGACTGACTTTCTGGGCACGGAGGACACGATTCTCTATGGCTCCTGCTTTGATGCGAATGGCGGGCTGTTTGAGACGATTCTGGGAGCGGAGGACGCGATCATCAGCGATGAGCTGAACCATGCCTCGATCATCGACGGCGTGCGGCTGTGCAAGGCGCAGCGGTATCGTTACAAAAACTGTGACATGGCTGATCTGGAGGCGCAGTTGATTGCCGCAGATCAAAAGGGCGCAAGGTTTAAACTGATTGCCACGGACGGGGTGTTTTCGATGGACGGCTTCATAGCGCCGCTGAAGGCGATCTGTGATCTGGCGGACAAATATGGAGCACTGGTGATGGTGGACGATTCGCATGCCGTGGGCTTCATGGGGAGGACCGGCCGGGGAACGCATGAGCACTGCAATGTGATGGGGCGCATCGACATCCTGACCGGCACGCTGGGAAAAGCGCTTGGCGGGGCGAGCGGCGGCTACACCAGCGGGAGAAGGGAAATCATTGAACTGCTGCGGCAGCGTTCGCGGCCGTATTTGTTTTCGAACACACTGTGCCCGAGCATCGCAGGGGCATCGATTGCAGCGCTGAATCTGCTGAAGCATTCCACGCAGCTGCGTGACACGCTGGAGGCAAACACGCGCTACTTCCGGGAGAGGATGACCGCGGCCGGATTTGACATTGTGCCCGGAGAGCACCCGATCGTTCCGGTGATGCTCGGGGACGCTGCGCTGGCCGCGAAGTTTGCCGACGCTATGCTGGAGCGTGGAGTATACGTCATTGGCTTCAGCTATCCCGTCGTGCCACAAGGCAAGGCACGCATTCGCACGCAGATCAGCGCAGCGCACATGCGGGCGGATCTGGAGGCTGCGGTGAACGCCTTCGTGGAAGTGAAAAAACAGCTCGGAATTTGACCTCCCACGCACCGCATGATCCCTGCCTCAATTCAAGATTGCCTGTGCGTGGGGATGGCGCGGCCAGGGGACGAAAAGCAAGGAAATCACCCGCCGCGCCCTCGCGTTGAACGTTGCGTAATTCCAAGACCGTTTAGATCCATCCTATGACGCCCCGCATCCTCGTCCTGCTCCTTGTCTGGTCCAGCATTGCCAATGCCGATCCCGTGCGGCTCGTGCATGAGCCGGCGCTTTCGCCCGATGGCAAAACGATCGCATTTGGATGGCAGGGAGACATTTGGACGGCACCGACAAGCGGGGGGCGCGCGATGCGGCTGACGACACACCCGGCGCTGGACTCAGGCGCGGCGTTTTCGCCGGATGGCACGCAGATAGCCTTCAACAGTGAACGCGAAGGCAGCAAACTACTGTATGCAATGCCAGCCAGTGGCGGCGTGCCAAAGCAGCTTACATTTCACACGGACGGGTGTGATCTGCGCGAGTGGACGCCGGACGGCCGGGGCCTGCTGGTGGGACTGGGACGTGATTTTTCGTGGATGCGCGAGTCACGCGCCGCACGCATGGCGATCATCAATGCGGGTGAGCGAAAGGCGGAGAGCGTGCTGTTTGACGACTATGGCTTTGATGGCGTGATCTCGCCGGACGGCCAGCAGGTGCTGTTCATGCGAGAAGGTTCCGAGGCATGGTGGAGGCAGGGATACAAGGGTTCGCGCGGTGGACAGATCTGGCTGTTTAATCGCAAGGACGGCAGCTTCAAGAGGGTCCTCAGTGATGAGGGTGAGAACCGGTGGCCGCTGTGGAAACCGGACGGCAAAGGTTTCTATTTTGTGAAGAACGGCAACCTCTGGCAGCATGACCTGGCCACTGGCAAAGGCAGCGCAATCACCCACTACAAAGACGATCTGGTGGTGTTTCCGTGCATCTCACGTGACGGGCAGACGCTGGTTTTCCGCATGCGGTTTGATCTGTATCGCTGGCATCCGGGCGACAAGGAGGCGGTCAAGATTGAGATCGAGTCTGCGCATGACTCCGCAACGGACGTCACACGAGTGGTGCTTGAGAAAGCCACGGACATCAGTTTCACGCGGGACGGCCTGCAGATGGCCTTCATCTCTGGCGGTGATGTGTGGGTGATGGACACGGAACTGAAGGAGCCGCGCCGGGTGACCCATTCGGGCGAGGAAGAACGCGAGGTGACCTTTGCGCCCGATGGTAAGAGACTGGTGTTTATCAGCGATGCCGGCGGACAGACAGACGTGTGGCAGGCCTCTCCTGCCAACGAAAAGAGGATGTGGTGGGAAAACAGCGGCTTCACTTTGAAGAAACTCACCAACGATCCGGTGGCCGAGTCGCGGCCGAAGTTTACGCGTGATGGCAAAAAGCTCGCCTGGGTGAGCGATCACGGAGATCTCTGGCTGGCCGATGGGGACGCGCAGAATGCGAGGCGGCTCATCGAGTCCTGGAACGCGCCGAGCTACGAGTTTTCACCGGACGGCGCATGGCTTGCGTATTCGCAGCTGGACGAGTGGTTCAACGCAGACATCTGGCTCATGCCGACGGATGGCTCCAAGCCGCCCTTCAATCTCTCGCGGCATCCGGACAACGACACGCGGCCCAGCTGGTCCCCTGACGGCAAAATGATCGCGTGGCTTGGCAAGCGTGAGCTGGACGAGACGGACATCTTTTATGTCAATCTGGCGGCTGCGGATGACGAGAAGACGAAACGCGAGCGTATTTTGACGAAGGCGCGGGACAAATTCAAAAGGACGGTGCGGCCGGATTTCAGGAGAGAGGAGCCCAAAAAGAGCGACACACCTGCAGAGCCGGCAAAGAAGCCGGAGGCCGACAAACCGGACGCTCCCAAGCCTGAGGGGACGAAAGCTGATGATGGCAAACCGGAGGAGAAGAAAACCGAGGAAAAGAAGCCGGAAATCAAAAAGCCGGAGCCGCTGAAGATCGACTTCGAGGACATCCACGAGCGGATCCACCGCATCAAGATTGCGAACACGGTGGAGCATTCGCTCCTGTGGTCGCCGGATTCAAAGAAGCTGGTGTTTCAGTCTCAGCTGGAGGAGCGGAAATCGACACGGAGCGTTGAGTTTCCGGATGACCTGATGCCCAAGCCCTTCAGCGCGGCCGCGCTGACGAACGCGGAATGGTTGAGAATGGATGATCAGATTGTGGGCCTGCTCGATGGCAAACCGGCGATCGTTTCCGGCAAGGGCGGAGATCCGAAGCTGATCCCATTCCATGCGCAGCAGAGCTACTCGCGTGCGGAAAAGCAGCGCGCGGTATTTGACCAATGCTGGCAGGTTATGCGCGACGATTTTTATGATGAACGGCACGGCAATCGCGACTGGGATGCCGTGCGCGCGAAGTATCGCGACATGGCGGGGGCGGCTCCCGACATGAACGGCGCTGGTGAGTGCGTTTGGCTCATGCTCGGTGAATTGAACGGATCGCACCTGGGCTTCACCTGGAACTCCGGCAGCCTGCCAACGAGTGCGTGGCGGGAGGAGACCGCGCATCTGGGCCTGCGCTTTGACCCGGCCTACGCAGGTCCCGGATGGAAAGTGCGTGACGTGATTGCGAAATCACCGGCCAGCCGCAAGGAGAGCCGAATCGAGGCCGGCGAAATCATCATGAAGGTGGATGGCAAGGATGTGATGCCGGACACGGATGTGAGCAGCGTGCTGAACGGAGTGATGGAGCGGGACATCACGCTCACGGTTAAGTACGGTGAGAAAACACGAGAGGTAATGCTGCGCCCGATCAGCTACATCGCCGCGCGAAAGCTGCTTTATGATGAGTGGATTCATGAAAACCGCCATGCGGTGGACAAGATGTCCGGGAACACGCTTGGCTACCTGCACATCAGCGCCATGGATGATTCCAGCTTCCAGAAGTTTCAGGAGGAGCTGTACCATGCGGGCGCTGGCAAGGACGGGCTGATCATCGATGTGCGTGAAAATGGCGGTGGCTCCACGACGGATCATCTGCTCACCGCACTGCAGCAGCCGCGCCACGCTATCGCCATGCCACGGGGCAGCCATACGCCAGGGTATCCGCAGGACCGCATGATTTACGCCACATGGCAGAAGCCAATCGTGGTGCTGTGCAATCAGAACAGCTACAGCAATGCGGAAGTCTTTAGCCATGCGATTAAAACCCTGAAGCGCGGCCAGCTTGTCGGCGTGCAGACGGCAGGAGGTGTGATCAGCACCGGGGCGGCTTCGATCATGGATGTTGGCACACTGCGTCTGCCATTCCGGGGCTGGTATGTGCTCGAAAGCGGGCAGGACATGGAACTCAATGGAGCGAAGCCAGATCATGTCGTCTGGCCGCAGCCCGGTGACAAAACCGACCGCCAGCTCGACAAAGCGGTCGAGGTGCTGCAGCAGGATGTGGGCGCGTGGAAAAAACTGCCGCTGCCGAAACTGATCAAAGCTTCTGAACGATGAAAAAGTTTGCCCTTCTCTTCCTGCTGCTCGTTCCCACCGCGTATGCGGAGCCACGCACCGTGGTGAAGATTAGCACCCAAAAGGCCACTGCTCTGGTGGATACGAACGACGTACCTGATTTAAAAGACTGGGGAAACAAGGCGGGGACGCTGTGCGTCGAATGGTTTCCCAAGATCGCTGCCTTGCTGCCGAGCGAGGGGTTTGTGGCGCCGAAGGAGGTGACGCTTTATTTTGACCCGAAGATGAAGGGGGTCGCGCATGCTGTGGGTGGAAAGATCACCATCGCCGCGGTATTTGTGCGGTCGCACAATGATGACTGGGGCATGGTGATCCATGAACTGACGCATGTGGTGCAGGCATATCCAAACGGCGGCCCGGGCTGGCTGGTGGAAGGAATTGCAGACTACATCCGGATCGTGCATTTCGAGCCGAAGGCTCCACGGCCAAAGCTGACGAGGCTGGCGAGCTACAAGGACGCCTACAAAACCACCGCCATGTTTCTGGAGTGGATTGAGAAGCAGCACACACCCGGACTGGTGGTGAAGCTGAATGCCGCTCTGCGAAAAGGTGCGTATCGCGACGAATTGTGGTCTGAGATCACTGGCAAGACCGTGGATGAACTCTGGGCTGAGTTTGTGAAAACATTTTGAAAGGGAAGCATGGACACGCTGTCTGCCACGCTGCTGCTGCTGACGATCATGGACCCGCTGGGGAACGTGGCGACGTTTGTGTCGGGCCTGCGCCCGGTGCCGCCGGAGCGGCGGCTGCGCGTCATCGCGCGGGAACTGGTCATTGCACTGGGGATTCTCGTCATGTTTTTGTTTGCCGGTCCGTGGTTGCTCGGGCTGCTGCACCTCAAGCAGGAGGCTTTGTTCATCAGCGGTGGCATCGTGCTGTTTCTGATCGCGCTGAAAATGATTTTTCCACCATCGCGTCGTGAGGCGGACGAGTCCGTGCTGGAGCCGTTCATCGTTCCACTGGCCACCCCGATGATCGCAGGGCCCTCGGTTTTGGCCACGCTGCTGGTGCTCGTGAGCACGCAGCCGGAACAAATCTGGCGCTGGTTCACCGCGCTGCTGATTGCCTGGGGCATCACCGCAGCGGTGCTGCTCTGTGCACCGGCGATTGCCCGGGTGCTAAAAGAAAAGGGCTCGATGGCTGTCGAACGGTTGATGGGCATGCTGCTCGTGATGGTGGCCGTGCAAATGCTGCTCAACGGCATTGAGTTTTACCTGAAGCGCTGAAGTCTTTAATATCTCATGAAAGCTGCCGCTGTTATTCTTGTCCTCTTATCCGCCATTACCTCGCGGCTGTCTGCACACGGACCCGGCAAGGAGAGTGACTTTGCGGGCAGAAGAGTGCTGTTCATCGGGGTGGACGGCTGCCGTGCGGACGCGCTTCAGGCGGCCATGGAACGAGGGCTTGCTCCCCAGCTGAAAGGGATGTGTGAAAGCGAAATGGGGCTGTTCACGCGCAAATTCTACGCTGGAGGTGAACTGGGCGCGACCACTCACCAGCCCACCGTCAGTGGGCCGGGATGGAGCAGCCTGCTTACTGGAGTGTGGGCAGACCAGCATGGCGTGACGAACAACCGCTTCATTGGCGGCCGCTTTCAAACGTACGCTCATTTCATGCGGCGCATCAAGGAGGTGAAGCCGCGCGCTTTCTGCGCCTCCTTTGCCGACTGGCCGCCGATCCATGACTTCATCGCGGACGGATCGCGTCTTGGGGATGCCGATTTTCTGGATGTGAAATTCACCCGAACTCCAGATGCGGCGCGCCATTTTGTGGACAATCCCGAGAAGGATATTGAGGTGAGAGATGCTGCTCTGGACACACTGAGCAGTGGCAATCCGGATGTGATGTTTGTCTATTTTGGTCAGGTGGATGAGGTCGGCCACGGGGCGATTGATTCACGTGCAAGCTTCTCGCCGGACAGTTCGCTGTACCTGAACGCCATCAGCCACGTGGATTCACACATCGGAGAACTGCTGCGCGCGATGCGCGCACGACCCCAATTCAAAGACGAAAACTGGCTGGTGCTGATCACCACGGATCACGGTGGACGCGGCAACAGTCACGGAGGCGACAGTGAAGAAGAGCGCAACATCTGGCTGGCCGCTCATGGTGCCGACCTGCCACGTGAGAAACTGCAGCAGCAGCCCACGCCGCAGACGGCCCTGGTGCCGATGATCTACCAGCATCTCGGAATACAGAGCCGGCCGGAGTGGACCCCGGCGCCGCCTGTGGCGAAAAAGCCCGAACCAACCCCATCCAAGTAATGCCGCCCTGGATCGAATACTTTGCTGTCGCTGTATGCGCCATCTCGGGTGTGCTCGCGGCTGAAGGGAAGCGGATGGATCTTTTCGGCGTGGTCGTGCTGGCGCTGGTGACAGCGGTCGGCGGCGGAACTATTCGCGACCTGTGCCTCGGAGCGCAGCCTGTGTTCTGGATCAAACAGCCGCTGCATGTCTGGACGGCGCTCATCGCGGCGGTGGTGACGTTTGTGCTCGTGCGATTCATGCACTTGCCAAACAAAGCCCTGGCCCTTGCCGATGCGTTTGGCCTGGCCTTGTTTGGCATCGCCGGCACGGAGAAGGCGCTGTCTTTCGGTACGCCGGGCGTGGTGGCGGTACTGCTGGGCGTGGTCACGGGCGTGGCGGGGGGCATCATGCGCGATGTGCTGCGCAGCGAGGTGCCGTGGGTGTTTCAGGCGGAGGTGGACTTGTATGCCACGGCGGTGTCCGTGGGAGCGCTGGTGTTTGTGCTGCTGCGCCAGTGGTTTCCAGCCTCGGAAAGCGACCGCTACATCGGCATGGCGGTCATCCTGGTGCTGCGCCTGGCTGCGATGCGGTGGAAGCTGCGCCTGCCGACGTTTTGGACGCGCGCGAAGGATTCCAGATAGTTGCGGTGCGGATGCGGTGTTTCAGATGGCATGAACCGCCGCCATTTCCTCACCACCACAGCCGCCACTGCTTTAGCCGCCCCGTTTGTGCGGGCGGAGAGCAAAACCTCACTGAATGGCGCCATCATCGGCCATGGGGCGCACCGTTACCGCGTGGATCTGGAATGGTGCAAAGCCAGACGAGAGACTCACCCGGTGAAGAACTGCCATGAGATGGTCATGGATTCACAGAAGCGGCTGATCATGATCACCGACGAGGCGAAAAACAACATCCTCATCTTCGACAAAGAAGGAAAGGTGCTGGATGCGTGGACGCTGAAGCTGCGCGGGGGGCACGGTCTGAGCCTGGATGTGCGCGATGGGAAGGAAACCCTGCTGCTGTGCGATCCAGCCGGCGGCCGGGTGGTGAAAACCACGCTCACAGGCGAGGTGCTGCTGGAGCTTCCGCATGCCAGGGAGTGCGGCGCGTATGATGCCGTGACCAAGTACGCCCCGACCGAGGCTGTGGCGGGTCCGAATGGCGACATCTATGTGGCGGACGGCTACGGCTCCCAGTTCATCCTTCAGTTCGATGCCACGGGGAAATTCATCCGCAAATTTGGCGGCAACAGCACGCAGGCCATGAACGCGGGCAAGTTCATGCAGGCGCACGGCGTGACCATCGACTCACGTGGCGGCACGCCCATGGTGCTGTGCACGGAGCGCATCCGCAATGAGTTCCACTGGTATCAGCTTGATGGCACGTATTCGCACTCCGTTTATCTACCCGGCGCCTGCATGAGCCGGCCGGTCATCGCGGGGGATCTGCTGCTCTCCGGCGTGTGCTTTGGCATGAAGCCGAACGACTATCGCATGTGGCGTGAGCGCGGGTTCATCATCATCCTGGACAAAAACAACCGCGTGATTTCCGCTCCGGGAGGCCATGAGCCTCAATACGAGGGAGATCAGGTGAAACTTTTGCTCCAGGACCAGCCGGTCTTCCGCAATGTGCATGACGTTTGCGTGGACGATGCTGGCGATTTATACGGCTGCCAGTGGAACGCGGACCAAGTCTATCCCTACAAGCTGCACCGGGTGTGATAGAGCACCGGGGGCCGGGCGTAGTTGATGGGGTCCATGCAGCCTCTTCTTACAACCACCGCCTTCAAGCGCCGAGAATGGCTGCGTGTGGGTGGATTGGGCTGTCTGGGACTGTCCATGCCATCCGTGCTGAATGCCAGGACTCCCAGCAAGGACGCCTCTTTTGGCCGGGCGAAGAGCTGCATCATTTTATTTCTCAGCGGCGGGCCGCCGCAGCACGAGACCTTTGATCCGAAGCCGGATGCTCCGCTGGAGATTCGCGGAGATTTTAAATCCATCCGAACTTCGGTGCCGGGGATTCATTTCTCTGAGACGCTGCCGCGCACGGCGAAGCTGATGCACCACCTTGCGGTGATCCGGTCCATGACCACGGGCATCAATTCGCATTCGACGAGCGGCAGCTTCATGCTCACGGGGTATGCGCCGCAGTCGAAAGCCGAAAATGTGCCCGCGAGTGCGAATGACTGGCCGAGCATTGCGTCTGCCGTCGGTGCACTCAGGCCCAGCGAGCGTTCGCCTCTTTCTTCGGTCGTGCTGCCGGAGCGGCTCGAAAACAACGGCAACATCGTCTGGCCGGGACAGAATGGCGGATTCATGGGGGCGCCATGGCATCCGCAGCTCATCAAGTGCAATCCCAGTGCCGAGCATCTGCGCATCGAAGGCATGAGTTTGGCCGAAGGCATGACGGATGTGCGTTTTTCCGAGCGTGGCAGCCTGCTGCGGCAGATGGACGTGCAGTTCCGGCGCACTCTGGCGAATCCCCTCATGGAGGAGACCGTCGCGATGCAGCAACGCGCCTTTGATTTGATTCACTCGGAGGCCAGCCGTGCCGCGTTGGAAATCGAGCGTGAGCCCGTGGCGATGCGGGATCGCTACGGCAGGCATCGATTTGGCCAGAGCGTGCTGCTGGCGCGCCGGCTGGTGCAGGCCGGCGTGCGGCTGGTGCAGGTGAACTGGCCGCGCGAGCCTGGCGATGAAAATGCAGGAAGCCCGCTGTGGGACACGCACCAGCGCAATGGCCCGAGAGTGCGCGAGGTATTGTGCCCGCAGTTTGACGTGGCTTACTCAGCGCTCATTGAAGATCTGCATTCGAGCGGACTGCTGGATGAAACGCTCGTGGTCGTCATGGGCGAGTTCGGACGCTCGCCTGTCATCAATAAAAACGGCGGCCGCGATCACTGGGGCAACGTCTTCTCCGTCTCCCTGGCGGGGGCAGGCATCGCGGGAGGCCAGATTATCGGAGCCAGCGACAAAATGGGAAGTTCTCCGACAGACCGGCCCGTGCGGCCGCCGGACCTTGCCGCGACGATTTTTCACCTGCTGGGCATTCATCCCAATCACGAATTTATGGACGCGCTGCAGCGCCCGCGCACTGTCACAGAAGGCGGCGTGCCTTTGCGCGAACTGGTCGGCGTCTAACATTCCTTCTCATGCGTCATATCATCCTCTCCCTCCTTCTCACCATCACCGCACTGGCGGCGGAACTCCCCAAAGAACAGCGCATCGTCTTTCTCGGCGACAGCATCACCCAGGGCGGTGCCTACCTTGAGTTCATCGAGGCGGCCCTGATCGCCCAGCATCCGGAAGTGACGAAAGAGATGATACCACTCGGCCTCAGCAGTGAGACTGTGAGCGGTTTGAGTGAAGAGGGGCATGCGGGTGGCAAATTCCCACGCCCGGATCTGCACGAGCGTCTGGACCGTGCGCTGGAAAAAGCCAAACCGGAGCTCGTCTTTGCCTGCTATGGCATGAATGACGGCATCTATCTGCCGCTGGGAGCGGTGCGCACCAAGGCGTTCCAGGACGGAATGAAGAAGCTTCATGACAAGGTCATCGCCGCGGGCGCACGCATGGTGCATCTCACGCCGCCGGTGTTTGATCCTGTGCCGATCAAGGCACGCGTGGTGGCTGGCGATCAGGTGAAGCCGGGCCAGTTTTACCAGGGCTACAATGAGGTGCTCGATTTCTACTCCGACTGGCTGCTCGACATGCGGAAGAAGGGCTGGGAGGTGCTGGACATTCACGGGCCGATGAATGCAGCCCTCGCGGAGAAGCGGAAAACGGATCCTGAGTTCACATTCTCCAAAGATGGCGTTCACCCCGGTCCAGAAGGCCACTTGATCATGGCGCGCGCGGTGCTGGATGCCTGGGGGCTCAAGGTCAAAGCCGACGGAACTCCGGACCACCCCAATGGCGCCGCCATTCTCGCGCTCGTCAAAAAGAAACACGCCATCCTGCGTCCCGCCTGGCTCAGCTACGTGGGGCACAAGCGCCCCGGCAATCCTCCCGGTCTGCCGATTGAAGAAGCGAAAGCAAAGGCCGCCGAGTTTGACGCGCAGGCACGCAGGCTCGCCAGTTCCAAGGAAATCGTATTTCCGAATCAGACCGGTGAATGGAACGGCTACGCCAAGCACGAGCTCACCATCGCCGGCAAACCGGTGACAGTTGTGGCCCCGAAGACCGCCGCTCCGGGCCGCCCGTGGGTCTGGCATGGAGAATTCTTCGGGCACAAGCCTGCGCCGGATATCGCCCTGCTCGGCAAAGGCTTCCACATCGTCTACATGAGGATCAACGACATGCTCGGCTGCCCTGATGCGGTGAAGCTGTGGAACCAGTGCTACGCGGAGCTCACCAGCAACTACGCTCTGAGCACCAAGCCCTCCCTCGTGGGTCTCAGCCGCGGCGGCTTGTACTGCTACAACTGGGCGGTTGCCAATCCGGACAAGGTCTCCTGCATTTATGCGGATGCGCCGGTGTGCGACTTCAAAAGCTGGCCCGGCGGCAAGGGCAAAGGCAAGGGCGACCCCAAAAACTGGGCTCTCGTGCCCAAGCTCTGGGGTTTCAAGGACGAAGCGGAAGCGCTGGCCTACAAGGGCAATCCTGTGGACAATCTGGAACCCCTGGCGAAGAACAAGGTGCCGCTCCTCCATGTCTTTGGAGACGCCGACGACGTGGTGCCCTGGGATGAAAACACCGGCTTGATCGAAACACGCTACAAGGCTCTCGGCGGCAGCATCACCTTGATCCGAAAGCCGGGAGTGGGCCATCATCCGCATGGCCTGGAGGATTCGACCCCGATTGTCGATTTCATCGCGAAGAACGCAAAGTAAGGCGTCGGCAATATTTCTTCCGGGAGCTGTAACCGCCGCGCATCCTGCCCGTAGAAGCCGGGAAAGGATGTGCCATCGTGATCTCCAGCTTCCATGATTCTGACCGACAGCGAAACCCGCGCCTGCATGGCGGCGTGGCTGCGATGCAGCGACGAGGGCGCGGCGCGGGCGCTGGTGGAGGCGTTCTACCCCTTCGTGGCCTCGCTGATCCGTCGTCACGTCACAGATCCGGACTGCGTGGAGGACCTGGCGCAGCAGACGTTTGTGCGGTGGTTTGCCAAAGCCACCCAGTGGGATGCCTCAAAACCGCTGGAGCCATGGCTGGCGCGCATCGCGATCAACCAATGCCGCGACCATTACCGGGCACGCCGTGTGCGGCCCGAGCTGCGCTGGAGCGATCTCTCAGAGGGAGAGCAGGAGGCCATGCAGGCCACTCTGACAGCGGCAGAGCCGAAAACAGATGGACTGAACGACGAATCACGCTCGCTCATGCTGCGCCTGCTGGACACGCTGAGTGCGGACGACCGCATGGTGCTCAGCCTCTTGCACCTCGAAGCCAGATCGACCGACGAAATCGCCGCGCTCACCGGCTGGAGCCGCACGCTGGTGAAGGTGCGCGCCTTCCGCGCCCGGCGCAGGCTGCGCGCTGCTTTTGAACACCTCGAAGCATCACACCCATGAACGAAACCGATCAACGACTGGAACGACTCGCCACCCGTGCAAGGGGCGCGCAGACTGCCGCATCTGAGGCGCTGCCCTATGGCTTTGCCACGCGTGTGCTGGCAGCCTCTGCCGACACGCCGGACAGCACCGCACTGTGGGCCCGGTTTTCGCTCGGCGCGTTGCCTCTGGCGGCCATGGCGACGGCTGGCTGCTTCTGGTGGTCTGCCAGCGCCATGAGCGCAGATGCTCACGATCTCGCGCAGGTCTTCATCCAAACTCCGCTTTTTCCATGAAAAAATTCTCCATCGTCATCTCCCTTTTCGGGCTCTTCATTCTCGGTGCCCTGTTCGGGGTTGGTCTTGCGCTGCCGTTCGCGAAAAAACTCATCAGCGAGGATCACTTTGTCCAGCAGCGCATGAAGGAGGAGATCAAGCGCCTCAAGCTCACACCCGAGCAGATTGAGAAGTCTAAGCCGATCTATGACCAGCTCAGGCAGGACCTCGCGAAAATCAAAAACGACACGCTTGTCTCCATCGCCCAGGCTTCGATCCGCCAGTCCACGGATCTGGCCGGGCTGCTCACGCCTGAGCAGATCGAGGAGTTCAAGAAGCTCGGTGACGAACGCCGGGTGAAGTTTGAAAAATTCATGAAGCCATGAAGACGCATCTATTCCTCCTGCTTCCCCTTCTTCTTGCCTCGGCTTCGGCACAAGATGCCGCGCTGAAACAGAAGCTTGAGCAGGGATTCACCACCTTTGACCAGGACCATGATGCCGCTCTGAGCGCCGCTGAATTCAAGGTGCTGGGGGAATATTCGCCCAAGCTGAAAGGCAAGCCGCAGGTGGTAGATTACTTGTTTCATACGCTCGATGCAAACCAGGACGGCCGGCTCTCGCATGATGAATACATGAACATCGCCGCCATCAGTGGCGGCACACAATCTTCTCCCGAAAAACCGGTGGTCACCGAGACTCCGGACACCGCAGAGCAGCTGGCATTTTTCGAAAAGAAGATCCGGCCGGTGCTGGCCGAAAAGTGCTACAAATGCCATGCCGAAAACGCGGAGAAAATCAAAGGAGGCCTGGTGCTGGACAGCCGGGAGGGCATCCGGCGCGGCGGAGACAGCGGCCCGGCCATCGTGCCAGGGGATCTCGAGAAAAGCCTGCTTGTCGAGTCTCTGCGCTACACCAACAAAGACCTGCAGATGCCTCCGGAAAAGAGCGGTGGCAGGCTGCCGGATTCGGTGATCGCCGATTTTGAGCAGTGGGTGCGCATGGGGGCGCCTGATCCCAGGGAAGGCAAAGCAGCGGTGGTTAAATCAGAGTGGGACACAGAAAAGGCCAGACGCCACTGGGCCTTTCAGCCGGTGAGACAACCGACGGTTCCGTCGGTGAAGGACACGGCATGGCCTAAAACAGACGCGGACCGCTTCATCCTTGCTGGTCTGGAGGCGCGCGGGCTCAAGCCAGCGGGCGCTGCTTCACCAGAAGCGCTGCTGCGCCGTGTGTGCTTTGATCTCACCGGACTGCCACCCACGCCTGAGCAGGTGGATTTTTTTGCCGCGAACCCGGATGCGAAGTCGTTTGAAAAAATGGTTGATGCTCTTCTGCAGTCGCCTCGTTTTGGCGAACGCTGGGGGCGCCACTGGCTGGATGTGGCCCGGTACGCCGAGTCCTCCGGTAAAGATGTGAACTGCCTCTATCCGCACGCCTGGCGCTATCGTGATTACGTGATTGAAGCCTTTAACAAGGACAAGCCTTTTGATGAATTTGTCCGTGAGCAGATTGCTGGTGACCTTCTCCAAGCCAAAGACAGCCGCGACCGCGCGCAGAAGCAGACTGCCACAGGATTTCTTGCCATAGGGTCACGCAGCCTCAATGAGCGCAGCCCAAAGCAGCTTGCGCTCGACACCGCAGACGAGCAGATCGATGCCATGTCCCAGGCTGTGCTGGGGCTCACCGTGGCCTGCGCGCGCTGCCACGATCACAAGTTTGATCCCATTCCTCAGCGCGACTATTACGCGCTGGCAGGCATCTTCCTCAGCACCGAGACCCTGTATGGCACCGCTCCCAATTTTCAGAATAGTCATGCCACACCGCTGATCGAACTGCCCACTGACTGCGGCCTCCCGCGCCTGCCGCTGGTCCTCACTCCGGAGCGGCGTGAGCAGGTGGAGAAAGACCTTGCCAGGACTGAGCGCTATGGCGCGGTGCAGTTTTACACCACGGCGGCGAAAGCGCTCTTCACCGGCAAAGGGTTCAATGTGAACAACGACCCTCAGAAGCTCGTCCTGTTTGTGGGTATCAATGCCAAGATCGGTGAGTGCAAGGCGGAACTCGCCTCCTATGACAATGACGGAAGGCAAAAGCTGCTGGCCATGGGTGTCCGCGACTATCCTGCCACGCCCTCGGCGGGACCTCCCACCAAGCCGAAATCGGTGGAAGAAACCTTTCAGATGATCCTGGGAAGGCCTGCCCAGTATTGCTCCATCAATGACAGCCCGCTTTTTGCGCGTGGTGATGTTGAAAAACCTGGAGCCAGAGTGCCACGTGGTTTTGTCAGCGCGCTTTCAACGGCGGCGGTGAAGATTCCTGCCAGGGAGAGCGGAAGACGAGAGCTTGCAGAATGGCTGGTTTCTTCAGCCAATCCTCTGACCGCGCGTGTGTTTGCCAACCGTGTCTGGCACTGGCTGTTTGGAAGGGGCATTGTTTCCACGGTGGACAACTTCGGCACCACCGGGCAGCCGCCCGCAAATCAGCCTCTGCTTGACCATCTGGCCCTCCGTCTCCAGTCCGGAGGCTGGTCCATGAAGTCTTTCATCAAGGAGATCGTGATGAGCCGTGCCTACCAGATGTCTTCTGCACATGACGCCAAATCCTTTGAGGCGGATCCTGAAAATACCCTGGTCTGGCGTATGTCTCCGCGTCGCATGGACGCCGAATGCATTCGTGATGCCATGCTGGCCGTCAGCGGTGGCTTGCAGACGGAGGCTCCGGTGGGATCGGCCGTCGCGCAGAGCGGGGATGGTGCCATCGGTGGCTTTCCCATCAAAAGCCTGCGAGCACCCTTGAGCGAAGAGCCTTTTCTGACCGCAGGCGGAGACATGCGAAGTGTCTATCTTCCAGTTCCTCGGAATGCGGTGCCGGACGCCCTGACGGTGTTTGATTTCGCCGAACCCAGCGCCGTGAATGGCAGCCGGGACGTGACCACGGTCCCTTCCCAGGCCCTGTATCTCTTGAACAATGATTTTGTGGCGAAGCAGGCCGGACGCTTTGCTGAGAAACTCCGCCCGCTGCCCGAGCACCAGCGGGCCGCGGCCGCCTTCAAGCTGGCCTTTGCACGAGCGCCCACGGCCAATGAAGCCAGGGCGGCACAGCGCTTTTTCGCGGACTACCCGCGGCTCGACAGCGATGTGCTGACGAGCTTCTGCCGTGCGCTGCTGAGCAGTGCTGAATTCCGCTCCATTGACTGATGCCATGAACTCCCGACGTCATTTTCTTCAAACCAGCGGTGTCGGCTTTGGCTGGCTCGCCTTCCAGGCGCTTGCCCAGGCGGAGAGCGGATCTCCGCTGGCTGTAAAACAGCCGCATTTCAGTGCGAAAGCAAAGCGCGTGATCTTTCTCTGCATGCGCGGCGCGCCCTCCCATGTGGACACCTTTGACCACAAGCCCAAACTCACTGCCGCCTCCGGCAAGGATGGCCGGGCCCCCGGCACCAAGCTGCATGGCTCGCAGTGGAAGTTTGCCCCCCAGGGAAAAAGCGGCCTTCCAATCAGCGAGCTCTTTCCCCACCTTTCAAAACGCGCCGATGATCTATGCCTCATCAATTCGATGCACACGGAGCTGCCAGCTCATGCACAGTCGTTTTTGAAGCTGCATACTGGCAATGCGCAGTTCGTTCGTCCGTCTCTTGGCGCATGGGCGCTCTACGGCCTTGGCACGGTGAATGAAAATCTGCCGGGCTTTGTGACCATCGCGCCACCAACCTTGTTCGGTGGCGCGCAGAACTATGGCAGCGCTTTTCTGCCTGCGATTTATCAGGGCACACGCGTGGGTGTCGATGCCCGGCCGGTTGTGAATGCGCAGATGCGCAACATCGTCCCGCCCGTGGGCAGCGTGGCGCAGCGCAAGGAGATCGAGCTCGTGCAGGCGCTGAACCGCGAGAAACTGCAGCGAGACCAGGTCAATCCCGAGGTGGAAGGGGCCATCGAGTCCTTTGAGCTGGCATTTAAAATGCAGAGCGAGATGCCCAGGGTGATGGACCTCACAAAGGAAACGCAGCAGACGCTCGACGCCTACGGCATCGGCGAAGGCAATGCCACCGACGACTTCGGCCGCAAATGTCTCCTCGCGCGTCGCATGGTGGAGGCGGGCGTGCGCTTTGTGGAGGTCACGCACAGCGACTGGGATCATCATTTCAAAATCTCCAAGGATCTGCCCTCGACCTGTGAGTCCGTGGATCAGCCGTTAGCCGCACTGCTGGCAGATCTGGATTCACGGGGCCTGCTCAAAGACACGCTTGTGGTCTGGTCGGGTGAGTTTGGCCGCACTCCGCACGCCCAGGGCGCGGACGGGCGCGACCACAACAGCAAAGGTTTCACCGCCTGGATGGCGGGCGGTGGTGTCAAAGGCGGCATGCGCTATGGCAGCACGGATGACCTTGGCTACGAGGCGGTGGAGGACAAGATGCACACCCACGACTTCCACGCCACCATCCTGCACCTGCTCGGTCTCGATCACGAGCGCCTGACCTACCGCTACGCCGGCCGCGATTTCAGGCTCACCGATGTGAAAGGCAGCGTCGCAAAGAAAATCATAGCCTGAGAAAGAAGGGTTCATGCGGGCCGTATTGAAACGGTATACCGAATGGATCTTGCCACTACCACCGCCTCCCGCTCCGACTCCGCCGCGACCCGGCTGCGTACGGAAATTCTCAATGGCACCTCCGCGCCGGGTGCGCTGCTGGCCGAATCCGCCGTGGCAAAGCGGCTTGGTGTCAGCCGTGTGCCTGTGCGCGAGGCCCTCTTTGCCCTAGAGCGGGAAGGGCTTGTGGAGTTCAGCGCCACCGGACGCGCATTCGTCAAAGACCTGACACCGCAAGATTTTGAGGAGCTCTTTGTGCTGCGTCTTGCCTTGGAGCCCCTGGCCTCGCGGCTTGCAGCGCCAGCGCTCAAGGTCGACACTTCAAAGCTGGTAAAAAACCTGGCCGCCACACGCCGTGCACGCTCCGTGCAGGAGGTCACGCTTCTGGACTTGGAATTTCATCAGATCATTCTCGAGGCCTCCGGCAACCGGAGGCTGCTAAAACTGTGGTGCTCCCTGCGGGGCGAGCTTGAGCTGTGGCTCGGCCGGCTTCATCGCAGTCATCAGCTTCAGACGAAGGAAACCCTTCAGGAAACCGTGGAGGCACACCAGGAGATCCTGGAAAGTTTCAACACTCAGACACCTGCGGCCTGCGAGCGCCTGATGCGCGAGCATATCCTCGGCTGGCGTGAATGGCTGCCGCTTTTCTCATGAACCGCGTCTTCCAGAGCTTTGGCATTGTCATGCTTGCGCTGGTTTCAGCGCGGGCAGGGGATGACATGGCCTTCTTTGAAGCGAAGGTGCTGCCTCTGCTGCAGCGGCAATGCTATGAGTGCCATTCCCATGAAAAGAAGATCAAAGGCGGACTCGCGCTGGATCTCAAATCAGGCTGGCAAACCGGCGGAGACAATGGACCAGCCATCATCCCGGGAGATCTGGCCAGAAGTCACCTCATCGAAGCGGTGCGCTACACCAATCCCGAGATGGAAATGCCGCCAAAGGGCAGGATGAGCCCGGCTGAGATCGAGATTCTGGAGCAGTGGGTGAGCATGGGCGCACCGGATTCACGCGTGAAACAAACCGCCGCCAAATCCGCGCGCGTGATTGACATTGCGGAAGGAAAAAAGTTTTGGGCCTACCGGCCTGTGCGTGACGAGAAAGCGCCTGAGGTATCGCGGACAGACTGGCCGCTGGGCCCGGTGGACCGTTTCATTCTGGCCAGGCTGGAAGCCAGCGGCCTCTCTCCCGCGCCGGACGCGGATGCCTCCACCTGGCTGCGGCGTGTCTCGCTTGATCTAACCGGACTGCCGCCGACGCCGGAGGATCTGACTCGTTTTGATGCGACGCCTGTCTCCCGCGCCGCTGCCGTGGATCGTTTGCTGGAATCAAACGCCTTCGGCGAACGCTGGGCGCGTCACTGGCTGGATCTCGTCGGTTACGCAGACCAGATCGGAACTTCGAACAATGTCTTTGCCGAGCATGCCTGGCGCTACCGTGATTACGTCATCAATGCCTTCAACTCCGGCAAGCCCTTTGACCGCTTCATTCGCGAGCAAATCGCCGGGGACCTGCTGCCAGCGTCCTCACCTCAGGAGCGCGCCGCAAACATCACAGCCACCGGCTTCCTCGTCCTTGGCGATGTCGAGATCGTCGCCGTGGACAAGCTCAAGATGGAGCATGACCTCGTGGACCAGCAGGTCAGCAAAATCGGCACCGCGTTTCTCGGCCAGACGCTCGGCTGCGTGCGCTGCCACGACCACAAGTTTGACCCCATTGCCCAGACCGACTATTATGCCATCGCAGGCATGTTCCGTAGCACGGATGCGACTTACAAGACCGACAACGGCGTCTGGAGCAGCGTCCACAAAACGGAGCTGCCCGAAACAGCGGAGCAAAAGGCCAGACGTGAATTGGTGCTCGCCGCGAACGAGGACAAGATCCGCCAGTGGGAAGCTGAGCGCGATGCTGCCAGCAAAGAGAAGGCCGCACTGGAACCGCAGATCGGCAGCGCCACCAAGGAGGCGAAGCCTGATCTTGAAAAGAAGCGCGACGAGATCGCTGCTCGTATCAAAAACTTCGGCAGCCAGATCGAGCACGCGAAATTCTTTGCGCCCGTCGCGCCAAAGGCCTTCGCCGTGCATGATCGTGAGACGCCGGCCGACATGCGCATCACCATTCGCGGCAATCCATATGCGCTGGGCGAGCCGGTGAAGCGTGGTGTCCTGCGTGTCGCTTCCTGGGGTGATCTGCCGACGATCCCAGCCGGGCAGAGCGGCAGGCGGCAGCTCGCGGACTGGATCGCCGATGCACGCAACCCGCTCACCGCCCGTGTCACTGTGAACCGTATTTGGCAGAAGCTCTTTGGCGAAGGGCTGGTGCGCAGTGTGGACTATTTCGGTGCGCGTGGCGAAGCTCCTTCGCATCCCGGGCTGCTCGATTACCTCGCCACCCGCTTCATGCAAAGCGGCTGGTCACAGAAGCAGCTTATCCGTGAACTCGTCCTCAGCCGCGCCTACCGGATGAGCAGTGGGAACAACACTGCTGCCGAGGCAAAAGATCCCGAAAACCGCCTGCTCTGGCGCATGAACCGCCAGCGCCTCGATGCGGAGTCGATCCGGGATTCCATGCTTGCCATCAGCGGCAGGCTTACGCCTTCAGCGGGTGGGCCCGCGCTGCCGCTGGAGTTTCCTGAAAATGTCTCCAGCCTCAGTCCCAAGGCGGTGAATCCTCCCGCCTTTGCCTTCAAGAAAATGCGCCCGGCGCAGGACTATGAGCGCACGATTTATCTGCCGGTCATTCGAACGGCCGCTCAGCCAGGGTCGGCTCGGTTGCGCGATGTGTTTGACTTCACCCAGCCCGCGCAGATCGCCGGAAAACGCGCGGAGACCGCCGTGCCCACCCAGGCGCTCTTTCTTCTCAACAGTGACATCGTTCGTGCACGTGCCACGGAGCTTGCCAAACAGCTCTCTGGCGCTGAGCCCAACACCGGCGCCCGGCTTGAGGCGCTCTGGCTCCGCGTCCTCAGCCGCCCCGTCACCAGCGCTGAACGCGAGGACGCCGTCAGGCTGCTTGAATCCCTTCCGGCAGACAAAGCGTGGATCGAGCTGAGCCACGCGCTGCTGTCTTCAAACGAATTTTTGCTCCGCCTATGAACACTGCCCTCTCACGCCGCTCCTGGCTTCAGCGCACCGCCACCGGCTTTGGCGCGCTGGCTTTGCATGACCTGGTGCAGGCAGCGCAAAGCCCGCTGGCGGTGAAAACACCACGCTTCCCGGCGAAGGCAAAGCGCGTGATCTTCCTCTTCATGTCCGGCGGGCCTTCTCAGCCGGATTTATTTGATCCGAAGGATTACATCAAACGCATGCACGGGCAGAAGATCACTGCGCCGATCAACACGAATGAACTTCGCGTTGGTACGGACAAATTTCTGGCCCTTGCCACGCATGGTGAAGTAAAGCCGCGCGGTCAGTCCGGCATGATGATTTCCGACCTCCTGCCGCACACCGCCAGCATTGCCGATGAGATCTGCCTTCTGCGCGCCGTGCATGCGGACAACAACCAGCACCAACCCGCCGCGCTGCAGTTCCACACCGGGGTCACGGCGGACGTGCGCCCCTCCATCGGCTCATGGATCAGCTACGGCCTTGGCGCTGAAAATCAAAATCTGCCCAGCTTCATCAGCATTCACCCGGACAGCGACACCCGGCTCTACGGCTCGTCCTTTTTGCCTGCTGCGCATCAGGGCACCAAGGTTGTCATTCCTGCCAGCGACAAGCAGTCCCCGATCGACTACCTCGCCGACATCTCAGGCGATGTGAAGGCCCAGCGTGCGCGCATAGATTTCACCCAGCGCATGAACAAACGCCTGCTTGGTCAATCAGGAGCCGACACCCGCATGGAGGGCATGATTGAGAGCATGGAGACCGCCTTTCGAATGCAGATGACCGCGCCTGAACTCGTGGATCTCTCCAATGAATCAGAGGCAACCAAGCAGCTCTATGGCGTGGGCGGCAAGGACACCGACAAAAATGCACGCGCCTGCCTTCTGGCGCGCAAAATGAGCGAAGCCGGCGTGCGCTTTGTGCAGGTGACCATGGGCGGCTGGGATCACCATGGAGACATTCGCAACGCTCTGCCGAAAAGCTGCGCCGCCAGCGACCAGCCCTGCGCCGCTTTGATCAAGGACCTCAAATCCCGCGGCCTGCTGGAGGACACGCTGGTGGTATGGAGCGGCGAGTTTGGCCGCACTCCCTGGAGCCAGGATCTCAGCGGAACGTCCCCCATCGAAAAGCACGGCCGTGAGCATCAGCCGGAAAGCTTCTGCACCTGGATGGCCGGTGGTGGCATCCGGCCCGGATTCACCTTTGGCGAGACAGATGACTTCGGCTTCCGGCCCGTTTCTGGCAAAGTCCATCTGCACGATCTGCACGCCACGATCCTCCATCAGCTGGGCCTTGATCATGAGAAGCTCACATGGCGGCATCTCGGCCGCGATTTCCGGCTCACGGATGTTTACGGCAACATTGTGAAGGAGATTCTGGCATGAAGTTCTCATTTTTGGCCGCCTGCTTCGTGCCCATCCTCCCGCTGCATGCGGACGACTTTCAAAGCTCGATCCTGCCCCTGCTGAAAGAGCGCTGCAACACCTGCCACTCCACCGAAAAGCAGAAGGGAGATCTCGATCTGGAGCGGTTCACCTCCATCGCCGACATCAAACGTGAGCCGATGATCTGGGAAGGCGTGCTGGACCAGCTCCACATGGGCGAAATGCCGCCGAAAAAAGAGACGCAGCTATCCACCGAACAGAAGAAGCTGCTGACTCAGTGGGTGCAGAGCCGGCTGGACGAAGTCGCGCTAGCAAACGCAGGCGATCCCGGTCCCGTGGTTCTGCGCCGCCTCTCCAACATGGAGTACACATACACCCTGCGCGATCTCACTGGCGTGGAGTCTCTGGACCCTGCTCGCGAGTTTCCGGTGGATGGCGCTGCGGGCGAAGGCTTCACCAATGCGGGTGCGGCGCTCGTCATGTCTCCGGCTTTGCTGGGCAAATACCTTGATGCGGCGAAGGACGTCGCCAGCCATGCCGTGCTCACGCCTCAGGGCGTGCATTTTTCGGCATCCACCTCACCACGTGACTGGACAGACGAGGCGCTGGCAAAAATTCGAAGCATTTACCGACGCTACAGCAAGTCTGCGGGGCAGTCTGAGCTGAAAGTTACGGGTGCAAAAATCATCGCCAAAGATGAGGGCCGGCTGCCGCTGGCCCCATATCTGGCGGCATTGCAGGGGCATGGCAGCAGCGAAGACCTGAGCGCCAAATACCTGAGCCTGCTCAAGGCGGCGCTCACGGCCACCCAGCCCTCGGTGCTGCTGGATCCTCTGCGCGCCAAATTCCGCGCCGGCCAGCTCAGTGCGGCGGACGTGGCAGCGTGGCAGCAGTCCCTTTGGCGCTTCGCCAGCGTGGGCCACATCGGCAAGGAAAACGGACCCAAAGCCTGGCAGGAGCCCGTGGTGCCTCTGGTGGAAAGGCATGAGATCCGCATGAAGATCGCTGCTTCCAAAGACGGAGGAGATCGCACGTTCTTTCTGACCACGACGGACGCAGGAGATGGGAGCGAAAACGATTCGGCGATCTGGGAGAATGCGCGGATCGTGGCTCCGGGACGTGCCGACCTGCCGCTGCGCGATGTGCCAAAAATCATGGAGCGTCTGCAGCAGCGGCGTGCAGAGCTGATCGCAAGCGTGGTGCCTTGCCTGGCTGCAGTGCATGAGGCCCAGATGAACGCCGAGCGCACGGATGTGGTTGCTCTGGCGCGGAAGCATGGTGTCGATGCCGGGCTGCTATCTGGATGGTTGGATTACCTTGGCGTTGGCTCGGCCAGCATGGTGAAACTGGAGCCGCTGCTCACAAAGAAAGTCGAAAGCGTTCCCAATTATAGTTTCATCAAAGGATGGTCCGGGGAGCAGGCTCTCAGTGTGCTCGCAAATGCTTCAGACAAAACGCCGCGGATTCCCGGCGTCATGCAGGCGCACAGTGTCGCCACGCATCCCTCGCCCACGCTCGCATCGGTCATCGCATGGCGCAGCCCCGTCACCGGCTTGCTGAGTGTACAGGGGTATGTGGCGGACGCACACGCAGACTGCGGCAATGGTGTCACCTGGGCATTGGAGGTGCGCCGAGGTCATACGCGTGACGTGCTGGCCTCTGGAGTCAGCAAAGGCACGGAACGCATCCCGACCGGTTCCTTTGAAAAGGTTTCGGTGAGGCAGGGGGATGTGGTCGCCCTGGTGATCGGCCCCAAAGACGGCAACCACAGCTGCGATCTCACAGCGGTGAACCTGACGCTCAGCGATGGCAAGACGACCTGGGATCTGGCCAAGGAAGTTTCGCCAAACATTCTGGCGGGAAATCCGCATGGAGCGTGGCACTTCCTGAGCCAGCCCGCAGTGCAGCAGGCAGAGGCTGCGGTCCCGCAGGGCTCCCTGCTGGCACGCTGGCGCAAATCCACAGATGCTGCCGAGCGTGCGCGACTCGCCGCAGAGGTGCGCGTGCTGCTTGAAAAAGATCCCTCCGCTCTTGCCGCAGGATCGCCCGAACATGCCTTGCAAAATCAGATCCTTGCGGCCACCGGCCCCATGCTGATGTCCGTCTTGAAAGAGCGCACTCCAGGGGCCTCAAACTATGAAGTGAAAGCGCCCTCGGTGATCGAGGTTAGGATGCCAGCCGAACTGCTGGAAGGTGCGGAGCTGGCCGCCACCGCGCGGCTGCTGAACCCCGAGGGCAGTGTGCAGATGCGGGTGCTCGAAGCCCGGCCCGGATCGTTGCAGGGCCTCGCTGTGGACGAAGCACAAACTGCGCAGTCGAAGGGGCTCTGGTCTGACAACAACCTGCGCACCCACCACAGTGCACCAGTGCTCGTGAGCGGGAAAAGCGCCGCCCGCCAGCGCTTCCAGTCGGCCTTTGACGAGTTTCGCAGTCTTTTCCCCATCGCGCTCTGCTACACCCAGATTGTGCCGGTTGATGAAGTCGTCACGCTCACGCTCTTTCACCGAGAGGATGATCATTTGAAACGCCTCATGCTTACCGATGATGAGGGTGCTGAACTCGACCGCCTGTGGGATGAGCTGCGCTTCGTGAGTGAATGGCCGCTGAAACAGGTGGATGTGTTTGAGCAGCTTTTCCAGTTTGCCACGCAGGATGCCAAGCCCAGCGCCTTTGAGCCGATGCGTGCGCCCATCATGAACGCGGCGGCAGGGTTCAAGCGCCAGCTTGTCGAGGCGGAGCCCGTTCAGGTGGCGGCGGTGCTGGATTTTGCGGAGCGTGCCTGGCGTCATCCCTTGAGCGAGGCGGAACGCGAGGGGCTGAAGTCTCTCTATGAGAAGCTTCGCAGTCAGGGGCTGCCGCACGCCGCCGCTGCACGCATGCTTCTGGCGCGTTCGCTCGTTGCTCCTGCATTTCTCTACCGCGGGGAGAAGGTAATGGCGGGTGCCAAGGCCACGCCAGTCAGCGATCAAGAACTTGCCACACGTCTCAGCTACTTCCTTTGGTCCTCATGTCCTGATGCCGAACTGAGCCGCCTGGCTGAGGCAGAAA
The DNA here is from genome assembly GCF_044226605.1 of Prosthecobacter sp. Lineage (GTDB taxonomy): Bacteria > Verrucomicrobiota > Verrucomicrobiia > Verrucomicrobiales > Verrucomicrobiaceae > Prosthecobacter. The sequence continues at coordinate 309,976 of NZ_JBGAGS010000006.1, read as the reverse complement.
AGCTGCACGATCCCGCAGTGCTCACGGCGCAGCTTCGCCGCATGCTGAAGGACGAAAAAATCCGCCGCCTCGCCGAGGAATTCGGCTGCCAGTGGCTGCATGTGCGGGATGTCGGCACGCTGGACGAAAAGAGCGAGCGTCACTTTCCCACCTTCGTCTCCCTGCGCGAAGACATGCAGGAAGAGGTGGCGCGCTTCTTCATCGACCTCTTCCAAAATGACCGCAGCGTGCTCTCGCTGCTCAATGCGGATCACACCTTTGTGAACGCCAGCCTCGCAAAGCATTATGGGCTGGAGGTGAAAGAAAGCGGCTGGCAGCGCATCGAAGGCGTCCAGTCTCAAGGCCGTGGCGGCATCCTCGGCTTTGCGGCCACGCTGGCTAAACAATCGGGCGCTTCACGCACCAGCGCCATACTGCGGGGCACCTGGCTCAGCGAAGTCATCCTCGGTGACAAGCTTCCCATCCCGCCCAAAGGTGTGCCTGTCCTACCCGAAGAGACGCCGGCCAGTCTCACGGAGCGCCAGCTTATCGAGCGCCACAGCCACGATGAGAACTGCTCCGGCTGCCATCGCCGCATTGATCCCTTTGGCTTCGCTCTCGAAGGATTTGATGCCATTGGCCGTGCGCGCCAGGCGGATACTAAAGCCATTTTGCCTGATGGCACTGCCGTCGATGGCCTGGCCGATTTGCGTGATTACCTTCTCGACAAGCGTGGCGCCGATTTCGTCCGCCAGTTCTGCCGCAAACTGACCGGCTATGCTCTTGGCCGCAGCGTGCAGCTTTCAGACAAACCTTTGATCGATTCCATGGTCCAGAGCGACCGCCGTATCGGCACGCTCCTTGATCTCATCATCCGCAGCCCGCAGTTCCTGCAAGTGCGCGGAAAAGACACCCTGGCCCAGCACTGATTTCATTATGAGCACCCACCACTTTTCACGTCGCGCCTTCCTGCGCGGAGCAGGCGTTTCCATGGCCCTGCCCTGGATGGAGTCCTTCAATGTTTGGGGCGATGAGCCCAAGCGTGACAAGCCTGCCAGCGAGACGCCTGTGCGCCTTTGCGTCACGTTCTCCGGCAACGGTTTCCACTCCCAGGAATGGTGGGCCAAAGGAGAAGGGAAGGGGATGGAGCTCGGCCAGGTGCTTCAGCCTCTGCATGACTTCCGTGAAAAACTTCTCTTCGTCCGCGGTCTCTACCACGAGGAAGCTCGCAAGGGAAACATCCACTCCTCGCAGACAGGCAACATGCTCTCCGGCGCTCCCATCGCCTCCGGCGGCGAGATCCGCTCGGGCACAAGTTTCGATCAGGTCCTGGCGCAGACCTATGGCCGCAGCACCAAGGTCCCCAGCCTCGTCCTCGCCTGCGAGAAGTCGAATCCCTCGGTGCATAAAAACTACTCCATGCTCTACAGCTCCCACATTTCGTGGAGCTCTCCCACCACACCCACTCCGCTGGAGCTTTACCCTGCGCTGGCTTTTGACCGCCTCTTTAAAGATGAAGCCTCTCCCGCAGACAAAAGCGTGCTGGATGCGGTGCTGGCCGAGGCAAATGACCTCCGCCGCGACATCAGCCGCAGCGACCAGCGCAAGCTGGATGAATACCTTGATTCCGTCCGCGATGTGGAAAAGCGCATCGAAAACGCTGGCAAGCGCGGCGAGCTGCAGGGCTGGCGGCCCACGCTCGACAAGCCCAACATCAAGCGCCCCGCCGATGGCATCCCCCAGGACATCGGTGAGCACATGCGGCTCATGATTGATCTCCTTGTGCTCGGTTTTCAGACCGACACCACGCGCATCACCACCCTGAAGCTCAACAACGACCACAGCGCCCTGCGCTTCCCCAATCTCCCCAGCGTGCAGCAGGCGGGCCACGGCATCGACTACATGATCCACCACCTTCTCTCCCACAGCGATGGCGCGGACTGGCTCAAGGTGAATCAGTTCTTCATGGAGCAGCTAGCCTACCTCGCGCGAAAGCTGGACGCCGTTCAGGAGGGCCCGCGCACCCTGCTGGACAACACCATGCTCATGCACTGCTCCAGCATGATGGCCGGAGCACGCCACGACAACGACCAGCTCCCTGTCATTGTCCTTGGCGGCGCTGGAGGGAGGCTGAAAGGTGGCCGCGCCCTCGACTATAAAGACAAATCCGAGCGTCAGCTATGCCGCCTCTTCATGTCCATGATGGACAAGATGGGGCAGCGCCCGAAAACCTTTGGTGATGCAAAAATGATGCTGGAAGAGGTTTGATAATCCGGCGTTTTGCCTTTTCGTTTTCACTTCTCCACCATGCCCATCATCACCCCAGACAAGCTCCAGGATTCCTATGACGTGGTCATCGTTGGGTCTGGCGCAGGGGGTGGCCAGACTGCCTACACACTGACGATGGAAGGCCTCAAGGTTCTCATTTTGGAGGCGGGCCGCGCCTTTGATGTACAGTCGGAAGTGGCCATGCTGCAGCTCCCCAGCCAGGCTCCGCTGCGTGGTGAGAAAACACCCGACAAGCAGTATGGCTTCCACGACTGCTCCATCAACAGCGGCTGGGACATCCCCGGCGAGCCTTACACCAATGCCAGCCAGGAGCCCGTGGACCAGTTCCGCTGGTGGCGCCAGCGCATGATGGGCGGCCGCACCAATCACTGGGGCCGCATCTCCCTGCGCAATGGGCCGTATGACTTCAAGCCTCACACCCGCTTCGGTCTCGGCTTCGACTGGCCCGTCAGCTATGACGATATCGCGCCTTATTATGACAAGGTTGAGATGCTCATTGGCGTCTTTGGCACCAATGAAGGCCTGGAAAACTCTCCCGACTCCTCCCCCGGCGTGCTCCAGCCCGCGCCAAAGCTCCGTGTTGGAGAGCTTTATGCGCAGAAGCATGGAAAAAAAGTCGGAGCACAGGTCATTTCCATACATCGTGCCGTGCTGACAAAGCCGCAGGACACGGCCACCATCCCAGTCAGGCTCCACCCCGGAAATGTCAAAGCGCAGAATATCCTGAAGGAGTCCATGGGCACACGCGCGCCCTGCTTCTGGGCCACCGACTGCCATCGCGGCTGCGCCATCCGCGCCAACTACGACTCCCAGACCGTCCACCTGCGCCCCGCACTGGCCACCGGGAATCTCGACATCCTGCCCAACGCCATGGCGCGTGAGGTCACGCTAGATAAACAGGGCCGCGCGACCGGCATCTCCTTCGTCAATAAAACCACCGGCAGCGAAGCCCATGCCAAAGGCCGCGTCGTCGTTCTCGCCGCCAGTTCACAGGAGTCGGTGCGTCTGCTCTTGAATTCAAAATCAGCCGCCTTCCCGCAGGGCCTCGCCAACTCAAGCGGCAAGGTGGGCAAATACGTCACCGATTCCGTCTCTAGCAGCCTCAGTGCGTACATCCCCGCGTTTGAAGGCATGCCCGTCCACAATGAAGACGGTGCTGGCGGCCCGCACGCCTACGTGCCCTGGACGCGCCATGCGCAGAACTCCAAAGGCGAGCTCGGCTTCCCGGGCGGTTATCACCTGGAGTTCACCTCCGGCCGACAGATGCCATCGCTCACCACGCTCAATGGCATCGAGTCCAGGCTCGGCCACGAAGGCGTCTTGTTCGGTGCCAAGCTCAAAGAAGAAGCCCGGCGTTACTATGGCTGCCATCTCGGGTTTGGAGCTCAGGGCACCATGCTTCCCAATGACGGATCGTTCTGCGAGCTCGACCCGGAGCTCAAAGACCAGTGGGGCATTCCCGTGCTGCGCTTCCATTGGAAATGGACGGACTTCGAGCTCAGTCAGGTCCGCCATCAGCAGCAGCACATCCGCGAGCTTCTCGAGGCCATGGGCGGCAAGGTTTCTGCGAAGGCCGACTCAGATCCGTCCAAGCTGATAAAGAAGGGCGGCGAAGTGATTCACGAAGTCGGCGGCGCCATCATGGGCGCGGACCGCGAGACCTCCGTTACCAACCAGTGGAGCCAGACCTGGGACGTGAAAAATCTTTTCATGGCCGATGGTGCGCCTTTCGCCAGCACCGCGGACAAAAATCCCACCCTCACCATCATGGCTTTTGCCTGGCGCATGGCCGACCACCTGATGGATGAAATGAAGAAAGGAAACATCTGATGAGCTCTTTAGACAACCTCCCGCGCATGGACCGCCGCAAGGCCATGCAGTGGATGCTCACCGCCACCGCGACGATGACCGCGCGCGATCCCCAGCTCTTCGCTGCAGACGCCGCCGCAGTCAAAGCGCAGGGCTACGGCCCTGATCCCGTCATGGTCAAAGTGTACAAGCCGGGAGATGTCTGGCCGCTCACCTTCACCGAGGCACAGCGTCGCACCACCCGCTCGTTGTGTGATGTCATCATCCCGGCAGACGCGGATTCCCCCAGCGCTTCGGCGGTGGGGGTGCACGACTTCATCGACGAATGGATCAGCTCCCCTTATCCTGCACAGGCTGGAGACCGCCGTCTCATTCTTGAAGGCCTGCAATGGATCGATGCGGAAGCCGGCACACGCTTCAGCAAGCCCTTCGCCGATCTCGCTCTCGATCAACAGCATGCCATCTGCACCGGTCTCGCCGCCGCCAAGCCGAAGGCCGAGCACAAAAAGGGCGCAACGTTTTTCAAACGCTTCCGCGATCTCACCGCCGGCGGCTACTACACCACCCCCGAAGGCATGAAAGCCATCGGTTATGTTGGGAACATGCCCTCCGGCTCCTTCGAAGGCCCGCCAATCGAGGCCCTGAAGCACGTCGGCCTTGCCTGATCTCCACTCACTTCTTCTTCATGAAATCCTCCCGCCTCGTCTTCCTCGTCGTCTTCACCCTCATTAGTTTTGCCGCCCAGGCCTCCGCGCAAACGAAAGTCCTTTTCCTCGGCAACAGCATCACCAAGCACGGCCCCAAGGCGGACATCGACTGGAAGGGCAACTGGGGCATGGCGGCCAGCGCCGAGGACAAAGATTACGTGCACCTCGTCACCAAGGGTCTCACTGAAAAAGCCGGCACAGCACCTCAGGTCATGGTGAAAAACATCGCCGATTTCGAGCGCGCTTACGCAGATTACGACGTCGCCGCGAAGCTGAAGGAAGCCATCGACTTCCACGCCGATCTCATCATTCTCGCCATCGGCGAAAATGTCCCGGCTCTGAAGCTCCCTGAAGAAAAGCAGAAGTTACAGGCCGGCGTCACCACTCTGCTCAATGCCGTCAAAGGTGAACGCAAGCCCGTCATTCTCGTTCGCAGCTGCTTCTGGGCCAATGCCGCCAAAGACGAAGTCCTCCAGCAGGCCTGCACCGCCGTCGGCGGCATCTACGTCAATATCAGCACCTTGGGCAAAGACGAGTCCAACTACGCCCGCTCAGAGCGCCCCTACAAACACGCTGGCGTCGCCAACCACCCCGGCGACAAAGGCATGGCTGCCATCGCCGCCGCCTTGGTCAAGGCTGTTCCTTAATCGCGCCAGCGTCCCGGAGTGGTCCAGTCCTCTGGAGCTTTCCGCAGGGTATGTGGCACTCGAAAGCGTCAGTGAACACTACTGTGCCGCTTTGAAATACTCCACCGCCGCCCTCCGAAACTCCTCATCCTCCGGCACCTTCCTTGTCCGTGCCTTCCATTCGCGCACAAACTTCCGCGCCCACTCATAGTACCTCCGGTGCGTTTCATAGATCGGCTGTTTCACACCCTTGTCATCGATCATCCAGAACCCCCGCTGTCGTCCATCAGATTCCAGCTCATTGTTATACAGCTCCCAGTACAGAATGAACGGGCAGCCCCACTCCAGTCCTGCCTGAATGGTGATGAGTGAAAGCCGCTCTTGCTCCTCAGGCGAATGGTGCGCCTTGCCGCCGTGAAACACTGAGTAGCCGTACTCACCGATAAAGACACGCTTGCCTGGGATGCCCCCCTTTGGTGCTAGCTGGGACTCAATGTAGCTCAGCACCTTCTTGATCTCTTCAGCCTTAGGCTCGTTCGTCACATCGTACGCGGAGTAGGAGACAAAATCCACCGCGACCTTGGGCAGCACCTGGTTCACCAGGGTGGGCCGCCCTTCCCGCAGCGAGATCGTCGGGTGGTTCAGTTCCGTGTAGTGCCATACCTGTACATCCTGGTGCGGCGTTTCGCGTTTGGCGTCATCCACCGCACGCTGGCGGGTGGTCAGCCAGTCGATCATGCCCTGAACTTTCTCAGGCGTCATCTGCGCATCGGCTTGCTTGCTGATGCTGCCCCTCAGCAGGTTGTCGCCTTCCCAGTGGCCGAGGTAGAAGGTCTTGCCGGTCCCTGAATAGGTCTTCAGCAGATGCACCACCAGCGCATGCAGTTCCTGGTACTCCTTTTCCGCATCCACTTTGGAAAATCCTTTTTTCCACGAGGTGTTCGCAAAAGGTTCCGCCCAAAGCTGAAAATTCGCAAAAGGCATGTCCAGCACCTTGCGGTGGGCGGGTTCGTCCCGAGCCAGCTCCACCAGTGAATGCACGCCAGGGTATTCCTTCGGCTTGGGCCGCAGATCGAATTTCATGCAGCTAGCTCCCATGGTGCGGACGACTTCGGCAGACTCCACCAGCGGATCCTGCTGGGTGAAGTGATACCTGCCCCCGATGGCCTGGGTGCCGAGGACGTAATTGAAGCGGTCCACCTCCAATACCTCAGCGCCCGAAATGGCGGTCGTCAGCAGCGTCACAATCACCAGAATCTCGCGTGGCAAGGGGGGCATAGCGCTGAAGAGAAGCACGGTTTTACCCTCCAAGCACCCAAAGTGGCGGGAATATGCCAATTTTTGTGTCCAAAGACGTACTTCTTGAACCTTTAGATTCTGACATGACCTGGTCCCGCCTTTCAGTCCTCCTTCTTCTCCTTTCCTGCCACTCCGCAGGTGTGTCGTTTGCCGCGGATGATGATGCAGCGCGCGCCGGTATGAAGTTCTTTGAAAATGAGGTGCGTCCCATCCTGGTGAAGCGCTGCTATGACTGCCATAGCAAGACCAAGCAGAAGGGCGGGCTCCGCGTGGACAACATCGGCTACCTCAAAACCGGTGGCGACACCGGCCCTGCCCTTGTCCCTGGCCATCCCGAAAAGTCGGCCCTCATCGAGGCGATCCATTACACGGACGAAGAGTTCAAAATGCCTCCCAAAAACAACGGCGGCAAGATGCCGGATGCCGAGATCGCCGTTCTGGAAAAATGGATCAAACTGGGCGCCCCCTGGCCGGAGGATGCCGGAGACAAGGTTGTGGTGACGGAAGGCGGATTTACCGAGGAGCAGCGGAACTACTGGTTCTTCAAGCCGGTGGCCAGGGTGTCTCCGCCCAAAGTGGACGGCAAATGGGTGCGCAATGACATCGATCGCTTCATCGCGGCAAGGCAGTCGGAAATGAAGCTCGACCCGGCACCCGAAGCCGACCGCAATGAACTCGTGCGGCGCGTGTATTTCGATCTCCACGGTCTGCCGCCCACTCGCGAGCAGATCGATGCGTTTGTGAACGACAAGGACCCGCGCGCTTATGAAAAGCTCGTGGACGAACTCCTCGCCAGCCCCTGCTATGGCGAGCGCTGGGCCCAGCACTGGCTCGACCTCGTGCGCTATGCGGAGAGCGACGGCTACAATGCGGACGAATACCGCCCCGCCGTCTGGCCCTACCGCGATTACGTCATCAAGTCCTTCAACTCCGACAAGCCCTACGACCAGTTTGTGCGTGAGCAGCTCGCCGGTGATGAGATCGCGCCGGACGATCCCGATGTACTCATCGCCACCTGCTTCCTGCGCAATCCGGTTTACGAATGGAATCAGCGAGATGTGAAGGGCCAGTGGGACATCATTCTCACCGACATGACGGACACCACCGGCGAGCTCTTCCTCGGCCTCAGCATGGGCTGCGCTCATTGCCACAATCATAAGTTCGACCCCATCCTGCAGAAAGACTACTACCGCCTGCGTGCCTTCCTGGCCCCCGTGCACTGGCGCGATGACATGAAGCTGGCCACCCCCGCTGAGAAGAAGGCATTTGCCGAGCAGCAGGCCAAATGGGAAACCGCCACCGCCGACATTCGCGCCAAGATGGACGCGCTTACCTCCCCTCTGGTTGAGCCCAAAGTGGAACGCGCGCTGACTCGTTTCACGGAAGATCTGCAGGCCATGGTCCGCAAGCCCGCCGAGCAGCGCGAGGCGTTGGAAATGCAGCTCGCCGGCCTCTGCCAGCGCCAGATGCAGCGTGAGCGCAAGACCTTCGATCCGATGAAGAGCATCAAAAGCGAGGAGAAAAAAGCGGAATACAAGGCGCTGGAGGAGGAGCTCAAGAAGTTCGACAACCTCAAGCCCAAGCCCCTGCTGGACGCTTTTGTCGCCACGGATGCCGGTCCCAAGGCGCCATCGGTCTCTCTTAAGACCCGCAAGGGCGAACAGGAAATCGCCCCCGGCTTCCTCACCTTGCTGGAGCCCAAGGAGCCTGAGATCAAACCCATTGGCAACTCCACCGGCCGCCGCACCGTTCTGGCCGACTGGATCACGCGTCCTGACAACCGCCTCTCCACACGTGTCATCGTAAACCGCATCTGGCAGTATCATTTCGGCCGTGGCATCGTCGCCACCGCCAGCGACTTCGGCAAGCTCGGCGAGAAGCCCACTCATCCCGAACTGCTCGACTTCCTCACCACCAAATTTGTGGCCAATGGTTGGCACTTCAAGCCGCTGCACCGCGAGATCATGCTCTCCGCCGCTTATCGCCAGACGGCACGCCGCGAACCCACGGCCGACATTGCGAAGATCGACCCCTCCAATCACTACCTCTGGCGTTTCAATCCCCGGCGCCTTGATGCCGAGCAGGTGCGCGATGCTCTCCTCGCCGCCAGCGGCGAGCTCGACGCCAAGACCGGCGGTCCCTCGGAAGATGGCAATGGCACGCGCCGCTCCATCTACACGATGAAGAAGCGCAACAATCAGAACGAACTCCTTCGCGCCCTCGATGCCCCCGCCGGTTTCGCCAGCACCGCCGAGCGGCAGAGCACCACCACTCCCACGCAGGCCCTGCAGCTGCTGAATGGTGAATGGCTGCTGGCCCGCGCCCGCAAGCTGGCCGGACGCGTGGAAAACATCGACGAGGCCTGGCTGGCCGTGCTCGGCCGTCTCCCCACCAAGCCGGAGCGCGCCACCGCCGAATCCTTTCTCACCAAGCGCGCCGGCACGGCCACGCCGCCAGTTGCAGCTGACCCTTCTGCAGAGGCGAACAACAGCGGCTTTAAAGAAAACTCACCGCATGAGCGTCTTCTGGTTCAGAGCGGCCAGGAAGAAGGCGACGAGTTCACCGTCGAAGCCATCGTCAGCCTCAATAGTGTGGATGTAAACGCCTCCGTTCGCACCATCGCCTCGCGCTGGAATGGCGGGAAAGACAGCCTCGAATCTTTCGGTTGGAGCCTCGGCGTCACCGGCATGAAGTCCCGCTTCAAGCCCCGCAATCTCATTCTGCAAGTCGTCGGCGAGGATGAAAACTCGAACATCGGCTATCAAGTCGTTCCCTCGGACATCCACATCGAGCTTGGCCGCCGCTACCACATGGTCGCCCGGGTTTCCTGCGTCGGTCACAGCGTCATGTTCACCGTGCGCGATCTCGACACCCCTGGTGCGGTGCCTGAGTCTGTCGTGGTGCCAATGGATATCCGCGCCAAGCTCAGCGCCGGCACCTCACAGCTCGTTATCGGCGGCCTGAACAAGCGCGCGCCCACGCATCAATGGGACGGCCAGATCGAGGCACTGCGAGTGGCCAGCGGCGCTCTGGAAGACAAAGCTCTCAGCCAGGATGCGGAAAAATGGGCCGCAGGCCTCGTCACCTGGCGGTCCGCAGATCCGCTCACTTCCCAGTTCGCCTGGTCCGGCTCAGACACCAAGACTGTCGAAGCCGACGACCCCTTCCGCCAGGCCATGAACGACCTCTGCCAGGTCCTTTTGAATACAAACGAGTTCTTCTACCTCCACTAACACCATGACCTGCAACCGATTCGACATTCCCAGCACGCGCCGAGAGTTTCTGCAAACCGCCGGCTGCGGCTTTGGTGCCGTGGCATTGGCCGGATTGATGGGGCAGCAAACCGCGGCAGCCTCTCCGCTGCCGCAGCGCATCGCCAAGGCCAAAAGCGTCATCTTCCTCTTCATGGAGGGTGGACCCAGCCATCTCGACACCTTTGATTACAAGCCCCTCCTGAACAAGCTTGCCGGGCAGTCGTTGCCCGCGAGTTTCAAGCCGCCTATCACCGCCATGGGCGAGACCAAGTCCCCGCTGCTGGAGTGCAAACGCACCTGGAAGCAGTACGGTCAGGGCGGCCTGTGGATCTCCGACTGGTTTCAAAACGTGGCGCAGCATGCGGATGACCTCGCTGTCATTCATTCCTGCGCCTCCAGCGGCATCAATCATGCCGGGGGTGTGTGCTCCATGAACACCGGCTCCGTCTTCGGCGGACGCCCCTCCCTCGGCGCCTGGGCATCCTACGGCCTCGGCACCGAAAATCAAAACCTCCCCGGCTTTGTCGTCATCAAGGACAGTGAGGCCACCGTGGTCAATGGCGTGCGCAACTGGGGCAACGGCTTCATGCCCGCTGTGTATCAGGGCGTCGAGTTCAACTCCGACGGCGTGCCGATCAAATATCTCGACAATCCCAAAGGCGTGGACCGCAAACGCCAGCGTGAAAAGCTCGATCTTCTTGGCGCTTTGAACCGCGACTACGGCGCCACACGTGCCAGCAACACCGAACTGGATGCCCGCATTCGGGGTTATGAACTCGCGTACAAGATGCAGGCCGAGGCGCCTCAGGCCGTGGATCTCAGCAAGGAGACCGAGGCCACCAAAAAGCTCTACGGCATGGACAATGAGGCGACCGCCGTCTATGGCCGCAACTGCCTCCTCGCCCGTCGTCTCGTGGAAAGCGGCGTGCGCTTCATCCAGCTCTACAGCGGCGCTGGCAGCAAGTGGGACAGCCACAAGGGCATCGAGGTCAATCACTCCAAGCTCTGCAATGCTGTTGACCGCCCCATCGCAGGCCTGCTCGCTGATTTGAAGGCGCGCGGTCTTCTCGATGAAACCCTCGTCATCTGGGGCGGCGAATTTGGCCGCACTCCCATGAGCGAGCAGGGCGACGGCCGCGACCACAATCCCACCGGCTTCACCATGTGGATGGCGGGCGGCGGCGTTAAAGGCGGCCAGACCTACGGTGCCACCGATGAACTCGGCCTCTACGCCGTCGAAGACCGTCTGCATGTGCATGACATCCACTCGACCATTCTCTATTTGATGGGGATTGATCACACCCGGCTCGTCTACAATCACAAAGGCCGCCCTGAGCGCATCGACCAGAATGAGGGGCACCCTATGACCAAGCTGCTGGGGGCGTGAGGAGGCAAGTGGTCATCCGCCTTCACCAGCCTCATTCCTTTGCAAAGCCTTCGGCCGGTGGTCCGTTTGCTTCACCATGCACTTTCGGCCCCTTATCATAGTCGTCCCTCTTCTGTTTGCTTCCGCCTTCGCGCAAAATGGCCTGCAAAAGAAAGACGTCACACTGGCTCCGCCTAAGAACCTTAAAACCAAGCTCGCGCCCGGCTACACGATTCCGGTGGTGGACATCAGTGGTGAGAAGCAACGCCAGGTCATCGTGGACCAGGAAAAGGGTCAGTACCTCGGCCACCCCACCACCTTTCTGCTCGAAGACAACAAGACGATGCTCATCGTCTATCCCAAAGGCCACGGCCGCGGCCCCATCGTTTACAAGCGCAGCACAGACACCGGCCTGACCTGGAGCGACCGCCTGCCCACGCCCAAGTCATGGGAAACCTCCCTGGAGGTGCCCACGCTTCACCGTGTGGTGGATGCTGCCGGCAAAAAGCGCATCATCATGTTCAGCGGCCTTCATCCCATCCGCATGGCGGTGACCGAAGATGATGGCGCAAATTGGAGCGAACTGGCTCCCATCGGCAACTTCGGCGGTATCGTCGCCATGGGCACAGTGATCGATCTCAAAACTCCAGGTCATTACCTCGCCTTCTTTCACGATGATGGCCGCTACATCCGTGGCGCTCCCGCCAAGGCCTGGCGCTTCTGGGTTTACACCACGCTCTCCAAGGACGGCGGCCTTACCTGGAGCGCTCCCACGCCCATCGCCATGCTGCCAGACGCCAGCCTCTGCGAGCCCGGTGCGCTTCGTTCGCCAGATGGCAAACAGATCGCCGTCCTGCTTCGCGAAAACTCCCGCAAGTACAACTCCTACGTCATCTTCTCCAACGATGAAGGGCAGACCTGGACCGAGCCCAAGGAACTGCCGGCCGCGCTCACCGGAGACCGTCACGTGGCCAAATACACGCCCGATGGCCGCCTCTTCATCAGCTTCCGCGATACGACCCACGTCAGCACGACCAAAGGCGACTGGGTTGGCTGGGTGGGCAGATACGAAGACATCGTCAATGGCACCGAAGGCCAGTATCGCGTCCGCATCATGGACAATACCAAGGGCGCCGACTGCACCTACCCCGGCATCGAAGTTCTCCCTGACGGCACCATCGTCACCACCACCTACGGCCATTGGACGGAGGGCGAATCGCCTTACATCGTCAGCGTGCGCTTCAAGCTCTCGGAGCTCGATGCCAAGGCCGCTAAATAGCCTCCATTCCCTTTTCAGGACATGACTTCCTCGCCCACCCGTCGTCAGTTTCTCTCCACCTTCGCTCTCGGTTCTCTCGCTGCGCGCGCGCAGGAGGCTCCGAAGTACCCGCCCGTTCGTGTCATCACCAAAGGTCCCGGCTTCCATTGGTTCGGGTACTACGACAAGCTCCAGTTCTCTCCAGACAACCGCTTCGTGCTCAGCAACAAGGTCAGCTTTGAGCATCGCTCGCCTGTGGCTGAAGACGAGATCGAAGTCGGCATGGTCGATCTCCAGGACAACGACAAATGGATTCCCCTCGGCAAGACCCGCGCCTGGTGCTGGCAGCAGGGCTGCATGCTGCAATGGATCCCCGGCACCGAGTCCAAAATCATCTGGAACGACCGTGAGAAGGAACAGTTCGTCAGCCACATCCTCGATGTCAAAACCGGCGAAAAGCATACCCTTCCCAGTCCCATTTACGCATTAGCTCCAAATGGCAAAGAAGCCGTGAGCTGCGACTTCGCCCGCGTTGCCGACTGCCGTCCCGGCTACGGCTATGCCGGTATCAAAGATCGGTTCTTTGACGAAATGGCCCCCGCTGTCAGCGGCGTGACTCACGTCAATCTCGAAACGGGAGCCTCAAAGCTCATCGTCTCGCACGAGACACTCGCGAAGACCGGAGAGATCATTAACAATCTCCCCGATTCCAAACACCACGCCTACCACCTCCTCGTCAGTCCGGATGGCAAACGCTTCATCATGCTCCACCGCTGGACGCAGCCGAAGAACGGCCACCTCACACGTCTCATCACGGCAAACATGGACGGCAGCGATCTCCGCATTGTCATCCCCAATGGCTACGCCTCCCACTTCATCTGGCGGGATGCCACCCACATCCTCTCCCAGGCCAAGGACTGGCTCGGCAACAAGGAGTGGGGCGACTTCCTTTTTGCGGACAAGGATAGCGGCATCATCGAAGAGATCGGCCATGGCGTGCTCGACAGCGGCGGCCACCTCACCTACCTGCATCGCAACGAGTGGATCTTGAACGACACTTATCCCAAAGGTGTCCGTCGCATTCAGACCCCGCATCTCTACCACATCGCCACCAACAAGCGCATCGACCTCGGCGAATTCCACTCCCCACGGGAATACACCGGTGAGTGGCGCGTGGACAATCACCCTCGCTCCAGCCGTGACGAGCGCTGGGTCTGCATCGACGCCCCGCAGGAGGGAAAAGGCCGCCAGCTTCACCTGATCGACATTCAGGGGCTTCTCACCTGATCGGTCCCGCGCCTTAACAACGTTAATGTCACTCACAATGAAACACGCTCTCTTTCTCGCCCTGGCATTCCTTGTCTGCACCGCAGGCTCCACATTTGCGCAAGACACGCTCAAGCCTCTTCGGGCTGGCATCATCGGCCTCGATACCTCGCATGTGCCGGCGTTCACCAAGCTCTTCAACAACCCCAAGGCCGATGGCGATCTCGCGGGCATCAAGGTGGTGGCAGGCTATCCCGGCGGCACCGACATGCCCGCCAGCAAAGACCGCGTGGCCAAGTTCACCGAGCAGGTGCGCGGCATGGGTGTGGAGATTGTGGACTCCATTCCGAAGCTGCTCGAAAAAGTGGATGTCGTCCTGATTGAGAGCGTGGATGGCCGCATCCATCTCAAGGAGGCGCGGGAGGTGTTTAAATCCGGCAAGCTCGTCTATATCGACAAGCCCCTCGCAGGCACGCTGCCTGAAGCTATCGCGCTGTTTGAGCTCGCAAAGAAACACAATGTCAAAACCTGGTCGAGTTCCTCTTCACGATTCAGTCCCGACCTTGTTCCTTTGAAAGGCAACGCTGAAGTCGGCGACATCCTTGGCGTCACCACCTGGGGGCCCTGCTCCTACCAGAGCGGCACTCCAGACCTGTTTTTCTACGCCATTCATGGCATCGAGTCCCTCTTCATGCTCATGGGCACCGGCTGTGAAACCGTCTCCCGCACAAAGGGCGTCTCCGGCGATCAGGCCACTGGCACGTGGAAGGATGGCCGCATTGGCACCTACCGCGGCATTGTAAAGGGCAAGGCAGAGTTCGGCGCCACGGTCTATGGCAGCAAAAGCGTCCAGCAAGGTGGCAAGACCGTGAGCTACGAAGCGCTCTGCCGTCAGATCGGCAAGTTCTTCCGCACTGGCGAACCTCCCGTGAGTGAAGCCGAGACCATTGAGATCTTCACCTTCATGGAGGCAGCCGATGAAAGCCTGCGCCAGGGCGGCAAACCCGTGGCGTTGGCCGATGTGCTGGCAAAGGCTAAGGAAGACGCTGCTAAACTGGTGCCATGAGTTCTTCCCAGTCTTCGCAGTCCGGCTTCAACAGCCGCAGACGCTTTCTGGCAGGCCTTCCCGCTCTGGGTTTGATCACCGCGCATGCAGCGGATGAGGCCCCATTGCAGGACATCGTCTTCGGCTCCTGCCTCGACACGCACGAGCACCCCATGCTGGATCGCACACTCACACTGCCGCGCGATCTCTTCATCTTCATGGGAGACAACGTCTATGCGGACAAAGGCGGCATCCCCATGATGCAGGAAAAGTACGCCCTCCTCAAAAACAGCCGCTTTTTTAAAGGACTGCAGAACAAGCCCATGCTCGCCACCTGGGACGATCATGATTTCGGTGAGAATGACGGCGGTGGCAGCTATCCGCATAAAAACGAGGCACAGGTGGAGTTCTGGAACTGGCTGGATGAATCCGCCGCCTCTCCGCGCCGCCAGCAGGAGGGCGTTTATCATGTGCAGACTTTCGGCCCGGCCGGCAAGCGTGTGCAGGTGGTCATGCTGGACACCCGCTACTTCCGCAGCCCGCTCAAAAAGGTCTCCAAAGACAAGGCCATGCTCGGCGGCTCCTGCGTGCCCACGGACGATACCTCCACCACCATGCTCGGTGCCGCTCAGTGGGCCTGGCTTGAGCAGGTGCTCCAGCAGCCCGCAGATCTCCGCCTCATTGTTTCCAGCATCCAGTTTGCCCCTGAGGCACATGGTGGCGAATGCTGGGCCAACATGCCGCATGAGCAGCAGCGCCTGCTCAAGCTCCTGCAAGGACAGACCGCAGTCATCTTGAGCGGTGACCGCCACTGGTGCGAGTTTTCCTACAACGGCGTGATCGATTTCACCTCCAGTTCCATGACGCAGAAGCACCCGCGCGGCTCTCCCACGCCGAACAAGCTCCGCTGTGTGCCGCAGACCTACCACCTCCCAAACGTAGGCCATCTGCACATCGACTGGGCTGCCCATACGATCACCGCCAAGATCTTCGGCGAGGCAAATGAACCGAAGATCGCACACACGGTCGCGTTCAAGGATCTCAAAGTGACCTAGCGCATGCGTCTCGTGATTCCATTCCTGCTCTCAGCCACCTGCGGCGTCTTTGCCAAGGAGACGCGGGTGGAATTCAATCGCGACATCCGCCCCATCCTTGCCGCGAAGTGCTACGCCTGCCACGGCCCCGACGAGGACAAGCGCGAAGCCGATCTGCGGCTCGATGTCCGTGCCGAAGCCGTGAAGTCTGCCATCAAGCCCGGCAAGCCCGAGGCCAGCGAACTCTGGAAACGCATCACGCACACGGATCCCGCGGATGTGATGCCACCTCCCTCGTCTCCCAAGCAGCTCACCAAAGTGGAGCGCAATCTCCTCCGCCGCTGGATTGCGGAAGGCGCCGAATATCAGAACCACTGGGCTTTCGAGCCCATCACATGTCCGCCCGTTCCCGCATCCAGCAGCGCCAGTCCCATCGATGCCTTTGTCGAGGCCCGCTTGCGAATGCACGATCTTCAGCCTGCGCCCGCTGCCACTCCCATCACGCTGCTGCGTCGCATCTACCTCGATCTCACCGGCCTGCCGCCCACACCCTCAGACCTTTCGGTTCTCTCCCACTGGTCGGACAAAACCTACGAGCAGATTGTGGAACGCCTCCTCTCTTCGCCTGCATTTGGAGAGCGCTGGGCCCGCCACTGGCTGGACATGGCGCGCTACGCCGACTCCAACGGCTTCCTTGGCGATGGCCTCCGCCCCAATGCTTATCTCTATCGCGACTGGGTCATCCGTTCCTTCAATTCCGACCTCCCTTTCGATCAGTTCACCATCGAGCAGATCGCCGGGGATATGCTGCCAGCTCCCTCTCCTGAACAGCTCACCGCCACCGGCTTCCATCGCAATGCCGCGCTGAACACCGAGGCCGGTGTGGACAAGGAGGAGGCCCGCTACCAGAACCTCGTCGACCGCGTGAATACCACCGGCCGTGTCTGGATGGGCCTCACCGTTGGCTGCGCGCAATGCCACACGCATAAGTACGACCCCATTACCATCCGTGACTACTACGGCTTCTACGCGTTCTTCAATAACACCGAAGACCGTGACGCGCCGGAGACCAAGGCCCAGTCTCTGGCGGAGGTGACCAAGCAACGCCGCCAGACCTATGTGCACATGGCCGGCGACTACACCCGCCGTGGCCCGGATGTCACTCCCGCCAGCCTTTCCGCTCTCCCTTCCATGGCAAAGCCGGTGTCCCCCGAACCCGGGCGTCTCGATCTCGCACGCTGGCTCGTTTCCCCGCAGCATCCGCTCACCAGCCGCGTCGCCGTGAATCACATCTGGAGCAAGCTCTTTGGTTTCGGCCTCGTCCGCACGCCGGATGACTTCGGCACCGCCGGCGAGTCCCCTTCGCATCCCGAGCTTCTCGACTGGCTCGCCTCCGAGTTCATGCGCAAAGGCTGGAGCCGCAAGCAGCTCATCAAGCTCATCGTCATGAGCCACACCTACCGCCAGTCCTCCGCGCATCGCGAAGACATCCTCGAAATCGATCCTCTCAACTGCCTCCACTCCCGACAGAACCGCATCCGCCTCGATGCCGAAATCCTGCGCGACTCCGCCCTCGCTGTCAGCGGTTTGCTCAAGCACACCATCGGCGGCCCAAGCTTCCGCCCTCCGCTGCCGGAGGATGTTTTCGACGTCGGCCGTTCTTCCAACTGGAAAGCCAGCCCGGGAGACGAAATCTACCGCCGCAGCCTCTACATCATCACGCTACGCAGTGTGCTCTATCCGACGCTCACCACATTCGATTCTCCAGACGCCGCAGACGCTTGCGTGCGCCGCGAGCGCAGCAATACCCCGTTGCAGGCTCTCACCATGATGAATGACGGCGTCTTTGTCGAGGCGGCCCGCTCGCTTGCCCTCCGGGCCTTCTCTGAATCTCCCCCGGACACCACCTCCCGCTTGAAGCACCTCTTCGCGCTCACGCTCAACCGTGCCCCTCGTGCAGAGGAGCTTCAGCGTCTCACCGCCTTCCACGCGGAGCAAAAAGCCTCCGTAAAAACAGGCGGCGCTTTGGCTCTCCAGACCCTCGGTGGTCTATCCGTGAAAGATCCAGTCGAGGCCGCCACCCTGGTCACCGTCGCCCGGGTGCTCATGAACCTGGATGAGTTCATCAATCGTGAATAGCTCCATGCCATCGCCTCGCCGCCGCAAAACATTTCGCTCTCCCTCCGTTTAGACTGGACCCATGCTCACTCTCTTCTCTCATCAGTCGTCTGCGCGTTGTTGCGATGGCCTTTCGCGCCGCTCCTTCTTGCGCATCGGCGGCCTGGGCCTGGGCGGACTCAGCCTGCCCGGACTCCTGCGCGCAGAGTCAGAGCTCGGACGCGGAAAATCTCAGAAGGCGC
Source organism: Prosthecobacter sp. (assembly GCF_044226605.1). Classification (GTDB taxonomy): domain Bacteria; phylum Verrucomicrobiota; class Verrucomicrobiia; order Verrucomicrobiales; family Verrucomicrobiaceae; genus Prosthecobacter. The sequence continues at coordinate 291,684 of NZ_JBGAGS010000006.1, read as the reverse complement.
TCATCTTGGTGTATCTGCCCGGCGGTCCGCCGCATCAGGACATGTATGACCTTAAAATGAACGCGCCTTCGGAGGTGCGCGGCCCCTTCAAGCCCATCGCCACCAATGTGCCCGGCATCCAGATCAGCGAGCACCTGCCGCGCATGGCAAAGATGGCCGACAAGCTCACCTTCATTCGCAGTGTGGTGGGGGCCAAGGACCGGCACGAAAGCTTTCAGTGCGTCACCGGCCGCCTCAGCAACAACGCACCTCCCGGCGGCTGGCCGGAGATCGGCAGCGTGGTGTCAAAGCTCAAAGGAGGCGCTCCCACCGTTCCCGGTTATGTGAATCTTTCGCAGCAGATGAAGCACACGCCCTACAATCAGGGGCGTCCAAGTTTCCTCGGCGTGGCGCACGCGCCCTTCATGCCACTGGAGCGCGGCAAAGAAGACATGTCCCTCAATGGCGTCACGCTGGAGCGCCTGGATGACCGTCGCGGGCTGCTCTCCGCCTTCGACACCTTCCGCCGCGAGACCGATGCCTCCGGCACCATGGCTGGCATCGATGTCTTCCGGCAGCAGGCCTACGGCATCCTCACCTCCTCACAATTGGTCGATGCCCTCGACCTCTCCAAGGAGTCTCCAAAAATCCGCGAGCGTTACGGCAAAGGCACCGCCAAAATCCAGGGCGATGCCGCGCCGCGTCTTAATGAGCAGTTCCTGCTCGCCCGCCGTCTCGTCGAGGCCGGTGTGCGCGTGGTCACTCTCAGCTACAGTTTCTGGGACTGGCACGGTCAGAATTTCAAAAACGCCCAGGAAAACCTGCCCGACTTTGATCAGGCGATCTCAGCTCTCGTTGAGGATCTCCATGAGCGTGGCATGGACAAGGATGTGACGGTTCTTGCCTGGGGCGAGTTTGGGCGCACACCACGCGTCAATGACAAAGGCGGGCGTGATCACTGGCCCGCTGTGTCCTGTGCCCTTCTTGCCGGCGGCGGCATGCGGAATGGCCAGGTCATCGGTGCCACGGACCGGCTCGGCGCCGAGGCTGCGGACCGCCCCGTGCATTTCCAGGAGATCTTCGCCACCCTCTACAACAATCTCGGCATCAACCCGCACACCAGCACGGTGTCGGATTTCTCCGGCCGCCCACATTACCTCGTGGATAACGAATTCCAGTCGATCAAAGAGCTGGCCTGACCCCATGTCTCCTCAGGAACTCATCACCCAGACCCGCCGCGATTTCCTCGCCACCAGTTCCTGCGGCCTCGGCACCCTCGCCCTCGCTTCATTGTTGAAACAAGACGGCCTCCTTGCATCTGAGGCCACCCTTCCGGCCAGTCCGCTCGCCACGCGCATGTCCCACTTTGCGCCGAAGGCGGAGCGCTGCATCTTCATCTTTCTTGAGGGCGGCCCATCACAGATGGATCTCTTCGATCCCAAGCCCCTGCTCAACAAATACGATGGTCAGCCGCTGCCCGACTCCATCGTGGGAAATGCCAAATTCGCCTTCCTGCAGAAGGAAAGCGCCACCGTCATGGGCACCAGCCGCGTCTTCAAAAAGCACGGCCGGTGTGGCATGGAAATCAGCGATCTCCTGCCTCACATCGCCACCTGTGCGGACGACATCGCCCTGGTGCGCTCCATGCACACCAATCAGTTCAATCACCTCCCCGGTCAGCTCATGCTGAACTGCGGCGAGTCCCGCCTCGGCCGCCCCAGCGTGGGTTCGTGGGTCACCTATGGCCTGGGGAATCTTTCGCAGGATCTGCCTTCCTATGTCGTCATGGTCAGCAAGGGCCGCGGTCTTCCTGGCGGCAGCTCCACCTGGTCCAGCGGCTTCCTGCCTTCTTCGTATTCTGGCGTGATGTTCCGCAATGGTGCCTCACCCGTTTTGAATTTGGACAACCCAGACGGCATCACGCCGCAGATGCAGTCCGCCAGCATTCGTGCGCTGAACGATCTCAACCGCCTCCAGCACAAGCACATCGGCGATCCCGAGATCGCCGCACGCATCAGCAGCTACGAGCTCGCCTTTCGCATGCAGAGCGCCGCGCCTGAGCTGGTCGATCTCAAAGGCGAATCCCAGGCCACGCTCGACGCCTACGGCGTGAACCGCATCGAGCCTCCCATCAAGAGCAACCTCGGCGGCATCGGCAATTTCCAGACCTTCTCACGCCATTGCCTCAATGCCCGCCGCATGGTGGAGCGCGGTGTCCGTTTCGTAAATATCATCCACGCCTCGTGGGATCATCATAGCTCGCTCGATCCCCAGCTCGCGCACAATTGCCAGATGGTCGATCAGCCCATCGCGGCATTATTAAAAGACCTCAAGCAGCGCGGCCTGCTCGACACCACCCTCGTCGTCTGGGGCAGTGAATTTGGCCGCACCGCTCTCGGCGAGAATCGCAAGGGCTTCAAGAAGGTCACCGGTCGCGATCACCATCCCTACGCCTTCAGCCTCTGGATGGCCGGCGGGGGCATCAAGGGCGGCCAGGTCTATGGCGAGACAGACGACTTCGCCTGGCACGTCGCACGTGATCCCGTCTCCATCCACGATTTCCACGCCACCATTCTCAACCTCTTTGGGCTCGATCACAACAAGCTCAGCTACCGCTTCCAGGGCCTCGACTTCCGTCTCACTGGAGTCAACCCCGCCAAGGTCGTGAAGGGGCTCATCGCTTAGCGATGATTATCGGGCGTAAAACGGGGCTTCTGCCGGCGTATTGTCCGGGTGCCAAACGCCCCGCTCCATCTCACTGCCACCCTGCTCCTGCTCTGCGTCAGCACGCAGGCGGCCAAGCCTGTGGCTATTGACTGGGCCCAGGCGCGCCAGCACTGGTCCTTCGTGCCACCCAGGCAGCAGGCGCTGCCGAAAGTGAGAGACACCGCATGGCCGCGTGAGCGTGTGGACCACTTCATCCTCGCCAGCATGGAGGCTGCGGAGCTAACACCCACACGCGAGGCCGATGCGCGCACTCTCATCCGCCGCGCCACCTTTGACATCACCGGCCTGCCGCCAACGCCGGATGAAGTGCAGGCCTTTGTAAATGACTCCCGCCCGGATGCCTACGCGCGCCTTGTGGACGGTCTGCTTTCCCGCCGCGCCTTTGGCGAGCGCATGGCGGCGCTGTGGCTGAACCTGGCGCGCTATGCGGAGGATCAGGCGCATCAGGTGGGCAACAACTCCTCCTTTGCCTATCCGAATGCCTGGCGCTACCGCGACTGGGTCATCGCCGCGTTCAATGCCGACATGCCCTACGATGTCTTTGTGCAGAAGCAGCTCGCGGCGGATTTGCTCGACCCTCAGAACAAGGCCGATCTCGCCGCGCTGGGCTTCCTCGGCCTCGGGCACAAGCTCTACGCGCGCGGCCGGCTGGATGTGCAGGCGGAGGAATGGTCGGAGCAGGTGGACACTGTGTCGCAGACCTTCCTCGGTCTCACCGTGGCCTGCGCGCGCTGTCACGATCACAAGTTCGATCCCATCACCGCGCGTGATTACTACGCCATGGCGGGTGTGTTTGCCTCCATGCAGATGGTGAACCTGCGTCCCGATGGCAAGGACGAGGACGGCAAGACACTGGCCGACAAGATGGACCCCGGCACGCTGCACATCGTGCGCGACATGAATCCTCACGACCTGCCCGTGTATGAGCGTGGCGATGTGGAGACGCCGGGCGCCGCCGCGCCGCGTGGCTGGCTGCAGGTGCTCAGCAAGGGCGAGCCGGAGAAGTTTCTCCAGGGCAGCGGCCGTGCTGAGCTCGCGCGCAAGATCGCCGATCCTGCCAATACGCTGACCGCCCGCGTGATGGTGAACCGCCTGTGGGACCTCGTCTTTGGCCGGCCGCTGGTGCGCACCGCGAGCAACTTCGGCGCCACGGGAGACAAGCCCACGCATCCCGAGCTGCTCGATGATCTGGCGCTGCGTTTTGTGCAGAACGGTTGGTCCGTGAAGCGCCTGCTGCGCGAACTGATGCTCTCTTCCACGTATCGCCAGAGCAGCAGCGGCAGCGCGGCCAATGCGCAGCTTGATGAAGCGAACGACCACCTCTGGCGCATGAACCGCCGCCCGCTGGGCATCGAGTCCTGGCGCGATGCCATCCTGGCCACGGCGGGCACGCTGAGCAGGGAAGGCGGCACTTCGCAAAATCTCGACGCGCCCGCACACCGCAAGCGCACCATCTACTCCCAGGTGAGCCGCCGCGAGCTGAACAAGACGCTCATGCTCTTTGACTACCCGGATGCCAATGTGCATGCCGCCCGTCGCAGCACCAGCACCACGCCCACGCAGAAGCTCTTTGTGATGAACAGTCCCTTCGTCATCGAGCAGTCGAAGGCGCTTGCACGCCGCCTGCAGCAGGGCGGCGGCGATGATGCCGCGCGCATCCGCCAGGCCTACGCGTTGTTGTATGCGCGCGAGCCCGCCGCGGAGGAGCTCGCCTTGGCGCAGGAGTTTTTGCAGCAGCCCGCCGAAGCGGGGCTTACCGCTTGGGAGCAGTTCGCCCAGGCTCTGCTGGCCACCAATGAAATGCTCTATGTGGACTGACCCCCATCCTTCTCACATGACTCGGCGCGACGCCCTGCACCGCCTCTCCGCAGGCTTTGGGGCCATCGGCCTCGCAAGCATGCTGGGCACCCAGGCGCAGGCCGCTGTGAAGCAGCAGGTCACCCCGAAGGCCAAGCGGGTGATCTTCCTTTTCATGAACGGTGCGCCCTCGCACATCGACACCTTTGATCCCAAGCCCGCGCTGAAGAAATATGAGGGTCAGCAGCCTTCGGGAAAACTCTACCGCGCGCCCAAAACGAGCGGCTTCATGTCCTCGCCGCTGCAGTTTCACAAATGTGGACAGAGCGGCATCGAGGTGAGCGAGAGCCTGCCCGCGCTGGGCAGCATCATCGATGACTGCTGCGTCATCCGCTCCATGCACACCAATGTGCCGAACCATGAGCCCGCGCTGCTCATGATGAACACGGGGAACATCCAGCCCATCCGCCCCTCGCTCGGCTCCTGGGTGCTGTATGGCCTGGGCAGCGAGAATGAAAACCTCCCCGGCTTCGTCGTGCTGCGCCCCACGCCCAACATCGTCGTGGGCCCCGCCTTGTGGAGCAATTCCTTCCTGCCCGCCGAGTACCAGGCCACCGGTGTCATCACCTCCGACATGAGCGTGGACAAACTGGTGGCCAACGTGCGCAACTCCGTTTTGCCCCCTGCGCAGCAGCGCAGGCAGATCGACCTCATTCAAAAGCTCAACCATCTGCACGCTGTGAAGCGCGAAAACGACCTCGCGCTGGAAGGTCAGATCAAGGCCATGGAAACCGCCTACCGCATGCAGAGCGCCGCCAGCGATGCCTTCGACATCAGCCGCGAGCCCGCGAAGATGCGCGAGATGTACGGCGACACACCCTTTGGCCGCTCCTGCCTCCTCGCCCGCCGCCTCGCCGAGTCCGGTGTGCGCTACATCAGCGTCTACTACACCAGCAGCAGCAACCAGCCCTGGGACACGCACAGCGACCACTATAAGAACCACCCCAAGCTCTGCGCCGACAGCGACCGCGCCTCCGCCGCACTTATCAGCGATCTCAAGCAGCGCGGTCTGCTCGATGACACGCTCGTTGTCTGGACCGGCGAGTTTGGCCGCACGCCCTACTCGCAGGAAACCTTGGATAAAAACAAGCAGGTCGATCCCATGCGCCGCGGCCGCGATCACCACCATACCGCCTTCAGCACCCTCCTCGCCGGTGGCGGCATCAAAGGCGGCCTCGCCTACGGCACCTCCGACGAGCTCGGCATGAACGCCGAGGAAAACAAAGTCCACGTGCACGATCTCCACGCCACCATTCTCCATCAGCTCGGCCTCGATCACGAGCAGCTCACCTACCGTTATGCCGGACGAGATTTCCGCCTCACTGATGTGTACGGAGATGTCGTGCGCGGGATCATCTCGTAAATCCACTAATCGATCATGCGCCATTCCACGTCATTTCTTCTCACCGCTCTTTGCACGGGCTCCCTGGCGCTCTTCGGTGCCGAGCCTCGGGTATTTGTCTCCGCTTTCGCATCAGGAGACAAAGCTGGCATTCATGCTTTCGGTTTCGACCCAAAGACCGGAGCCTTGCAGCCGCTGCACCGCACCACGGACATTCAGAATCCGTTCTTCCTCGCATTCTCGCCCGATCAACGTTTCCTCTATGCGATCAATGCCGAGAAATTTGGTGGTGCGGACGATGAGTTCGTGGCGGCCTACGCTCTTGATCGCAACTCGGGTCAGCTGAAGCGCCTGAACCAGCAGTCGGCACGTGGAACGGCCTCGTGCTACCTCGATGTCGATGCCACGGGAAAGACGGTCGTGGTGGCGAACTATGCGTCTGGAAGTGTGGCGTCACTGCCTGTGAAGGAGGACGGTTCGCTGGGCGAGGCTGCGTCGTTCGTGCAGCACAGCGGTTCGGGGACCGACCCCGTGCGCCAAAAGGGACCGAATGCACACAGCATCGTCTTCAGTCCGGACAATCGCTTCGCCCTCGCTGCTGATCTGGGTATCGACAAAATCCTCGTTTATCAGCTCGATAAGGACACATCCAAACTGACGCCAAACGAGGCTCAGCCCTTCGTGAAGATGCAGCCCGCATCCGGCCCACGCCACATCACCTTCCATCCGAGTGGTAAGCATGTGTATGTGATCAACGAACTGGCAAACACGGTGACCTGTTTTGATTACGCCGCCGTCACCGGTACACTCACCGAGCGCCAGACCATTTCCACGCTTCCTGGTGATTTCACAGGCAAGAGCTATACGGCTGATTTGAAAATCACCCCCGATGGCAGCTTCCTCTACGGCACCAATCGCGGTCACGACAGCATCGCGTCGTATCGCATTGGTGCGGACGGCAAGCTCACACTCCTCTCCATCGACCCCAGCCTCGGCAAAGGACCACAAAATCTGCTCATCAGCCCAGATGGCAAGTGGCTGCTCTGCGCCAACATGCCTGGAAACAGTGTCATCGTGTTTCGCATCGATGCCACGAGCGGAAAGATCACCTCAACGGGCGCTCCCGTTGAGATGCCAATGCCTTCCTGCATTCGCTGGGTGAAGTAACCTCATTTCGTGGCAGAAGCCCGCACCTCCCACGCAGGCGGCAGTTCCTTGGATTCCGGCCCATACGTCTGCGATACGACAAAACCACTGGCCTGCGAAGTGTAGAAAATGCGCCCATTGCTCACCACGGCGCCGAGACACTCACGTGAATCGATCGCCGGGCCGGTGGAGACGAGTTTGCCCTCTTGCGAAAGGTCGATCATGTCCATGTTCGCTCCGAGCACATACGGTTCGCTCAGCGTGAACCGGCAGCAGGCGTAGTTTGTGAGGATGCTGTAGGCCACCTTGCCCGTATTGCGGTCAAAGATGTTTCCCTTGCCACGCAGCGCATTGGAGAAGATGAATTTTTCGCCCACGCTGACCACGTTCAGCGCCGAGGTGACCGCGTCAGATTTCCACACGAGTTTGCCCGTGTTCGCATCCAGGCACCAGACAAAGCGGTCTTCGGTGCCTGCGTTCGCCTTGTTGTAGCCGCCGAGGTAGAGCTTGCCATCCCGTGCGCTGAGCGTGCACTTGGCGGTCACGTAGTACTCATTGGTCTGCCAGAGTATTTTGCCGGACTTCGGATCAATGCAGACCGTCAGGCCGTTGTTGCCCACAGGCTGGCCGCGGCGCGCGCGCTGGTCGGCGTCGTAGCCGAAGAACACGGAGTAATAAAGCTTGCCGTCGAGAATGCAGATGCCGCAATCGTTGCCGCCGCGGCCTTGATCAGAAAAATCTTTTTCCCAGACAACTTTGCCCGTGTCGAGATCCCAGGCCCACACGCGCGGGTGGTGGTTCGTCGGGTAATACGGATTGTCATTGGAATAAATGAAGCTCATCACGTCACGTCCATCATCGGCTTTGACGGGCGGTCCCCCAAAGGTCCATGGCTTCTCGCTGCCCTGCGGCGCGTAGTCGCCAGTGCCACTCGCGTAGATCGCGATTTTGCCGGCGACGACCGGCGGAAACTGCCGGCTCCAGCTTGGCGAGCCGGTGAAGGGAGCCTCCCACAACATCCTACCCGTCGTTGCATCCAGACAGCGAACGAAGGATTTAGTCATTCCTGCCTGAGGAACCAGGAGCTTGCCATCGATGTAGAGCGGGGACGTGAAGGATAGGTAAACATCCGGCCACCATTTCCGCCAAAGCAGCCGCCCGGTGTCCTGCTCACACGCGATGATCTGCCCCTCCGCGGTATGCGTGTAGAGACGCCCTCCTCCGCACACAGGCAGATGCTTCACCGTGCCTTCGAGGCGCCGCGCCCAGCGCATGCGCAGCGGTGGCGCGATGCCCTGGTTGTTCGAGTTCTGCCCCGCGAAGTTGCCGTAGTTCGTGTACCAATCATACGCGGTGGCCGCCAGCTTGCCGCTGAGCGGACTGCGAATTTTGGCGATGTCATCGCGATCACCCCGCAGATAGTCTGCATTTCCGGGCCCATAGACATAGACCCGCCCATCCTCGCTGGGCACATAGATCCGTCCATCGGCCACGGCAACCGGGGCTGAGATAGGCGCGGCAGATGCTCCGATGGAGCTGGCACGCGTAAGATGCTCAGCGATGGGCTCAATGTGCAGCGAGCCATTGAGATCGCCGACAACGACATGATTCTTGAGGATCACCGGCGGAGCGATGTATCCCCCCATCGTCAGCACTTCGCCCTTGTCTTCCTTGCTGTCCAGTCGGTGCCGCATGAGCCCGCGTCCACTTTCCGGACGCACCCGGTAAACATCCTTCCCACGCACAGCCACGGGCGCAAAGCTCAGCAGGCCGTCCATGCGGATGTTGGTGTCGGTTCCTGATACAAACTCGCCAGTTTTGAGCGTGTCACCTTCCAGGCGCATGATGTCCACGCGCCCCGCATTGTCACGGCGATGCCACTGCACATACACGTTGCCATCATCATCCGCACTCTGGCCAAAGGTCGCCGGAAACTCCTTTCCCGACCACTCAGGAATCTCGCCCGTGGCTTTCAGCTTTGGCGCAGCGCCGGTGTCTTCGATAAAAAGAGTGCGTCCTCCCGCGGGTATGACGACCGTGTTGCCCTTGATCAGACAGATGTCGCGCGAGCAAACGAAGTGATCCTTCCACGTCACCCGTCCGTCACTGGAGGTGGGTTTGGTGCCGGGTTTGAGTGTGGCGAGCATGCGCTTCTCACAAAATTTCGCCCACTCCTCGCCACTCCAGCGGTTGCCGTCGAAACCTACGACCTTCTTCACGAAATCCCACTGCCATTGTACTTCGCCCTTGTTTGTGATCGCATACACCTTGGCGCCTAGCGTGGCGAAATAAACTCGGTCTTTGCCGATGACGGGAGTGCTGAAAATCGGCTCGCCGCAGTCGATCTCTTTCACCACCGAGCCCGTCGCGAGATCCAGCACGTAATAAATGCCCGCCGTAGTCCCGAAGTGCAGGTGCTGGCCCACGATGGCCGGCGAGCTCACGTTGTTCACGTTTTGTTTCCCGCCTTTGCTTTGAAAATGCCACACCTCTTTGAGCGTGGCGGCATCAAAACAGGCCACATGGCCTGAGCCATCAACGACACACACTTTGCCACCCGCGACCACCGGCGAGGTGTAGATGCCATCGGTCATCGAAAGTCCGCCTTGGAGGCGTAGTTTATCCGCATCGATATCACGTTCCGCCGCGTTGCCGGAGTGCGCCGAGTTGAACATGAACTGCGGCCAGTCTTCGGCGGACGCATTCAGGGCAAAAACGAAAGTGGCGAGGGCAAAAAACCGATTCATGACCGGTGAATACGGAGGCTGCAGCTGGAACTCGCAGTGAGATCTCATCTTCGTGGGGGCAGATCATTTCAGGAAGCAGCAAGCCAGCTGCATTTTTTCCGTATGCCTCTCCCACGATGCACAATCTCACCCGCCGTCGCTTTTTCGAAGACTCCCTCATGGCCGCCGCAGCCGTGAGCCTGCCTGCACCTCTTTTTTCCGCAGATTCAAAACTGGTCAGTGCCAATGAAAAGATCACCGCAGCCATCATAGGCTGCGGCATTCGCGGCAAGGCCCATGCCAAAGAGTTGGTGAGAATTCCCGAATGCGATGTGGCCTATGTCTGCGATCCTGATCTGGACCGCGCGGACGAGGTGGCCGAAATCCTTGTGCAGGCCAAGCGCCCGATGCCGAAGAAGGAGCAGGACCTGCGGAAGGTGCTGGAGTACAAATCCGTGGACGTCGTCTTCATCGCATCGCCAAATCACTGGCACTCGCTTTCAGCCATCTGGGCCATGCAGGCAGGCAAGGATGTGTACGTGGAAAAGCCGGTCAGCCACAATGTCGTCGAAGGCCGCCGCATGGTTCAGGCGGCGCGCAAGCTGGGACGCATCTGCCAGGGCGGCACCCAAAACCGCGCCCGCGGCCCTCTGGCAGAAGCGGTGAAATACATGCGCGAAGGCAAGCTTGGTGAAGTGAAGTTCGCCAAAAGCATCATCTACGGCGGCCGCGGCTCCATCGGCGGACCTGCCGAGTGCGAGATGCCTCCGCGCTGTGACTACAATCTATGGGCCGGGCCTGCGGCCATGCCAAAACTGAATCGCCCCAAGTTCCACTACGACTGGCACTGGTTCTGGAACACCGGCAGCGGCGAGATCGGCAACAACAACGTGCACTCGCTCGACATCTGCCGCTGGGGCCTCGGCGTCTCCGGCCTGGGCCGCAGCGTGCTGAGCTACGGCGGTCGTCTCGGTTACACCGATGTCGCGGAAACACCAAACTCCCAGGTCGGCATCTTCGATTTCGGCGACAAAACAATCATCTCCGAAACGCGCGGCCTGAAATCCGCCCCCTTCCATCCCGCCATCAAGTCCATGTGGTTCTTCTACGGCGGCGAAGGCATCATCGCCGACACCAACCTCTATGACCCCAAGGGCAATCTCGTCCGCGCCTTCGAAGGAAAGTCCGAGAACCATTTCGCCAATTTCCTCAGCGCCGTGCGCAGCCGCAAGCAGGGCGATCTCAAGGCCGAGATCGAGGAAGGCCATCAAAGCAGCGCCCTCTGCCACATCGCCAACATCTCCTACCGCCTCGGCGCGCAGACCTCGGTCAACGACATCTCAAAAAGTCTCGCCGAAATCAAAGTCCATGACGACGTCCAGGAGACGCTCGAGCGCACCCGCCACTACCTCAGCGATGCCGGTGTCGATCTCGACAAGACCAAGCTCACCCTCGGCCAGCACCTCCGCGTCGATGGCGGCAAGGAATCCTTCCTCGACAACGCCGCTGCCAATGCGCTGCTCGGTCGAGAATACCGCGCGCCCTTCCTGCTGCCCAAAGAGTCTGAGATCTGACCTCAGTCCTGCTTTTGCGCCAGCGACTTCAACTGCGGCACATCAAAGGACTCCAGCAGTCCGAAGCAAAACATCTCCGGCTTGTCGGCGACGGTCCAGTTGTTGAGCAGGATGCCGTGCAGGCTTTCGATGTGTTCGGAAGGCAGCAGCTCGCCCACCTGCTTTGGCTCCATCGCCCGGGCTACGAGTGCCGCAAGGCTGCTGCGTGTGCCGATGGTTTGCACCGCAGCTTTGCTGCCAAACTGCTCAGCGCCCCACCGTGAGACCGCGGCGACCTGCCCTGCCTCAATGCCAAGAGCGCGATCACCCACAGTGGCCACCAGTAACGCATACAGGTAGGTGCGGCCACCCGCCGTCAGTTCACCAAAAGCAAACGGATCCATCGCCAGCACACGCTGGCCGGAGGCAAGCAAAGTCTCAATGTCCTTGGCAGCGCCTTTGCGTCCTTGGTCGGCAATGACGATCGTCGTCCCCTTCGCATCACCACGTGTGAGTTCAGCCACCGGCACCGTCCAGGTGTCGCTCAGGCGCAGCTTCCAAAACACAGCCTTCGTGCCATCCCGTGTCACCTCCCCGGCCTGCGTTGCGGCGGCGGTGAAGTCTTTATATTTCACGATCTCACCCAGCCTCTCACGAGTCGCCTTCGCGGGATCACGCGGTAGATCCTTCCCCGCTGCCAGAGCCAGTTGATGCACATCCAGATTGTCCGCGGGCAGCGGCACGTCGAGCTCCGCCTTCTCCTTCACCTCCTTCTCACAGGGGATTTCCGTTGGGTTGAAGCTCGCGTCATTGGCAAAGAAAGTGTCGCCGATCATGCGGTAAAAAGCCTGCCGGTTGTCGATCTCGTAATTGTGCGTGCCCGGATCAAAGTTCTCATGGGAGCGCAGGCGTTCGGTATGTCCGTGCAGCTTGAAAATGGGCATGGCCGCATCCAGCAGCGGCTGCAGCGCATGGTCAGACGCAAAGCAGCAGTTGTCCTTCGCATTAAAGGTCAGCAGCGCCGCGCGTCCTCCCAGCATCGCAGTGAGGTGCGTGTAATCCGCCACCGTGGCCAGATCATTCGGCGTCTGTTCCGAATCACCGAGATCCGTGGGGAACTGCGCGCGCGTGCGAAAGCTCGAGTAACCTGCCACGGGATTGCACAGCGTCACCCGTGGATCCAGCGAACTGATGATGATCGTCTGCCAGCCACCACCTGAGAGCCCGCTCACAGCCACGCGGGAAACGTCCGCCCCCGGCAGAGCCAGCAGGACGTCCAGCGCTCGAGACATGGCCAGATAAAATGGCGCGAGGCCGCTCACACCGCAAAGGTCAAGCTGGTTCATCCGGGTGTGCACAAAACCATCCGTGCGAAGCTGGCCCATCCCCAGCCATTCCACGTTCAGGCTCGCGATGCCGCGCTTCGCCAGGTTGATGCAGCGGATCTGCTTGTACGGCGCGGCCTTGCCGTTGCCATCATGTCCGTTCACCGCGAGGTAGACGGGCATCTTCGCCGCAGGCTTGTCCGGCTGATACAGCAGCGCAGGTATCCACAGGCCCGGCAGCGCTTCATAGCGCAGCTTCTTGATGTGGTATCCCTCTCCGCCCTCGATTGTGTCAAACCATTCGACTTTCGTCTTTGCATCGCGCCACTGCCGCGCCAGAGCACCTCGAAAAACAATCGTTTCCAGCACGTCGCGGCGCATCTGGCTCTCAATGGTCTGCCATTTCTCCAGGGTCGTCACCTCGGGCATGCGCGGCACCTTTGCCTCACAATAGTCCTGCACTTCGGCAATGAAAAGATTCGCCGGAAGAATGGGATGTTGAAGCAGGGCTTCGAGTCCAGTCGGTGCCGCTGGTGCCGGCTTTTCCGCCCACAGCGGCAGGCTCAGCGCTCCCAAAAGAAGAATGAAGGTCGGTTTCATCAGCCTCCAGTACGCCGCCATCCTCCAGCTTTGGTCGAGAAACAACGCATTCGGTCCGTATGAAGTCTGCGCTCATCCCATGACCGAACCTCTCGTCTATCTCAATTCCGGCTTCGTCCCCGCCTCGCAGGCAAAGCTGAACATCTACGATCTCGGCATCGTCCTCGGTGCCACGCTCACCGAGATGACGCGAACCTTTCGCCACCAGCCCTACCGCGCCGCGGACCACATCGCACGCTTGTACCGCTCGTTAAAATACTCGGGCATCACCGTGCCGCATTCGCCGGAGGAGATGCTCGCCATCACCAACGAACTCGCGGAGGCAAACAACCGCCTCATCGGCCCGCAGGAGGACCTCGGCATCGTGCACTTCATCACTCCAGGCGAAAACACCCTCTACGCAGGCAGCGCCGGCGCCGCAGGGCCTCTCACACCCACCATCTGCATTCACTCCTTCCCGCTGCGGTTCAGCATGTGGCGGCACCTGTTCACCGAAGGCACCCATGTCGTCACACCTTCGATCCGTCACATTCCTCCCCAGTGCGTTGAGCCTAAAATGAAAAACCGCAGCCGTCTGCACTGGTGGCTGGCGGACAAGCAGTCACAGGCCGTCGATCCCCGCGCGGTCACGCTGCTGCTCGATTTCGATGGCAACGTGACCGAATGTGCCGGCTCAAACTTCGTCATCGTGAAGGGGTTCACCATCATTTCACCCACCGCCCGAAACATCCTCTGGGGCATCAGCCTGCAAACGCTGAAGGAACTCGCGCCCCAGGTCGGCATGGAATTCGTCGAAAAGGATTTTCAGACCTACGACGTCGTCACCGCCGATGAAGCCTGGCTCGCCACCACCCCCTACTGCATGGCCCCTTGCACCAAGATCAACGGCACGCCCATCGCCGATGGCAAGCCCGGCCCATGGTTCAAAAAGATGATCGCCGCATGGAGCCAGCGCGTTGGCCTCGACATCGAAGCCCAGATCATGTCCTGAGTTATGAAGCACTTCCTTTCTCTGCTTGCTGGAATCATCAGTCTGAATGTCTGCGGTGCAGAGCCTGACTGGATTCTTGAATCCACCGCTCCCTGGCAGCCCCGCGACTCCCAGGCCGAGTGGGTCTTTAAAGATCAGCTCTGGATCGCCGGCGGCTGGTTTCAGTCCTTCGCGGATCCTCCACGCGATGTCTGGGCTTCTCCCACTGGCCGGGACTGGAAGCTCATCGCTCCCAATGCCCCCTGGCTGCACAGCGATCTCGCCATGAGCCTCACCTTCCGCGACCGCATGTGGATCATGGGCGGCTGGTACAAAGGCCGCCTCCCCGGCCATTCAGCCAGCAATCAAGTTTGGTCCTCCACGGACGGCGTTGCCTGGAATCAAGTCACCTCCGGCGCAAACTGGTCCCCACGCCTCGCGGCAGGGTTGGTGGAACATCGTGGCCGCTTGTGGCTGCTCGGCGGCATTGAAGACTACTACTTTGGCAACGACGCTAGCCTCAAAAACGATGTCTGGTCCTCCACCGATGGCAAAGAGTGGAAACTTGAAGCAGCACAGGCCGCCTGGTCTCCCCGCGCCTACCATCAGGCCGTCGTGTTGAATGACAAAATCTATATCCTCGGCGGCGGCAACTACGTCTCCAACTACCAGTCAAAAAACGACGTCTGGTCCTCGGCTGACGGCGTGAACTGGACCTGTGAAACAGAGTCCGCCCCCTGGGCCCCGCGCCTCTGGTTCAGCGCCGCAGTCTATCGCGGCCGCATCTGGATCCTCGGCGGCTGGTCCAAAGAAAAAGACAATCACGGCGACGTCTGGCACAGCGCCGATGGCAAAAACTGGCAGCGCCTGGAAACCAAGACCTGCTGGAAGTCGCGTCACGAACACTCCGCGCTCGTCTTTCAGGACAAGCTCTGGATCCTCGGCGGCCACGCCCGCCCGCTTTCCAGCGAGGTCTGGTCGCTCAGTATTCCTTCCGATTGGAAGCCGTGACAAAATCGCCGCACTTTCTCTGTATTGGTTCCATGCGCTCACTCTTTCTCGCCTTTCTCGCCGCAGTCTCGCTTCACGCCGCAGACACTCCCCCGGCCCCGCTTATGGCCGGAGCGGCCACCAGCAACATCACTCCGGAGCTCGGCAGCGAGGTGGTCGGCGGCTTCCTGCCGTTTCCGTGCACTCACATTCATGACGAGCTTCACGCCCGCTGCCTGGTGCTTGATGACGGCAAAACCAAGCTCGCCCTTGTGGTGTGCGATCTCCTTGGCATGCACCGCAGCCTTTGCGTGGCGGCCCGTGAGCTGGTCGAAAAAGAAACGGGCATCCCTGCGGCCAATGTTCTCATCTCCGGCACTCACACCCACTCGGCTGCCAACGCCATCGGCGGCCCCGTGCGCTTCTTCACCTCAGACCTGGAACTGACAGATTATCAAAAGTTCGTCGCTCGTCGCATCGCAGACGGCGTTCGCCGCGCACTCACCTTGCTGCGTCCCGCGGAGATCTCATTCGGCGCGGTCAGCATCCCGGAGCACGTGAACATACGCCGCTGGTTCCTTCAACCCGACAAGATGCCGCCCAATCCTTTCGGCAAGATCGACAAGGTCAAAATGAACCCCGGCGCGGGCAATCCCGCTCTCATCGAGCCTGCCGGAGAGCCGGACCCTGTTGTGTCCTTCATCGCCCTTCGGGAGCCTGCAGGCCGCATGATCTCTGTCTACTCCGCCTACTCCCTTCATTACGTCGGCGGAGTCAATGGCTCCGACATCTCCGCCGACTACTACGGCATGTACTGCGAGGCGCTCAAGCGCCTTCAAGCCGGCGGCAGCGATGATCCCCCCTTCGTCGCACTCATGGCCAACGGCACCAGCGGCGATGCCAACAACATCAATTTCCGCAAGCCCCAGCCGCGCAAAAAGCCCTATGAGCAGATGCGTTACGTGGCCGAAGACGTTGCCGCCAAGGTGAATGAAGCTCTTCAAAAAGTCACCTGGCAGAGCAGCGCCCCACTCGCAGCCCGTTATCGCGAGCTCCCCGTCTCCTGGCGCAAGATCGAACCCGAGCTCATCGCCTGGGCCAAAGATGTCGAGGCCAAAACCCCGCGCATCCAGGGCAAGGCGGATCTCCCTCTCGCCTACGCTGGCCGCGTGCAGCGCCTCGCTCAGGCCAGCCCGGAAACTAAAGCCGCCGTGCAGATCCTCCGTATTGGCGATATTTGCATCGGTACCACGCCCACGGAAACCTTTGCCGAAACCGGTGTCGAATTCCGCAAGCGCAGCCCCTTTGCCAAATCGTTCATGGTCGAGCTCGCGAATGGCTACTACGGCTACATGCCCACCCCGCGCCACTTTGAACTCGGCGGCTACGAAACCTGGCCCGGGACCAACAATCTCGAGCCACAGGCCTCCGTGAAAATGATGGACGCCTTGCTGGAGATGGCGGCGGAGCTCAAAAAATAAGGAGCCGCCATGCGCTTGTCCGCTTTGTTCTGTCTGCTCGCTGCGGGCTTCGCCCACGGTGCTGGCATGAGCATTGAGGAAGGGAAAAAGTGGTGGTCCTTGATCCCGCCTCAGGCCTCCGCGGAGACAAGCATCGATGCCCTTGTGGCCGCCAGGCGCTCCGTGCAGAACCTCTCTCCGAACGGAGAGGCCGACCCGCAGAGTCTCATCCGGCGTCTCTACCTGGACCTGACCGGCCTGCCGCCCGATCGCACCGATCTCACCGACTTTCCCGCGCTGGTGGATGAACTGCTCGCCAGCCCCCACTTCGGCGAGCGCTGGGGCCGCCACTGGCTGGATGCCGCCCGTTATGCCGACAGCAACGGCCGCGATCGAAATGTCATCTTCTACCATGCCTGGCGTTACCGCGATTACGTCATCGCCGCCTTCAACTCCGACAAACCCTACGATGTGTTTCTTCGCGAGCAGATCGCCGGAGATTTGATGCCTGCCAAGAATCAGGCGCAGCGGGATGAACGGCTTACCGCCACCGGTTTTCTCGCTTTGGGTGCAAAGTCCTATGAGGAGTCCAAGCCGGAGATTTTCCGCATGGATGTCATCGACGAGCAGATCGAGGCAATCAGCCGCAGCATGCTGGGCCTGTCGGTCGCCTGCGCCCGCTGCCATGATCACAAATTCGATCCCATTCCCACCGCAGACTATTACGCGCTGGCTGGCATCCTGCGCAGCACCCAGCCGCTCTACGGCTATGGACCGCGGGGCATCAAGGCCACCGCTTTCCATCACACGGAATGGCATGCGCTGGGAGAGGCTGCACAAGCTCTCGCGCCCGCCGCGCTGGAGTATTTTCGGCGGCTCGATGCCGGGACTCTGGCCATGCATGAAGCCCGCTCCTCGCGCTACGGCATCTCCAAGCGCATCCCGGAAATGAAGCGCCGCCTGGAGGCGCTGCGTGGAGCGGAGCGCGAGCAGCTTGCCGCCGAAATCGCCGGGATGGAAGCCAGGGTGGCAGAGTGGAACGTCAAGGTGTCGGCGCTGGAAAAGTCCGTCGAAGTCATGCAGGACGCCGCGCCGCCGCAGCCCGCCTGGGCCATGGGTGCCCGCGATCGCGAGAAAATCGAGAACTGCCGCATACATGTGCGTGGTGAAACCACAAACCTCGGCCCTTCTGTGCCCCGCGGCTTTCTCCAGGTCATTGCACTCAAAGATGCGCAGGTCCCTGCTGGTCGGCAAAGCGGCCGCATGGAGCTGGCGCAGTGGCTCACTCATCGCGGCAATCCTCTCACCGCTCGTGTGTTCGTAAACCGCGTCTGGCAGAAGCTCTTTGGGCGTGCCCTGGTCACCACGGTGGATGACTTCGGCGTGAATGGCGCGCCGCCCTCCCACCCCGAGTTGCTCGATTACCTCGCCGTTAGGTTCATGGACCGCGGCTGGTCGGTGAAATCGCTTATCAGGGAGATCGTGCTGTCCAAAGCCTATCGCATGAGCAGCGCCGCTTCATCAGAAGGACTCGCCCGCGACCCCGACAATATCTTCCTCTGGCGCATGAGTCCGCGCCTCGTTGAAGCAGAGGTTCTGCGCGACTCCATCCTCGCTCTGAGCGGCCAGCTTGATCCTTATCCCCCGCAGCAGCAGTTCTTGGATCAGTTTCATCCGCAAAAGAATGCCGAACTTTCCTCCTTCAAGCCATTCGTCACTCCTGCTGCCATGGTGGGCACGCATCGGAGCGTCTATCTGCCGGTGGTGCGCGGCAGTCTGCCGGAGGCCTTTGCCTTGTTTAATTTCGCCGCGCCCGAGCGCCCCGTGGCCCAGCGGGATGAAAGCATCCTGCCAGCCCAGTCTTTGTATCTCATGAACAATCCCTGGGTGATCGGGCAGGCGCGTCATGTGGCCCAGCGCCTCCTCACCGCTGCCAAAGACGATCCTGCGCGTATCATGCGGCTCTACGAGCTGGCCTTTGCGCGCCAGCCTTCACCCGAAGAAAAGCGGCGCATGCTCCATTTTGTCTCGAATGGCGACGAAGACACCTGGACCACGCTCTGCCAGACGGTCATCGCCTCGGCGGAGTTCCGCATCACCCCATGAATTCGCCTCTCCTTTCCCGTCGCGATTTCCTCCGCCGCAGCTCTGCAGGCTTCGGCTGGCTGGCCTTCTCCAGCATGGCGGCGGAAAGTGCTGCGCGAGAAGCCGCAGGGCCTCTCGCGGTGAAGTCCACGCACTTTCCACCCACGGCAAAGCGCGTCATCTTCCTCTGCATGCGCGGCGGTCCCTCGCAGATGGAAACTTTCGACCCCAAGCCCGAGCTCACCGCTAGGCATGGCCAGGCCGGCCGGGTCGCAAAAACAAAGCTCCTCGGCTCACGCTGGAAATTTTCGAAGCACGGCCAGAGCGGCATCGATGTGGTGGAACTCATGCCGGAAATCGCCCGGCACGCGGACAAGCTCTGCGTGCTGCGCGGCATGGCCACGGACAATGAAAATCACCCTCAGGCACTGGAGCAGCTTCACACCGGCAGCTTTCAGTTTGTGCGGCCATCCATGGGCGCCTGGGCCGTGCATGGCCTGGGCACTGAAAATGCCAGTCTGCCCGGCTTCATTTCCATCAATCCGCTCACCGCTCTCGGCGGCATCCGCTACTACTCCAGCGCCTTTCTGCCCGCCGCATGCTCCGCCACCATGCTGGGAAACATCAGCCAGCCCGGCGCGCCGCTCACACTCGGAGACATTAGCAATCCCCGCCTCACCAGCGCAGCCCAGCGCGGACAGCTGGACCTCCTCCAGGCGATGAATCGTGACCTCTTTACCAAAACCGCCGATCCGCGTGTCGAAGGCCTCATCGAATCCTACGAGCTCGCCTTTCGCATGCAGGGCGAGCTGCCGCGCGTCATGGATCTCAGCAGCGAGACCAAGGCCACGCTGCAGCTCTATGGCGCGGACAAACCTGCCACCGAATCCTTTGGCAAGCAGTGCCTTCTGGCCCGGCGCTTCGCCGAGGCTGGTGTTCGCTTCATCGAGATCACTCACACCGAGTGGGATCTGCATGGCTCCCTCTTCAGCGGCATGACGCGCAATTGCGCCCAGATCGACAAACCAATCGCCGGCCTGCTTCAGGATCTCGACCAGCGCGGCTTGCTCTCAGACACCCTCGTGCTCTGGGGCGGAGAATTCGGTCGCTCCCCTGACGACGCCTCGCTCGATGGTCGTGGCCACAACAACAAAGGCTACTCCATGTGGATGGCCGGAGGCGGTGTGAAAGCCGGCCACATTCATGGCGCCACCGACGAACTCGGCTACGCCGCCGTCGATGGCAGGGTCCACATCCACGATCTCCACGCCACCATGCTGCACCTCCTCGGACTCGATCACGAACGCCTCACCTATCGCCATGGCGGCCGTGATTTCCGTCTCACCGATGTGAAGGGCAGGGTGGTGAAAGAGATCCTCGCCTGAGATCTAGCCGTCTTAACTCTTTGGCTTCGGCAGATCCTTGATCAAACCGGGGCCGTAAAAAGTGTCGCTTCCGGCAGCTCCTCCGACCGCTCTGATCCAGTATTTTTCCGATTTGATGTGAAGATAGACTGAAAACGCTCCTTCACCAGGATTGGGCACCCGGTAAACTTCATATTCTGGCAACTCCGTTGGGGAGGGAACGTTCATTGTCCCGTCTTCAGCAAGACCTTGTGGGGACAAGATAGAGCCTGTTTTGTGATGAATCAAAATCCGGATCATTTCCTCGCTCGGCTTTTGATTCTTGGCGATGGACTGGCCGCCAAACAAAATCAAAACAGCCAGAGTCGTCAGGAATAGAAATGGCCTGTCCATAGATACTCTTATGCTGATTTCAGGTACGAGAGGCCGCAAGAGCAAACTTGCCCTGACAAGTCTGCTGACCGAGGGCGTATGGGATACCCTCATCTGCATGAAACACACCTTTGCCCATCTGCTGCTGTTTCTCATGCTGGCGGCCCCAGTGCTGTCGGCAGCGGAGATGCGTGGCATGTGGATTTACAAGACGGACGACATCGCTGCTTCCGCGGAGGCCTGCGACCACTTGTTCGACTTCTGTGAAAAGAGGCACATCACCGATCTCTTCTGGCAGGTGCATTTTGCCAAGCTTGATACCGGCGGCCGTGAATTGAAAAATGGAGCTCTTACCCGCGCCTTCATCCAGCGTGCCCACGCTCGCTCCCTCCGCATCCATGCGCTCTTTGGCGATCCCTCCCACGCCTTGAGGCCCAAGCACGCCATCGTGTTCGCCAGTGTGGACGGTATCCTTGCCTTCAATCGCGAGAGCCCGGCAGACGCTCACTTCGACGGCGTTCATCTCGACATCGAACCCCATGGCCTCCCGCAGTGGAAGAAAGCGGACATCCCTCAGAAGTGCGATCTGCTGAGCCAGTTTGTTGAGGTGAACCACAAAGCCGTCGCACGCACTCGCGCGGCAGATCCTTCGCTCGTCTATGGCGTGGACATCGTCTTCTGGCTGGACAAAACCACACCCGAGGGAAAGGCGGCCTATCCGGTCATTTATGAAGGCACCACCAAGGATGCCGCCAAGCACCTGCTCGACTGCGTCGATCACGTTGCCATCATGAGTTACCGGGACAACGCCGATGGGAAAAACGGCATCATCCCGCTGGTTTCCAAAACCATCGCCTATGCAGACACCACCAAGGCCAAGGTTTTCGTCGGTGCCAAGATGGCAAACATCGGTCCCAAGATGGAAGGCTTTTATGGTCAGACCGAAACGCAGATGATGGCCGCTCTCAAATTGGTTGATGAAACCTACCGGCCTCATCCCGGCTATGCGGGTCTGGCCTTCTTCATGTACGAAGCCTTCAAAAACATGCCGCCATGACACGCGTCCTCATCCTCCTGCTTGTATTGCATTCCACGCTCGTCTCTGCCGCGTGGCAGGCGGGCGTCGCCAAAGCAGACATCACTCCCACCGAGCCCGTTCCCCTCGCCGGCTACGGCGGCAAGACCCGCATGTCCCAGCGTGTCGAGCATCCCATCTGGCTCAAAGCCCTCGCGCTCAAGGATGACTCCGGCGCGACCTCCATCCTCGTCACCGCAGATCTCGTCGGATTGAGCGACAAAATGATCACGGTCATTGCCAAGGCCGCTTTGGGAAAACACGGCATCCCTCGCGAGCGCCTGATCCTCAACACCTCGCACAATCATTCCTGTCCCGTCACAGAAGACGTGCTTTGGCTCTACTACGAGTTCACCCCGGAAGAAGCTGCCGTGAAGGACCGCTACACCGCAAGCGTCTATGCAAAGTATCAAGAAGTCATCGGTGCTGCCATCGCCAATCTCGCTCCCGCAGATCTCGCATTCGAGCAGGGCCTCGCTGGTGTCGCCGTGAACCGTCGTCGCTCCCGCGGCCCGGAGAGCCGCGCCCTCGGCGGACAGGTGGATCAGGACGTGCCTGTCATCACCGTCAAATCCGGCAGTGATCTCAAGGCCATCGTCTTCGGTTATTCCTGCCACACCACTGCCCTTGGCGGCCTCAGCATCAATGGCGACTATGCCGGCTTCGCGCAGCTCGAACTGGAAAAATCATTCCCCGGCTCCATCGCCATGTTTGTGCAAAACTGCGGCGGAGACGCCAATCCTCTTCCTCGCATCCGCGGAAAAGACAAGGACGCCGAAGCCACCGACCTCGCGTGCATGTATGGGAACATTCTCGCCGAAGGCGTTCGCCAGGTCGTCGCCGGCAAAATGACTCCTCTCAATGGCCCCATCCACGCCGCCATGGGAGAGACAAAACTCCTGCTCCAGCCCGGCATTCCTCTCGAAGAACTCAAGCAACGCCTTCCCAATCTTACCGGCATGCCCAAGCGCGAATTCGAGCACTTCATCCGCCAGTACGAGACGCTTGGTTCACCGCCGGATGGTGTGAAGTATCCCATCCAAGTCTGGCGCTTTGGATCCGGCTTTCAGTTCATCGCCCTCACCGGAGAAACCGTCGTCGATTACTCCCTCAAGTTCAAAGCCGCCTACGGCTGGAACAGCACCTGGGTCTGCGGTTACAACAATGACCTTACCAGCTACATCCCCAGCCTCCGTGTCCTCAAAGAAGGCGGCTACGAAGGCATCACCGGCATGTTCGAATACGGCCACCGTGCGCCTTACACGGAGACTGTGGAAGAGCGCATCACGGCGAAGGTCGAAGAACTGATGAAGCAGGTACAGTAGCCATCTCGCTCCGCTAGATGAGCACAACGTTCCCGCAAACAAAAGGCACATGCGAAAGTCGCATCAGCCATCGTCAGCGCTCAGCTCATCTCAACGGAGCGAGATGGCTACTTTACTTCCGGCGCCGTCTGCTCCGGCGTCACCCGTCCGCCCGGAAGTTCCAGAATGCGGATGTTTCTAAAGTGAATCTCCGCCCCCTCCGACTCCAGGCAGAGATACCCCTTGCGCACCGTGGACTGGCTGATCCCGTTCACAAACTTCCCGTTGATCGAGAGCTTCACGGTCCCGTCCACGCACACCACATCGTACGTATTCCATTCGCCCTTGCCTTTGCACCTCATCTCCCAGGACATGCTGCGTCTGCCGCGCGGATTGTCCGGCACACCTTCCAGCCCGTTCGCGCCAAACAGTTCTCCTGAAACATAGCCAGGATGGTTCGGCTGGCCGTCCTTTCCCGGATGCAGCTTCGGCCACTCCAGTTCCAGCATCTGCACCTCCATGCCTTTGGGCAGTTCCTTGCCCGGCGCTGCCGTTCCTTCGCTCCACACAAACACACCCGAGTTCCCGCCTGCCTCCATGTGCATCCACTCAATGTGCAGCACAAAGTTCTCGTACTGCTTCTCGCTCCGCATCACGCCGATCGGTTTTCCTTTGCACACCAGCAGGCCGTCTTTCACGCTCCACGTCTCCGGGCTCGTGTTCACATCCACCCATCCCGTCAGATCTTTGCCATTGAAGAGATCACGCCACTGCGGCACTTCGTCAGCAAGCAGGGCTGTGCCAAAAAGAAAGCTTAGAAGGATGTGTTTCATGGAGTGGTTCTTACAGCGTGTCCAGGACGTGCTTCTTTCACAAGTTTGCCTTCTCGCACGACGGGCACGCCGTTCACGAGGACATAAGGAATGCCGAAGGAAGGAGTCGTTGGCTCCTCAAAGGTTGCACGATCGATCACTGTCGCCGGATCGAAAACCGTAATGTCCGCATCCGCTCCGAGGGCGATGCGGCCTTTGCCTTTCATCATCGGAACGTATCCCTCCAGTCGCTGCGCGGGCAGGATCGTCATTTTGGCCAGGGCTTCCATCAGCGGCAGCAGCTTTTTCTCGCGCGAGTAGTGCCCCAGCACCCGGGCGAACGTTCCCGCGCCGCGGGGATGGCCCTTGCCGTCAATGAAGGGCACGCCGTCGCTTGCGATCATCACGCCGGGATGTGCGATCGCCATCTCCACATTTTCATCCTTCATCATGTAGATGATCACCCAGCCGCCCTGCTTGCGGTAGCGCTCGAAACTCTCCTGCGTGAGCCTTTCTCCTGTCGCGGCCCAGGCGAGATCGCCGTAGTCGATCTTGAGATTGCTCTGCCATCCGGGATTGAACATCGCAGACTCCAGCACGGTGGATGCGGCGGTGTAGGGATACACTTCGGTGCTGATGTCCATGCCTGCGGCCTTGCTCGCATCGATGAGCTTTAATACTTCCCTCATGTCGCCGATGGCGCTGCTGCCCACATGCACGATGTGCAGCGCCGCGCCCGTCGTTTTTGCAGCGGCGATCGCCTCCTGGATTGCCGCGATCCCAAAGGCGCGCGTGTGCACAAACGCCGGCACCTTGCGCTTTGCTGCGATGCGAAACATGGCCTCGATTTCGCTCGGCGCCGCGGCAGGCGTGTAGTTGATGCCAAAGCCAATGCCCAGCGCGCCTTCATCGAGCCCACGGTTTATCGCCTCCTCCATGAGAATCAGCTCCTTGTCCGTCGCCGCCTTGTTCGCTCCATCAGGAGTCGCTCCGAGCCCCGCCACCCGCGCACGGTTCACCGCCCAGTGCCCGATCTCCATCCCAGGATGAAATGCAGCAAAGCGTGCGGCAATGTGGCCCACGGTGGCCCCGTAGTTCAGCGGCGCCGTGCCTTCCATGGAGCGGTACCACGCATCCACCGGATAAACCCCTGCTTCCAGGTCGAGCACCGTGGTGACACCGTCACAGGCTTTGATCTGCATGTCACTCGTCGTCTGCCCGTGCGCATGAATGTCGATGAATCCAGGCGCGACGACACAGCCCTTCACGTTCAGAGTTTCTCTTCCGGTCAGCGGTGTTTCAGAGATCGCGGCGATCTTGCCCCCACGAACGCCAATATGACGGACCGCGTCCATGCTTGTCGCCGGGTCCATCAAACGCCCGTTGTTCAGCACGAAGTCGTATTCTTCCGCCAGACAATGGCCAGCATGAATGAACAACAAAAGGAGTAAAGAGAACCGCATGAAGCTCAAACGGCATGCCTCATTGTTTTCTTCGTCACGGGCAAAGTCTCCCCAGAGGGATTTATGATGTCTATGGGTGGCATGGACGCTCCAAGCGGGCCAGTGCGGGCGAAGTTTGGTGTCTTAAAAAGTTCGAACGCTGCACCCTGATGCCTGTCTCAGTCTTCACCCCCGGGCGTGCAATGCATCGCCGCCCACCCCAAAATGACTAACCTCCGCTTGTTCCTGCTGGCCGCGCTTTGCGCGGGTTGTTGCTCCTCCTGCCAAAGTGTTTCCCAAGTCGCGCCTCGAAAGCTGGTGAGTGTGCGCTCCGGCAGCACTCTGAGCAATGTGAAGACCACCGCTTATACTCAAAGCGAAAGCGACCACATCGTTTACGGTGCCAAGAGCGCCGTCGGCAACACACTCAAGTTTGGCGCTGTGCGCAGCGCCGCCACCGACTGGTCCGTCTACCCTGTCGGCACTCAGTTCAAAATCGAGGGAGAACCCTATGTCTATCAGGTGGACGACTACGGCTCTGCTCTCGTCGGCACCAAGACCATCGATCTCTACCGCCCGTCCAAGGCATCCATGAATGAATGGGGCGCGCGCAATGTGAACATCAAGGTGCTCAAGTGGGGCTCCTTTGACCAAAGTCTCGCCATCATGAAGCCGCGTGAGGGCATCAAACCCCACATCCACCAGATGGTCAGTGCCATTGTGACAAACCGTCTTCCGGACTCCTGATTTAAATCAGTTCTGCCATCACCTTGCCGCCTTCCGGCACGATGGGGCGCGGACGTCCCTGCGGATCAATCCAGTTCGTGTTTTGTCCGATGCCGAGGTGATGAAACACCGTCGCGGCAAGATCGCCCGGCGCGACCCGCCGGGTTTCGATCTCCCCGCCGTGCTTGTCGGTGCTGCCAATGACCTGGCCGTGGCGCAGCCCGCCGCCTGCCATGACCATGGACATCACTCGCGGCCAGTGATCGCGCCCCGCATTCTTGTTGATCACCGGGCTGCGTCCAAATTCTCCCATCATGAGAATCAAGGTGCTGTCCAGCAGTCCACGGTCTTCGAGATCGGTGACGATGGCGTGCAACGTTCGGTCCACACTCGGCAGCAGCGGAGTGAGTCCTTTTTTGATCCCGCCCCATTTCACCTCATCGCCATGATGGTCAAAGTAGCCCCAGGCACCGCTGACGGTGACAAAGGTTGATCCCGCCTCGATGAGCCTGCGGGCGAGCAGGGCCTTCTCTCCCAGGCTGTCGCGGCCGTACCGGTCCCGCATCGCAGCAGGTTCTTCTTCCAGATTCAGCGCCCGCTGGGCGCTGCCTTCCATGAGCACCTCATAAGCTTGCTGTGTAAAATGGTCCGCCGATGCGATGGACTCATTCGCGCCGATGCCTCGCTTCCACTGGTCCATCTGCTCGGCGAGATCCCGGCGGGACCCCAGCCGCTCGATGCTGAGTCCTTCCACGAGCTTGAGCCGTCCAGACAAATCCTTGCCACTGACCGGATTGAAATCATTCCCCATGTGGCCCGCACCCCAGATGTCCGCAGGCAGTGAATCAGCCAGCGCCACATACCCCGGTATGCCTGGCGCATTCGCCCCGCGAAACTTCGCGGCAATCGAGCCCATGGACGGATACCCCCCGCCATCCCGCCCATCATTCGTGCGCCGCGCCAGGGGATTGCACGCCTGCATCGTGATGGGTGTGTGATCGCTCGCGCTGCAATCCACCGAGCGCACCAGCGTCAGCCGGTCCATGATCTTTGCCGTCAGCGGCAGGTGTTCGCACACATGGACGCCCGGTAACTTGGTCGGAATGTGCCCAAACGGCCCGCGAATCTCGCTGGGAGCCTCCGGCTTCGGATCCCACATGTCGATGTGGCTCGGTCCTCCGGAGAGCCAGAAAAGCACGACATTCGTCTTTCGCGCCGCCTGTCCGGCCGCTGTGGCCAGCGCCTTCTGCTGAAAGAGGGAGGGCACCGAAATACCCGCCAGCCCCGCGAGTCCCGTCTGCAAAAATCCCCGTCGGGTCGACCCGATGCGCAGCAGATCGCCGCCTGATGGACTGAAAGCCAGTGGAATGCTTGTCGGGTGGGAGACTGGAGTTTTCATGTACGCGAGGCCGGACGGCCAGAGAACCTACGTCACGGGATGGCCGGCCTTGCTTTGACCGGACAAATCCCTGGACCGGCGGAGGGGAGGGGGCTTTCGCCCGCCAAGTTTCCGTTTGAGCCCCACCCGCTTTCGGGCTAGGCAGCAGACCACCCTTTTCCCATGAGCAGCAGCCCCTCCGCACACACCTACAAACAAGCCGGCGTCGACATCCACGAAGCAGCATCGCTGGTCGATGACATCGGCGTGCTGGTGAAGCGCACCCAGCAGAAGCGGAAGCTCGCCAATCCCTTTGGCCTTTTCGCCGCCGCCTACGACCTCAGCGGCTACAAGCACCCCATCATTCTCACGGGCTGCGACGGCGTCGGCACCAAGATCGAGCTCCTGCTCAAGCACGACCAGCTTGAAGCCGCCGGCAAGGACCTCGTCGCCATGAATGTGAACGACGTCCTCACCACGGGGGCGGATCCCATCATGTTCCTCGACTACGTCGGCATCCCCAAGATCCAGAAGACGCAGATCACCCGCATCATCGCCGGCATGACCGAATACCTGGAGGCCTGCAATTGCATTCTCGCCGGCGGTGAGACGGCCGAAATGCCCGGTATGGTGCCCGAAGGCATGGTCGAGCTCAGCGGCTTCGCCATCGGTGCCTGCGAAAAAGAAGACCTCCTCGATCCCGGCACCATCGCTGCCGGCGACGTGCTTATCGGCTGGCCCAGCGCTGGCTTCCATGCCAATGGCTTCAGCCTCGTCCGCCGCATTATCGAGAAGGAAAATCTCCAGTTCAGCGAGGACGAAATGCGCACGCTGCTCCTGCCCACCCTCCTCTATCATGAGCAGCCCGCCGCCCTCAAGGCCGCTGGCATCCGCCCGAAGGCCATGGCCCACATCACCGGTGGGGGTCTCCCGGAAAACCTCGGCCGCATGTTCCTCAAGCGCGGTCTCGGCGCCAATCTCCGCATCCCCTTCTGGCAGAACGACGTCGTGCAGAAGGTCCTCCGCCACGCCGACCAGAAAGACGCCATCGACACCTTTAACATGGGCCTCGGCTGGGTCGCCATCGTCTCCGCGGCAGACGCCGACAAAGCCCTCACCTGCGGCAAGAACGCCAAAATCATTGGCGAAATGGACAACAGCGCCGAAGTCCGCGTCGAGATCGTCTGAAAGATTGAGCGCTTTAGGGCAGTGAAGGCAGTTCCATGAACCGCCTCTCCACTGCCCTTTCCCTCCTTCTTGTTTTAGGTCTGTCCAGCGCCTCCGCCCAGGAGCCCGCCAAAGCCAAGGCCAAGCGTCCTCCCAACCCGGCGATGGACCCGATCAAGGACGTCGCCGGCCTGCCGCGCGTCCTGCTCATCGGCGACTCCATCTCCATCGGCTACACCCTCCCCGTGCGGAAGCTCTTGGAGGGCAAGGCCAACGTCCATCGCATCCCCACCAACGGCGGCCCCACCAAGAACGGCGTGGCAAACATCGCCAAATGGCTCGGCAGCAGCAAGTGGGACGTCATCCACTTCAACTGGGGCATCCACGACCTCAAATACATGCCCGACGGCAAACGCCAGGTCGAGCCCGCCGATTACGAGGCCAATCTCCGCAGCCTCGTCGCCACCCTGAAAAAGACCGGCGCCAAACTCATCTGGGCCACCACCACCCCCATCCCCGATGGCGACCTCAATCCGCCACGCAAATTTGGCCAGGTGAAGGAATACAACGAAATCGCCGCCAAAGTGATGGCCGAAAACGGCGTCGCCATCGACGACCTGAACGCCCACATCACCCCCAAGCTCGCCACCCTGCAAAACCCCAAGGATGTGCATTACACCTCCGAAGGCAGCGAATACCTCGCCCAGCAGGTCGCCGCGGAGATCACCAAAGCTCTCGGCAAGTAAGGTTGAGCTGACAGGCCGGGGCGGTTACAAATCCCGCCTCGGATTGTGGCTGCCTCGCTGGCATTCGCGTGCATGGTGCAAAGCACCCAACCCGCCCCCGCCATGAATACCTCGTTCACGCGCCGCCTGTGCGTCACCCTGTTCGCCTTGCTGTTGGGCAGCTCCACGCTCCATGCGGTTGAGCCTCCTGTCCCCACCCCTGCGGAAAAGCTCAAAGAGTCCATGCTCCTGCCCGGTGTCAGCCTGTCCCAAGGCATCTCGGAAATCACCGGCGTCGCCATCAGCCCTCTCATGGGCGTCAGCGTCATGGGAGCTTGGACCTATTACAAAACCGAGCCGTCCCTCCGCCATCGACTGCCATGGTACTGCCACCCCGGCGTCTGGGGCACCGGACTGGCGCTCCTCTCGCTCTGCTTTCTCAAAGACTTCCTCGGCACCGCCGCGCCTCCCCTGGTCAAGAAGCCCCTCGATTTCCTCGAACTCTTCGAAAACAAACTCAGTGCGCTGGTTGCCAGCGTCGGCTTTGTACCCCTCGTCGCCCTCGCCATGGCCCACTTCAATCAGGATCCGCCGCTGCAGGCTGCTGCTGAACTGGCGGGCTCAGGTCTGGCCGTCATGCCCGTGGCCGGCATCATCGACTTCGGCGTCCACACACCCTGGATTTCCATTCCGGTCGCCCTCATCGCCTTCATCGTCGTCTGGCTCAGTTCTCACGCCATCAATGTGCTGATCGCCCTCTCTCCTTTCGGCATCGTCGATGCCGGACTCAAGCTCATCAAGCTCGGCCTCATGGCCCTCGTCGCCGGAGCCACCATCATCCACCCATACGCAGGCGCCGCCATCTCCCTCGTCCTTATCTTCATCGGCCTCCTGTTCGCCGGCTGGTCCTTCCGCCTCACTCTCTTCGGCACCCTCATGGGGCGCGATTTCCTCCTCAACAAACGCGCTGCCGCCTCCGACCTGGAAAGCGGCAGCGGCGTGAAAGGCTTCCTTGCCCGTCGCACCCAGGGCGTCCCCGTCCGCACGCTCGTCCGCCTGAAGCAGGATGCCTCAAGCCGCCCCGTCCTCACCTATCGCCCCTGGCTCATCCTTCCGGAGCGCAGCATCGTTCTTCCAGAGGCCGATCACGTCATCTGCAAAGGCGTCCTTCATCCCTCTCTCTCCCAGCGCCCTGCTGAAGCCCCCGCATCTCTTCGCAGCACCCTCATTCTCCTCCCACGCTATCGCAGGCTTGAGGAGCACATCGCCCGCCATTTTGGCTGTCAGCAGGTGGTGGACGGAGCGCTCCTCCGCGGCTTCAAGGCCATGCGCCAGTGGCTCGTGGACATGCTTTCCTCCGGCAGAAAACTCGTGGAAATGCACCCCGGTTGAGCCTGAGGAGGGTTGCGCCGGGCTGAATCCCGCCTATCTACGCGGCCCGCTTATGCACAGCTTCCGCTACCACCAAGGCCAGTTATTCGCCGAAAACGTCTCCCTTCAGTCCCTCGCCGAGAAACACGGCACGCCTCTTTACGTCTATTCCAAGGCCACCATCGCAGGCCATTTTACACGTCTTGATGCCTCCTTGGCGAAGCTCGACCATCTGATCTGCTACGCGGTCAAGGCCAACTCCAACATCGCCGTTCTCAACACCATCGCCAAGCTCGGCGGCGGTTTCGACATCGTCTCCGCTGGCGAGCTCTACCGCGTCATCAAGGCCGGTGGCGATCCCTCCAAGTGCACCTTCGCCGGCGTGGGCAAAACCCGCGACGAAATCGAATACGCTCTCAAGCAGGGCATCTACTGCTTCAATGCGGAGTCCGAGGCCGAGCTGCACTACATCAACCAGGTCGCAGGCGAACTCGGCATGCAGGCCCCCGTGGCCGTGCGTGTGAACCCCAACGTGGACGCCAAGACCCACGCCAAGATCACCACTGGCAAAAGCGAAAACAAGTTCGGCATCGATTTCGACCAGATCCTCGACGTGTATGCCCGCGTTTCCGCGGACTGCCCCAATCTGACCATCAAAGGTCTGCAGATGCACATCGGCTCCCAGCTCACCAATGTGGATCCCTTCCTTGAAGCCGTGCAGAAGGTCATCCCGCTCGTCACTCAGGTGAAAAAGAGCTACGGCATCGAGTTCTTCAGCATCGGCGGCGGCATCGGTATCAACTACAGGCAGAGCCTCGACTCCGGCGACTCCACTTGGTGGGAGGAAAATGCCGAAGTGCACCCGCTTACCATCCAGGCCTACGCCGAAGCCGTGGTTCCTCATCTTGAACCCCTCGGCCTGCGCATCCTCTG
Organism: Prosthecobacter sp.; assembly: GCF_044226605.1. Lineage (GTDB taxonomy): Bacteria > Verrucomicrobiota > Verrucomicrobiia > Verrucomicrobiales > Verrucomicrobiaceae > Prosthecobacter. The sequence goes on along the minus strand of NZ_JBGAGS010000006.1, from coordinate 260,255 downwards.
CGAGCCCGGTCGCTTCATGGTCGGAAACGCCGGCGTCATGCTCACCAAGGTGCTCTATGAAAAGCGCGGTTCCGCCAAGATCTTCAAGATCGTCGATGCTGGCATGAATGACCTCATCCGCCCGACTCTCTATGAAGGCTGGCACCAGATCGTGCCGCTCAAGCAGCCCACGGACGCCTCTGTGGAAAAAGTCGACGTCGTCGGCCCCATCTGCGAATCCGGAGACTACCTCGCCCAGAACCGTGAGATCCCGCACGTCAAAGAAGGCGACTATCTCGCCGTGCTCAGCGCAGGCGCCTACGGTTTCACCATGGCTTCAAACTACAACACACGCCCCATGCCCGCCGAGATCCTCGTCGATGGCGACAAGGCCACCGTCGTGCGCGAACGCCAGACCCTCGAAGACGTCCTCAAAGGCGAGCACCTCGCCTGATTTGTCTCGGGTTACAGAGAACTAGGAACAGAGAACAAAGAAACAGCCTCGATGCACATCGCCGATATCCTCCAAGACCAGCGCCCCACGCTCTCGTTTGAGTTCTTCCCGCCGAAGAGCGCGGAGGCCTTTGAAGCGCTATATCAGACCATCGGCGAGCTGGAGGCCTTCAAGCCCTCCTTTGTCAGCGTCACCTATGGCGCCGGCGGTTCCACCCGTGAACTCACGCACGACCTCGTGGTGCGCATCAAGACCACCACCAGCCTGGATGCCGTGCCGCACCTCACCTGCGTCTGCCACAGCGAGGCGGACATCGCGTCCATCCTGGAGCGCTACGCACAGGCGGGTGTCAGCAACATCCTCGCCCTCGGCGGAGATCCTCCCAAGAATCTCGCCAACTACGACCGCAAAAAAGACGCCTTCCAGCATGCCGCTGACCTTGTTTCCTTCATCAAGAAGTTCAATGACAGCGGTGCTCATGCAGACAGGCGCGGCTTTGGCATCGGCGTCGCCGGTTTCCCGGAAGGGCACCCCACCACGCCAAACCGCGTGCTCGAAATGGATTACCTCAAGGCCAAGGTGGATGCAGGTGCGGACTACATCTGCACCCAGCTCTTCTTCGACAACCACGACTTCTACGACTTTCGCGAGCGCTGCCAGCTTGCTGGCATCCACATTCCCATCATCGCTGGTATCATGCCCATCACCAGCGCCTCCGGCATGCGCCGCATGGCCGAGCTCGCCGCCGGTGCCCGCTACCCCGCCAAGCTCCTGCGCGCCATCCAGCGCTGCGGTGGCGATGAGGCCGCCGTGCAGAAAGTCGGCATCCACTACGCCACCGAGCAGTGCCATGATCTGCTCGACCACGGTGTGGACGGCATTCATTTCTACACGCTGAATAAATCCCACGCTACGCGCGAGATTTACTCCAGCCTCGGCATTCGCGACTCCGCCTCCGTGCGTCCGCAATCATGAGCGAAGAAGCCCCCCTCATTGCCGCCATCGAAGCTGGCGGGACCAAGTTTGTCTGCGCCGTCGGCACCGGTCCTCATGACGTGCGGGATGTCACCCGCATCCCCACTACCACGCCCGAGGACACCATGGCCGGGGTGACCCGCTTCCTCTCCATGGCCAAGTCGAAATACGGTTCCATTGCCGCCATCGGCATCGGTTCCTTCGGCCCCATCGATCTCGACCGAAACAGCGAGACTTACGGCTACATCACCTCCACGCCCAAGCCCGGCTGGCAGTTCACCAACATCGTCCCCAAGCTCAAAGACCGCTACCACGTTCCGGTTGCCTGGGACACCGACGTCAATGCCGCCGTCCTCGGCGAGTACCTCTGGGGCGCCGGGCAGGATACAGCCCCCCTCATCTACATCACCGTAGGCACCGGCGTGGGCGGTGGCGTGCTTATCAATGGCCAGTTGCTTCACGGCCTCCTTCATCCGGAGATCGGCCACCTTCTCGTGCCGCCTCCGCAGAACTCCTCCGCCTTCCAGCAGGCCTGCCATTGCCCGTTTCACAAGAGCTGCGTCGAAGGCTACATCTGCGGTCCGGCTCTTGCCTCCCGCTGGGGCGTCAAAGCCGAGGCCCTTCCCCCGGATCATCCCGCATGGGAGGAAGTCGCCGATGTCATGGCCCACGCCCTGATGAATCTCACCCTCAGCATCTGCCCCAAGCGCATCATTCTCGGCGGCGGGGTCATGAGCCAGGAGCACATCCTTCCCCTGATCCGCGGCCAGCTCCACAAGCTCAACAACGGCTATCTCCGCGTCCCCGAACTTGGCCGCAACCTCGACGACTTCATTGTCGCCCCCGGCCTCGGCGCACGCTCAGGCCTGCTCGGGGCGCTGGCGCTCGGGAAGTATGAGCTGGACCTGCATTTGAAGCAGACCGGCGGGGCTTCGGCCGCCTAAGGTGGCCGGGTCTGTCGGTTGCACGCTCGCGATTTGGCGATCTATTTCGCGGCATGAAAAGGCTCCTGCTGCTTTCCCTGCTCATTCTGGCCTGCATCTCCCCGGCACAACAACCCGCCGCAACGCCCAAGCCTCCTCTCGGAGTGCCGAGGGACGCGAAGTACTTCAACGGCAAGTGGTATGCCGTGATCTTGGAAAAAGTGAACTGGGCTGTGGCCCAGTCCCGCTGCAAGTTGCACGGCGGCCAGCTCGCCGTTGCGCATGATGAACCCACCGCCAGCTTCATCAAATCTCTCACCAAGCTTCGCGTGTGGCTCGGTGCCACGGATGAAAAAGTCGAAGGCAAATGGGTCTGGGTGGACGGCCAGGAAATGACTTTCACCATGTGGGAGCCTGCTGAACCCAGCAATGACAACGGCAAGGAAAACTACCTTCGCACCTCACCTAACGGCCGCTGGGCGGATTCTGCCAAAGATTGGGACACCTACCCGAGTCTGCCTATCATCGGCTACATCTGTGAGTGGAAAGGAAAGTGAGCAGACCGTGCCCGTGCACTTGTCCACCCAACTCTTTTTTATTTCGGTCCGCCGCCTATTCCGTCCCGCTTGCAAGACTTGGGCGATGAGAGTTGATTCATCACCATGAAACTGCCGCTCTTTTCCGCCGCACTGCTCGCGTTGGCCGCGCACGCTTTGGCCCAGCAGCCGGAAACTCTTCCTGACACGCAGCCGCTGATCAAAGACGGAGACATCTCTGAGCAGATGCATGCTGCGGCACTGGAGGACATGGACCAGTTGATCGCCGATTCGGTCAAGACCCGCGCCAAACACTGGCACCGCGATTTCTCTTCGACGAATGCCTACACAGCGTCGGTCCATGAGAATCGTGAGCGCTTCAAACACATCATCGGTCTCAGGGACAAGCGTGTGCCCGTGGCGCTGGAGCGTTATGGAGATGAGACGAATCTCGCGCTGGTGGGCAAGACCAAGGCCTACCGCATCTACCAGGTGCGCTGGCCCGTCTTGGAGCAGGTTTCCGGTGAAGGTCTGCTGCTGGAGCCCAAAGGCCAGCCCAAGGGCTACATCATCGCTCTGCCAGACGCAGATCAGACGCCGGAGCAGATTGCAGGCCTGGCCCCCGGTGTGCCGGCAGAGGCGCAGATCGCGCGTCGTTTTGTCGAGAATGGTTTCGCCGTCATCGTCCCTGTCTTGATCAATCGCAGCGACGCCGGCTCCGGCAATCCGGCCATTCTCATGACGAACATGCCGCACCGGGAATGGCTTCATCGTCAGGCCTACATGATGGGCAGGCACATCATCGGCTACGAAGTCCAGAAGGTGCTGGCGCTGGTGGACTGGATCAACATTCATCGTCACGATCAGATCGGTGTCGCAGGTTATGGCGAAGGCGGACTCATCGCCATGTATGCGGCCGCCGCTGACCAGCGCATCGATGCCACACTCGTGAGCGGTTACTTCAAGTCTCGTCAGCGCACCTGGCGTGAGCCTCTCTATCGCAATGTGTGGGGCCTGCTCGCAGAATTTGGCGATGCCGAAATCGCTTCCCTCATCGCCCCCCGCGGCCTCGTCATCCATTATACTGACGAGCCTGACGTGGATGGCCCGCCTGCGCCCAAGGGCAAGAAAAACCAGGCAGCGCCCGGCAGGCTCAGCACCCCCGAATTTGACGAGGTGGAGGAGGAGTACCTGCGCATTGACTCCCTGGTGCCGCCCGGCTTCCAGCGCCGCTCCCTTGTGCGCAGCGATGCCGCAGCGGCCAATGCCCTCGCCAAGCTCCTCAAGACCGACATCAACATGGCCCTTTCCCGCGAGCTTCCGCAGAGCCTGCGCCAGAGCCACGTGCCCTCCTTGCGCCAGTTTGCGCAGATGAAGGAAATCGAAGCCCATGTACAGCGCCTCATCCGCGGCTCAGATCAGGTGCGCAATGACTTCTTCCTCTTCAAAGCCATGCCGGAATTCCGCAACGACGCCTGGACCTACGCTCAGTTTGCTGACAAGAAGCCGGACAAGTTCATCGCTGCCACCAAGGATTTTCGGAAAAACTTCTCAGAGGAAATTCTCGGCAAGATCGACTCCCCGCTCCCCACTCCCAAGCCCCGCACCCGCAAGATTTACGACAAGCCCAAATGGACCGGCTACGAAGTGGTGCTGGACGTCGGCGGCGAAGGCTTCGCCTGGGGAGTCCTGCTCCTGCCCAAAGATCTGAAGGCCGACGAGAAGCGTCCCGTGGTCGTCTGCCAGCACGGTCGCCATGGCATCCCTTCAGACGTCATCGAAGGTGACAAGCCCGCGTATCATGACTTCGCCGCGCATCTCGCCGAGCGCGGCTTCATCACCCTCGCCCCGCACAACTTGTACAAGGAAGAGGAGCAGTACCGCACGCTCTCACGCAAGGGAAACACCGTGAAGGCCTCCATGTTTTCAGTCATGCTCCGCCACCATGAGCAGTGGCTCAACTGGCTCGGCTCCTTGCCGCAGGTCGATGCCAAACGCATCGGCTTCTACGGCCTCAGCTACGGTGGCGAGAGTGCGGTGCGCATCCCGCCTTTGCTGGACGGTTACTGCCTCTCCATCTGCTCCGGAGACTTCAACGACTGGACCCGCAAGGTCGCCACGACCGAGGACAAGCACAGCTTCATGTTCACGGACGAATGGGAGATGCCCTACTTCAACATGGGCAGCACCTTCAGCTATGCTGAGCTCACCTACCTCATGTTCCCCCGTCCCTTCATGGTTGAGCGCGGACACCATGACGGCGTCTCCATCGATCCCTGGGTGGCCTATGAATACGCCAAGACACGCTGGCTCTACGCCCAGTTCGGCCTGGAGGAGCGCACCGAAATCGAGTTCTTCAACGGCGGCCACACCATCAACGGCAAAGGCACCTTCAGCTTCCTCCACAAACAGTTGAACTGGCCCGAGCGCTGACGGACGTCAGGCCCATAGTGGTCCGCACAGTCCTCTGTGCGGCTCGCAAGCACCCTGAGGTACAAGCCATCTTTGGCGTACTCAGAATCCAGAGCTTACTGCCGTCTGGCTACAGCTCCTTCACCCAAAACGTCAGCGTCTTCGGCGACTCTTCCTCCTCGCCAATCTCTTTCCACACAAAGGTCGCCTGGAGTTCCGGATGCTTCACATACCCTTGGCTCCGCCAGAACTCATCCAGCGGGCGGTAGCCCTCAGGTTGCAGCGGATGTTTTCCATCACGGTCCACCGCGCAGAAGGTGCTCTTCGTCTTCCCCAGCGCTCGCGCATGCGCCTCACGCCTGACAAAAAACTCCTTCCCAAATCCTCGGCCGCGATATTCGGGCAGCAGAATCGATTCACCAAAGTAGCAGATTTTGGAGAGGTCATATCCCGCTTGCTCAAATGCCGCTTTAAACTCCGGTCCCTCATCAGTCATCGGCAGGCAGGTCGTCGCACCCACCACGCGCTCATCATCAAACACCAGCACCACCAGGCTGCCGCTGGATCTCACGTAGGTGCCCAGATAGTCACGCTCGTTCTCCAGATTGCCCACATACAGATACGGATATTCGTGAAACACCGCGATGCGCAGTGCACCCAGGGCGTCGATGTGCGGTGCCAGTTCGGCACCATGAAAGTTTTGCAGACGGATCATGATCAGGATGCGGAGGTAAATTCATTCGCCATCTGGCGGATCTTGCCCCGCATGTTCGCCAGTCCGTTCAGCCGCGTCGGAGAAAGCATCTTCGTAAAGCTGCAGCTTTCCCAGACCCGTGGCTCGACCGCCGCCACTTCGGCAGGATCAGCGTCCGTGTACAATTCGCACAGCAGCGCTGCCAGCCCTTGGACCATCGGGGATTCAGCCTCGCAGACAAAGCGCGTCCGCCCGTCCACCATCTCCCCATGCAGCCACACGCGTGAGACACAGCCGGGCACAAGGTTCGCTTCGACCTTGTGGGCCTCTTCAAGCTTCGTCGAGCGCCCACGCATCACCACCGCGTTCAGACGCTCATGCGGGTCTTGGATGATGTTCAGGTCGTCGATGAGCGACTGCTGTTTTTCCTCAAGGCTCATTTCAGCTTCGCGAGACGGCCCTTGCTCCAGTTGAGACCCGTCTGGATGGCCTCGTCATTGGCGATCGCGGCGGCAAGCTTCTCCCAGATCGCCACGGCATTGGCAAACGCGGTCTTGGCATCCGCCTTTTTGCCGGCGCTCTCACAGGTATGCCCCAGCGATCCGTACAGCTGCGCCAGCTGGCTGGCCCACATGCGGCGCTCAGGTGTGAGCTTGTCATTGGCCGGCTGCGCTTTGATGAGGGCTTCGAGCGAATCCACCGCCTGCTTGGCGATCGGAATGGCGGCGGCGGTCTTGTTGCTGTCAGCCAGCAGTTCAGCGTATTCACCACGCAGCTTCGCCAGCAGAAAGCCATAGCGCGCATTCTCCTTGTCGTCGGCCATGATTTCGTTCACCAGCTCGATGCCATCCTGCTTTTTCTTGCTCGCCTCCCCCGGGCTGCCCGCGTCTCGGGCCAGCGAGGCGAGGGCGCCATAATTGCGCGCCAGCAAATATTTCACTTCGGCCCACTCCGGCAGCAGGCGGTTGAGCTCCAGAAGGATCGGCACGGCCTGGTTGTGCGCCTCTTTGGCATCCGACCCGCTGAAGTGCCGCCCTATCAGCTCTGCCAGCTCGGTGTAGGCCTCCGCCAGCAGCAGCGCCTGGTCCTGATTCCGCGGACTGCTGCCCAGAACGAGCTCGCCCATGTCCTTCACAGAGTCGATGAGCGTGTTGAGGGCTTCTTCGACTTTGCCGGCGTCACGCTGGCTGATGCCCTTGGCAAACTTCGCGCGGGCCAGAATGAACTTCTCATCGTTGATCAGATCATGCCCGATCATCTTCGCATCCAGAATCACCGGCACACGTGCCAGCGCCTGCTCTGAGTCGGTCACATCCCCGTTGCGCAGCGTGCGCATGCCGTACTCCAGCCACGCCCGGGCGCATTCATTGCGCGCAAGACGGTTCTTGGGATCCGCAGCCAGGCCTTTGTCCAGGTTAACAGTGGCTTCTTTGAGCAAGGTCAGCGACTCAGCATGCTTGCCTTCCCGGCCACGAATGTCAGAGAGCAGCAGGCTGTACCTGCCCAGCCACTGCTGGTATTGGGCGATCTCGCTGCTCCCGCCTGCTCCTTTGCTGATCAGCTCCGCAGCCTGGTCGCGTGCCTTGGTAAGGAAAATCACCGCCTGCGTCGTGTTTCGCAGCTTGAGGTGGATCTGCCCGATGTTGCCGTAGGCACGCAGCCGTTCCACACCAAGTGCGGGCGACTGCTCCAGTGCTGGCAGTCCGCGCATGCAGTAGGCCAGCGCGTCTTTCAGCTGCTCCTTCTGAAAGCCAGCCTCCATTTCGTTGCCTGTGGGAGTTTGCAGCAGCTGCGTCAGGAACTGGTCCACGGCGTTCTGCGAGTTTTGCAAATTCTGATCCGCCACCGCTTTGGCGCTTCGTGAGGTGTCCCGTTCGGTGATCAAGGTGTCGATCCGGCCGTTGAGCGCATCCCGCTCCATTTTGTGGACGTCATTGATGTTGGAGATCGTGTTCTCCGCCTTCTGCGCTCGCCGCAGGGTCGTAAACGCATACACAAAGCACAGCACGAAAATCGTCAGCAGTGCGATGGCCGTGGTCTGCAGCGTAAGCACCTTCTTGGCCTGTTTCTGCCTCTCGCGCACGGTCTGCTCCCGGGACTCTTCGAGCAGGTAGTCGCTCTCCAGCACTTCAAATTCGCGCACGATCTCGCGCATGTCCGTCCAGCGCGCCGCCGGGTTCAAATCCAGCGCGCGCTCGATGATGTTTCGCCGGCGCTCCTCCCACTTGGACTGCGCGGTCTGCGGCCAGTAAATCTTCGGCTGGGCTTTGACCGCCTGCAGCAGCGCATGGCTGTTCACCTGCACGGCCAGACCCGCCGCCGCCTGCTGCCTTGCGCGGTCGACCTCGCTTTCCCACATTTCTGCGCCGCGCGGCAGCGCACCCGTGAGCAGGCGATAGGCCAGCACGCCAAAACTGTACACATCCCACGAAGGGCCGTACCCAGCGAAAACCCCGTCCGGATTTTCCGCCTGTTCCGGGCACAGATGGACAAAATGGTCCGTCAATTCGAGGTGATGAATGCCCCCCACCCAGCCCTGTGCGATGTCTGTGAGCCGGATCGAGGATTCCGCGTCGTCTTCCAGCAAGATGTTGCACGGGCGCAGGTTGCCATGCGGAATCCCATGTTTGTGCAGCCAGGAGAGCGCATCCGCCACCTCATAAATGTGCCGCCAGGCCTGTTCCGGGGGCAGGCCGTTGCACGCGGACTCGAGAGACGGCGTCTGCCACTGGCGTCGGCCATGGCTGTCCTTCGTCATCACGCCCACCAGCGGCATGACGCAAAAGTACGGCGTTTTGTCAAAACTGTAGCTTTCCACCGGCAGCACGCCGCGATGGTGCGGCATCTGCTGCAGGGCTCGGAAGGCGGTCGCCAGAGCCTTGCGATTGATCGCCATCGAACTGAAAACTTTGACCGCGCAGGCTTTGCCGTTCGTGGACACCGCCCGGTAAACGGCGCCACACCGCCCGCTGCCAACCAGGTCCTGCAATTCATGTCCGGCGATTTCGGGCAGACTCATGCGTGCTTCAGATGTCTCTAGGATTGGTTGTTGACCCGCCGGATGATGCGGAAACTGGCCTGAAGCATCATCAAGGGTGTGTACGATGGGGGCGGAATGAGAAATCTCAAATCTCAATTGCCTCTTTGCAAAAATCGCGTGCCACAAAAGCCAGCACAGCCATGCTGAATGCACACTGCATGAAAAACCCCAAGCAATCAGACCACCGCCCGGAAATGGAGGCGATATACGGTGAGTTGGAGCGCCGCCCTCTGCCCCGTCAGTGCGAAATGCGCACGGGCTGCTGCCATTTCCGGCTGGCGGGCCACACTCCCATGCTTACCCGGGGGGAGGCCTTGTACGCTGCCCAGGGGGTGCGTGCCAGCGGGCGCAAGGCGCTCAAACCTCACCCCGACGGTGCCTGTCCGCTGCTGGGACGCGACGGTCGCTGCACCATTTACAAGCACCGGCCCTTTGGCTGCCGGACCCACTTTTGCGCCGAAGCCGGCGGCATGTATCCGCGCAAACACGTGGCGGACCTCATCCAGCGCCTGGAGGCTCTCGACGAGCGCCTTGGCGGCAGCGGGTCCAGACCGCTCGAATCAGCCGTCAGCGCCGCTCTGGCGGAAATGTGATGATCAGGGGGCCGCGCAGTCGCGCGCCAGCTTCTGGCTCGCTTCGGAAAGCTTGGCCAGCGGGTAGGACACCTCGGATGCGTTCAACGGCATGCGCAGCACCACATTCTCGCCATCCAGCCGCACAAACCCCGCCTTGATGGTCTTCCCATCCATATTCGTCCAGCTCATGATCGGTGGCAGCGACTTTTTGACCGCCGTCGGTGCCAGTTTGGGCGCGTTTTTGTCGAAGTTCGCTCCCTCGGAGATCCATTCGGTGATCTTTTTGATGTCGCCGGTGGAGAGCTGCCCATCGGGTGGCATGTGGTTTTTGCCGTCATTGACCATGATTTCGAGGAAATGGCTTTCAGCCGGCTTTCCTGGACGAATCTGCGCCACATCGTTGTCAGCAATGTCCATTTTGAAAGTCTTCAGGTCGTCAAAGACGAAACCCGCCTTCTTCTTCCCTGTCTTCACGCTGTGGCATTCATAGCAGTTCTTCTCCAGAATCGGCTGAATGTCCTTCTGAAAATCCGCCGTCAGGGCGAGCGTTGGGGCTAAAAAGGGGACGAGTAGGCAGAATCGAATCAGAGACATGGGGGCGCGCGTTTGAACCTGTCACCAACGTGCCACCCCGCTTTTCCTTAGCCAGCATCTTTTTTCCGTGCCATGACACCCCATGTCCGAGCACCGCACCGTCAAATCTGCCACCGAACTCCTGCCTTTTCTTTTCGAAAACTGGCCGGACATGAAGCGCACCCGCCTCAAGCAGTGGCTGAAATACGGCAGCGTACGAGTCAATGACCACGCCGTGACCCGCCACGACCACGCACTCAAGCCCGGAGACAAAATCACCATCAAAGTCGAGCGCGCCCCACGTGCCGACGTCAAGCCCATGCCCGCCGGCCTCAGCATCGTTTATGAGGACGAGGCCATCATCGTGCTGAACAAAGGCGCCGGATGGCTCACGGTGGCCACCGATTCCGGCAATGGCCGCACGGCCTACGCCGCCCTGACCGACCACGTCCGTGCCACCAACGCCCGCAACCGCGTCTGGATCGTTCACCGCCTGGACCGCGACACCTCCGGGCTCATCGTCTTCGCCAAAACCGAGCCCTACAAGCGCATCCTGCAGCGGAACTGGCATCTTTTCGACAAAACCTACCTCGCTGTCACCGAAGGTGTCATCAAGCGCGATTCCGGCACCCTCCGCTGTCATCTCAATGAGGAGTTCTCCCTCCGCGTCCGCAGCGTCCCGCCCAATGAGGATACCCGCGAGGCCATCACTCACTTCAAGGTCCTCAAGCGCGGCGCCAAAACGACCCTCGTCGAGCTGAAACTCGAAACCGGCCGCCGCCACCAGATCCGCGTCCACCTCTCCGACATGGGCCACCCCATCGTCGGCGACAAGCCCTACGGCGCCACCACTGATCCCGCCCGCCGACTGGGCCTCCACTCCAGCGAACTCCACTTCCGCCACCCCGCCACCGAGGAAAAAATGGACTTCGTCCTGCCGCTCCCAGATGCGCTGGCAAAGCTGGTGTGACAATTCTGAGGGAGAAAAACCGCTTGCCGTACGAGGGGATGCCGGTAACATCGCGCCCCCTTTCGCCGGGCCATGTTGGTCAGGCCAAAGGGTTTTAACCCTTAGCCCGTTCGACCGGATCAGCCCCTGCGGCTGAGCGTTTTGCCCCCAAAGCGTGCGGAAGACAGGCGCCTTAGATACCAAACACATGTCAACACAGATCCTCGCCGAGCTCGTCGAAGCCGGAGTCCATTTCGGACATCAAACCAAGCGCTGGAACCCCAAGATGAAGAGCTTCATCATGGGCACCAAGAACCAGATTCACATCCTCAACATCGAGGAAACCGTCAAGCAGATCGACAAGGCCGCTGATTTCCTGGCCGACCTCGCCCGCCGCGGCAAGAAGATCCTTTTCGTGGGCTGCAAACGCCAGGCCCAGGAAGCTGTGAAGCAGGCCTCCGAAGCCTGTGGCCAGTTCTACGTCAACCATCGCTGGCTGGGCGGCACGCTCACCAACATGGAGACGATCAAGAAGAGCATCGCCCGTCTCAACTACCTCGAAGACATCGAGAACAAGCCCGAGTTCAAGCTCATGTCCAAGAAGGAGCTCGCCGGCCTCAACCGCGAGCGCATCAAGCTGGAGCGCAACCTTCGCGGCATCCGCCACATGGGCAAAGTGCCAGACGCAGTCGTCATCGTTGACTCCGCCCGCGAGCACATCGCCGTTCATGAGTCCCGCCGCCTTGGCATTCCGATCGTCGCCCTCGTGGACACGAACGCCGATCCGAACATCATCGACTACCCCATCGCCGCCAACGACGACGCCATCCGCTCCATCCGCATCATCCTGCAGAAGCTGATCGACCCCGTCATCGTCGCCACGGCCGAAGCCAAGAAGTAACTTTTACCCCCAAAACCAACCATGGCTGAAATCTCCGCTAAACTCGTCATGACCCTGCGTGAAAAGACCAACGCAGGCATGATGGAATGCAAAAAAGCCCTCACGGAAGCCGGTGGCGACCTCGAAAAGGCCGAAACCATCCTCCGCAAGAGCGGCACCATCAAGGCTGAAAAGAAGGCTGACCGCCAGACGAAGGAAGGCATCATCGCCTCCTACATTCACATGGCAGGCCGTATCGGTGTGCTGATTGAAGTGAACTGCGAGACGGACTTTGTGGCTCGTAATGAGAACTTCCAGGCGCTGGTGAAGGACATTTCCCTTCACATCGCGGCTGCCAATCCCCGCTACCTCCAGCGCGAAGACGTCCCTGCGGACCTCGTCGCGAAGGAGCGCGAGATCGGCGCCGAGCTGGTCAAGGGCAAGCCCGCGAACATCGTGGACAAGATCGTTGATGGCAAAATGGAGAAATTCTATGCCGACAACTGCCTGTTGGAGCAGGCGTTCATCAAGGATCCTGAGCTTACGATCGCGAACCTGATCAAGGGCAAGATTACCGAGCTGGGTGAAAACCTCATCGTGCGCCGCTTTGTGCGTTACGCTGTGGGTGAAGATATCCAGTAAGATTGATTCCAATAAATCACGAAGGCGGTCGGCAACGACCGCCTTTTTTATGTGTCGGATTCCGCAAGTTATGAGGAAAACAGGATATTTAGCTTTGCCAAAATACCCAGCCTGTGTCAAAATTTCCGTAATTGGCATATTTGCTATGAGTGGACTTCCACCAGTGGCCGGCTGTGCCTGCGCCGTGTGCGCATCCCCGATTCCACCGACTGGTGGTGCCTGAATGATGGGCACCATGGGCGGCAGCTTGCCGCGGAACGGCGAATTCGCATCTTCGCTCAACTTTTGGTTTCCACCGCGGCCAGACGCCTCCATTCTGCACGCCCGCTTTTTTTGCCCCTCTTCTGCCGTGAGCCAATCCCATCCAACTGACGACCTTCGGATCGCTGAAATACTGCCGCTTATCCAACCTGCATTGCTCATGCATGAGTTTCGACTGGGGGAACTGGAGTCGGCGTTCATTGAAGATTCACGCAAACGAGCCGAGGCCATCCTCAATTTGAAGGATGACCGGCTGCTTGTGGTCGTCGGCCCGTGCTCGATCCATGACACGAAGTCCGCGCTGGAGTATGCGCAGCACATCATCCAGGCCCGTGAGAAATACGGCGCTGATCTTGAGATCGTGATGCGTGTGTATTTTGAGAAGCCGCGGACCACGGTGGGCTGGAAGGGGTTCATCAATGATCCGCATCTGGACGGGACCTTTGACATCAACGCCGGGCTGCGCGGGGCACGTGATCTTCTGATCAAGCTGACCAAGCGCGGGGTGCCTGCGGGCACGGAGTTTCTGGATGTGATCACGCCGCAGTACATCGCGGATGTGGTTGCGTGGGGGGCGATTGGCGCACGCACGACGGAAAGCCAGGTGCATCGTCAGCTTGCATCCGGCCTGTCCATGCCGGTGGGATTCAAGAACGGCACGGATGGCGGCATCCAGGTGGCGCTGGACGCCATCGAGGCCGCGAAGGGGCAGCACTGTTTCCTCTCGGTGACGAAGGACGGAGTCGCCGCCATTGTGAACACGAAGGGCAACAATGCCTGCCACGTGATCCTGCGCGGTGGCAAAGGCGGCACGAACTTTGATGCTGCCTCGATCAAGAATGTGTCCGACCAGCTGACCGCGCGCGGGCTGCCTGCAAGCGTGATGGTGGACTGCAGCCATGGCAACAGCCTGAAGGACTACCGCAAGCAGCCTGTGGCATCTGCATCCCTGGCGGAACAGATCGCCGGCGGCAGCACTGCCATCACCGGGGTGATGATCGAGAGCCATCTCGTGGAAGGACGCCAGGACGCGAAGCCCGGGCAGCCGCTTACCTATGGACAGAGCATCACCGATGCCTGTGTGTCCTGGGAAACCACGGAGACGATGCTTGAAGAACTCGCCGCCGCCGTCCGCGCGCGCCGCAGCAAATAAATGACCTTCACACGCGACCATCTCCAGCGCTTTGCGCAAGGCCGCATCCTTGTGGTGGGAGATGTCATGCTCGACCACTTCATCTGGGGGCATGTGCGCCGCATTTCGCCGGAGGCGCCGGTGCCCATTGTGGAGGTCACGAAGGAAGAATTTTATCCCGGTGGTGCCGCGAACGTGGCGCGCAACATTTCGCCGTTTTCTCCGCACACTCATCTCATGGGGCGGGTGGGGAAGGACATGGCCGCAGAAAAGCTGCGCACGCTGCTGATCGAGGACAAGGTGGATCCTGCACCGCTGCTGGTGCATGAGACGCTGCCCACGATCTCCAAGGCACGCGTGTCCGCGCGCCAGCAGCAGATCGTGCGGGTGGACCGCGAAAAGCTGCTGCCTCTGACCGCTGATGAACTCGTCGAAGTGGAGCAGCGTCTGCGTGAACTCGCGCCCAATCTTGACGCCATCATTCTGGAAGACTACGGCAAAGGATTCATGACCGAGCAGCTCATGGAGGTGGTGGCCAAAATCGCCGCCGAGCACAAGCTGATCGTCACGGTCGATCCCTCGCCGCGCAATCCTTTGCCATGGGCGGGTGTGTCGCTGGTGAAGCCCAACCGCCTGGAAGCTTTTGCCGCAGCGGGACTTGAAGATCATCTGCTGCCCGAAGCACCGCTGGAAAACAAGGAACTGCTGGAGGTCGGCCGGGTGCTGCTGGCCAAATGGAACGTCGCCAGTGTGCTCGTCACTTTAGGAGAGCAGGGGATGATGCTGTTTGAGCGGGGGCAGGAGCCGCACCACATTCCGACGCGGGCACGCGAAGTCTTTGACGTGTCCGGCGCGGGGGACACCGCCATCGCCCTGCTGACGCTTGCGCTTGCCAGCGGGCACAGCCTGCGGGAGGCCGCGGACATCTCGAACCACGCCAGCGGCATCGTTGTGGGCAAGCTTGGAACGGCCACATTGACGCCAGACGAACTGCTGGCAGCCTTCTCAGACAAATGAGCACTGACTTCGAATCTCTTTATAAAGCCCATCTCACCGAGCACCTGGATGCCATCGGCAAGCTTTGCAGCATGAGCGCCCAGATCGCGCCGCTGGCCGAGGCCTGGCTGGGGGCGCTGAAGGCGGGTAAGAAAGTCATTTTCTTCGGCAACGGTGGCAGCGCCGCGGATGCGCAGCATCTGGCCGCGGAACTGGTGGTGCGGTACCGCATCAACCGGCCTGCGCTTGCGGGTCTGGCCCTGACCACTGACACCTCGATCCTGACGGCGCACAGCAACGATTTCGGATACGACAGCGTCTTTGCGCGGCAGATTGAAGCGCTGGCGCAGCCTGGTGATGTTGCGCTGGGCATTTCCACTTCAGGCACGAGCAAAAACGTGCTTTTGGGGCTGCAGGCGGCGAACAAGCGGGGCTGTGTGACGATTGCCTTCACCGGTGAGAAGGGCGCGGACTGTGCTGCTGAGGCGAAGCTGAGCTTTAAAGCGCCGTCCGGGATTACCGCGCGGGTGCAGGAGTGTCATCTGTTGATCGGGCATCTTCTTTGTGATGTGGTGGAGAAGGCGTATGCGGTTGCCTAGCAGCAAGGCGTTGGATGGAGCGATCGCAGTAGGGAACGCGAAGCGCAGTTCTGCGGCGGGGTGGCGTGAAGACGCTGCTGGTGAGCGCGGTGTGCTGCGAAAGTACTGGGTTTGCTTCCCCGATGTGTTCGTCGAAACCCAGGGGCGCCTCGCCTAGGCTCGGCTGACCCTGGGCTGAATTCCGCAGCTCCTTTGGAGCTGGTGTGGAGCGGGGCGATGAGGAGAAGGTGCCGACAGAATCTTTGCAATTATGTGCTGGGTAGAAGGAACTTTTTAGGTCCCGGATGATGGGCGGGAGTGAGCTTTCTTGAACTGTCAGGGTTTGGCGGCCAGGGACATGAACAGGCAGGGATGGAACTGGTTCTGACAAAGTGGTCTGAATGAATCAATCGTCACAGGCAGCGCGGCATTCGCGCGGTGGTTTGCATGGCATGGTGTCGGGCTTTTCGAAGTCGGCGGTGCTGCGCGTGCTGAGGCTGGGGATCAATGTGGTGGTGACGGGGCTGCTGGCGCGACATCTTGGCAGCGCGGGCTTTGGCGCGCTTGCGGCCAGTCTTGCGATGGTATCGCTGCTGTATACGCTGGCGGAGCTGGGCATGGGCCGGGTGCTGGTGCGGGAACTGATGAGTGAAGGAGCTGACCATCCGGCCATCATGGGGTCGAGTTTTTACACACGGCTGGCGGCAGGGCTCATTCTGTTTGGCGGTCTGGCTGTTTATGCGTGGTGCTTTGAGCCGCCGCACGCGGCGCTGCTGCTGATCTATGGGGTGGTGCTGCTGGCGCATGCGGCCACGGATGTTCTGGCGTGGTTTGAAACGGACCGGCGCATGCACACGGCGGCGTGGTGTCAGTTTGGCGGATTCATGCTGAGCATGATTGCGATTGTGGCGGGCGTGGCAATGCAGGCACCGCTTTGGTTCTTTGCGCTCACGTATGTCATCGAGTGCCTGGCGACTGTGGTGATGCTGTATGTCCATTACCGGCGCAGCGGAGGGGCGTGGCGGGCGTGGCGCTGGGAGAAGCGCCGTTCCGTGGCCTTGCTGCGTGAGTCGTGGTTTGAGATCGCGACGCAGTTTGCGCTGCTCATGCTGCTGCGGATGGACGCCATCATGGTGCTGGCGATGCGGGGAGATGCGGAGGCGGGATACTACAGCGCGGCCGTGCGCATTTCCGAGGTGGCCTATTTTCTGCCGATGATGCTGGCGACCTTCATGATGCCGCCGCTGATCGAGCGGAAGCGGAGCGGTGCAGCCGACTACCGGGACCGGCTGGCGGATTACTTTGGACTTTCGTTTGCCCTGACCTTTGCGCTGGCGCTGTCCGTGGCGGTCACCTCCAAATGGGTCGTGGCGCTGCTGTTTGGGGAGGCATTTCAACCTGCAGCGGCGATGCTCATGGTGCATGCCTGGGCGCTGATCCCCTTCGCGCTGGGAGTGGCGCGGACGCAGTACCTGACGATTGAAGGAAGGCTGTGGGCGAACCTGCCGGCGGTGCTGGCCGGGCTGGTGATCAATGCGTTTCTCAACTGGCTGTGGATACCTACCTATGGCGGGCTGGGAGCCGCGTGGGCCACCTTGATCGCCTATTGCATCGCCTGGCTGGTGAGCACACCCGCCATGGCGGCCACGCGTGACCTGACCTCTCTGATGATGCGCGGTTTCATCCGGCTGCCGCATCTGCTGCAGGATACCAGCGCCCGCCTGCTGAACGGACGTCGGCGCTCCACCCCCTGATCCTTATGAATCGTGGAAATCCAGGTGTCATTTTGCTGATCCTCTTCCTGATGCTCGGCGGCCTCTACTCGATGGCCTCCGTGCTGCTGACCAGTGGAAACACCATTGGCGAGCTGTGCCGGTTTCTGCTGGTGGGAGGTTTTGTTTTCTGCCTGATCTCGCCGCGTGTGGGATTTTTTATCTGGCTGACGTTCTGCGGATACAACGACCTGGTGAAGCGCCTGCTCGTCATCGGCGGGCGAGTGACGCAGGATGACCTGACATTTGTGCTGGGGATCACGCCAGCGATGTTTGGCGGCGTCATCACCTCCCTCATTGTGGGCGGCCTGATGCATTCCCGGCCGGTCACGATGCGGGACTGGCGGTCCCTGGGCATTGGCATACTGCTGATGCTGCTGGCGGGAGCGGCGGCGGCGAGGCACCCAGGCGCAGGTGTGAACGGTGTGCTGCAAGCCATGGCGAACGACGGCCTTTACTCGCTGCTGCTGTTTGTGCTGCCGGTGCTGTTTCATACCAGCGTGGAAATCCAGGCGATCTGGCGCTATCTGGTGTTCGCCTTTGCCCCGGTGGCCATCTACGGGGTGGTGCAGCAGGTTTTTGGGTGGGCCGACTTTGAGATCGAGTACCTGATGAGCGGGCTGAGTGTGGAAATGAAGCAGCTGTATTCCGGGCAGGTGCGCGCTTTTTCGACGCTGAACTCCCCCACCGCCCTTTCGGTGGTTTGCGCCTGCCTGGCGGTGCTGAGCCTGTATCTCGGCTTCAGCACTCCCAAGCGCGGACAGAAGCCCGCGCTTTCCCGCCCGGTGGCGCTGCTGTTCTTTTTCATTCACAGCGCAGGCCTCGTGGCGTCTGCGAGCCGCACGCCGATGATGATCCCAATGCTGGCGCTGATTGGGGGATGGTGCTTTGCGAAGCCCGGACGGACCCGGGTCTTCTACGTGATGAGCGTTGGCTCGTTTGTGGCCCTGGTGCTGATTTCCCCGTGGCTGGCGCCGAGGCTGGATGACATCAGCGTGGCGGTGGCCTCAGCCGGACCTTCCGGAGGCTTTCTGTCCCACATGATCGTGATCGGCACGTACTGGGACCGGGTGCAGGGATTTGCGAGCGTGCTGATGAATCCGGCGGCCTGGAGCCTCTTTGGCCATGGAGTGAGGGAGGACGGAACCGGTGTGTATTTCTACCATGATCCTGTGAGCGAGATTCTGGTGAAATACGGCGCGCTGGCGCTGGTGGCAACGCTGGTGCTGCTCTTCCTGGTGCTGCGATCCTTCCACCGCACGGCCTGGAGCATGAAGGACGAACCCAGCCGGAAGTTTGCCGCGCGGATGATCGCGCTGACTTTCTCCATGGTGATGATCTCTGCGATCGGAGGGAGCGTGCTGAGCACGTTTCCGAACAACATCCTGTTCTGGATGAGTCTCTCCACGGTGGTGGTGGTCTCGCGGGACTCTCTGAGGGCGGCACGCCAGAACTCGCAGCCGGCCATGGGGAGGGTGCGCAGGCCCCTGGTCGATCCACAACCGCAACCACGCCTTGTATGAATTTTCTGCGTCCAGCGCTGCGGCGCTTCTGCTTTACCTTCAACACGATCCGCTATCGGACGGAATGGCCGTGCCTGGAGCGTGCGCTGCGGCTGACTCCGATGCGGGGCGTGATCTTTGATGGCGGGGCGGGATCCGGGGAGTTTTTGCGGCGCTCCATGGCGCTGGGATTCAGCAAGGGCATTGCCCTAGAGTATGACGAGGAAAACTTCAGCAAGCTGCAGGCGAATGCTGGAAGAGATGCCCGAGTGGAGGTGATGCGAGAGTCGCTGCTCGCCATTCCGCTGGCAGATGAAAGTGTGGATGTGGTGATGTCCACGCAGGTGATCGAGCACATTGAGGACCATGAAAAAGCGGCGTCCGAGCTGTGCCGGATTCTCAAGCCGGGAGGGCATGCGGTGATCACCGTGCCGCGCCCGCCGGAGCCGTTTGCCCAGCCGGACCATGTGCGTGAGGGGTACGTGGAGGAGGAGCTCAGCGCGCTGTTTACGCCGCATGGGATGCGGCTGGTGAGCAACGACTGGTTTTTGACGCGGGACACCGTGCGGCGCATGCTGCGGTGCGCGCGACTGCCTGCTCATGGCATGTTTGTGCCGGTGGCTTGGGTGGACCGGGAGACTCATTTGAGCCCGGAGCAGCGGCGGGCGCAGCAGCCGTATGGTCTGCTGGGATTGTTTCAAAAGGTGTCATGATTTCGTGCTGATGAAGCGGTGTTCATTGCAGGACTGGGCGCGGGGCGTGGATGGGACGCGCGTGTCTGTGGCGGCGGGTCGCGGAGAACGCTGCTGGGGAGCGCGGTGGGCCAAGGGGCCGTGGGGCTTGCTTTCCCGAGTGCTCTGTGACAACCCAGGCTCGGCTGACCGTGGGCTGAGTTTCGCCCCTTCAGGGCTGGTGTGCGGCGGAGCGATGGGGAGCAGCCGAATTTCACGAGGCTGGATTGGAGACGGGAAGGTAACGACGGGGCTGTTTGAGAGCTTATTGCGTGGAGGATGTTTCCAGAACCAGCTGAAGCCGGTACTACAATACGGGCGATGGATTGCTTCAAAGGTGGGTGTTGCGGGGCTTCCAGAGGATGGTGCTGCGAAGCGAACTCCGGGTTACGCGTGGAGAACAAGATGAGAGTGCATGAGGTGAGCTTTCTACGCGGTCGTGAATCGTTTCAAACAGGAGGCTGCGCTTCGGCTTTGACAGAGGGGCGGCGGTGTTGGCCGGTTCAATATCCCGTTTTTTCGAGAACTGAATTCATGTCGGCGAAGAGTCAGCGGCGTGTTTTGTGGATTGACCCCCATTTTCAAATTCGCAGTCCTGCGATGCAGAGCATGGTGCGGGCCCTGCCGCACCTGCTGGACAAAAACTGGCAGATCGAAATCTGGTGCCAGGAGGCAGATGCAGTGGATGCACGCGCAGCGGTGAGCATGCTGCCGCGCCTGCCGGCGCTGGGGCCGCTGGAAGCGCATTGGTTCTGGTTTGCAGCCTGGTGCCGCCTGCAGGCGGCGAGGAGCAGAGGACGCACGTGGGACATCATACATACCAGCGGGCCGACGATTCCGGGGGCGCATGTGATCTCGGTGCACTTTCACAGCGCCACGTGGCTGGGCCTGATACAGCCGCATGAGTGGAAGGAGCGCGCGCGGTGGCTGCTGACTTTTTTTGTGACGATCCAGGAGTGGGTGGTGCTGGCCCTCACGGGGTGGTCTGTGCTGCTGCCGGTGTCCCGCGCGCTGGCGCAGCGGATCGAGCAGCATGGCGGAGGAGATAAGAAGATCGAGGTTCTGCCCAATGCACTTGACCGAGGACGCTTCAACCCAGCGGTGCGGGAAAAGCACCGTGAGTCCACGCGAAAGAAGATGGGGGCGGGAGCGAAGGACTTTGTGTTTCTTTTTGCGAGTACCGGGCACTATCGACGCAAGGGATTCTGGACAGCGGTGCAGGCGCTTCATGAGTGCCGCAAGCATGCGGCAGAAGAGTGCGGGCTCAGAGTCCGCTTTGTGGTGGTGGGGGCAGGCGAGCAGGCTCAGCAGAAGCTCGCGCCTGAGCTGGATGCGAGATATCCGGGGTGGCGGGAATGGGTCTCGCTGCAACCTCCGTGCGATGACATCGAGCGCTGGTATGCCGGTGCTGACGCGTTTCTTTTTCCGTCCACGTATGAAACGTTTTCGCTGGTGTCTCTTGAGGCTTCTGCGTGCGGGCTGCCGCTGCTGCTCACGGCTTTTGACGGCCAGGAAATGTATCTGCGTGATGGAGTGAACGGTGTGCTGCTGCCGTGGGAGGCTGAGCTGATGCCTGCGTGCATTCAACAATTTCTCAAAGTGGGACGGCAGCAGATGGTGCCGGGGCCGGTGGATGCCGTGGATGTGAAGGGCTACGCCGAAGCGCTGGATGAAGTGTATCAGGGAGTGGTGGAAGCCTCATGAAACCGGGCCTGCTGCTGATCAGCCACACGTATGCCGCGCTGGAAAATCGCAAGAAGCTGCAGGCACTGGGCGCGCATTTTGACCTCGTTTGCGTCACGTCCACTCTGGAGCAGCGCATGGTGCTGGGAAGACCTTCTTCAGACTTTGACAGCGAGAACGATGCGCCTGTGCGCAGCTACCAGCTCATCCGACTGCCGAGGCGTGGGAGGACGGACACCACCTTTCTCTACGAGGGGCTGGGGGACATCATGCGCGCGCGGAGATTTGATGTGGTGCTGGTGGAGAACGAGCCGTGGGCGTTTGTGCGCTGGCAGGCGTGGTTTTGGAAAGCGCTGCTGCAGCGACAGGCGCTGTTTGGCGAATTTACCTGGGAGAACGTGGAGCGCCCTGGCTGGAAGGGGGCGGTGCTCGCTGCAGTGTATCGTGCGATGACTGGAACGACTCATTTCATCATTGCTGGCAACCAGGCTGCTGCGCGGCTGGTGCAAAAGCGTGGTGCGCGTGCTGTGGATGTGCTGGTGGCGCCGCAACTGGGCGTGGACCTGGGCAATCACCAGCCGGCCTCGCCTGCTGAGCGTGCGGCTTTGCGTGAGGCGTGCGGATTGCCCGCCGAGGCGTTCCTCGTGGGCTACTGCGGCCGATTGACTGAGGAAAAGGGACTGAGGGAACTGGTGCAGGCGTGCGAGAGCATGAAGAATGTGCAGCTGGCGATCCTCGGCTCGGGCAAGCTGGAGGGGTGGATCAAGGAACAGCAGCAGCAGCGTGCATGGCTGCACCTGCTGCCACCGCGACCGCACTTTGAGATTCCTAATTTTCTGCGCTGCCTGGATGTCTTTGTGCTGGCGAGCAAGCCGGTGCGCAGCATGACGATGTGCTGGGAAGAGCAGTTTGGCCATGTGCTGATCGAGGCGATGGCATGCGGTGTGGTGACGCTGGGATCGAGCAGCGGTGCCATTCCCGAGGTGATCGGCGATGAGGATGCCATTTTCCCGCACGGAGATGCGCAGGCACTGGCGGAGCGCCTGGGCCAGGTGATGACGAACGGTGGGCCGATGGCGCGGCGTCAGCTGGAACGCACGCGCACGCAGTACACCCATGACGCGGTCGCTGCCGCCTGGGCCGGATTCATTCAAACTAAACTCGCCGCATGAGCAGCTACCGCGACATTCTTTACCAAGACTACTCGGCGACGTTTGGCGGCCAGAAGGCGCTGGATGCGGCGGTGCAGCATACGCAGTATGAGGCCACGTACGATGCGCTGCCAGCGAACCGGGACCACGCGATCGCGGATCTGGGCTGTGGCAAAGGCGAGTGGCTCGCGTGGATGGCAGCGAAGGGATTTAGAAATCTCACGGGTGTGGATCTTTCGCCAGCGGACCTGGCCATCGCGCGTCAGAACGATCCGACCCGAACGTGGGTGCAGGAAAATGTGATCGCGTTTCTGGAAGGCAAGAGCGCGGGGTATGATGTGCTGCATGCGAAGGACATCATCGAGCATTTCACGAAGGATGAATTCATCCGCTTTCTTCTGGCTGCGAAGAAGGCGCTCAAGCCGGGTGGCGAACTGTGGCTGCTGACCTTCAATGCGCAGAGCCCGCTGTCCGCAGCGATTCGCTACGGGGACTTCACGCATGAGATCGGCCTGACGCCGGCGAGCATGGCGCAGTGCCTGCGTGCGTGCGGATTCAGCCACATCTCCGTGCAGGGGCGGCACTACTGCAGCAGCTCGATGGGCGGCAGGATGCGCCATGTGCTGGGACTGGTGGTATTTCGCCTGGCGAGGCTGCTGCTGAAAATCCGCCATGGGGAAGCGGCGAAGGAGCGGGGCATCGACCTGCACTGCACGCAGCCAGACCTGTTTACGATGGCCTGCAAGATTTAAGCACACGCTCATGAACGGCATCCACACTCCAGCGATTCATGCAGGCCATGGGCATCTTGAGGTTCAGGCAACGGTTCACGGGCTTTGTGGCAGTGTCGCAAGGCTGGCAGGTGAGTCGCGGCTCGCGCAGGAGATCGAAGCGGTCGCGGTGCCAGGGTGGATCCCAGCGCGGCGAGGAAGGCCCGACGATGATTACGCCGGGAGTGCCCACGGCCGCCGCGATGTGCATGGGGCCGGAGTTATTGCCGACAAACAAACGCGCACCTGCCATGGCGCGAACCAGCTCGTCCAGCGTGGTGGTTTTGACCCGCTGCACGGCATCGCTGAGGCCCGCATCATTGCCCTGGGTGATCCAGCGCACGGGGTGTGCCTGCGCGAGGCGGTTTGCCAGCTCGATGAAGTGATGCAAGGGCCAGCGCTGGTACTCGCGGCTGGCGCCGGCGTGGATGAGAATGGCTGCGGAGGGATCGCTGCCGAAGGCACTGAGATCCGGCGCGGGCATGGCCTGCGGCAGCGCGAAGTGCGAAGTGGCGATGCGCCAGTTGTGCATGGCAACGGGTTCATCTGCGTGAACGGGGATGCGATGGTGGAGAAGGGAATTCAGCCGAACGTGAGGGGTCTGAGGGCCGATGCAGAGGGGCGCGCCGCTCAAGCGCGCGAGGAGGTGGGCCACATTGCCCTGGTCATCGCCGAGGAGGCAGGCGTCCGGCTTCAGGGCGCGGAGTGCTGCGGCCATGCGTGCGAGCTGCCACGGCCTGCGCCAGGCGCCATTGAAATGCGGAGTTTCAAACACGCGAACTTCGACCTGCGGGCAGCAGATTTCATACAGCCGCGCAGCGGTGGGACTGGTAAGCACGACGATGCGCCAGTCCGGATGCGCTGCGACGAGCGACTGCACGACGGGAAGGTACACGACGTTGTCCCCGAGCTGATTCACTTTGAAAATTAGGAGCGTCATGCTGGCGAACCCTACCATCGCGCCTGACGGGGGCGCAACGACTAGTGTCATGAGTGCGGAACCTGCGTGCCCCGGCTGTGGAGCCGTGGCGGAAACTGAAATCGGGCGGGCGGGGGTGTGCCACCTGTGGCGCTGCGGCTGCGGGCTGGTCTTTGCGGACCGTGCCACGTGGCGAGACCCGTATGCGGGCAGCGATTACTATGATCCGGCGCACCAGCCCGAGCAAAGCTATCCGCTGAGGATCACCGCGACTGAGCGCGACCGGATCGGCACGGTGCGGCGCTTTTTGACGAACGGACGTTTGCTCGATTTTGGTGGTGGCATTGGCAAGACGGCGCTGGCAGCGCATGCGGCGGGCTTTTCCGCGGTGGTGCTGGAGGACAGTCACAAAGCGGTGGTGGAAGGGCGGGCGCATCACCCAGAGATCGAGTGGCTGGAGGGCCGCGAGATGCCGCATAGCATTGCGGATGGCTCGCTGGATGTGGTGACGATGTTTCATGTGCTGGAGCATCTGCCGGAGCCGGGTGAAGTGCTGAGGCAGATCGGGCGCAAGCTGCGCGCGGGCGGGCTGCTGGTGATCGAGGTGCCGAACTGGGGGAGTCATGTGCGGCGATTGCGCGGACTGCGCTGGGAGTTTGTGCTGGATCATCATCTGAATCATTTCACTGCGGGGAGCATGAAGCCGCTGGTGGAGCAGGCGGGATTTGAGCGCTGCGCGGTGGAGTATCGGCGCACGTTTTCCATCAATGAAGCGCAGCCGTGGAAAGAGCCGATGAAGCGGCTGCTGTGTGCGCTGGGCTTTGGTGACATCCTGCGATGCGCCTTTCGTAAAACTGCGGCATGAACCGGAAACATTTCATCTCCTGGGTGCTGGTGGCGGCGGGACTGGTGCTGCTGATGGCGGTGCAGCCGTATGCGGCGGGGTACGGGCACTTTCGGCGCACGATCATGGCCGAGATGCTGATGCGCTGGGGTGACGCCACGTGGCAGCACGGTGCGCTGATGCCGGTCATCGTGGGGTATTTGATCTGGCGGCGGCGCAAGGAGGTGGCGGAGATGCCGGAGGATTCCAGCCGGTGGGGCGTGGTGTTTGCCGTGTGCGGCTTGTTTCTGTACTTTGCCGGATTTCGTGCGAACAATTTTTACTGCGGGTATTGTGGCATCATGGCCTTGATAGCGGGGGCATCGCTTTGGCTGGAGGGGAGGCAGCGCAGCCGTGCGGGGCTGTTTGCGTGGCTGATGCTCGGCTTCACGTGGCCGCTGCCGTTTCTGGAGGAGAGCATGGGGTATCAGATGCGGCTGCTGATGGTGAGGGCCACGGGGCATGTGCTGAATGGCATGGGTGTGGATGCGCTGGTTTCAGGGACGGCGCTGCAATCCATGCCGAACGTGGAGCTGGGGCGCAGGGCGGGGGAGCTCTTCAGCGTGGGAGTGGCGGCGCCGTGCTCTGGCATGCGCTCGCTGTTTGCGCTGCTGGTGGTAGGCGCGCTGTTCAGCTATTTCCGGCAACTCACGCAGTGGAGAAGGCTGGCGTTGTTCAGCACGATCCTGCCGATTGCGATCGTGGCGAACATGGTGCGGATTTTGATCCTGATCTTTGCGGCCATGACCTTTGGGCAGAAGTGGGCCATCGGTGGCGCCACGGAAAAGGAAACTTCGGCCTTTCATGAGGTCACGGGGATCGTGGTGTTTCTTGTGGCCCTGCTGCTGCTGCAGTCTGCGTCGTGGCTGCTGAACCGGTGGTGCGGCGGGCCGGGCTTCAAACGTTCGCGAACGGTGTCACGCCAGGTAATTGCTCCCGTGTCATGATTATTCGTGCCGTCATATTATTGATGCTCTGCGGCATGACGATGCTGCTGTGCCAGTTTTCGCCGCAGGCAAGGGGTGGCGAGCAGGCCGGGGTGCTGGCGGAACTGCCGATGGTGGCGGGGAGTTTCGTGGCGGTGACCGATCCGCCGACGAAGGAAGAAGCCGAAGAGAGCAGGAAGGAGCGGGAGATTCTGCCTGCGGACACGATCATCGTGAAGCGGAAGTATCGCACGCCGGGAAGACTGGCGGAGAATCGTGACCTGGCTCATGCGACGCTGGTGATTGCAGGCAATGACAGCCGGAGCATCCACAGGCCGGAAGTATGTCTCGACGGGCAGGGGTGGACGATCACGAGTGCGACGGAGCGGGAGGTGAAGATGATCTCGGGTGCGATTCTGCGGGTGAAGGATCTGGCGATCGAACATGTGGCGCTGCAGGCGGATGGAACGAAGGTGCCGATCCAGGCGCATTACGTGTACTGGTACGTGGGGGATGACCTGAGCACGCCGAGCAATGTGGAGCGGCAGCTGCTGAGCATGCGTGACAGCGTGCTGAGAAATGTGAACCACCGCTGGGCGTACCCCTCGGTGATGGCGCGGGTGACAGAGGCTTTTTCACCGCAGGTCAGCGGGGAGCGCCGCCGCAATGATGCGGAAACGGTGGAGATGATACTCTCGCTCATCCGCAGCCTGGCGCCGCGATTTCAAAAAGATCTCATGACAAACTTATGATTCAAAAACTTCACGATCAACTTCAGTCCCTGGGCCGCGTGGCGGTGGCTTTTTCGGGAGGTGTGGACAGCACGCTGGTGCTGAAATTTGCGCTGGATGCGCTGGGTGCGGAAAACGTCGTCGCGCTGCTGGCGGTCTCGCCCAGCCTGCCGCAGAGCGAGAAGGAGGATGCGGTCGCGCTGGCGAGGGGGCTGGGGGCGCGGATTGAAATGCTGCCGACGGAGGAGGTGAGCGATCCTGCCTACCAGGCGAACGCTCCGAACCGCTGCTACTACTGCAAGGACCATGTGTACCGGGCGCTGCGAAAGTTTGCGGAGCAGAATGGCATCGAGCATGTGCTGGATGGCATGAATGCGGAGGACACGCTGGATGTGCGGCCGGGGCGGGCGGCGGCGAGAGAGCTGAAGATTCTCAGTCCTTTGCATGATCATGGTTTCAGCAAACAGGATGTGAGATTTACCGCCAAAGCGCTGGGGCTGCCGAACTGGGACAAGCCCGCGGCTGCGTGCCTGGCCTCCCGGGTGCCGTATGGGACGAGTGTGACACCGAAGCTGCTTTCACAGATTGAGCAGGCGGAGGCGGCGTTGTTTGATCTTGGTTTCCGCGAGCTGCGGGTGCGGCATCATGGGGATGTGGCAAGGCTGGAGGTGCCCGAGGCGGAGCTGATGCGAGCGTTGCAGAAGCGGGAGGCGATTACCGCGGCGCTGCGCGCGGCGGGGTATGTCTATGTGACGCTTGATCTTGCCGGACTGCGGACCGGCAGCATGAACGAGGTGCTCAAAGCGCGTGCCGCATGAACGAATCCAAGCTCAGTGATCTTCTCGCGCAGGTCAGCGCGGGCATTCTGCCGGCTGACGAGGCGCTGGAGCGTCTGCGAACGCTGCCGTTTGTGGAAGCGGGGCAGGTGCTGGCGGACACGCATCGCGTGATCCGGCAGGGGTTTCCTGAGGCGGTGTTTGCGGAGGGGAAGACACTCGCGCAGACGACGGATGCGCTGACGAGTCTTGTCGTCGCGCATGGTTGCGCGCTGGCGACGCGGGTCAGTTTGGAGGCGGCTGGTCTGCTCTTGAGACGCTTTCCTGCGGGTGTGTATGACGAGGTCTCGCGGCTGTACCGGATTGGACAAATGCAGGGAGCATTTACATCGGCGCCGGTGGCGGTGGTGTGTGCGGGTACTTCGGACCTTCCGGTGGCGGAAGAGGCGGCGCAGACGCTTGAATTTGCTGGTGCCCGAGTGAAGCGAATCACGGATGTGGGAGTGGCGGGCCTTCATCGACTGCTGGCGAGGCTGGATGAACTGCGCAGCGCAAGCATCGTCATTGCCATTGCGGGGATGGAGGGTGCGCTGCCGAGTGTCCTGGGAGGACTTGTTTCGGCTCCGGTCATCGCGGTGCCTACAAGTGTGGGTTATGGGGCGAATTTCCACGGGCTTTCCGCCTTGCTGGGCATGCTGAACTCGTGCGCGAGCGGGCTGACGGTGGTGAACATAGACAATGGTTTTGGTGCGGCGATGGCGGCGTTGCGGGTGTTGAACATGCGTGATTGATCATGTCGCTCGAAGACACTCTCTATCCGCTGCTCAAGCTCTATGAAGCGGCGCCGCAGCCCGTGAAGTCGCTGGCGGGGCGTGCGTATCGGGCGATTCCATCTTCGCTGCGATACGGAGCGGCTTATGTGCGATTTCAAAATGAGGCGCGAGAGGTGGAGGGCTGGGATGAAGAGGCGATCAAGCGATATCAGATTGCGGAGCTGAGGGATGCATTGATGGCGGCAGCGAAGGCGCCGTTTTATGCGGAGCGATTCGGGGCGGATCCGGCGAAGTTTGAGGCGTTGGAGCAACTGGCTGACTATCCGCTGCTGACGAAGCAGGATTTGATTTTGCAGCGGGAGCGGATGGTGAATCCGGAGATTGATGCGAAGCAGCGGCTGTACATCACCACAGGTGGCTCGAGCGGGGTGCCGGTGGGGTTTTACCTGCACAAGGGTGTGAGCCGGCCGAAGGAGCAGGCTTATCTGGAAGCGCAGTGGTCGCGGCGGGGGTATCGGGTGGGTGATCGAGTGGCGGTGATCCGCGGGGGCGTCACTTCGAGCAGGGCAGGAGGAGGAATCAGCTATTTCGATGCCACGCGGAACTGGCTGATTCTTTCGTCTTATCATCTGACGCCGGAGCGACTGCCAGAGTATGTGGATGCGTTGAACCGCTTTCGTCCGCAGCATCTGCATGCGTATCCGAGCGCGGCATTGATGCTGGCGCAGATGGGGGTGAAGCCTGGCTTCCAACTGACTTCGCTTCTATGCGGTTCAGAGAAGCTCACGGCAGAGTCACAGCAATTTCTGGAGCAGTTTTTCGGAGCCAGGGTGTTTCACTGGTACGGGCACAGCGAGCGGGTGGTGCTGGCGGCGCAGGGACGCACGTCCAATCATCTGCACTTTTGGCCGACGTATGGGTTCGTGGAATTTGGCGAGGCGGATGCGGAGGGAAATCGTGAGATCATTGGAACGTCGTTTCACAATCATGTCATGCCGCTGATCCGGTATCGCACGGGGGACTATGCGAGGATCGTGGATGGCGAGGTGGTGGCAGTTGTGGGGCGAGATTATGAGTTTTTGGTCAGCGGCACTGGCCGACGCATTTCGCTGACCGCGATCAACATGCATGACCGCATTTTTGACGGGCTGCTGGCGGTGCAGTTTTTCCAGGAAAGCGAGGGCGTGGTGGAATGCCGCTATCAAGCCGCACCGCAGTGGGATGGAAAAGAGGATGCCATGCGTGCGGGCCTGCTGAAGAAGCTGGGGGATGATTTCATGCTTACCCTGCGTCAGGTGAAGGAAGTGGAAAAGACAGGCGCTGGGAAGCACAAGTGGCTGGTGACGAAGCTGCAATGCGACGAGCAGCCGCTTGCGAAGTGATCTTGTTCTGTTTATGATCAAGCTGTGAGCGCCGCCGTTCTTCATCTTCTTAATGTCATCAAGCAGCTTCCACTCGCTGAACAGATGGAGTTGCACCACGCCATGGCTGAAACGGTCCCCATGAGCGACGATCTTACCGACGACGATTTTGCCGCTTTGGCGGCCGCATCTTTCAGGGCGCTTGACGAGGAAGAGGCCCATGCTGCCTAAACGTGGAGAAGTCTGGCAAGTCGATTTTGGCATGGCCCAAAAGGTCAGGCCGGCACTGGTCATCAGTGTTCCGTATGACGATGCAGACCGGGCTTTAATTGGTGTGATCCCACATACGACAGCCACGCGAGGATCGCGGTTCGAAGTGTCCGTGCCAATTTCAAATCTGAAGGAAGGTGCATTTCTGGTGCAGGGAGTGCAGTCATTGCCTCCGAAATATTTTCTTCGCCGCATGGCGGTTCTTAGTGCTGCCCAGATGACTCAGGTCGAAGACTGTCTGCTGACATGGCAGGGAATGCGCTGACAAGTTCGCGTTCCAATGCCGGGAACAACCGAACTTCATTTGGAGAATGAGACAACTGGCCCAATATCAGGATGGACGTCTTGAACTGCAGGAGGTGCCGGCGCCGGTGGCACCGCCGGGGGGTATCTTGGTGAGGACGACGTGTTCGGTGATTTCTCCGGGGACGGAGAGGATGAAGGTGGAGCAGGCAAGGATGTCTCTGCTGCAGAAGGCGAAGGCGAGGCCGGATCAGGTGAAGAAGGTGATCGACACGGCGAAGACGCTGGGCTGGAAGGCGGCGATGGAGAAGGTGCGCAACCGGCTGGAGTCGCCGACGCCACTGGGCTACTCGGCGGCGGGGGTGGTGGTGGCGGTGGACGAGATGAACTCGCGCTTTCGAGTGGGAGACCGGGTGGCGTGCGGCGGGGCGGAGTGCGCGTTTCATGCGGAGATGATCGCGGTGCCGGATCTGCTGGCCTCACCGATTCCCGAAGGGGTGGAGGACTGGCAGGCGGCGTATACGACGCTGGCATCGATCTCGATGGAGGCGGTGCGTCAAAGCGGGGCGCGGCTGGGGGAACGTGTACTGGTGATGGGGCAGGGGCTGGTGGGCCTGCTGGCAACGAGTTTGCTGAAGGCTTCCGGTGCGCGCGTCATGGCTGTGGATTTTGTGGCCGGGCGTCTGCAAACCTCAAGCGCGATGGGGGCGGAAAGGGTGGTGAATCCGGCGCATTCAAAACTCGAAGACGAGGTGCGCGCGTGGACGGATGGGCATGGCGTGGATGCGGTGCTGCTGTGTGTGGGTGGCAAAGGGCGTGAAGCCGCGGACTCGGCCATAGCCTGCCTGCGTGATCGTGGTGTGATGGTGATCGTGGGCATCTATGATGCGGAACTGTCGTGGAAGACGGCCTACATCAAGGACATCCAAGTGCGGTACTCGCGCAGCTATGGGCCGGGCCGGTATGATGCGCAGTATGAGTGGGGCGGGCAGGACTATCCCATCGGGCATGTTCGCTGGACGGAGAACCGGAACTTTGAGGCTTGTCTGGAGCTGATGCGGACGGGGCAGCTGGACTTGAAGCCGGTGACGACGCGAAGAGTGGCGTTTGGGGAGGTGCTTGGCGTGTATAACAAGCTGGAGAGCGAGCTCGGAGTGGTGATTGAGTATGCGGCGGGGGTGGGTGTGGCGGAGCTTCCGGACCGCCTAAAGGCGGGACTACAATACGGTGATGGGAGGCTTGAGGAACGCGGGGGGAATGCGGAGGTTCCGGACGGCCGTCTTCCTTTGCTCTTCGAGCTGCGGGGGAGGGGACGGGAGGGACTCGAAAAAGGGGTTGGGGTGCTGGATGTGATTGGTGCGGGGAATTTTGCGAGGACGATGCTGCTGCCGCATGTGAAGGGGCAGATCGCGCTTGGCACGATTGTGAATGGGACGGGGCTTTCCGCACGGCATGTGAAGGAGAAGTTTGGATTTGCGAATGCTGAAACGGATGCGGCGAAGGTGGCAGGTGGTGCCGTCATGATTGGCACGCGGCATCATCTGCATGCGCCGCTGGTGCTGCAGGCGCTGCAAGGCGGGAAGCAGGTGTTTGTGGAGAAGCCGCTGTGTCTGACGCGTGAGGAGCTGGGGAAGATCGATACGGCGATGCTGGAGTCCGGAGGCAGTGTGATGGTGGGCTTCAACCGGCGCTTTGCTCCTGCCGCGGTGGCGATGATGGAGGTGCTGCGCACGATCTCCGGCCCGAAGACACTGGCGTTTCAGGTGAATGCGGGTGTGCTTGCGCCGGACCATTGGTACGCGAATGTGGCCGAAAGCGGCGGTCGAGTGCTGGGGGAGGCGTGCCACTTCTTTGATTTTGCCTGTCATGTGCTTGGAAAGCCTGTGGGGGTGACGGCTCAGACAGTGGGCCGGCCCAGGGTGCCGGATTCCGTCACTGCACAAATCGAGTTTGCGGATGGTTCGTCGGCGCAGGTGATTTATTCGGCCGATGGGGATGCGGCCTTCCCCAAGGAGACGTTTCGAGTGTTTGCAAGCGGCACGGTCATCGAATGCGTGAACTTCATGAAGCTTTCGATCTTCAAGAAGCGCAAAGAATGTGTGAAGAAGTTTGCCTCCAAGGGGCATGCGGAGGAGATGGCCGCGTGGCTTGGATTTTTGAAAGGCGGAGCGGAGCATCCTCTGCCCTATGAGCAGGCGAGGCAGAGCATGTGGCTGACGTTTGCAGTGCTGGAGTCCATCCGCGAGGGAAGAAACATCGAACTGTGATGAGCCTGGGCTGGTACATGCAGCGGCTGCGCGCGATGAGCGTGGGCGAGATGGTGCACCGCGTGGTGGAGCGTCTGGGCAGGCGGAACGAAGCTGCGAAGCTGCGGCGGCTTGCGCGGAAGGCGTGGGATGGAAGCTTCGCGGATTTCCCGAAGCTGCCATGGCGTGGCCGCGTGCCGCCGGAACTGCGAAAGCAACTGGCCGTGGAAGCGGAGCGGCTGATGCGTGGCGAATGGGAGTTGTTTGGCTGGAGGAGGGTTGAAGTAGGTGCGCCTCCATGCTGGCACCGAGATGCGACGCTGGGGGTGGTGATTGACCCTGAAATTCCGGCATGCAAACTGGATCACCGGAAACTGCCGCATGATGCGGATGCGCGGGCGATCTGGGAGATCAACCGCTGGAGCGAGATGACGCGCATGGCGATGCACAGCGCGCTGAACGGGGATGTGCATGCGATCCGAGTTTCGCAGCTCTGGCTGGAGGACTGGTGCGACCGCAACACACCAGGGAGGGGCATCAACTGGACGAGCCCGCTGGAGGCGGGGCTGCGGCTGATGAACTTCTGCTGGTTTGATGCGCTGGTGCGCGGCTGCAATGATGCGGAACTTGGCCGCAGGCAGGATGAGCTCACGGCGCGCATTGTGCCGGTGCATGCGTGGTGGATCTGGCAGCGCAGGTCGTTTGGATCTTCCGCGAACAATCATCTCATCGGCGAACTGAGCGCGCTGATCATGGCGGTGACGCGCTGGCCGGCGCTGGCGCGGATGACCCGTCCGGTGGCGCATGTGATGAAGCTGCTGGAGCATGAGATCATGGAGCAGTTTGCCACGGATGGAGGCAACAAGGAGCAGGCCCTGCATTATCACCTGTTTGCGTGGGAGATGTGCTGGCATGCCGGGATGGCGGCGGGTGGCTTCAAGCCGGAGGTGCTGGAGAGGCTGACGAAGGCGGCGCAGTATTTTGTGGATGTGGCCGAAGCTCCCGAGTGCTGGGATTTTGGAGACTCTGATGATGCGCAGGTGCTGCCGCTGCCGCTGAGGCGATCAAATGCCGCGGCGGAGTTTCGCGGATGGCTGATGAACCGGGCGGACGGCGCGACGCTGCGCTTCTGGCTGGGAGATCCGCCCCCGGGCATCAAGGCGGGAATGCGCAGCAGGTGGCTGGCGCATGAGGAGAGCGGGCTGGCGGTGTTTCGTGATGCCCGCTGGAGCGTGAGAGCGGATGCCTCCGCGCTCGGGCTTGGCAGAATGGCTGCGCACGGGCACCTGGATGCGCTGCATGTGTCGCTGTGGTTTGAGCAGCACGCGCTGGTCGTTGATCCTGGCACGGGTGCGTATTATGGGAATGCTGCATTGAGAGCGAAGCTGGCATCGTGGGAGGCACACAATGGGCCGGTGCCTGTGGCAGGACGTGCCACGCCGCAGCGCATGGGGGCTTTTTTATGGGCGAAGCATCACGAAAAACCGGCGCTGCGAATCGCCGATGAGATCTGCGTGATGAGCTTCAGCTGTGACGGACGGCAAGTCCAGCGAGCGGTGCATGTGATGCAGGACCATGTGGAGATCTGCGATGATGTGGGGGGCGAAGCCACGCATGTGGTGACGTGGCAGCTGGCGCCAGGCTGGCAGGTGGAGAAGGAGCGAAAGAACGGGTTCGTGTGCCGGAACGCCGAGTCGATTCCGGTGCATGGTACGCTGAACGGCGAGGCGATCGAGGGATGGGAGATCGTGGAGCGCGAGGTCTCGCCGCATTTCCGTGAGCAGGTGATGGCGCAGGCGGTGAAGGTCTTTTTTCGCGGAACGTTGACGACGGTCTGGCGCAAGTCGGACTGAGCGACGCAAGAGTTTCAAACAAGCGCAAGGCGCGGGAGATGATCCCGCGCCTTTTTATTTGTCCCAAACAACCGGAACGGATGGCCTGCGGAACACACGGAACACGCGGACTTTTTTCATGCGACGCATGCCATCACCGGACAACGGGGCGGTGCAAAAGCCCGCCGCTTGATTCTACTTGGTAAGTTGTCATTTTGACCACGGATTGACACGGATACCTGAGGCCGTGGGTGAAGAGCTCCCGGCGATTTTCATGCACGCCCTGGAGAGTTAGACCAACTCTCGAAAAGCTTGTCACATTGTCCGGACGGCGGAGCGGCCCCATTGGCTGCGTTGGTCGCTTGCCTGTTATTTTCAAATAGCAGGCGGCGCTCCCGTCTTGCCACTGGGCCGCTGCGCTCGCCGGTTCAATATGACAATCTTTTTGAGAACTGGTCTAGGCTCGGCTGACCCTGGGCTAAATTACGCAGCTCTTTCAGGGCTGGGATAAGCCGGGATGAAGGGCGGACATACCATTTGCTGGCATCCGAACGACGCTCCCTTCACGGCACCAGATCCACCGCCTTGTAACAGCGGTGTTCGAGAAGGGAGGGCAGGAGGCCTTTGACTTCGGGGCGCATGAGGTATGAGTGGGTGTACCAATAAATCGGAATGATGGGGGCTTCATTGAGAAGAATGGTCTCCGCTTCATTGAGAAGCTGCAGGCGTTTGGTCGCATCGCCTTCCTGATAGCTTTGATGGATCAGTTCATCATAGCGTTTGCTGCCCCAGCCGGTGTTGTTGTTGCCGTCTCCCGTCTGCCAGCAGCCGAGGAAGGTGGAGGGATCGAGGTAGTCGCCCACCCAGGCGTAACGGGCCACCTGGTAGTCGAGCTTGCGCTGAGACTCGATGTACACGCCCCAGTCTTGGTTGAGCACACCGGCGGGGATGTTGAGATGCTCCTTCCACATGGCCTGAACGGCTTCGGCCAGCGCACGGTGAGCCGGGCTTGTGTTGATGAGAATGTCGAATGGGGGAAAGCCCTTCCCATCAGGGAAACCGGCTTCGGCCATGAGCTTCTTTGCCTCGGCGGGATCGAAGCGCATGATATTGGGAACGTGATAGTCCACATTGCAGCCGGGTGGTGTGAGGCCGGTGGCGGGTTGCTGGCCTGCGCGAAGAACGTTCTTTGTGATGCTCTCGCGGTCAATGGCGAGCGCCAGCGCGCGGCGCACAAGCGGATTGTCGAAAGGCTTTTTCGTGGTGTTGCAGCGGTACATGTACACGCTGAGGAGGGGATCATTGTGGTAGCTGGGGGATTTGCCGGCCTCGTAAGCGGGAATTTTCGACAGGGGCATCATCAGGGTCACGTGAAGCTGGCCGTCGACAAAGGCGCGCTCCTCGGTGGTATCGTTGGAGATGGGAAGGAACACGATGCCATTGAGCTTCACGGTGGCGGCATCCCAGTAATGAGGATTGCGCTCCACTTCGATGGCCTGATTGACATCCCAGCTCTTGAGTTTGAAGGCGCCGTTGCACACCATGTTTGCAGGGCGCGTCCAGCGAGTGTTGCGGTCGGACATGGAGCCGAATTTTTCGATCGCCTGCTTCGGCATGGGGAACCAGGCGTAGTGCTTGATCATGCTGGGAAAATAAGGAGCCGGGCCCTTCAGGGTGATCTGCAGCGTCAATGGGTCGAGAGCCTTGACTCCGACCTGTGAAAAATCCGTGATCTTGCCCGTGTGAAATTCTTCCGCATTGAGCAAGGGGTAGAGCATGCCTGCGTAGTCGGCGCCGAGCCTGGCCGTGAGCATGCGCTGGTATGAGTACACAAAGTCGGCGGCGGTGAGCGGTGCGCCGTCGCTCCACCGACCGTTTGGCTGAAGCTTGAACGTCCAGACGGTGAATGCCGGATCGTGTTCCCAAGAGGCGGCAGCGCCGGGGGCATCGCCATCGGGATTGCCGGGCGCCGGGGAGATGAGGCCTTCGAAGATGGCGTGAAAAATCATGTGCTCGGGCTGTCCGCTGGCGAGCTGAGGATCCAGCGTGGCAGGCTCGGTGCCATTTCCGACCAGCAGGATTTTCGCGTGGTTCGCCGTTTCGACCCGCGTGGGGCGGTGAGTGCGGACATGATGAAAAACCGCGATGCCGCCGATGAAGGCAAAGAGAAGGAGAGCACGAAAAATCCAGCGCATGGGCAAACATGACACGAGGCGGGTCCTTTGTGCAACGCTGCAATAAAAACGGCCCCGCCATCAACTGGCGGGGCCGCGGTCAGGACAGCCGTCTGTCATTCAGCATTCCACGCTACTACCTGTAGAAGCCGTGATGATGGTGATGGCTGTAACCGTAACCGTAGTTGGGGCGGCACCCTGCACCTCCGACTCCGATGCCCACACCCAGATTGACGCGGGGTGGCTGCACATACACGGGGCGCGGGGCGGAATAGCCGCCGGAGTAACCTCCGGTGTAACCATTCGCGAGGCCGGGAGTGATCCATTGATAGATCGGGCGGCCGTAGGCATCGATGGTGGCCGGCTGGTAAACGGCGATGATGGGGGTGCCATTGGGGTTATAACCCACAATGCGGGTCTCGCCAGGATAGTCGGCTTTGGCGCTGGTGGGAGCTGCAAAACCAAGAACTGCGGCTGCAGCGAGAACGGAGAAGAGTGTTTTCATTGGGAGGTGGAATTTGTATCCGCACTCTCTGACGTGGACGCCGCACAACTATTCAGGCTTCATGAAAATATTTTTTTCGCCGCTCGGAGATGGTTCTGAACGGCACGCCGCACCAGCGGTGAGGGCTGCCTGCCGAGGCGAGAGAGCGAGCGGCAGCGGAGGCATTGAAGCAGGCTTATTGCTGCGACATTGACTTGGGATCGAAGGCATCCCGCAGGCCGTCGCCGAGCAGATTAAGCGCGAGGAGTGTGAGGGAGAAAAAGATGCCGGGATAGATGAGCAGCCAGGGGTAGCTTTCCATGGAGTTGGCACCTTCCTGAATGAGAACGCCCCAGCTTGCGTCCGGCGGCTGAATGCCAAGACCGAGGAAGCTCAGCGCGGCCTCAAGGAGCATGACGCCTGGGACGGTGAGGCTGGCGTAGATGATGACGGGGCCCGAGACATTTGGCAGCAGGTGTTTGAAAACAATGTGCCAGAAGTCTGCACCGGAGGCACGCGCCGCGGTGACGAACTCAAGATTTTTCAGAGCAAGGACCTGGCCGCGCACCACACGGGCCATGGTGAGCCACTCCACCGCGCCGATGGCCACAAAAATGAGCCAGAACTGACGGCCGACGATGGCCATGAGGAGGATGACGAAATTGACGAAAGGAAGACCATAGAGGATGTCGACGATGCGCATCATCGCTGAATCGGTGCGGCCGCCGGCGAGGCCTGAGATCATGCCATAGAGGACACCGATGGTAACGGCCACGGCGGTGGCGAGGAGGCCAACCTCCAGGGAGACACGCCCGCCAAACAGAATGCGGGTGAGCATGTCACGCCCGAGCGCATCTGTGCCCAGCCAGTGAGCCGTGCTGAAATCGGCCGCCTTGAGGTTGAGATTCTGCTGCGACTGATCATACGGAGAGAATTCCGGGCCGATGAAGCAGAGGAGGAACAAGGCGATGAGAAAGCCGAGAGCAAAGGCATTGATGCGATTGCGCATGAGACGGCGCCATGCGGCCCGCATCGGAGATTGTCCCTGGCCCGGCGTGCTGCTCATGCGTGAAGGCGGATGCGGGGGTTGAGGATGGCCTGCAGGATGTCCACCAGCAGATTGAAGGAGACGATCAAGGCGGCGAAGAAAGTGGAAAGGCCGATGGCGAGAGGGAGGTCCTTGTTGATGGCGGCGGAAACAAAGAACTGGCCCAGGCCGGGAAGCTGAAAAACGGTCTCCACGATGAACGAGCCTGTGAG
This sequence comes from Prosthecobacter sp., assembly GCF_044226605.1. Taxonomy (GTDB): domain Bacteria; phylum Verrucomicrobiota; class Verrucomicrobiia; order Verrucomicrobiales; family Verrucomicrobiaceae; genus Prosthecobacter. Next base: position 222,169 of record NZ_JBGAGS010000006.1, on the reverse strand, counting down.
AAGACCTGCGGCGGCAGGGCCGAGGAAATTGATCACCGGGAGGCTGGCGAGTTTGAGCGCGTGGAGAAACACGACGGAAGTCTCGCCAGCGCCTTTGGCCCGCGCGGTGCGGATGAACTCCTGCGCGAGCGTCTCACGCAGGCTGCCACGCGTGAGACGTGCGATGTAGCCGCTGTAGATGATGCCGAGGGTGAAGGCGGGCAGCACCCAGTCCGCAGTATCGAACCAGCCGGAGGCATTGAACCAGCGCAGGTTGAGGCCGAAGAGCTTGGCGAGGAGCGGGCCGAGAACCATGGAGGGCGCGCAGATGCCGATGGTGGCCGCCAGCGTGCTGGCGCGGTCTTCGAACGAATTTGGCCGGAGAGCGGCCATGGCGCCGAGAGGCACGCCGATGGCTAGTGCGATGAGCAGCGCAGCACCGCCCACAGTCGCGGACACCGGAAAACCGGAGGCGATGATTTCATCCACGCCGCGACCTTTGTAGTGTTCGGATTCCGGGAGATCCAGGGTGGCGTAATGTTTGAACTGAAGTCCGAGCTGCACGATCCACGGCTTGTCACGGCCGTAGTATTCATCCTGCGCCTTTTGCGCCTCCTTGCTGATGGAGCGCTCGGTGCGGACCGAACCGCCCGGCGCCATTTTGGACAGAGCAAAGGTGATGGTGATCACCGCGAAGATCACGACGATGCCCTGCAAGACACGGCTGACGATGAAGCGGATCATTTCGACTTCTCGTAGAGATCGCTGATGTCAGCGGCGGCGAGTTCGATGAGGTAGGTGGCGATTTTGGCACCGAGGGCCTCGAAGTAGCGGCGGCCTTTCTCCGCGGTGCTGTGCCGGGGATCGCCGGAGCCGGTGTCGTTGGTGGCCTTTGTCCAGGCACGCTGTGCCCAGGCCCACTTTTCATTGATGGCTTTGAGCTTCCAGCGGTTGTCGGTGCCGGGTCCCCATTCGGATTGGGGAAGCACGAGGTGCGGGTGGAAGTGGAGCATGAGGCTGGTCTCGCGCTCGTCCGCGTGATCGCCCACGATGTTGAAGATGTCGTCTCCCTTGACCGCCTGGAACCAGGAGACGGTGGAGAGGAACATTTTCGGGTGGCGGGCCTGAAGCTCGCGGAGCATCTGGCGGAAGTCATTGCCGCCGTGGCCGTTGAGGATGACGAACTTCATCACGCCCACGCCTTCGAGACTGCTGATGACATCCTCCAGCACCATGAGCTGGGTGCTGGGATTCATGTTGATGCAGAAGGGGACGTCGAGCTGGCCGGTTTGCACGCCGAAGGGCATGTTGGGCAGGATGGCCACCCTGGCGCCCGCTTCCCAGGCGATGCGGCCGGCCTCGGCGGCGATGGCGTCGTTTTGCAGGGAGTCGGTGGCGTAGGGAAGGTGCCAGTTGTGCGCCTCGGTGGCGCCCCAGGGGAGCACGGCCGCCTCGTAGCGAGTGGCATGCACTTGTTTCCAGTTTGTTTCGGCAATGATCCAGGGTCTGGGGCTCATGGAGGTGATGTAAAGAGGCGGGCGCTTGATGCAACGTCCGACAAACTCGGTCTTTAGTGCCGTTTCTTTTCACCCCATGCTTCGATCGCTGCTTTTTCTTTTTATCCTGACTGTGTCCGCCTCTGCTGCTGAGATTTCGTTTTCACGGCAGGTGGCGCCGATTTTTCTGGACCAGTGCGTGGAGTGCCACCGGGCGGGGAAGGCCAAGGGCGGATATCGGCTGGACACCGTGGAACTCATGCTCAAAGCCGGTGACAGCAAGGCGGCTGCGGTGGTGGCGGGCAAACCGGAGGAGAGCGAGCTGTACCGGCTGACGGCCACGCATGATGAAGACGACCGCATGCCGAAGAAGGCGGATGCGCTGCCTGAAAAAGACGTGAAGCTGATCCGAGAGTGGATCGCGCAGGGGGCCAGGCTGGATGTGGCGGACCCTAAAGCGTTGCTGCGGTCGGTGGTGCCGGAAGCGCAGAAAACCGTGGCTCCAGAGAAGTACCCGCGGCCGCTGCCAGTCACCGCGCTGGCTCTGAATCCTGGCGGGGATGCGCTGGCATGCAGCGGCTATTTTGAGACGACGATCTGGGATTTGGGAACGGGCAAACTGAAGGCGCGCCTCGCCGGCCTGCCGGAACGCGTTCTGGCGCTGTCATGGGTGTCTGCGGATCTGCTCGCAGTCGCGGGCGGAGTTCCCGGGCGCTCGGGTGAAGTGTGGCTGGTGAATCCTGGCAAGCCGGCGGAACGGCGGAGGCTGGTGAGCGCACGAGACTGTGTGCTGGCCATGGTGGCGAGTGCGGATGGCAAGCTGCTGGTCTGTGGTGGCGCTGACAATCTGGTGCGCTGTTTTGAGCTGCCATCCGGGAAGCTGAAGTGGCAGATCGAGCCGCATGCGGACTGGATCATGGGCATGGCTTTTTCGCCGGACGGCAGGCAGATCGCCACTGCGAGCCGGGACCGGACCGCGAGGCGCATCGATGCGGCGACTGGCGAGATTTTGACCACCTTCACGCAGCATGTGTGCGCGGTTTTGAGCGTGGCATTCACGCCGGACAGCAAGGATGTCATCACGGGAGACATGGAAGGCGAGATCCGGCGCTGGGATCTGAACGGGGAAGGGAGAAAGGACAGCACCATGCGGCCCGACGGAAGGACGGAGGTGCTGAGCGTGGGTTACCTCGATGCCGACACGCCGGTGGCCGTACTGGGAAATGGAGCGGTGGTTTCCGTGGACGCCAAGACGCGGAAGGTGAGGGACAAGATCGCCCGGCATGAGGACCGGGTGAACGTGCTTCTGCTTCAGCGCGTGGAGAAGGGGAGCCGCGTCATCTCCGGGTGCCACGACGGCCGGGTGCGCATCAGCGAATTGGGAAAGGCGGAGCCGGTGTTGCAATTTGTAGCGTCGCCGGGATGGTAACCCGCATGTTTGGACCCTTTGAATCACGCACCGATCCGCTAGCCAGCCGCTTTGTTTTCCTGCAGAGGGTGCTGAAATCCGCCCTGCTGGCTTTAGTCGTGTCCAGCGTGGCCTTGGGAGTGGGGGTGCTGGGTTATCATTACATTGCGCGCTTCTCGTGGATCGACAGCCTGCTGAATGCCTCGATGATCCTGGGGGGGATGGGGCCGATGGGGGATCTGCCCTCGGACGCGGCGAAGGTTTTCGCCTCATTTTACGCCCTTTTCAGCGGGCTGGTGTTCATCTCCGTGATGGGCATTGTGCTGGCGCCGGCGGCGCACCGGGCGCTGCATGCGTTTCATCTGGATGATGAGGACGAAAACGGAGATGAAGGAACGAGGAAAAAAACATGAGCAAGGAACGCGTCGTCATCGTGGGAGCCAGCAACAATCCCGAGCGCTACAGCCATCGTGCGCTGGAACTGCTGCGGAAGCATGGGCATGAAGTGGTGCCGGTGCATCCGGCGCTGGCGGAGATTGAGGGGGTGCCGGTGGTGGCGGATTTGAGCCGCATCGCGGGGCCGGTGGATACGGTGACGATGTATGTGGGGGAGGCCATTTCGGCGGGGATGCAGGAAAAGCTGGCCGCACTGAAACCGCGGCGAGTGATTTTCAATCCTGGCGCGGAAAATGCGCCATTGGCGGACGCTTTGCAAAAAGCCGGAATCGCCTGCGAGGAGGCATGCACCCTGGTGCTGCTGAAAACGGGGCGGTTTTGAACACAGCCCCTGCCTGAAGGTTCTCAGGTACCAACCCCATGCTCGAAATTCAGAAAAACCGAATCTATGAACGCAGCCGCATGCGTGCCCACGGCGTCAGCGAAGATGAAATTGAGAAGGCCCAGCACAGGCCATTCCGGCCCGCCTTTGTGAACGGGAAACGCCGGCCGAGAGAGGCGGATGCGGAGTGCGAGGTGCCGACGGGCCAGTTTGCGTTCCGGCGGTCGAGCTGAAGGTGGGGGCGCTTGTTGGTTGGTTGCTTGCCTGCATGCCCTGACCTGCTAGCATCGCGGCACATCCCGCATGCCCGCGAACCGCTTTTACACCTCCTTTGACATCGAAACGCTCGAGCCGCGCCCCGCGCATGCCGGGGAGTACCGGAGTCCGTTTCAGATCGACCGCGACCGCATCATCCACAGCAGCGCCTTCCGGCGTCTGCAAAACAAGACGCAGGTGTTTTTGTCGGGTGAGTATGACTTTTACCGCACGCGGCTGACGCACAGCATCGAGGTGGCGCAGATCGGGCGCAGCATCTGTGGCTGGCTTACGCAGCAGAGCCAGTATCTTGAGGACGAATGCTTCATCGATTCCGATCTCGTGGAGAGCGCGTGCCTGAGCCACGATCTCGGGCACCCGCCGTTTGGACACTCAGGCGAGCGCACGCTGCACCGGCTGATGGCGCCGTACGGCGGCTTTGAGGGGAATGCGCAGACGCTGCGCATCCTGACGCAGACGCTTTTCAGCGAAGGGCGCAGCGGCATGAACCCCACACGGGCGCTGCTGGACGGCGTGCTGAAGTACAAGACGCTGTGGTCCGAGGACAAGCAGGCGAAGAACCACTACCTGTATGATGAGCAGGAGCGGTGGCTGGATTTCACGCTGGGCGGCCAGGCGTTTCCGGTGGAGCTCACGCCTGGAAACGTGCGCAATAGCTTCCGCAGCATCGAGTGCCAGATCATGGACTGGGCGGATGATACGGCGTATTCGCTTAATGACATTGCCGATGGCATCCATGCAGGGTTCATCAATGTGCAGCGGCTGGAGCGGTGGGCTGGGGAGCAGGAGCTTTCCGAGGCTGACCAGGCGGATGTGGAGTTTCTGTGCAAAGCGGTGCGCGAGAGCCGCGTGGAGGGGCGGCTGAACCGGCTGATTGGTGAATGCATTCGCGCCACCAAGCTGGTGCTGGCGGCGAACTTCCTCAGCGCGAGCACGCGGCGGCATCAGTATGCACTGGAGATTGATCCGGTGCTGCGGCGCCGGGCGGATCTGCACAAGAAGATCGCGCTGGAGCTTGTGTTTCTGAGTCCGCAGCTGCAGCAGCTGGACCACAAGGCGGACTTCATTCTGACGAGGTTGTTTGGGGTGCTGCGAGAGCGCTACATCGACACCGTGCAGCCGAAGGGCCTGCATCTGATGCCTGCGGCGATTGAGAAGGAGATCCAGGCTGCGGCGGATGCGCCGGCACGTGCGCGGCTGGTGTGCGACTGGATTGCGAACATGACGGACCACTTTGCGTTCCGGACGTACCGGAGGCTGTTTGACGCGGACTTTGGGTCGATCACGGATTTTGTGTGATGGGGGGGATGAGCGCTGGGTTCAGAGCAGTGTAGGAGTGGCTCGTGAATCAGCGTGCTTGCGAGCCGCACAGAGACTGTGCGGACCACTATGCTGGCGCTGTGCAGTGTCACTCGCGTCGTAAAAAACAAGGGACGAACATTTCTGTTCGTCCCTTGCGGTGATGAGTGTGGTGAGATGAGGTAAAACGAATCTAGAGATTCGTTCTACAGCTGCGCAATGCGGCGACAGACTTCCTCCACATTGGCGCGGCTGTTGAAGGCGCTGATGCGGAAGTAGCCTTCGCCGGCGCTGCCGAAGCCGCTGCCGGGGGTGATGACGACGTTGGCTTCGTTAAGCATCTTGTCGAACATCTGCCAGCTGGTGAGGCCGTTCGGGCAGCCGACCCAGACGTAGGGGGCATTTACGCCGCCGAAGACCTGGAGGCCGGCCTTTTTACAGGCTTCCACCAGCAGGGCGGCATTGCCTATGTAGTGCTCGATGAGGGCCTTCACCTGAGCCTTGCCTTCGGCTGAGTAGATGGCTTCGGCGCCGCGCTGGACGATGTAGCTGGTGCCGTTGAACTTGGTGCTGTGGCGACGGCTCCAGAGAGGATGGATGGCCTGCTTGCCGCCTGCCTTGGTCTTGCCCATGAGGCCTTTGGGGATGATGACGATGCCGCAGCGGACGCCGGTGAAGCCGCCGTTTTTGGAGAAGCTCCTAAATTCGATGGCGCAGTCGCGGGCGCCTTCGATTTCATAGATGGAGCGCGGCAGTTCCGGGTCGCGAATGAAGGCTTCGTAGGCGGCGTCGTAGAGGATGGTGGTGCCGTTGGCCAGGGCGTATTTGACCCAGGCTTCGAGCTGGGCGCGGGTGGCGACGGCGCCTGTGGGATTGTTTGGGTAGCAGAGGTAGGCCAGATCGACGGGCTCGTTCGGGATCTCGGGGACGAAGCCGTTGGCGGGAGTGCACTTGAGGTAGTGCAGGCCGGCGTAGGCGCCGCTTTCGTCGGCATCGCCGGTGTTGCCAGCCATGACGTTGGTGTCCACATAGACGGGATAGACGGGGTCGGTGATGGCGATCTTGTTTCCGGCGCCGAAGATGTCGAGGATGTTGCCGGTGTCGCACTTGCTGCCGTCGGAGATGAAAATCTCATCTGCCTCGACGTTGATGCCGCGGGCCTTGAAGTCGTGCTCGGCGATGGCGTTGCGGAGGAAGTCGTAACCCTGCTCAGGGCCGTAGCCGCGGAAGGTGCTGCGGTCGCCCATTTCATCCACGGCCTTGTGCATGGCGGTGCGGACGGCCTCTGGCAGAGCTTCGGTCACATCGCCGATGCCGCAGCGGATGAGGCGCTTGGCGGCCTCGGTATTGGCTTCGGTGAAAGCCTTCACGCGGCGGGCGATTTCGGGGAAGAGGTAACCGGCTTTGAGCTTGTTGTAGTTTTCGTTGATGTAGGCCATGGCGGGGAAAGGAAAGGGGAGGGGAGAGGAAGGGGGCGGGCAGTGTGGCGAGTCGCGGCGGGGATGCAAGAGGGGCGAAAGACGTGACGCAGCGCTGAATAAGTATTTACAATTCTTACATTTGCGAATTCATATCATGGGTGAGATTCAAAATTGTCGAATCCCTTCCTCTGCATGAAGAAAAACGCATTCTCACTAAGCCTTTGCTTATGGGCAGCCTGCTTGATCAGCAACTGCGCGTACCATGAGATTGCGGTGCAGAAAAAAGAGATCAGCGCTCCTTCCATGCCCTTTGGCACTGGCGGCAAGCTGGTCAGCTACAACAAGCCCCAGCTGTGGAACAAGCGCCACCTGACCTGGCGGCTGGACACCGCCGCCGTGCCGGTGCCGGGGCGGCTGGTGGAGGCAGAGCTGCTGCGTGAGATCGACAAGAGTTTCAAGAGCTGGGAGTCGGCCGGGGTTTTCACCTTTGCTCAATCCCGAGTGGGCGAGCCTGCGGACATTGTGATCAGCTTCAAGGCTCCCCCGGGGCGCACGTGGGACGGCCAGCTGGGCAGCATGGGCCATGCCGCCTTTCCCTGGAGCAGTGACCGCGGCCACATCTACCTGGACCCTTCCGAATGGTGGAGCACCGGTTCGTTTGCGCTGATCGGCGACCCTATCCTCCGATGGCTGCCGCATGAAATCGGGCACGTGCTGGGCCTGCAGCATTCCCGTGACGAAGATCAGACCATGGCTGAGACAGGCCCCTACAGCCTGCCGGACAAGGCCAGCTTTAGCCAGCTGCGCCACCTCTATGCGCCGCAGACGCCCGTTTTCACCTGGGTGCAGTGCGTCATGGATGTCTCGGGAGAGGCGGAATAAGTGCGGCCATGGCTGCGGCGGGTAAGAACCGGCCCCCTTGTGCCGTCCATTCTGCATGAAATGTCCGAAGATCGCCTGGCTGGTTTTGACCCTGGCCGCACCTCTCGTCGCTGAGGAGCTGAAGTTCCCCACCACCCCGCCCACGGAGCCGCAAAACGCCGCGAAGACCTTCCATGTCCTTGATGGCTTCGAGATGCAGCTCATCGCCGCCGAGCCGCTCGTTACCGATCCCGTCGCCATCACTTATGATGAAGATGGCCGCGCCTACGTGTGCGAGATGAACGACTACCCCTACACGGACAAGGAGCACCACAAGCACGCGCAGGAAAATCCCACCGACCAGGCGATCGGGAAAGTGCGGCTGCTGACGGACAGCGATGGGGACGGGGTGTTTGACAAGGCAACGGTGTTTGCGGAGGGGCTGTCGTGGCCGACGGGGGCGGCCTGCTGGAAAGGCGGCATCTTTGTGACCGCGACGCCGGATGTCTGGTACCTCAAAGACACGAATGGCGATGGTGTGGCCGATGTGAGGCAGAAGGTCTTCACGGGTTTCAAAAAACTGAATGTTCAGGCGGTGATGAACAATCCCATCTGGGGCCTCGACCACCGCATCTATGTGGCGGGCGGCAGCAACGGCGGTGAGATCCAGCGCGTGCCTGGCAGCGAATCCGTCATGCCTCTGCCTGCCGATTTCAAACCCCTGCCCATCAAGCGCAACGACTTCAGCTTTGACCCGAGCACGGGTGACGTGCGGCTGGAAAGCGGGGGCGCGAGATTTGGGAACACCTTTGATGACTGGGGCAACCGCTTCCTGTGCAACATCCGCAATCCCTGCCAGCATGTGGTGCTGCCGTATCGCTACCTGGCAAGGAATCCGTATCTGGTGGTGCCGAGCGCGCTGAATGACTGCGCCGAGGCGGGCGACCAGCTTCCGGTTTATCGCACCAGCCCTGCGGAGCCCTGGCGCGAGTTTCGTGCGAAGCGCTGGGTGCAGGAAGGCAGCACGCTGCCGAAGAGTGAACTTGTGGGGGCGGGTGTCGTCACGTCTTCCGCAGGCATCACCGTGTATCGCGGCGATGCCTACCCGCCTGAGTACCGCGACTTCGCGTTTGTGGCGGATGTGGCGGGGAATCTTTTTTACCGGATGAAGCTGGTGCCCGACGGCGTCACCTTCAAAGCCGTGCAGGTGGATGGAACAAAAAACTTCTGCACCAGCGACGATCTCTGGTTCCGCCCCGTCAATTTCGTCAACGCCCCCGATGGCTGCCTGCACGTCTGCGACATGTACCGCGAGGTGATCGAGCACCCCTGGAGCATCCCCGACGACATCCATTCAGCGGTGGATTTGCTGAGGGGGAGGGACAAGGGGAGGGTGTTTCGACTCGCGCCGAAGTCTTTCAAATCACGCGCGACGCCGAAGATGAGCAAAGCAAGCACGGGGGAGTTGGTCGCACTGCTGGATCATCCCAATGCGTGGCACCGCGAGACTGCGCAACGTCTGCTTTTTGAGAGGCAAGACAAGGCGGCGGTGTCCCCCATGAGCAAGCTTGTGGAAAGTGCAAAAACGCCGCAGGGGAAAGTGAGCACCCTATGGACACTCGGTATGGTAACAAAAGACCTCGCCGCCATGCAGGGGGCTATCAATGCCGCAGCTGTAGATCAGAATCCTCAAGTCCGAGCCAATGCAGCACGCTTTGCCTGTGAGTGGCAGGACACCAGCCCGCCCAGCCCGATCGAATTCAAGCTGCGCCTGCAATCGGATCAGAACCCCAGCAGGCCAGACCTGCTTGCCGCGCTCTCATCCTCTGCGATGGAGCCAGCGACAGTGGCTTTCTGGGCGGCATTCCATGCCGGAAATCTGGATGACAAAAATGCACTGCGACGCATGTCCGCTCTGCAGTGGCGGCATGGAGGCGACACATGGATGCAACCCGCGCTGCTTAGCTATCGCGACAGCCCCACTTCCAATGGTTACCTTGTGGGAAATCTCGTCGGGCGGCTGCAAAAAGAGCAGATGGCTGCGCATCCGCTGCTGGCAGAACTTGCGCGTCGAATGGGAATTCCTTTGTCGCCTGCTGAGGGAGTGGCGGTGACACAGGAAATATTGAGCACCGCCATGCCTGAGGCTGTGAAGCGGCACATGCTTGAAAACATCCTCCGTGGCATGCAGTTCCGCGGAACAAACACGAATGAGGTCATTACTCATCCTGCAGTGGCGCAGGCATGCCATCCTTGGATTGAAAAAGCTCGCGCGGACTTGAACAGCGGAGATGCCGTTCGCATCAAGGATGCCTTGAGCACGCTGGCTGTTTTTGAAACAGCGGAAAACTTCACTCAAAGAATCCAGCCCCTGATGCTGCCGAGCAATCCCGCTGAAGTTCAGCTCATGGTTTTGGAAGCTCTGGGCACCTCTCGCGACCCCGCCGTCGCCGACATCCTCCTCACCGCCTGGCCCAAGCTTACACCTGCTCTCCGCGAAAAAGCCACCACGCTCCTCCTCTCCCGCACCGATCGCATCGCCAAGCTGCTCGACGCCATCGAAGCCAAAAAGATCCTTCCTTCGCAGCTCAGCGTTGCTGCGAAGGCTACGCTGGGACGTCAAAAAACGCCCGCCCTCGTAGCACGCATCACCAAACTCATCGGCGACGGCTCTTCCTCAAATCGCAAAGCCGTCATCGACAAATACACAGTCGCCATGTCCGGCAGTGATGTGGGCACTCCTGCCCGCATCACTGGGGATCCCGTCAGCGGCGCGAAGGTTTACGAAACCCTCTGCATGGTCTGCCACCGTCATGTGGATCGTGGGAACGACGTCGGCCCCAACCTCGGCACCATCAAGGCCTGGACGGCGGAGCAGATCCTCACGAACGTGCTTGATCCCAACCGGGAAGTTTCGCCCAACTTTGCGCTCTACATCGTCGAAACGAATGATGGCCGCACGCTCTCCGGCCTCATCGCCAGTGAGACTGCCGGCAACCTCACGCTCAAACGCGCCGACGGAGGCACTGACACGGTGCTGCGCAGCGAGATCAAATCATTGACCAGCCCTGGCATTTCCTTGATGCCGGAAGGTTTGGAGGCAGCCATCACGCCGCAGCAGATGGCGGATTTGATCGAGTATCTGAAAAAGTAATGCCAAAGGCAATCGTGCAGGGGGCGCAGTCTTGCGAAACGGGACCGGTCGCGTCATTGCTGTGGTCTTGCGAACCTGCTGGATGAGCCATCACTCTATCTTTTCTTCTTTCTGAACAGGACCGCGAGCATGGCCACCAATGCCGCAGCTCCGCCTACGATGGCACCCATGATGGCCGAGCGGCCCACGCTTTTGAAAACAGAGGTGCGGACAGCGGGGCCTTCCACTCGCGGATTGGCAGCCAGGACGGTGTCCCTCCAGGCAGTCACCGACTGCTCGGCCCACTTGCGATCGGCCTCAGTTTTGAGATCAGTATTGGCATAGAGGTAGATCAGCCGGCCGTTTACGGGGACGATCATGCCGGCGGTGACCAACTTGCTTTTGATGTCCTGGACTCCGGTTTTTGCGGCCACATTCATGGCCATGGTGAAGCCGAGACTGGCGGGGGCGTCATCGAAGTAGCCGAGCACCGCGGCATCGCTCACGCTGAGCGCAGCGTCGGCGGTGGTGGCGTCCTGAAAGGCTTTTTCCGCCTTGCCGGAGGCTTTGGCGAGCTCCTGGCGGATTGTTTCCTGTGCCTGGTCCAGCTCGGCTTTCGTCTGCTGCTTCATGTCGGCAAAAGTGCGGTCGCCGATCTCCCTGCTTTCGAGGGAGCGCAGAACTTGCGCATTGAAGCTGCGCCCGCTGGCAGCGGTGTTGGATGGCGCGGGCTCAAAGCGAGCCAGGTAGCGGTTGGAGGCGGGCAGCATCGCATTCAACATGCGGTCCTTCTCGGCGTCCAGACCATCCACTCGTGCATAACCGACAGGTGCCGGAAGTTTGATCGTTCGCGCGCCGACGGCGATCTCATCCCGCGAGAGGGGTTTCAGAGCATCCTGACCGTAAGTGGGATTCAGGCTGAAGCAGAGCAGGAGAGCAAGAGCGGCATGAAGTCTCATGCTTGAACTGATTTCGCAGAAGCCCGCGGAAATCAACCCAGGACGCTGAAAAGGACCGTGGCGCCAAACTTCAGGCAACCACCGGGGTGATGACATCGCCATAGACATCCGTGAGGCGGAAATCCCGGCCGGCGTAGCGATAGGTCAGCTCCTCGTGGTTGATGCCCAGAAGGTGAAGGATGGTGGCATGCAGGTCATGGACGCTGGTGGGCTGGTCCTGCGCCGCGAAGCCGAACTCGTCTGTGCTGCCGTGGACAGTGCCGCCTTTCACGCCGCCGCCGGCCATCCACACGCTGAAGCCGTAGTGATTGTGATCGCGACCGAGCTTGGACTTGGCACCGCTCATTTCCACGGTGGGAGTGCGGCCAAATTCGCCGCCCCAGATGATGAGGGTGTCTTCGAGCATGCCACGCTGCTTCAGGTCAGCGATCAAGGCTGCGATGGGCTGGTCGATCTCCGCGGAGAGCCTGCGGTGGTTTGCCTCGATGTTGTCGTGATTGTCCCAGGGCTGCCCGGCACCGTGCCAGAGCTGCACCATGCGCACTCCGCGCTCCAGCAGGCGGCGGGCAATGAGGGTCTGCCGACCATGCACGCCGGAGCCATACATGGCGCGGATGTGCTGCGGTTCTCGGGTGACATCAAAAGCATCCGCGGCCTCCATCTGCATGCGGAAGGCCAGCTCGAAGCTCTGGATGCGTGCCTCCAGCCGGGGATCGCTCCGCTCCTGGCGGTGCTGTTCATTGATGCGGCGCATCATTTCGAGCTGGCGCATCTGCACCCGGGAGTCTGCGTGCGGGCTGCGGATGTTTTCGATCAAACGGTCCACCTGCTGGTGCTGCGAGTCCACATAGGTGCCCTGAAACGCGCCGGGAAGAAACGCGGCCTGCCAGTTCTCCGCGCTCTTGATCGGCATGCCACCCGGGCACATGGCGATGAAGCCGGGCAGGTTTTCATTCGCGCTGCCGAGGCCATAGGTGAGCCATGCTCCCAGGCTGGGGCGCGCCTGGATCGAGTCGCCGCAGTTCATGAGCATCAAAGACGGCTCATGATTGGGCACCTGCGCCTGCATGGAGCGGATGACCGCGATGTCGTCGATATGCGCCGCGGTTTTGGCAAACAGCTCGCTTACCTCGATGCCGCTCTGTCCATAACGCTGGAATTTGAATGGAGAAGGGAAGGCCGCGCCTGTCTTGCGCTCGGTGATGCGGTGGCTGGGCACCGGCCTGCCGGCGTAGCGCTCCAGGGCGGGCTTGGGATCGAACGTATCCACATGCGAAGGGCCGCCATTGAGGAAGAAGTGGATCACGCGCTTTGCCCTTGGTGCGAAGTGCGGCTTCGGGGCTGACATCACATCGCCAAGACCCAGCATGGCCATTCCCATGCCGGAGCGGCGCAACATTTCCCGGCGTGTGAGGAATGGGTTCATATCAGTCAACAAACATGAATTCGTTGGAGAGCATCAAAACCTGCACCAGCTGCTCCACGGCAGTGAGCTGGGATTTTGAATGAGGGGCGAAATCTTTTTCGGCGTCCCAGGTCTCGCGCGGCATGTCGCCACCGGCGCCGGTGCTGGTGGCGGCATTCGGCGCAATCTTGGGCGCCCAGAGAAACTGATCGTTGTTGAGGCCGTCGCCGATGTCCACGATGAAGTCGAGCGTGTCGCCGTTGTGAAATTCGATGGCGGAGAGACTCAGGTCGGCCGTGGCGCCATGAAGGCGGGTGTCGCGCAGTTTGCCAAGCCGGGAGTGGCTCATGAATGCGCGGATGCCATCGCCGGATTTGGGTTCATGAATGATGACGGAGCGAATGTCATAGCTGCCACTGGCGGGCGCGGTCCAGCGGCGCACGACTGCGTGCTTGCGGTCGTTGCCTGGATGGCCGCCGGTGGCGGTGAGCTGTGCCCAGCCGAGCTCTGCGTTCGGCCATTTTTCCGCGCCCTGCCATGCGCTGCCGGTGAAATGAGGAAGAGCCTTGAAGTCCTTCACACGGCCTGTGCCTTCATCCCATTCGCCGCAGCCATAATGCCAGGACTGGGAGTGATCTGACTCCACAACGGGGGTGGGTTGATCGTCATCCAGAAAGCGGAGGGCGGACTCGAGTTCGCCGTGCGTGGGGCTGCGCTGAAACAGCTGACGGTAGAGGAAGTGGATCCTGGCTGCGTCTGATTTGACCGCCGACGCATTTTTTACCAGTGCCCTGGCCTGCTGCACCACAAAGGGATGATTCATGCCAAACAAAGCCTGCTGCGGGATGGTGGTTTCCGTACGCTGCGGAATGGAGAGATCGGGATTGGCGAAATCAAAGGTGCGCATGACCGCAGGGACGTTTTCGCGATCCACCTGCGCGTAGAGTGTGCGGCGCGTGTTGCTGGCGGCAAACAAAGGCGCCGGGCGGCCTCCAACCCGCAGATCGATTTTGCCGGCCGCCGTGAGCCAGGCATCGCGCGCTTCTTCAAAGCTGAGGCGGTGCGGGTTCATGCGGGACAGGAGACGGTTGTCGGGATCGCGCGGATCACTGGAGCGGCTGTCCTGCTGGTAGGCTGCGGAAAGCATGATGAGGCGGTGAATCGACTTGAGGCTCCAGCCAGAATCCATGAAACGCTGCGCGAGCCAGTCGAGCAGTTCGGGGTGCGTGGGTATGCCGCCTTGTTTGCCAAAATCGCTCGGCGTGCTGACGAGCCCGCGGCCGAAGTGGTGCTGCCAGAGGCGGTTGACCATCACGCGGGCGGTCAGCGGATTGTGCGGATCAATGATGGCCCGGGCGAGTTCGAGCCTGCCGCTGCCCTGGGTGAAGGGCTGCTGCCTGCCCAAGGCGCTGAGGAACTGCCGGGGCACTTCATCGCCTTTGGTGAGCGGATTGCCGCGCAGCAGCACACGGGGTGTGCTGGGCAGGGGACGATCCACGAGAAGGGTGGCATGTGCCGGCGCGGCGGGGGTTTTGAGAAGGTAGCGATCCACTTCGGCCTGGGACTTCCACAGCTCGGTGATGACGCCCGTGGGGAAATACATCTCGATATTGGCGATGTGCTCCTCGGGCACGTAGGCGGGTGAGCCGGGTTTCTTGAGCACCTCTTCGGTCAGCACGGTTCCGGGATGCGCATCGGCCCAGGCTTTCCAGCGATGGACAATGAAGGGATTGAGGTCCTTTTCGTCGAGGATCTGGTCGAAGCCCTGCTCGGGGTATTTGTCCAGTTCCGTGAGGGCCTTCTGGTAGTCGGCGGCGCGCGCACGGGTGCGGGTCATTTGTTCCTCGCGGCGTTTCGCCATGAGTTCACGGTTCTTTTTCACCAACTCCGCGAGCTGCGGGTCTTCGCCCTCCGCGCAGGGTGCGAGGGCTTCGGCGCTGCTTTGGAAGATGCCGTAGAGGGAATAGTAGTCGCGCGTGGGAATGGGATCGAACTTGTGGTCATGGCAGCGCGCGCAGGCGACCGTGAGCGCCTGGGTGCCGCGCATGACGACATCGATGCGGTCATCGATGATATCGTGGGTCACTCCGAGAAAGCGGCGACCAAGAGTAAGCAAACCCATGGCGGCAAGGTCGGGTGACTTCGGCGGCGCCACCTGATCCGCCGCCAGCTGCAGCAGAAGGAAGCGGTCATACGGCATGTCGGTGTTCAGGGCGCGCACGACCCAGTCGCGGTACGGAGTGGCGTGCACCCAGTTCTTTTCCTCCCGCGCATAGACGTAGCCTTTGGTGTCTGAGTAGCGTGCCACATCCAGCCAGTGGCGCGCCCATTGCTCGCCATAGTGAGGGGAGGCGAGGAGACGCTCGATCAGCCGCGGGAATGCGCCGGGGGAGGGGTCATTGACAAAGGCTTCTGTTTCTTCGGCGGTCGGCGGCAGACCGGTGAGGTCGAAGGTGGCACGGCGGATGAGGGTGCGAGGGTCGGCACGCGGCGCGCTTTCCAGGCCCTGCTCCTTCAGCTTTTGCTGAATGAACTCATCCACGCCCGCCGCCTTCACCGGCTTGAGGGGCTGAAAGGCCCAGTGCTCGGCCGCGAACGTGCTGGCGGAGAACATCAGGAGACCGAGCTGGACGAGGACACGGGGCATGGGCGGTGTACTACGCGCTGAGAAAGAGATGTCCTTCCATTCGACAGCCGCCGTTTGCCCGGTTATCTCGGAGCGTATGTTTACAGGCCTCGTTGAAACCACCGGCAAAGTCATCTCTTTGGAGCCACGCGGCGAAAGCGCGCGTCTCACACTGAATGTCGGCGCCATGGCTGCGGAGCTGGCCGATGGCGAGAGCGTGGCGGTGAACGGCTGCTGCCTGACGGTGACCGTGAAAAATGCAGAAGCACAGACTGCATGCTTTGATCTGCTCATGCAGACGCTGAAGGTCACCAGCCTGGGCGACCTGCAGGCCGGGTCCCTGGTGAATCTGGAGCGCGCCATGGCCATCGGCGCACGGTTTGGCGGGCACTTTGTGCAGGGGCATGTGGACGCCACAGTGAAGGTGCTGGACTGGAGCGCGCATGGGCAGGACCATCGCCTGGAAGTCGAAATCCCGGCGGAGCAGCGGGGGCTGATCATTCCCAAAGGATCGATCTGCCTGGATGGCATTTCACTCACTGCGGCGGAGGTGACGGACAGCTCCGTGGTGTGCTGGATCATCCCGCACACGTTTCAGCTGACGAATCTTCACACGAAGAAGCCCGGGGACCGGCTCAATGTGGAATTTGACATGCTCGGCAAATACGTGCGCGAGCTCATGCGTGCCATGAAGTGAGCGTCCATGCGGCCGGGCAGGCCGTTAACTTTCCGATGCCGGTTCTCGAAGTCCAGTCTCTCACCAAAAGCTACGCGGAGCGCCCCATTCTGCGTGGTGTTTCGTTCAAGCTCGAACAAGGCCAGCGCGTGGCGCTGCTGGGGCCTTCCGGCAGCGGCAAGACGACGGTGCTGAACTGCGTCGGCGGTGTCGATCACTGGGATGCTGGCAGCGTGATGATCGCCGGTCGTTTGGTGGAAAACCTGAGCGCCGATGAACTCGCGCACCTGCGGCGTCAGCACATCGGCACCGTGTTTCAGTTTTACCATCTGCTGCCCACCCTGAGCGCGGCGGAAAACATTGAGCTGCCGTTGCAGCTGCTCGGCGTGGCCACGAGCGAGCGGGAGGCGCGGGTGCGGCAGCTGCTGGAGCGCGTGGGCATCTCGCATCGTGCAGGCGCGCTGCCGGGGCAGCTGTCCGGAGGTGAGATGCAGCGGGTGGCGATCGCACGTGCGGTGGTGCACCGCCCCACTTTGATTCTGGCCGATGAACCCACCGGCAGCCTGGACAGCGCGACCGGTGCGCAGGTGCTGGACCTGCTCGCGGAAGTCGTGCAGGAAACGCAGGCCGC
The DNA here is from genome assembly GCF_044226605.1 of Prosthecobacter sp. GTDB lineage: Bacteria > Verrucomicrobiota > Verrucomicrobiia > Verrucomicrobiales > Verrucomicrobiaceae > Prosthecobacter. Next base: position 205,221 of record NZ_JBGAGS010000006.1, on the reverse strand, counting down.
GCTGCTGCTGGTCACACACAGCCCGGAGGCGGTGAAGCACTGTGAGCGCGTGCTGCGCATGCAGGACGGCCAGATCGTCGAAGGCGCATGATCACGGTGCTTCTCATCCTGCGGCGCTGCGCCCTGCGGCACTGGCGGCTTGCGTGGCGGCAGCAGCTGGCGCTGATGCTGATTCTCGCGCTAGGTTCAAGCGTGTATCTTGCCGTGCGGCTGGCCAGCAATGCGGCGCTGGCGGGTTTCGAGACCTTCACGGACGGCATCACGAGGCAGCCGGACTGGACGGTGGTGGCGGCGTCGGGAGCCCTGCATGAAGCTGATCTGCGTGAAATGCGCGGCCTTCTGGCGCACCGACCCGTGAACTTGCTTCCGGTGGTCGAGGAAACGGTGACGCCTGCACTGAAAACAGGCAATGGAGAGATTGGATCGCGTCCCACCTGGCGTCTGCTGGGCGTGGATTTCATCGCCTTGCTCAACTTGCGGGGCGAAGCACCGGCCGGACTTGGCAATGCAAACATGCAGTCGATGCAGGCCGGCGTGTACGCCAGTCCGAAGCTTGGCGTGAAAGCAGGCGAGGAGCTTGGGCTGATCGTGGATGACCGTGTGGTCCCGGTGAAGGTGGCCGGGCTGGTGCCGGAGGTGCCAGGAGTGCCCAGTCTGCCTGCGCATCTGCTGCTGATGGATCTTCCGGCGGCGCAGGCGTTGCTGCGGCGCGGAGATCGTGTGGACCGGGTGGAGGTGCTGGCGCAGGACAGCGCGACGTTTCCCCATCTGCGCGCCGAAACCGGCGACCTGCTGAAGACCCGATGGCAGGTGCGTGGCGGCACGGACCGGCGGCAGCTCGCCGGAACCATGACGCAGGCGTTCCGGCTTAATCTCACGATCCTTTCCCTCCTGGCCCTGCTGGTGGGCGGCTATCTCATCTTCCAGGCGCTTGATGGAGTGGTGCTGCGACGGCGCGATGAGATCGGGGTTTTGAAGTCGCTCGGTGTCACAGATCGTGCGGTGCAGATGGCTTTTCTTCTTGAGGCGGGGCTGCTCGGGCTGTGCGGCGGTGCGCTGGGGGTGCTGCTCGGCTGGCTGGGTGCGCAGGGTGCCGTGGGCGGCGTGACGAAGACGATGAACGCCCTCTACGGCGCCACGAGCGGGAAGCAGGCGGCGCTGACCATGAGCGAAGCTGTGATGGCCCTGACGATTTCCATGGCGGCCAGTTTGATTGCGGCATGGTGGCCTGCGCGCATGGCGGCACGCACTCCGCCCGCGCACATGCTCGGGCGGCATGCAGCGCCGTTTGAAGGCGGCGCCGTGTGGCGCGTGGAATGGTTTGGCTGGGCCATGATGCTGGCGGCGGTGGCGCTGGCGCAGCTGCCTGTCCTTCGATTTGAAAATGGCACGCGCCTGCCGCTGGCGGGCTACGCGGCAGCATTGCTCTGGATGGTGGGTGCGGGACTGGCTGCGGCGGCTGTGCTGCGCTTCATTGCGCGCAAAAAGGTGCTGTCCGCCGTGTGGCGTGTCGCGCTTTCGCATCTGCGCCGGCCAACGGTTCGCCATCGATTTGCAGTGGCCGCCCTGGCGAGCGCCGTGGCCATGACGACAGGCATGGCCGTGATGGTGGCCAGCTTTGACTTCACCATGCGCGGCTGGATCGACCGCACGATGAAGGCTGACATCTACATCACCAGCGCCGGAGCGCAGAGCGCGTCATCGACGCACGCCATCTCGTCCAAAACGGTGGCTGAGATTGGCAGAGATGCCGCCGTGCAGGAGGTGGCGGTGCTGCACGCAAAGACGCTGGTCTGGCATGGCGGAGAAGTGCTGATCCTCGGCAGCAGTCCGGCCTTTGCCCACAAGCACGGCCTGTATGCGTGGGTGCAGCCGCCGCAGCATGAGGAGTGGTGGCATGAGGAAGGTGGCATGACCCCCGCCATCATCAGCGAGAGCTGGAGCGAGCGTTTCGGCACGCGTGTTGGCGATGTGATCGATCTCGCGGGGCATCAGGTGCGTGTGGTCGCGATGAATGCAGAGTATGGCAATGAGCGTGGATCTCTCACGGTGCCCGGCACGGCCTTCCGGCAGTGGTTTGAGACGGATGAAGCCTGGCGTGTGGTGCTGATGCTGAAACCGGGCGTGGATGCGGAGGCGGTGCGGCAGCACATCGAAGCGCAGCAGCCGGGGCTGAGCGTGTTTACCAATGCGCACCTTCGGCGCGAGGCGCTGCGCATTTTCCGCCAGACCTTTTCTGTGACGCATGCCTTGGAGGTGATCGGGGTGATCGTGGCGGTGGCGGGTCTGGGGCTCGCCCTGGCGAGCCTTCTGCTGGAGCGGCGCGCCGTACTGGCCACGCTGCATTCTCTTGGCATGACCCAGGGAGAAATCGCCCGCGCGGCGGCGCTGGAAGGCTTTGGCGTGGCCTGTGCGGGCGCCTTCACCGGCATTGCGGCCGGCTTGTGGCTGGGGTGGCTGCTGGTGTATCGCATCAACAAACAATGCTTTGGCTGGACGCTGCAATTTCACGCCGTGTGGTGGCAGCTGGTGCTGCTGGGCGCTGCGGTGGTCGCCGTCGGCATGGTGGTGGCCGCATTGGTGGGGCGCTGGGCCGCACTGCTGCCGGCGGAGCACTCGGAGGAATGACATGATGCGCACTTTTCTACTGTTTCTCATCCTGACCTCCTGGCTGCCTGCGCAGACCACGGCGGACGGCTTTGCGCTGCCCCAGCCAGGGAAGGTGTTTGTGTTTCCGCGCGATCATGGCAGCCACCCCGAATTCCGCACGGAGTGGTGGTATGTCACGGGTCATCTCGATGGCAAGGACGGCCGCCGGTTTGGCTTTCAGGTGACCTTTTTCCGCCAGGCCCGGCGTGAAGGTGGCAGCCTGCTTCATCTGCACCTGGCGCACGCCGCACTGCTGGATGCGAAGACGGGGCGCTTCGTGCATGGAGAAAGGCTGAACCGGGAAGGCTGGGACGCCAGGGCATCCGAGACCACGCTGGACGTGCGCAATGGCAACTGGTCGCTCAGGATGGATGAAGCCACGCAGCACCTTCACATCTCCGCCACGGTGAAGGGCGAAGCATTGATGCAGCTGGAACTGGAGCCGGTGAAAACACTGGTCGTCTTCGGCAAGGACGGCGTCTCCCGCAAAGGCGTCCCGGCTTCCGCCGCCAGCCATTACCTCACGTGGCCGCGCTTGAAGACGAGCGGCAGTGTGAAGCTCGGTGCGCAGGAGCTGAGCGTGAGCGGCGAGGCCTGGATGGATCACGAGTTTAGCAGCAGCCAGCTTGAGGAAGGGCAGGTGGGCTGGGACTGGGCCGCGCTGCAGCTCAGGGATGGCCGCGAGATCATGGTGTACCGCATGCGCAGAAAGGACGGCACGCTGGATGCCGCCTCTACGCTCGCGGTCATTGATCGAGACGGTCAAGTGCGACACCTCGCCAGCGATGCCTTTGCCTGGGAAGTCCTGGGCACGTGGAAAAGCCCGCGCAACGGCGCCGAGTATCCCAATCACATTCGCGTGCGCTTTGAGAACGAGGCGCTGGAATTGAGACCGCTGGCGCTGGATCAGGAGCAGGATGGCGGCATCACACAGCTGCCCTACTGGGAAGGCGCGTGCGATGTTCTCGATGCAAAAGGGCAGAGTGCAGGCCGTGCTTTCCTGGAACTGGCAGGCTATGCTGGCGACCTCACGCGGCACCTCGCGCCTACGGGAAAGTGACCCCCCAGCGTCAGGAGTACTTCACATCCTTGCGCGGCTCCATTTCAAAGGCCGTGCTTTCCTGCTCGGAGATGTTTGGCTTGAGCACCTCCTCACGGAATTTGATGTAGTGTGGGTCGTCCTGGCAGATCGCGAGCTTGTCCATGGTCTCGACTTCAAGGTAGACGAACCACGGGTAGGGATCGGAGGAATTGACGCGCTTGCCCGTTTTAACGGTGAGCACTTCGGGCACGCGCAGAAGCATGACGCGGGTCTGGGACATCATTTGCTCCAGTTTTTCCTCAGTTACCTGAGGCTTCAGCTGAAACAGGCTGAGGTAGGCGATCATGGCGGCAGGAAAGCAGCAGGCCGCAGACTACGATTTCCAGTCGAGCACGCCTTTTTTCCAGGCATAAACGAAAGCCACCCCGAGGATCGAGACAAAGCCCGTGGCCACGGCGAGGATGGCGCCACCGAAGGCGGCGAGGTAGTCCTTGTAAACGATGGACCAGGGATAGAGGAAGACGACTTCGATGTCGAACATGACGAAAAGCATGGCGACGATGTAGAACTTCACGCTGAAGCGCGGCTGGCTCTCCCCCACCGGCAGCATACCGCACTCGTAGGCGGAGTCTTTGATGGCGTTGCGCTTGGCGGACTTGCCGGCGACTGCCGAAAAGATCAGAGTCCCCACGGCAAAGCCACTGGCGAGGAGGATCTGGAGCAGGACAGGGATGTAATTTTCAAACATGGGGGTGAATGACGGCTAGATCGGTAGCAAGACGCGGTCCAGCGTCAAACTCTGAAACAAAAAGGGCCGCACTGCGTGAAGCAGGGCGGCCCTAGGAAGGAGCGAAGCGCTTAGCTGCGTGCGGCTGCGGCAGCCGTGGTGCGGGCCACGACGGCGGCGCTGCGGGCGGCAATGGCGGCATTGTGCGCGGCGCGGAGGCCTTCGAGACCACGGTAGGTCTTGCCCACCTTGGCGCAGAGGCCGCGGCTGACGAGGTTCTGCAGCTTCTCATAGGAGCGCAGGCGCAGCATTTCTTCACCACCGCTGACGGCGTTTTTCAGCTTGAGATTGTCATACACCAGACCGAACAACGTGTTGAACTCATAGGTTTCCGGCTTTGAGAGCACATTGACTAGCTCGTCAGTGACATGATCAGGGACTCGGCGGGAGAAGCGTGTCTTACGTGTCGGTGTGGTAGTAGGCATATGGACTGACAACCTAGCACAACTTGGGGCTGTTTGCGACGCTTTTGTGAACGCAGGAGGTTTTTTCTCCTACGCTGCATGCGCAATGATAGAAATTCCCCTGTGCCTTCGTTTCTTCTACTTCGCAAGGGTGGCTTGTGATTACAATGGATGGTCAATTTCCAGTAATTTGGGCAAGCGTAAGCCCAAATTTGCCCAAGAGGGGTTACTGGGCGATCTTATAAAGTGCGCCACTGCTGCGGATGAACAACGCCCCCTCCGCCACGGCCGGCGAGGCGGAAACCTGTTCTCCGAGCTGATTCTGGCGGATCAGTTCAAATTTTTCAGGCGAAGCTTTGACCAGAAAGCACTCTCCGCGGTCGTTGCAGAAGAGCAGCTTGTCTCCCAGCACCAGCGGGGCGGGGACGTGTTTTCCCGCGAGCCGGTCATCCCACAGATCCTTGCCGGATTTGGCATCCACCGCGCTGACGACACCGCCGCGGGTGATCTGATAGAGGGTGCCGTTCACCAGCACCGGGGCGGCCTCGCTGGCATTGCGCTTATCGCGATCCCAGACCACGTGGCTCTCGGTAATGTCTCCGGCCATCTTGTCATCAATGCGCACGCCGATCGTGTGGGCGCGTTCGGATCCGGTATTGAGAATGAGCATGTCTCCGAGACGAAGCGGGGGGATGGCGGCATTGAAACCTCCATGGCGGATGGTCCACAGTTCCTTGCCCGTTTTCACATCGTAGCCAAAGGCGGCGCGGGAACCGATGGAGACGAGCACTTCCTTGCCCCCCATCTCAAACACACCCGGTGTGTGGTAGGCTTTCCGCATGTCCCCATCCCGCGTGGGTTTGCCTTCCTTGTCGAGGTCTCCGTAGTCGGTGGTGCGTGCGGTTTTCCACACGCTCTTGCCGGTTTTCTTGTCGAGGGCGGTGACGAACTGCTGGTCGATGCCGTCAAAGGTCAGGATGATGAGATCGCCATAAATAATTGGCGATGAGCCTGGACCGCGGAAGTGGCGCACATTGATGTCACGGCGCTCCCAGACTTTTTTGCCCGTGGCGGGATCGATGCGCGCCGTGCCATAGGTGCCGAAGTGAACGTACAGCGCGTCCTCCTCCAGCACGGGCGAAGGCGCCGCGTAATTGTTGATGGGATTTCCAAGTTCCTCAGGCGCGGTGTTTTCAAAGACAAGCTGGTGATGCACGATCTTCCCGCTCTGGCGGTCAATGCCGTAGACATACTGCTTGGTGCCGTCCGTTGTGGCGGAGGTGAACCAGATCATGTCTCCCCCGATCACGGGAGAGGAGTGGCCCTGGTCTTCCAGCGCCGTGCGCCAGACAATGTTTTTGCCGGTGGTGCTGTCCCACTCCAGAGGAATGCGCGCCGCATCTGCCGCCGGCACGATGCCGTCCTGCGTGGGCCCTCCTTTTCCAGGCCAGAAAACGGGCTTCGTGGCCGGCTGGGCACATGCGAGGGCGGCCAGCAGGGCGAGGAACAGGGAGGTGAGGGCAGTCGTGCGGATCATGGGCGTGAAGTTGACGGAGCTGGAGGGAAATTCTTTCGCCGGGGAAAAGAGCATGCATGGTTGGCGGCATCCAGACGTATCCCTCGACACTCATGAAAAAAGCCCTTCTCACCTGCCTTGCGCTCAGTTTCTGCCTTCATTCGCTTCGTGCGGATGACAGCCTCGAACAACTCCGGCGTGCCGCTGAAAAGCTGAAGAATGAATTCGCCAAAGTGAAGGAGCAGGGAGAGGTGAAAGGCCGTGAATGGTACAAGAAGACCAAGGAGCGCCTGACCACCAGCCGCGAGGAATACCTGAAGCAGTCCGCCGCGGCGCTCACCCGGTGGAAGGCGGACATCGACGTGCTCAAGGAGCAGATGGGCCGCGAATATTTCAAGACCCGCGTCATGGCTCTGGAGCAGCACTATGCCTTTGCCGTCAAGGAGATGGATGCGCTGAACGCCATCACGGACGAGGCGCAGTTTCGCGCGCGGCAGAAGAGCTTTGACAAGACGCTGTGGACCCTGGAGGCCGCCATCGAGCAGGCGCAGGAAGAGGCGGGTCTGTAAGGCGCAAGCTCCGCCCCAAACGCCGCAACAGCGGCGCGGCATTGCCATGCGCTGCTGGTTATGGTGAAATCAATCAACGCCCCATCTGCCATGAAAAAGGTTCACCACGTCATCGCCGCCATCGACTTCACGCCCACCTGCCGCATCGCCCTGCGGGAGGCTGTGCACCGCGCCTCTCTCGACTCCGCCGCCATCACGGCCGTGCATGTGATGGACGAGTTTCTGGTGCATGAGCTGAAGAGCGCCCTCTCAACCGACCAGGCCACGATCCGTGCCGAGTGGCTGGAGCGTTTGAAAAAGTTTGTGGCTGATGCGGAAGTGGGCGCATGCGTGAATGCGGAAGTGCGCATCGGCAATCCCTTTGCCGAACTGGTGGAAGCCTGCCGCTGCTGCAATGCCGATCTCCTCGTCATGGGAGCAAAGGGATCGAAAAACGAACCCCATCGCATCGGCGTCATCGCGGCCAAATGCGTGCGCAAAGCCCCTGTGGATGTGCTCGTGGTGCGGGAGGACGCGCAAGGCCCCTTCAAGAAAATCGTGGCCTGCGTGGATTTTTCCGAAAACTCCGCCAAGGCCGTGCAGTGCGCGGTGCACATCGCCCAGCAGGACGGCGGCTCGCTCGACTGCCTGCATGTGTTTCAGAGCGCGCTGGCCATGTCCCTCGATTATGGCGGATTTGCGCCCTCCCTGCCTGCCAATTATGATCCTGAATCCGTGGCGGGCTGGCGCAAAGATCTCGCGGCCTTTCTCGCGCCGCTCACCACTCACGCGGGAGACGTCCAGATCACCCAGCACGTCAAAGAACTCGTCAACATACGCGAGGCCATCCTGGACCACGTGAAGGAGGTGCACGCCACGCTCGTCGTTCTGGGAACGAACGGCAAAACGGGCCTGCGCGAAATGCTCATTGGCACCACGGCGGAGAAGATTGTGCAGCATGCACCGTGCTCGATTCTTGCCGTAAAACCGGACGGCTTCGTCATCGCACCTGATTGAATGCGCCTTCATCCATGAAGAGATTCGCGCCTGCCGAACCCAGCATCGAACAGCTGCAGGCGGCACTGCAGGCAAGCGAGCAAATCTCCAGCGCCATTGTCGAGACCGCCGTCAATGCAATCGTGACGGTGGACTCGAGCTGCGTGATTGAATCTGCCAACACGGCGACGGAGCGCCTGTTTGGCTACCAGCGGGCCGAGCTTATTGGCAGGAACATCAGCATGCTGATGCCGCAGCCGTACCGCGGCCGGCACGACACCTATGTGGAGAGCTACCTGCGCACGGGCGTGAAACGCATCATCGGCATTGGCCGGGAGGTGGTGGGCCAGCGGAAGGACGGCTCCGTCTTCCCCATCGACCTTTCCGTGGGGGAGGCCGTGCTGCCGAGCGGCCGCCGCATTTTCACGGGCATCATACGGGACCTCACGGAGCGGAAGGCGCTGGAGGACAAGCTGCTTCACATCAGCGAACAGGAGCAGTCCCGCATCGGGCAGGACATTCATGATGATCTCTGCCAGCAGCTCGCAGCCATTGGCTGTCTCGCGAAGGTGGCGCAAAAAAACCTGGCCAAAGCGGGCAGCCCCGAGGCGCAAAACCTGGCTGAGATTGTGCAGCTCATCGGCCGGGCCAACACCCGTGCCCGTGAGACTTCCCGCGGCCTCATGCCGGTGGTGATCGATTCAGGCGGTCTCATGGCCGCGCTGGAGGAGCTCGCCGCCGGAACCAGCCGCGCCTTTGAGGTGGAGTGTGATTTTCGGTATGACAATCCGGTTCAGATCAGCAGCAACAATGTTTCCGTGCAGCTTTTCCGGGTGGCCCAGGAGGCCGTCTCCAATGCTGTCAAACACAGCCAGGCCAGCCGGGTGGACATTCACCTCGCGCGGCAGAGCGGCAACATCGTCCTGACCGTGCGCGACAATGGGGTCGGCATACCCGACGCTCCGTCCAAAGGAACTGGAATGGGTCTCTTGACCATGAGCCATCGCGCTCAAATGATGGGGGGCACCCTTACCATCGAGCCGCGCACCGGCGGCGGCACCCAGGTCACATGCAGCGTACCCGCACCACCGAAAAAACCGTGAAGCGTCTCGTCCTCATTGACGATCATCCCATCATGCGTCACGGCCTCGCCCAATTGATCCGTGCTGAAGAGGGCCTGGATGTGATTGGCGAGGCCGGCAGCGCGCGCGAAGGATTTGAAATCGTGCGCAAACTCAAGCCTGACCTGGCAGTGATCGATCTTACTCTGCCGGACAAGAACGGCCTGGAGCTCGTGAAAGACATCCGCGCCGTGCATCCCGCCACGCAGTGCCTGGTGCTCTCCATGCACGATGAGACTCTCTACGGAGAGCGCGCCCTGCGCGCCGGCGCGCGTGGCTATGTGATGAAGGAGGAGGCTGCAGATCACCTCGTCACCGCGATTCATAAAGTCATCAGCGGCGGGCTCTATGTGAGCGAAGCGCTCAACACGCGCATGCTGGAGCAGGTCAGCGGCAACTCGCGCGCGAAGGCCACCGGCATGGACGCGCTGACGGATCGCGAGCTTGAGATCCTTGAACTCATTGGCAAAGGCGTGGCCACGAAAATCATCGCCGCCCAGCTCAGCATCAGCGCCAGAACGGTGGAAGCGCATCGTGCGCACATCAAAGAAAAGTTTGGCATGACGGACGGTGCCGCCCTGGTGCGCTACGCCGTGCAGTGGGTGGAGAGCCGGAAGAAAGTGTGACCAGTTTTGAAATGTTTCCGGCGCGCAAACTCATCGCCGGGCCTGTTCGTTTTATCGTGATAATCACCTCCGGTCCTGAGCGGAGCTGATGATGTTTGCGCAGGGAGCGGAGGTGCTGTACGCAGGGAAACAACCTCAAATATTGATGAAATTTGCGTTGACGCTCCGCAGGGCGCTCTCATAACCTGAGAAATCGGCAACCGCCGCCAACAACACTATGGCCAAGAAAGCAACCAAAGCAAAACCAGCAGCCAAGAAGGCTGCCAAGAAAGCCCCGGCAGCCAAGAAACCTGCCAAGGCAGCAAAACGGAAACCCAATCCCGCTCTTATGAAGCCGGTGCAGCCTGACGCGGTTCTCGGAGCCGTCGTTGGGAACAAGCCTGCTCCTCGTGGCCAGATCACGAAGAAGCTGTGGGACTACATCAAGAAGAACGGTCTCCAGGACGCCAAGAACAAGCGCAACATCAATGCCGATGACGCATTGAAGGCGGTGTTCGGCGGCAAGAAGACGGTGACGATGTTTGAGATGACCAAGCTGGTCTCCAACCACATCAGCGCTTAATTCGCTCCTGCATTCCTACGCCGCGCCCGGTCCATCCTGGCGCGGCGCTTTTTTTTGCCCGGGTTCTGCGCCTCATGGCGCATACGCCACGTAGTCGAGTTCCATGAACTCGGCCACTTCAGGGATCCAGCGCTGCTGCACAAACGCCGTGTGCTCAGGATGCCCGCTGTAAAAAAAATAGGCCGCCTCGTCCGCAAACTCCATCGACAGGCCAAAGGTGAAGCTGTTCTTCCCGCTCGTCTGGCGGAGGCATTCAAACTTCTGCACGCCTTCGATCTTCGCGAGCGCGCATGCAGCCCGCAGAAAATCGTGTTCGGCGGCTGAACCCAAGGGATGCTTGAGACGAAAGGCAACGGTGTGGCGGATCATGGGAATAGAATAAAGGGCAGGGGAGAACGAAGTCAAAAATCCCAGCGCTGTCCTTTTCCTTTCACCGGCGCCACTTCAATGAAGTCCACCTCGCCATCCGGCAGATAGACGCGCAGCGTGCCCAGCGGCCCTTTCTCGCTTATCTCCACCTGCACGTCCTGCCACTCGCCCGCCTTGACTGCGAAGGGGACGGAATGAATGAGATTTGGATCCGATGCAGTGTTGGGCAGAGAGTCGATTTTCCCCGCGCCTCCTGCGGCACTGCGCACGCGCAGCCTCACTGCGGCAGGCCCGTTCATCTTTGCCATGCCATGTCCCAGGAAGGCCGCGCCTGGCCTGCCTGTGCTCTTCACAGTCACGATGCCCGCGCTGACTGTGGCCTTGCAGCCGCGTTCCTTCCATGCGGCCAGCGGATCTTTGTTTGCCTGCACGGGCGCCTTGTCAGCCACTGGCTTGTAGGCTGGATTGGGGCGGGGATAAGTCGCACCGGTGTCTTTGAGAAAGCCATCGATCAGCGCCTCCAGTTCCTTCACCTTGTCCGGCATCGTCGCGGCGAGATCATGCGCTTCGCTGATGTCCTCCCGCAGGTTGTACAGCTCATGCGTGCCCGGGTTGCCAAACCAGCGCAGCAATTTGAAATCGCCGCTGCGCACCCACACGCCGCCGGCACGATGCGCCCCGGCGTGCGGATGATAGTTGAAGTAGGCCTCGCGCTTCAGTTCACCCTCTCCTTTGAGAACCTTTGCATAGCTCACTCCATCAAACACCTGCTGCTCCGGCTTCGCGATGCCCAGCAGGTCGATCACTGTGGGGTACACATCGATCGGCCCCACCACTGCTTCGCTTGTGCTTGCCGGTTTGATCTTGCCCGCCCACGCCCACATCATCGGCACGCGGGTGCCGCCTTCGTAGAGCGTGCCTTTGCCATCGCGCAGCGGAGTGTTCATGGTTGGCGGCTGGTTGCCGGCCCACTTCTGCCAGTCTTCATTGGCGGATTTTTTGCCTTCGGAGGTCGTGTTGCTGTGCTGGTTTCCACCGTTGTCCGAGGTGAAGATGATGATGGTGTTGTCAGCGATGCCCTGCTTGTCCAGTTCTGCCAGAATGCGCCCGAAACACTCGTCCACGCTTTTGAGCATGGATCCCATGATCGGATTTCCCTGGCGTCCGCTTGGGTCTTTTTTCGCCGCGAAGTATTTCGTGTATTCCACCTTGTGCCCCCAGGGTCCGTGCACGCCGTAGCACCAGAGGTTCAGGAAGAAGGGGCCGCCTTTGCTAGCTTCGATGAACTTCACCGCCTCGGCCGCCTGCCGGTCCACGATGTACTCGCCCTGCGGGCCGTCGGTAATCGTGCCGACTTTTGTTTTGCCGCCCGGCTTGCCATCGGGCAGCACGCCATACGGAGAAAAATATTCCCCCGGCGGACCCGGATCCGGGTGGCAGTGAAACCCGACATCAAAGCCCTGCTGCTCCGGCCAGTACGGCTGAGTGAGGCCGAGGTGCCATTTGCCGATGTGTGCGGTGCGATACCCCGCGCTCTTCAGCGTCTCCGCCAGCGTGATCTGCGCGGGTTCCAGGTAGTTTTTGCTTTCCGGCAGCAGCATCGGGTCCTTGGCCGGCGCGGTTTGAGGCAGAAACACATGGCCTGCCGGCTGCGGCGGCTGGTGTCCGCTCGCCGTGGTGATGCCATGCCGCGCCGTGTATTGGCCGCTCAGCAGGCTTCCCCGCGTAGGTGAACACAGCGGCTGCGAGTAGGCATTGGTGAACCGCATCGCCCGCGTGGCAAACCGGTCGATGTTCGGCGTCTCATAATACTGCGAGCCATACACGCCGCTGTCCATCCAGCCCATGTCATCGGCCAGGAACAGCACCACATTGGGCTTGCCCAAGGCGGTGGAATCGAAAAGAACAAAGGGCAAAAGCAGCAGCAGGGACTTCATGGTCCGCTGTGAACGACAGCGGACTCCGCGGAATTGCTTTCAATGATTCAAATTGCGGCACCGCGCTTTCACGCTCCTCTCCCCGCAGCATGAGCGCCTTTTTCAAGCTGCAGGAGCATGGCTCCTCTGTCCGTGCCGAGATCATCGGCGGCGTGACCACTTTCATCACCATGGCCTACATCATGGTCGTCAATCCCGCCATCCTCGCGTTTGCCGGCATCCCGGCAGGTCCCAGCACGGTGGCCACCATCCTCACGGCGGTGGTGGGCTGCGTGCTGATGGCGCTGATCGCGAACCGTCCCTTCGCCGTGGCGCCTTACATGGGTGAAAATGCGTTCATCGCGTTTGGCCTTGCGACACTGGGCATTGGCTGGGAGCAGCGCCTGGGCGCGGTGTTTGTCAGCGGCGTGCTGTTTCTGCTCATCACGCTGCTGGGCGTCCGTGGCTGGCTGGCCAATGCCGTGCCGGTGAGTTTGAAGCACAGCTTTGCCGTCGGCATCGGCCTGTTCCTGGCCTTCATCGGCCTGTATGAGACGGGCATCGTCACCAGCTTCGTCTCCGGCATGCCGCCCCAGGCTTTGCAAACCGATGCGCAGGGACTCTTCCTCTCACCGGCAGTGCCGGTAAAGATCGGCAACCTGCACGATCCCCGGGTGCTGCTGGCGATTGGCGGCTTTCTGCTCATGACCGTGCTGATGATCCGCAAGGTGCGGGGCGCACTCCTGATCGGAATGGTGGTCACGGCATTGCTGGGCACGTGGCTCGGCTTCGGTCATGCGCCCAAAGCCATCACCGCCCTGCCCTTTGCCGGCGAGTACGACCTGAGTGGCATTGCCTTGAAGCTGGACATTGGGGGAGTACTCCGACTCAGTTTTATGCCGGTACTTCTCACGCTGTTTCTGATGGGTTTTCTCGACACCCTTGGCACGCTCACCGGTCTCGGCGCCGCTGCAAATCTGCTGGATGAAAAGGGCAGTTTTCCCCAGGTGGAAAAGCCGATGCTGGTGGACGCGCTGACCTGCATGTTCAGCGGTCTGGTGGGGACTTCGACCAGCGGCGCCTACATCGAATCCGCCACAGGCATTGCCGCGGGAGCGCGGACCGGTCTAGCCTCCCTGGTCACTGCCGCGCTCTTTTTGCTTTCCTTGTTCTTCATTCCGCTGATCGAGCCGCTGCAGGAGCTGCGGTTTGCCTATGGGCCGGCTCTGATCGCGGTCGGGGTACTGATGACCGGCTCGGTGCGGCGCATCGACTTTGATGACCTCACCGAATGGGTGCCCGCTTTCGCCACCATCGTGATGATGCTGTTCACCTATAACATTGCCAACGGCCTCACTGCGGGGCTCGTCGTGCACCCGGTCTTGAAGTTCGCCTCCGGACGCGGCCGTGAAATCCACGCAGGCGCCGCCGTGCTGGCCCTGCTATGCACGGCCTACTACCTGTTTGGCCTGCCGCATTGATGCGGCGACGGCCGCATGACAGGAAAAACCATCAGGAGTCCCACTGGCTGCGCTGCACGCCGATGAAGGTCATGCCAAGCCCGACCAGCACGTGTACAAACAGCACAAAGGCGCCGATCGGCGGGCTGATGATGTCGGTGTCGGTCACCTGTTTGACCGCGTCGTAGAAAGCGGTGCTGCTCATGCTGCTCAGGCTGCCGCTCCAGCTCCAGAAGGCCACCACCAGAGGCTGCACCCAGTTCTCCAGCCAGTCCGGCAGTGTGAGCACCGCACCTGAAAGCGGCAGCTGAAAGCCCACCAGGTAGATGCACAGGATCGTCGCCTTCTCCGGCGTCTTGCTCAGCGCCGAGATGCCCAGGCACACGCTCGTCATCGCCGCAGAGGCGAGCAGGAGCAGCGCCAGTTTGATCACCAGATCTCCCGGCAGGCCTCCGACCACGATGTCCACGAAGAACCCCATCCATAAACTCTGCGCGAGCACGAAGATGCCAAGGAAGATCACCTTGCTGCCGATGTAGGCAAAGGGATGCAGTCCTCCCAGCTTCTCGCGTTCCAAAATCAGCCGTTCGGAGGCGATTTCACGCGCCGCGTTGTTGCTGGCCATCAAGGTCACGAGCACGACCTGCAGCATGATCAGGCCCGACACGAGCCCTCCGGCCTTGGCCTGTTCCTTTTGAAATTTCGCGACCTGAACAAACTCCTGCGCCTGGTTGTCGTCCTGATGCACTGAGAGCGAACGCAGCGGCTTGATGCCATCGAGAGCGAAGATCACCACCAGCAGAGGAAAGCCCAGCAGCATCGCCAGGTGCAGCCACACCTGCGCCTTGTCGCGGCGGAAAATCGTCCAGCGCCGCCGCAGCAGCTCAAACAACTGCGTCATCATCGACGGCATTTCCACCGGCGGCAGATGCAGATGCTCATGCACCGGTTCTTCCTCCACCTTCGCCACAGTGCGTTCTTCACGCACCGTGGTCTTCGAGGGACCGCTGCTTTTCCGTGCCTCTTCTTCCTCCGGCAGCACGCGTGCGCCATCAAAGCCATGGCGCTTGTAATAGGTGTCACGGTGCTTTTCCCAGGACTCATGCCAGTCTCCTGCCTTGCGCTCCGTGAGCTTGAGATAGACTTCCTCAGGGTGTTCCGCTGCAAAGTAGTGCATCATGGACTTCGGCGGGCCATGGTATGTCAGCACGCCCTGGTACATCACCATCACGCTGTCGTAGGCGTCCAGGCTGGCAAGGCTGTGCGTCACATTGATCACCACGCGCTTCGGGTGACCGCGCGAGAGTTCGCGCAGCAGGTTCGTGATCTCGGTTTCAGATTTCGGATCCAGACCGCTCGTGACCTCGTCACACAGCAGCAGACAGGGATCTGTGACGAGCTCCAGCGCCAGGCCCAGGCGGCGCTTCTGCCCCCCGGACAGCACTTTGACCTGCCGGTCCGAAAGATGTGTGAGCCCCGTCACCTCCAGGATATGATCCAGAGAAGGAATAAAGTCCTCCGTCTGCGCCAGCTGAGTGCGCAGCACCATCGCGCTGGCGATGCTCTCCTCCACCGTGAGCAGGTCGTAGGCCACGCTGAACTGCGGTACGTAGCCTAGGTCTCCGGGATGCAGGTCTTCCTCGTTGCTCAGGTCCCGCCCGTCCCACAGAAGCTCTCCGGAAGTCTGCTGCTGAATGCCCGTGATCACTTTCAGCAGGGTGGTCTTGCCGCAGCCGGACGGGCCGACGATCGCCACCAGATGGGCCGGCGGCACGTTAAAACTGACCTCCCGCAGCAGATGTAACGTGCTGTTCTTGTCCGAGCCTGACGGACCATCGACTTCAAGACAAACGTTGAGTGCTTTGAGCATACGGGTTAAATAAGTACCCGAAACTAGGCCGGAGGTTACCGCTCTGGCGATGAAAAAAATCCATCTGCCGCCAAAATGCAACGCCGCCAAAGACCGGGCAAGCGCCCTACCTCCTCTCCGTTTCGCTGGCTTATGTGGCTGGCGGCCCTGCTCGTCGTCGTCGGCGTTCTTCTTGTGCTGCTGGCCCCCTCTCTCGTCACCAGCTACATCCGTTCATACGTTCAGACGGATGACTTTCGTGAAAAGGCCGCGGACCTGATTGCCGCCCGCTCCGGAGGCACAGCCCACATCGCCCCCATCACGTGGAATGATGACACAGCAAGCGCTGCCGACCTTTCCGTGGAAGCTCCTGAATGGACTGTGGATGCCGGGGGGCTGCATGCATCCCTCGATTTCGGTGCCATCCGCCTGGGAAAATGGAGCATTCAAAATGCTGGCGCGGACGAGCTCAGTCTGCGCCGCACGGCGCCGGCCTCCCCTGGCAGTTCCTCGCCGGAACCCGCCGCCAGATTCGACGACAGCGAAGATGGCGTACCCTCCTTCCTGCGGCGCTACATCCCCACCAAGACTCTGGTCAGTGGTTTTGACGTCCACCGCTTCCTGTTCGAACAGGCGGGCTGGAAAATCTCCGACACCCAGCTGCGCCTCGGCAACTGGCAGAGCGGTGAGGTTTCAGTGTCCGGCAAAATGACCGGTGGCAAGCTCCTCACACCCATCATGGCACCCGAGCAGAAGGAGCCGCTGGGCTTCGACCTTGCCAAGGCGACGCTTCGTCTGGGCAGCAGCCAGCTGCAGATCAGTGATGCCTCCCTGCGTTGGAAGCAGGAGGCCACGGCCACCCTGCGCGGCTCCATCAAGCCCGAATCGGGCGCCTGGCAGACTTTTGTGCATGTCAAAGGGGTGCCGCTGGATGAATTTCTCGATGCATGGTGGGATCAGCGCCTTTCTGGAAAGATCGAGGGCGACCTCGAAATGTCCGGCGCCAGCAACACTCCTCCTGCCTGGAAAGCAGATCTCGTGCTTCGGGATGGCGTGCTCACCGGACTTCCCATTCTGGACAAGCTTGTCACCTACACCAACAACCAGCGATTCAAGCGCATCGTGCTCGACACCTGCACCGCCACCGTCCGTCCGCAGGGAGATTCCCTCCGCATCGAAAACATCGTCGTCCAGTCCAACGGCCTCCTTCGCATCGATGGGGCCCTCAGCATTCGCGGGCGGATGGTGGAGGGGGATTTCCTCCTGGGTGTCACGCCCGAGACTCTGAGCGGCATTCCCGGGGCCAGCAGCCGGGTCTTTGTGGAGAGCAACCCCACCGGACCTGCGGGCATGCATTGGACGCGCGTGCGTGTGGTCGGCACCTTTGATGCACCGCAGGAGGATCTCAGCAGCCGCCTCATCGGCGCGGCGGGCATGTCCCTTCTTTTTGACACCCCTGGAGCCGTGGTGGAAAAAGGCGCGGAAGTGCTGCTCAAACCGGTTCTTGGCGGAGATGCCGCCAAGATGCCGGCCAAAGTCATCGAAGGGGCCGGCGGGCTGCTGG
The DNA here is from genome assembly GCF_044226605.1 of Prosthecobacter sp. Lineage (GTDB taxonomy): Bacteria > Verrucomicrobiota > Verrucomicrobiia > Verrucomicrobiales > Verrucomicrobiaceae > Prosthecobacter. The sequence continues at coordinate 187,812 of NZ_JBGAGS010000006.1, read as the reverse complement.
AAAACGGCGTGAACGCCGGCTCCGGCCTCATCAACAAGGTGCTGCCGGTGTTCCCGGGAAAATGAGGAAGTTGCGCAGCAGGGATGTGCCGCTAGCATGGAGCACCCCCATGTCCACCCCCGCCCCCATCTCCTTCGCCGCCCGTGAGTCGAAGCATGCCATCGAAGAAGGCATGCTTTTTGCCCCGAAGTTCGATGAGCATGGGCTTATGCCAGCGATGGCTGTGGATGCCGAAACGGGCGCGCCGCTGATGCTCGCCTACATGAACGAGCAGTCGCTCAAGATGACGCTGGAACTCGGCCAGGCGGTTTACTGGAGCCGAAGCCGCAACCAGCTCTGGCACAAAGGGGCCACCAGCGGCGAGTTCCAGGAAATCATCGAGATCCGCACGGACTGCGACCAGGACGCCCTCGTGCTCCGCGTGAAGCAGCACGGCGGCGGCTGCTGCCACACCAAGCGCCCGAGCTGCTTTTACCGCGTCGTGAAAGCCGCCGAGGGCGAGGCCGTGCTGGAAGCGGTGATGTGATACGGCAAGGAGTTGAAAACAGGGATGTCGCGTCCCAACACCGGATCAACCTCAGAGCGCCCGAACTTCATGCGGCTGGATTCTGGACGAGGGGGCTGAGCAGGGAGGCGTCTCTTTGGTGACTGTTTGCGGGAACTGCGCAGGCAGGGTGGAAGCAGAGAATTGAAACGAAGACCCGTGCCAGACCTCGGTGTCCATCGTGTCCCGCGGTTAAACCATGATTAAAAGCACGCCTTTTTCTCGCTGGCAGGGCGTGCGGGCTTTCTGGAACGTAGGTCCGCCGTGTTTGGCGGGCGGAGCTTCCGCTGCTCAAGTGCCCGCTTCGCCAAACCGCCCGACTTCGAGGGGGATCTCAAAAGCTCCAGCCCGTGCCGTGTGCTCAAGGCTGCCAGAACGCTCGAAGCCACATTTCCCGTGCCACACGCTGATGGACGGACGGGTTGTCGCCACGTCCAACCTACGTCCCTGCATGAAGTGCCGTGTCAGTGCGGCAAGCACCCGGGCATTCGAATGCCCTCGTGGTCGGAAGCATTGGCGGGGAAGTGTGGAGCGGAGAAACCAATGCGACGCCAGCACATCCGACCTATGCCCGGAGGGCCATGCTATCGATGCACTCCTTGTGCAGGGGCGTCGGCATTCTTCTACTCCCGATCAGCTTAGCAGGGGCAGGGGAAATGCAGGCGCATGCGCCTCCAGATCAGCGGCTGCCGGGAACCATGCCGCCGTAGCGAGCATTGCCTTCCCAGGACCGGGGACGGTTCCATGGCAGGTTGCTGTACTGGCTGGAGTCCGGTCCCACCACTTTCTTGCGCTTCGGTTCGTCTGAAGTGCAGGAGGAAAGGCAGCAGGCCGCCGTAATCGACAAAAGGAAAAGACTGAGCAGGCGTGTCTTCATAGTAGTCGCCCCTTTAATAATGCGCCGAATCAGTTTTGCACCAAGTTTTCGAGGATCACGCGATCTCCCGGCATGATGACCTGACCGTTGACCACAGTATCAGGCACGATGGCTGCCATGGAGTTCTTGTTCTCCACGGACATCACGCTCACTTTGCCCACGGTCTGTGCGCCACGGGTGACGATCAGCTTGGTGTCCTGGGTCAGCCCGGTGCTCTTGCCGGCATCAATGATCACAAAACCCCAGTCGTAGTTCACAGCGATCACACGGGAGGTCAGGCTGTTGCGTTCAAAGTTCTTGCGGCGCTCCTCGATCTTGTGGTTCACGTCGTCCAGGCGCTTCTGAATGCCGGCGACTTTTTCCTCTTCCGCGGCCACTTCCTTCTTCTTGATCTCGGCCTGGCCTTGGAACTCCAGCATTTCCTTCTTCATTTTCTGAATGCTTTCGGCCATGTTGTCAGGGTTCATGCCCTTGGGGAGCAGTTCGAGCTCCTTGTCCTGTTCAGCCTTTTTCTTTTCCTTGGCGGCAAGAGCCTCTTCCGTGGTGGCCACTTCGCCGTCGGTCTGGGCCAGCTTGTTTCTTTGCGCCTTCAGCTTCTCAGCCTCGACATCAAGGTCCGCCTGAACGGTTTTGATGCTCGAGTTGACATCATTGACACCCCTGATGGCGGTGAGTTCCGATTTCTTCTCGGTTTGGATGCTGGCGTTGAGGGCATGAACCCTCTTGCGCACTTCGGTGAATTCCTGCCCGTTTTGGAAGGCGAAAACGCCGGCAACGATGATCACCACTGCGCTGAGAATAAAAAGAACTTTGGTCATGGGAAGAAGGGTCGGAAAAGAGAATCAGGAAAAGAAGAGCGGGCCGTGGCCATTATTTCGGGGGAGCAGGCGCAGCACCGAAGGGGTCTGCCGTGCTAGGCGCTGGAGCTGCACCAGCAGCAGGAGGAGGCGTGGCGGGAGCAGCGGGAGCGCCGAACGGATCAGAATTCATGGCTGGAGCAGGTGCTGCCGGGGCTGGGGCCGGTGCGGCAGGAGCGCCAAAGGGATCGGAGTTCATGGCCGGGGCGGCAGGTGCTCCGGGAGCGGCTGGGGCGCCGAAGGGATCAGAGTTCATGGCTGGGGCAGCGCCGGGGGCTGCTGGCGCGGCTGGAGCGCCGGGGGCTGCAGGAGCTCCTGGGGCAGCGGGAGTTTTGGCAGTCGCTGTCTTGGCGCTCTGCTCGGCGGCGGCCACCACCAAGTCACCCGCGCGGATGTGTTCACCTTCAGCAAGGCTGCCTTTGACCAGGTCCGCCACGGAGGAGTTCTGCTCCACGTCGCGCACCTTGAGCTTGGCCACCACATCTTTGCCGCGCTTCACTTCCAGGTCGGCATTGGCAAACACGCCGCCGCCATTTCCCTTGTTGAGCACCACAAAGCCCCAGTCCGTGTAGGAATGGGCCACTTTCGCGGTAAAGTCATCATCCACAATGCCTTTGCGACCACGCGCTTCGCGGTCTTCGGCCTCTTTGGCGGCATTCATGAGGTTTTTCACCCGCTCCTGGGCGGCAACCAGATGCTGCGTCTGATTGGTCAGCATGGACTCGGCTTCGTAACGCTCCTTCGTGATGGACTCAATCTGGGCGTTCAGCGCCTTGATGTCACCTGCGTCTTCGATCAGTTTCTGATTCGTGGCCACCTGCTTGGAGATCTTGTCCAGCTTGTCTTTCGCCTCGGCCAGCTTCTGTTCGGAAGTCGTCACCTTGGCAGCGGTTTCCACCGTGGAAGTCTTGGTGGTTTCGAGTTCCTGCTTGGTCGTGGCAAGCAGGGCGTCACGGGACTTCTTCGCCTCTGCAATTTTGGCGATGTGGTCCTGCTGTGTCTTGAGATTGGCGGTGGCAAATTTCTCACGCTCGCGCTCCGCATTGAGCAACTTTTGGTTGGTCATGGCAAAATAGCATGCGGTGCCAAGGCACACGGCGGAGAGAGCTGAGAGGATTTTCCAGACCATACAAAAAAGAGAATTTGAGAATTAAGGGCCTGATTTTTACCGGAAACGCCAGAGTTCGACAACACCAAAATTCGCCCATTTTGCCTTTCCGGCGCAATCCTGCTTGTGTCCGCTCAAGCCTGCGGCTAGATCAGACGGGTCAGGGGCCGCGGATGTTCAGCTTGCGAACCCCGCCAGGTCCTGACGGAAGCAACGGCAGCCTGCCTGTCCATGTCGCGGTTCCCTGGCACTTTTTGATCGTCCTCCCTTGCGGTTATTCGTCCGCAGTCCCGGCGAGATCTCTCTGAATCTCCTGTCTGAGATCTTCCATTTCAGCCTCGGCCAGACTGTCCCCACGCCAGGCGAGCGTCACCGTGATCCTGCCTCCGAAGTCGGAAACGAACACCCCGAGGCCGGGCGGGGTGCAGACGCTGGGTATGGTGCAGATGTTGTGGATCGGCGCTCCGGAAAAATCACTGCGTCCGGGAAGAAAAGTGCCGGTATGAGAGTGAAACAGGCTGCAGATCTGCCCCCGGTTGGTCAGCCGGACCATCGGGATGAAGGAGCGCAGCGGCAGATGCGCCGCCAGCATCATCAGCGCCTCGGACGCCTGAGGCCTCTCCTCCCGCATGGCTTCGCGGTATTTTTCCAGCACATGCTGCACCGCCTGCTCCACGCTGCCCAGCGCAGCGGCGTTCAGAAAGAGCGGCATCGAGCCCATGTGATTGCCAAAAATCAGCTCCCGGCTGCGGCCACGGAGCTGGATGGGAAGCTGCAGGTGGATCTCCGGGCTGTCCCAGCCGCGTTTCACATGCAGCAGCCGGAGTGCCCGCGCGGCGATCGCGGCATAGAAGGGCATCTGCATGAAATCGCCGCACAGGCTGCGCAGCCGGGCGGCTGCCCGCGCGGTTTCCTCGGCTGAAAGTTCGATCAGGCTGAACTCCGGCAGCCGTCCTCTTTCTACCGGCATGCCTTTTTTCCATGCAGAAAGGCAGCCCGCGGTGGTCATGGCCAGCAGCCGGTCCCGCAGGGGTTTGGCCCGCTTGTACACCTGCCCCATGCTTTCGCGCCGCGGGGCGGGCAGTGGTGGCGGGTCCGCCGTGCAGCTTCCGGCGGCCAGCTTTTCCAGCAGCAGATTGATGCCGCTGCCGTCCAGCAGCGCATGCCGCCAGGTCAGCAGAATGTCATGCCTGCCATCGTTTCCCCAGGGAAAGACTTCCATCCAAAGTGGGGAGTGCAGTTCTCCCTGAGCGGCTCTTCCCTGCAATCGCTCCTGGATCATGGCCGCGTCCGGCGCCTGCTCCCGGGCGCCGTGCCAGCACACGGGCGGTGCGGGGATCGTGCCCCGGGTCTTCCAGGCCCAGCGCCAGCCGCGCCACTGCCGTTTCAGCTGAGCCCCCAGCATGGGATGGTGCGCATGGATCTGCTCCCAGGCCTGCGTGAGTCGTTGCGTGTCCGGTCTGCCTTTCAACTGCAGACGCGTGACTCCCCAGTGCGATCCCTGGCCGCTCCGGCGCATGAAGGATTCGAGCCCGCCGAGGAAAAAATCGACCGAGGTGGCAGGCTGGATCTGCATCAGGCGGCAAGGCGGCGTTTTTCCCCGAGAAAGCTTGCCAGCGCATTCGCCGTGGCAAATCGTTCCCGAGTCATTTCCGCCGGGTTTACTGTCAGGTGAAAACGTTCCTCAATCTGCAGCAGCAGCTGCATCATGGCCATGGAATCCAGCCCCATGGAAAACAGGTCGCTGTCGGGTGCGATGGGATCCTGCGGTTCGAGGATGTGCTCGGCGGTGAGCAGTTCGATGACGGCGGCGGGGCTGATAGGCGCTTCGGGCATTCATCATAGAGAAAGCCTGCATCCTGCGGCGCGTCAAGAAGCCCCTGCGTGCGTATTTTGCCTTCCGACCATGATTCAAAATGAGAAGATTTTTGAAAACTGGTCCAGGAGTGGTTGCACATCGCCAGCCCTCAGCCACCATGCGCCCCCCTTATGAACAAGCTGGACGAAATCATCGCCCACAAGCACACCGAACTGCAACGCCTGCTGCCGCGCGCCGAAAAGCTCCGCGCCGCCGCCGCCCTGCGCGATGACGTGCGCTCCTTTTATGACGCCCTCCGCGCCGACCCCACCCGCCTGAGCATCATCGCCGAGGTCAAGCGTGCCTCGCCCTCCGCCGGCACCATAGCTGCAGATTTCGATCCCCTCGCCATTGCCCGCGGCTATGAAAAGGCCGGCGCCAGCGCCATCTCCGTGCTCACCGACGAGAAGTACTTCCAGGGCCGCCTGGAGTACCTCTCGCTCATCCGCGAGCAGCTGGACATCCCCTGTCTGCGCAAGGACTTCATCATCCACGAGGCGCAGATCTTTGAAGCCGTCGTCGCCGGGGCGGACGCCATCCTCCTCATTGTCGCCGCTTTGGACCAGCCCACGCTGGAGCATCTCCTCGAGGTCGCGCACACGTTCCAGCTCGATGCTCTCGTGGAAGTGCACAACCTGCCCGAACTCGAGCGCGCCCTCGCCACCGACGCGCGCATCATCGGCGTGAACAACCGCAATTTGAAGTCCTTCACCGTCGATCTCGCCACGACCGAGGAGCTTGCCGAGGAAGTCCCCGACGACATCGTCCTCGTGGCGGAAAGCGGCATCAAGACCCCCGCCGACGCCATCCGCCTCGCCGAGGCGGGCGCTGATTCGCTATTGATCGGAGAGACGCTTATGCGCAGTTCCAACATTCTGGTGGACCTGCCTCAGTTCCGCGCAGCCACGCCTGCTGCGGATCAATATTCAGGGGAGTAATTCAGCTACCCCTTCGCGATCTGCGCCGCCAGCTCCGCGATCAAACTCGTCAGCGTCGTCAGTTCCTTGCTCGCCTCTTGCTTTGGGAGAACCAGCAGCAGCTCCGTCGTCGGCACCGGCGCGACGAGGGGGATGAACACACAGCCGCCATGCGGCATCTTGCTTGCATGCTCCGGTATCAGCGCCACCCCGCCCAATGTGGTCACCGTTCCCAGCATCATCGAAAGGGAGTCCACCTCGCTCACGATCTGCGGGTCAAATCCTGCCTGCTGGCAGATCGAGCGCAGGAATTCGCGCCGCCCTGGAAACGAGGCATCGGAAAGTGAAACCCAGCGTTCGTTTTTCAGCGCGCTCAGCTTGACCTGCTTCTTCTTTGCCAGCGCATGATCTTCGGGGAGCAGCGCCGCCATTTTGTGCCGGGACAGTGTCCGGGTGGTGAAAAAAGCCCGGTCGCTCTCCGAGATGTTGCCCAGGATCGCGGCATCCAGCTCATGATTGCGCAGCCGGTCCAGCTGAGCGCGTGGCGGCAGGTCAAACAGGCTCACCTGCGCCTTCGGATGCCGCTGGCGGAACTCCCGCACCGCGGGCACCACCAAGTCGTCCAAAAACGGGCCCAGAAACCCGAGCCGCAGCGTGCGTCGGGCGTTGCCAAACTGCTCGCGCAGCTGCTGCGCACCTGTTTCCGCATCACACACGATCTGTCTGGCCTTTGGCAGGAAAAAGCGTCCCGCATCGGTAAGGTGGATGCGCTTCCGGATGCGGTCAAAAAGCGCCACTCCCAGCTCTCCCTCGAGCACGGCGATCTGCCGGCTCAGCGCGGGCTGAGTCACATGCAGCCGCTTCGCCGCGGACGAAATGCTCAGGTCCTCGGCGGCGGCGATGAAGTAACGAAGCTGGTGAAATTCCACCTCAGACCAGACCACAGTCCTGCCCGCCATGCAAATCAGCGCAGAATGCAGCTCCTTTGCACCCGAAAATATTCGGCAACCTTAGACTCTATTCGGATCATAGGCTGCATGCTTACCCACTTCATGAGAGGCTATTTCTGGTGCTATCTAAAAGATCATGCCATGATGCCTCTTCATGAAACTCCCGGCTTCTACCGAGACTCACCTGCCGCCATTGGTCGGTTCGCGCCTGCAGGCACTCGCCGCGTTTTATGATGATTCCGCACTTCAGCGAGGATGGGCCGCGCAGGCCTACCACGAAATGCTGGCCCGTTACTACAACCTCCAGATTCCCCAGGACGCCAGCGTTCTCGAGATCGGCTGTGGAGATGCCAGGCTGCTCCGCCTCCTCCATGGAAAAAAACATGTCGGCATCGATGTCTCACAGCATCAGATTCAGAAAGCCCGCGAGTGCATGCCCGCGGCCGAATTCCACGTCCAGGCGGGTGAGGCACTGGAGCTCGATCAGCAGTTCGATGTCATCATCCTCTCGGAGACGATCAATCACGCAGCCGATGTGCAGCTCATCTTCGAGCGCCTTCATCACGTCAGTCACATAGGCACACGCCTTATTCTCAACTTCTTCAACAACCTCTGGCGTCCCCTCTCCGCATTCGCTGTCCGCGCCGGCATGCGCACCCGCCAGCCCGAGACCAACTGGCTCTGCCATGACGATGTGCGCAATCTCCTCTCCCTCTCCGGCTGGGAGGAGGTCGGCAGCTCCACACGCATCCTGTTTCCTTTTCGAGCCTTCGGTTTGGAGGCCCTGATCAACCGCTGGCTCGCGCCCTTGTTGAGTCCCTTCTGCCTCGCCATCTTCTCCAGCGCACGTCCTCGGCCTGTGCCTGCAACCAAGGAGCTGACCGTGTCGGTCATCATTCCTGCGCGCAATGAAGCGGGAAACATTGAGGCGGCAGTTTCCCGCACCCCCGTCATGGGGGCTGGCACCGAGATCATCTTTGTCGAAGGCCACTCCACCGACAACACCTGGGCTGAAATCCAGCGCGTGAGCCAGGCGCATCCGGAGCGGCGCATCACCTGCCTCCAGCAGACAGGGAAGGGGAAGGGAGATGCCGTGCGCGCAGGCTTCGCTGCTGCAACTGGAGATGTCGTCATGATTCTGGACGCAGACCTCACTGTGCAGCCCGAGGAACTGCCCAAATTCTACGCCGCCATCGCTTCGGGGAAAGCCGAGTTCGCCAACGGCGTGCGCCTTGTTTATCCCATGCAGGATCAGGCCATGCGCTTTCTCAATCTCTGCGCCAACAAGGCCTTCAGCCTCATTTTCTCCTGGCTTCTCGGTCAGCCGGTCAAGGACACCCTCTGTGGTACGAAAGCGATGCTCCGTCAAAACTACGAACGCCTCGCCGCAGGCCGCGCCTACTTCGGCGACTTCGATCCCTTTGGCGATTTCGATCTTCTCTTCGGCTCTGAAAAGCTGGGCCTCCGCATCATGGATGTCCCCATCCACTACGCCGACCGCACCTATGGCACCACCAACATCCATCGCTGGAGCCACGGCTGGCTGCTCCTGCGCATGGTTTGGTTCGCCGCCAGAAAACTGAAGTTCGTCTGAGCCTCCTTCGATGTTGTCCACCGAATCCAAAATCCGTCTCGCGCGCGTTCTCTACCGCCTGCTCAAACTGGCTGGCTTTCGGGACGAGCAGGTCGTCACCCGCTCCGGCGTGCGTTTTCAACTCGATCTGCGTGAAGGTATTGATCTGTCCCTCTTCCTCTTCGGTGCATTTCAAAATCACGTTCTCTCAGTCTCTCCTCAATCAGCCGCTCCGGTCATTTTCGATGTCGGCGCAAACAGCGGCGCCATCACTATCCCGCTCGCTCAGAAGCATCCCTCAGCTCAGATTCACAGCTTCGAGCCAACTCATTACGCCCTCGAAAAACTCCAACGCAATCTCGCGCTCAATCCCGCTCTGGCCCCACGAGTCACCGTCAATGCCTGCTTCGTCGGCCGCAATTCAGGAACGAACTCAGCCGCAAAAGCCTACGCAAGTTGGCCTGTGGACGGCACCACCACCGGCGACACGCACGCCACCCATTTCGGTCACATGAGAGACGCCACCGCCACACGTACCAGTCTTGACGACTACATCACCGCTAACGCCATCCCCAAGGTCCATCTCATCAAGATCGACACAGACGGACATGAACTCGAAGTGCTCGCAGGAGCGCAAAAACTCATCGCCACCAGCCGCCCGCGCATCGTCATGGAGATGTGCCCCCATCTTCTGGAGGAGCACCGTCTCATTCTCAAAGACTACGTGGACATTCTCGGGCCAGGCTACCGCATGACCGATCTTCAAACCGGCAGAGCATTTGACGAGCAGGCATTGGCTCGCTTGCCCCACCGCGGAGGCACGGATGTGCTGGCAGAAGTTTGCTGAAACCGAATGAATGTTAAGCCCATGCCAAACTCCATTTCAGAAACAGTCTCTGTTGTAACATGAACACCCTGCTGGCCGCTCCCATCCATGGAATCGCAGTCCGCACTGAATCCTGCGACTAACCCTGTGCCTTTACCCGCAGTCCATCAAATGGGAGGATTCCGTGCCTTTTTCACTCCAGGCCGGACAGCGGCGGCGGTTTGCCTCGCGCTGGTTTTCATGGTGCTGGGAGTGTTCTGGCAGTGCCGCGCATTCTCCTTTGTGAACTGGGATGACAATGCCTTCGTGTATGAGAACAGCCATGTGCGGCAGGGGCTCACTTGGGAAAACGTTCGCTGGTCCCTGACAGCAGGCATCGGCAAGGAAGTGTGTGAGACGGACTATTGGAGACCGGTCAGCATCATGTCTCACATGCTTGACGTCAGCCTCTTTGGTTTGAATGCTGGTGCGCATCACATGATGAGCGTGGCTCTGCACGCTCTCACCGCCGTCGCATTGTTTTTGGTGATGCGGGCGATGACAGGGCGCCTGTGGCCATCAGCCTTTGTCGCTGCCGTGTTTGCCATCCACCCCTTGCATGTCGAGTCCGTGGCCTGGGTGGGAGAGCGCAAGGACGTGCTCAGCGGCCTGTTCTTTGTCCTCGCACTGGGGGCTTATCAACGGTTCGTGCAGCGTCCGTTTCATCTCGGCATCTACCTGCTTCTGTTGCTCATGAGCGCTCTTTCCATGATGAGCAAGCCCATGCTCGTTACGCTGCCCTGCGTCCTTCTGCTGCTGGACCACTGGCCGCTGGGACGTACGCGTAGCGTTCCGCTCAAGCGCCTGTTCATTGAAAAAATCCCGCTGTTTCTCATGACGGCCACCGTCGCAGGCATCACGTTGACCGGACGTGGATGTCCCAATGATCCGCTGTGGGCGGCGCTGCCATGGTACTACCGTGCCGGCAATGCCATGCTGTCCTACGGCACTTACATCAGGCAGACCTTCTGGCCTGAAGGACTCGTCGTTTTTTACACCTTTCCCGGCCGCAATCTCAATGTGGGCGGTGCTTGGGCTTCCGTGGCGCTGCTCATCATCGTGACCGCACTCGCATGGCGGCTGCGCCAAAAATCCTGGCTTGGCATTGGCTGGCTGTGGTTCCTGGGAATGCTGATGCCGGTCATCGGATTGCTTACTCAGGCTGGCGATCAGGCGCATGCAGACCGCTACACCTATCTCTCGATGATCGGCCTCACACTGATGGTGACCTGGGCTGCAGATGAATGGGCCGGAACACAGAAGGCACGCAGGCAGTTTCTCGGTGCTACCGCCGCGGCAGTGCTGGTTGTCCTATCTTTCGCCGCGCACGCACAGACCTCCCACTGGCGTGACACCCTCAGCCTCTGGCAGCACGCCGTGAACTGCGATCCCACTGAGAGCGTGGCTCATGCAAATCTGGGAAACGCCTTGATCGAAGCCGGACGCACCGAGGAGGCGATCGTCAGTTATGAGCGCGCGCTGAAGGTGAACGCCTTCCACCTCAGAGCACGCATGAACCTCGGCCTCACGTTGATGCGGGTGGGAAAATTTGAGGAGGCCGAGGCTCATCTGAGGCGCGCGGTGCAGGACGGCTCCCAGGAGGCCGAAGCCTTCAGCGGGCTCGCCCTGATCCTGCTGCGCAAAGGTGTGCTGGATGAGGCCATCACCTATTTGCAAAAAGCCGTGGCTCTTCACCCCGACGTCAGCAACTGCTTCAATCTCGGCAACGCCCTCATGCAGTCCGGCCAGTATGCCAGGGCGGCCGAAAGCTTTCTGCAGGTGATCGAGTTCAACCCGAACCATGCCGATGCCCGCTATTGTCTCGGCATGGCCTGCACTCAGCTGGGAAATGTCACTGAGGCAGGGGCCTGTTATGAATCCGCCCTGCGGGTGAATCCCTCGCACCTTCCCTCTCTCAACAATCTTGCCTGGCTGCTGGCCACGAGCAAACAGGACAGCCTGCGCAATGGGGCGCGTGCGGTGGTGCTCATGGAGCATGCGCTGCAACTGCCCGGCGGGAGCAGGGCGCATCTGCTCCAGGTTCTGGCAGCGGCTTATGCAGAATCAGGCCAGTTTGAAAAAGCCAGCCAGACCGCTTTCGAAGCCGCGACAAACGCGCAGAACCAGCGAAACCCTGCCCTGGCTCAGGCCATCCTGAAGGAGCGCCAGGCCTACCTCTCGGGTGTCCCCTGGCGCGAATAGCTCCGCTCAGTTCCCATCTCCCTCCGCGAGATGCCCCCGGCGCTATCTCTCAGCATTCACTCTTTTTTTGCGAGGCCGTCTCACTTCACGCCGTACAACACCGCCAGCATGCCATCACCGCTGTTTCGTCCCTCCATGGACCGTCGGGCCTTTCTCACGGCCTCGACGATGGGTCTCGCGTCTCTGCGTTGCGGCCCCGCGTTGCGCGCATCCACCGGCCCCGCGCTGGCCGCGCCCACGCTCGCAAAGCCCGCCAAGTCCACCGTCCTTTTCTTCCTCTGCGGTGGTGCCTCCCACATCGACATGTGGGACATGAAGCCCGAGGCACCGCTGGAATATCGCGGTGAGTTTAAACCTATCCGCACCACGGGCGAGGACATCAGGCTCTGCGAGCACCTGCCCCTTCTTGCCAAACAGGCGCACAACTTCTCGGTCGTGCATGGCATCACCGATGGCGGCCAGGCCACCGGAGATCACCACGCCGGGTATTATTACAATCTCACCGGCCACGTGCCGGACATCACCTTCAAGCAGCAGGGCAATGACCGCCGCCCGTATCCCGAAGACTGGCCCTACATGGGCAGCGTGGTTGCCATGAAGCGCCCGCCGCATCCCTCGCTGCCTTCGCTCATCACCCTCCCACACAAGCCCAGCAAGCTGCCCTTCACGCGTCCCGGCCAGTTTGCCGGGCGCATCGGCATGGAGCACGATCCCTTCTTCCTCAATGGCAGCTTCGATGAGCCGCTGAAGTTTGCCGCGCCCACCATCTCCATGTCCGGCAGCATGACCGCGCAGCGCATGCACGATCGCAAGGCGCTCCTCGCCGCCATGAACGATGCGCGTCGCGAGCTTGATCACGAGATGGCGGTGCAAAACTACGTCAAGCAGCAGGAGCGCGCCTTTGACCTCCTCTCCTCCTCCAGCACCTCCAACGCCTTCGACATCCAGTCCGAGCCTGACAAGCTGCGCGAGCGCTACGGCCACACCATCAACGGCACCAGCCTCCTCATGGCCCGCCGACTCGTCGAGGCCGGCGTGCCCTTCGTCACCGTCTTCTGGAAGGAGGACGAAAGCACCGCCAAGCAGTGCAAAAGCGCTGGTGGCTGGGACACGCATGGAGACAACTTCAACTGCCTCCGCAAATACCTCCTGCCCAAGTTTGACCAGGCCTTCTCCGCCTTCTTGGAAGACCTCTCAGGTCGCGGACTGCTGGATGAAACTCTCGTGCTCGTCACCAGCGAGATGGGCCGCACTCCCAAGATCGGAGATCGCCGCTCCGGCGGCACCATCGGTGCTGGCCGCGACCACTGGACCGCCTGCATGAGCGTCCTCATGGCAGGAGCTGGTATCCGCGGCGGCCAGGTCGTCGGCGAGACCGACGCGCGTGCCGAACTCCCCAAAGACCGACCTATCCGTCCGGAAGACATCACCAAGACCGTCTACTACGCCATGGGCATCAAGGACCTCGAAGCCAAAGACAAGCTCGGCCGCGCCTACAATCTCCTCGATGAAGGCAAGCCACTCACCGAACTCTTCGGCTGACCGCCTTCCTTATGCATTGCATGAACGGCATTTGGTTAAGGCAAACTCGCTCCCCCTCCGCCTCCGTTCTCAGCACCAAAGTTGCGGCCTATCGTAGCCCAGGGCCAGCGAGCCTCAGCGAGCGCCGCCCTGGGTCCGTGAACGCCCATTTCGGGAAGCAAACCCATCGCTCCGCCACACTCTCCCCGGTCCCAGCAGCGTCTGCATGCCACTCCGCTTCACGCTTGCGGCATCGCATACGCACCGTCGCCACCCAGCGCTAATCACCTTTTCCCGAACGCCATTCATGCATCGTCTCCTCTTCACCGCGCTCTCTCTGTCCCTGTCTCTCTGCGCCACCCTCCATGCCGAAGACTGGCCCCAGTTCCGCGGCGCCAATGGCACCGGCATCTCCTCCTCCGCAAAACTGCCGCCCGACTTCTCCGCCGAAAAAAACATCGCCTGGCGTGCCAAGATTGGCGATGGCATCGGCTCTCCCATCATCCAAAATGGCCGCGTCTTCACCACCGCCATGCTGGGAGACCAAAAGCTCGGCGTGTTCAGCTTCGATGCCGCCACTGGGAAGCAGATCTGGCGCAGCGAGTTCGACACCGGCACCCTTCCTCGCATCACACCACCAAACAGCCACGCCTCCTCCACGCCCGCCACCGATGGCGATCGCGTCTACGTCTATTTCAGCACCATCGGCCTCATCGCGTTCGACTTCGCCACCGGCAAAGAAGTCTGGCGCCACACCATGCCCCGCCCCGCCTATCTCATGGACTGGGGCGCTGCCTCCTCTCCCATCGTTTACAATGGCATGGTCATCTTCTGCCAGGACGACGACCTCGCTCCCTTCGTCGTCGCGGTGGATGCAAAAACCGGCGCGGAAAAATGGAAGACCGCGCGCAAAGACATGCTCGCCGGCTACGCGCTCCCCGTCCTTTGCGAAGCCAATGGCCGCACCGATCTCGTCATCGCCGGCAGCGGAAAACTGAAAGGGTACGATCCCGCCACGGGCAAAGAACTCTGGACCTGCAACACCCTCCTCCGCACCATCATGACCTCGCCCGTCGTGCATGACGGCGTCATCTACATCGCCGTGCAAAGTTACGGAGATTCCACCCGCACCTTGAAGCACGCCCTGCTCGAATGGCTGGACACCAATCAGGACAAAATCCTCTCCCGTGACGAGACACCCAAGGAGTTCCACGAGCGCTTCGATGCCTCCGACAAAAACGGCGACAAAGTCATCGGCCCCGAAGAAATCGACACCGCCTTCCAATCCCCCGACAACATGGCCGCAGGTGGCAACATCATCCAGGCCATCAAAGGCGGCGGCAGCGGCGATGTCACCAAAACCCACGTCCTCTGGAACATCGATCCCAAGACCCCTTCCAATCTCTCTTCACCGCTCTTCTTCCATGACCGCATCTACGTCGTCAAAAGCGGCGGTATGTCCAGCTGCTACGATGCAAAGGACGGCAAAACCCTCTGGGACCGCAGTCGCCTCGGCAACTTCGGCGACTACTTCGCCTCTCCCGTCGCCGCCGATGGCAAAGTATACATCGCTGCGAAGAACGGTTTCATCGTCGAACTCGAAGACTCCCCGCAGCTCAAGGTCCTCGCCAAGCATGACATGGGCGAGGAGATCATCGCCACTCCCTCCATCGCAGATGGCCGCCTCTTCGTCCGCACCCGCGAGAGCCTCCTCTGTGTCTCCTCCAACACCTCCGCGCCTGCTTTGGCAGAAGCAGGGAAGGGGACCGCCAAATCCGATGCCATCGAGATGATCACCGCCCAGCCTCCGCACGGCTCGCGTGTTTGGAATGGATACACCGGCAATGCCATGGGTCAGGAATCCTGGACTCAGGAGGAACTCGAACAGCTTCTTAAGCGCCTCCAGACCTTGAAATACACCGGCATCGCCATCCCCGCAAAAGTCGCGCCCTTCACGCCCATCCGCGTCGATGGCGACACTGGCGGTCGCAAGGCCTTCCACGGTGCCGCCACCTTTGAAAACCCTGACGTGGCCGCCATCACCGCCCGTTTCCGCGAGCATGCCGACAAGCTCGGTTTTGAAATCATCACCGCCGAGCCATCACCCGCCTCCGTCCTGCCAAAGAACGACTTCGCCAGCGAAAAAGCTCTCAGCGATCTCGTCACTCCCATGTGCGGTGAAGGCGTCGCCGAGCGCATGTGGCTCGGCTTCCAGGCCATCGAAAAAGCCTCTCAGCTCATCGCCCAGAACGATCCCGCCCTCGGCATCCCCTCGCCCGACATGCTCCTGCGTCATTTGCACTCAAAGAAAGCCCTGCCCGAATGGCTCACCGAGGCCAAGACCTACTACGCCACCGCCATGAACGAGATGTATCGCGCCAACACCCGCGCCCGTGAAGGCTCACGCAGCTTCACACTCTACAATGCCAAGCGTCTCGAGTTCACCTTCCACTTCATGTCTGCCATCGAGTCTCTCTACAAGTCTCACGATCCCGCCACTCGCTCCGACTCTCTCGAAGCCGCCATGGACAGCATCTACAACGCGCTCAACTCCTGGTCGGACGTCGCCCGCGACTCCACCGATCGCGGCGCCATCGCCCTCCTCAATGAGTACGGCTATCGTCCGCTCGTGAAGGTCGTCAAAGGCCGCGAGTGATCTCCGTACTCCGGCAAAAACGCCGCAGAGAGACGCTTGTCAGCTGCCGATTCCAGTTCTTTCTTAGGCGGCACTGCATGCCAGTCACCGTTTCAATCGCCGATTTCTTCTCCGCCCTGCACGTTTCAGGACAGGTGGGTGTTACTAGAGAGGATTTGCTGCCGGGTGATTCAGAGCAGACGCTCGCTCTCCTCAGCCGGGCTTTTCAGGACGCCTGCGAAGACTTGCCTGGCGGCTTGAAGGTGGATCTTGAATGGTGTCCCGCTGCGGCCCAGGACGCCCTCCGTTATCTCTACCGCCTTTGCCAGGTTCTGGTGGATCGTGCCATGTCTGAAGAGCAGGCAGGGGCCGTTTGTGCCGCCATGCCTCTTGCGGCTTCCTCTCCTGGGGAATTGTTTTCGCAGGACCTCGCGCTCAGACATCTTCCCGAACTGTGGTCCATGGCCAGATCCATGAGCGACAGCGACCCCCTCGTCACCGGCATCGAGCAGGCTGCGGTGCGTTTTCCTCTTTCGTCCGTCGGCATCGCGCTGAAAAGCGCGCCTGACCTCATGCCCCTGCGCCGTCATGACGGCCTCTGGCGCTTGTATCTTGACCGCATCATCGAGCGCCAGGATGCCTCTCGTCTGGACGATGCACACACCTCGCTCGCCGTGGCAGATGCCCTCGGCGACCACGCCCTCTCACTCGCCCCCAAGCTCGCCGCGCGGCTCTCGCTTTCCACCCCTCTCATTCTCTGCCCCCAGCCATGACCGCTCTCGAAATCGCCCGGCATCTCTCCGATCAAGTCCTGCGCCCCATGAAAGCCGTCTTCGTCGGCAAGGAGGAGATCATCGATGTCATGGGCATCGCTCTCGCCGGTGGTGAAAATCTCTTTCTTCACGGCCCTCCCGGCACCGCCAAAAGCGCGCTCGTCCATGAGCTTGCTCGCCGTCTCGATGCCCGCGCCTTCGACTACCTCCTCACCCGCTTCACCGAGCCGGGCGAACTCTTCGGCCCCTTCGACATCCGCCGTCTGCGCGAGGGAGATCTTGTCACCAATACCGAAGGCATGCTGCCGGAGGCCGACTTCATCTTCCTCGATGAACTGCTCAATGCCAACAGCGCCATTCTCAACAGCCTCCTCCTCGTCCTGAATGAGCGCGTCTTCCGCCGCGGTCGCGAGACCCGCCGCCTGCCCGCGCTGCTCGTCGTCAGTGCCAGCAATCATCTTCCCGAAGAAGACGCCCTGCGCGCGTTGTTTGACCGCTTTTTGCTCCGCGTTCACTGCGGTTATGTTCCCGAAGCGGAGCTCTCCGCCGTGCTGGAGGCGGGTTGGGAATTGGAAAAATCACGCCGCGCCGCGCCGCCTTCGGTAGGTTTGTCCGCACAGGACATTCGCACCTTGCAGGATGCTCTTCCTGCGGTCGATCTCGCCCCCGTGCGCACCGCCTATCTTGAGCTTGTCGCACGCCTGCGCGCCGCGGGCATGGAGGTCTCCGATCGCCGCGCGGTGAAGCTTCAGCGCGTCATCGCTGCCAGCGCCCTCATGTGCGGACGCCAGGCCGCCCGTGTCTCGGACCTCTGGGTTCTGCGCTGCATCTGGGACCGCGAGGAGCAGCGCGAGATGCTTGCCGCCATGGTTCAGGAAACCATCAACAAAGACGCTCCCGAAAGCGGCGACCATCCTCAGGCTCACGGCGGCAATGCTCCCGATCCTGAGAGCCTCGCCCGCGATCTCGATGCTCTCTCAGACGCCTGGGCGGATCTCGCCCTCGGTGTCGCGAAGGATCGCCTTTCCGCTCTCGCCGCGCGTGTCCCATGGGTGCGCCAGACCGAGACACGCGAGGCCCTGCAGGAGAAGGCCGAGGCACTTTGGCGGAGGGCCGGGTCATGAGCACGCCGGCCGGGCAAAGCGTAGCGGTGCTGGCTGCGTCAGACGTCGCCTGGCTGGGCCGCTGGCGTACGCTTCCCGGGCATCTCGCCTGTGAATCCGCTGGCCGTGTCTGGGTGCGCGGTCCCGTCGGTTTGGAATGGGAGCGCCTTCCTGCGTTGCAGCGCTTCAATGTGGATGATGCAGGCCGCCTCACTCCCGCGGGGCATCGTCTGCCCACCGCGCGTCTGCCGGATGGCCCCTGGCAGCCCCTATCGGAATTCCTTCGCGTGCGCCCTGCTGCCGCGGCTCTTCCTGCGCTTCACGTCGCTCCCGTTGCCTGGACTCTCGAGCCCTCCGCCGAGTTCCGCCCGCCAGCCCTCATGCTGCTGCCCTTTGAGGCACTGCTTGCATGGGGACTCACCGCTCCTGCCGTGCGTCTGCAGTCCCTTCGCTTCGCAAAGGCGGACGACGGCCGCGCCTGCGTCATGGGCGGCCTGCTGCCTCCCCTGCCCGGAGAAGCATGGTGCGTGGAGGATCGCATCGCCACGCCTGCTGGCTGGTCTTTGCCAAAGGGCGTCACACCCGCCCTCGTGGCCGCCTGCATGAAGCTCTCTCCTGGCGAAACGGTTCTCCTGCATTCAGACGGCAGCGCCGAGCGCCTGCCTGCTGAGGCCTTCGTCGAAATCTCCCGCAGCTCTCTGCGCGCCACCGCCACAGCTGCCGCGTCATCCGTTTCGGAAAACTGATCTCGTGCACTCCCCCGCCACACTCGCCTACTTCTGCGCACCCCTGGGCCATCTCTGGGAGTGGGAGGATGCTGGATCAGACCAGGACGTGGTATGGTCCGATGGCAGGTTCACGATCGCTCTTCGCCAGGAGCTCACCGAGCTGCTGGAGGCCTGCGTGCCCGTGGGCCTTCCTCCCCTGGGCTCCATCCTGTGGGTCATCTCCGCGGCGTCAGAAAGCTTCGATGCGGGTGCCAGTCGTGTGCGCCTCTGGGCGGCGGCGGAGCGTGCCACCGGAGACAGCGATGTCCCCAGCGGCATCGCCGCGCTGTGGAAAACGGTCGCAGCAGGCCTGGGCCATGTTCATGCGCTGCCTGCGGATTTGCGAGCCAGCGGCCCGGCCCGCCGCCGCCTCCTGCGCATGTTGTTTGAGGACGTCTCTGCGGAGCTCCCGCACAACATCCCGCCCGCCAGCTCTCTGCACATGCTCTCCGAGTTTGTGCAGACGCCCGGATTAAAAGTGTTTCAGCGGCGGTCCCCTGAGCTCAATGGCGTAGCACGCCTTCTCAAAGATCTCAGCACGCTGGAAAAAGCCTTCTCCCGTTGTCCGCCGGAGCACCTTGAGCTGCGTCTGCGCATCGGCATCGATGACCTTCCATCCCGACAGCTTGAGCTGCCGTTGCCGGCGCCCGATGACGCCCCCGCGCCAGAAGTGCCTGCGGATCTTTTGCGCGCCCTGGAGCATGAGGGGGGAGAGCCCGCCCAGGTGGCCGGTCTCGTGCGCCGCATCGGCGCCATGCTCCATGTGCCCAAGGCCGTCACGCAGCGGGAGGAGCTGCCACTCGGCGGCGTTTCGGACATCACCAATCGTGGCGATCCCTCCCGGCTGCTCATGACCGAGCTCGCGTGGGATGACCTCACCTTTGCCGTGCGTCTGGCTCAGGGAGAGGCGCTCTACCTGCGCCGCGAATCCCCTCCGGCTGAACCTCCGCCAAAGCGTCTTGTACTCATCGACACCGGCATCTTCATGTGGGGAAAGCCGCGCCTCTTTGCCCTCGGCTCCGCACTTGCCCTGCTGCGTCAGAAAATCGGCGTGCGCACTGCCATCTCCACCGTTTTTGCCCTGGACGGTGAAGGCTTCGAACGCATCACGCTTGAAACGGTGCGGGATGTCCGCATGCAGCTGGCACGTCTTCAGCCGCAGCCTCATCCCGGCGCGGCTCTGGCCCGGCTCGCCGAGGAGGTGCCTTCGCCTTTCCAGTCCGGTGAGGAAGTCTTTCTCGTCACTCATCCCGCCGCTCTGGAGATCCTCTGCCATCTGCCCATGTGGCGGTACCTTGCCAGCTCTGTGCCCTTGCATTCACTGGTCGTGGATCGCGATGGCAGCCTTGAACTCTCCCGTCACAGTCTCGCCGGCGCTCGTTCTCTCGCCCGTGCCCGCATTGATGCAGAAGACCTCTTTGCTCCACCTGCCGCGGCTTCCTCGTCAAAGGCTTTGCCCTCCGCTCTGACCAGCGAGATCGGCCGCCTGCCTCATTTTTATCGCCAGAGTGTCTGGCCGCTCTACGTGCCCGGCCCGCCCATGCCGGGCAAAGCCTTTCAGATCGGGGGCAAAGGCTTCGTCGGTATTTCCACCTCGGATGCCGTTTGCTGGTGGACGCTCCGCGTCCATTCGGGCCGGGTTCTTTTTCCCAACGCTCCAGGCCATGACTTCAAAGGCGTCGTGGTCGACCCGGAAGGCGAGGATCGCGTGATCCTTCTCTTCGGTGCCGCCGAACACCGCCACCTGCTGTTTCTTGTAGTCTCTCTCACCGGTCGCGAGGCGGCTTGTCTCGTCACTTATGAGGGGCTCCTTGAGGTGATGTCACAGTTCCGCATCCAGTCGGGCGCGCTTGTGCTGATCGACTCCAGGGCCGCCAAGGCTGTCTCGCTCGAAAATGGGCGCGTCATTGCCACTCAGGAATTGAGCAAGTCTGGCGGTGTGCCCTGGTTTGACGGCGAAAACTTCCACCCTCATGGAGAGCGGCCCGCCATGGGCAGCCTGCTGCTGACCAGGCACGCAACTCCAGTGCGGCTCACCACCAAACGCCACCGCATTTCCGAGGTGACTCATGTGGGCTTTGGCATCGCGGGCGGTTTGTTTGTCAGGAAAGAAAAAGGCCGGGCCTACCACCTCGATGTCCATTCGAAAGGCGGCCTCGAATGGAATGCCGTCGCCGATGCTCATGCGACCTTTCGTCCGTTGCAGCCACTGCTTCTGGCGGACTGGCCCGCCTGCGGGCTTTTTCAGGCGGAGTTCCCGGATGGCCGGCGCGTCGTCTATGACGTCCGTGGCTTCCTCCATGTGTGCGACTCCGGCGATGACTCGCAGGAGATCAGCCTCGTGCTTGTGAAAGGCCATACGGCCGCCTGGCAGCGCCGGGGTTTTCACTATGGCGAGCCAAACCTGCTGTGGGATGAAGCCATCGGTGCAGCATCCGTGCTGCGCACTCTGACTCAAAGGCTCTTCCGCGCCTGTGAACCGGACAAGGCAGGCAAGGTGCGGAGCAATTTCAAAAAGTACCTCGCTTCAGAATAACCCGCCGCTCATGCCCACCTTCCCGCTTCGTCTCATTCCCGCCGCTGTCATGCAGCCGGTGCGGTCGGGCTTTCTGCCGGGCTCGGATGTGGCTGCCTGGCTGGAAGAGATGTCCCGTCATCGCGACGCGCGCTATTTCATCGTGCCCAGTTCGGTCGAGGAAGCGACCGCTGGAGGGCTGTTGATAGTCCCCGCCACCGGTGGCAGGAGCGGCGCCTTCGGACCGCGCGTCATGCCCTGTGGCCTGGAGCACGGCAGCGTGGCGGTGCCCGCCTCCATGCGGCTGGATCCCGCGCTCACAGCGGAGGAGGCCCGGCGCCTGCTGCACTTCGCCTTCTATTTTTACCATCCCGCCATGGGACTGGTGGCCTTTGATGAGGCAGATGCCATCACCGCGGAAGCTCTGATCGTCCCGCCTTTGGCGCGCACTTCGTCCTGGCTGCAGGCCCTGCATGGCCATGCGCCCCCACCGCGTCTCTCGCGCGTCATGCTCATCCTGCCCGAGGATTTGAATGACCTCTTTGGCGATGCCGCGCAGGACATCGGCTCCCAATCTCCCAAAGACCTGCAAAGCAAGGCTCCGCTGCTCGAACGTCTGCGCGACAAACTCGCCGGCGGCGCAGCCGTGGCGGGGATGGGAGTGCTCGGGATCGTTGGCGGTCTGGCCAAGATGTTCGGCGCAGGCAAAAGTGTGGCAGGCGGTGGCGGCAGCGAGAGCCCAGGCTCAGCACCTGGCAAAGGCAGCGCCAATCTTCGCGGCATCCCGCTGATGGACCGCCTCATGAAATGGACGGCGGAGCAGTTTGAAAAACTTCAGCGCCAGCGTGAGCACGAACTCCAGCGCCTCATGAAACTGCTGGAGACCAATCCCGAGCTCGGCCTTCGCTACGCTTTGCCGTTTGGTGGCGGCGAAGCCTCTCGCGGCACGGCACCGCCCGGCGGCAGGCTCAGCGAGCGCAATCCGGTTTTCGGTGCTCGCCGTGGCGGCGGCCCGGCGGACGTGTGGGATCTTGCTCCACAGACTCAGTGGCAGCTGCAGCAGAAGTATCGGGAACTGGCCAACCGTGAGATCGCCGAAGGCCGCTTTGATCGCGCCGCCTACATCTACGCGGAACTGCTTGGGGACTGGCACTCCGCGGCCGGTGCGCTCGCTCGCGGCCGCCGTCATCAGGAGGCGGCAAAAATCTATCTCACCAAGCTCAACAACAAGCCTCTTGCCGCGAAATGCCTCGAAGACGGCGGCCTCCTGGCGGATGCGGTGCTCCTCTACGGAGAACTCGGCCAGCATGAAAAGTGCGGCGATCTTCTCCGCCAGATGGGTCACGAGCGCGAGGCCGTGGCTGCTTATCATGCCGCCATCAAACACAGCGGAGATCGTCTGAACGATGCCCGCATTCTCTTCGAAAAACTGCAGCAGCATGGCCTGGCGATTTCCGTGCTCGCCAGCGGCTATCCCCATTCCTCCCAGGCTTCCCAGTGCCTCGAACGCCATTTTGACTACCTCGCCCGTCTTGATGCCGCCCCCGAAGCTCTGGCGCTCAGCCGTTCTTTGAGCGATCCCGCGCGCCAGATCCCGGATCGCGTGCAGATGACGGAAACCCTTCGCTCCATCCATCAATCCCACGGCGATCCGGAGGTGCGCCAGCGCCTTGCACGGGTGGCCACCGGCATCATCGGTGAAGCTCTCGCCACTGGCGCTCTCAAAGAGGGAGTGCTTCTCGCCGCACTGCCTCATTTTGCCGATGCTGATCTCCTTTTAAAGCGCGACTCCCTGCGTTTTGCAGATTCGCGCGAGCGCGCCCGCCGCCAGACGCGCAAGGCCTTGGAGGCAGGCGCTTCCAGGCACTCCCTTCATGCACTCTCCCATCTCGGCTCCCTGGTTCTCCCGAGGGATGGCACCGAGTGGTATCGTCTCATCAGCTCGGGCTCCAAGTGGCTCGCCATTGGCAGGAACGACAAGACCCGGCAGGACGTGTGGATCTACGGTCAGCAGGAGCGCATCATCGGCAAGTTTGCCTCCGCATCCGGCTGGGCTTACCTCACCAAACTCAGCCCCGTCATCGCCGAAATGTCGGACTCCGTCTGGCTGCCGTTCGCGCGTGCAGGCGAGGTGCCCCGCTACGGTCAGGCGGGTCTGGCGGACTTTTGCTCTGCTCCCAACACACGGGACATGCTCATGGACCAGCTCAGCTGGATTCCGCAGCGTGTGCTCGCCGTGCATCCTCAGAACCACGGAGTCTGGATCGTCCATCACAATGCCACGGAGACCATCGATCTCAGCTTCTATTCAAAACAAGGCCAGCTGATCCGGTCCCACGCGCTCGGCTGGGCGCCGCCTGAGGTTTCCGTTCCCATTTGCATTGCGGTGCATGGTCATCACGTGCTGCTCAGCGTCGGCACGCACCTCCTGCGCATTACCAACGGTGCCATCATCAATCAGACCGAGGTGCCATCTCCCGTTCTTTCCCTGCACGTGACGAAGGCGGTTCAGCCAGCAGCTTTCCTCGCCGTGTCAAATCTCGAAGTGGTGCTGCTTTCCCCCTCCAAGCTCAAGGAGCTCGACTGCGTGCTTCTCTTCACTTCTTCGTCGGAGGGGCCGCCGCAGGGCTGCTTTCTGAATGATGGCCGCATCGCCGTGGGAGATGGGAAGTCCTGCCTCATCTACAGCGCTCATCCCGAAGCAAAGCTTCTCCAGAACGCTCCGCTTCGCCTCTCCGCCACCAGTCGCGAGCCGGACGCCGTCTGCTACGCGGCCTCAGGCGAAAAACAGCTCGCCGTTCTCAACTCCGACGGTGTGATCGACTTCTTCTCATGAGGGTAAAAACATTACCTGAAAGCATGAACTTGTGAAGCAAGTGGCATTGGAGGAATGACGGCGGCTGGGCGAAATCAGCGTCGTTATGAAACTCAAACTTCGCCTCTCCAACGAACGCGGCCACGCCAGCCACGGCTGGCTCGACACCTACCACACCTTCAGCTTTGCCGACTATTACGATCCTGCTCACATGGGCTTCCGCAGTCTTCGTGTCATCAATCAGGACGTCATCGCCGGCGGCGCAGGTTTCCCCACCCATCCGCATCGCGACATGGAGATTTTCAGCTACATCCTCTACGGCGCTCTCGCGCACAAGGACAGCATGGGAAATGGCCGCACGCTCCTGCCCGGCCAGATCCAGCTCATGAGCGCCGGCAGCGGCGTGACCCACAGCGAGTTCAATCCCTCCAAGACTGAACCCGGCAGCCTTCTGCAGATCTGGATTCGTCCGCGTCAAAACGGCCTGAAGCCCAGTTACACCGAATGGCACCCCAAGCCCGAGCATGAAACCGCCGAGAAGGTGCTCGTCATCTCCTCCGACGGCCGCGATGGCTCCGCCACCATTCATCAGGATGCGGATATCTACCGTGTTCGTCTCGAAGCTGGAAAATCCACCACCCACGAAGTCACAGCCGGCCGTGGTGCCTGGCTCCAGCTCATCAAAGGCACGGTAACCGTCAATGGCAGCACCACCCTCAATCC
Source organism: Prosthecobacter sp. (assembly GCF_044226605.1). Lineage (GTDB taxonomy): Bacteria > Verrucomicrobiota > Verrucomicrobiia > Verrucomicrobiales > Verrucomicrobiaceae > Prosthecobacter. The sequence continues at coordinate 163,209 of NZ_JBGAGS010000006.1, read as the reverse complement.
AGGCGACGCTGTCAGCACCGACGACACCGGCACCCTCACCCTCACCGCCAGCAACAACGCCGAAGCCCTCCTTTTCGACCTCGCATAACCCCTCTGGAAACAACTGCCGACAACCGCAAACCATCGCCAACAACCGCAAACTTCCCCATATGAAACACATCCCCACCATCGCCCGCCTTCTCCTCGGCCTCCTCTTTGTCGTCTTCGGTGCCAACATGTGGCTCCACTTCATCCCGATTCCTCCGCCGCCCACGGAAACGGCCAAGAACTTCATGTCCGCCATCTACGGCAGTGGTTATCTCGATGTGGTGAAGGTCCTCGAAGTCACCGGCGGCCTCCTGCTCCTCAGCGGCCGCTTCACGAATCTGGCCCTCACCCTCGTCGGCCCCGTCGTGGTAAACATCGCCCTCTACCACTTCTTCCTGGTCAAAGGCGGCTACGAGATGCCCGTCATCCTCGGCGTCCTCTCCCTCGTCGCCCTTTCCGGCCGCAAAGAGTACCTCAAAGCCATCTTCGCCGCCAAATAATGCAACCACACGCGGGCCGGATTCGTCACTGAATCCGGCCCGCTTCTTCTCCCCTCTGGAAACAACCGCAAACCATCGCCAGCAACCTCAAACCACGGCAAACTCCCCATGTCCGCTCCCATCCATCCGGGCGTCCGTATCGGCCACGTCCACCTTAAAGTGGCCGATCTGGAGCGTTCTCTCGCCTTCTACGCCGGTGTCCTCGGATTTCAGCCCACTCAGCGCTACGGCACCCAGGCCGCCTTCGTCTCCGCAGGTGGTTATCACCACCACATCGGCCTGAACACCTGGGAAAGCAGTGGCGGCAAAGCTCCCGCGCGTGGCACCACGGGCCTCTACCACGTTGCCATCCTCTATCCGGACCGCGCTTCCCTTGCCGACGCCCTGCGCCGCCTCATTGAACACAAAATCCCTCTCGATGGCGCTTCCGACCACGGCGTCAGCGAAGCCCTCTATCTCCACGACCCCGATGGCAACGGTCTCGAACTCTATGTCGATCGCGATCCTTCCCTGTGGCCGCGCGATTCTCACGGCGAACTCGCCATGACCACCGAACCTCTCGACCTCGACGCCCTTCTTGCAGAAGCTCCCCAATCATGAACACCCTCTCTCTCACCCAGGTCCAGGCGCAGCAGTCCTCCGCCACCCTCATCCACGTCCTCCCCGAAGAGCACTTCGCCTGCGCCCATCTTCCCGGCGCCACCAATGCCTGCGTTTATGAAACCGTTTTCGTATCCAAGGTCGCCGAACTCGTCCCCGACAAAAACACGCCCATCATTGTCTACGGAGCAGGTGGTGATTCACTCGACGCTTCGACTGCTGCGGAAAAATTAGAAAAAGCCGGCTACGCCAAGGTCAGCGCTTTCATGGGTGGCATCGCGGAATGGAAGCAAAACCATCTTCCGCTCGAGGGCACGCTGGCAGAGCCTGCCGCAGCCTCTCCCGACGGCCGCTACGAAATCGACACCGAGACCAGCCTCGTCCGCTGGACCGGTCGCAATCTTTTCAATCACCACCACGGTACCCTCAAGCTCTCCGGCGGCCAGATCGAAATCCAAAACGGCGTTCTTCAGTCTGCCACCTTCACCCTCGACATGAACAGCATCGCCTGTGAAGACCTCGCGGACACCGCCTTCAATGCCATGCTCATCCGCCATCTTCGCGATGACGATTTTTTCGCCGTAGACCGCTTTCCCACCGCCGAGTTCGTCTGCACTCACGCCGATCCTCTTCCATCCTGCACCCCAGGCACTCCAAACTACACCCTTCATGGCGACATCACCCTGCGCGGTGTCACCCGTCCGCTCAGCTTCCCCGCCGTCATCGCGGCCGCGGACGCCAGTCACCTCACCGGTCAGGCGCAGTTTGAACTCGACCGCACCCAGTTCGGAAGCCACTACGGCTCCGGCAGGCTTTTCGCCTTTCTCGGCAAACACGTTGTCAACGACCACATCCACCTCCACATCAAACTTCACGCCAGGCGCCCATGATTAAAGTACGACAGACACTCTTGTCTGTCGACCAGCGCCCTCCCATCCCCCAGCACCATCGCGCACTGCCCCTCATGCTTCGCAACATCCAGTGATTACTCACTGCCAGCCCGCCATCCAATATCATCCCTCAAAACTTTTGCCCTGTTTATTGAAGCTCGCCTGAGCCTTCCGGAAACAACAGTAAACCACCGTCAACTCTCCCCATGAACACCCTCGAAGCCATCGCCTCCCGCCGCGCCATTAAGCACTACGACCCCGCCCATCGCATGACCGATGCGGAAATCCGCCAGCTTCTCGAAGCCGCCATGCTCGCCCCCAGCGCCTTCAACATCCAGCACTGCCGCTTCGTCACCGTGCACGACCCTGAAATCAGGAAGCAAATTCGTGCCGTCGGCTGGGATCAGGCGCAGATGACAGAAGCGTCCCTCCTCATCGTCATGTGTGCTGACAAAGACGCGTGGAAAAAAGATCCGGGCCGTTACTGGAAAAATGCACCCCAGCCCGTGCAGGACTTCCTCGTTCCCGCCATCGGCCAGTACTATTCTGGCCGCGATCAGGTTCAGCGCGATGAGTGCATGCGCTCCTGCGGCCTCGCCGGCATGACCATCATGCTCGCCGCCAAAGCCATGGGCTACGACTCCTGCCCCATGGACGGCTTTGACTTCGACGCCGTCGCCAAAATCATCAAGCTTCCCGAAGACCACGTCATCTCCTTCATGATCGCCGTCGGCAAAGGCACCCAGCCCGCCTGGCCCAAGCCCGGCCAGCTTTCCTACGACGAAGTCGTCATCCGCGATCAGTTTGTACAGTAGCCATCTCGCTCCGCCGAGATGAGCGCGGCGCTTTCGCCTCCTACAAATCTCCCAGTTCCCTCCCGAAATTCTCGCTCCAGTTCGCGGAGGGAAATGGTCTCTCGATTCGTGCCCCTCATGAAAATCGCCATCGGTTCCGATCACGCAGGTTACCTGTACAAGCAGGCCATCCTCCAGCACCTTCGTGCGACCGGCCATGAGGTCGAAGACTTCGGCACCCATTCCACGGATCCCGTCGATTACCCCAAATTCATCCGCCCTGTCGCCGAAGCTGTTGCTTCGGGCCGCTTCGAGCGCGGCATCGTCCTCGGCGGCTCCGGCAATGGCGAAGCCATCGCCGCCAATCGCCTCCGCGGCATCCGCTGCGGCCTGTGCTGGAACCTCGAATCCGCCCGCCTCACCCGCCTCCACAACGACGCCAACGTCCTCTCCCTCGGCGAGCGCATGATGGATCTGGAAATGGCATTGCAGATTGTGGATGTGTTTCTCACCACCCCGTTCGAAGGCGGCCGCCACCTGGCCAGAATCCAGCAGCTTGATGAATAATACATCACGCAGTTCCCGCTGGACCTCCGCCATCCCCTGGCTCTTCGTCCTCCTCTGGAGCAGCGGCTTCATCGGCTCGAAGCTCGGCATCCCCTACGCCGAGCCCTTCACCTTCCTCACGCTGCGCTACTGCATCGTGCTGGCCATTCTCGTGCCAATCGCGCTCCTCACCCGAGCACCCTGGCCCAAAGGAAAGGCACAGCTCGCCCACGTCGCTTTTGCAGGGCTCATGATCCACGCCCTCTACCTTAGCGGCTGCGTCTGGTCTCTCCGCCTCGGCCTTCCTGCGGGCATCCTCAGCCTCATCGTCTCGCTCCAGCCTCTCTTCACCGCCGCCTTTGCGGGCATCGCCCTTGGCGAGCGCGTTCTGCCGCGTCAATGGGGTGGCCTTGCCCTCGGCTTCATAGGCACCATCCTCGTCGTCGCGCACAAGACCGGAAGCGGCCTCACCTTTGTGATGACGCTGCCCGCCATTGCAGCCCTCGTCGGCATCACCGTCGGCACCTTGTGGCAGAAGCGCCACTGCCCAGCCTTCGATCTCCGCACCAGCACCGTCGTTCAATACGCCGCCAGCCTCCTCATCACCGCGCTTCTCGCCTTCACCACGGAGACCATGCGCATCGAGTGGAGCGGCCAGTTTGTCTTCGCAGTGCTCTGGGTTGCGCTCGTCCTCTCCATCGGCGCCATCAGCCTGCTCAATCACCTCATCCGCAGCGGCACCGCCGTCAATGTCGCCAGCCTCTTCTACACCGTCCCCGCCGTCACCGCCCTCATGGCCTGGGCCATTTTTCGCGAGACTCTCACCGGCCTCTCCCTCATCGGCATGCTCATCGCCGCTCTCGGCGTTTACCTCGCCCGTGGAAAGTGACCACGCTCTTTCGCAGAGACCAGCGCGGAGTGGTCCGCACTCTCGGAGTGCGCTTTCTGGGCTGCCTGCCCATCCAAAATCCGCACTGAGACTTCCACACTTTTTTCAGCGCCAGCCCTCAGCTCACAAAATTCCAAGGAACACCGCCGCGTGAGTATTGTAGTACCGGCTTCAGCCGGTTCCAGGCGAGCCACCCCAAGTATCACTTCCGTCAGTTGAGTTCCCCCGCGTCCCGTAGTTATGAAATTCCTCCGCTCTCTCCTCGTTGCTTCATGCCTGGTCTCAATCCTTCGCGCAGAGGACCCCGCGCCGCCCCCTGCAGAACTCAAAGCGCTCGCGGAAGTTTTCATCACCGCCTTCAAGGCCGATGACACCGCCGCCATCGCCGCCTGCTGGCACTCGCCCGAAGTGCTCGCCAGGCTCAAGGAAGCCGAAGCCCTCGCGGCCTCCGGCACCTCCCCCACCGAGATCAATGTGCCCAAAGAGCGCGAAAAAGAACTGAAGCGTCGCGAAAAAGACCTGGTTCGAAACAAGCAGCGCATCGACGAAATCCGCGCTCTCATCACCAAACACTTCGGCAGCATCTCAGATCTCAAGTTCGTCTCCCTTGAAGTCGATCCCGACGACGAAAACGCCGACCCCTCCGCCGCCGTTGACAATGTGGAACTCCACCTCCTCGCAGCAGACGGCACCCGACTCCGCATGGAAATCGACGACGCACTCCGCATCGATGGCATCTGGAAATTCAAAGGCCGCATCGAGGACAAGCTGAGCATCGAGCTCACCGAGCATTGAAAAGCAAGGCCCGTCCGGTTCTAAACATTGGAGGCCGCAGCAGCGATCGCGCATTCCGTATCGCGATGACAATGCGCCGAAAAGAAAAACAGCCCCGGCACACCGCGAGTGCGCCAGCAGAGTGGTCCGCTCAGTCCCCTGAGCGGCGCCCCGCCATCTCATTCCGCTCAGCACCATTTCGAGGTTCAGCCGCGCCGTTCAATTCCATTCTCCCCGAAGGCGCAAAACTCCGAAATCAATTGCCGTGCCACTCCGTGCGGTCATGCTCCCACGCATCATCATGGCCTCGGTTCTTGTCCTCTACGCCCATCCCGCCCCGCACAAGTCGCGCATCAATCGCCGCCTGGCCGCCGCCGCTCGCGAAGTTGAGGGCGTGACTTTTCGCGATCTTTACGAGCTTTACCCGGACTTCCTCATCGATGTCGAGGAAGAGCAAAGGCTTCTCAAAGAACACGACATCATCGTTCTCCAGCACCCCTTCTACTGGTACAGCGCTCCCTCCCTTGTGAAGGAATACCTCGATCTCGTCCTCACCTATGGCTGGGCCTACGGGGAAGGGGGCACTGCCCTTCAGGGAAAGACCCTCATCCACGCCATCAGCGCCGGCGGCTCCGAGGAATTCTACTGCTCGCAGGGCCGCAATCGTTTCACCATCCGCCAGCTCCTCGCGCCCTTTGATCAGACCGCGTTTCTCTGCGGCATGCGCTACATCGCGCCGCACGTCATTCACGGCGCAAACCAGCTCGCCGATCACGAATCCATCATGCCACATGCCCAGCGCTACGCCCGCCTCCTCAGGGCCCTGCGCGATGAAACACTGCCGATCGAACTGGCCGTGGACTCTCATAAGATCAACGACCTCATTCCTGCATAGCTCATGCACGATCCCCACTTCTTTCTCTCCGCCTTCATCTATCTCGCCGCAGCCGTGCTGCTGGTGCCCCTCGCGCATCGTCTCGGCCTCGGCAGCGTGCTTGGTTATCTCATCGGCGGCGCCATCATCGGCCCCTTCGTGCTCGGCTGGGTGGGGGGCAGGCAGGGGGAGGAGGCCATGCACTTCGCCGAGTTCGGCGTCGTCATCATGCTCTTCATGATCGGCCTCGAGCTCGAGCCTGCCCGCCTCTGGCGCATGCGCGGCCCCATCTTCGGACTCGGCGGCTTGCAGGTCTCCCTCACAGCGCTCGTCGTCATGGGCATCGCCATTGCATGCGGCCTGGAGTGGAAGCCGGCGCTCGCCACCGGCATGATTCTGGCGCTCTCCTCCACCGCCATCGTCATTCAGACCCTGCAGGAAAAAGGCCTCATGCGCACCGATGGCGGCGGCGACTCCTTCGCAGTGCTTTTGTTTCAGGACATCTCAGTCATCCCCATGCTCGCGGTCTTTCCCTTGCTCGCCGCCAGCGTTTCCAAAACAGAGCACCACGGCTGGCTGCACGAGCTCCCGCACTGGGCCCAGCCTCTTGTCACTCTCGGCGCCGTCGTGGCCATCGTCATCGCCGGCCAGTTCATCGTCCCGCGCGGCTTCGCCATTCTGGCAAAAACCGGCCTGCGCGAGCTCCTCACCGCCGCCGCGCTTCTTCTCATCGTCGGGGTGGCCCTGCTCATGACTCAGGTCGGCCTCTCGCCCGCGCTCGGGGCCTTCGTCGCCGGCGTCGTGCTCGCAGGCAGCCATTACCGGCATGAACTGGAGAGCAATCTCGAACCCTTCAAAGGCCTCCTCCTCGGCCTCTTCTTCCTCGCCGTCGGCGCTTCGCTGGATTTCGCCGTCATTGCCGCCAGGCCTCTCCTCGTCACCGCGCTTGTCATGGCTCTCATCATTCTCAAAGCGGCTGTCATCTACCTCATCGCCACCGCATTGAAAATTCGTGGCAGCCACCGCTGGCTCCTCTCGCTCGCGCTCGCGCAGGGCGGGGAATTCGCCTTCGCCCTCCTCTCCATGGCCATCCAGCAGGACATCCTTGTGGAGGAAACCTCCAAGCTCCTCGTTGCCGTCGTCGCACTCTCCATGGCCGCCGCGCCGCTTCTCTTCATCATCTACGAGCGCATCCTTGCCCCCCGCTATACCGCCGTCAGCCGCGAGCAGCGCGCCCCCGACCGCATCGACGAGCATGCCCCCGTCATTCTCGCGGGCTTCGGCCGCTTCGGCAATTTCGTCGGACGCTTCATGATGTCCCAGGGTGTCAAAGTCACCGTCCTCGAAAGCGATCCCGACCACGTGGACATGCTGCGCAAATTCGGTTTCAAAGTTTTCTACGGCGATGCCACCCGCCTCGATCTCCTCCACGCCGCCGGCATCGATCATGCCTGCATGCTCATCATCGCCCTCGCAGACCAGGCCAAAGTCGCACGCCTCGTCACCGAAGTGCGCGAAAAATTCCCCAAGCTCCGCATCCTCGCCCGTGCGCATGACTACGATCAGCGCTTCGAGCTCATGAGCCTTGGCCTTGCCGCCGAAGACGCCGTCCACGAGCAGATGGGCAGCGCCCAGGAGCTCGCCGTCCGCGCTCTCCGTGCCCTCGGCAAGCCTGCCTACGCCACCGAGCGCGCCGCCCGCCGCTGGAAGCGCTACGATGAAGAAACCGTCCACCTCCTCGTCCCCGTGCATGAGGACGAAGACGCCTACGCCAACATCGTCCGCCAGCGCCGCATCGAGCTCACCCAGCTCTTCCAAAAAGACCTCGCCGAACTTCCCCACGCCAACGACAGCGCCTGGGAAATCGACCGCGCCAACGAAGCATAAACGCCGAATCGCCCCCATCTAGCAACATCCCCCAAACCGCAGAAGCGCCACCAAAGTGGTCCGCTCAGTCCCCTGAGCGGCGCCCCGCCACACCCCCAGCCCCTCATCTCCCGCTGCGCAGACACAATCCTCCGCAGCACGCGAAAGCGTCTTGGACTGCGGTGGCAGAGAGGCAAGGCGCAAGCCCTTGCCTCGACGACACCGCTTTCGCGCGCGGACAAATCTTCCTCGTGCCTACCCCTCTCGCCCGTCAGCCGAAACCAGCCCCCTCCGCCTCACCACAAAGCTCCGCAGAGTCCAGCATCCAGGATCCAGCCTCACTTCGCCGTCAGCTTGATATTCCGGAACCAAGTCTCATCCCCATGCTCCGTCAGCATGATCTTCCCTTTCCCCGGCGCAAAGCCTTCCTTGTTCTTAAACTTGCTCTTCGCGATCCTCTCCTTCCACTCCGGCGTGGTCGTGTCCGCCTCGCAGGCCAGCGCATCATTCAGCCAGTGCTGGATCTTCCCGTCCTGCACCACGATCTTGCTCACGTTCCATTCACCCGCCGGCTTCACCAGCTTGCCTGTCATCGGCTCCTTGATGTCATAGATGGACGCCGTCGTGTGCGAGCCGCCCTTCAGACCGTCCGGATGACCGCTGTCATCGATCATCTGGTACTCAATGCCCAGCCACTCCTTGCCACCGATCTTCGTCACCCAGTACTTGATGCCGTTGTTGCCCTTCGGGTTCACTTTCCATTCCCACACCAGCTCAAAATTTGAATACTCGTTCTTCGAGATCAGCGCGCCGCCGCCTTTGCCATTCAGATGAATCGTGCCGTCACCTTCCGTGGTCCAGCCACCCGAAGGCGCCTCGCCATTGGTATTGGTGAAATCAGCCAGCGTCAGCGTGACCGGTTCAGCAGAGGCAAACGTGGCAAGGGCGAGGAGGGAAAGCAGCGTGCGCATGGTGGTTGGGATGGGTGTCCCCGCATCAAAGGCGCGACTGCCGCCGGATGCCAGCGCGTTTTTCTCAATCCTCGTCCTCCACCATGTCCGGCGGGTTCACCCGGATGATCTCGTGTTCCGTGGTGAAAAGGATCACATAACCGCTCGACTCAAACGCCATTGGCAGTCCTTCACATGGTTTCGGCAGGTGATAGCGGTGCGTGACGACATTGGTTTTTTTGTCCACGTGGATCAGCACGTCCGGCCGCTCCAGCTTCCACGCCCGTTTGCGTTTGTTCCGCCCCGGAGTGCACCCTTTCGGAATGTCATCCGGAGACCCCGGCTCCACGCTCAGCAGCTTCAGCCCGTCCTTGTGCTCCATGTGAAAGAGCAGGCCGTCCTCATGCAGTGTGAAGTGAATGCCGTCCTGCATCCACCACGCCAGCTCCATGCCAGGATTTCCCGTGATCGCCGGTCGTGGCAGCTTCACCACATGGCAGCGCCCGTCGGGCTCCACCCACGCGCACGCGGGCTCCGGATTCTCACGATCCTGGGAGGACACCATCAGCACCGCCCCGTCATGCCACTCGCTGAGTTCACCCCGGTTGTAGCTCGGCAGCGGCAGGTCCAGCCTCCGGCAGGCTGCGTAGCGTTCGCCGCGCGCATCAAACGGCACAAAGCGCAGCCCCAGCTTGCGGTTCCCGTTCCAGCTTGGCTCAATAATGAGGCTGTGCTCCGGCGTGAAGCACAGCGGCCACTCATTCCCCTCCATCAGTTCGGACTCCGCGCGCACCAGCGGCTTCCACGGAATGCGCGTCACATCAAAGCCCGCCAGCGCGCCCTTCCCCATCAGGATGCCCCGGTCACTGGCAAACGTCACATGCCATGAATGAATCGTGAAGCCAAGATAGCCGATGTACTCGTCGTTCAGCTCAGGCAGCTCAGGCTTGGGCGAGGAGAAGCTCTTGTCGGATTTTTCTGTCATCGCCGCCGTGCGGTACGGCCGCAGCTGCAGCGCCGGCAGCGTCTTCACCACCGCATCCCGTGTCACAAATGCCATGAACTTCGCCGGCTGCTCTCCTGCTCTGCCGTCTGAGGGAAACACCAGGTCACCATCACCCGCCCAGTCCCCGGGACGAAACCGCTGCGTGCTGCATCTCGCCGTCCGGTTCATAGGTGTGTATGTGACAGAGAGCTTCCCGGGCTGCCACCCCATGCTCGCCACCGGCACCGGCCCCAGCGGCTTCTTCTCGGCATCCAGCAAAATCATCCTCACCGTGCTGCTCTGCGCATCCGGCCAGGCTTGCAGCAGATATTCCGCACCCGCTTCGATTTCCACCGGCGGCGCGATCAGCCGGCCCCAGCGGTTCGCATCCTCCGCCTGCCAGCTTGCAGGTTGCGGCGCCCATTCGTTCTGCCACGCCACCGAAGAACCGTCCGCCACCGCCGCGGGCTCCCGCGCGGTCTGAAACACCGCTGCATGCGTGGAAAAGGCGCGCGGCTCGCTCGAAGACGTCATCCCGTTCTCACCCGAACGCAGCATGATCTTCAGACTCCCGGACGCTGGCAGCGTGATGACTTCCTGCGCTCCTCGCGCCGGCGCCTCCTGGATCGTGTGCAGGCTTCGCAGCTTCTGCGGATGCTCCCCCGCCAGAATCTCCAGTGAAAACTTGCCGCTCAGCCGCGAAAGCGCGGGGAGGTACGTCCCCGCCCTCCACCACCTCGCATCGCTCAGTTTGTCCGCCTCCGTGCGCCCGTCGCGATCGCCCACCGTGATGATGATGCCGCGTTCCTGTGACCTGCCCAGCTCCGGCAGCACCAGCTGCCATTGCACCGTCATCGCGCCTCCCTTCTCCGCGGGTGGTTGCACCCACGCCTCCACCGCCGGAACCAGATCTCCTTTGCCCGCGATCAAATCTCTCAGCGCCACCAGCTCCGCCGTCATCTGCGTGTACTGGGCGGTGATGCGGTGCTTCGGCAGATTTTCCAGCCCGGTGACAAACCGCTCAAATCCCTCCACGTAATCGCACGCCATCAGCGCCTCGCCCACAAGGCTCGCCGTGCCTGGTGGCGGCAGCGCCGTGCTGGTCATTTCCGCATGGTGCCGCTCCCACAGCGTCAGCGCCATCGTCGCAAATTCCACACCGCCATTTTTTCCCGCGCGGATCGCCGTGCGCGCCAGCGGCAGCAGATGTTCTTTCTGCTCGGAAGACTGGTCCAGAGCGCTGCTCCACGCCGTGGCCAGCACATGAGTTTGCTCCGCTCGCTGCTGCCGCAGAATGACGCGCGCATACCTCTCCCAGTGGTCCAGATCATTGATGCGAGGTGCCGCATTGCGCGCGGCATCCAGCACGCGTATCACGCGTTCCTTGTCATTGCCCCGCTCCAGGCTTTCCAGGCAGTTAAGAAGGCTCTCAAATTCACCGCGCTGCACCTCGCCCATCTGCAGATTTTTCACCAGGTTCAGCGCCAGCTCCTCCATCCACGGTCCGCCCTTCATCTGCGGGTGGCTCCCCGCCGGTGCAAACGCCGCCAGCCGCAGCGCCACCCGCGCGCGGCTCTCCACGTTTAGATTTGCCGCCAGTTGCAGCTGCTCCTCGCTCACACCACCGCTCAGTGCCTGCGCCAGCAGCGCATGCGCGATGAGGTTTTCATTTTGCGGCTGCGCCTTCGCGGCTTCCAGGCATGCCTCCGCGAAATTCGCGTCATCCGTCATCGCCGCCTGCAGAATCTGCCGCGCTTTCGTCGTGGGCTGGTAGGGCGGATTCGTGTCCTCCCACATGCCCAGCAGCTCGTTCATGCCGCCCAGCAGTTCCGTTTCCGCACCTCGCGGCACCTCTGCATACACCAGCAGCCGTGCCACACGCTGCGCCAGCGTCGCATGTCCTCCGGCCAGCAGATCATTCATCACCACCACAAAGTTCGCGGGATCGCCCAGCACCAGCTGTGGCTGCGCCGTCTGCACCGCCTCCAGCAGCATCTGCCCCAGCAGCGGCTCCTTGCGTATCGCATCATGGCGCAGCATCTCCAGCACCAGGGTGCACACGTCAGGCCGCGCCGTTCCCTGCGGCGCATCCTCCACCGCGCGCACCACCGCCTTCACCCACTCCGTCAGTTGCTCCGTCTTCACCGCATGCGCCAGCCAGTCCACACCGCGATACCCATGCAGTTGTTTCTTCCAAAAGGGCGAAGCCAGGTTCACCCGCCGCATGCCCTGCACTGCAGCCTCCATAGCCCAAGTCGCAGACTCCTTCTGCTTCTCGTCCCCCTCATACTGCTCCGCGCGTCCAAACCACCCCTGCGGCAGGCCCGGCGCCGCTTGCAGCACCAGATCATCCGCCGCGCTGATTTCTTCCTTCGGCCGGTCCAGATCTCGCGCCAGTTGTGACAGCAGCAGGCACTCGATCTGGTGGCCCGGCGCCGTCCTCACCGTCTCCCTCAGCCAGTCATAAAAAGCGCTGTGCTGAAAGGGATCTTCCGCCAGCTCCTTCATCGCATAGCTCACACCGTCCGCTTGTTCTGCACGCTGCCGAAATTCAGGATCCGCCAGCCGGCTCTTCCATCCCTCGGGCGTCGGCGAGGTGGGAGTTGCGGGAGTCGCAGTCGCCGCAGGGGCGGGCGTTTCGGTTTGCGCCATCAAAAGCATCGGCAGCCATGCACCTGTCAGCAGCATGCATCGGCACCACAGACCCAGATTGGATTTCACCATGGTCATGAGGCTAGCCGGATTACCCGCCTGCGGTCAAGATACTGTTTATCAATCGTTACGAAATGTGCGCCCGCTCACGGCGTTGTTTCTCGACCATGAAATTCATCCTCCTGCTCGCCCTCTTTGCCGCCTCCGCCATCGCTGCAGACGCTCCTAAAGAAGCTCCCAAAAAGGCAGCCAAGCGCGCCCCTCATCCCTCGCTTGCCAAGGCTGAAGACGTCGCCGGTCTCCCCCGCGTTCTTCTGATCGGCGACTCGATCTCAATGGGTTACACGCTCGACGTGCGTGAACTCCTCAAAGGCAAGGCCAACGTCCACCGCATCCCCACCAATGGCGGCCCCACCACCAATGGACTCAAGAACATCAAAGACTGGCTTGGCACCTCCAAGTGGGAAGTCATCCACTTCAACTGGGGCCTGCACGATCTCAAGTTCATCGCGGACGATCCCTCCAAGCTCGCCGACCCCAAGGCCGCCGGCTCCCATCCCCAGGTCTCCCTTGCCGATTATGAAAAGAACCTCGCCGAACTCGTGAAGACCATGCAGGCCACCGGCGCCAAACTCATCTGGTGCACCACCACCCCCGTTCCCTCCGGCTCTCCCGGCCGCGTCGAAGGCGACGAAAAGAAATACAACGAAGCCGCAGCCCGCGTGATGACCGCCGCAGGCATCCCGACCGACGACCTCTGCGCTCACGCCGCTGCCAAGCTGAGCGAAGTCCAGCTCCCCGCCAACGTCCACTACTCCCCCGAAGGCTACCACTACCTTGCCGAAAAAGTCGCCGTCGTGATCACCGAGAACCTCCCAAAGAAATAAGATCTCATTTGGAGTGCGGTCGCGAAGTGAGGCACGAACGCAGCTACCGCTTTCCGCAGGCCGCCATCATCCTCTCGAAACGGTAAGCTGCGAAGGCTGCTCGCCGCGCCGCTCTCATTTCGATTTCGAATAACTGCACTGCAGAACAACTCTGAACCCATCTGGAAAACCTTTGCGTTCTCCGAATCTTTGCGGTGCAAATCTCCGGCCATTCCCTTGCTCCTTCATTCCTTTGCCAAAAATAGCGCACCCTTTCCCGGACGTCCTCTCTCACATGAAATCCCTCCTCCTCTTCCTCGCCCTCGCCACTCTCTCCCAGGCTCAGATCAAATCCCAAAACGAGCCCACCAACGCCGCCGAAGCCGCCGCCAAAAAAGCCGCTGAGGACAAGGCCGTCGATGAAAAATACCAGGCCCTCAAAGCCAAGCTCCCGCCCGACCAGCAAGCTTGGGAAACCGTGCTCGAGCAAAACCTCGGCAACGGCTTCTACCTTCCTCTTCACAAGAAAGACAAAATCGCCGGCCGCTCCAACGCCTGGGACTTCGTTCAAGACGACCCCAAACTCCCCCGCGTCCTCCTCATCGGCGACTCCATCTCCCGCGGCTACACTCTCGACGTGCGCAAAGCTATGGCAGGCAAGGCCAACGTCCATCGCGCCCCGGAAAACTGCGGCCCCACCGCCAATGGCGTGAAGAAAATCGACATCTGGCTCGGCGACGGCAAATGGGACGTCATCCATTTCAACTTCGGCATCCACGACCGCAAAACACCCGCTGCCGACTACGAGCAGCGTCTCGAAATCCTCATCGCCCGCATGCAAAAAACCGGCGCCAAAATCATCTTCGCCACCACCACCCCCGTCCCACCCGATACCAAGGACGGCCCCGAGATCGTTGCTCAAATCGCCGAGAAAAACGAAATCGCCCTCCGCGTGATGAAGAAGCACAACATCCCCATCGACGACCTCCACGCCTTCCTCGCCCCTCAGCTCAAAGGCATCGCCAATCCCCAGGACGTCCACTTCAACGCCCAAGGCTACGCCCTCATGGGCCAGCAAGTCGCCAAGTCGATCGAAACCGAATTAGCCAAGCACTGATTCGCACGCGAAAGCGCCAGCATAGTGGTCCGCACAGTCCTCTGTGCGGCGCTCCGCCATCCTCCATCGCTCCTCCACTCACCACTCCGCCCTTTATAACTCATCCTTCATAATTTCCGCTCACACCAGCCTCTCCTTCAGCGCCCGCGCCACCGCCGCCGCGCGACTATGCACTCCCAGCTTCGTAAACAGATTCCGCGTGTGTGTGCTCGTCGTGTGAATGCTCACCTGCATCCGGTCCGCGATCTCCTTCGCCGTCAGTCCTTCCACCAGCAGCTTCAGCAAATCATGCTCCCTCGGTGACAGAGACACCGGCTGCGCCGCTGGCTTCGTCAGCTTCGCCAGCATCTTCACCACGCTCGCCGCCACCTTTGGCGACATCGGCGAGCCTCCCTGAGCCGCCTCTAAAATCGCCGCCACCACCGTTTCTGCTCGTGACGTCTTCACCAGGTACCCGCTCGCACCCGCGCTGATCGCACGGCTGATCTTCTCCTCGTCTTCAAACACCGTCAGAATCACGATGCGGCAGTCCGGCGCCAGTCGGTGCACATCCGCGATGATCTCCAGGCCGCTGCGTCCCGGCAGTCCCACGTCCAGCAGCAGCACATCCGGCTTCTGTCCGTCGCTGGCGCTTTTCAGCGCGGCCAGCATTGTTTCAGCATTGGCAAAGGCCGGCGCCACTGCCAGCCCTCGCTCGGGCGTGCACAGCCGCTGCAGTGAGCGGCGGAAGGTGTCATGGTCTTCCACGATCCAGGTCTGAATCAGCGTTTCAGTTTTCATCATTCATGCGGCAGGTTTGCGCCAGCGGTGCCCTCGTGGCAGGTCGAGTGTGATGGACGTCCCGCTCCCGTGCGAGGAAAGAATTTGCAATCGTGCCTGCATCGCTATCGCACGCTCCCGCAGGTTGCTCAGGCCGTGTCCGCTTGCAGACTGCGCCGTGTCAAAGCCCGCCCCGTTGTCAGTCACCTCGATGCGCAGCCCCTCGGCCGTCGGTGTCAGGTGAAACCGCACCCGCGTCGCGTGCGCATGTTTTGCGATGTTGTGCAGCACTTCTTTGCAAAAGAGGTACAGCTCGCGCCGCGTTTCAATGTCAGGCTCCAGTGTCAGCGGTGCCGCAGGCAGCGCGCAGTCCAGCGTGTGGCTGCGCAGCAGGCGCTCGGTCAGCCGGTGCAGCACATCCAGCCAGTCATTCTCCGCCTCCGAGCGCCGCGTGCTGATCAAATCCACCATGTCCCGCATCGAGTCCGCAGTCTCGGCGGCCACCCGCTCGATCTCGCTGATGTCCGCCCGCATGGCCTCCGGCGTTGCATCCGCCTGCGCCGCAAAGGAGCAGATGAGAGTGATGCTTCCCAGGTTCGATCCGATCTCGTCATGCAAATCTCGCGCCAGCTTGTCATGCAGCCGCTGCGCATCCCGCTGGCGCTGCCTCCGCTGCCGCCACAGCAGCAGCCCGCTCAGCAGACTGATGCCTCCCACGCTTCCCACGCTGCCATACACCAGCTGGTGCTGCGTGTGCTCCACCACCGCGCCGCGCCGCTCCCTCAGCATGCTCCGCTCCCGCTCGTAGTGCTGCCGCGTTTCCAGCTGCGCAAACCACTCCGGCAGCGTCAGCAGTCGTCCGCCTTCGGTCAGTCCGTCATTGAGTGCCGCGGTGCTCCATGCCGCCGCGTCCTCTCCTGTCAGCACGTCGCTTGCAGTGAAGCTGCCGCTCGGCGCGATGTTTCTGCCCTGCTGAAACACCTGCACCTCCGCCAGCGCAAAGACGTAGTCGCTCTTGCGGTACCACAGCTGCGTGGCCGTGATCCGCAGATGCTTCACCCGTGTTTGATGCGCCGGAATGCACACCAGGTTCATCCCCGGCGGTGGGATGAGCCTGTCCGTGATCTCCTGGATCATCACTGCATCGCTGAAGTCCTCCTTAGTCGCACCTTCCACTTTGTATCTCACGGGAAATCCATAATCAAACCACAGCGGCACATCCTTCCGCCGCACCGGCACCAGCCGCACTTCATCGATCGGCGTCACCTCCGGCAGTGTCAGCGTCAGCGATTTCTCCTCGTCCGCCGTGGCCGCCACGCTGCTGTGGTAGCCGTTCGTGCCCCCCGTTTGCGGAGCCACCGGCAGCCCCAGCGGCGTCACCATGTCGATCAGGTTCGCCCGTGTCCACGCTCGTGGCGCGTTGCGTGAGCTCGAGCTCGTCACCGTCGCCTCCAGCGCCAGGTTGCGCGGCCCTGCCAGCACCAGCATCTCCGCCATCGCGAGGATCTCCGGACCATCCACAGACCATGGATCGGTGGCAGTAAAGCGCACCCGCTTCACCGGTTGCGCTGTGAAGCGCGCCACCACCGGAAAGCAGCCTGGATTCGGATAATCCTCTCCCGTTTTATCCATCACCACCTTCGCCCGGTTTTGCTCGTCAAAGATCTCCAGCTTGAAGCGCACCGGAAATCCATATCCAGCCACCACCGCGTTCGCTCCCTTCGCCAGCGGCGGCACCAGTACCACGCTGTCCGCGGGAGCAGCCTCCTTCAGTGTCACCTCCATCCAGCGCACATCTTCATCCGTCGTGTACCCGGTCTTCAAGCCAATGCGCAGACTGCTGTTGATCAGCATCAGCTCAGGCAGTGTCTGGAGCTTCTGCTCATCGGCTGCGATCCGTTCATCCAGCGCATGCAGCTCGCTCCATGACCAGAATGCCAGCCTTTCCACCCACCGCGAATCGGCCCCCTGCGTGGTCCCGAGAAAGGACAGAAACAGCACGAGCACCCCCACGCCGCAGCGCGTCGTTTTGGGGAGGCAGATGCTTGGTTCCCGCAGGTTCATCCAGTCCCTCACCTTTCATCCTCATTCCTCGTTCGTCATTCTGATTTCCATCATTCCCCGGGCCGCCTCACCTATTTTGGCGAGATTTGGCCAGATGACGCCCTCGCCCTTTGAACCACCATTTGCACCACCCATCTCCACCCGCATCGACTCATGAAATCGTCCCGTCATCTTTCGCTCCTGCTCATGCTGGCCGCTTTTCTCTCCCCGGTGTGCGCTCAGGAAAAGGCAAAGCCCAAGGATGAGGCAACGAGCAAGGCACCCAAGTTTGTCACCCCCCCGGACGCCAATGGCATGAAGACCATCATCGCCGCACCGGAGAAGACCCGCCCCATCAAGGTCGGCATCTATCGCGGCCCCGGCGCTCCTCAGGGCGGAGGAGACAACGTCATCAATGTGCTCAAGCCCTACCCTCAGGCGCAGGTTGTTGTCCTCAGCGAGAAGGACATCGCCACATTGAACCTCAGCGCTTATGACGTGCTCGTGTTTCCCGGCGGCTCCGGCGGCGGCCAGTCCAAAGGCATCGGCGAGGCCGGCCTCAAAAACGTGCGCGACTTCGTCAAAAATGGCGGCGGTTACGTCGGCATCTGCGGTGGCGCTTATCTCGCCTGCTCAAATTTTAGCTGGGGCCTCGGCATCTTGAATGCAGGCACCGTCTCCAGCAAATGGATGCGCGGCCAGGCCATGCTGGATCTCCAGGTCGAGCCATCCGGAACCGAACTCCTTGGCGATGTCAAAGACCCGTTCAAGGTCCGCTACCACAACGGCCCCATCCTCAAGCCCGCCGGCCGCACCGACATTCCCGCCTACACCACCCTGACCACTTTCAAAACGGAGGTCGCAAACAATGGCACCCCCGCCGGTGTGCAGATCGACTCGCCCGCGCACACCATCAGCAGTTACGGCAAAGGCCGCGTCTTCATCTCCAGCCCTCATCCGGAAAACACCCCCGGCCTCGAGAACCTCATCCCTCGCGGCATCTTCTGGGCAGCCGGTGAAAAATCTTCCGCTCCAATTCCATGATCTCCCGCCTTCTGATTTGTCTGCTGCTTCTCGGCGGTGCCGCATTCGCGCAAAACAACGCCTACAAGTCCCCCTACACGGTCAATTTTTCCTTCAAGGAGCAGGACCTCATTCCCGACCTCCTCAAAGGCCCCCGCTCCAATCCCAAAGACTACGCCAGCGTTCCCTTTGGCGATTGGTATAATCCCTCCAACGAAAAGCGCTGGTCCTACTACGGCCCCGCCGCCAAGCACTTCAGCGCACCCACCGGCCTCGCTTCCAAAAGCCCCCAGTGGTCGCGCGAGCGCGTCATCGCCGCCGGCATGCGCTTCATCGGTTACACCTATCAGCACCATCACGTGCCAGACTGGGATCCCCCTGCTGAATGGCCTCGCAGCAGCGAACAGAAAACACCCGTCGGCAAAGGCCTCGACTGCAGCAACTTCACCGCCTTCTCTTACAATCTCGCTCTCGGCATCAAGCCCGGCGGCGAGGTCAAAGGCCAGTCCGAAATGACAGAGGCCAATGGCCCCGGCCCCAATCGCACCATTCCCGTCAAGCGCATCGAGCTGCCAAAGAGCTACGAAGACTTCGCGCGCACTCTTCAGACCGGCGATCTCCTCTACATCAAAAACACCAAGGGCACCCTCTCTCACGTCGTCCTCTGGGTCGGCAAGATCGGCAAATCTCCCGATGGCACGCCGCTCATTCTCGACAGCACCGGCTCCGGTGCGCACGATTCGAATGGCACGGAAATCCCCAACGGCATTCAGCTGCGCCCCTTCAAGCGCAACACCTGGTACTTCACCCAGGCCAGCCATGTGCTCCGCATCATTCCTGGAGACTCCTAGCTGAGAATGAGGCCGCTGCTTGCCATCCTTTCACTGGTTGCTTCCTGCATCTGCTCCGCTGCGGATTTGACGCCGGGCGTCAGCATCTTCGGGCGCAGCAGCTTCATCGAATACATTCCCGGCGACCTGCCTCTCATCATCTCCGCCCCTCACGGCGGCCGCCTCAAGCCCGCGGACATGCCAGACCGCACCAATGGCGTTGTCGATATTGATGCCAACACCCAGGAGCTCGCCCGCACCATCGCTTCCGTCATTCATGAGCAGACCGGCCGTCACATCCATCTCGTCATCTGCAGCCTTCACCGGTCCAAGCTCGATGCCAATCGCGATCTGCCGGAAGCCGCTCAAAACAGCCCCCTCGCAGAGCACGCCTGGACCGAGCATCACGATTTCATCGATCAGGCCTGCGCCGCCGCTGTGAAGCAGTTCGGCGTCGCCTTCCTCATTGACCTCCACGGCCACGGCCACGCCGAGGCACGCATCGAGCTCGGCTACCTTCACAATGCGCTTGAGCTGGCAGACTGCGATGAAGCACTCAATGAATCGACCTATGCAAATGCCGGCAGCCTGCGTTGGATCGCAGAGCGCAGTCCGCTTAGCTACACCGCGCTTCTGCGTGGACCTCAGAGCTTTGGCGCCCTGCTCGAGCTCGAAGGCTTTCCAGCCACGCCCAGCCCCCGCATCCCCGTGCCCACGGAACCCTTCTTCCGCGGCGGTTACACCATCCAGCGCCACTGCAGCGCGGAGCGCCAGGTCGCAGGCCTTCAAATCGAGGCCAACCGCCCGCGCCTGCGCGATACTGCGGAAAACCGCCTGCAGTTCTCCCACGCCTTGGTGAAAGTTTTGCGCACCTACTTTCCCATTCACCTGGGCATCCGGCTGGATCCACCAAAGCCCGTGCTTGAGGCTCAATGACACCCTCTCCGCAGCACGCCGTCCTGTTGAGGCTGAGGGCACCCAATGCACAGAAGGCACGTCCTCTATGCCTCGACTCATGTTTTCAGGTGTTTTCTCACGGAGATCCACACGGTATGACGCGCACTTTGCCAGCATCTGTCCCGGCTCTCCTAATGTTCGCACGCATTACGATTTCTCCTGCGGCTCACCTATTCTGGCGAGGCCCTTCTGGCATGGCCGGTGCTAATTAAAACGGCTGACTGGCATCGTCATTGCGGAGCGCACCACGCTCCTCTTTGCCTCGCTGCCGCCAACAAAAATCCCCCACGTCCAAATCCCCCCTTGCACGCATTCGGCTTCGTTGATCCCCGCGATGAAGCCGATGCCGACTGAGCCATGAATCATTTCCCTCTGCCGCATACGAACTCGGTTTCACACCACGACGTTTCGTTGCTTGATCACACGGCCCGCCTCCGGGCACGGGCGCCCTCCGCGTTCAGTTGCGCTCTGTCGGTCGTCCTTCTGCTGCTGGCTCTTCACGGCGGTCGCTCCTTTGCCACTTCCACCTGGGTGGGAAATACCAGCGCGGACATGGGTGTGGCGGCCAACTGGGGAGGCACGCTCCCCACTCTCGCCGGCGACAGCCTGGTGTTCAATGCCGCCGGCACCGGCGGCTCCACCTTGAACAACACCATCACCGGCCAGGTGCTTACCAGCGGCGGCATCACCTTCAATTCAGGCGCATCTGCATTCACGCTCAACGGCAACGCGGTCACCGTCGGTTCGACCGTCAATGTCCTGTTCACCAACAACAGCTCCAATCTTCAGACCATCAATCTGCCGCTGAACCTGGCATTCGATGTTCTGTTTGCCGGAACTTCCAGCATGACCATCGGCGGAGCCATCGGTCAGGGCGGCACTTCCGGTGCGCGTACCATCAACAACAACATGACCTCCGGCACGCTCACCATCAGCGGCACAATCAGCATGACCTCCAGCAGCACGGCGCGTGCCTGGACGTTGAGCGGGAACAGCAGCACCAGCACCATCGTCACCGGCGTCTTCCAGAACGGCAGCTCGGGCGCGGGTTCTCTGGTTCTCTACACCACCAACAGCGCAGGGGGTGCCGTCCTTTCGGGGGCCAATACCTACACCGGCAGCACCACCGTCAGCTTCGGCACCCTGGGCCTCGATTTCAGTGCCGCTGCCATCACGGACAACATCATCAACAACACCAGCAGCTCCTCCGCCCTCGTCATGGGTGGCGGCACTTTGACCATCACGGGAAAATCCGGCGCCACCAATACTCAGCGCTTCAATGGCACCTCGTTCAGCGGCGGCCGGGCCAGCGCCTTGCGCATCACTCAAAATGGCGCGTCCAGCGTTGGTGTCACACTCGGTGCCATCACCCGCTCCACCGGCAGCAGCGTCGACTTCACCCTCCCCACGTCCGGTTCCATCACCACCTCCACAACGGCCGCCGCCATCGGGGCCAATAATGTTCTGGCTCTCGGTTCGGTGGCTTTCGGCACCGTGGGCGGCACCACCTGGGCCACCAATGCTTCCGGCACCATCGGCGCACTCGCCGCAGGCTCCTACCAGACTTCCTTCACATCTACCACCGGTGACACGGATGTCACCTCCAGCCTCAGCCCTGCCGCCTTCACCACCAATACGCTTCGCTTCAATGCCGCCGGCACCACTCTCACGCTCAGCAGTTCCGCCAGCAGTGTTGTCACTTCTGGCGGCATCCTCGTCACCGCCGTAGGTGCCGGTTCCTCCATTGCAGGAGGCGGCACTTCCGTTGGTCTCACGGTGGGCGCTGGCAAGGAGCTCGTCATCTTCAACAACACCACAGGCACCTCCGGTTTCACCATCAGCGCTCCCATCATCGACAATGCCACCAGCGCTCTCACCGTTTCAGGCCCTGGCATCACCAAGCTCACCGGAGCCAACACCTATGCGGGCACCACCAGCATCACAGGTGGTGTCTTGGATGTGGGCACGCTCTCCGGCACAGCCGGGCTTTCCATCGGCAATGGTGGCATCATCCTGGCGGGCGGCGGCGTCCTTCAGGCCAATGGTTCCTTCACCCGTGGGTTCAGCAACGCAGCCACGGTTTCCGGAGGAGACTTCACCGGCCTCGAAGGCGGCTTCGCCGCACGTGGGGGGGCTTTGACGATCAACTTCGGTGGCGGCGGGGCCGCCATGACCTTGGGCATCTCCTCCACCAACTACCGCCTCGGCAACAACTTTGTCTTCGGCTCTCCCACGGCGGACTCTCCCGTCATCGTGATCAATCCCCTCAACCTCAACGGCGCCACCAACGGCCTCGGCCGCACCTTCACAGTCAACTCGGGTGTGGGCGGCGACTACGCGGAGCTGCAGGGCGTGCTCAGCAGTTCGGCGGGCGCCCTCATCAAGGCGGGCACCGGACTTCTCGTGTTGTCGGCTGCGAATACCTACACCGGTTCCACCACCATCAATGCCGGCACTCTGCAGCTCGGCAATATCAGCACCAATGGCGGCACCACGGGCTCGCTGGACTCCACCAGCGCCATCTTCAACAACGGCACCCTCGCCTTCAACCGCGCCGATTCCGGACTGACCATCAGTGCCGTGATCTCCGGCACCGGAACCGTGAATCAAATCGGCGCCGGCACCACCACCCTCTCCGCTTCCAACTCCTACACTGGCGTCACCACCATCAGCGCCGGCACCTTGCAGCTCGGCACCGGTGCGGGCGGCAGCACCACCGGCTCCATCGCCAGCTCCAGCAGCATCGTCAACAACGCCACTCTCACTTTCAATCGCAGCAACTCCTCCACTCTCGGCGTCGTCATTTCGGGCACCGGTGCCGTGAACGTCATCGGCTCAGGCACCATCATCCTCACGAGTTCCAACACCTACACGGGCGTCACCACCATCAGTGCCGGCACGCTCCAGCTTGGTTCCGGCACCGGCGGCAGCTCTGCGGGTTCCATTGTCGGCACGGGTGGCATCGTCAACAATGCCACACTCACTTTCAACCGCAGCAACACGCCCACCTACAGTGGCGCCATCTCCGGCACAGGGGTGGTCAATTTCATTGGCAATGGCACCGTCACCCTCACCGGCGCCAGCACTTACACCGGCGTCACCACCATCAGCGCCGGCGGCCTCCAGCTCGGCAGCGGCACCGGCGGCGGCAGCTCCGGTTCCATCGATGGCACCAGCAGCATCACCAACAATGCCACCCTCTCCTTCAACCGCAGCAACACCCTCACCATGGCCGCCGCCATCACCGGCACGGGGGTCGTGAATCAAATCGGCGCAGGCATCACCAATCTCAGCGGCGCTAACACCTACGGCGGAGGCACCAATGTGAATGCCGGCACGCTCACCTTCCTCAATACCAGCGCCAAGCCCGCCTCCGGTACCACCACCGTCGCAGCCGGTGCCACCCTCGGCCTCGGCGTCGCCACCTCCGGCAGCTTCTTCACTTCGGCGGACGTGGACAGCCTCTTTGCGGGCACCATGACCAACGTCTCCATTAGCACCACCTCCAATGTCGGCATCGACACCACGGCCGGAAACTTCACCTACGCCTCCAGCGTCTCCGGCACGCGCGGTCTCACCAAGCTGGGCGCCAACACTCTCACCCTCACCGGAACGAACACCTACACCGGCGTCACCACCATCGCTGGCGGTGTGCTCGATGTCGGCACCATCAGCGGCGGCGCTTTGTCCGGCAGTGGTCTCGTTTTTGCCAATGACGGCATCCTGCAGGGGAATGGCACCTTCACCCGCAACTTCAGCGGCTCCGCCACCGCAGCCGCAGGTCAGATCGCCGGTCCCAGTGGCGGCTTCGCTGCTCGAGGAGGCACTCTCATGGTCAACTTTGGCGGGGCAGGGGCCACCATCACCATCAGCAATGGCAGCGTCCGTTTCGGCACCAACTTTGATTTCGGCTCCCCCACCGCCGACAGCAAGGTCATCGTCGTCAATCCCCTCGACCTCAATACCCTCAGCCGCACCTTCACCGTCACCTCCGGCCTTGGCGGCGACTCCGCGGAACTCCAGGGCGCCATCAGCAGTTCCAGCTCCACGGACGGCATCATCAAAGCCGGCACTGGTTTGCTCATCCTTTCCGCCACCAATTCCTATACCGGGGCCACCGTCATCAATGCCGGCACTCTTCAGCTCGGCAGTGGCACCGGTGGCGGCGCGGCAGGCGCCATTAATTCCACCAGCGGCGTCACCAACAACGGCACCCTCGCTTACAATCGCAGCGGCTCCACCTCTCCCGCCTACTCCATCACGGGCACAGGCATCGTCAATCAGATCGGCAATGGCACCACCACTCTCAGCGGTGCCAATTCCTACACCGGCGGCACCAATGTGAATGCGGGAACCCTCACCTTCCTCAACACAAACGCCAGACCCTCCACCGGTGTGGTCACCGTCGCATCAGGAGCCACCCTCGGTCTCGGCGTCGCCACCTCTGGCTCCTTCTTCACCTCTGCGGATGTGGACAGCCTCTTTGCGGGAGCCATGGTCAACGTCACCAACAGCGCCACCTCCAACGTCGGCATCGACACCACCGCCGGAAACTTCACCTACGCTTCCAGTGTCTCCGGCACGCGCGGCCTCACCAAGCTCGGCGCTGGCATCCTCACCCTCACCGGCACCAACACCTACATCGGTACCACCACCATCAGCGGCGGCGTTGTCGATGTCGGCAATGTCAGCAGCGGTGCCCTCGCCTCCAGCGGTCTCGTCTTCACCAATGACGGTGTCCTCCAGGGGAATGGCACCTTCACCCGCAGCTTCAGCGGAGCCACTTCAGCCACCGCAGGCGCGGGCCAGATCGCCGGCACCAGTGGCGGCTTCGCCGCGCGCGGCGGCACGCTCACTATAAACTTCGGCGGCTCCGGCGCCTCGGTCCTGCTAAGCAACAGCAACTTCCGTTTCGGCACCAACTTCGACTTCGGCTCCGCCACGGCAGACAGCAAAGTGATCGTGGTCAATCCCCTCGATCTCAATACCGTCAATCGCACCTTCACCGTCATTTCAGGAGTCGGGGGCGACTCCGCGGAGCTTCAGGGCGCGATCACCGGTGGCGCTTTCGGCATCACCAAGGCCGGCAACGGCCTCCTCATCCTCTCCGGCACCAGCACTTACACCGCCGCCACCAACATCAATGCCGGCACCCTTCAGCTTGGCAATGGCGGTGCCACCGGCAGCCTCTCCAGCAGCACTGCCGTGGTCAACAACGCCACCCTCGCCATCAGCCGCAGCAATGCCTATACCGTTGCCAACTCCATCAGCGGCACTGGAAATGTCACTCAAATCGGCACTGGCGCCACGACGCTCACCGCTGCCAACACCTACAGCGGCGGCACCAGCGTGATCTCCGGCACGCTCATCGCTGCCAACGCCTCCGGTTCCGCCACCGGCACCGGCTCTGTCACCACCTCGCCGGGCACCACGCTCGGCGGCGCCGGCATCATTGCTCCCACCGCCTCCAGCAGCGTTGTCATTGGCGGCACGCTCGCCCCGGGCTTCACCGGCAGCAGTGTCGGCACGCTCACCTTCACTCCGGTCGATGGCAGTGTGACGATGCAGAGCGGCAGCTCCATCACCTTCGAGCTCAGCGCCAACCACACCAATGACAAAATCGTCTTTGCGGCCTCCGGTGCCGGCGTTTTTGATCTCTCGGCCATGTCCGATGGCAGCGTCTCCGTCACCTTTGCAGGCGGTTATACACCTGCTTTGAATGACTCCTTTGATCTCCTCGACTGGTCTGCTCTTTCAGGTTCTGGCATCAGCGGCCTCACCGCGAGTCTCCTCAATCTCAGCACCGCCGGCTTTGACCCATCCTGGACCTGGGACACCACCCAGTTCACCACCACCGGCGTTGTCACCGTCGTCGCCGCCGTTCCAGAGCCATGCCGCATCCTCCTCCTTGCCTGCGGTTTTATCGGCATCATTCTCCGCCGTCGGCGCACGGCACAGGTTTTTCGTGCGTAGTTCGGGCCTTGGCCCGCACGGAGAGGATCTCCCGCGCTCAACGTTCACCAAAATAAGCGAAGCTTATGCAGTGGACTTTTGGCACAAATTCCGCGTCTGTCCGGTGTCCATAAATTCGTTCTCTTATGACACCTATTCCATCGTCGAAACCCCTCAGCAAAAACATTCACCTTCAGCGCTGGGTCGGAAAGATGGCAGCTCTTTGCAAACCCGACCGCATCCACTGGGTCGACGGCTCCAAGGCCGAATACGACCGCCTTTGCAATGAAATGGTCGAAGCTGGCACCTTCATCCGTTTGAATCAGAAGACCTGGCCCGGCTGCTTCTACGCCAAGTCAGACCCCAGCGATGTCGCCCGCGTTGAAGAGCGCACCTTCATCTGCAGCAATTCCAAGGACGGTGCCGGCCCCACCAACAACTGGGTCAATCCCTTCGAGATGAAGGAAAAGCTGCGCAAGCTCTTCAATGGCTGCATGCGCGGCCGCACCATGTACGTCCTCGCCTTCAGCATGGGCCCGGTGGACTCGCCCATGTCGCAGATCGGCGTCCAGCTCACCGATTCTCCCTACGTCGTGGTGAACATGCGCATCATGGCACGCATCGGCAAAAAGGTGTTCGAAAAAATCGACACCTCAAAGAAGCGCGTCGTCCCGTGCATGCACACCGTCGGTGCTCCGCTCAAGAAAGGCCAGAAGGACGTCCCCTGGCCCTGCAACAAGGAGAAGTACATCGTCCACTTCCCCGAATCTCGCGAGATCTGGAGCTACGGCTCCGGCTACGGCGGCAATGCCCTCCTCGGCAAAAAATGCTTCGCACTTCGCATCGCCTCCGCCATGGCCCGCGATGAAGGCTGGATGGCCGAGCACATGCTCATCCTCGGCGTTGAGGACCCCAAAGGCAAAAAGACCTACGTCGCCGCCGCCTTCCCCAGCGCCTGCGGCAAGACCAACTTCGCCATGCTCATTCCGCCGAAGCACTTCGCGGACAAAGGCTGGAAAGTCTGGACCGTCGGCGATGACATCGCCTGGATCAAACCCGGTGCCGATGGCCGTCTTCACGCCATCAATCCCGAGGCCGGTTTCTTCGGTGTCGCGCCCGGCACCAGCGACAAGACCAACCCCAACGCCATGGCCTCATTGCGGAAGAACACCATCTTCACCAATGTCGCCCTCACTCCCGATGGCGGCGTCTGGTGGGAAGGCATGACCGACGAGCCGCCCGCGCGCTGCACCGACTGGCAGGGCAATCTCTGGACTCCCGAGATCGCCAAGGAAAAAGGCACCAAGGCCGCGCATCCAAATTCGCGTTTCACCGCCCCCGCCTCCCAGTGCCCCACCATCGATCCCGATTGGGAAAAGCCCGAAGGCGTTCCCATCAGCGCCATCATCTTCGGCGGCCGCCGCGCCACCACCATGCCTCTCGTCTATCAGGCCTTCAACTGGAGCGGCGGCGTGTACACCGGCGCCACCATGGGCAGCGAGATGACCGCCGCCGCAGCAGGCACCATCGGCAAAGTCCGCCGCGATCCCATGGCCATGCTCCCCTTCTGCGGCTACAACATGGGCGACTACTTCCGCCACTGGATCTCCATGCAGCGCACCCTCAGCGAGACCCCGCGCATCTTCCACGTGAACTGGTTCCGCAAGGACGCCGACGGCAAGTTCCTCTGGCCCGGTTTCAGCGAAAACATGCGCGTCCTCAAATGGATCGTCGATCGCGCCAACGGCCACGGCAAATCCAAGGAAACCCCCGTCGGCTGGGTGCCCAGCTACGCGGACATCGACTGGAAAGGCCTCGACTTCCCCAAGGAAAAATTCGAAGCCCTCCAGCACTTCGACCGCTCCGCCTGGCGCACCGAAATCCTCTCCCACGAAGAGCTCTTCCTCGACCTCAAGACCCACCTCCCCAAAGAGCTCATCTACGAGCGCGAGCTCCTCATCTGCCGCATGTAAGGGTACAGTGCCCATCTCGCTCCGCGAGATGCACCCAGCGCACCCGCAAGGCCAAAAACGCCATCCACTTCCCGGAGTGATGCGGGCACCCCTGCCCGCACCGACCGTTCCTTGGCATCGCACACGCTCAAAGTAATGCGTGGCCCAGTGCTCCGCCGAGATGAGCTCCGCGCCTTCGCGTGGCAGGCATCATCCTTCAATTGCCCAGCGCAGCAAGGCAGGCAGGGAGGCTGGTCCTCCAGCCTCCGCCGCACGTCTCCTGGCCTCCGCGCAAATGCAGGTCCCTCGCGAACGCGCCAGCGTCCCCGGAACCGAAGCGAAGCGGAGGTAGACAGCCGTAGGCTGCCCGAAGGGTGAGCGCAGCGAATCAATGCGGCGCTTCAGCGCCGCTTTCGCTCTCCCCCGGCTCCCTCCGCCTTCCTCACTCTCGCGCACCTCAAAAATCTCCCGCAAGCCGCCACCATTGCATTCCACTCGCCGTCCAATAAAAAAATACCAGAATATACCGAAACGTAGCACAAAAAGAGCCCTGAATTGCTACTCCGCACGCCCATCTCCGGCAAATCATAAATCATAAATCATAAATCATAAATCCCCCCGCCCACAAAAATCCCCCACTTCCCCCGCGATAATCCACCCCGCCATCCAGTATCTAGCATCCAGCATCCCGCCCGCCATGCCCACCACTCCCTACTCCACTCCCGCCTCCAAGCCTGCCCACATCCTCAAAGAAAAAATGATGAAGGGCCACACCGTCTTCGGCATGCTCGTCCAGCACGCCGTCGTCCCCGCTATCGTTGACTTCATCCCCGACGACTCCATCGACTTCGTCATCGTCACCGCCGAGCACAACGCCCTCGACATCGCCGACTTCCTCCCCCTCCGCTACGCCCTCGCAACCAAAGGCATCGCCTGCCTCGCCCGCACCCACAGCCGCGATGCCGACGACGTCGCCAAGGTCTGCGACTCTTTCGACGGCGTCGTCATCCCCTACGCCGAAGACCTCGACCTCATCAAGCGCCTCGCCGCCGCCGCCGTCTATCGTCCCCTCAAAGGCGTCGCCCTCGAAAAAGCCATCAAAGAAAACAAATGGCCCAGCGATAAAACCCGCGACTACATCGAGCAAAAGTGCGCAGACACCCTCTTCGTTCCCATGATCGAATCGGTCCTCGCTCTGCAAAACCTCGACGCCATCTGCGCCATCCCCGGCGTCAGCGCCCTCTTCATCGGCCCCAACGACATGACCACCAACATGGGCATCCCGAACGAGTACGACCACCCCGACTTCATCGCCAACGTTCAAAAAGTCATCGATGCCGCCGACAAGCGCCACATCCCCGCCGGCTCCTGGTTCGGCAAAACCGAGCAGCAGATCCGCGCCATCAAACAAGGCGCCCGCTTCATCTGCCACTCCAACGACAGCTCCCTCCTCAAAGACGCCATGACCCAGGTCTTCGGCGCCCTCCGCAAAGCTTGAGTCCGCCGGATCCCCTCGAAGACCTGAACTCCGTCCGGCGCACCAGCATTCGCCTCGGCATCACCGTATCCTCATCTTCCCATGCGTCTTCTCGGTTTCCTCCTCTGCCTCCTCGCTGTCACTGCGCCCGCGGCTGAAGTCATCCTCAGCGCGCGCCACGTCATTCATCACGCCGCCGATGCCCCGCAGACCGCCAGGCAGGCCGCGCTCGAGCTTCAGCAAATCATTCAGCAGGCCACAGGCACGACCTTGGAGATCACCAGCGCTCCCGCTCCCGCCCCTGCAGTTCGCATCGTTTCAGACACCACCCTCCCGCACGATGGTTTTGAAATTCGGCTGGAAGGCGACGACATCATCATCGCAGGAAACGACGACCTCGCCCCCGCCAAGCCAGACGCATGGTTTGTTCCCAGCCACGGCACCTACTTCGGTGTCATGGAGTTTCTCGAGCGCTTCGCCGGCGCCCGCTGGCTCCTCCCAGGCGATCTCGGGCTCGATGTCCCTAGTGTGAAAAGCATCCGCGTCACCCTCGCACAGCCCTTGAAAGGAGCGCCAGCCTTTGCCACCCGTGCCCTCGCCGCTGTCGGCGAGACCGACCCTCGGAATCCGCGCCTCCCACCCACAGCGCCGTCACTCTGGCTCCGCCATCAGCGCCTCACCAACGGCTTTCATCCCTTCACCACCGCCTATGGCCACTCCTGGGACGACTACCTCCGCCCCGATGACTTCGCCGCACACCCAGAATGGAAACCCTCCAGCGGCAGCTTCGAGCGCAAAGGCAAAGTCACCTTCTTTTGCACCACCGCGCCCGGCTTGGTGGACCTCTTCGCCAAACGCGTGATCGAATCCATCGATCGCAATCCAAAGCGCGAGATGACCAGCATCTCGCCCACCGATGGCGGCGGATTTTGCACCTGCGAACGCTGCGCAAAGCTCATTTCCAAAGACCCGCACGGAAAGCCAAATCACGCACTCGCCCTCCTCATCTTCTACAACGAAGTCGCCCGCATCATCGAGCGCGAGCGCCCCGGTCACCGCCTCGGCGGCTTCGTTTATTACAACTACCAATATCCTCCCGATGAGATCCTCAAGATGCCCGACAACATGAGCCTCTGCTGGGCCCCGCTGAACTACTACGGCTACGGCCTCCTCAAGCCAGCCTACCGCGCCGAGTTCCCAGACATCATGAAACGCTGGAGCAGCGCCAGCAGCCATCTATGCTACCACAACTACTCCACTTGGATGCGCAGCTACCATGGCGCACCACTGCCGCCCTCTCTCAGCATCTTGGAACTGGAGCTGCCCACAGCGGCGAAAAACAAAGCCTGGGGAGCACGCATGGTCGGTGCCAATGCATGGGGCGTACATGCTCCCATCAATTACCTCCTCGCCCGGCAGATGTGGGACGCCAAAGTCAATGTCAGCGCTGCATTCGACGAGTGGCTGCAGCGCGCCTACGGCCCCGGCTGGCGTCACATGCGCCTCATGTATCAGGAGCTCGACGCCAAAATGCTCGCACACAAGCAGGCGCAGCCACTCGCCTACAAAGGCAGCCAGTATGAGGTGAACGAAGACGTCATGCAGTCCGTTTACGCCCCGCTGTTCCCTCAGATCGAGCAGCACTACCTCGCGGCACAGGCCGAATGCGTCACCGACCCCCAGCGCGCCCGCCTCGCCATGTTTGGAGACAATCTCACGCAGCTTCACTTCGCATTGCGCAAGGCCTCACTCACCAGCGCAGAGTCAAAGTCCGTCTTCCACCGCGATGACGCCGTCTTCGCCGAGTTCATGCGCGGCATGGAGTCCTCCTCCAGCCTCTACAGAGACCCCGCAGGCATCGATCACGGCCCCATCTGGAAAGGCGAATACCGCGCCCCTTGAAGGTTTGCCTCTAAATGGCAGATCTCACAAAGAACCTTCCAAAGCGGATCTCCAGTCCCACGTTCCACACGTGGCCAAAGCACACCGTCGCTGGACATCTCCACGCATCCTCGCTTGCATGCGCCCCACATGATCCAGTCCCTCCGCCTCTCCGGCTACCGCTCCCTGCGCGATCTCCGACTCCGCCTCGGCCGCGTCACCGTCATTCGCGGAGCCAATGGCGTCGGCAAGACCAACATCTACCGCGCCCTCCGCCTCCTCTCCGTTCTCGCCCGTGGCGACTTCACCGAAGCCGTCGCCGCAGAGGGCGGCATGCGCAGCCTCCTCTGGGCCGGCAACAAAGAGCACGCCCGCGTCACGACCTTCTCCGCCGAAGTCATCTCCGCCGCCTTCACCTACGAGTTTGAGTGCGGCCTCCGCCCCGCCACTCCCGGCGATCTCACCGCCTTCAAGCTCGACCCCGACATCAAACTCGAAGCTCTCCGCAACGGCAAAAAACTCCTCGCCAAACGCACCCGCTGCCAGGTCCGTCTCGCCGACTCCAAAGGCACCATGCACACCCTCGCCGAGCCCATCGGCTCCCCCGAGTCCATGCTCGCCCTCATCCGCGATCTCGAAAAATACCCCTCGCTCCTTCACGCACGCCTCAGCCTCGAGCGCTGGCGCTTCTACCACGCCATGCGCACAGATCCCGACGCCCCCGCCCGCATGCCCGTCCGCGGCTGCTGGTCCCCCGTCCTCGCCGAAGACGCCTCCAATCTCCCCTCCGTCATCCAGACCATCAACGAATCAAACGAAGCCCGCGCCTTCCACACCGCCCTCGATCAAGCCTTCCACGGCTCCCGCCTCCACATCGAGTGCGCCGACTGGTTCCACCTCGCCTGGCAGGCCCACGATCTCCCCCGCACCCTAGCCGGCCACGAACTCTCAGACGGCACTTTGCAGTTCATCTGCCTCGCCGCCGTCCTCTGCAGCCCGAAACCACCCCCGCTCTTCGTCCTCAACGAACCCGAGACCAGCCTCAACGAATCCGTCTTCCCCGCCCTCGCCGATCTCGTCCTCAAAGCCTCCGAGCACTCCCAGATCATCATCATCTCCCACTCCCAGCCCCTCTGCACCGCCCTCGCAGAACGTTGCAAAGTCCGCGTCCAGGAACTCACCATGCGCCACGGAGACACCCGCCTCCTCGGCCAGGAACACGCCCGCGCCTGCTACGTCTTCGACGATGACGACGACCCACCCGCTGCTCAGTAAAACCAGCGCCCCAAGGAGCGGCACTTGCCAAGTGCCGCCACCCAGCGCGTCGCGTTCTCCACCATAAGGCTCCTCGCCATCACCCACGCCGCCGCACCTCGCCCCTCTTCCGGCCAATTCTCAA
Organism: Prosthecobacter sp.; assembly: GCF_044226605.1. Classification (GTDB taxonomy): domain Bacteria; phylum Verrucomicrobiota; class Verrucomicrobiia; order Verrucomicrobiales; family Verrucomicrobiaceae; genus Prosthecobacter. The sequence goes on along the minus strand of NZ_JBGAGS010000006.1, from coordinate 130,606 downwards.
TTTTCAGTTTTCAGTTCCCAGTTTACAATCATCGCCACCCTGCCCCTCCGAATCACGGAGAAGAATGCGCAGCGTGAAAAACGACCGTTGCCCTCCCGTAGTGTCCCTGCAGCCACTCCTCCACCCTCTCTCCCCATGTACCTCCGCCGCACTTGGCTCACCGCCGCCATCACCCTCCTCCTCCCCGCGCTCCTCCCACTCCACGCCGAGCCCACCCCCGCCATCACCGGCGAGACCGAGCACTTCCTCTACCGCATGCCATCACCCGATGCCCCCTACATCGACACCCAGCGAGATAACAAGGCCTTCGCCTTCAAAGGCACTCGCATCATGCTCTCGGAGGACAACGGCGCCACCTGGCCCCACAGCGCCGAATTCCCTGACGCCGAAAACATCACCTTCAGCGTCATCCTCAAAAACGGCAGCATCCTCTTCGCCACTCGCGAGCACCTCTTCCTCTCCACCGACAATCTCAAAACCCATCGCGAGATCATCGTCAAAAAAACTGACGGTACCGACTACCTTCCCCACACCCCCGTCAAGCCCGACCAGCCCGGCTGGTACTTCCACTCCCTCGATGGCGAGCACTGCTTCGAAGTCGGCGGCAAAGAAATGCTCGTCTGGGGAAATTACTGCAACGTCATCGGCGGCCCCGTCCCCGTAAACATCTACTACTCCACAGACAGCGGCCAGACCGTCAAGGTCGCCTACTCCTTCGGCCAAAACCCCAAGTTCCAGCAAAAAGACGCCCCACCCACCCCACCCCCCCACGGCGATACAAACAACACCCACAACGCCCCCCCCGTTCACAACGTCACCTACAGCCCCGCCGAAAACGCCTTCTACGCCGTCACCGGAGACATCGACCGCGGCCACGGCAACGAATGCCACTGGCTCCGCGGCACCTACAATGCCACCGCCGATACCTGGGATTGGAAACTCCTCATCTCCGTCAATTCAAACTCCCGCTTCAAATGCGGCGGCCTCAATTTCCTCGGCGACAAACTCTACTGGATTGCCGACGCCAACGGCCCCGCCCTCGCCAATCGCCACGACCGTGGCATCTTCGTCACCTCTCCCCAGGACATCACAGACGTCTCCAAGCACACCCTCCTTTTCAATCCCATGTTCGAATCCGCCAACATGCTCCTGCAGGACGGCGTCTTCGTCGCCACCCACTGCGCCCCCGCCTCCACGTACAAGTGCGGCATCATCTGGTCCCCCGACATGGGCAAAACCTGGGCCCAGTACGACCTCGCAGAATTCGGCCCCCGCAGCGGCTGCCGCATCAACAAAAAAAACACCGACGGCTGGTTCCGCATGGACCTCCGCAAAGGCTGGATCGACCGCGCCGAAGTCCTCTTCCTCAAACCCAAGTCCGCCGCAAAACCCTGACCATGAAGTACGACAGACACTCCTGTCTGTCGATCAACGTTCCCCAATCCTCCCCGACCGACGAACAGTGCCCACCTCACTGCACAGAGCCTCCGCCATCTCGCCTGAAAAGAGCAGAGAAATGAGCTGGTCGCCCGCTCCGAAACCGCCGTATCTCGTCGATATGACCGACGCAAGTTGTGGGATCCTCTGATCCCATGCGCCCAACTCATAATGCCTAATGCAATGAAACTCGTCAGAACCGCCACGTTTGCCGCCGGATTGTTGAGCCTTTGTCTGGTGTCCCGCGTCGGCCTCGGCGCAGAAGCAGCGGCTCGCCTCACTCCCGGAGACACCTTCTCCATTCCGTTCCATGAGATGCCACCGACCTACTGGTCCATCTCCACCTCGAATAAAGGACCGGCGCGATTGTCGATTTCGCTCCCCAAGAACTACACGCCGGGCGGCAAGTTCCCGCTCCTCGTCTCCCTGTATGGCGGCACCGGCGGCAATGGTGGCCCCAAGCCGGCTATCGTGTCAGCCATGACCCAGGACCAGGACTTTGTCTGCGCCTCCATGCCCTTGTTTAAGAAGATCGCTCCGAAGGACCCCGGCGGCAATGTCGTCATGCGGGATGAAGACGCCCAATACATGTGGCCCTTCTTCCGCACCATGCTCGCCAAACTCTTCGAGGTCGTCCCGAACATCGACAAAAGCCGCATGATTATCGGCGGCTTCTCCAATGGTGCTCACGCCACCCAGGGCCTGATCGATGAATCAGACGGAGAAATCGCAAAACAGTTCTCCGCCTTTTTCTTCATCGAAGGCGGCGGCCGCCTGAAGCATTACGAACTGCTGAAGGGGAAGCCCTATCTCATGGTCTCCAGCCAGACGGGCTCAAAGCCCCGGGCACAGGAGATCATCGACCAGGCCTCCGCTGCCGGCGCCTTGACCACGTTTATCTTTGAGGATGCCGGTGGCCACACCATCCCGATGAAGGCAGCCCCCGCCATGCATGCCTGGCTCATCGGCCAGGCGACAAAATCCACTTCACCGAAATGACTAGCCGGCCCAATGAACAAACCGCCTGACCAAGCACCCCAGCGAACGGTGCCGTCTTTACGCTAGCTCCTTTCGCGCTACCCAGCGCCGTATTGTAGTACCGGCTTCAGCCGGAATCCTGTCCGCGAAAAAAGACCGGGACAAACCCAGCAATGCTGTTCACCATTCACCTCTCAGGCTTCAGTCCACGTGGCTTCCACTCCGAACAATAAACTCTCCATGAACAAATCATTCAGGATCTGGGTCACCCTCGGCGTTGCCACGGTTTTCGCTGTTGCAGCCTTGGCCGCATATCCCCGCAGGCAGCCTACCTTCGAGATCTACGGCTCCGACGTTCTCTCCACCACGGCCTCGGACGACATTGTGGGCGCAGCCCGCCATGACGTTCACAAGTCGCTGGCCAATTGGACAACGGATGCTCACGGCCAACGGCATGACCCCTCTTATAAGGAAAGTGGTCGCGGCTGGTCTCACACCACCAAGCCCGGTGACACCCCGGTAAATGTCGTGGGGCGCGGCACCACTGAATTCACCGACGCCAGCGGCAATCACATCGTCATCGAAGTCATTTCTGGCAAGGACAGGCCCACACTGGTGTTTTTTTCCCCGCTCAATGACAAAGACGCGGCGACCCTCATCAATGCCTTTGCCGCTTCCCTCCAAAAGCAGGGCGTCAGGCCGGTCCTTCACCAATAGCCTCCAAGCACGCGCTGCAGCAAACGGCACCGGCTTCACGCTGGCTCCTTCTGTGCCACTTATCCGCCTGCCATGTAGCCAGCGCCCCGCGTCGCCCAGCCCCGTATTCTAGTGCCGGCTTCAGCCGGAATCCGGCCAGCGCCCTCAGACCGACCTAACCCAGTTCTATTCCTGCCATACTCAAATGGCACTCGGTTACCGACATCCATTGCAAGTCCCGAAGGCTGAGGGCATTCAAACAACGCGCCAGCTTCTTGGACTGCGGTGGCAGAGATGCAAGGCGCAGGCCTGCATCGCCGACACCGCTTTCGCGTGGACTATAGGGCTCGTCGTCCTCAGCCCATCATTCAGCCTTCGCACATGACCTCACTGAGGCGTCACCGTAGCCCACTCATCCCTCCGAAAATGTCCACAGCCCACCGCACATGCGCCAGCAAAGTGGTCCGCACCTCGTGAAGCGCGCCGAAGGCAATCCTCTGTGCGGCTCCTTGGTATCCTCCCCCGCCATTCCTCCCAGCATTCCGCACTGGAAGCGCCGGTTTCCAATCGGCTCCGGCATCGCTCCCTCCATGGCCAGCCATCATCCCAATCCCACACACCTCCGCCACACCTCGACCCCAACGGGGTCATGCAATAGCGAAGGGTTGGCGAGCCTCGGCGAGGCTACCCTGGCACCCAGTCTAAGAGCCCGGGAAGCAAACCCATCGACTCGCCGCACCCAGCGCGCACCAGCAGCGTCTGCAAAACGTCCCGCCGCGCCTCCTTCATGCGCGGCGGCATCGACCACATGGCGAAGAATAAAAAACGTTTCGCGTGAAAATCGACACTTTTGCGTAGCTTCGCGCACTATGACAACAACACTGTCGGCAATAAAAGCGTTGGGACAAACCCAACAATTCTGTTCACCATCCACCTGTTAGGCCGCTTCACAGCTGTATGACACGCGACGAGTATATCCAGCATGTTGAAGCCGTCTTAGGCGAGCACACTGAGTCCGCGACGAGCCGACTTGCGGCTGCGCTCATCGATGTTCCTCCCAAGGTGCAAAAGGTAGAGATCCAAATTTTTGTCGACCAGGATGGAGAGGGGTTTCTTGATGTTCGAGTTGAGTTAGTCGGACCCGATCTGTTTGTTCTTAATCGGGCCATCGCCACCTATGCAGAACTTTTCAGGACTCGGATGACAGAGGAAGGGCTGGAGCCTGCGCTCCCACTCATGGAGCCTGGAGGCGAGTCATTTTCGGTTCATGATACGCTCACTGATTGTGCTGCGACCTGGCTCTCCACGGTCTGGGTGAAGACCAGGCGCACTGCTTTTCATATTCCCATTGTCGTTGTATCGCATGACGGATACGGCGCGACCACACCATTCAACCTCGATCACCCGGCCTAACCTAGCGCCGCAGCCAACGGTCTTTGGCTCTGTGAGTCCTTTCAGATTGCGACATTTTGGGTTCGCAAAAGCCGGTGGCTGAGCTTGGGGCGTTAGCCAACGTTGCCACACGACATGTCAATCACACCAAGAGTCAGTGTTTCGATGCGCGAGTTTCTCCGCACCGGCGAGTTTGGTCCAGTGCGTCTTGGCGACTCAGCTGATTCTCTCAGAAGCGTTTTCGGAGAGCCTCCTGTCGTCGGAGGCAGTTCTCGTCGCCTGCCGGGCATCTGGAAGTATGGAGACATTGAGTTCCATTTGAGCAGCAACGCGAGGCAAGTTTGTCTGATCTTCTGCGACACTTTCGAGCAGCTTCAGCTTGGTCCAGTCGCATCGTTCGACCGCTGGTTCTTTGACGGACATCCGCCTGTGGAACTGGTCGAGCGTGAGTTGGTGTCGGCCGGCATCGGGTGTCAGAGACACGACATGCCGCACGAACCATCCGCCTTTTTGCTGCGTCTCGACAGCGGCGTGGAGTTGCTGTTCAGTAGAGAAAGCGATCCCGCAATGTGGCCCGGTGTTCCCGGTCTTTTTGGATTTCAGTATGCAGACAAGAATGCCAGCTAACCATGCGCTCCTGCGAACGGCTCCGGCTGTCAAGCTGGCTGCTCAGCCATCATCACCCGCGTGAAACAGTATCCCACATCTGCATTCAGCATCGAAGTCTGGCGTGAGATTTACGGCATCTTCTGGCGCGAGCGCATCCCGTGCCTCCCTTCCGATGTGACGCCAGACGGCATTGACCCTGTGGCCATTGAGACCACAAAAAGAGGAGTCGAGATCACTGGAATGATGTCGTTCCTGGAGTCAAAAAGTTGCCCACTCCGATTGTGCCTCTCGCGCCCAGTTTTTTCATCCGTGGAGAGCGTGAGTGTCGCGAAGCTTAGAGCATCCACCATTTCTGACGCGAGCCTCGAAGGGAAAAGATTGTCTGTTTCCATCTCTGCTAACCTCGACAAAAGAGATGAGGAATGATTGGCCGAACCAGAACGTTGCATCGAATGGCCTCTCCGCCGTCCGGCCGAGCGCTACGGGTGCTCGAGAGTGCGCGATGCGTCCCTTCGGTGCCGAGGCTATTGCGGAGCTTGGTCGCTAGAAAATTCTGCACACACCATGAAACGAGCCATTCTACTCTTCTTATTCTGCGCCACCTCCGCTGTTGTAGGCGAGTCATCGCCGTTATGGCCGGGCGTACAGTTCACCGAGGTCAGAGCCTACGCGTGGCCAAACGATGAAGTGACCGAGGCCGTTATTCTTGACGGCATGACCCTCAAGCCAGGCGTCATCAACAAAGACGGCGCTCTCCTGACGGCCCAGCAGACCAAGCGCCTCCTCGCCGCAATCACCGGCAAGCATCCGTGGCACCCAGTCGCATCTTGCCACATCCCGCACAACGCCTTCGTGTTCTATGACGCCGCGCATCACCCCGTTGCGTCCGTTGAGCTTTGCTTCGGCTGCTTCAACCATCGCATCCAACCGGGTGGCACCAGCCGCTATCTCGACTTTCCCAGCCTCGCCTCCATCTTCGACGAACACAAACTCCCCATGGGCGCGTATCCAGACTACAAAGCCTTCAAAAAGAAATTCGACGAAGTCAGTAAACTCGCAAAATGAACGAAGCGCCTACCATGCGGCCAGCGCGTCAGCCTCCGCATTCGCTGCGCTTTAGAGCGTTAGACGGCATGACACGCTCATGAGTTCTCACGTTTTATTCGTCGAAGCAGTTGGCGCGGCAGAGGGGTTGCCAGCTGTGCTCCGTGACCACTCCGTCGAGGTCACAGGTCTGAAGAAGACGTGTTTCGACGAGTCTTACATCGAGTTTCTCGACACGCAGATTGAGCTAAGCCCACGCGGTCTAGAGTGGACAGAGCGTCTCAAGCGGCGACGCGCAGCATTGCTTCCATTTTGCGGCATCACCCTCTTGTATGGTCGCGTGCAGGTTGACGATGCCGATTTCACCGTTCGGGTCCACCCAGAGACTAGAGCCGTTGTTCATTGGGAGCAGTATTAGCATGACCCTGCCGCCTAACCATGCGCTGCATCGAGCTCTTCTGAGTGGTGGGCGCTAGTCCGCCTCTTTGTGAGCATCCCATCAATTCATTCTCTGCTCCCTCTGCCTCTCTGCCCCTTTGCGGCGAAAACCGAGCGTCCCTTCGCCCCCTCATCTCCATAATCAAACACCGCGTTCCGACCTTCCCCCCAAACCTCTGAATCCAAAATTTTTCTACCCATAATCTTTCTGCCCTCACCTCATCGCAAACCAAGAACAGAGAACAGAGAACAGAGAACCAATCCCCCCTCCAGCAAGTCCCCGCCTCGCCCTCACGTAGTCTCCGCACACACATGAACCGGCACCTCCTCCTCTTCCTCCTGCTGCTCCTCTCCCTCCCATCCCTCGCCGCAGACACGCCCACCACCCACCCCGCCGGAGCCGCCTCCATCGACATCACCCCCGACTACCCCGTGCGCCTCAGCGGTTACGGCAACCGCCGCGCCCCCAACACCGGCGTCTCCCAGCACATCTTCGCCAAAGCCCTCGCCATCGGCTCCGATGAATCGGCAGAAGGCCCCGCCATCCTCCTCACCGTGGACAACGTCGGCGTCCCCGCATCCATGCGCACCGAAGTCTTCCGCCGTCTCCAGCGCGACACCAAAGCCACCGACGCCCGCTTCGCCATCTGCTCCAGCCACACCCACTGCGCCCCCATGCTCATCGGCGTGCTCCCCAATCTCTTTGGCATGGACATCCCCGCCGAGCACCTCCCCGCCATCGAGCGCTACACCCGCGAACTCACCGACAACCTCGAAAAAGTCGCCCGCGCCGCCCTCGCAAATAGAAAACCCTCCACCCTCGCCTGGGGCGTCGGCAAAGTCGGCTTCGCCGCCAACCGCCGCCTCTTCCCCTTGAAGCCCATCGACCACGACCTCCCCGTCCTTCGTATCACCGGCGCCGATGGCAAAGTCAGCGCCATCTTCACCAGCTACGCCTGCCACTGCACCACCATCGGCATCGATGAAATCCACGGCGACTGGGCCGGCGTCGCCCAGGAAGCCCTCCAGCGCGAATTCCCCGGAGCCATCGCCCTCACCGCCCTCGGTTGCGGAGCCGATCAAAACCCCAATCCCCGCCGCACCATGGAACTCGTCAAACAATACGGCGAAGACCTCGCCACCGAAGCCAAACGCGTCGCCACCGCAGAACTCAAATCCCTCACCACCCCGCTTGCCTGCGAAACCAAGCAAATCGACCTCGCCTTCGACACCCTCCCCACCCGCGCAGAGTGGGAAACCCTCGCTGCCTCCAAAACTCCTGCCATTTCATACCACGCCAAAAAGAATCTAGCTCGCCTCGATCGCGGCGAAAAACTCCCCACCCATCTCCCTTACCTCGTCCAGCGCTGGAGCTTCGGCAACGACCTCGCCATGGTCTTCCTCCCCGGCGAGATCACCGTCGACTACTCCCTCCGCATCAAGCGCGAATACGACCGCTCTCGCATGTGGGTCAACGGCTACTCCAACGACGTCCCCTGCTACGTCCCCTCACGCCGCGTCCTCGAAGAAGGCGGCTACGAAGGCGCGGGTGCCATGGTCTACTACGACCGCCCCACCAAGTTCGCCCCCGATGTCGAAGACCGCATCATGACCGCCGTGCAGTCCCTCATGCCCAAAGCATTCATCGCTCAAGCATACCAACAAATCGACTCACCCGTCGCCATTACTTACCCCGACCACTCCGATCTTCTCACCGTCCGCGGCCGACCCGTCCAAACCGCCGCCGACTGGGCCGAGCGCGTCACCGACATCAAAAACAACATGCAGCAAGTCATGGGCCCCCTCCACGACACCTCCCGCTGGACCCCTCTCAACATCCAAACCATCTCCGAAGAAAAAACAGAGAAGTACCTTCGCCGCAAAATCCACTTCACCCCCGAACTCGGCGATACCGTCCCTGCATGGCTCCTCATCCCCAATGACGCCGTCAAAGCACCCGCCATGCTCTGCCTCCATCAAACCACTCAGATAGGCAAAGACGAACCCGCAGGCCTCGGCGGCAAGCCCTCCCTCCACTACGCCCACGAACTCGCCGAACGCGGCTACGTCTGCCTCGTCCCCGACTACCCCTCCTTCGGCGAATACCCTTACGACTTCAAAACCCAGGGCGCACATCGCCCCAGCGGTTCCATGAAAGCCATCTACAACAACCTCCGTGCCGTCGATCTCCTCCAATCACTCCCCCAGGTCAACAAGGACAAAATCGGCGTCATCGGCCACTCCCTCGGCGGCCACAATGCCCTCTTCACCGCCGTCTTCGACGACCGCCTCAAAGCCGTCGTCACCAGTTGCGGCTTCACCCCCTTCCATGACTACTACGGCGGCAAAGTCGCCGGCTGGACCAGCGACCGCTACATGCCCCGCATCCGCGACGCCTACGACAACAACGCCGACAAAATCCCCTTCGACTTCTACGAAGTCCTCGCCGCCATCGCCCCCCGCGCCGTCCTCTCCAACTCCCCCCTCCACGACACCAACTTCGACATCACCGGCGTCCGCAAAGCCTTCACCAAAGCAGGAGAAATCTACACCCTCCTCAAAGCCGAAAAAAACCTCACCCTCCTCACCCCCGACGCCCCCCACGACTTCCCCGACCCCGAACGCCAAGCCGCCTACCAGTGGCTCGATCAAAAGCTGAAGTAGCAAAACGTCTCCTTAGCTATCGACGCCCCATTTTAGATCCGATAGCCTCGCCCACTCTCACCATGAACACCAAGCGCCTCCTCATCAGCATCATCGTTGTCTTCGTGGCCCTCTCCATCACCGACATCCTCATCCACGGCCTCTGGCTCTCACCCCTCTACGGCGCCACCAAGGAGCTCTGGCGTCCCGAAGCCGAAATGAGCAGCGGCAAATACATGGCCTGGCTCCACGCCGGTCACCTCCTCGCCGCCATCACCTTCACCACCCTCTGGGCCGTCGGCTTCGCCCAAAACGCCAAAGCCACATGCGCCATCAAATACGGCCTCTTCATGGCTCTCTACGGCCAGACCCACACACTCATCAGCTACGCCGTCCAGCCCTTCACTCTCGAGATCGTTTGGAAGTGGATCATCAGCGCCTGCGCCCAAGGCATCCTCCTCGCCTTGATCCTCTTCAAAGTTTACAAACCCAAAGCCGCCTGACGCATCACTTCTTGATGAGCGTCGGTTCCGCCCAGATCGCATAATTGCTCTTCGCATCCAGCCCTCGCGAAGTCAGCCCCAGCTGCAGTTCCGTCACACCGCTCACATCACACTCCAGCAGCTTCGCATTTTCCGTCCCATTCAGAGTCACACTCGTCAGCACCTTACCATCTCCGTTGACCGTAAACTCCACCCGCCCCTTTTCTCCGAGTTCCGGATGCAATCCCGCCAGCACCCTGAACTTCCCATATACATCTTTTGGCAGCAAAAAAGTCAGCGGCTTTCCCATCCCCGCGCTGATCCCGTTTTTGAACTCCTTGTTGCCGGATCCGACACACAACTTCAGCGGCACCGCCCTGTTTCCGCCCGCCAAAATCACCCCGCTCCGCGCATGCCCCCAGTTCGGCGAGCTGAAAAACTGCGCCTGCGGATAGTACAAACTTGCCGCCTCCAAAGGAAAGAAAGCACCTATCGGCACCTCTTTGAGCATTTCCTGGTCTTCAGCGGCAAAACGCTGCTTCCCGAGGCAAATCATCGTGTAAAGCGCATCCGCCACCACCTTGGCGTCCATCTCTGCGGCCCTTAGCTGATGCCTCACCACCGCCTCCTTGTCCCCCGCATACAGCCCCTGCATGATCGGCACCGTCGTGGTCCGCGCATTGATGATCTCCTCATGTACCCGATGCATGAGCCTCCATGCAGCTTCATTCACGGTCGTTCCAAGCAGTGCAGGTTTGTACCCTTCAATGCTCACCGTGAAATCCCCGTTCTCAATCGGCCCATGCATGAGCTGATCCTTCATCACCTCCGTTGGCGGCAGAAACTGCTGCAATAGCGTGAACATGTTGTCTCCCGGCACTGTGTGCGCCGGGCTGCCATAATCTTCGATCTGGTGGCACATCGTGCCCATGTACCGCACTGCGTCGCCCTGCCTCCCCTCGCGCCATGCTGCCACTGCCTTCTCCATGAAGTAACGCATCACTTCATGGTACTCCGCCTGCTGTGTCGGTACATGCAGGATCTTCAGATACACCTCGTTCGGCACTGACTCCATCTTGGCATACTTGGCGTTTTCCTTGTCCGAAAACACATTGTCCGGAATCATGCAGTAGCTGTCACCCAGCTGCTTCAATTCGCCACCCAGCGCCTCCTTCTGCCATGCCGGCAGCACCTCCAAAGCCCCACGTGTGATGGCATGATGAGGCTGCCCCCAGCCGAAGACCAGCGTAGGAATTGAGAGTGCAAAAAAGGCGGTAAATGCTGCTTGTCTCATAGTGCTTAAAATTGGTACTAAAGTCACTCGCTGCATAAAAGCGGCGGTTGCAGACCGTAGGTTTGATGTGATCCAAAAGAAAGCCCTTCTCAAAGCCTGCCTGTTTTTGCAGCTCGCTGCCACGACCTTCGCGGCAGAGCCATCACGTGCACTCAGCTTCGTGAATGACATCCAGCCCATTCTCACCAAAGCCGGCTGCAATGCAGGTGTTTGCCACGCCAAGGCCATCACCGGTCAGCGCGGCTTCCGTCTCAGCGTTCTCGGCTTTGAGCCGGAGGAAGACTACGAGGCTATCGTCAAGCAGGGGAAGGGCCGTCGCGTCTTCCCACCGGCGCCGGAGGAAAGCCTCCTCATCACCAAAGGAGCCGCCATCGTTCCCCACACCGGTGGCAAGCACCTCGAACCAGGTTCTGAAGACTACAAGACCCTCGTGCGCTGGATTGCCGAAGGCATGAACTACGTGCAAAAGAATGAGGCAAAGCTGACCGCCATTGCTGTGGAGCCTTCACGCGTGACCATGAAGGTCAAAACCGCGCAGCAGCTCAAGGTCACCGCCCGCTACTCCGACGGCACCAGCCGGGACGTCACGCGTCTCGCCCTCTTTGAGGCCAATGACCGCGCCATGGCCGAGGTTGGTGAGCAGGGCCTCGTAAAAACATTCGACCTACCAGGCAATGTGGCCGTCATGGTCCGCTTCGGTGGTCTCGTTTCCGTGTGCAGCGTCTCCATTCCACTTGGTGCTCCGGTGGAATCCCTGCCGCCGGTGAAAAACTTCATCGACCAGCACGTCTTTGCCAATTTGAAGCAGATCGGCATTCCCCCTTCACCCATTTGCGACGACTCCACCTTTCTCCGCCGCGTCTCTCTGGACATCGGAGGCCGGCTGCCCACCCAGGAGGAAACGAAGGCCTTCCTGGCAAGCCATGAGCCGGACAAGCGTGACCGCGCCATCGAAGCCCTGCTCAACAGCCCTGACTATGCGGACTACTTCGCCAACAAATGGACGGCTTTGCTCAAAAACACCCGTTCCGAAGCCGCCGACATCACTTCAAATTTCGCCTTCCATGCCTGGATGCGCGACAGTTTGCTCGCGAATACGAAATACGACCAGATCGTGCGTCAGATCCTCGCCTCCACCGGCACCATTGTTTCCAATCCGCCCGTGGCGTGGTACAAGCGTGTGAAGGAACCGACCACGCAGCTTGAAGACGTTGCGCAGCTTTTCCTCGGCGTGCGCATGCAGTGCGCCCAGTGTCACCATCATCCCTTCGAGCGCTGGACCCAGGCCGAGTATTACCGCCTTGCCGCCTTCTTCAGCCAGATTGGCCGCAAACCGACCGCCATTGCCGGAGAAGACCTCATCTTCCACAAACGCGGCGTCGCGCAGACTGAGCACCGCAAAACTCGCGTCATGCTCAAACCTGCCGGTCTTGGCGAGCCGGAGCTCGACATCGCCCCCGATGACGATCCGCGCCTCGCGCTGGTCGATTGGATGAGCAAGAAGGACAACCCCTTCTTCGCCAAGTCCCTCGTGAACCGCTATTGGAAGCACTTCTTCAAACGCGGCCTCGTGGAACCTGAGGACGATCTGCGCGACACCAACCCGCCCACCAATCCTGAACTTTTTGACGCCCTTGCCAAGAGCTTCACAGACAGCGGCTACGATCTCAAAGCACTCGTGCGCACCATGGTGCAGAGTCATGCCTATCAGCTCAGCTCCACTCCCAATCAATCCAACGGCATCGACCTCCAGGCCTACTCCCATTATTACCCGAAACGCATGACCGCCGAAGTCATGCTCGACAGCATCGACATGGTCACCGGCGCCAAGTCCGACTTCGCCGACCTTCCAGCGGGCACCCGGGCCATTTCTCTGCCGGACAACAGCTACAACCGCGCCTCGCCATTCCTGAAAGTGTTTGGGCGTCCTGAAGGCGCCAGCGTCTGCGAGTGTGAGCGTGTGCAGTCTGCCAGCCTTGCGCAGAGCCTGCACCTCATGAATGCCTCCGATGTGAAGGCAAAGCTCACCGCCAGCGGCGGACGTGCGGAGACCCTCAGCAAGGCTGAGATGCCCGAGCCCAAGCGCATCCGCGAGCTCTACCTCGCCGCGTTTTCCCGTGAGCCCACCGCCGATGAAGTGCACATCAGTGAATCTTATGTTCTCAGGCCGCGCAATGATGCCGCCGGCAAACCACTCGACTCCCAGCGCGCCAGACGCAACGGCTACGAAGACCTCCTCTGGGCACTGCTGAACACCAAAGAGTTCCTGTACAATCACTGATAAAGCTTATGCTCGAAAAACTCACCCTTACCCTGACCCTGGGCGCCTTCCTGGCCGCCTCTGCCCTCGCCCAGCAGGTCACGCTGCCGCTGCCGCGTCTGCTCACCGTCATGCCCATGGGCGGTCAGGCTGGCACCACGGTGGAGGTCACCATCACTGGAGAAAACACCGAGGACGTGAAAGAGCTGATGTTCTCCACGCCCAAGATCACGGCGTTGCCTGTTGCAGGCGCAGAAAACAAATTCAAGGTCAGCATCGCGGCGGATACCCCGGTGGGAGTCTATGATGCGCGGGTGATGTCGCGGCTCGGAGTCTCCTCGGCACGCGCCTTCTCCGTGAACAAGCTTCCCGAAGTGGTGCGCAGCAAGCCAAACAACTCGGTGGAAACGGCCATGGCCCTTCCCGTCGGCACCATTTGCAACGCCACCATGACGAAGCGTGCGGTGGATTTTTATGCATTTCAGGGCGTCAAAGGGAAACGCGTGGCAGTGGACTGCGCTGCGACTGGCATCGACTCCCGGCTGACACCAGTGGTCATCCTGGCGGACGCAAAAGGCGGCGACATCAAAGTGAACCGCACGGGAGGCGTGATCGACTTCATTCCTCCGGCGGACGGCACTTACTTGATCAAAGTCAGCGACCTGACCTATCAGGGCGGTGACCGTTTGTTCTACCGTCTGGCGCTCCAAGAAGTCGCTGGCAACGGCCCGGCATCGCGTCAGCCACAGACCCTGACCGTCAGCGCGATGTCCTGGCCGCCATCCGGTCTGGCCGAGACCGCGAAGACGAATGAAGCCGAGCCGAACAACAAGCCTGCCGAAGCGCAGAAAATTTCCCTTCCCTGCGACATTGCAGGCTCGTTCTTCCCGGCGGCAGACGTGGACACCTTTCAGTTCACGGCCAAAAAAGGCGAGACATGGTGGGTGGAGGTGGGCTCCGAGCGCCTCGGTTTGAACACGGATCCTTTCGTCCTTGTGCAGCAGGTGAAGGAAACGAACGGCAAAGAGACGCTGGTCGATGTTGCAGAACTCTATGACATCGCCCCGCCGATGAAGGTCACCAGCAATGGCTACTCCTACGACGGCCCGCCGTATGATGCCGGATCGCCCGATGTGAACGGCAAGTTTGAGGTCAAGGAAGACGGGACCTACCGCCTGCAGGTGCGGGATCTTTTTGGCGGCACCCGCAGCGATGCCAACAACATCTACCGCCTCATCGTGCGCCAGGCTGCGCCAGATTTCTCCCTCGCTGCCTGGGCGGTGCACATGACACTCCGCAATGGCGACCGTGCCGCGCTCTCCAAACCCATGGCGCTGCGCGCGGGTGAGACACGCGCATTCGAGGTGGTGGTGCAGCGGCGCGATGGCTTTGATGGTGAGATTGAGATCGGCATGGAAAACCTGCCTCCGGGTGTAAGTGCGGCCGGATTGAAGATCGCCAAAGGCAAGCCCTTCGGTCATCTGATCCTCACGGCGTCCAGCGACGCCAAGCACGGGTTCTCCCTTGCACGCATCGTTGGCAAAGCCTCGATCAACGGCGCTGTGGTGACGCACCCGGTGCATATGGCGAGCATGGAGTGGCCGGTGAAGGATGCGAAGGGCGAGATTCCCGCGCCGCGTCTCATGGCCGATGTTCCCGTTTCGGTGAGCGAGTCCGAGCAGGCGCCTCTGAGCATCGCGCCGGCTGAAAACAAAGTATTCGAAGCCAAGGCGGGCGAGACGCTCAAAATCCCGCTCAAGCTGACCTGGCGCAACGAGTTCAACGGCACCTCCATCAAGGTGAGGGCTTATGGAGAAGGCTTCAGCGCCATCAAGGAGTTCGACATTCCTCTCAAGGCCGCGACTTTCGACGCGGCGCTGGACCTTGCCGCATTGAAGATCGCGCCGGGAGACTACACCTTTGCCTTCCAGAGCCTGGGCATCTGCAAATACCGCTACAATCCCGCCGCAGTGCCGCTGGCTGAGGCCGAGCAGAAAAAGGCGGAGCAGGCCGCCATCGCCGCTGCCGCGGAGGCCAAAAAAATCGCGGCCACGGATGCCGAGGCCGCGAAGAAGGCAGCGGAAAAGCAGAAGCTGGCCGATGCCGCCATGACCACCGCCACCAGCCGCATGAAAGCCATCACTGCTGCGGCTTCACCCACGGACACGGTGGAAATTCTCATCTCGGAACCCATTCGGGTTTCCGTGAAACCCGCCGCAGCCACCACCGCCAGCAAGTGATGAAGTCTTTTCCGCTCATTGCCCTTCTTTGCGCCGCGCTGCCAGCAGTGGCGGCGGATCTCGACTACTACCGGGATGTTTACCCATTCCTGAAGGCGAACTGCATTTCGTGCCACAACAAGACCACCACCAAGGCGGATCTGAACATGGAGACGCCGGAACTCATGATCAAGGGCGGTGAAACCGGCCCCGCGATCATCCCCGGAAAGGGTGCCGAAAGTCTTATCGTGACGGCGTCACTTCATCAGAAGGACATGGAGATGCCGCCGCCGAACAACAAGTCAGGCGCGGTGAACCTGATCCCGGAACAGATTGCCACCTTGAAGCTGTGGATTGATCAGGGTGCAAAAGGCTCCGTCATGGAAGAGCGTGCCGTGGTGCTTCAGGCGTTTTCCGCCAGCATCGATCCCATCTACTGCGTGGCGATGACGAAGGACGGCCGCTATGTGGCCTGCGGCCGGTCCAACCATATCGACGTCTATGACCTGGCCACACGCCAGTTCGTCACTCACATTAGCGATCCTGCAGAGAAGAATGGCGCATCACATCGCGCCTTGGTGCAGTCTCTTGCGTTCAGCCCTGACGGCACACGTCTGGCCAGCGGCAGCTTCCGGGAGGTGAAAATTTGGAAACTGGCGGAAACCAAGCCGGCGGCAAGCACTGCAAAGTCTGCCTCGTCTCCTGCGGGTGCGGATCTTCTCAAAAAGATCGCCACCACAGGCAAGGTGACCGTGCTGAGCAGTGCGCTGTCTGCCGATGGCAAGCAGGCCGTCACCGGCTGTGATGACGGTTCCGTGCGCGTGTGGGATGTGGCTGCCGTGAAGCCGGTCATCGAACTGCGCGGCAGTGTGGCGGCTGCGAGGAAAATGGCGGAGCTGGAGTGGACCATCGCCGCGCAGACTCTGGAGCAGGCTTTCCAAAAGAGCGAAGTCGCGCGCATCGAAGCGCAGGACAAGGCGCTCGACGTTTTGCTGGGCAAGGCCAAGGAGGCCATCGTGGCCATGAGCAAGGTGCTGCCGGAAAAGCAGAAAGCCGTGCCACCGACCACTGAGGCCAAGGCCGCGGCGCAAAAGGCCGTCGATGAAGTGGCCGCAAAGATCAAAGCCGTTCCGGCAGGCAAACCCGACGCCGCTTTGGAAAAGCAGCTCAAAGATGCGCAGGAAAAGTTCATCACCGCAAACATGACGGAAGTCTCCGCGCTTGCGGCCGTCAACGCCGCGCAGAGCAACGTGAAGGATGCCGAGGACGATGTGAAACGCATCACCGATTCCAAAGCCGTCAATGCCAAGGCCATCGCCGCGGCAAACGCGGCGGGTGCCGCCGCGAAGACCTTGCAGGACAAGGCGACGGCTGATCTTGCCGCGGCGAAACTCGAACAGACCAAGGGCGGCGCAAAACCCATCGCGGTTTCATTCTCCGCCGATTCACTGCGGGTGGCCTCACTGTTTGACGATGGCACGCTGCGCGTGTGGGCTGCGGCCACGGGCATGCCAGTCGAGGAGAGTTCTGGGAAGACCGCCGCCATCACGACGATCACCTCCACGTCGGACGGCACGTTCACCGCCACCAAGGCGAGCACCCAGACGGTGGGCAGCCCGCCAGGCTGGGCATTGGAGCGCAAAATTGATCAAAAGGGTCTATTTGCCGACCGCGTGAACGCCGTGCGCTTCAGCCCGGACGGCAAAATACTCGCTACCGGTGGCGGCGAACTCTCGCGCAGCGGGGACATCATCTTCTTCGACGCAGCCACCGGCAAGGTAACGCAATCCTGGAAGGAAAAGCACACGGACACCGTGCTGTGCCTTGATTATTCCCCGGATGGAAAACGCCTCGCATCAGGTGGTGCGGACAAGATCGCCCGCGTGACGGACGTCGCCACCGGCAAGCAGTTGAATCTTTTTGAAGGGCACACACATCACGTCATGGGCGTGGCATTCCGCAGCGACGGCCGGGTGCTGGCCACCGCTGGCGCGGAAGGCACCGTGGTGACCTGGGACATGATCATCGGTGAACGGAAGCGAAAGATCGAAGGCTGGACCAAGGAGGTGACCTCCCTGCAGTTCATCGGCGCCACCAATCAAATTGTCACCTCCGCGGGTGACAACCGCATACGCATCGTGACCGATGATGGCACGGAAGTGCGCGCCATGGCCAATCTGCCCGATTACATGCAGGCCGCAGTCTGCGCGCCCAATGGCAGCGCCATCATTGGCGGTGGTGAAGACAGCATGCTGCGCATCTGGGACGGCGCTGGAAAGGAACTGGCGGTGTTTGGAGGGAAGTAGCCGTTCGGGGAGGAATTTCGACTCATCATTGACCGCGTGAACTCCTCCTATGTCCTCCCTCATTCAGCCTCCATCCCGCATCCGGTGCGCCGGTCCTATGTCAAGGCGTGGCTTCATGCAGTTTGGCCTGTCCGGAATGGTGGCATTGAGCTGGCCTGACCTGCTCAGGCTCCGGGCGGAGAATGCGGCGAAGTCCAAAGCAGAGCGCAAGGCCATCATCATGGTCTGGCTGCCTGGCGGGCAGTCCCACCTGGACACGTATGATCCGAAGCCTGACTCCAGCAGCGAATACCGCGGGCCGTTCAAGACGATTCCAACGAAGGTGCCTGGATTGCACTTTACGGAGCTGATGCCCTTGCAGGCAAAGATCGCGGACAAATTCACCGTGCTGCGCTCGATGAACCAGACTGCGGGCGGTCATCCTGCTGGAACACTGCAGATGCTCTCGGGAGACCCCGACACCCGCGACAAACCGGCACCGCGCCTGCCAGACTGGATGTCGGTGGCGCATTACCTGAGGTCCAGGGAAGCTCCCCGAGCTGCGGCCCTGCCCAATTACGTCAGCGTGAATCCGATCAACGCAACCTACTGCGGTCCGGCGTATCTGGGCGAAGCGTATGCGGCGTTTGCGGTGAGCGAAGATCCGAATCGTCCCCGCTTTGAGGTGCCAAACATCGGTCTGGCAGATGAGGCGGAATCCCGGCGGCTGAGCGACCGCATCGCACTCCGCCGCAGCCTCGACAAGATGGAGCGTGCGTTTGACCGGCAGGGGGAGCTGCACGCACTGGATCAGTTTGAGTCCCAGGCGATGTCACTGCTCACGAATTCACAAACACGCGATGCCTTTGACCTGAGCAAAGAAGACGCGCGGACGCGGGATCGTTATGGACGCAACCGCTGGGGGCAGCAGCTGCTGCTCGCGCGCCGTCTGGTGGAGGCGGGTGTGGAAATCATCACCAGCAGCCTCCATGGCCCGCTCTGCGGGCGCACGCAGGTCTGGGACGACCACGCGGTCGATCATCACATCTTTGAGGCGCTGCGGTTCCGGATGGGAAATTATGACCAGGCGGTATCCGCGCTGATCGAAGATATTCATGCGCGCGGTCTGGACAAACGGGTGCTCGTGGTCGTCACGGGGGAGTTTGGCCGCACGCCGAAAATCACCTTTGACCGCAGCACGGGCGCGGGGGACGCCAGCGGACCTGCGGGGACGCTGCAGCCGGGACGCGACCACTGGCCGCGGGCTTTTTCCAATATCTGGGCCGGCGGTGGAATCCAGACCGGGACGGCCATCGGCGCCACGGACAAACGAGGCGAAGACGTGATCGAACGGCCCTGCAGTGCCGGGGATTTTCTTGCCACGATTTACCACCATCTGGGCATTGATGCCTCCAAAGTGACGATCGAGGATTTCAACGGCCGGCCCAGACCCATTGTCGATCACGGACGTCCGATCCCAGAACTGATCGCGTGAGTTTTGTCCAAGCATTACCCGATAAACACAAGCAACGCCGAGCGTATTTTTAAGAGCATGTCATCCATCATTCAGCCTCCTTCCCTTGTTCGTTGTGCCGGTCCGCTGTCGCGCCGTGGATTCATGCAGTTTGGCCTGTCGGGAATGGCGACTCTGAGCTGGCCGGGGCTGCTCAAGCTGCGCGCGGAAAATGCGGCCAAGCCAAAGGGAGAGCGCAAATCCATCATCATGGTCTGGCTGCCGGGCGGGCAGTCGCACATTGACACCTACGATCCCAAGCCGGAGGCCAGCAGCGAGTATCGCGGCCCGTTCAAGACGATCAGCACCAAGGTGCCGGGAACGCAGTTCACCGAGCTTCTGCCGATGAACGCGAAGATCGCGGACAAATTCACCATCGTGCGCTCCATGCATCAGTCCGCCGGAGGTCATCCGGCCGGGACCATGCAGATGTTTTCCGGCGACAGCGACACGCGCGACAAGCCAAAGCCACGGCTGCCGGACTGGATGTCCGTGGCGCATTACCTGCGCACGAAAGAGGGCGGCCGTTCCAATCCGCTGCCGAACTACATCGGGGTGCCTGCTGCATCGCCGGAGTATTCCAGCCCTGCGTACCTGGGAGACGCCTACGCACCCTTCGCGGTGAGTGATGATCCGAACCGGCCGAGTTTCCAGGTGCCGAACATCGGGCTTTCGGATGATTCGGAAACCCGCCGTCTGAGCGACCGGATAGCGCTGCGCAGGAGCCTGGACAAAATGGAGCGTGCATTTGACCGCGAGGGAGAGCTCGGAGCATTGGATGAATTTGAGGCGCAGGCGGCCACGCTGCTGACGAATCCGCATACGCGGGATGCCTTCGATCTGAGCAAGGAAGATCCCGCCCTCCGTGACCGCTATGGCCGCAACCGCTGGGGCCAGCAGCTGCTGCTGGCGCGCCGACTGGTGGAGGCTGGTGTGGAAATTGTGACGAGCAGCCTCAGCGGGCCGCTGTGCGGACGGGTGAACAACTGGGACGACCACGCGGTCAATCAGCACCAGTTTGAAGCGCTGCGCTTCCGCATGCCGACTTATGACCGGGCAGTCTCGGCTCTCATCGAAGACGTCTATGCGCGCGGGCTGGACAAGCGCGTGCTCGTGATCGTGACCGGAGAGTTTGGCCGCACGCCGAAGATCAGCTTTGACCGCAGCACCGGAGCGGGAGATGCCAGCGGACCCACGGGGACGCTGCAACCGGGCCGCGACCACTGGCCACGCGCCTTCACCAATGTGTGGGCCGGCGGCGGCATCCAGACGGGCGGCGTCATCGGCGCCAGCGACAAGCGCGGTGAGGACGTGGTGGAGCGCCCCTGCAATGCGAGCGACTTCCTTGCGACGATCTACCACCATCTTGGCATCGACTATTCCAAGGTCACCCTGGATGACCTGAATGGACGTCCGGTGCACATTGTGGAAAATGGAAGGCCGATCGCAGAACTGATCGCGTGAAGATTTACGGCATCTGGTAACGTAGAAGAGTGCCATGCACCTCCGGCCGGCCCTTCTCCTTGGTTTGTTTTTCGCCTTTTCCAATGCGTACGCACAGGAGGTGAAGGATGGGCAGTTTGCCGTGGTGTCGAATCTCAAGGCAGGTGTGGCGAAGGTGGACATCACGCCGCCAGATGCGGGCGCGATCAAGATCGTAGGCCACGTGCGGCAGGTCACCACCGTGCGTGACCCGCTGCGTGCCGGAGTCTTGATTCTGGACGACGGCGAAACCAAGGCCGCGATCGTCACGATGGACACCATTGGTGCGTGGGACGACATGGTGCGGGATGCGCGCGCGCGGATCGAGGCGGAAACAGGCGTGCCTTCCGCAAACATTCTCATCGCCGCCTCGCACAATCATTCCGCACCTGGATATCTGGAGAACATGCGCTGGGCTGGAGAATTGATTCAAAAGCTGGGTGCTGCCGCCAAGGAGGCTGCCGGGAGCATGAAGGCGGTGAACATCGGCTATGGGGAGGATCGGATCAGCTTTGGCATCAACCGCCGCAAGACCTACGATGGCCGGGCGGTGGTGAGCCTGAACCCCGAGGGCCCGAACGACCCGCGGGTGAAGGTGCTGCGCTTTGACGATGGCGCCACGCTCACGCCGATGGCTGTGATCATGCATGCGGTCTGCCATCCGTGCTTTTTCACCTGGGGAGACAAAGGCTCGCAGCCTTATCCGAAAGGCTACCCGAAGCTGAGCGCGGACTTTCCGGGCGAAGCGCAAACTTTTGTGGAAATGTGCTACGCGCAGAAAACGAGCGCTCTTTTCATGCAGGGCTGCGCGGGAGACATCCGGCCCAATCTGCCGGGCTATCCCTACCGCTGCGCTGACGAAGCGGACATCCAGTGGGCAGGGCGCGATCTTGGCGGCGCAGTGGCGCGCGCGGCCGCATATGGAGTGACACGCGAGCAGCTGCGCAAACGTGAAACCTTTTACCCCATCCGGGTCGCCAGCGAGGTGGTGGAGCTTCCCGGCAAGGAGCAGCCGGTGCGCGCGGAGCTGATGGCCATGAAGATCGGCCCCTTTCTGCTGCTCACAATGCCCGGAGAGCCGATGGTGGAGTATGGGTTCAAGCTCGAAAAAGCCATCGCCAACCGCGCCACGCCCATCATCGTCGGTTATGCGAACGGAAACATCGGGTACATCGCCACTGAAGACGCTCATAAGGTGGGCGGGTACGAGCCGAACTTGTCCAAGCTGAAACCCGAAGCCGAACCCATCATCCTGCAAAAGCTTGGCGCACTGGCAGACCGTGTGGTGGGTGATGTGTTTGCGAGCTTCTCGAAACATCCGAAAGACATGCAGAAACGCGAGGCCGAAGAAAAGGCGCGCCTGCAGTTCACCTCTCCCGCGAAACCCTGAAACGGCCATCCACTGAACCGGCATGAACCACGACGAAGCAGCACGCCGCGCCTACTGGGCGGATCAAATGGAGCAAGGCTATGCAATCGTGCAGAAGCTCATCGAGTTTCCCGTGCATGAATGCGGTGAGAGGTTCGCATCCATCCCTGACGCCGCGGCTGCGGCGGGTGTGGAGATGCTGTTTTCCACCAGCAAGATCGCAGGAGACCTGGAGCGTGTTTATTTCCTGCGCGAGAGCCTGGTGCGCGACGTCATCACCATCGGGCGCGAGATGAACGAGCGTGGCTGGATTTTGAAAATCGAGGACGGCTTCCGTTCGCTGGACATGCAGCGGCAGCTGGTGCGCAAGCCATCCGTCTTCGACACGGTATTGAAAAAATGCATCTGGGAGCTCGGCGGAGAAATTCCGAGCACAGAAATGATGTTCCGGCGTGCCATCGTGCTGACGGCGAACATGCCGAAGATCGGCGCGCACATGTCCGGCTCAGCGATCGACATTTCGGTGTTTCGACGTGACGACGGAACGGAGGTGTGGCGCGGATATCCGTATCTGGAAATGAGCGAATGCACGCCGATGAGGTCGCCCTTTGTCGCGCCGGAACATGTGGCCACCAGGCTGGAGATCGCAGCGATGATGGAAAAGCATGGCTTCATTCACTTTCCGTTCGAGTTCTGGCATTTCGACAAAGATGACGCCGGAATGCACATCCTTACCGGGAATTCTGCGCCCTGCCGCTTTGGACCAGTGAACTGGGATCCGCGCAGCAATGAGGTCACGCCTGTGCCTGATCCTCTCGCCCTGCTCAATCCGCTGCCGGTGATCGAAAAAGAAATCGCCGCTGCTCTCGAACGTGTCCGCTCTGCCTAATTTCATGAAACTACTTTCTTTGCTTCTCCTCCTGCCAGCTGCCGCCGCGCTTGGTGCTCCCCGTGTCGCGCCTACCAAATCGCCGGAGGTGCCGGCCGAGGTGCCGCCACAGATCGAGACGTTGCAGCCGGGAGTGAAGCTGACGCTGCTGGCGGAGCATCCGGATCTTGTCACACCGACAGGCATCGCCGTGGACAAGAACGGAAACATTTATTCGATCTCCTGCCACACGCATTTCCGTCCGGAGGACTACCAAGGGCCCGAGCACGATGAGGTGCTGGTGTTCGATGCGAATGGGAAGAACCGGCGGGTGTTTTACAACAAAACCGATGCCACGATGCATGTGGAGATCGGGCCGGACGGCTGGGTCTACCTCGCAGAGCGGGACCGCGTGCTGCGCGTGAAGGACAGCAACGGCGATGGCGTGGGGGATGTGGAGGAAAATCTGGCCACGCTGGATTCGGTGGCAGATTATCCGCATAACGGGCTCAGCGGCATGGCCTGGCACCCGGATGGAGGGCTGGTGTTTTCGCTCGGAGAGAATTTTGGCAAGGACTGGACGCTAACCGCCAGGGACGGCTCCAAGGTGAGCGGCCGTGGTGAAGGCGGTGTGTTTCGCTGCACGGCGGATGGCGGCCAGATGCGACGCATTGCGCGTGGTTTCTGGAATCCGTTTGGACTGATGGTGCGCAAGGATGGGGAAATCTTCGCTGCGGAGAATGATCCCGGCAGCAGACCGCCGTGCCGGCTGCTGTATGTCGTCGAAGGAGCGGACTATGGCTTCCAGTGGGTGTATGGCAGCGCGCCGGTGCATCCTTTTGTGGCATGGAATGGCGAGCTGCGCGGCACGCTGGGCATGGTGCACCCATCTGGTGAAGGCCCCTGTGCAATCGTGGAACTGGGCGGAGGCGTGCTGATCCCGAGCTGGAGCGATCACAGCGTGGATTATTTTCCGCTGACACGCCAGGGAGCGGGTTATTCATCCGAACGCATTCCATTAATCAAAGGCAGCGATTTCTTCCGACCGACGTGCATGGCTGCGGGACCTGATGGCGCGTTTTACTTTAATGACTGGGTGTTCAGCTCCTATCCCATTCATAAACGCGGCCGTTTATGGAAGCTGGAGATTGACCGGGCAAGTGCGGCATGGGTGAAGCCGGCCGCTGATCCGCTGAATGCGGAGGCGCGTCTGGCGAACGACCTGCGCACCGGCAAGGCCAAGCCAGAGGTGAAGAAACTTTTCGAACTGGCGCGGGGCAAGGATGCGTACCTCGCAGATGCTGCTCTGACTGCGCTGGCGCGTGAGACGTGGTCGGTGGAGGCGCTGAAAAAGATGCCGGCAGAAG
Organism: Prosthecobacter sp.; assembly: GCF_044226605.1. GTDB lineage: Bacteria > Verrucomicrobiota > Verrucomicrobiia > Verrucomicrobiales > Verrucomicrobiaceae > Prosthecobacter. Next base: position 106,230 of record NZ_JBGAGS010000006.1, on the reverse strand, counting down.
ACCGCGTTTATGCGCTGGTGGCGCTGCGCCGTGTGGATTTGAACGAGGGAAAATGGGTGGAGGCCTTTTTAAATGACGGGGACCCAGAAATACGGTTTGAGTGCCTCCGCTGGATCGCGGACGCGGTCTTGACCAAGTTCACGCCGCAGGTGGAAGCTTTGCTCGCCGATCCAGCGCTGGACTACCATCTGTTTGAGGCCGTCCTTGCCACCTGGAACACCCTGCGAGGTGATCCGGGGGCTGGAGTGACAAATCCTGAAGTGCTCGTGGAGCGCATCATCAATCCCAAAACTCCGGCTCGCATCAAGGGCTATGCGCTGAGGCTTGCGCCGGCGGCGCACAAGCAGATCACCGTGCCGCTGCTACGAGAGCTTTTCGCAGCGGGGGATGAGGTGCTGTCTCAGGAGGTCGTGCGTACCCTGGCGGCGCGCAATGCAGATGATGCCCGCGCGGTGCTGGCGGAAATCGCCGGAGATGAATCGCAGAAAACCGGGGTGCGTGCCGATGCCATCGAGGGGCTCGCCAGCACCAGCAAGGCGGAAGAGCAGGCGCTGCTGGTGAAACTGGCCGGCGGCAAGGATGCGATTTTGCGCGACGAGGCACGGAGATCACTGCGCTACACTGACAAGGACAGTTCGTTTCAAATGAGCACCTCCCGCCCCGTTTTTGAAAACACGGATGCCTGGCTGAAGATGCTGGATGCGCTGCCAGGGAAGCCGGATGTGGAGGCCGGTCGTCGTATCTTTTTCCATTCCAAGGTGGGACTATGCGCCAGCTGCCACCGCCATAGCGGCCGTGGCAATGTGGTGGGGCCGGACTTAAGCCTCGTCTCAAAGCAGGGAGACCGTGCGGCGATACTGCGATCCATCCTTGAGCCAAGCCGCGAGGTGGCGCCGCAGTATTATCCCTCGCAGGTGAAGCTGAAGGACGGAAGCGAGTTCACCGGCATCATGCTGCGCTCGTCGAACACCGAGGTGTTTCGAGATCTGACCGGCAAGGAACGGTCTTTCCCGCAGACAGACATCGTCAAAAGGACAGAGCTCAGGACCTCGCTCATGCCGCAGGGGCTTGCCGTCTCCCTGACGGATGAGGAACTGCGGGACCTGCTGGCGTTTTTAACGAGCGCTCCTTGAGTGAGCCTATTTGGCGCGGTTGATCTGAGCCATTTTTCGCACTCTTTTCAGGGCTTCTTGAAGAGCGGCCTCCGCTTTGTCCAGATGCTCGGACTCGGAGCCGGACTTCGCAGCTTCGAGCTCGGTTTTTGCAGTGGCCACATACTCCAGCGCCGCATTGACGTTCGTGCCTTTGTTCTTCTTCACCTCATTGAGGCGCGTCTCTGTGTTGGAAAGAATGCTGAGGATGTTTGGGATGGAAGTCCTGCGCTTTTTGCCGGCGCCCTCCTCCTTCTTGTTGAGCAGTCCTATGGCATGCTCGAGGTGATTGCGCGCCTCCTGCACGGGTGTGTCCGCCGCAAGAGGGGTGGTGAAACAAAGAAGCGCCGTCAGGGGAATCAAGAGCCGTGTTTTCATAGGCAGCGGGAGGTGAGGGGATTTTAGTGTATTTCCAAAGGCTTCTACAAGTTATTTTGGGTGGTTTCAGACCGCAGGAAAATGCTGCGATTTGCGGTGTCTTTGCGCGTTCAGGGGAGGCATGCGTCCAATAGTCACCTTTTGCCTTCTGTTTTATGGGGCCTCACTGAGAGCTGATGATGCCGTCATTCTCGCGCCCGGCACGCCGTGGAAACGGCACTCGATCGACAATACTTCACGCGGAGCCGATGGCGTGAAACTGGGGGACTGGAACAAGGACGGACTCCAGGACATCGTCACCGGCTGGGAGGAAGGTGGTGTGGTGAAAATCTATGTCAATCCGGGACCTGCCAAGGCGCGGGAGGCGTGGGAGCAGATCACTGTGGGAGAAGTGAAGAATGTCGAGGAGGCGATCTTTACGGATCTGGATGGCGACGGCCAGCTGGAGGTCGTCAGTGGCACTGAGGGCAAGACCTGCACGCTTTACTGGCACCGGCTGGTAGATGGGAAGTGGGGCACGCAGGCCTTCCCAGTGGCGACGAACACTCAGATGTGGATGCAGGCGGCGGCGCTGGATCTCGACGGTCAGTTTGGGCCTGATCTGCTGGTGGCGTCAAAAAACAAAGGGGCGGCCGTGAGCTGGCTGCAGGCACCGCAGAAAGCGGACGACCTCAAGGCCTGGACGCTGCACAAGCTGCGTGATGCCGGGTGGGTGATGTCTGTCACACCCCAGGACATGGATGGAGATGGTGATGCGGATGCGGTGATCAGTGATCGCAAGGGCGAGAGGACGGGCGTCTTCTGGCTGGAAAATCCGGGCGCAGCCGCGAACCGGGAACATGCGGTGTGGAAGGAGCATGCCGTGGGCGGATTGGGCAAGCAGGTCATGTTTGCCGACCTCGGAGATGTGAATGGCGATGGCTTGCTGGATGTGGCCGTGGCGGCAAAGCCGGTGGAGATCATCCTCTGCCTGCGCAAGACCGATGGCGGCTGGCAGGAGCGTGTGGTGAAGCTGGAAGGTGCAAACCTCGGCGATGCCAAGGCGGTGAAAATAGCGGATGTGAATGGCGACAAGCTGCCAGACCTCCTGTTCACCTGTGAAAACGCCAAGGAAGAACGGGAGGGCATCGTGTGGCTGGAGCAGCAGCGGGAGGGGCCGTGGAAACAGCACACCCTGGGCGGGCCGGAGGGACTGAAATATGACCTCATGCAGACCTTGGACCTGGATGGCGACGGAGACCTGGATGTCATCACCTGCGAGGAACGGGATCAGCTTGGGGTGTTCTGGTATGAGAATCCCCAGAGATAAATGTCAGTGGTTCTTCTAATGAAAGAGCTGGGTCGGACGTTTCAGAGGCATGAACCGCAATCACCTCATCACCGCCCTGCTGTTCTTATTGGTGCCATGTCTGGTGCTCCGGTGGAACGATGCTCCAAGTCCTTTATTTGCGGGCATTCTCGCCCGGCTGCGCCATGAATGTGATCCTGGCAATCCTGATGGAGAATACTACTGGAGACAGGGCACCATGCCCACTGAACGGAAGCGTGAGGCCATTATCGAGGAATGTCGCAAGCTGGGCGGCAGGATGCTGTCCGAGGTGCGCAACCAGATCGAGCGGGAGACAGACGATGAAGTCCGCGGCATGCTGATCGTGATTGCTGCCGCCCTGGGGGATGATGAGGCCATCGAGAAGGCCTCGCGGGAGATGACCTGGTCAGAATATCCGGCGGTGCGCATCAGCGCGGCGAAAACGCTGCGCCGCCTGAAGGATCCACGCACAAAAGAGTGGTTTCTAACCGCGCTGCAAGACGACCATTTCGTGGTCAATGGCGCCTGCGGCACCCTGCGTGAGAAGTTTTACCCTGTGCGCAGCATCGCCCAGGTGGCTTTGAGAGACATGATGGGCAAAAGCTATCCAGGTGACGCGCAGATGCAAAAGATGAGCTCGATGATGAACGGCGGCCACTCATATGAAAGCTTGCAGGAGCGCCAGCACCAGCTGGAGGAACTGGCGAAAGAGGAGCTGGCGCTAAGGGCCAAAAAGTGAGTTTGCGAATGGTTGCATGGCATGAAAAAATGCTGCGATGAGAGGCGCGAGAGACTGCCCTCCTGGTTCGTTAGTACGCGCCCATGTTTTCACACCGCCTTTTGTTGATGCTGTGCGTCGCCCACGCCCTTCCCGCTTTTGCGCAGGAGATGGTGGTGGAGGGCAGGCGCCTCCATCTGGGGAGGCAGGGACAGTATGAGTGGGAGGAAAACAAGAACCGCACGGTGGATGCGGAGCGGCTGGAACTCCGCTTCCAGTCGAAGGCAAACGCGGCGGAGCAAACGCTTCGCATCTGGCAGCGGGAGGTGAAGCTGACATGGCCGGTGCTCCTTAACGGTCGCAAGCTGGGTGTGCTGACCACGGCCGAGACGGCGCAGGAGTGTGTTCTGGCGGTGCCCGCGGGGGCTTTGAGGGACGGCGAAAATGTTCTTCTGATTGAGGCGCCCGCCAGCCTGGATGACATCGACGTGGGGCCGGTTGTGCTCATGGAGAAACCGGTGACGGAGGCGATGAGTGGTGCGCGAATTGATGTGACCGTGCTGGCCGCTCCGGAAGGAAAGCCCACGCCATGCCGGATCACGTTGACAAAAACGGACGGAACGCTGCAGCCGCTGCGTGCGGAACCTGCGGGCGCCACGGCGGTGCGCCCCGGCGTGGTCTATGCCAGGGATGGACATGCTGTGATCTCTGTGCCGCCGGGAGACTATTTGCTGCATGCGGGTCGAGGTTTTGAGTGGAGCGTGGAGAAAGACGTGGTGTCGGTGAAGGCGAAGGAGACCAAGGAAGTGCGCATGAGCCTGAAACGAGAGGTGGACACGCGCGGCTGGATCGCCTCGGACAGCCACATTCACACGCTCACCTACAGCGGACATGGCGATGCGAAAATCGAAGAGCGCATGCTGACCATTGCAGGCGAAGGGATTGAACTGGCGATCTCCACCGATCACAATCATCATACAGACTACGCGCCTGCCGCGGCGAGTGCGGGTGTGGCGGAGCATTTCACCCCGGTGACCGGCAACGAGGTGACGACGAAGCACGGGCACTTCAATGCCTTTCCGATTCAGGCGGGCGCGCCGGTGGTGGACAGCCGGGAAGAGGACTGGGCCAGACTGATGCCTGCCATTCGAGCCACGCCGGGTGTGAAGGTCATCACGCTGAATCATCCGCGCGATCTGCACAGCGGTTTTGTGCCGTTCGGCGCCGTGCAGTTCAATGCCAAAACTGGCAAGCACCGGCAGGCGCATGCACTGGACGTGGATGCGATCGAGGTGGTGACCTCCGCTGCCATGCAGTCGGACATCCATCTGCTGTATCGGGACTGGTTTGCGCTGCTCAATCGCGGGCACCGAATCGCGGCGGTGGCATCGAGCGACAGTCATGACGTGAACCGGTTCATCCTGGGCCAGGGACGCACCTATGCGGCCGCGAACGATGCCAATCCTGCACAGGTCGATCTGGATGAAGTCTGGCGCAGCTATCAGCGCGGAAAGCTGCTGGTGAGCCTGGGGCTGCTGTGCACGATGAAGGTGGATGACCGGTTTGGCATTGCTGACCTGGCCACCGGACTGGGCGAGAAAATCAAAGTCGAGGTTGCCGTCAGCGGTCCTTCATGGGTGCAGGCGGATCGCGTGGAGCTGTTTGCCAATGGCATTCTCATTCGCGAACAAGCGCTGAAGGATGAACATCAAGCCGGTGAGAAGGCGAGAATTGTGTGGGAACTGCCACGGCCGGCACATGACGTGCATCTGGTGGCCATCGCCACAGGGCCGGGAGTTTCAGAGGCTTTCTGGGAGATTCCACGGCCATACCAGGCGGCGAGCAAGACATTCACGCCGCGTGTCATCGGTTCGACGAATCCCATCTGGATCGATGCGGATGGAGACGGATATTTCCAGTCGGCATTTGCCATCGCGCAGGCTCTCTATCAGCGCTTCGGCGCAGACCGGGAGAAACTGAACGAGGCGCTCAAACGGCACGACGAAAGCGTCGCCATCCAAGTCGAATCCCTATTATCCAATTGAACCCTTCGCCATGAAACTTCTGCTGCTCGCCGTATGCTTTGCTCCCCTTGCCGCCTTCGCGGCGCCAACCTCCGTTCTACGCGCTGGTGCCGCGGCGGTGGACATCACACCCACGGAGTTTCCCATGAACATGCCGGGAGGATTCAGCGCCAATCCGGCGAGCAAGGCGCATGATGCGTTTCATGCGCGGGCGCTGGTGCTGGATGATGGCAAAACGACGCTGGCCATGGTGGTGGTGGACGTGCTGGGCGCGGGGCCGGACGTGCTGAATGAGGCTAAGGCCATCGCGGCGGAGAAGACGGGCATGAAGCCGGACAAAATGCTGATCAGCTCCACGCACACGCACAGCGGGCCTTCCGTAAACACGCGCAGTGAGATGGCGGCGCGCTACTACAAGAGGTTTGTCGAGGGCATCGCGGAATCGATCATCAAAGCGCACGCGGCCCTGCAACCGGCGCTGGTTGGAGCGGCGGCGCATCCATTGCCAGATGAGGTGTTTAACCGGCGCTGGTATCTGAAACCCGGCAAGATGCCGCTCAATCCCTTTGGACGCCTGGACGCTGTGAAGATGAATCCAGGGACCGATCCGAACACAATCGACCATCCTGCGGGCCCCACCGATCCGGACATCACGATCCTTTCCGTGCAGGACGCCAGGCGGAAACCGATCGCTGTGTATGCGAACTACTCGCTGCACTATGTGGGCGGTGCGCCTGAAGGAGAAATGTCGTCGGACTACTTTGGGGAATTTGCGCGCGTCATGCCCTCGCGAGTGCGCGGAGGTGAAAACTTCGTGGCGATGATGTCGAACGGCACCTCAGGAGACATCAACAACATTCCCTTTGGCGTGACACGGCCGCCGCGCGAGCCGTTTGAACAGATTCGCATCGTGGCGCAAAAGGCGGCTGACACCGCGTGGCTGGCGCACAGGAAGATTGAAAAGCATCGCGGCGACGTGGCTCTGGGGATGATCCAGCGTGAGATTACGCTGAAGTATCGGCGTCCCACGGAGCAGGATGTGGCGGCGGCAAAGGCGGTGCTGGCGGTGAAGGACAAGGAGGCCGCCGAGAAGCTGCCGAGGCTCGCAAAAAACTATGCGGGCAGCGTCGTCTCTGCGGCGGAGCGCAAAGAGGACACGGTCACCGTGCCCCTGCAGGCCATCCGCATTGGCGACTTTGTGGTGTGCGGCATCCCATTTGAAACGTTTGTGGAAATCGGCCTCGATTTGAAGAAACGCAGTCCGTTTCCGCAGACGATGGTGGTGGGACTGGCGAACGGACGGCATGGCTACCTGCCCACCCTGGAACAGCACAAACTTGGAGGCTACGAGACATGGCTTGGGACGAATCAGGTGCAGGAAGACACGAGCGTCATTCTCACCAACAACCTGCTGGAGATGATGGCGGAATTGAAGAAGGCGGAGTGAGCGATTTCAGACGGAAGGAATGCACATTTCGATCTCCAGTCCGGCGGGCTGGCGCAAGCGTGCGGTGACGGTGCCTCGGCAGGCCTCGATGCAGCGCTTGGTGATGGCCAGGCCGAGGCCGCTGCCGCCGGTGGTTCGCCGGCGTGCTGACTCGGGACGATAGAAAGGTTCGAACAGACGTGAAAGCGCATCTGGCGGCACACCAGGGCCTTGATCGGCAATGCGGATGCGGGTGATGCCATCCTGCTGTTCAGCAAAAATGTGAACGGGGCCGAATTCAGAGGCGTAGCGGACGGCATTGCGCAGGACGTTGCCGATGGCGCGGTCCAGCGCGCCATGCAGTGAATGCAGCTGCAACTCTGCGGGCACGTGGAGCTGGACATTCGCGTCAGGCGCTTCGCGTGCGATGACGGCGACAATCAAATCATGCAGACCAATGTCTTCGGCGGTTTCTCGATCCGGCAAAGTTTCGGCTTTGGAGAAGGCCAGCACTTCTTCGACCAGACGAGCCATGTGCTGGAGCTCGGAGTCGAGCTTTTGCAGGTAGCCAGCCTGCTCCGGCGTGCTGCGCTGCTCCACCACGCCGAGCGCCATTTGCATGCGGGCGATGGGGGAGCAGAGTTCATGCGCGACATCCGCGGTGATGCGGCGCTGCTCGGCGACGTATTCGCCAAGCTGCGCAGCCATGGCGTTGACGGAGGAAGATAGCTCGCCCAGTTCATCATTGCGGCTGCGTGTGACACGCTCCCCAAAGTTTCCCTGGGCAATGCGGCCTGCGGCATGATTGAGCCGTCCGATGAAACCGGTGATGCCACGGACGAAGGGCATCCATACCAAGGCTGAGACAAGCAGCGCGGCAGCGGCGAGTCCATACCAAGGCCACAAATCAAAAAACAGACCGCCGCCGGTGATGGTGTTGGAAACCATGAGCAGCGTCAGGGGCCGGTTCCCGCTCTGCTGGGTGAGGTCGAGATGAATGCCGGCCCAATAGTGGGCGGGGTCGCCTGCTCGCAGAAGAAAACGCGGCTTGGGCGGAGCATCGGTGGGGCGTTTTCTGGTGGTGCCGGATGGCGGACGCCGAGGCGGCGGGTGGTCGCCGGGGCTGCGTCTGTCGATCAGCTTTGGCACGACGCCTGGAGGAACCTGAACCTCGGTACCCATGACTTGAGCGCCGTTGCTGCCGAAGAGGGCAAAGGCCACGCCGTGCTGAGCTTCATACCGCTTCAGCGCGGCCGGCCATTCCTGCTCTGGCAGGCGGGAAAGTTCGTCCGTGAGGATGTCGCCGATGGCCGCGATGCGCTCGCCCGCCTCTCCTGAGAGCATCCAGTCCAGACTCATGCGAAACTGCATGCTGAGAAAGCCAACCAAGAGCAGCGCCAGCACCAGAAGATTCACTCCAAACCAGAGCAGAATCTTCAGATACAAAGGCAGGCGTGGGCGAGGCATGAAAGATCAGCGGGTGGGGGTGACGAGCTGGTAGCCGTAGCCGCGCACGGTTTTGATGAACTGCGGGTTCTTGGGATCGTCCCCGAGCTTGCGACGGAGCATGGAGATGTGCATGTCGATGGCACGGTCAAACACATCCCATTCCCGGTCGGCGACGTCTTCGATGAGCTGCTCGCGCGTGCGAACGCGGCCATGAGCTTTTGCGAGGGAAAGCAGCAGGCCAAATTCTGCTGGAGTGAGGTCGAGTGGCGTGTCCCCAAGCACCACCACGTGCGAATCCGCATTGATGCGCAGCGGGCCGACGACGATTTCCTTCATGGGGGGCTGCGGTGTGTTTTCCGCCACCCAGCCGGAGCGCCTGAGCACGGCACGGAGCCTGGCGAGAAGCTCGCGGGAGGAAAAGGTTTTGGGCAGGTAGTCATCCGCACCGAGTTCGAGGCCGACGATGCGGTCAACCTCCTCGCCACGGCCGGTGAGCATCATGACCGGAACTTTGGACTTGGTGCGGATACGACGAAGGACCTCGAAGCCATCGCAGCCGGGCATCATGACATCAAGGATGATCGCATTCCAAGGCTCGCTGATGGCGCGCTCGGCGCCCTTGTTGCCATCGTGCTCGCATTCAACCTCAAAACCCATCGGCTTCAAATAGTCCGCCACGAGCTGGGAGAGCTCGGTGTCGTCGTCGATTACGAGGATGCGCGTGGCGGCAGGCATGAGGAAGTATGAGCTTCCGAGGGCGGTTTCGCGAGTTTCTTTACGGATTGCTGACAAATCTGCGGCATTTCACTGATGAACGGCTGACAGCACCGAGGCAGAATGAGAGCATGAAAGCCCTTACCGCGCTGCTGCTGCTTACGACCAGTCTCTCCGCCCACCCGTGGAAAGCTGGGAACTCAGGCGACCAGGACCAGGAGACCCTGCGCCAGCATATTTTGGAAGAATGGATGCAGGCGCATGCACCGCCTTCAGAAGGTGAGATCAAGCCAGTGCGGGTGGCTTCGGCGGCTGGCTCGCTAAACCTCGCGGCTGCTGTGGCGGCCAATGCGGCAAACGCACCGGCGGCAGCGAAACCTTTCCTGGCTTTTCCAAAACTGGAATTGAAGTGGGACCGGGATTTTTTGTTCATCGGATCGAACGGGCTGCCGGATCATAACATGATGGTGGGCATCACGGCCTGGCAGCAGCAGGTGCCGCTGCCGCAGAATTACACAGGAGACAATGCGTGGAGGATCCCGCTGCATCCTGTGCCGGCGAAGAAGCCTGCCATCGTGGAGGGGCATTTCCTGCGTGGGGCCATCGCGATCGGGGTGAATGGCATTCCGATTTTCAACCCGCAGAACAATCGCGGCGAGGTCTCGTATGAGATTGGCGAGCTGGATCAATGGGGCGGGCACTGCGGACGCGCGGATGATTATCACTACCACATTGCACCGCTGCATTTGCAGACGGCGGTGGGGAAGGGGATGCCGATCGCGTATGCGCTGGACGGGTATCCCATTTATGGCCTCACGGAGCCGGACGGTGCGCCGCTGGGCAAGCTGGACGAGTGCCACGGGCATGAGGATGCGAAGGTGGGCTACCACTACCATGCCTCAACGAAGCGGCCGTATCTGCAAAGTGCGTTTCACGGAGAAGTGGTGGAGGCTGAAGGGCAGGTGGATCCGCAGCCACGAGCGCAACCGGTGCGGCCCGATACTCCGCCACTGCGGGGAGCGGAGATCACCAGCTTTGAGAGCACGGGCCCCGGCAGCTACAAACTGAGCTATCAGGTGGGTGGTGAAAAGAGGTTCATCTCTTACAGCATCAACAGTGACGGCACCTATCCGTTTGAGTTCAACAATGGCGCAGCCGGCACGGTGAAAGAGGTCTATGCCAGACGCGGTGGTGGTGGGAGAGGGCCAGGGAGAGAGGGAGGCAAAGGCATGAGGGCTGGCGGAAATCCGCCTCCGCCGCAAGGTGAAGCACCGCCGCCGCCGCAAGGACGGGAGACAGGAAGCGTGATGGATGCAAACGGCGATGGCGTCGTCACAGCGCAGGAATTTGCGGAAAATGTCAAACATGAGCATGCCGCAAAACGCAGGGGTGGTGGAACGCTGGCGGATACGCTGGCGAAGGCACGCGGTGAGTTTTCGGCGCTGGATCGAAATGGTGACGGCAGACTGGAAGGCAGCGAACTGCAGGCGTCAGCGGAGCCGTCGAGCGGTCGTCGGGGCGGAGCACCTGCTGCCGCGGCGGAAGGATTTGTTTTGACCAGTCCTGAAGTAACCGACGGGGGCAGTCTGCCTGTTGAATTCACGGGTGATGGCAGCGGAGCGACCCTGCCGCTGGAATGGAAAGGTGCTCCCGCCGGGACGAAGAGCTATGCCCTGATCATGGATCATCTGGCGCCGGGCAATGAAATGAAGAGCTACTGGGTGATGTGGGACATCCCCGCAAGCGTGACAAGCCTGCCGAAGAATGTGAAGAGTGTGGGCAAGCTGGGAGTGGGGTTCAAAGGGGAGTCTGGATACGAGCCGCCGCACTCGAAGGGGCCGGGAGCAAAAAAGTATGTGCTGCATGTCTATGCGCTCTCAAGCGAGGCAAAGCCCAGTGGTGCAGGCCGAGGCGTGACGCGTGAGGCGCTGCTAGCCGCCATGGAAGGCAAAGTCCTGGCGAAGGCCGATCTAAGCGTGGTGTACTCGCGCGGCGGTGGTGGCATGGTACCTGCCCGGGGGCCTCAACCGACACCGCCCGCGCCACCTCAGGCAGGCGCAGCAGAGCAGCCTGGCGGACAGCGCAAACCCTGGATGCAAATGCATGGCGCAGAACTGGATGGCAACCGCGATGGCAGCGTGACGCTGGAAGAGACTCTCGCAGATATGAAGACTGCGGCTTCCAAGTACGATGCGGACAAAAATGGCATCATCACGCCGGCAGAGATCGAAACAGCGGGTGACATCCGTGAGGGGGCTGCGTTTGCGGGATTCATTTACCGCCATGCTTTTGAGCTTGATGGCGATCAGAACAGCCAGCTGACCAGCAGCGAACTCGAAAAGGCGGCGAAATACCTTTTTGATTCTGCGGATCTCGACCGTGACGGCAAGCTAGGCAATACTGAAATTCAGAACGCTCCGAATGCACCGCTAGGCAATGCACCACCACCTCCTCCGCCCGCTCCCGGAGGCGCCATGCCGCCTGCAAGCAGCAGTGCGGTGGGGGCGCCGCCGGTGCAAGCTGGGACGAAACAAGGAGGCGGAGGCAAAAAGAAAAAGGGAGGAGGTCCGCCAGGACTCATCAAACCGAGCATCGCGGACACGATGAGGCTCAACGTGTATGCAGACAACTGGTTCATGCTGTACGTGAACGGGCGTCTGGTGGCGGTGGACCCGATCCAGTTCACACCGCACAATGTGGTCAGCGTGGACTTCCTTCCCGAATATCCAATGACGATCGCAGTGCTGGCCAAGGACAACGCGGATCCTAAAACCGGGCTCGAATACGGCAGCAGCATTGGGGACGGCGGGTTCATCCTGAAGTTTGCCGACGGCACGGTGACTAATGCGAGCTGGAAGGCCAAAAGCTTCTTTCACGGGCCGGTCAATGGTGACACCGCGAACCCGCAGGTAAAACAGGAAGCGCTGCCTGCGAACTGGTGGGCCGTGGATTTTGACGACAGCGCCTGGAAGAACGCCAAAGAGTACGCGGTGGAGGAGGTGGACCCAAAGCAGCCATATTTTGATCATGATTTCGAAGGAGCGAAGTTCATCTGGACGGATGACCTGGCCCTGGACAACACAATCATTTTCCGCACCAAGATTGAAAAGCCCGGCTGGCAGCCGCGCTGGAACACAAAGCCAGATCTCGACGTCACCGGAGCACCCCTGAAATGAAAACGCTGATCGCATCAAGCATGCTGCTGCTCGTGGCCGGCAGCGCCTGGGCCAAGGCCCCGAACATTCTTTTCATCCTGGCAGATGACCAGTCCTGGAGCGGCACCTCGGTGCGCATGATCCCGGGAGAAGCAGGGAGTGCGAGCCGGGAGTTTCGCACTCCCAATCTCGAAAAACTTGCAGCGCAAGGCATGACCTTCTCGCAGGCGTATGCGGCGCACTGCAAGTGCGAGTGCTCGCGTGCGGCGATCCAGATGGGGCGCACAACGAGCACGCTGAACGCCACTGACAAAAGCTCGCGAAACTGGAACGCTCCGGTCACGGACTCGCTGGTGAACACGCTCAAGAAAGCGGATCGCAGCTATCGTGCAGCCCATTTTGGGAAATGGCAGTGGTTTCACACTCCGGCATCGATGGGCTACGATGCGAGTGACGGCATCACGATGAATGAAGATGGCGACACGACAGATCCGGAAGATCCCAAGCAGTCCTTTGGCATCACGCGGAGAGCGGGTGCGTTTATGGAGGCACAGGTGAAGGAGGGGCATCCCTTTTTCCTGCAGCTTTCCTATTATGCCGTGCACCAGACGCCGCAGGCGCTGGCCTCGACGCTGAAAAAATACGAAGGCATGGCGGGTGCTGCCAAAGGCGGGAAGGGGGACCGTGCAATGATGGCGGCGATGACGGAAGACCTCGACACCTGTGTGGGCGCGGTTTTAAAAAAGCTTGATGACCTGGGAATCGCGGAAAACACGCTCGTCGTCTACACCTCAGACAACGGCGGGCGCACCAGTCTGCTGAACGGTGGCAAGGGTGATCTCGGTGAAGGCGGCATTCGTGAGCCGATGATTATCCGGGGGCCGGGAATCCAAGGGGGAGTGAACTGCACCACTCCCGTGATAAGCTATGACCTCACGGCGACCGTGCTGGATTTTGCCGCTCCCGGATTTCCCCTGCCGAAAGGCGTCGAAGGCGGCAGCTGGAAGCCCCTGCTGCTAAGCGCGGGGAAGGAGCCGGTGAGGCGGCCGATTGATCGCTTTGTGTGGCACCAGGTGCTGGAGGTGGCGCATCCGCAGTCGGCGATCCGTGTGGGAGACTACAAGCTGCTCTATTTCTGGGACACGAAGGAGGGGCTGCTTTTTGATGTGGTGAAGGACCTGGGAGAAACGCGTGACGTGGCCAGACAAAATCCTGAAGTGGCCGGAAAGCTGCAAACTGAACTCAAGGCACACCTCCGGGCCGGACTCGGGGAGCAGGCCTATGCCGCGCTGGAGCGAGGTGAGTTTCCCCAAGTCCGGGGGCCGAGACCCGGAAAGGGCATGGGGCCGGGAGGCTGGAAGAAGGGACAGGCGAAGAATGCGCAGTGAGCAGGCACGGGTGCATTTCGGTATTTGCAGTGTGGGTGCTGGAAGATTGCAAATCCGGCGTTTAGTGCGGATGAAAAGGAATGTGTGCCGGAGTTGATCTGCCGGCCGATTTCGCTTTCACTCCGCGTTCATTTCCATGCCTGAAGTCTTCCATTCCAACTACCCCTCCATCGAGCACCTTCGCGAGAGAGCACGCCAGAGGGTGCCGCGGTTTGCCTTTGAATACCTGGAGGGCGGCTGCTTTTCAAACATCAACCTTCAGCGCAACACGGACGAAATCCGTGAGGTGCAGCTGCGGCCATGGTATTTGCGGGACTATCCTGGCTCAGACCTGAAGACGGAGCTGTTTGGCATGACCTACGACGCACCGTTTGGCGTGTCGCCAATTGGACTGCAAGGCCTGATCTGGCCAAGGGCGACCGAGATCCTGGCGAAGGCGGCGCATCAGCATAACATTCCGTTTACGCTTAGCACGGTGGGCACGGCCAGCATCGAGACCGTGGCGGAACTTACCCAGGGGAAGGCGTGGTTTCAGCTCTATCATCCGACGGAGGAATCGCTGCGTGACAAGCTGCTGGACCGCGCGCGTGATGCGGGTTTTCCGGTGCTGGTGATTCTGGCGGATACGCCCACCTTTGCGTATCGGCCGAAGGAGATCCGTAATGGGCTGTCGATTCCGCCGCGCATGTCCGTGAGGAACGTGATCCAGATGATGCTGCACCCCACGTGGTCTTTCAGCCAGCTGGCGGCGGGTGCGCCGGAATTCAAGACGATGAAGCCTTACCTGCCGAAGGGGCTGAACATGAAGCACCTCGGGCTGTTCATGAACAAGACCTTCTCGGGACGTCTGAACCCGACGAAGATCAAGGCCATACGCGAACGGTGGAAGGGCAAGCTGGTGGTGAAGGGGGTGGTGACCGATGAGGATGCGGAAACGGCGCTGGGACTCGGTGTGGACGGCTTCATCGTTTCCAACCACGGAGGGCGGCAGCTGGATGCGGGGCAGTCCACGATCAAGCCGCTCACGGAACTGGCGAAGAAGTTTGGGCAGCGTACGACGGTGATGATCGACAGTGGTCTGCGCGCCGGTCCTGATGTGGCGTGTGCACTTGCCAGCGGGGCGAAGTTTGCCTTCATGGGCCGCTCCTTCATGTATGGTGTGGCAGCGCTGGGCAGGGACGGGGGTGACCACACGATGACAATGCTGAAGCGGCAGCTGAAACAGGTGATGGAACAGGTGGGCTGCGAGCGAGTGGCGGACCTGCCAAAGCATCTGGTGAATGGCGCACAGTCTTGAACATGGCGCCTGATTCGAACGATCTTCCCTTTCTGCATGGCGGCCCCCTGGGGCGTGCCTGTTTCAAAGCAGAGCCGGAGGATTTTGTGGTGGAGGAGCTGCTGGGGTTTGAGCCGTCAGGCGAGGGCGAGCACTGCCTTGTGTGGGCGGAAAAGCGAAATTTGGAGAGCAATGCGGCGGCGGCTCGGCTGGCTGACGCCGTGGGCATTCGGCGGCGGCTGGTCAGCCACTGCGGCTTGAAGGACCGGCATGCGGTCACGCGGCAGTGGTTCAGCCTGCATATGCCGGGGCAGGCGTCGCCGGAAGCTGTGGCGCTGGAGTCTGAGGGGCTGAGCGTGCTGCGCATCACGCGGAATACACGCAAGCTGCGGCGCGGCATTCATCTGGGCAATCGGTTCACCATTCGTCTGCGTGAGCCGGATTTCGATGTGGCACTTGCCATGCAGCGGTGGAGGGAGATTGCGGAAAAGGGTGTGCCAAATTTTTTCGGTGTGCAGCGTTTTGGCAACGAAGGGCAAAATGTGGCAAAGGCGCTGGCGATGTTCCGCGGAGAGTTCACGCCGGGGGATCGCCTGCTGCGCGGGCTGCTGCTTTCCGCGGCGCGCAGCCATCTTTTCAATGCCGTGGTGGCGGGGCGCATGGCTGGAGGGACGTGGGACAAGCCGCTGGCGGGCGAGGTCTTTGGCTTTGCTGACAATGGGACGATTCTCCTTCCGGAAAACCAGC
Organism: Prosthecobacter sp.; assembly: GCF_044226605.1. GTDB lineage: Bacteria > Verrucomicrobiota > Verrucomicrobiia > Verrucomicrobiales > Verrucomicrobiaceae > Prosthecobacter. The sequence goes on along the minus strand of NZ_JBGAGS010000006.1, from coordinate 90,495 downwards.
GCGGCGATGAAGTGGCGCGGTTTGAAAAGGGCATCGTCGAACTGACTGCGCCGCTGTGGGGCAATGGCGAGCTGCAAAGCGTGGGGGAGGTGAGAACTATCGAGCAGGAACTGCTGGCGGACTTTTCCGAGATCGCCGCCGGCCTGGAGGCCTGTGGCCTGCGGCAGGAACGGCGTGTCATGAGGCTGCGGCCGCTTCGCCCGGAGCTCGAGGTGATGGAGAATGGCGATCTGCAATTTCGTTTTGACCTTCCCAAAGGAACCTATGCCACGGCGCTGCTGCGGGAGCTGGCAGAGCTGGATGAAAGAGGAAGGGCGGAACCCTTGACGAAACACTGACAAATATTTGGATGTCGCCTGATGGGACATTGACATTGAAGCCCGAGTGAACGGCCATGAAGCATCTACCCCTGCTATGCGCTCTTGCAGTCGCCGCCCTGATGGTGGTGGCGTCCGGGCAAAATGAAGTCAAGCCTGCGAAAGATGATCGAGGAAAAGGAAAGGGAGCGGGGCCGGGAGGACAGGTGGAGCCAGCTGTGGTGCCGCGTTATCTTTTTAATGTCTGGCTTTGCCGGCCGGGAGCAGACTCCATGACGCTAAGCGTGCTGGCGTGGGAGGAGATGGAAGTATTGATCTCCTATGGGACGAGTCCAGACTCGATGACGCAGCGTTCGGAAATGGTGAAAATGCGTGCGGGAGAGCCGCAGTTGATTCTGCTGAAGAACTTGAAGGCGGACACCGCCTATGTCTACCAGCTGGCCTATCGCATCGGGGATGGTGAAGCTGTTCGTGATGAAATACGTGGATTTCACACGCAGCGCGCGCCTTCATCCTCTTTTACCTTCACCCTGCAGGCTGACTCGCATCTGGATGTCAGCACGGATGTACGGGTGTATCAGCAGACCCTGGCGAACATGCTCGCGGACAAGCCGGACTTCATGATCGACCTCGGGGACACGACGATGGTGGACAAATTTGGCCATTTCTACACGCGGGCCGAATCGCAATACAAAGGGCAGCGCTATTACATCGGCCGAATCGCACACAGCGTGCCCGTTCTGCTCGCGCTGGGAAATCACGATGGCGAACAGGGATCAAGGCTGACGGGCGAGCCAAACTCCATGCCGCTGTGGTCCATTGGCATGAGGAAGAAGTATTTCCCAAATCCGGAGCCGGGAGGGATTTATTTGGGGAACGAATCGCCGGAGGAAGGTGCTGGCATGCTTGAGGACTATTATGCCTTTGAGTGGGGTGGCGCTCTGTTTGTCGTGCTGGATCCCTTTTGGTTCACACGAGAGCGCAAACGCGATGACAACTGGAGCATGACGCTTGGCGAGGCGCAGTATCGCTGGCTGGCAAAGACGCTGGCGGCAAGCAAAGCCCCTTTCAAGTTTGTCTTTTTGCACCATCTCGTGGGAGGTCTGGGCAAAGATGTGCGCGGAGGAGTCAAGCCTGCGCCCTATATGGAATGGGGGGGCAAAAATGCCGATGGCAGCGAAGGTTTCACACAACACCGAACCGGCTGGGAGCTGCCGATTCATCAGCTTCTGGTCAAAAACGGTGTGAGCATTGTATTCCACGGGCACGATCATCTTTTTGCCAGGGAAGAACTCGACGGCGTCATCTATCAGGAGGTGCCGCAACCTGGGCACCCCAGCGGCGGCACGCGCAGCGCGGTAGAGTATGGCTACACCGGCACGATCCTGGGCAGCTCAGGGCACGTGCGTGTGAAGGTGGGACCGGACGAGACCGCAGTGGAGTATGTAAGATCTATCGTGCCTGGAGTAACGCGGGACGACCTCCCCAATGCTGCTGTGGAACATCGCTACGCTCTAAGGAGGCGGTAAGCCAGCCCTGAGAGTGATTAAACGCAATGTAAGGCCGGCGTTGCACGTTCCAAGACAACTCTCATGCCTATCTACCGTTCGCTCATTGCCTGCCTGCTTGTCTCATTGGTTCACACGTGCGCCGTGGCTGCTGACGCCCAGAGTTCCCTATCTGGACAGCGAATTTTTTACACGGGGCACAGCTTCCACATGTTTGTGCCGGCAATGATTGAGGAGATGGTCAAGACGATGGACCTGCAGGGGCACAAGCTGGCTGGGAAGCAGGGGATTGGCGGGTCGAAGGTGATTCAGCATTGGGAGCTGGCGGACGACAAAAACATGGCGAAGCAAGCTCTCATGCGGGGCGATGTGGATGTCTTCACCATGGCCTCGCATCTGCTCAGCCCGGATGAAGGCATCACGAATTTCGTGAACCTGGGCCTGGAGCACAATCCGAACATGCGCTTTCTCGTGCAGGGTTCATGGTATCCCTTTGACCTGCCGGCACCAGAACCGGGCAGGCCTGATCTGCGCATCAAGGACAATGCCCAGCGCGACAACATCAAGATCGAGGATCTAAAGGCGGCGCTCGATGGCTGGCGCAAGAAGATCGAGGCGCAGGTCGCCGAACTCAATCAGAAGCATGGCAAGACGTGTGTGTTCATCGTGCCGGTGGGCGATGCGGTTTTGAAGCTGCGCGCCATGGTGGTGGCAGGTGAGTTTCCAGGCATCAACAAACAGTCCGCGCTCTTTCGCGATCCCATTGGTCATGGCCAGGGGCACGTGATGGCGCTGACGGCTTACTGCAACTTTGCGGCGATCTATCGCATCAGCCCGGTTGGCCATATTGCACCTGAGCGCAGCATTTCGCATGAACAGCATGCCATTCTGCAAAAGATCGCGTGGGAGACGGTCTCAAACTATCCACCGGCGGGAGTGAAGTGAATTTCAGGCTGGAAGCGTGACGGTGAAGGTAGCACCCTGATCTGGAGCGCTGGTGACCTGGATGCTTCCACCGTGAGCCTGCACAATGGCTTTGGCGATGGCCAGGCCCAGGCCGGTACGGCCCGTGGCGCCGCTGCGCGCTTTGTCCGCGCGGTAAAAGCGGTCGAAAATGTAAGGCAGATCTTCGGTGGCGATGCCGGGGCCGGTATTGTGGACTTGCAGTGTGACTGTGTCCTGGCCTGCGTGGGCAGACACATGAATCTCGCCGCCATCGATGTTGTAGTGGATGGCGTTGGAAAGGAGATTGGTGATGACTTGCGTGAGCTGGTCGGCGTCGCAGGCACAGACGGCGGGGGCGAGCTCTGCGTGAATGTGGATGCCGCGTGCCTCGGCCATGGGGCGGATGCTTTCGATGCATTCCGATGTAATCGCAGCGAAATCCTGGGGCGTGCGTTCTGGAGGTTCCTGCCCGGCGTCGAGTCGGGCGAGCTTGAGGAGTGAGTCGATGAGCCTGCGCATGCGGTTGGCGGCGCGTTCGCTGGCTTCGAAGACTTCGCGGTGCTCGCTGTTTTCGCAGGTGCTGGCGATGCCGTACTGGGCCTCGGCAAGCATGACGCTGACGGGCGTGCGAAGCTCGTGTGCGGCATCGGCGGTGAAATGGGCCTGCTGGGTGAAGGCGGCATCGAGACGGGCAAAGGTGGAGTTCAGCACCTGCACGAGCTGGCCCAGCTCACTGCCAGAGCCAGAGCTGGCGATGCGCTGCGTGAGATCGCCCGTGGCAATTTTCTGAGCGGCATCGCTGATGTCGCGCACGGGTTTCAAAGCGCGATGCACAAGAAGGGCGCCCCCGATCAAACCCAGCAGCACCACGCCGCCACCGGCGACGGCCAGCCACCAGGCGAGGTGATGCAGCTCGTCCATATCGGCTCTGGTGTGGTGGCCGACGAGGAGGCAGTCATTCGGGGCGGGGATGAGAAAGGCCTCGCGCAGCGGGCCGCGCTGACGTGTGTCGGAGGCTTTGTTGCTTTCCGGCATCGTGGCGTCTTTGGGGGCGGTGCTGGAATAAATGGGCTCGGCATTGCCATGAAGCCAGACGATGTAGTAGTAGCCGTTGTCATTGGCCTGGTCGAAGAGAGCGGCGTTTTCCGGCATGAGGCGGAAGCCCTGGCGTGGTGGATACGCTCCGGGTACCGGACGCCGTGAAGATGAGAGCACCTGCAGACGATTCTGCAGATCCCCGTCGATCCGGCGAAACTGGCGGTCCTTTTCCACGCGATAGATTGCCGCGCCAAAGCCTGCCAGCACGGTGATGAGCAGCAGCCCGTGCCAGATTTGCAGCCGCCAGCGGATGGATTGGAGGTATCTCATTCGATGCAGTAGCCGTGGCCGCGGCGGGTGACGATGAACTCCTGGCCGAGTTTTTTGCGCAGGTTGTAAATGTGGACGTCGAGGATGTTTGAAAGCGTCGATTCCTCCTCGTCGAAGAGGTGCTCATACAGCGTGGTGCGAGAAGTGACCTCGCCACGATGGAGGGCGAGGTATTCGAGCACGACGTATTCGCGTGCCGTCAGCGTGACCGGTTTGCCAGCGCGAGTGACAGCGCGTGCGGCGGTGTCAATGCATACCTCACCGAGTTCCAGAACGACGCGTGCCTGTTTAGCGCCGCGGCGAATGATGGCACGCAACCGGGCAAACAGCTCCGGAGAGTCGAAAGGCTTTACGAGATAGTCGTCCGCCCCGATGTCGAGACCGCGCACGCGATCTGTGCTGCGATCTCGTGCTGTGAGAATGAGCACTGGGGTGGTTTTGGTTTTGCGCAGGCGGGAGAGGACCTCCCAGCCATCGAGAACGGGAAGCATCATGTCGAGGACGATGGCATCGTAGTCAGTGGACTGCGCTTTATAGAGTCCTTCCTCGCCATCGGAGGCGGCGTCCACGGAGTAACCTTCCTTGCGGGCGGAGCGCACCAGCACGGACTGCAGGTCGGGATCATCTTCGACAATGAGGAGTCGCATGGATTATGACGTGGAAGAGGTGCTGGATTTCGAGGGTGCCGGGAAGCATCTCACGGCTTGGATGAATGGCAGATGAATGGCGTGAGGAAAGTTTTCAGAAAAAACAGGCCGATTATTTTTGCGCCATTCATCTTCCATTCATCCGGCTTCATGTAAATCCCCGGCGTTGACCAGCCATTCTGTGCTGGCGCATTCAAGATTCAACCCGCCGCATCTTATCTTATGAACCGGAACCTGATCGCACTTGCTCTCACCCTTCAATTTGCCCTTGGCACCGTCAGTGGCCAGGAGGGGCAGCCGCCGCCACCACCGCCGCCGCCACCTGGAGGCGGGGGCGGCATTCATGTGCTGCCACGTGGAGCAGACAAGGCGCTGAACCTCACGGCGGAGCAGACGCAGCAATTGAAGGACCTGGAGGCCGAAGTGCAGGCGAAGGTGGAGAAGATTTTGACGCCGGCCCAGCTTGAGCAGCTCAAGACTTTCCGCCCGCAGCCTCCTGGAGGTGGCGAGCGTCCGGCAGCCCCTGATGCCAAAGGTGCGACCAAGCGCCCGCCTGCTGAAGATGCACCCAAATCCGTCAGCCAATCTTTGCCAGCGGGAGTCACGCGTGTGCCGGTGGAGTTTACCGGTGGTCATGAGACTGTCCCGGTGGATCACGGCCGCCCGGTGAAGCTGATCGCGGCTGCTCTGGGTGTGCAGGACGAAGTGTTTCGCGTTGCCTTCAGCAATGTGCATCCGGCAGGGCCGGGCAGCGGTGGGCCATCCGAGAGCGAAGCACGTGCGAACAAGGCCGTGCTCATGAATGCGCTGGGAAAACATGGGGTGACCAACGACCGCCTCAATGAGGTTTCCAATTTCTACCGCTACCCGCCGGGATCGCGCAATCTGTGGAAAAACCAGCCTGCGGCGGCCAGCGCGCTGGTGAAAGACGGCGCCATCATTGGCTATGAAGTCACGAGCGGCGGCTACGGCTACACCACAGCGCCCACGGTGTCTGTGCCAGGGATGAACGGCGCGGCGGCCAAGGTGGAGCTCGCCTTTGGCAAAGACTTCGTGACCAACGGTTCCATTTCCGGCATCACGGTGGCCAACGCTCAGTGATTTGATCTCATGAACTCTCCCCTTAGAGCGATTGCTTTTGCAATGATCGTGGCTGGACCGTCTGCGCTGTTGCACGCCGCGCCGACGATCAGCGGCATCGCAAACAATCCTGCCGCACCAACCAACTACGACGCCGTCACCGTCAGCGCGAATGTGCAGCCCTCCGCTGGCACCACGATCTCGCAGGTGCAGCTGACGTATGGCGTGGGTGCGGTCACGACGGGGACAGCGATGCGTGAGACGATGAGTGGCACGCCATTCACGACTTCGTGGAATGGCACGGGTGCGCAGAATGCCTGGACGGTGACGGCGGTGCGCAATGCGACCGATGTGAAGCAACGCAGTGGCACGGCCAACCACACCGTGCCAGTGGTGCTGACCGCCAGCACGACCACCAGCGGCTCCATAACCGTGACGTGTGCCAGCACGTCCGGTGTGTGGCCAGGCATGAGCATCAGCGGCACCAACATTACGGCGGGCACGACGATTACTTCGATTCCTAATGGCACTATGCTCGTGCTCAGTGCAGCCGCCACGGGCAGCGGCACGGGTTTGTCCCTGACAGCGGCGGGCGTGACGCTGACGGGCTGCGCCACCACCGCGGGCAGCGCCACGGTCACCTGCGTGAGCACCACCGGCCTGATCGTCGGAATGGGAATCAGCGGTGTGACGACCAATCCCAACAATCCGACGGTGCAGTCGATCACGGATGGCACCACCTTTGTAATGAATGCCAATGCGACTGCGACCTCCACGGGTCTCACGCTGACGGCATCTGGCTGTGGTGCAGAGCTGACCACGGGGACGAGCACTTACACGGACACGATGATCACCACGACGAACGCGATCAACGCGGGGGCGGCGAGTGCTGGCAATGTGGAGTTTTATGTGCGCACTTCCGATCTGATTTCCAACAACGGGTGGACGTTTCAAGTTTCTCCCGACGGGGGCACGACGTGGAATACCCGGGTGAGCGAAAACTACGCGGGCAGCACGGTGAGCCTGACCAACTGCACGCTGAACGCCACGACGACCGTCACCTGCGCGAGCACCACGGGTTTGGCAGCAGGCATGACGGTGCAGGGGGCGGCTTTGCGTCTCAACAATTGCACCACGACGAGCGCCAGCGCCACGGTGACCTGTGCCGACACCACCGGACTCGGCGTGGGAATGTATGTGACGGGCAACGGCATTCCCGCCAATTCGCGTGTGGTTTCCTTCGTGACGAACACCTCCTTTACGCTGAATGCCAACGCGAACGCCAGCGCCACGGTGAGTGTTCTGGCAAACTATTTGAATGCGAACACCACCATCGCCTCTGTCACCAATGGCACGACCTTTGTGCTGAACGCGACGCCCTTCTATTCTGGCACCGGTTTGGCGCTGGATGCCACGACGATCAATCATGGCTTCACGCTGAAGCATTATGATTTGGTCGCCGCCGAGATGACGAGCAGCCTGAAGATGCGCTTTCAGTTCAGCGGTTACAATGCAGCGAATCCTGCACGCCAGCCGGTGTGTGACATTGATGACGTCATCGTCACACTGACGACGGGAAATCCGCCGGTGACGGTGAACATGCAGGGGGCAGGGGCTGTTTACAGCACTGTCATTCCAGCACAGACAGGCGGCACAACGGTGACGTATTCTCTCACGGCCACGGACAGTGCTTCCGCGACGACCACGAGTGGCAGCAACTCCTACACCGTGACGGCGGTGGCACCGGTGCTCTCTGTATCTCCCGCTGCGGGATTTAGCGCCAGCGGCGTGCTGGGCGGGCCAGTCACGGCCAGTACAACCTATACTTTAACCAACACGGGCACCGGTTCGCTGAACTGGACGGCTGGCAAAACTGCGGCATGGCTCACGCTTTCCAGCACGAGCGGTACGCTTGCGGCAAACAGCAGCACGAGTGTGACGGCTTCGGTCAACAGTGGTGCGAACAGTCTGGCGGCTGGCAATTACAGTGACACCCTGACCTTCACCAATACGACCAGCGGCACGGGCACAACGACGCGTGCGGCAAGCCTGAGCATTGTCAGTGTGCCTGCCGCGCCAGTGATGAATGCGCTGAAGGCCTTCACTCAAGGCGCCGGGAGCACGCTGTCATGGCCTGCGGTGTCAGGCGCTGCCAGCTACACCTTGCAGGTTTCCGCCACCGTTGATTTTGCCAACCCGCTGGCCTCCCAGACGGTGACGAGCACGACAGCAGGCTTTGCCAATCTGACCAATGGTGTGACCTATTATTACCGCGTGCTGGCCACGAATGTGGCCGGGTCCTCGAGTTACAGCAATGTGGTTTCCTCGATGCAGGACAGCACGCCGCCGACTGTCGCTGTGACCAGCCCCACCACGGCAACGAGCACGGCGGTGAACAGCATCACGGTCACTGGCACCAGCGCCGATACGCCGTCTGGCATCGCGGCGGTGCGGGTGAACAACGTCTTTGCCACCAGCAGCAATGGTTTTGCCACATGGACGGCCACGGTGCCGCTGGGCTTTGGCACGAATGCGATCACGGCCACCGCCAGCGACAATGCTGGCAACAACACAACGACCTCACCGGTGCTCGTCACGCTGACCACCGCGCAAACCTACAACCCGCTGTACATTCCGTACACAATGACCGGCACGACTTTCAATCTCACGATTGATCAAAACGCCAAACAGTTCTTTGCCGGCAATCTCACGCAGACCTATGGCTACAACCATCACCTCTTCTGGGGGCCGACGCTGATCATGAAGAAGGGGGACTTTGTGCGTTTGAACGTCACGAACAACCTCGTGGATACGACAACGACGCACTGGCACGGCTTTCATATTCCCGCGATCATGGACGGCGGGCCGCATGAAACGATTCCCGCAGGAACGACGTGGTCGCCTTCTTTTTACATCAAGAACAATGCGGCGACCTATTGGTATCATCCGCATCTTCACACCACCACGCAGCAGCAGCTCACGATGGGGGCAGGTGGTCTGATCATCATTCAGGACGATGAGGAGGCGGCGTTGACGCTGCCGCGCACTTATGGTGTGGATGATTTTCCCATCGTGCTGACCAGTCGGCGCACGCAGGGCCAGGGGGCGAATGCCAATCAGTTTGCCACAAATGGTGCATTCGGCGATTTCATGCTGGTAAACGGCACGCTAAGTCCGCAGGTGAGCCTGCCAGCGCAGATTGTGCGCCTGCGCATTCTCGATGCGGAGATTGCCCGCAATCACAATCTGGGATTCAGCGACAACCGCACGTTCTATGTCATAGCAACCGATGGAGGATTGCTGAATGCTCCGGTGCCGGTGACGCGAATGATCATGACGCCGGCGGAACGCTATGAGATCCTGGTTGATTTGCGCGGCATGACGCCGGGGACTTCGATTGATCTGATGACCTACAACTCGAACCAGGCGGCGGGCTATTCCGGCGGGCAGGCTGCCACCACCGGTGCTAATGGCAGCCTGCTCAACAACATCGACTTTGTGGACCTGCACATCAACATCGTCGCAGCCACAGCGAACGCCGTGACCACCATTCCGACCACGCTGGCGAACAATGTTTACTGGACGAACGCGGATGTGACGAACAGCCGCACGGTGAACCTGACCGGCGTGGGTGGTGCACCGCTGAGCTTTGACAACCTGGTGTACAGCCCTTCGGTGATCAATCAAACGGTGAACTACAATGCCGTGGAGCAGTGGACTCTGGCGAATGTCTCCAATCTCTCCCATTCCTTCCACATTCACGACATTCAGTTTTATCTCACCTCAATGCCGGGAGGCGTGCCGGCCTACATGCAGGGCTGGAAGGACACCTTTTATACCCCGGCAGGTTCAAACATCTCCTTCATCACCAAATTTGATGACTTTGCCAGCAACTCGAATCCCTTCATGTTTCACTGCCACTTTTTGCAGCATGAAGACGGCGGCTTGATGGGCCAGTTTCTGGTGCAGAATAATGCGGTGGAAGACATGGCCGTGGCCAGCTTTACCCGCAGAGGCGCCGACCCCACTGTCACGCTGCAGGTCAAATCCACGCCTGGGACGACCTACACGCTGCAGTATTCGCCGAACATGACAACGGGGAGCTGGGTGGATGTCAGCTCAGTGACGAGCGATGGCACTTCTGTGAGCTTTACGGAAACAGATGCGACTCGGCTCGGGCAGGCTCGTGGTTTTTACCGCGTGATCATCCCGGTGATCAGCCAATAAACAAAGAACGCTGATCTATGGCTACGGCTGTGCGTAGATGATCTTCACACGGCCGAAACGGCGGGCGGCGTTCAGCGTGGTGTCTTCGATGACGACGAGTTCCCAGGTGTCGTCGATGCTGGTGATGACGGGAGTGCCGGTGGCGTCGGTCCAGCCTCCGGTGCCGGTGGCGAGGAGCGTGTCGCAGAACTGGGCGCTGTAGGTGAGGCCGCTGTTGGAGGCAGCCTTGCGACGGAGAAAGGTAATGCTCAAACGCCTGCTGGGCGAAGAAAGGAGAGACACCGCTGGCGGACTGCCGCTGTAAGTGTCTGTGATTACAAAAGAGGAGTTGGCGGCCGCCGGATTGAGGCTGAAGGCATATTCGAGAAGGTTGCTGAGGCCGTCGCCATCTTCATCCTGATCTGGACCGAACTTGCCGGAGGGAAACAGCTGAGTGCTGGCCCAGGCGGGATAACCGGCTGTGCCGGTGATGGTGATCTGGCTGTCGGCTCCATCCGGGAACGACGTTTCGGAGACGCCGGGGATGTTCGAAATGCTGTCGGGCGCAAGACTGGCATCCAGTACGCGGACTCGAAGATCGTAGGTGCCAGCAGCGAGGCCATAAGGAACGACGGCGCTGACTGTGCCGGCACCGTTAAAAGCATTGCCACTCGTCAGATTGGCCGTGGAGAAATAGGCGACGGCAACCGGTGCGGGAAGCTGGGAGGAGACCAGCTCGATGCTGCCGGTGGAGAATCCGGAGAGATCGTCTGTGAGAGCGAACTGAAAGGTGATGACGCGACCTGACTCCGCGACGCTTCCGCCATTGATGCTCGTGGATGATGCGGTGAAGGTGGTGAGCACGGGCGGGGCGTTGTCCACGAGGCCGGTGTTGGTGACGGTGACTGTGGGCGATGAGGCAAGCGGCAGTGCGAAGTCGTCGCTGAGGGTGTCGGCACCGTAGGACCAGCGTGCATCGCGTGAGCCGTTGTTGGCAAAGACGACCGCTTTCCAACCCGCGGGGGGAACGTAACGCGGAAGCGTGAAGGGAAGCTGATAGCTGCCACTGGCGGCGGTGCCGGAGATGCGCTGGGCATCGGTGAGTGGGAGTTCGAGATAGCGAGTTTCATCCTCGTCATTCAGACCGGTGGGATAGATGAGGCGCACACGCATGGAGACGGGGCTGACGCTGCTGCTGGCGGTGAGGTTGAGCGCCAGGCTGGCGGCGGCATTCGTCACGTTGGCAGAGGCGGGCGAGAAGCTCAGGCTGTTAACTCCAAAGGTGGTGGTGGAGGGGGCGAGCGTGAGCGTGAAAGCGCCGGTGGCCACGCTAAAGCCGTCGTCATAGCCGGAGACAGAAATTTTGTAGCTGGTGCCTGCGATGGCGAGAAAAGTGAGAGATGACCAGTGCTCCTGCTCCCCGGCTTGGGCGGCATCGTCATTGAAGCCGAGCTGAGTCAGCGCGGCGACGCTGCTGCCGGTAAAGACTCCCAGAACGGTATCGGTATCGAGGGCGACGGTGGTCGAAACGTTCACCCAGCCTGATGCGGGGGCAGTCCACTCATACCAGACAGAGCTGCCGGCGATGCTGCCAAAGGTGGTCTCTCCCGCCTCCAGCGTGGCCTCGGTGTTGTCGCCAGAAATCGAGAGAGACGCCCCGCTGCCGAGGTTCGTACGGGTGGCGAAGCTGTCGTTCGAGGGCGGCACCGCATGCACGCTGCCAGCGGCCAGCACGCATAGCAGGAGCAAAACAAAGAGCGAGCGGAGGGTCATTGCGTGGCGGAGGATTGCATCGCACCAAGGGCTGCGGAGGCGGCCTGCGCAAGCCCGGGGTCGGTGGAGGTCGCATTTTTTTGCAGCCAGTCGCGGGCCTCCGTGCTGGTCACCGACTGAATGATGTTGAGAAAGGACTGCCGCAGTTCGGGATTGGTGGCACCGATGACGTGAAGCGAGTCCGCGACGGCCTGGAGGGAGTCGCTGGTGCCGATCTTGCCGAGGGAGGCGGCGGCGTTTTGCATGATGGGCACCTCGCCGCTGGTGCGCAGCAGCGTGCTGAGCGCAGAGGTGGAGCCAGGATTGGTGATGGAGCCGAGGGCGGCGAGAATATTCGCACTCTGGCCGCCTGCTGCCTCGGGCTCGTGATACATTTCACCGAGAAACTGCACGGTGTTCGCATCTGCGGCCCGGGAGATGGTGGCGACGACGGCATCGCGTACCTGGGGTTCCAGCGGCAGGGCAAGGGTGGATGCCAGTGTCTCGAGCGGCTGGCCCGGCGGCAACGCATTGAGTGCCTGGAGCAGCTGTGCGCGCGCAGCGGGATCGGAAGCAGAGTGCACGGCGGCAAAGAGAGTCTGGACAGCCTCGCCGGTGCCGATGCGGGCTAGGGCGTCCGCGAGAACAGCCCGCTCTGCATTGCTGCGGGCCGCCTGCAATGCGTCGCCGAGCAGTCGTTCGAAGCCCGGGCCGAGGGCGGCGAGTTTCTCGACCATGGCCAGCCTGCGGCCCATGCTGGGATCAGCCGCAGCGAGGGCGACCTCTGCCAGCACCTCAGCCTTGGTCTGCACAGACGGCTGCTGCACGACTGTGCCAGGATTCTGAACTGGAGCGGTGTCGAGCCCGGCCTGTGAAGGCGCCATCTTTTTCTGAACGCCAGGCTTTGTCTCCGACGCCGGCTGCCGCATGGCAAAAAAAAGCAGCGCCGCGGCCATGACCACGACGCTGGAAGCAGAGGCGATGATGAGGCGGCGGCGGTTCATGCTTCAAATACGCGCACGCGCATCACGGCGTGGTGGCGCCGGTGAGGTTGATGATGTAGGTGCCCTCGTCGGGGTCCGTGTTTTGCAGCGTGAGCTTTGCGGCAAACGTAGAACCGGCGGCGGTGGGAAGGAATTTCACCCTCCATACTCCTGTTCCGCCGGCAGGGATGCTGGCGGGCGGCGCCTGCACAGTGGTGAAGGCGATGCTGCCCGTCGGTGTGGAATTGACTGTCCAGTAGGCCGCGATGAGCAGTGCATCCGTGCCGGTGTTGCTGATGATGATGTCCTTGGTGACCGCCACATTGACGGCTGTGCTGAAGGCAAGCGATCCGCCGCTGGCGATGTCCGTGCCGCCGACGCTGACGCCAACCTCGGGAGGAGTGGCGCTGGCGATTGCCGCAGCGGTGAGGTTGATCTTGTAGGTGCCTTCGTCGGCATCGGAGTTGGTCATGGTGATGATCCAATTGTCCACGGTGGAAACGAGGATCGGGCGGTAAACCACATTGATGGTGGCGGAAGCTCCTGGAGCGAGCGTCGAGACCAGGTTCGAGATGTAGAAGGGAGGGACGGACGTCGTTGGAAAGCTTCCTGAGGCAGGTGCAACACTCCAGCCAGTGATGGCCAACGGGGCTGCGCCGGTGTTGCTGACCGTGAAGCTCCTGGTGACCGTGCTGCCAAGCGTGACCGCACTGCCGAAGTCGATGGTGCCGTTGATCGGCAGGTCCGCGCTGTTGTAGCTGACGCTGATCTCACTGTCGGTCGCCAGCGAAGCTCCGGTGAGCGTGAAGCCGTATGGATTCTCGTCGGCGTCGTTATTGTTGATGTTGTAGGAGGAGCTGTAGCTCGTGGCGAGCGCGCCCGGCTTGAAGGTGACACGCACGGTGGCGCTGCCAGCGGGCACGATGGTGGTGGAGCCGGAGATGATCTGCGAGGAGAAGGCAGGCGCGTTGGTGGTGCCCGTCGGTGCGATCGCGGTGATCACACTGCTGGTGGTGAGGTTTGCGGTGCCGGTGTTTTTAATGACAATGTCCTTCGTGGCGGTGGTGCCGCGGGCGATGGTGCCGAAATCCAGGGTGCTGTTGCGCGCCTGCTCGGCAGTGCCGATGAACACCGAAATTTCTGGAACCGCCGTGGAGGCGGTGGCGGAGCCTGTCAGCACAATGCTATATGGGTTTTCATTGCTGTCGTTGTTGGTGAAGCGCAGAATCATGCTGTGCGTGCCGGCGGTGGTCGGAGCGTAGTTCACCGTGAGAGTGGCGGTGGCTCCCGCGGCCACTGTGGTGGGCAGCGTGCCGGAGAACTGGAAGGGATTCACCGTGCTGGTGCCCGCCGGATAGTAGCCGAGCGAAATAGCAGAGATGCTGGAGGTGGCCGGCGATGAGAAGGTGACATTCGCGCCGGAGATTGAAACGATGGAAGTGCCTGCAGCAAACGGACCGACCACCGTCATGCCTGCGGACAGATTGGCGGAACTGGCCACCGTCGCCACGGTGCTTCCCAGCGTGGTGGTGGTGACGACGGGAGTGGCGTTGGCCGTGAAGTAGAAGCCGTAGCCGCTGAGATTCAGCGCGGCATTGCCGGTGTTGGCGATGACCAGCTGCTTCGAGACCGGCGTGCCGGTGGTGGTGGATCCATAAGCGAGAGTTCCGTTTACCGGCACGTCCACGCCACCCACCGAAACACCAATCTCAGGCACGAGCATAGTGGCCGAGCCGCTCAAGGTGATGACGTAGGGATTCTCGTTGCTGTCGTTGTTCGTGAAGCGAAGCAGCATGCTGTGCGTGCCTGCAGCAGAGGGGGCGTAATTGACCGTGATGGTGGCGCTGCCCCCGGCGGCGACCGTGGTGGGCAGAGTGCCAACGAACTGGAACGGATTCAGCGTGTTCGTCCCCGATGGATAGAAACTGAGGGCCACACTGGCGATCGTCGATGTAGCGGCGGTGGACAAGGTCACCGTGCTGCCAGAAATCGCTGTCACCGTCGTGCCGGCAGCAAATGGGCCAAGAACGACCATGCCGGCGCTCAGGCCGTTGGTGCTCACCAGCGTCACCGAAGTGCTGCCGGCTGTCGTCGATCCGGTCGAAGTGACCGGTGTGCCTGGAATCCCAAAGCTCCAACCGCTGAGGTTGAGAGCGGCGTTGCCCGTGTTGCTGATGACGAACTGCTTGGAGACAGGGGTTCCGACGTTGGTGCTGCCATAGGCCACGCTGCCATTGAGCGGCACATCCGTGCCCGCAACGGCCACCCCGATCTCTGGAGCCGCGGTGTTGACTGTGGCTGAGCCGGTCAGTGTGATGTTGAAGGGGTTTTCGTCGCTGTCGTTGTTTGTAAACCGCAGATTCATGCTGTGAGTGCCAGCCGCAGTGGGTGAGTAGTTCACGGTGACAGTGGCGGTGCTGCCGGCCGCCACGCTGGAGGGCAGGGTGCCGGAGAAGACGAAGGGATTAAGCGTGTTGGTTCCCGCTGGGTAGACGCTGAACGTGGTGCTGCTCAGCGTCGAAGTCGCCGCAGCGGAGAACGTCACCACATTGCCGGATATTGAAGAGATCGTGGTGCCGACCGGGAACGGACCAGTAATGACCATGCCGGGGGCCAGATTACTGACACTGCCGAAGGTCACTGTGGGAGAGCCGAGCGTCGTGGCGCCTGTGACCGTCGCCACGGGAGAGACTGGCTGTACAAAACTCCAGCCGCTGAGGCTCAGAGCAGCGGTGCCAGAGTTGCTGATGATGAACTGCTTCGAGACCGGCACACCGATGAAGGTGCCACCGTAAGCCACGCCGGTATTCACCGGGATGTCCAGACCGTCCACCGCCACAGCAACTTCGGGCGTGGGGGCAATTCCGGTCGCGGAACCCGTGACGGTGAACATGTAGGGATTTTCGCTGAGGTCATTGTTGCTGAAGCGCACGATCATGGAGTGGCTGCCGGCGCTCTGCGGCGCGTAATTGACGGTGAAAGTGGCGCTGGCACCCGCAGCCACGCTGGTGGGCAGCGTGCCGGTAAACTGGAAGGGATTGACCGCCGGCACCCCTGGCTGGTAGTAGGTGAGGAAGGAATTGGACGTCGTCGAACTGGCCGCCGCTGAGAAGGTGACGCTGGTGCCAGAGATTGAAACAACAGAGGTGCCTGTCGGGAATGGCCCTGCCACCGTCATTCCGGCAACGAGCGTGCTGCCACTGCTCACAGTGCCCACATTGCTGCCGAGGGTGGTGGTGGTGGCGACAGCGGTGGTCGTGCCAAGAGGCTGCTGGAACGCCCAGCTGCTCAAGGTCAGCGCCGCGTTGCCCGTGTTGTTGATGGTGAACTGCTTGCTGACCGGCGTGCCTGAGGCGGTGCTGCCGAATGAGGCCACGCCGCTTCCCGTTGGCACGTCCACACCCGCGAGAGAGACATCGATCTCAGGCGCAGTGACCGTGCCCACGGCGGTGCCGGAGACACTGATGGTGTAGGGGCTTTCATCGGGGTCGTTGCTGGTGAGCTGCAAGGTTGCGTTGTAAGTGCCGGCCACCGTTGGGGCGAAGTTCAACCATGTGCTGTAGCTCGATCCTGGAGCGATGGACACCGGCGGAGTGACCCACGCACTGAAAGGCTGCGGTGTACCCGTCGTGGTGCCAACCGGCTGCGTCACCGTTGCACCGGTAATGGTCAGCGTGGCGGTGCCCGTATTGTAAAGGGTCAGCGACTTCTGCACCATCGTCCCGGAGTTTGACGAGCCAAAGGCAAAGCTGCCGTTGTTCCCCACGGAGCCGCCGTTCACGGTGACATCAATGTCTGGCACAGGAGACGTGCTGGCAGTGCCCGTTCCAGTCAGGTTGATACGGTAGGGTGTTTCATCCGGGTCCGTGCTGGAGATAACCAGCGTGGATTTGTACACCGTGTCCGCGACGCTGGGCTTGAAGATCATCACCAGCGAGCCCGACTGACCCGCAGGCAGCACCGCGGATGGCGTGCCGCCAAAGTAAAAGTACATCGGTGTTGTGCTGCTCAGCAGCGGCTGGACTGGCGAAGCGGAAAAGCCCGTCAGGCGCAGTTCGCCCGTGCCGGTGTTTGACACCAGGAAGGAGCGCAGCGCCGTCATGCCCACCGGCAGGCCGCCCCAGTCCACCGTTGAATCCATGGCCACATTGGCTCCATTCAGTGTCACCGCGATGTCGCCCGGATTGGGGTTCGCATCGCTATGGCCGGTCAGCGTTACGGTGTAGGGATTTTCGTCCGCATCATTGTTGTAGACCTTCAGCGTCGCAGTGTGATCCCCCGCCTGCAGCGGCAGGTAGGTCACCTTCACGGTCGCACTGGCTCCGGCGGCAAGGGAGGCTGGCAGCCCCGAGTCAAAGCGAAAGGCATTCACCGTCGCATTCGGCCCGCCCACGTAGTAGTAGAGCACAGCGTTGCTGATGGCCACTGTCGCCGGGCTGGAGAAGGTCACCGTGTTGCCAGAGACCGCGGTGATCGAAGTGCCGGACACGAACGGTCCCGAGACACCCATGCCCGCCGCCAGCACCGCGCCATTAGCCACCGTCGCCGTCGTGCTGCCCACCGTGGTGGTGGTCGCGGTCGAAACCATCACGGGCGGCGGGATCGAAAGCTGCCAGCTCGTCAGGTTCAGCGTCGCGGTGCCGGAGTTGGTGAACACAAAATCTTTCGAGATGCCCACGCCCGTGACGTTGTTGCCATAGGCCACCGTGCTGTTCGTCGCCACATCCGTGCCTGCCACCTTCAGGCCGATTTCACCCTGCACTGGATCCTGCGAAACGGTGCCGGTGAAATTGAGGACAGTCGGGTTTTCATCGGTGTCATTGTTATAGAGCGTGAGCTTGGCCGCATAGTTTCCGGCCACAAGATTGAAGAGCGAAATTTGGAAGGTTGCCTGCCCGCCTGCGGGCACCGAGGTCGGGATGGTCGAGTTGTAGATCGAGAAGGCCATCGGCACCGCCGTTGCAGTGGCGTTTGAGTCGGCAGCCGTTCCTGTCGTGCCGGTCGTGCTCACGGGAATCAGGCTGTTGCTGGTGATCTTGAGCTCGCCTGTTCCGGTGTTAGCGATGGTGATCGTTTTGTTCAGGCGGGTGTTTTGGATGGTGGAGCCCACGTTGATGGTGCCATTGTTGGCCACGCTGGTCGTGCCATCGCGGACCTCGATTTCCGGAGGTGGCAGAGGACCGGAGGACACGCCCTGCAGCGGGATATCATAGAAGATTTCATCGCCGTCATTGCTGACAACCGTCAGCTTGCCCGAGTAGGTGCCCGCCACGTTTGACTGAAATGCAATGCGGAAGGTCGTCTGACGCCCGGCGTCCACCGATGGCGCAGGCGAGGTGACGATGCGGAACGGAAACGAAGCGCCAGCCGGCAGTGTGCCCGTGAGGCTCAAACGCAGTCCGTACACGATGAGTGTCGCGTTACCGGCGTTCCCCACCGAGAAATCCTTGTTCACCGTGCCGCCAGGAGCCGCAGTGCCAAAATCCACCGTCGTGCCTGCGGGCAAATCTGCGCCACCCAGGCCCAGTGAGATGTCCGGCTGCTGAATGGAAGGAGCGCTGACCGTGAAATTCACGGTATAACCGCCCAGCGTGCCATAGACCGCCGGAAACACGCTCAGGTAATGAGTCCCCGCAGGGAGCAGCTGCTGACAGCGGAAGTTCGGCGCACCCGCGCTGTCGTTGTCGGTGACAATATTTGTGGCAGCGCCCTTTGCGCCTCCCAGCCAGAGTGTGCCTACCACATCGGTCGTGCCTCCCGAGGTCACCGTCACCACTGAAGGAGTAGTGAGGGTGAACTTGAAAAAGTCCACGTCCCCAGCCTTCTCCAAAGTACCCGTCTTCACCGATGGCAAAGTGACCGAGGCCGCAGTGGACGTCGTGTTGCCATAGTCATCAGCAGTCGTGGTCTGCGCATGCAGGCTGAGGCAGGCAAGGAGCGATGCCGCAATCGTCAAAAGACGGGAATAACGGGGTCGGGTGGTGTGCATGATGAGGCGCGTGGTTAGGTTGGGATGGCATCATCCGCTAAAGGAGAAGGGAGGTGCCAGCTCGGGAATTTGCGTATGCTGCCAAAAAAATGGGGGCCGACGCAAGAAAAAAATACCCCCCACGGCCGGCTTGAAAGATCCGCCTCAGGCCGGTCCCAGCGCTTCAAATGATTCCCGCGCGTGAAATTCGGGGAGGTCGACGGTCGGATTCCGCCGGGTGATCATCCCGGTCAGCAGCCAACGAGAGAGGGCTTGTGTGAATTTCCCCGTTGTGGCTGCGGGTCCGTTCAGCATCATGGGCTCGTGAAGCGGACTCTTCTTATCATCGGCCTGGTGGCTGCAGCGTGCGGCTGGTTTGCAGGCCTGCACTACGGCTCCTCATCAAGGCATGCGGCTGAAAGCGGGCGCAAGATCCTGTTCTACCAAAGTCCCATGCACCCCTGGGTAAAGTCTGAGCAGCCGGGGCAGTGCACCGTCTGCGGCATGGCCCTGGTGCCGGTGTATGAAGGCGGCACAGGTTTTGAGAATGCGGTCACGGATATCGTCATGCTGCCGCCCGGCAGTCCAAATGTGATCGGGGTGCAGACGGCGGAGGTGAAACTGCAGACGCTGACGCGGACGCTGCGCATTTCCGGGATGATCGGCGAGGATGAATCGAGGCACGGCATCATCAGCGCACCCGTCGAGGGCCGCATCGACGGCCTTTCGATGAACCACGAAGGCCAGCAGGTCACGCGAAGGCAGCCGCTGGCCACGATTTTCAGTCGCACGCTGCTGAAAGCAGCGGATGCCTACAAAGCCATGCTGCCGCAGGGGGAGCAGGCCGCAGAACCCGCCAAACGAACGCTGGAACAATACGGGCTGGTGTGGGAGCAGATTAAAAGCATCCCGCAGCGCCAGCCTGGAGACATTTACTTTGGGGTGCTCTCGCCTCTCTCCGGCGTCATCGTGAAAAGCTATGTACACGAAGGGCAGCAGGTGAAGGAAGGCGAGAGGCTGTTTGAGATCGCGGATTTCACGCGCATGTGGTTCACGGGCATGGTCGCGGAACAGGACCTTCCGTTGGTGAAAGTTGGGCAGATCGCCAAGCTTAGTGCGACGTCTCTTCCAGGGGAAACTTTGACGGCCCGCGTCGCCTTCATCAGCCCGAATCTGGATGGCATGAGCCGCTCAGCCATGGTGAGGGTGGTGCTCGAAAACCCTGAACGCCGCATCAAGAACAACTCGTTTGCCCAGGGGGTCGTGGAAGTTGAAGCTCCCGAAGTGCTGGCGGTTCCCCGCAGCGCGGTGCTCTGGCCTGGCAATGAGGCGCGTGTGTATGTCATGAAAGCAGCGGGGTCGTATCAGCAGCGCCTGGTGAAGGTGGGCCGCGTGGGAGACAGTCATTATGAAGTGCTGGATGGAGTAAAAGCGGGCGAACAGGTGGTCATCAGTGGCGGCATGCTCCTCGACAGCCAGGCGCAGCTGGATGCCATGGCACGGCCGGACGGGAAGGAAATGGCGTCCGCACCTCAGGCGGGGAATGATGCCGTGTGGATGAATCTCCTGAAGGTCGCTGCCGATCTCAGCTCAGCGCTGGCTGCTGATGATCTTGCGGCTGCAAACGCGATCTTGAGCAGGCTGCCTCAGGCTTCCGACCGCCTCATCAAAACTACCGCACCAAGCGGAAGCCCTGATCTTAAAGCGCTGCGCAAAGTGTTCCTGCCCTGGAGCCAGGAAATAGCCGTGCAAGCGCTTCAAAGAAAGGCTCAGATGCCAGAGCTGCGTGTGTTTCGCTGCGCCATGACGGGGAAGCTGTGGGAGGGGGCGCCGTCCAGCGCGGCCTGGATCCAGCTGGGCGCCGAAGCGCGCAATCCCTATTGGGGTGCGGAGATGCTGGAGTGCGGAACGGAAGTGAAGCCATGATCGACGCACTGATAACCTGGTCAGTGCGCAACCGCTTCCTCGTGGTCTGCGCAACGCTGTGCATCATCGCTTTTGGCATCAAAGCGCTGCGCGAGACCGCCGTGGATGCCATTCCAGATCTCAGCGAGCGGCAGGTCATCGTGTATGCGGATTGGATGGGGCGCAGCCCGCAGGAGGTGGAGGATCAGGTCACGCATCCTTTGTCCGTGAATCTTCAGGGAATCGCGGGTGTGAAGACCGTGCGTGGCACGAGCATGTTTGGGTTCTCGCTCGTCACGGTCATCTTTGAGGATGAGGTGGAATCTTTCGTGGCACGTCAGCGCATTTCCGAGCGCCTTGATCTGCTGGAACTGCCAGCCGGGGTGAAGGCTAAGCTGGGACCGGATGCCACAGGGCTCGGCTGGGTGTATCAATATTACCTCGATGTGGACCCTGCGGCCGGCCACACGTATGATCTGGGTGAGCTGCGCTCCCTGCAGGACTACCACATCCGCTATCAGCTCAACAGTGTGGCGGGAGTGGCTGAGGTCGGGAGCGTGGGCGGCTTCGTGCGGCAGTATCAGATCGAGGTGGATTCGCAAAAGATGCGTGCCGCCGGAGTGTCTCTGAACATGGTCATGATGGCTGTCGGGCGCTCAAACCTGAACGTGGGTGGCAAGACCATCGAGGAAAACGGCATGGAGTTCGTCGTGCGTGGAATCGGTTTGGTCAAGAGTGCGCAGGATCTCGAGAAGATCGTGCTCATGGAAAAGGGCGGCACGCCAGTCTATCTCAAGGATGTCGCCCGCGTCGAACTCGGAGGCGACTTCCGCCGCGGCACACTCGACTCAAACGGACACGAGGTGGTCGGCGGCATGATCGTCATGCACAACGGGGCCAATGCGCGCGAGGTCATCGGCCGGGTGAAGGCAAAGATCGCGCAGATAGCCCCCAGCCTGCCGCCGGGGATCAGCATCAAGGCGTTTTATGATCGCAGCGAATTGATCGACCGCACCATCGATACGCTCAAGACCGCGCTGACGGAGGAGATCATCCTCGTCATCCTCGCCCACATCATTTTCCTGTTTCATTTCCGCAGCATTCTGATTGTCACGCTGCCATTGCCGGTCAGCCTTCTGATTTCGTTCATCCTCATGAAGGAGCTTGGGATCAGCTCAAACCTGATGAGCCTTTCTGGCATCGCCATCGCCATCGGAGTGCTGGTGGATGCAGCCATCGTCATCACCGAAAATGTCATCCGCCAGTGCGAGCAGGCTGGGAGCCACGACGAGTCTGTGATTTTGATAGCCGCGAAGCAGGTGGGTCGTCCCATCGTCTATGCCATGGGCATTATCATCCTCGCATTTGTGCCGGTTTTCGCTCTGAACGGCCAGGAGGGGAAGCTCTTTCATCCGCTCGCCTATGCGAAAACGTGTGCGCTGCTCGGCGCCACGCTGCTCGCCGTGACGCTGGTGCCGGCGCTGTGCACACTGCTCGTGCGCGGGCCGTTTCACTCGGAGGATCGCAATGTGGTCATGCGCTTTCTTCTGCGGCTCTATGACCCCGCGCTCGACTTCGCACTCCGGCATCGCAAGGCCGTGCTCGGCATCGCGTGTGTGATTCTGGCGGTAGCGCTCGCGTTGGTGCCGCGCATGGGGAGCGAGTTCATGCCGCCGCTGAATGAAGGCAGCCTCATGTTCATGCCCAGCTTTGTGCCTGCCACATCGCTGAATGAGGTGAAGCGCGTCATGGCCTGGCAAGATCAGGTGCTGGCCTCCTTTCCGGAAGTCCGCAGCGCCGTGGGCAAGCTGGGACGGGCCGACACGTCGACAGATCCCGCGCCCACCGAAATGATCGAGACCACCATCATGCTCAAGCCTGAGAGCGAGTGGCGCGGAGGCATGACGAGGGACAAGCTGGTGGCCGAGATGATGCAAGCGCTGCGCCTTGTGCCTGGAAGTGTTCCGGGATTTCTGCAACCCATTGAAGGACGTGTGCTCATGATTTCCACGGGCATCCGTTCCCAGCTCGGGGTGAAGATCTATGGGGCGGATCTGGAAAAACTGCAGCACGCAGCTCTGGAAGTGCAGCGCATCATCCAAGAAGTCCCTGGCGCCGCGGGAGTGGCGCCCAGCCGGGTCATAGGGAAACCTTATCTGAACATTGAGGTGGATCGTGAAGCCATCGCCCGCATGGGCATGAATGCGCAGGATGTTCTCGAGGTGGTGGAGGCCGGACTCGGTGGCGCAACGGTGACCAGCGTGATCGAAGGCCGCCGGCGAGCGCCGGTGCAGGTGCGGCTGCAACGCAGTGAGAGAGAAGACATTCAGCGGCTTGGGGACGTGCTGGTCACAGCGCCCAATGGCAAAGTCATTCCGCTGGGCCAGCTGGCCACCATCGGCCGCATGGAAGGCCCCAATGAAATTGCCAGCGAGAACGGCCAGTTGCGCTCTTTTGTGCAGGCCAACGTAAACGGGCGTGATCTGGCAGGATTCGTGGAAGATGTGAAATCACGCCTGGAAAAAGAAATGGCACCCCGGCTCGCCGCGCAAGGAATGACACTGGAGTATAGTGGTGAGTATGAGCAGCAGCTTCATGCGGCACGCACGCTGAAATTCATCCTGCCGGCGGTGCTGCTCATCATCTTTCTGCTGCTGTTCCAGCTTTATGGTGGTGCTCGTGATGCAGCGCATGTGCTGCTGGCGGTGCCGTTTGCTCTTAGCGGCGGGGTCTTTGTCCAATATGCACTCGGCTGGCATTTCAGCGTGGCGGTGTGGGTGGGCTACATCGCCCTGCTGGGGACGGCGGTGCAGACGGCTGTGGTGATGGTGGTGTATCTCGAAGAGGCGGTGAGCCGTAAACGACTGCAGCTTGGCGCCGCATTTGCGCAGGCGGATCTCCTGGCCGCTGTCAAAGAAGGCGCGCGTCTGCGCCTGCGCCCGAAGATCATGACCGTGGCCACCATCATTGCGAGCCTGCTGCCCATCATGTGGAGCCATCGGGCCGGCAGCGAGGTGATGCAGCCGCTCGCCACGCCGATCATTGGCGGCATGGCCAGCAGTCTGCTGCACATTTTGATCGTCACCCCGGTGATCTATCTCGGGCTTAAAGGACGGGCCTTGTTTCCAAACGCGGTCATTGAATAAGCTTCAATACCCCAAATGAAGCAGGCACATGAAAATCCGGGCGTTCCGTTTTGGGATTCACCCAAGGCATCCATCCTGAATGAACAGTGGCATCCGTTTTGTGATGAAATTCAGCACGGTAAAGCCCGGCATATAGTTCGGATGCATCCGGCTTCAGCACTCTCAAGTTGCGCAAGGTATCGAGAGGCAGGCTGCCGGTGACTGAGTAGCGGCTGCCTTCGACCCTGGCGGTGAGCTGCAGGCCTTCGCATTTCCAGTCCCAGTCCATCTCGCGGTAATAATTCGCCTCGTAGGCCAGCACATCTCCACGCGGAGACATTTCGAGGCAGTAGTACGGTTTCAGGCTGAGATCGGGAGCAAAGAAGATTTCCACCCGGTCGGAGCCGAGGACGCGATCTTTTGGAGTCGCACCGTCGGGAAGCACGAGATCGTCGTCCACGCAGTCAAAGCGGAAGTGAAGGCTTGTCTCATCCCAGAGGGCGCGAAACTCGGTGAGAGGGGCAGTGCGTTGCTCCCAGGCGAAAGTAAACTGGGTCAACAGATCGGCATCGGACCAGTTCAGGCCGGATTGACTCACTGGGCGGACAAGGTAGTGCTGCATCTGGGAGCCTTGGCGCGGTCTGGCTGCCGCTTCAATCTCCAGGAAAAGAAATGGTGTCCAAGGCCGTCCTCCTGATAACTAAACATCCATCATGACACCCCAGCCGTCTTCCCCTGATCTGAAACGCCGATCCTTTCTGCGTGCCGCCTTTTCCGGCGCGCTCGTCACACCGGGGGTGATGAACGCTGCGGAGGTGGAGAAAGTCATTGTGGGGAAGTTTCATGAACCCGCGCAAGATCTGCCACTGGGGGAAGATGCAGACGTGATCGTATGTGGCGCGGGTCCGGCGGGCATTGCTGCGGCGATCACTGCGGCGCGCGCTGGCGCCAGGGTGCGAGTGTTTGAGTGGCGCGGGTGTCTCGGCGGCGTGTGGACGGCGGGGCTGCTGGGGTATCTGCTGGATTTCGACAAGCCTGGCTTCAACCAGGAACTGCTGAAGCGCCTGGAGGATGGCGGCATCCGGCGCGGCACGAACAAAAAGAGCGTCGTCTACGAGCCTGAAGGAATGAAGCTGCTGCTGGAGGAAATGTTTGTCGAAGCGGGCATTAAGTTTCAGCTCCATACAAAGATCTGTGCTGCATACCGCGAAGGGAGGCGGCTTACGACAGTGGTTACGGAATCCAAGTCGGGACGTCAGGCGTGGAAGGCGCCCGTATTCATTGACACGACTGGCGACGGCGATCTTGGGGCGCTTGCTGGATGTGCGTTTGAGTACGGCGAGGCAGGCTCCTGCCCGTGCCAGCCGATGTCTCTCAATGCACTGCTGGTTTGCAAGGAGGCTGCGGCATTGAAGACCTTCATTCATGGCTCTGACCCGAGCAAAACGGACGGTCTGTCCAAGGACGCCTTTCTGGCGGAGATCCAGCGTTCCGGGCACTTTCCCTCCTATGCAAAACCGACGCTGTGGCAGGTCCGGGACAATCTGCTGCTGGTGATGATGAATCACCAATATGCGGTCCCTTGCTTTGATGCAGCCAAGATCACCGAGGCGACGGTGCAGGCACGTCTGGAGATGAACAAGATCGTGAACGGCCTGCGGAAGCTTGGCGGCCCATGGGAAGGCCTCCAAATTGCAGCCACAGCGGAGCAGATCGGCGTGCGCGACGGGCGGCGCATTGCTGGGCGGTATGTCGTCAGCAAGGAGGATGTGATCGCCGGGGCGCGCCATGAAGACGCGGTGGTGCGTCCGACCTTCAGCGTGGACATTCATGCGCTCAGTGCGGAGGTAAACAAGAAGTCCGCCTACAGCAACGCGGGCGTGAAGATGCAGCCGTATGACATCCCGTTGAGAGCCCTGATTGCGAAAGATGTGGACGGCCTGATGATGGCCGGGCGCAACATCAGCGGAGATTTCATCGCGCATGCAAGTTATCGTGTCACCGGCAATTCGGTGGCGACGGGCGAGGCTGCGGGTGTGACGGCGGCGCTGGCGGCAATATCCAGGCGCCTGCCGCATGATGTCCCATGGAGTGAAGCCGAGGCCAAGCTGAAGGCGCTCGGGCAGCGGGTGTGATTACTTGCCAGTGCGCTTGCGTTTGGCTTCCTGTTTGAGGAACAACGGCTCCAAGGTGTCACGAATCCAGGTGAACGCGGCTTCCAAGCCTTCGCGCTGATAGATCACGCCGATGTCTGCCTCCACAGCGGTGGGATTGCCGGTGCAGGAGAGGAATTGATTGCAGGTGAAGCGCATCTTCATCTCGGCATCCACTTTGCCAAACTGCCGCAGAATGAAACTGCGGACATACAGCTCCAGCACGGCATCGCCAATCCAGGCGTTTTCACGGAGGCGCTGGGTGAGGTCGAGGTCAGAAGTGGATGCCATGAGCGTGGCATCCAGAGCGAGCATTGGGGCAAGTTCAACCGGGGATCACCTGGTCTTGCCGGCCTGTGCCCCGCCTGCCAGTCCCCGAAAATAGCCGCCGACCCAGGTCTGCTGCACTCTGCTGGCCTTCACCAGAAATGCGTTCTTCTCTTTGCTATAAGTCACACTTGGCTTGGCGGCGTCTGCTCCGGGCCTGGCTTCCTGGTCCCCCAGGAGCAGGCTGATGTCTTTGAGAATGATGTCGATGCCTGCCTGCGTTTGCGGGAGTGCGTAGGCCCTCTCGACCATCGCCGAATCTTCCGATGGACGGATGAACCAGCGTTCGTGGTCCAGCATCAGCACCAGGTCATTGGCGCGGCAAAGAGTTTCCAGCAGTTCAAACGGGCTGCTGCGGATGCTGAAGGTGACCAGCCTTTGATTGACAGGATTGTCATCCGGGAGGGCGAAGAAATCAATCCTGGCATCGGTGGCGACAAAGCGGAGGACATCGCCAAGGGACGCTTTACTGAAGTCATATTGCTGGGCAGGGGCTTTGCGAAGTTCTGCAGCTTTGAATTCGGCGCCGTTCGCCGCTGCGGCGGGAATCTCGTCTTTTTTCGCGGGCACCCCGGCAACGCTTGAGGGAACGATCTTTCCCGTGGGAAGAGTGGGCATTTCCGTTTCATGCCGGCCGGAGGTGGTCAGCTTTCCGGTGGACAGATCCACAACGGCGGATGCACTTGATGACGTGCTGCTGTGCTTGATTCCGGACCCCATGAGGATGCTGAACGGACCGCGAATGGTGAGCTGGCGTGCTTTGCGATCATAGACCAGTTCTTGTGCCTTTACGGACATGCCGGGCACCTCGCACATGGCGTTTCCTGCAGCGGTTTGGATTTCGCCCTGCCTGTCGGTTGAAATCGTTTCCGCTGTGATCACGAGTTCGCTGCCTTTCTCATTGGTGGAAGGTGCTGCTGCCTTTGGGGCGGAAGCAGTCAGGTAACTCAGATCCAGCGTCTGAGACCTGGCGGCCTGTTCGGCGTCCCCAAAATAGACTCCACCCAGGGGAGCACGCGTTTTTGCATCGTACAGCAAGACATGAGGCAGCCCTTCGGATGGAATGGAGTGCCGCAGGGTCACGCTGCCGCGGCCACGGTTGACGAGCATATTCTGCCCGGCATTGAAGGGCGGGGGTTCACTGCCAGGGGCTGACTTGAAGTACAATCCCGCCACGGCCTGGTCCGTGCTGGCGAGTTCATAATCCAGCCCGATGGTGAGCACGTCGTCTGAGCGGGACATGGAGGTGATGACGATGGAGTCTCCGGGACGGAATGCGGATTTCCCGACGGTTAGCTCGCTGGTGAGATTCATGCCGGCTGGGAGGCCGCCCTTCTTGGGATCGATCACATGCGGCGTGATGACGTAAATCAGCGGCAGTTTGCTTTGCGGCTTGCCATTCTCCCAGCCAGCAATGACGCAGCAGTGGCCGTCGCGTATCTCGTGGTTGCCATTGTAAACCCGGCTGCGCGCCGTGGGATAGTCGCCCTTGAGCTCTGAAATGACCGCGCCGGTTGCGGGATCAATGAGATCGGAGTCAGTGATGTCGATGTTCAGGCCAACATGGGTGCCATGCAGGGCAGGGGTGAGTTTTAAGACCAGGCCGATGGGGAGGTAGGTGCCCTTCACCGGGGTGTTTACGACGCTCTTCACCACGACTTCTTTTTTGTCGGCTGTGACGATGCGTGGATAAGAGGTGGCGCTGCTATCATCGCTCTTCATGGCTTCACGCAGTTGCACCGCGAGATCCTCAGGGGACATTTCTGAATAGAGGAACGACAATGTTTCTTCTGGTGGCAACCTGCCGCCGAAATTCCAGTCGGTCGCTTTCTTGAACTCGATGATCTTGATTTCGAGCGCGATCAGCGGTGCGTCCTCAGCGGGTTTTGGCTGCTGCGCGCGGGTGATCCCGAAGAAGGTCATGACCACCATGCACAACATGAGCAGCGACTTCATGACGGGATGGGTGTTCCGGTGAGCGGCGATGGAACGAATGCGTGAACGCAGCGCGGCACCCCGCTGAAAAATCCCCACAAAGCCCAGGCTGAGGCCCCGAGGGCAGAAGGCGGTTTCGACTTTCAGCAGGGCATGGCCGTAGGCGATGCGGCGTTCGCTGGGCGCATCATGCAGCACCTGGGCATCGCATGCGGCTTCGCGATCTGCACGCACTTTGAAGAAGGCGATCCAGAGCAGGGGATTGAACCAGTGCAGCGCCATCAGTACACACATGAGGGCATTGAGAGGGAGATCTCCGCGCTTGATGTGCATGAGCTCGTGCTTGAGAACGAGCCTCGCTTCGGCAGGTGTGAACTCATGGTCAAACTCGGCGGGAAGCAGCAGGGTGGGACGCAGAAGGCCGGTGACAGCAGGGCTGCTGACAGCCGGGGCGATGAGAACGCGCGGCACGCAGCTCAGGCGCACCTCCGAGGCGATTTGAGCGAGGGTGTCGAGGAGTTCCTTCCTGACTGGGTGCCGGAGGTGCTTGAACCGGCGCAAGGTGAGGATGAAGGAGAAGCTCCCCAGGAGGAGCATGGAGGCGGCAATGACTGCCCATGCGACGAGAAACAGCCGCTCCCAAGGAATCGGCTCGACGTGGGGGGCAGGCGCTTCGAACACGACAGTTTCCGAGTTTGTCGTCACGGGTGACACAGGAAGCGGAGAAAGGTTTACCTCTGGTGCCGGTGACTGAAACACACGTTCGATGCTCCAGCGGCTCTGTGGCAGCACCGGCATGAGCAGCACGATGAGCGTGGGCAGCCACAGGGCGTAGCGCATGCGTGCGCCGAGGTGGCGGTGCACCGCGGCCTGAATGAGCAAGGTCACCAGAGTGAGCAGCGACGCACGCAGGCTCGCGGCGAGGAGCCAGTCGAAGAGGTGGGTGAGCGTGTTCATGGCAGTTCAGGAGTTGAGGGACTGGTCGAGCAGCTTTTTCAGCTCCTTCACTTCTTCAGCGGTGAGCTTGCTGTTTTGTGCGAAGTGGACGAGCAAGGGCTTGGCCGCGCCGCCAAAGATGCGCTGCATGAAAGACTCACTCTCGGCACGCACGCAGGCCTCGCGTTTTACAGCGGGGAGGAAGGTGCGGGTGCCGCTGGCGTTTTCGGCGGTCTTCAGCGCCCCCTTCTCCACCAGGCGTGTCAGCAGGGTGCGGACGGTGTTTTCCGCCCAGTTCGTGGAGGCACGCAGAGCCTTGGTGACTTCAGAAGCGGTCTTCGGGGAAGACTCCCAGAGAACCTCCATGATGGACCATTCAGATTCGGAGATGTCAGGTGCGTCTGGCATGATTTATTGGAATTAAACGCATTTCACTACATTTGTCGTGATGTGACAACTACAAATGTAGTGAATCTCCTTTTAAAGGGTGCGATTATTTGTCGCAAACCTTACGGAGGACTCAGGACATAACGTCTGTTCTCCAGGGAGAGCCTGTGGCCTGATAGCTCCGCGATGTATCAAAGGGCGTCATGAAGCGAGATGCTACTGAGGGAGAGTGTCACAAGAGGTCTGGCTCCGAGCCGCTACTCTCCGCCCCGCCACAGGCACGGCTTTGTCACGCCAAAGCCAGCACAGGGTCAGGGCGATGCCTGCAACCAAAAAGACCCCGGCGGCGAACCTATTCATAGGAACAGACTAGGACAGGATACGGGCATTGGGAAAGCCTAATCCGGCCCGAAACCTGCTGCCTCGCGGTTGACACCCCCCCTCCCCGGCGGTAAGCCTGATTCCCCTCAAAATCCAAACTACCTCTAAACAACATGGTCAAAATCGGCATTAATGGTTTCGGGCGCATCGGCCGCCTCGTGTTTCGCGCAATCTGTGACCAGGGCCTCCTGGGCAAGGAAATCGACGTCGTCGCCGTGAACGACCTCGTGCCTGCCGACAACCTGGCCTACCTCGTCAAATACGACTCCACCCAGGGCAAGGCCCGTGAAAACGTCTCCTCCAAGAAGTCCAGCCCAGACGCGGCTGCAGACGACATCCTGGTGGTCGATGGCCATGAGATCAAATGCCTCGCCGTGCGCGCGGGTCCTTCGGCTCTGCCTTGGAAAGAGCTTGGCGTGGACATCGTCATCGAGTCTACCGGTCTCTTCACCGAGCGTGCCAAGGCCCAGGGCCACATCGACGCAGGCGCCAAGAAGGTCATCATCTC
Source organism: Prosthecobacter sp. (assembly GCF_044226605.1). Taxonomy (GTDB): domain Bacteria; phylum Verrucomicrobiota; class Verrucomicrobiia; order Verrucomicrobiales; family Verrucomicrobiaceae; genus Prosthecobacter. The sequence continues at coordinate 60,064 of NZ_JBGAGS010000006.1, read as the reverse complement.
CGCTCCTGGCAAGGACGAGGACATCACCGTCGTCATGGGCGTGAACCACGAGAAGTATGACGCCGCCAAGCACCACGTCGTTTCCAATGCAAGCTGCACCACGAACTGCCTCGCGCCGATCGTGCACGTGCTGCTGAAGGAAGGATTTGGCGTGGCTGAAGGCCTCATGACCACCATCCACAGCTACACCGCCACGCAGAAGACTGTGGACGGCCCGAGCGCCAAGGATTGGAAAGGTGGCCGCAGCGCCGCCATCAACATCATTCCTTCCGGCACCGGTGCCGCCAAGGCCGTCGGCCTGGCCATCCCCGAAGTGAAGGGCAAGCTGACCGGCATGTCCTTCCGCGTGCCGACGCCGACGGTTTCCGTGGTGGACCTGACCGTGAAGACGGAGAAGGAAACCAGCTACAAGGAAATTTCCGCCGCCATGAAGAAGGCCAGCGAAACCTACCTCAAGGGCATCCTGAACTGGACCTCCGACGAAGTGGTGAGCACCGACTTCATGCACGACCAGCACAGCTCCATCTTTGACGCCGGTTCCGGCATCGAGCTGAACAACAAGTTCTTCAAGCTCGTGAGCTGGTACGACAACGAGTGGGGTTACTCCAACCGAGTCGTCGATCTCGTGAAATACATTGTGAGCAAAGGCTTGTAATCTAACCGAACACAGACACCCTTCAAAGCCTTCGACGGGCCGGCTCACCAGAGCCGGCCCGTTTTGCGTTCCTGCTCACCTCCCTGCTTCCCATGACTTCTTTTTTCATCTTCCAACCATGTCTTTGTTTTCTCAACTGCACTTCCTGCCCAGACCCTTCTGGGTTCTCGTAGGCGCGACTTTTGTGAATCGGTTCGGCGTCTTTGTCGTGCCGTTTCTGGCGCTCTTCATCACACACAATGGCAACACGGCCGCCCAGGCCGGCTATGCCGTGGCAGCCTACTCCGTGGGGGGCTTCATCGCCGCCTGGTGCGGTGGCTGGATGGCGGACCGTCTGGGGCGGAACGTTACCATGGCGGTTTCGTCTCTTGCCGGGGCTGCATGCATGATGGCCATGTCTCAGGCGGTGAGCTGGCAGGCGCTGGCCGTGCTGGCGTTCATTACCGGCGCCATTAATGAGGCGGGCAGTCCGGCCAGTGCCGCGCTGGTGCAGGACCTTGTGCCGCCGGAGCATCGCGTGATTGCCTATGCGGTGCAAAGGTTTGCCATTAATCTCGCATGGTCGCTGGGACCGGCAGCCGCCGGTTTTCTGGCAAAAAACTCATCGTACTTCTGGCTGTTCGCCGTGGATGCCGCGACGTCGGTCGTGTTTGGTGTCATCGCCTGGGTGTTTCTGCCGCGCGGCAGACGGACGGCGCGGGAGCATGCGGGCTGGGGCCGGGCGTGGGAGTCCATCCGTGGAAATCACGCCTTCCTGGCGCTGTTCGCGGCGTGCATCTGCACCGCGTGGATTTTCCGCCAGACGAACACGACCTTCCCGCTGCACTTTGAGCGGAGCGCCCTGCCGGTGGACCAGCTGGGACTCGTGCTGGCGCTGAACGGAGTCATGATCTGCCTGCTTGAGGTGCCGCTGGCCGGCGGGCTGCGGCACTGGCCTGTGAAACGGGTGCTGGCGCTCGGCTATATCCTCATGGGGTTCAGCTTCCTCACCTTCCTTGTCAGCGGATCGCTCACGGCCTTTGTGCTGATGATGGTGGTGTTCACCTTCGGGGAGATGTCCGCCTTTTCACGGCAGCAGGCCTATTCAGCGAGCCTCTCTCCCGAGGATATGCGCGGCCGCTATGTGGGCTTCCAAAGTCTGGCGTGGTGCGCGGGCAATACCGCCAGCTCGGCACTTGGCATGTCGCTTTACGATCATCATCCATCCCTGCTTTGGAGCATCAATGCCGCACTAGGCATTCTGGCGGCACTGCTCATTCTCTACACACGTAAATCTCAAGCTCATGAATCCTGAAAAACCATCCGCCAATGCCGTGCTGAGCGCCGTGGTCGCCTTTGGTCTCTGGGGTGTGCTGCCTGTGTACTGGAAGCAGCTCGGCCACCTCGGCAGCGATGTGGCGCTGGCGCAGCGCGTGGTCTGGACCATGGTGACCGTGCTGCCTGTTTTGGTGCTGAGCGGCGAGTGGCCGGGCTTTTTGCGTTCCATGCGGGACATGCGCCTGGTCAAAGCACATGCCTGGTCCGCCTTTCTGCTGGCCATCAACTGGGGCGTTTTCGTCTGGGCGGCACAGCATGGGCGCATCCTGGAGTGCAGCCTCGGCTACTTCATTAATCCGCTGCTGAATGTGCTCATCGGCAGCCGGTTGCTGGGAGAGCGCCTGTCGAGGCTGCAAAAGCTCAGCATCGCATCCGCGGCGTCTGGCGTGGGGACTCAGTTGGTGCTCGTGGGGCGCATCCCATGGATCGGTCTGCTGCTGGCGGGAAGCTTCGCGCTTTATGGCCTGGCGCGGCGGCGTTCTCCCCTGGGCTCATTGCCGGGTCTTGCTGTGGAAACCGTGGTCGGCATCCCGGTGGCGGTCATCTATTTGATCTGGACGCAGCAGAGCGGCACGCCCATCTGGGGCACGGCCTCGGCGCACGACTTGCTGCTCATCACGGGGCTGGGCGTCATCACCACCATTCCGCTGCTCGGTTTTGCGCATGGTGCCCGGCAGCTGCCATTTGCACTGCTGGGTGTACTGCAGTTCATCGCCCCCACCGGCCAGTTTTTGGTGGGAGCGCTCATGTATCATGAACCCGTTGGCGTCGGATCTCTGGTGTCGTTTGGTCTGATCTGGCTCGGCGTGCTGCTGTTTTGCAGCGACCTATGGCTGCGAAAGCCGCGCAAGGCCTGACAGGAGGGGGATCATCTTGATCCCCCGTTTGGAAATCTCAAGGCCGTGCCGCAATCGACAGCTCAATGATTTTTGCGCAGAGATCCGGGAACTCGATGCCCACAGCCTTTGCGGCCTTGGGCAGCAGGCTGCTGCTGGTCATGCCGGGAATCGTATTCACTTCCAGCACAAACGGGGACTGATCGCTGTCCCGCAGCATCACGTCCACGCGGCCATAGACTTCCGTGCCACAGGAAATAAACGCGGCCTTTGCAGCTTCCTGCACAGCCTTGGTCACCTCAGGACTGAGGTCGGCGGGGCAGTTGTAGTTCGTTTTGCCGGTGCCGCCCATCCACGGGTACTTGTTGTTGATGTCGTAGAAGCCTTCGACCGGCTCGATGTGGATGATGGGAAGCACCTGATCACCCAGAACACCGACCGTGAGTTCTTTGCCAGCCACGTAATCTTCGATGAGCGTCTCATTCCCAAACTTCTTCGCGTCCTCAATGGCAGCTTCAAACTCAGCCTGCGTATGGCAGATGTGCACACCCACGCTGGAGCCTTCGCGCGGTGGCTTGACGACGAGCGGCAACCCGATGGCCAGCGGCTGGCTGCCATCCAGCGGATAGGTCTGCGAGCGCGGTGTGGGCACCCCGGCGGCAAGAAAGCGCTCTTTGCTCAGAAGCTTGTCAAAAGCGATGCGGCTGCTCTCCACTCCGGCGCCGGTGTAAGGAATGCCATGGCGTTCCAGAATGGCCTGGATCTGGCCGTCTTCGCCAAAAGTGCCGTGAATCAGGTTCATGGCGATGAACACATCCTTCGGCACTTCGAAGTCCGGGCCGGTGACGTCCACCTCGACCACAGTGGCGCCTTTGCTGCGCAGCGCTTCTGCCACGCTTTCGGCGGTTTTGAGCGAAACCTTGCGTTCGGAGCCAGGGCCCCCCATCAGAAGGGCGATTTTCTTGTTCGTCAGATCGATCATAATGCGCAGATATGGAATGCGGAGGCCGGATTGGCAAAAGGAATCCTGGCAATGTCCGTGCCCCCAGCCATGTCTTTCCTCTCCTCATGAAACTTGGATTTCTCATCGCCTTTCTTCTCGCCGCGCATGCCCAGGCGGCGGATTTTGATCTCCTCATCACAGATGCCCGGATTGCGGATGGCAGCGGCGGGCCGCTGGTGCAGGGCAGCATCGCGGTGAAAGGCGGCCGGATTGTGGGCATCGGGCAGGTCAAGGGCTCTGCAGAGGCGGTCATCGATGCCGGTGGCAAAGTGGCGGCGCCAGGCTTCATCGACGTGCACACCCACTCGGAGGACATCTGCCTCATCCCGGCGGCGGAAAATTTTCTGCGCATGGGGGTCACCACCATCATCACGGGAAACTGCGGCCACTCGCGCACGGATGTGGCGAAGTTTTTCCAGGAAATCGAAGAGTCCAGGGTGGCCCTCAATGTGGCCACGCTGATCGGCCATGGCTCCGTGCGTGAGCAGGGCATGGGCGGCAGTTTCATCCGGGCTCCGAGCGATGAGCAACTCGCAACGATGAAAAACCTGGTCGATCAGGCGATGAAAGACGGTGCGGTGGGATTGAGCACCGGTCTGATCTACGTGCCTGGCTCGTTTGCCAAGACTGACGAGCTCATTGCTCTGGCGAAGGTCGCTGCCTCGCACGATGGCATCTACGTCAGCCACATGCGGTACGAAACAGTGCGCATTTTTGAAGCCCTGGATGAAATCCTCCGCATAGCACGCGAATCGAAAATCCGCGCCGAGGTGTCCCACATCAAGCTCTCCGGCCCGACGGCCTGGGGCAAGGCGCAGGAAGTGCTCGCCGTGCTGGACAAGGCGCGCGCGGACGGCCTGAAGATCACCCACGATCAATATGCCTACACCGCCTCCAGCACCGGCCTGCGGCAGACTTTGCCTGACGCTGCTCTCGAAGGCGAGCGTGCGGACTTTGTGGCGCGGATTTCCGACCCGAAAAAGAAGGCCGAAATCATCGCCAAGATGGCCGAGATGCGCGCGCGTCAGGGCCGTGAAGACTACGGCTATGCGGTGATCGCCCGCTGCAGGGCTGACCCATCTCTCAATGGTAAAACCATTCCTGAGGCCGCGAAGGTGAGGCGTGGCTCGGATTCGCTCGAAGATCAGATCGAAGTGATTCTGGAGATCGAAACTCAGGGCGGTGCCAGCGCCATCTTTCATGGCATGAACGAGGACGATCTGCAGGCATTTCTGAAGCACCCGCTCACCATGGTCGCCAGCGATGGCGGTCCGCGTCGTCTTGGCGAGGACGTGCCACACCCGCGCAGCTACGGCAACAATGCTCGCGTGCTGGGCCGATACGTGCGTGAGCTGAAACTGCTAACGCTGCCCGAAGCGGTTCGCCGGATGACCTCGCTGCCTGCTCAGACGTTTCATCTCAAGGATCGCGGCACGCTCCTGCCGGGAGCACATGCGGACATTGTAATCTTTGATCCCGATAAAGTCACCGACCCCTCCGTTTTCAGCGATCCACATCATTATGCGGAAGGATTCACCGATGTGATCGTAAACGGTGGCGTTACGATTCGGGATGGCAAGCTCACGGAAGTGAGAAGCGGCGGCCCTCTGCGCATGGAACATTGAGCCCTGCGCTCACATTTCGGACATTTACCCCGCTATTCTCCGTGGTGCGCCGCTCAAGGCTTGTCCGTCTCCGCACCCAGATGCCCGTTGCGGAAAAGCCATGAGGCCGATTGATAGAGAGAGATCGTGTCGTCCAGCCTCGCCTGCAACGCGTCCGATTTCTCAGGTGTGATCGTACCTGCCTTGAGGTCCACTTTTCCAAGCGTGAATTCCTGCTTGGGCTTGAGCATGGCGAAGTCTCCCTGGGTGATGTAGGCGATCTTCTGGTAGTTGGAGACGAAGATGCGTTCTTTGTCGGGAGTGTAGCCGGGCGAAAAAACGTCCTGCCCAAAAGTTCGCGTGATATAGCTCCAGTTCATCAGGCCGAACAGTGTGGGCACCATGTCAATCTGGCTGCACAGGCGGTCATAGGAGCGCGGTTGAATGAGCTGCGGATTCCAGATGATGCAGGGGATGTGGTACTTGGTCACATCCAGCTCCATCTTGCCAGCGCTGCCATGGCAGTGATCCGCCACCACGATGAAGATCGTATTGGCAAACCACGGCTTGGACTTCGCCTTTTCCAAAAAGTCGCCGATGCACCAGTCGGTGTATTTGACGGCTGCTTCCCGCGACCCCTGCTGCATGTCGATGCGGTTTTCAGGGAAGGTGAAAGGACGGTGGTTGGACACCGTCATCACGTGCATGAAGAACGGCTTGTTCGCGGCATGGTTGGTGTCCGCCTCCTGCATGGCCCAGCGAAAGAGGTCTTCATCCGCCACGCCCCAGGCGTTTTGGAAAGTGATCTCGCTCTTCGGTTTCGTGCCGCGGTCAATCACGCGGTAGTTGTTGCGCGAGAAGTAGGTGCGCATGTTGTCAAACATGGCATCGCCTCCATAGATGTAGCTCACATCGTAGCCGCGGCTGCGGCAGACGGAGCCGGAGGTGAAGAGGTTCGTGTTCAGTGGCCGCCACACGATTGACTGCCCCGGTGTGGGCGGGACGCTCAGCGTCAGCGCTTCCAGGCCGCGCACCGTGCGGGTGCCGGTGGCATATAGATTGGTGAAAAAAATGCCCTCATCCGCGAGCCGGTCCAGGTTCGGCGTGAGGTAGGACTTCATTTTGAAGTTCACCTTGAAATGGCTCATGAAAGCCGCGCTGAGGCTTTCCACGGAGACGAAGACAATGTTGTGCCGTTTCTCCGGTCCTTCGTGCTTGATGACGCGGCGCAGGTCACGTGGATCGGCGCTGGCTGGCGGTGTGTCTGAGAGGGTCAGCAGTTCCCGTGCGCGGGCCAGCGCTTTGTCCGTGTCCTGCTTGAGATAAAACCGCTCGTAATCGATCTCGCTCTCCCAGAAGGCGGCGCAGAAGGCATAGGGGCCGTCCTTCGCCAGTTCACGATTGAATTCATTGCTGAAGCGCGGGAGCTGCGACTGCGAAAAAAGGTTCGAGATGCCCACGACTATGATCGCGATGCCGAACACCGGCAGGATGCGCAGCCTCCAGGCGCTGTCTCCTGCGCAAACCCACCGCACCGCGCCGAGCCGCCACACCGCCCACACCACGCCTGAACCTGCCAGCGCCAGGCCGGCGTAGATCAGAGGCATGGGGTAGGACTGCTGAATGTTGTCGATGACCTCCTGCGTGAAGACCAGGTAATCCACCGCGATGAAATTGAACCGCACCTGGAACTCATCCCAGAAAAACCACTCGGCCACCCCGATGAAGATGAACACCACGGCATAAAGCAGCAAAAGGAAGGACACCACCCAGCGCGCGGCCCTGCCACGCCACATGGCCGAAGGAAGCAATGCCGTGAGCAGAAACCATGGGACCACCGCATAACAAGCGGCCAGCAAATCGTACCACAGGCCCAGACCGAATGATCCCAGCAGGGAGGCGTTCCATGCAATGTCCTTCCTCCCTTGAATCATGAGCGCCATGCGGGTGAGCAGCGCTGTCACCAGAAACAGGGCGGTGATCAATACGGCGCCGCGGGTGATGGCCGCACGCGGCGTCAGAGACATGACGAAGGATGGCTGGCGTTGAGTCATGGGAGGGGGCACAGTTGTCCGGAGACTATCGGATGACGATGAAATGCCGAGCAGTGAGTTTGCTTTCAAGATGAAAATACTCTCATCCATGCCGCGGGACGGGAGGTGATGACAACATCCTCATTTGCCTCCGCCAATGCGCCTGCTTCCATGAGGCCATGCACATCCTGATCGTCGAAGATGATTCAAAAACTGCCGCGCTGCTTTCCAGCGCTCTGCGGCAGGAGGAGTTTGACGTCACTCATGTGGCGGATGGGGAGAGCGGCCTGCAGCAGGCTCTGGACGGGAGTTTCGACGCTCTGGTGGTGGACATCATGCTGCCAAAACGGGATGGACTCAGCCTGGTGCGGGAAATGCGGCAGCAGGGGCGCACCACGCCCGTCATCATGCTTTCCGCCCGCGGCGAGGTGGAGCAGCGAGTGGAGGGGCTGAACGCCGGGGCAGACGACTACCTGCCCAAACCATTTGCCCTGTCCGAACTTCTGGCGCGTCTGCGCTCCCTGCTGCGGCGCAATGTGGTGCTCAAGCCGGCCGTGCTGGGGCTCGCGGACCTGACCTATGACACGGGTACGCGGGAGACACGGCGTGCCGGCAAGCGCATCGATCTCTCCTCCCGTGAGAGCCTGCTGCTGGAGTGCCTGCTCCGTGCTGAAGGCCGCGTCGTCAGCCGCCGGGACATCATTGTTTGCGTGTGGGAATATGATTTTGATCCTGGCACCAACCTCGTGGACGTTTATGTGCGCCGCCTGCGGGAGAAGATTGACCGCGATCACTCGCCCTTCCTTATTCAAACCGTGCGTGGTCTCGGATACGCGATACGTCTTCAGCCATGACACTGCGCCGCCGCATTCTCTTCTATTACGCCGCCACGCTCAGTGTGTCACTGGTCATCGTAGCGTTCTGGAGCTGGTTTGAATTCACTGAGCAGCGGGAGGTTGCCCTGCGCGGCGGAGTTGAGGCGGCGTCAAAGCACAATCCCTTGCTCGAAACGTTTGAGATCATTCTGTTCGGCGGCCTGCCTGCCCTGCTGCTGGGCATCATCGGCGGCAGCCTGCTCATGCGGCGTGCACTGCGGCCCATTGAGCAGCTGACGGAGGTGCTCGAGAAAACGACCGCCTCCAACCTCGCCGAACCCGTGGCGCGCAGCGGCAATGGGGACGAGCTTGACCGGATGTCCGCTGTGTTTAACGGCATGAAAGAGCGCCTGGACGCTTCCTTCACCCAGACACGTGAGTTCACCCTGCATGCTTCGCATGAGCTCAAAACCCCGCTCACCATTCTCCATGGCACGCTGGAGCAGATGATGGAGGATGGCGCCGCACCGGTGGCGCATCGCGAGCGCATCGCGTCCATGCTTGAGGAGGTGCAGCGCCTCTCCGGCATTGTGGGCCAGCTCGCATTTCTGGCCAAGGCGGATGCGGGCATGCTCGAAACTTCATGCGGCCCAGTCGCCCTTCACGATCTTGTGCGCGATCTGGTGGAGGATCTCACGCTGCTTTCCGCTCCGCAAAACATATCGGTCGCGTTGGAGTCATGCCAGCATTCCATCGTGCACGGAGACCGCATGCGCCTTCGCCAGCTCCTGCTCATTCTGGGAGACAATGCCGTGAAGCATAATCATAAAAATGGCAGCATTGCCCTGGAGCTGCGTGGGGATGGAGAGCAGATCACCTTTTGCATTGCCAACACGGGGCCGGCGCTTCCGCCTGAACTGCATTCGCGTGTCTTCGAACGCTTCCTCCGCGGCGATGCCTCGCACAGCAGTTCCGTGGAAGGCAGCGGCCTTGGCCTTAGCATCGCCCAGTCCATTGCCAGATCACATCACGGCACCCTCGTTTTTGAGGTTCTCGAAGACGGCCGCACTCATCTTGCCTTGAGCCTGCCGGCCGGACAGAGATGACCCGTTTAATGACAGCATCTTCACTGGTGACCCTTTGGCCCCGCCCCATTTTGGCGCTTGTTCCCTATGAAACACGCCTTGTTCCTGATCCCTTTGGCGGCTGCCTTGCTGGCCTCATGTGCGCACTATCAGGCACATCCGCTTTCCGCAGAGTCCAGTGCTGCGGCCTTCGCAGGGCGCTCGCTGAATGATCCTGGGCTGCGGCAGTTCCTCACGGAACAAAAAGCCTCGCAGGGAGCCTGGGATGTCAATCGCCTGGCCCTGGCTGCGGCATACTTCCATCCCGATGTCACCCTTGCGCGGGCTGAGGCGGAGGAAACGACTGCAGCCATCAAAACAGCGAAACAACGTCCTAATCCAGTGTTCACCTTTGGACCTCAGTACGCCAGTTTCCACCGCAATACCCTCACGCCTTGGTTTCTGGCAGGAAACGTTTTCTATCAAATCGAAACTGCTGGCAAGCGTGCGCACCGCACCGAGCAGGCGCTGGCTGCCGCGGAGGCGGCCAGGTGGCGTGTGTCTGCCCGTGCCTGGGCGGCGCGTTCACGCGTGCGCTTGGCGATGCTCGACCTCCACAGCGCCCGTGAAAACATCCGCCTGCTGGAAATTGAGCAGAAGCTGCACGATGAAGCGATCAAAAAACTGACTGCGCAGATGGAGGCGGGAGATGTGTCGCCGTTTGAGCTCACCCAGGCGCGTCTGGCACTGAACCGCACCCGGCTTGCCTTGCAGGATGCGCAGAAGCTCTCCTCCACGGCGGAGGCCAGGCTCGCCGCCGCCGTCGGTGTTCCTCTGGCGGCTTTCAAAAGCGTCACGCTCGACTTCTCAGCGTTCTCGCGGCTGCCTGTGCAGAGCAGCAGTGCCGCCCGCCGCCTTGCGCTCACCCATCGGGCGGATCTGATGGCGCTGCTGGCTGAATATGCTGCGGCTGAATCCGCGCTGCGTCTGGAGTATGCCAGGCAGTACCCGGATGTGCGGCTTGGCCCTGGCTTTGACTACAACCAGGGGCAGAACCGCTGGCAGCTCGGAGTGAGCTTTGAGCTCCCCGTCAATGGAAACCGCGGCCCCATCGCGCAGGCAGAGGCAAAACGTAAGTCTGCCGAGGCTCGCTTTCAGGCGCAGCAGGACGCGATCCAAGGCGAGCTGAACATCGCGCTCGCGGCTTATGCAGCCTCGCGGCAAAAGGCGCAGACTGCCGCCTCCTTGTCCCAGGAGGCCGGGGTGGCCGCCGCTACGACAAAGCGCATGGTGGAGGCCGGTGAGCTTTCACCTCTCGAGCTCACCCGGCGTCAGCTCGAAGCCAGCACCGCCAGCCTCGCACGCATGGCTGCGGAAATTGAGGCCCAAAACGCCGCGGGCGCGCTGGAGGATGCCATGCAAGCGCGGCTTTGACTTTATCTCGCTCACATCATGAAAACATCTGCCACTCTAGTTCTTCTGTTTGCGGTGAGTTCGCTGCGTGGCGCCGACTCAGGCGCTGCTGCTCCCGCCGCTGTCACCAAAGAAGGCGACCTCGTCGTGGTGACGCTCAAAGCCGATGCCGAGCAGCGGCTGCGTTTGAAAGTGGTGCCCGTGGAAAAGCGCCGCGTGCCGGGCTCCCGGCTGTTTTCAGGCGAGGTGGTTTATCCGCTGACCGGTGAAGGCAGCGGAGTGGCGCCGGTTCTCGGGGGGACGCTGGATGAGGTGCTGCGCCTCGCCGATTTGCAGGTGGCTGCGGATGGCCGTGTACTGCAGGCCAAAGTGCAGATTGAGGCCGCAAAAATAGCGGTCGAGCGCGCGCAGAAAGTGCTCAATGCGGAAGCCGGCAGCGTGCGTTCGGTCGATGAAGCGAAGTCGGCGCTTTCCCTCGCCGAGGCAGCTCTGGCCACGGCGAAAGCACAGCGCGAGATTCTTGGCGATCCCGTGGGTAAAGCCAGCGGGAGCAAGCGCGCCTGGGTCCGTGTGGCCATTTACAGCGGGGAAACCGACCGCCTCGACCCCAAGGCTGCTGCAAGCATCCGGACGCTCGGAGCCGATGCCAAGCCCCAGAGCGCCGAGCCTGTGGCCGGCCCTCCGACCGCCAATGCACTCACAAATACGGTGGACTGGTATTATCAGCTGCCTGCGGGCAGCACACTGCGGGCGGGAGAGCGCATCGCGGTGGAAATCCCCGCTCCAGACAGCAAGGAGGAGCACCTCATCATACCTTTCAATGCCGTGCTGCATGACATCCACGGCGGGCAGTGGGTCTACGTGCAGACCGCCGAGCATGCGTATACGCGAAAACGCATCCAGGTGGCCCGCGTCGTCGGCACGGATGCCGTCCTGACGACGGGCCCATCGGCTGGAAGCAAAGTGGTGACGGACGGCTCCACGGAGCTTTTTGGCACGGAATTCATGACTGGGAAATAACGTCCATGCTGAACTCCATTGTCACCTGGGCGCTGAACATGCGCGTGCTCGTGGTCGCAGCCGCGCTGGCCCTGCTGCTTGTCGGCATCAATGCTACAAAGAACGCACCGCTGGATGTGTTTCCAGAATTTGCGCCGCCATTGGTCGAAGTGCAAACCGAAGCCCCGGGCCTTTCCACGGAGGAAGTCGATGCCCTCGTCACCGTTCCGCTCGAAAATTCACTCAACGGCCTGCCGTTTCTCAAAACCCTGCGTTCAAAGTCTGTGCTCGGTTTGTCATCCGTGGTGATGATCTTCGACACCGGCACGGACATACTCAAAGCACGCCAGCTGGTGCAGGAGCGGCTGAACCTCGCCCAAAACCGGCTGCCCGCCGTGGTGAAGCCGCCGGTTCTCATGGCGCCATATTCATCCTTGAGCCGCGTGCTGAAGGTGGGGCTTACGTCCAGGAGCTTGTCGCAGATGGAGCTCAGCGAGCTCTCGCGCTGGACCATCCGCCCCCGCCTGATGTCCGTGCGCGGCGTGGCCAATGTCGCCATCTGGGGGCAGCGTGACAAACAGTTCCAGGTCTTGGTGGACCCCCAGCGTCTGCGCGCCGCCGGTGTGACGCTGGATGCCATCACCAAAGCCGCGGGCGATGCCGCGGTGATCAGCTCCGGCGGATTCATCGACACGCCAAACCAGCGCCTCAGCGTGGCGCAGCTTGCCCTCATCGTCACGCCGGAGGATCTCGCGCGCACCGTGGTGGAGTTTCGCAATGGCGCACCCATTCGCCTTGGCGATGTGGCGGAGGTGAAGATCGGCAATCCGGCGCCGATTGGTGATGGTGTCATCAATGATGGGCCGGGCATCCTTCTCATCGTCGAAAAGCAGCCTTGGGGAAATACCCTGGAAGTCACGAGGGCGGTGGAGCAAATGCTCGGAGAGCTGAAACCCGCCCTCCCTGGCGTGGACGTGGACAGCACCATTTTCCGGCCCGCCACATTCATCCAGCTTTCCATGGACCATCTCACCGAGGCGCTCTGGCTCGGGTGTCTGCTGGTGGTCATCGTGCTCGCATTGTTCCTCGGAGACTGGCGCACCACCATCATCAGCCTCACGGCCATTCCGCTCTCGCTGGCCATCGCCTTGCTGTTCCTTGCCTGGCGCGGTGAGACCATCAACACCATGATCCTCGCGGGTCTCATCATCGCACTCGGGGAAGTCGTGGATGACGCGATCATCGATGTGGAAAACATCCTGCGCCGCCTGCGGCAGAACGCCGTGCTTTCCGCGCCAAAATCGAAACTGCGCGTGGTGCTCGAAGCCTCGCTGGAGGTGCGGAGCGCCGTCGTTTATGCCAGCGTCATCATTCTGCTGGTGTTCATTCCCGTCTTCTTTTTGCCCGGGCTGGCAGGCACGTTTTTTCGGCCTCTCGCACTTTCCTACATTCTCGCCATCAGCGCATCGCTGGTCGTGGCGCTCACGGTTACTCCCGCACTGAGTTTGATGCTGCTGCGCGTGAAAGACGGGCGGCATGGAGAGGCTTTGCTCGCCCGTGGACTGAAATCTGTCTATCGGGCCATGCTGCCCGTGTTCGCGCGCAGCCCGTGGCTTGCGCTGCTCGTGCTCGCGGGGGCTTTTTCCTTCACCGGATTCGTCTGGCACACGCAGCTGAAGGATAATTACCTCCCGGATTTTAAGGAGCGCGATTTTCTCATGCACTGGCTGGAGAAGCCGAATACGTCTGTGGAGGCCAGCACGCGGATCACCATCGCCGCCAGCAAGGACCTTCGCGCCATTCCCGGGGTGCGGAATCTCGGCGCGCACATCGGCCGCGCCGAAGTGGCGGATGAAGTCGTCGGACCGGACTTCACCGAGCTGTGGATCAGTCTGGATCCCAAGGTCGATTACGATGAAACGATTCACAAGGCCCAGTCGGTGGTGGATGGCTATCCGGGTCTCACGCGTGACCTGCTCACCTTCCTGCGCGAGCGCGTGAAGGAAGTTCTCACCGGAGCCAGCGCCAGCATCGTCGTGCGCATTTTCGGCCCGGATCTCGATGTGCTGCGCGATCGTGCTGCGGCTGTGGGCGCCACTTTAAAGGACGTGCCCGGCGTGAGTGCGCTAAAGGTCGAATCCCTCACGCTGGTGCCGCAGATCACGGTGAAACTACGGCCTGAATCCGCCGCGCTGCACGGACTTACCGCGGGCAAGGTGCGCCAGGCCGTGACCACTCTGATCAGCGGTCGGAAAGTTGGCGAGGTGTATCAGGACCAGCGCGTGCATGACGTCACCGTCTGGAGTCTGCCCGCTGTCCGGGCGGATTACACGTCTCTGCGTGATCTGCTGATTGAAACGCCGGCCGGGGGCCATGTGCGCCTCGCAGATGTGGCGGATCTCGCCATTGTTCCCACGCCTAATGCGATCAAACGGGAAGGCGCTTCACGTCGTATTGATGTGACCTGCAATGTCACGGGCCGCGCCTTGGGGGATGTCGCACGTGAGATCGAGGAACGCGTCGGCAGGGTCCAGTTTCCCGCTGGTTATCATCCGGAAATCCTTGGTGAATGGGCCGAGCGCCAGGCCGCTCAGAGCCGTCTCGGCTGGCTCGCGCTCGCATCCTTTGCAGGCATCCTCGTTTTGCTTTTTGCAGACTTCCAGTCACCACGCCTGGTGCTGCTGATCGCGCTGACGCTGCCCTTCGCACTGATCGGCGGTGTCATCGCGGCGTGGCTGGGTGGCGGTGTTCTGTCTCTCGGCTCTCTGGTGGGTTTCGTCACGGTGCTTGGCATCGCCGCACGCAATGGCATTCTGCTTGTCAGTCATTACCGTCATCTGCAGACGGAGGAAGGCCGCCGCTTCGGCATGGACCTCATTTTGGAAGGCAGTGCCGAGCGCCTTGTTCCCATTCTCATGACGGCATCCACTGCCGCGCTCGCTCTGCTGCCTCTGGTGCTCAAAGGGGATGTGCCAGGCAATGAAATAGAGCGCCCGATGGCCATCGTCATCCTCGGCGGTCTGGTGACGAGCACACTGCTGAACCTGTTTCTATTGCCGGCTTTGTACGCGCGCTTTGGCAGAGTGGTTATGCTGGAAAAAAGCAACACATGAGCGTCTCCCCCACTCCCGCCCTGCGTCCACGCCTTCCCGCGACTGTCTGGGCGCTGGGCTGGGTGAGCTTTTTCACCGATGTTTCCACGGAGATCGTTTACCCGCTGCTGCCGGTGTTTCTCACCACCACACTGGGGGCCAGCATGGCCTTTGTCGGGTTGGTCGAAGGCATTGCGGAATCCACGGCCAGCCTGCTGAAAATCGCCAGCGGCTGGTGGTCGGACCGGGTGAAAAAACGCAAGCCGCTCATGATTGCGGGTTACGGCCTCAGCGCCCTCACGCGTCCGCTGATCGCCTTGGCCGCAACTGGTACACAGGTGCTGGGCGCGCGCTTTATGGACCGCATCGGCAAAGGCATACGGACTTCTCCGCGCGATGCCCTGCTGGCAGCCTCGGTGCCTCCCGATCAGCGGGGCGCCGCCTTTGGCGTTCAGCGTACGATGGACAACGCAGGTGCGGTGCTCGGCCCGCTCATCGCCTGGATCATGCTTCAATGGTTCACAAATGATTACCGCGTGCTGTTCTGGCTCGCAGTTCTGCCCATGGTGGGAGCCATGGCCTGCCTGGTCTTTGGTACGCGGGATCAGACGCTGCCTCCTGCTGCACCCAAAACCCAGATGCCATTCAGCATCACGCCTGCCTTCAAAAACTATCTCGGAGCCGTGCTGCTCTTCACCCTGGGAAATTCCAGCGATGCCTTTCTGCTGCTTCGCGCGCAAGCCGTCGGCGTGCCCGTCAGCAGCCTGCCACTGCTTTGGCTGGCGTTGAGTCTGGTCAAAACGTTGAGCAGTTATCCCGCCGGCGTGCTGAGTGATCGCATCGGCAGGCGTGTTCTCATCTTGGGCGGCTGGTGTGTGTACGCACTGGTGTATGCAGGCTTTGGTCTTGCCGCCCAACCCTGGCACATCTGGGCACTGTTCCTTGCCTACGGTCTCTTCTACGGCATGACGGAATCCACGGAGCGTGCGCTTGTGGCGGATTATTATCCTGATGCTCAGCGCGGCCGTGCCTTCGGCAGTTTCAATTTCATCACCGGCATTGGCGCCTTGCCGGCGAGCCTGCTCATGGGCTGGTTGTGGACGGCGCATGGTCCTCGCGTGGCTTTTACCGCAGGCGGTGCGCTAGCCTTGTGTGCCGTGGCCTGGTTTGCGGTCAAAGTTCCGCCCGCCGGCGAAATAAAAGGCGGCGTCTGAATTTCAGACGCCGCCTTGGCATATGCCGCTCCCCGGTTTAGTGGGTCGAGCAATGGTGCAGGGTGCCGCCACAGGTCTTGCAGGTATGGGTGGGCAGCTCACCTTTCTTGCCCCACGCGACGAGCTTCGTCTCGCAGTCTGGGCAGCTCATGTGGCTGGAAGTGTGGAGGGTGATGATGCCTTTGTCACCAGGGGCCGAGGTGACCGAAGGGGATTTGAACGTGACGGTGTGGCACTTGCTGCACGTCACGGCGCTGGTGGGGCAGCAGCTGGCATGCTTGCCGGCAGTGGCCTGGCAGGAGGCGAGAGCCAGGGCGCTGACGGCCAGGATTCCCGTGAGGATGGTTTGGGTGAGTTTCGTTTTCATGATTCGGTTCGTTTTGAGTGTTGATGAAGCATCGGCTTCACTGCCGACAAACTCCGACGCCATGGCAAACCCTTGAGGATCGCAATTCCCGTGCAACGCACGACAAGGCCGGCTCAATGCTCCTGCACACCGCCGAGTGCGGATCGCAGCATCTGGCGTGCGCGGTAGATGCGTGTCTCCACAGCTTTGGCGCTGCATCCCGCAGCCGCGGCTATCTCGGCATAGCTCATGTCCTGGTACGTGAAGAGCAGCATGGCCTCACGCAGATCTTCGGGCAGTGAGGCCAGGGCGGCTTCCACCCGCCGCATCTGCTCGCCGCGTTCCATCTGCTCAGCAGGGCCGGGCTGCGTCTCCACGCTCTCGGGTACGTGATCTTCTTCGTTGTCGATCGAGACGGTGGGGTGTCGTTTTCGCCAGCGGGCATGATTGCGTGCAAGGTTCGCCGCAATGCGAAACAGATACGTGGGAAACGGGGCACTGGGGCGGTAGCGCACCCGGCTCTGGTACAGCCTCACAAACGTCTCCTGCGTGAGGTCGGTGGCCGTGGTGGCATTGCCAGTCATGCGCAGCAGAAACGCGGCCACCTTGTCCTTCCAGCGCTCCATCAGCCTGTTGAGCGCCAGATCATCCCCTGCGGCGAGTCGCTGCATGTCGGCAATGTCGGCGTCGGAAGGCGTGTCTGACATGACCGGGTTTCAGTGAGAGGCATGGGCTGGCCCGAGCACATGGGGCAGCACGATCGTCAAATACCGCTCCGCCTGCTCCGGAGTCATGCAGGCGGCGGTTTCATAAACATGCTGCAGCATCGCCTGCTGGCATTCTTGCGTGAGCCTGGCCCGCGTTTGCAGGAGTTTGCTGACGTCTTCCGTCACTGTCCGGCTGCTTGCCGCAGCCATCATCAGTTCATGGTCTGAATGCTGGATCTTCATGCAAAGGTCCGCACACCTGGGCTGGTAGGCCAGGTGCAGGGCCTGCACTTTTCCGAACTGGGCTTCCGTGAGATGGAACGAACGGCGCAGCCATTGAAGCTCGGGGAGCAGACTGCCGTTTTCCACCGGCACCTCGTCTGCGGTCATGCAGTCACATCGTTTCAGAAACTGCCGCGTGCCAAAATACGTGCCGGCTCCCAGCAGGACAGCGGCAATGAAAATGATCAGGCCGCGGTTCATGGTGACACCCTGTCGGCTGTGCGGAAAAACGGATTGATCGACTGGGCGTAGGCAATCTCTCCCCGCACACGAGATTCCCCACGCTGCTTCACCCATCCGACGCCACCTCCGAGCAGCATGCAGGCCGCCACAGTCGCCAAAGCCGGCACCGGACGCGCCAGTGCACCCAGCCATGCCTTCCACAACTGTGAAAACCCTGCGTGGGCGGAGGCATCTTCCGCAGCTTCAATGCGCGTCCACACCTCCCGGGAAAAGGTTTCTGGCAGCGAAATGGACGCGGGATTCTCCCTCAGGTGCTGATGAAGTTGTTCGTCGTTCATGGGGCGCGGAATGGTACCACGACGAACACCGGAAGCCGCCCAAACCCTTGCCGAAAGTATGCGGATTTTGGTTTGGATGAGACGCTGCCACATTTGACAGGGGTTTTCATCGCCGGTGGTGTTCAGCGCGTTGGAATGTCCTGCGCTCTCCGCTTCCTTCTATGACAGGCCTGAAATCAACGATTGCCGCAGGCCCTGCGTGAAATAGTTTGCGGTCAATCAGGCAAAATATCAGGCAAAGTTTGCTCGTTAAATCATCCGACTCACCTCAACATGAAAAACATCCTCGGCCTCCTCTTTCTCTCCTCCAGTCTTGTGTTTGCCGCAGACACCAAGGCCCCTGAAGGCATCCCTGCCACCTATCCGCTCAAAACATGCGCGGTCTCCGGCGAAGCTTTCGGCGGCGAAATGGGCAAGCCCGTCAAAGTCTCCCATGAAGGCACAGACGTTTACCTCTGCTGCAAGTCCTGCCTCAAAGA
Source organism: Prosthecobacter sp. (assembly GCF_044226605.1). Taxonomy (GTDB): domain Bacteria; phylum Verrucomicrobiota; class Verrucomicrobiia; order Verrucomicrobiales; family Verrucomicrobiaceae; genus Prosthecobacter. The sequence continues at coordinate 41,684 of NZ_JBGAGS010000006.1, read as the reverse complement.
CTTCAAGGCAGACCCCGCCAAATATGTGAAAATGGTGAAGGACGCCGCCGCTAAGAAGTAAGTCGCCGAACCACCCATTCGCCGATGCCGCGTGCGTCCTCATCGGACACGCCGGCATCGCGCTGGCATTCTTCAGCGCTGAATTCGCTGCGCTTGGCGATGCGGCCCGCCTTCCAAACGTGAACTCCGGCCGGATACGGCCCGACTTTGCGCGGGTCACTCCAGGTGTGTATGCCGAGTGTCTGCGGATTCACCGCGGCCGCAATGTGCATGGGGCCGCTGTCCACGCTGATGCAAAACCGGGTTTGTCGCATGATCCAGATCAGCTCAGGCAGCGTGGTCCGCTGACTCCAGTCATGAATGTGGGAGCCGGTCGGGCGGCTGGGATCCGAGGTCATGCCGACGAGCACGACCGGATGCGGTGCCAGCGCGTCGCACAGCGCATGCAGCGCGGAATTCGAAAGCGATTTGCCTTCCCCGCGTGACCACGGGTGCACGGCGATGAATCCCTTCGGCTCACTCCAGCCAGCCGGCTCGGTTCCCGGAGCAAGGTCAAACGCAATGTCCTCGGGTTCTACCCGGATGCCCAGCGCCCGTGGCAGTTTCAGGTAGCGGTCCACCGCGTGCGCACCCGCATCCACCGGCACGGTGTGGTTGTAAAAAAAACGGGAGCCCTCGCGCGCATCGGACAGCCCGATGACCATTTTTGACCCACGCCAGCTGCTCACCACGCCGCTGCGCAGCAGGCCCTGAAAATCCAGCACGATCTCCGGTTCCTCGCGTGGCAGCGTCATCCACGTGCGGCGCCAGTTCCAGAAACGCAGTAGCCCGACCGGGCCGCGGAATGTTTTGCGGGGGAAGGGGATCACCTCGTCGATGAGAGGGCTGCCTTTCAGGATGGGAGTCCATTCGGTGTTGGCCAGCCAGCGGATCTTCAGCCAAGGGTGCGCGTCACGCAGCGCTTTTACGGCGGGCAGTGTGTGCACGATGTCTCCCAGCGAGCTGGGTTTGACGATAAGCGCGGAGCGGAAATCGCGCAGGCTGGGAAGCTGGCGCGTGTCGGCGCTCATCATTTGCCCAGGGCAAGACGGTCGGCCAGCAGCGAGGGCAGGCCGGCGGCGCGGATTTTACCCTGGGCGGTTTCGATGTCGTATTCCAGCCGGCGGATGGAGATCGTCTGCGCCTGCACATCGTAGATCGCGTAGGCGGCACGCCAGTCGCCGTCGCGGGGCTGGCCCACGCTGCCGACATTGACGAAATACTTCACCCCGCGCTGCAGCAGCACGTCGGTGCCACGGGCGGCACGCACAGCGTCATCTTTTTCAAAGATGCGCGGCACATGGGTGTGGCCGTAGAAGCATACCTGGGTGAACTGGTAGCTGAAGCTGGCCATCGCATCAAAGCGGTTGGTCACGTAGCCCCAGTTGCCGGGAGAATCGAGCGTGGCATGCACGATCGTAAAGTCACGCACCTGACGCACCAGTTTCAGTTCCCGCAGCCACACGCGCTGGTCTTCGCTGAGTTGCTCACGTGTCCAAAGCAGGGCATTCTGGGCCAGGGGGTTCAATTCTTCGAGGGAGCTTTCGCTGGCGGCACCTTCGTCGTGGTTTCCACGCACCACCGGACAGCCCAGATCCTGCACCGCCTGCAGGCACTCCACAGGGTTGGCGGCATAGCCGACGATGTCGCCGAGACAGACGTAGTTGGAACAACCCTGTTCCTGAGCGTCCCACAGAACGGTCTGCAGGGCTTCAAGGTTTGCGTGGATGTCTCCGAATATGGCGAATTTCATCGTCTAAGGTTGGCGGCGAATAGCCTACCTTCGGGACATGGGCAGGGAAATCAAGCATTTCGGCATCAGAAAGATTCCATGCCCAGAAAAGGCGGCAGACCGGCGGCACGGATTTTGGCCCGCGCGGTCTGGATATCGTATTCCACCCGGCGGATGGAAACCCTGCCGCCTCGCGTCGCTCAAAACACTCTGCAAGGCTTCAAGATTGGCGTGAACGACTGCAAAAATGGCCGTTATCATTCATCTGGGCTAACGCCAGCGCCGGAAGGCTTTTTCAAAAAGCAAACGGGGCGGATCACCCGATCCGCCCCGTCGCTTGATAGAGAATCCAACAGCCAGAAGGAACCACTATTTGAAAATTTTGACTGAGCCGTCTCCGGCTCGTTGTCTGGTGGTATTCTTCCACAACCCAAAAACAAAGCGTCAGGTGCTCGTAAATGAGTTGTAAGGCGGTTGTAAGCCGCGGTTTAGCCCGGCTGAAGTCGTTCGTAATACCTAAATTCCAAGCCTTCTGACTGATCAACCACTTCCTTCAAGGCAAACAGATGTTCAAAGGGGGGGAGCAGCACGTCTCCTTCATAAGGTTCGGCGATCCACGTGAGGTACAGTCCGTCACACTGCGGCAGCAGTTCTTCAAAGACGCGTGCTCCTCCAATAACGAACACGGTCTCGGCTCCATCGATGACCTGCGGCAGTTCCGCCGCATTGCGTATGACCGTCACACCTTCGCGCGGAGCCATGGTATGGCTCAGCACGATGTTCTTGCGGCCCGGCAGCGGTCTGCCGATGGAGTCAAACGTCGCACGGCCCATGAGGATCGGATGGCCAAGCGTGGTGCGCTTGAAAAACTTCAGGTCCTCCGGGAAATGCCACGGCAGCCTGCCCTCGCGTCCAATGACACGGTTGCTGGACATGGCGACGATGGCAATGAGGCGTGGCATGCGTGAAGTTTACCAGAGATCGATCGGCTGATGCGGCTCCGGCCGGATGATCTCAGTGCCGGGAATGGTTTCGCGGAAGCGGTTGGTGAACCACATCTGGGCCGGCTCTTCACCGTGCACCAGCAGCAGCTTCTTCGGCTTCACCTTTTCAATGTATTCGGCGATCTGTTCGCGCGAGGCATGAGCGCTAAGGTCAAAGCTCTCGATCCGCGCCCGCAGCTCCACGGCAGGGAGGTCTTTGGCCAGCTTGATCTTGGTGCCAGGGGTGGCGTTCCGGATCTTGTAACCCGGGGATTCCGGATCGGTGTAGCCCACAAAACAGACGGTGTTCCGCGGGTTATCGAGGAACTTCTGCGCAAAGATGTTGGAGACCGTATGCTCTGTCATCATGCCGCTGGAGAGCGCGTAGAGCGTGCGAGGGCTCGAGACGAGTTCCTGACGCTTTTTGTTTTTCCGCGGCACCAGCATCTTCATGTCGTCCAGCAGGCGGAAGCCGGGGTAGCTGCGGCGGCTGCGGGATGCGTAGTGATCGTAAAGAACGGTGATCTTGGTGCTCAGCCCGCCGATATAAAGCGGCATTTCAGGAATCAGGCCCTCCTGGTGCAGCTCGTGCAGCATCATCATGACCTCCTGCGTCTTGCCCAGGGCGAAGACGGGAATCATGACGGCGCCGCCGGCCTCATGCGTGTCGCGGATCACTCCAGCGAGGCGCTCTTTTTCACCTTTGCGCGAGAATCCCTCCGGACGGGCATAATCGCCGCGGGTGGTTTCGGCGATCATCACGTCGATACCGCTGGTGGGAAAGTCTGCGGCACGGCAGATGGTCTGCGCCTCGAAATTGACATCGCCGGTGTAGAACAGCGTGTTGCTGCCTTCACGCACCAGCACGCCGGTGGAGCCCAGGATGTGCCCGGCGTCAAACATCGTTGCTTCCAGATTGGTGTCGGGAATTTCAAACGGGCGGTCGATGTCGCGGTAGATCCACTGCGAGCGGATTTCATCCAGCTCGCGGTGGGAAAAGAGCGGATACTCAGTGATGCTCTCCTCTTCACGCTGCTTCGTCATCACATTGACGGAATTATGCAGCATGGCAGATGAAAGCTCGCCGGTGATCTCCGTCATCAGCACGGGGGTGTTTGGCTGCTTGCGCTGCAGCACAGGCATGGAGCCGATGTGGTCATGATGGGCATGCGTGATGAGAATCGCGTTGGCTGACTTGTGCGGCAGCGGGCCAAAGTCTGGCAGGGCGTCGAAGCCCGCACGCTTCGGGTGCATGCCGGAATCCAGCACGACACGATGATCCCCGGCTTCGAGGAGATAGGAATTGGCGCCGATCTCACGTCGGCGTGTCAGGTTGCGAAAGCGCATGTCGTTCTTTTTGGGGGGAGGGGAGGGCGATACTAGGGGCTTGCCAGTGTTCCACAAGGTCTATTTGGCCCTTATCCCATCCTGGCAGGGACCTGTTAAGTGGTTGCTGTTCAGCATTCTTGTCTCACCTTTCCGTCCATGTGCACCCACCTGCAGAAACTTGCGACCGTGATTTGCATCGGCCTGGCCACTGCTTCTCTCTCTGCCGCAGAGCGAGTCTGGAGGGATGCCACCGGCCAGAATGAAATCCGGGCCGAACTCGTCAGCTTTAAGGACGGCACAGTGCTCCTCAAACGCGGAAACGGAATCGTCATCACCGTTCCGCTGGCAAGTTTGAGCGACCAGGACCGGGAGTTCGTTACAGGCACCCGTCCCGCCAAATCCGCCACGGTGGACAGCGCCCCCGTCGTGACGGATGAGGCCCTCGCCTTGCTTGGAGAGCTGGAGGAGATCAAACTCGAGTTTCCCAAGCCCATGTTTGTCAGCGCCCCGGTTCCGGTGGCCATTCCCAACCTGGAGAAAAGCGACCCCTCCAAGGTCATCAAGGGTTTCAAGGCTCTCAAAGGCACCGTAAACGTCGCCAAGGGCAAAAAAGTCACCTCCTCCGATGCGGCTCCCATCATCGGTGAGCTCGCTCTCGTCACGGACGGCGATGCCGACGGTGCAGATGGCAGCTTTGTCGAGCTCGCGCCTGGCAAGCAGTGGGTGCAGATTGATCTCGGAGCCACGCATACCCTGCAAAAAATTGCGGTATGGCATTTCCACAAAATGCCGGCTGCCTACCTCGACTTCATCGTCCAGGCCTCGGACGATCCGGAGTTCAAAACGGGTCTCACCACTCTTTGGAATTCGGATCACGACGACACCTCCGGCATGGGAAAAGGCAAGGACCCCGCCTACATCGAGACAAACCACGGGCGCATCATTGAAGGCAGGCTCACCAAGGCCCGCTACATCCGGCTCTGGAGCCACGGCAACACCAGCAACGACATGAACCACTACTGCGAGGTGGAGGTGTTTGCCGTTCCTGCCTCAAACGCCGCCAAATGACTTTGCTTCACCCGGCCTGCGACACGCGCAAACAGCGTCGAAACCGCCAGCAACGCCGCTGGAACCGCAGGCGGGCACCAGATCAGGCTGGACTGAAACGCGACGAAGCAGATCACCAGCGCGCCAAAGATGCACAGCAGGCCGCGCAGAATGGCTTTCTTGCGCGGCACGAATAAGACCAGCCACGTCCCTATCAATCCGGCGACACCCCAGATGATCCATTGCGCCCAGTCCGGCAGCAGTCGCAGGCGCGGCAGCGCCAGCAGTTGGGCGAGTGCCTGCGCGTGCGTGCGTGCCATGCTGCTTGCACTGCCATCATCAGTGCCGATCACGATCACCTTGCCGCTGCCCAGATTGGTCTTGTCTTGCGGAGACAGCGCCTCAGCCAGCTGAGAGGTCATCAGGTTGAGCGCGTCCACTTCAGGGACAGGCTGTTTCGGGTTGAGGGTGAATGCTCCTGAGGCAGAAAGAGGGACGAAGGCCCCGTTGGAGAGATAAGCCCCGGCACCAGGCCCCAGCAGCAGCCTTTGGGTGGCATAGGGCGTCCGGGTGAAGCGTGTCACCGCCTGGGCCAGCACGGTGGGCAGCACACGGTCGCTTTCACTGACGGCATAAAGCACCTTGCCGGCCTCGGCTGCATCCGTGGGGACGGCAATGCCCAGCTCGGCCTGCCGCCGCATCAAATCGTCTGGCGCAGCGATCAGAGCGCCCAGGGCCGGCACAGCGCCGCTGTCTCCCCGCACCTTTTGGAAGTGCGGCAGGGAGTCTTCCAGACCTCCCATGAAGGCAGGGGTCTCGCGACTGGTCGCGAGCTTTGCCTCCACACCCAGCACCGTGCTTGGAAAAGGAACCAAGGACTGCGCGGCTTCGTTCGCGAACTCAGGTGAGGGGCGGCTCCAAAACAGCGTTTCGGGAATGACCACCACAGCGGGCTCATAGGCATGCAGGCTGTTTAATACCATCTGCCAGTCCAGCGGCCGGGGCGGCCAGCCAGCATACTCCGCCTTGTCGGCGGCACGCATCTTCACTAGCACGACGGGCGCGGCAGCCACCGCACGGTCATCCGCCGGTGCAAACCGGTCGCGTGCATTAGCCACCAGGAAGTCCAGGAACAGCTCGTCCACCTCTTGAAACCGCCCCGCGTGATGCTCGCGATCCAGCCACCAGCCGAGGCTGGTGAGAAGGAGCACGAGAATCAGGGCACGGATCATGGCAGGCAGTGCCCGGCGGATCGCTCTCGGTTAAGGTGCAGGCGTCTCGGCCGGCACGTCAGTGGTTTCGCGTTTGTCGGCGGAGAACTTGAGGCGCTTGTGCTCGTCGTCAAAGGAGACCTTGACGATGTCGCCTTCGCGGATGTCTCCACGCAGCAGGTGCTCGGCCAGCGGATCCTCGATGTTCTTCTCCACCGCACGGCGCATCGGACGCGCGCCATACTGCGGATCAAAGCCCTCTTTCATGAGGAACTCACGGGCGCTGTCGTCCAGCGAGATGTGGATGTTCTTCTTCTTGAGGCGGGTGACGACCTTGCTGACTTCGAGATCCACGATCTTGTTGAGCTGCTCCTTCTCGAGCATGCGGAAGATCACGATGTCGTCCAGGCGGTTGAGGAACTCAGGCTTGAAGAACTTCTTCGCGGACTCCGTGATCTTGCCCTTGATGCTGGCATTGTCAGCCACGTCCTGCTGCATCGCGATGAAGCCCAGGCTGGTCTGACGCTTGATGGTTTCAGCGCCCACATTGGAGGTGAGGATGACGATGGTGTTCCGGAAGTCGATCTTGCGGCCGAAGTTGTCGGTCACCTGGCCTTCTTCGAGAATCTGCAGCAGCAGGTGCATCACATCCGGGTGCGCCTTCTCCACTTCGTCGAACAGGATCACCGAGTAAGGACGACGGCGTACGGCTTCGGAAAGCTGGCCGCCTTCTTCATAGCCCACGTATCCGGGAGGTGCACCGATGAGGCGGCTCGCGGTGTGCTTCTCCATGTACTCGGACATGTCGATCTGGATCAGCGCCTCGGCGGTGCCAAACATGAACTCGGCCAGATTCTTCGCCAGGAAGGTCTTGCCGACGCCCGTTGGGCCAAGGAAAAGGAAGGAGCCAATCGGTCGGCGCGGATCCTTGAGGTCGGCGCGCGAACGGCGCAGAGCCTTGGAAATGGCGATGACCGCTTCGTCCTGCCCGATGACCTTGCCCTTGAGCTCGGTTTCCATCTTGAGCAGCTTCTCGGCTTCGGCCTGCTCCATGCGCTGAAGGGGAACGCCGGTCCACTTGGACACAACGGACATGATGTCCTCTTCGGTCACATCCACGATGCGCTCCTGGTTGTTTGAGCGCCAGGTTTCCAGCACGTCGTCAAAGCGCTTCTTGGCGTTCTTCTCACGGTCGCGCAGGTGGGCGGCTTTCTCGAAGTCCTGCTCCTTGATGGAGCCTTCCTTCTCGACGCGGATCTCTTCGATCTCGGCCTCGATCACCTTGAGTTCCGGCGGGCGGGTCATGGCGGCGATGCGGGCCTTGGAGCCAGCTTCGTCCATGATGTCGATCGCCTTGTCCGGCAGGAAGCGGGAGGGCAGGTAGCGCGAGCTGAGATTCACGGCGGAACGCAGCGCGTCTTCCGTGTACTTCGCCTTGTGGTGCATCTCGTATTTGCCACGCAGGCCAAAGAGAATGCGAATGGCGTCTTCGACAGACGGCTCCTCCACCTTGACGCTCTGGAAGCGGCGCTCCAGGGCGGAATCCTTCTCAATGTACTTGCGGTACTCGTTCAGCGTGGTGGCTCCAACGCACTGCAGCTCGCCTCGGCTCAGCGCAGGCTTGATGATGTTGCTGGCGTCCATCGCGCCTTCAGCGCCGCCGGCGCCCACGATGGTGTGCAGCTCGTCGATGAACAGAATGACGTTCTTGTTGCGGCGGATTTCATCCATCACCGCCTTGATGCGCTCTTCAAACTGGCCGCGATACTTCGTGCCAGCGACCATCAGGGCGAGGTCGAGAGTGATAACGCGCTTGTCGCGCAGAATTTCAGGCACGTTGCCCGCGGCAATTTCCTGGGCCAGGCCTTCCACGATGGCGGTCTTGCCCACGCCGGCTTCGCCGATGAGCACCGGATTGTTTTTCGTGCGGCGGCAGAGGATCTGGATCACGCGGGCGATTTCTTCCGAGCGGCCGATGACCGGGTCCATCTCGCCCTTGATGGCGAGTTCCGTCAGGTCGCGGCCAAAGGCTTTGAGCGCCGGGGTCTTCTCATTCTTCTTCTTGTCGCCAGAAGGCGTGTTGCCAGTGGGGCTCACGGGTTCGCTCTCCTCTTCTTCCTCGCCTTCGTTCTGGGAGGAGAAATTCGGGTCGAGTTCCTTGAGGATCTCGCTGCGCGCCTTGTCCAGGTTAACGTCGAGGTTGCGCAGCACCTGGGCGGCCACACCTTCGCCTTCACGCAGCAGTCCCAGCAGGATGTGCTCCGTGCCGACGTAGCTGTGGTTCAGCGCCTTGGCTTCCTTGGAAGCAAGGGCGAGCACCTTCTTCACCCTTGGGGTGTAGGGAATGTTGCCGACCATCTTGGTCTCCGGGCCTGAGCCGACCTGCTGCTCCACTTGCATGCGCACAGTTTCCAGGTCGAGTCCCAGCTTGGTCAGGACGTTGACAGCCACGCCCTGGCCCAGCTTGATCAGGCCCAGCAGCAGATGCTCGGTGCCGACATAGTTATGGTTGAAACGGTCCGCCTCCTTGCGGGCAAGGGCCAGGACCTGTTGGGCGCGTGGGGTGAAATTATTCATCATTGGGGGTGGAGGGGGTGCCTCCGGGGTTGGTTTGTGATGGTGGAAAACTACCCGGGCCGTCGATTGATTGCAACCGTGCACGGGTTAAATCGGCGCGCATGCTGTCCCGTTCCTCCGGTGACAATTCACGCGCAGCATTGAGCTGCAAATGCGCAGGCTGGATTTCAAGCAGTAGCATGTCGATCAGGCTGCGGTCGCAGTTCCCAATGAGGTCGAGATCTGCGCCCAGCCGAAGCATGCTTAGCAGGTTCAGTGCCTCTTTCGAGGTAAGGATATGCGCATATCGCAAAATGGCAAAAGCCCGTCCGACCTGGTCCCGCAGCATGGTCTGGTGGTCTTCCTTCAGCTTGGCACGGGCCGTCACTTCGGAGCGGACCACGCCTTCAATCACCTTTTCGATCTGGGCGATGATCTCTGGCTCCGCCTCGCCCAGCGTGTGCTGGTTGGAGATCTGGAACAGATTGCCGAGCGCCTCGGTGCCCTCGCCATAGAGGCCACGGACGGCCAGGCCGATCTTGCCGATGGCCTTGATCACCGGGTTGATCTGCTCCGTCAGCACCAGCGCGGGCAGGTGCAGCATCACAGAGGCGCGCATGCCCGTGCCCAGATTGGTCGGGCAAGCGGTCAGGTAGCCCAGCTTCGGATCAAAGGCATACGGCAGGGAGCTTTCCAGCTCACTGTCCACGCGGTCCACCGCTTCAAAGGCGCTGTTGAGGTTCAGTCCGGGGCGGATGCCCTGAATGCGGAAATGATCCTCCTCATTGATCATGATGGAGATGCTCTGCTTGCGGTCCACCACCACGGCGCAGCCGGAGGAGCGCGCCGCATGCTCGCGGCTGACGAGGTGGCGCTCCACCAACACCTGCTTCCGGATCTTGCTCAGGTCCGTGTAGTCTTCGCTGTAGCCGTCCCGCATCTCGGGCAGCTCTTCCACCACAGGCCGTGCGCGTTCCAGCAGTTCGATGCGCTGGCGCTCCTGGCTGAAACCAGGGAAGGGGTAGCCGCGAAGGTTGCGTGCCAGACGCACCCGCGATGTCATGACGACGTCGGAGTGCGGCCCCGTGCCTTTCATCCAGTCGGCGGGGTTCTTGATCAGTGTGGCAAAGCGCATCATGAGCTTACAAAATGAGACTTAATAACTGAGATACGCGTTGAAAGACACGGAAGGATGAATCCAACTAAAGCATCCTTCATTTGGAGGCCTTCGGCTGGAGACTTTCGATCTCAGATTTCAATTTCGCCGCATCCTCGTAGCGTTCTTCACTCACTGCCAGGTCCAGCTCGGCACGCAGCTTGGCGATGTCTGGCAGGGGCTTTGCAGGCACCACAGGCGGTGTCACCGTGGCGGGAGCCGGGGGCGGTGGCGCCTCCTTCAAGGAAGCCGCCCGCTGCCTCGGCAGCATCTGCGGAGAGGGCGCGCTCGAACTGCTGGGTCGCTTGCCCACATGGCGGGTGCCCTTGTGCATGTTGCGCAGCAGGCCGTCCAGCCCGTCGCGGAATGCATTGTAGCACTCCGGGCAGCCCATGCGGCCGATCTTTTTCAGCTGCGATGCTGTGAAGCCGCACGCATTGCACACGATCTCCATCGTGTCCGTTTCCGCCCGGTGAGACGGGCTGAGAAACGCCTCTGCAAGACCGAAGCCGGTCTCCTCAGTCACGCCCTTGGCCTTTGAGCAGGTTTCACACAGGTTCACCGTGGTCATTTGACCGTTGATGATCTGGGTGAGGAACACAGTGGCCTCATTCTCGCAAACGTCGCATTTCATGGAAGTATTCGTGCATGCTCTTCATGCCACATGGGTGATACGAATGGCAGCGCGTACTGGTTATGACAGGTACCCGCGCCCGTCAACCAATGCCCTGAGCCGACAGCCATTCGTCCAGCTCCGCCTGAAACTGCGGATGTTTCGCAAAGCTGTAATGAAATGTTCGAAATCCCAGACGTTCCGCAGTGGCTATGTTGGGCGCCAGGTCGTCGATGTAAAAGGTGCGCGCCGGATCCAGATCCAGCTGCTCGATGGTTTTCAGGAAGATCTCCTCGCCAGGCTTCGCGCAGCGGGCGGTATGTGAAAACACCCCGCCCTGGAAGTGCTGGAAAATGGGATACTCGCGCAGGAAGTAGGCCTTGTGCAGCTCGTTGGTGTTGGAGAGAAGGTGCATCGGCAGCTTCCCCGCCAGCGCGCCCAGCGTCGCGTGCATCGCCTCGTTCTGCTCAAAGATTTCGCACCAGATCGCCTCCAGCTCCTTCTCCGCCCCTCGGAATCCCGTCAGCTCCCGGCCCTGCCGGATGAACTCCACGTCATCAATGTCTCCCACCTCATACGGGACTTTGATGTCATCGAACAACGTCAGCACCGTCTCCGCCGGATGGTCGCACTGCTGCGCCAGCCGCCGGGCGGCGATGCTGAAGTCGAAATCGATGAGTACTTTGCCAACGTCGGAAAGAATAACAGGCTGGGGCATGGCCTTCTTTGGCACGCTGGCAAAGCTCGCGCCAGACTATTTCATCAGTTCGGCCAGCTTCGGACCGATCGCGTCCGCCCAGATCTGGTAGCCGGCAGGGGAGAGGTGCAGGAAGTCAGGCATGATCTCCTTCGTGAGGCTTCCGTCGGGCTGGAGGAACTTGCCGCCGATGTCGAGGAAGAAGACGTTTTTGCCATCGTCGAGCTTGGCGATGATGTCGTTGACCTGCTTCAGCTTGTCGCGGCCGGGATTCGGGCTGGCCTTTTCACCACGCGGAAACACTGCCAGGAGCAGGATCTTGGCCTGCGGCTGCTTTTCGCGGATGGTTTTGACAATGGCGGTCACTCCTTTGGCAATGCCTTCGGCGGGATCCGAGCCGGAGTTGTTGGTGCCAATCATGAGCACGCAGGCCTTGGGCTTGATGCCCCCGTCCAGTTCGCCGTTTTGAATGCGCCATAGCACATGCTGCGTGCGGTCGCCACCAATGCCGAAGTTGGCCGGTGTGTACTGGCCGAAGGCTTTCGCCCACACTTCCTTGCCGTTGCCTGCCCAGCCGGCGGTGATGGAGTCGCCCAGGAAGACGAGCTGTGCCTTGCCTTCCTTGGCGATGCTGACGAACTTCTCATGCGAGGCGATGAAGCCGGGGTTGATCTTGCCGTCCTTGCCATACTTCTCGGCAGGCACATCCGGCGCCTGTGGTGGCAGGACAACTGCCGGGGCAGGAGCAGCACCTTCAAGTCCACGACCACTTTGGGTCTTAATAATGCCGCCGACGGCAGCGCCGCCCTGGGCGCCAATGACAGTACCTGGGGCCGGAGTTTGTGCCCGGGCCGCGGCGGAGATGAGAAGAAGGGTGGAGAGAGCGAATGATGTAGTTTTCATGCACGCGCATTGTGGCTGGCTGCTCCCATGAGGCAATTCGAAAGAGCATGGGTTGCTGTCCGTTTAGTCAGCCCAACGATGTCAGCCTTTTCCGGCCCTGCATCGCCTCCTGCCGGCAGCCTGCGTTTTTCCTTCACTAGGATTGACTCCATCAGCTGGTTTTGAATAGCATGGCCGGGAATTTGCCAAAATTCATTCAACCACAACCACATCTAACATTATGCCAAGTAATCAAGGCGTCGCCTACATGGGGACCGGTAAGGTAGAGGTTCAGAGCATCGATTTCCCCAAATTGGAGCTGCGCGAGCAGAAGCGCAAATGCCAGCACGGAGTCATCCTCAAAGTTGTCAGCACCAACATCTGCGGCTCCGATCAGCACATGGTGCGTGGACGCACCACTGCGCCGCAGGGCTTGATTCTTGGCCACGAAATCACCGGTGAAGTCATTGAGACCGGCCGCGATGTGGAGTTCATCAAGAAAGGCGACATCGTCAGCGTGCCCTTCAACATTGCCTGCGGCCGCTGCGCGAACTGCAAAGAGGGCAAGACCGGCATCTGCTTGAACGTGAATCCTGCCCGCCCCGGTGCCGCTTACGGCTATGTGGACATGGGCGGCTGGGTCGGCGGTCAGGCCGAGTACGTCATGGTGCCCTATGCCGACTTCAATCTCCTGAAGTTCCCGGATCGCGATCAGGCCATGGCCAAGATCAAGGACCTCACCCTTCTCTCCGACATCTTCCCCACCGGCTACCACGGTGCCGTCTCCGCCGGTGTCGGCCCGGGCGCGACGGTTTACGTTGCGGGTGCCGGACCCGTGGGTCTCGCCTGCGCCGCCTCCTGCCATCTCCTCGGTGCGGCCGTCGTTATCGTCGGTGATTTGAACAAGGAGCGCCTTGCCCAGGCCCGCCGCTTCGGCTGCGAAACCGTGGACGTTTCCAAGAGCGCGACCGTTCAGGAGCAGATCGAAAACATCCTCGGCGTTCCTGAAGTGGACTGCGCGATCGATTGCGTCGGCTTTGAAGCCCGTGGCTGCGGTCACAACCACAGCAAGGAAGTGCCCGCCCAGGTGCTCAACAGCGTCATGGAAATCACCAAGGCCGGCGGTGCCATCGGCATCCCTGGTCTCTACGTCACGGGAGATCCCGGTGCCGTGGATGAAGCCGCCAAGGTCGGCAGCCTCTCCATCCGCATCGGCCTCGGCTGGGCCAAGAGCCACACCTTCGTCACCGGCCAGTGCCCCGTCATGAAATACCATCGCCGCCTCATGATGGCGATCCTGCATGACAAGATCAAAATCGCCAAGGCCACCAACGTGCAGGTGATCTCCCTCAAGGGCGCACCAAAGGGCTACACTGACTTCGACAAGGGCGCCGCCCGCAAGTACGTCATTGATCCCCACGGCATGATCAAGGCCTGATCTGTTTTTTTGGGTTAGGTTGCAAAGCCCTCCCGCTGCAAAGCGGGAGGGCTTTTTTTTCGCGATGCGCCGTGGTTCGTGAGGTCGACACAATCCTCTCCTGCCATAAAGGAAGATGCAAAAGCTCAGCCGCGGCACTTTTGCGTTTACTTTCGCCTGATGCAGAAATAATACTCTATTCCGGGCGTGCCAAAATTAAGCAGAAATCCTATGTTTGAATTTCAAGTGAAAGGCCACCGGTTGCTCCGGAGAAGGCCGTCCACGCTTTCGAGGCACTTCATCGCGGCCGAACCCTCCGCCTTCCCCTGCTGACTCCTTTCACACTCTGACCCTGCCCACCATCGCTATGAAAAAGACCTTTGCCATCCTTGCGCTTGTCGCCGCAGCAGGCGCAGCCGCGTTCTATTATTATCGTTACTCCGCTGGCGCCATCATCGCCACTGGCACACCCGTGGTGAACTCTCAGGACAAGGCCGTCAGTCTCGAGCAGGGCTGGTCGGTTCACACCCAGCAGTCCTACTACTTCACCAACCAGGGCTCCCGCATCCTCCCTTATGACTGGTTCCTGGCTCTCGAAATGCCGGACAGCAAGGAGTACTTCCGCGGCGATGAAAACATGCGCAATCTTCGCTACCTGCCCACCGCTGCCGATTCCAAATGGAACCCCCATGGTCTTCCCGTTGGCTTTGTCCGTGGCTTCGATGACAAGAACCAGGCCTGGCTGGGCATGACCTGCGCCGCCTGCCACACCGGCCAGATCGCCTACAACGGCACCACCATCCGCATCGACGGCGGCCAGACCATCGCCGATGTGGATGCCTTCGATCTCAATCTCGTCGCCGCCATGAAAAAGACCGCCGAGGACGATGAGAAATTCGGACGCTTTGCCACCGCCGTCCTTGGCAAAAACGTCACCGACGCGAGCCTGGCCACCCTGCGCGATGCCCTCAAAAAACGCACCGCCGCCCTCCAGGCGCGCAATGACGCCAACCACTACCAAAGCCCCAGCATGCCTCAGTACGGCTACGGCCGCACCGATGCCATCGGCCAGATCTTCAACAAGGTCCTCGTCCACATGAACAACATGCCGGACAACGCCCTTCCCTCAGACGCCCCGGTTAGCTACCCCTTCCTTTGGGGTACCCACCAGTCCGATGTGGTGCAGTGGACCGGCTTTGCCCCCAATGGCCCGTTCAATATCGGCTCCCTCATCCGCAACGGCGGCGAGGTGCTGGGCGTCTATGGTGAGATGGACATCCCTGATGACAAAAACGTCCACAAATACAAGTCCTCCATCGTTGTCGAAAGCATCGGCCTCCTCGAGCAGTGGGTCGCTCAGCTCCGCTCGCCCAAGTGGCCTGAAAAAATCCTCCCGCCTGTTGACCGCGCCCTCGCGGACAAGGGCCGCATTCACTACGAGAAGCACTGCATCACCTGCCACGCCGTCGTCCTCCGTGAAAACGAAGGCCGTGCCTATCAGTCCGTTCTGGTGGACATCGACGAAGTCAAAACCGACTCCCGCGAATACGACAACATGGTCAAGCTCCGCAAGGCCGGAAAATTCGCCGGACGCAAGCAGGCGGGCGTCGCTGGTGACGTGATCGTCGAGCAGACCAACGGCCTGGATCCCCTCATCAACTCCGTCGTCGGCGGTCTTCTTGAGCACCCTCTGGAATCCTTCAAGGCCAACATCGATATCGCCAAGGGAGAGATCACCGCGGAGGCCGTCAATGACGCCGTCAAAAGCCACAGCCCCAGCAAGCCCGGAGAGGAAACCGGCACCTTCCTAGAACGCATCGTTGGCGACTTCAACACGCGCCGAGAAAACCTCCGCACCAATCCCGTCGTCAACCACAGCCTGCCCATGGCTCCCAAGAAGTACAAAGCCCGCCCCCTCACCGGCATCTGGGCCACTCCGCCCTACCTTCACAACGGCTCCGTGCCCAACCTCAAGGAGATCCTCCTCCCCGCCGCCCAGCGTTCCAAAACCTTCCACCTCGGCACCCGCGAATACGACCCGGCCGTTGGCGGCTACAAAGACATGGCCGAGTTTGATGGCAAGCCCTCCTTCACCTTCGACACTTCCCTCCCCGGCAACTCCAACTCCGGCCACGAATACGGCGCCGAACTCACCGAAACCCAGCGCCAGGAACTCCTCGAATTTCTCAAGACCCTTTGATCCCGCGCAGGGCAGGGGAGTGGCTTGTTCGCAGCCCCTCCGTCTTCCCCCTTCATAATTCATCCTTCATCCTTTCCATGTTCCTCCGCCCCGCCCTCGCTCTCGCAGCCTCTCTCTGCGTCGTGTCCTGCGCCGTTGACCGCAAGCATCCCACAGACCCCCAGGCCTTCCTCAAAGACTACGATCGTCAGTGGCTGGACGTCCTCAAGCTCAAGACCACCTTCGACTGGCTGCAGGACAACTCCATCGAGACCTTCAAGGAGATGCGGGCCTATCGCCCCGTCATCACCACGGCACCCGTGCCGACCAAGGCCGGGCTTAAGTTCACCTCCACCGTCCTCGTCGCCAATCGCACGGACGTCCTCGAAGTCCTCAACAACTGGGACACCTTCACCGTCCGCCTCTACGGCTCCAAGATGGACGACTGCATGGGCGCCTTCATGCTCGGTCGCGACCACACCCGCTACAATCTCGTCGAGAAGCCCTACATGCGTGCGCTCATGTCGCCCGCGGACTACCCTCGCATCAAGACTCAGGTCGTCTCCCTCGCTCACAAAGCCATCGCCGAAGGCACCCAGACCACCACCGATCCCAAGACCGGCAAAGCCGTCGGCCGCATCGAGATCGTCAATAAGGTCGCCCGTCGCGTGCCCATTCTCCTCACCGGCGCCTACGGCGGTTTCCCCGGTCCCGACGAGGCCTCCATGTTCCGCTGGTCCCGCGCCACCCAGGCCGACTTCTTCAAAAACATCAAGGCAGAGCATGGCATCCACGCAGACGCCATCCGCGCCGGCCATGAAATGACCTCTTACATCAGCGGCCTCATCAAAGAAAAGCGCGCCCTCCTTACCCAGAACCCCGGCGCTGAGGACACCGTCCTCGCCCGCATGCTCAAGGAAGGCTCCAACGAGGTCAAAGGCATCACCGACGACCGCATGATCATCCTCACCGCCGGCCTCCTCATCGGCGCCGGAGAGACCACCCAGGCCGCTGTTTGCAAATGCCTCGCCGAGCTCTTCACCCGCCCCGAAGAACTCCAGGGCGCCATCAAAGCCGCGCGCGCAAACAACGACGACCTCCTCGGCCGCTACGTCTGGGAGGCCCTGCGCTTCCGCCCCGGAAACTCCGTCCTCCCCCGCTACGCCGAGCAGGACTACGTCCTTGCCAAAGGCACCCCGCGTGAAACGAAAATCGCCAAAGGCTCCCTCGTCCTTGCCGGCACCCAGTCCGCCATGTTTGACGAGACCTTCGTCAAAAACCCGGAGCAGTTCCGCCTCGATCGTCCGCAGAGCATGTACATGATCCTCGGCTACGGCCATCATCGCTGCCTCGGGGATCACGTCAGCCTCATCCAGGTGCCCCAGATCATCAAAGCCCTCCTCCTCAAGAAAAACCTCCGCCCCGCCCCCGGCAAAGACGGCGAGATCGACCTCAAAGGCGGCCCCTTTCCCGAACAATACATCCTCGAATACGACCTCGATTAAGAGCAGCCCAATTGCGCCGCAATTGGGACCACCTCCCTCATCCACCACTGATTTTCGTTTCGCCCGCCGCGAAGTGGCCCGCACACTCCGTGTGCGGTTCCCAGCGCCCACCCCCACGCTTTGCTCTGAGTACGAACCCAAGCTCGCTTCATCCCTCATAATTCATCCTTCATCATTTTCCCTCCATGGATCTCTACGCCCTCACCTTCAAAGTCCTCAACCTGGCCGTCGCGCCCTTCTGGCTCTGCATGGTCTTCCTCCCGCACTGGAAGGGCACCCAGAAACTCATGCGCCCACTGTGGCCTATCTTTCTGATCTGCCTGCCGTATGCGCTGTTGAACATCCCCTACTACCTCACCAACCTGCCCATCTTCGCCCGCGGAAACTTCGCCGAGATCACCACCCTCTTCGCCGATCCCCACTGCGTCGCTCTCGCCTGGATCCACTTCCTGGGCGTCGATCTCTTCGTCGGCCGCTGGATCTACTTCGACAGCCGCGAACGTGGCTACAGCCCCTGGCTTGTCGCGCCTTGCCTCCTTCTCACCCTCATGGTCGGCCCCACCGGCACCTGCGCCTACCTCCTTCTTCGCGCTCTCAAAGCTCCCGCGACCCCTCTTCCCACCGTCTGATCACTGCTCACAGCGTCTGAATGAACCGGTCGGCCTCGGCGATTGACCGGTTCATCTGATCCAGCAGCCGCTGGATGTCTCCCTGAATGTTGTCCGCCGTGCCGCGCAGCGAGCCTATCGCCTCGGCATTCAGGTTGTGCTTCAGGTACAGCACTTGATCGTGAAACTGGCGCAGCACCGGATCCATGGTGGCCTCCGCTGCGTGCAGGGAGCGCGAAAGCGGCTCAAACCGGGCCCGAGTGTCAGCCAGTTTGCGCCGGCTGTCGGCAGCGAGAGAGGCGCTCTGATACTGCCGGATCTCACCTTCCCATTCGCGGAAAAGATCGCGCGCCACCGTGTCCACCTCGCGGATCTGGCTGCGCACCCGCGCTGCCTGGGACTCGCAGTCCTCGTATTCGCCTTTGAAGCGGTTGTAGGCGGACTCCAGGTTGCCACCGTTGTAGTTCGTTAGCTTCTTGAGCTGCGTCAGTGCATCCTGAAACTGCACCCCGGCGTCCTTCTGTTCTCCACGCGCTTTTTTGACCGCGCTTTTCAGCAGATCACGCTTCTCGTAGCCCAGCTTCTCCCAGGCGGCATAATAGACGGTGTTGCAGGCCGCGAGGAATGCCGCCAGTCCAAGGAGGAAAAGCCGGGTGCGCATGAGGGGGGAAATCGGATCAGCCCACGAATTTCAGCGTGCCCACCTGGCCTGCGGCCATCGCGGCGTGCTGGGCATCGGTGCAGGCGGAATTGGTCGGAGCATCGGCTGGCGCTTCATTCTTCTCCAGCAGCCCGTTCTGGGTCATCCAGGCTTCCACTTCATCACCGCTGATGTCCGCCAGCATGGTGCCGTTGATTTCCACGCAGGGAGACAGCGGCTGGCCGCTCTTCTGTTCCATTTCCCAGCGGAAGGCGGGGTTCTTGATGATGTCCTTCTCTTCGTAGGGCAGGTCGTATTTGCGGAAGATGGCACGGACGCCTTCGCTCCAGCCACAGTAGGTTTTCAGGTAGGCGGTGATTTTGGGTGTTTGCATAGCGCGTTGAGTTACGCCCCCAGCCTAGCGGACGATGCAGCGAATGCAAACGCACTGTGGCAGCGGCGGCGGGTTGGAAAATTCGCCTAATTTTCTCAATGACGTTCTCTCTGCCCGGAGCTGTAATGCACCACCATGAAAGAACACAAAGCCTTCGCCATACCGGGCCTGCTCGTCATTTTCGCCGCCCTCGGTCTGGTGGCGTTCCATGTGGTCAAATTTCCCGAATATATCCCCCTCCTGACAGTTCCTGCGGCCATTCTTGGCTTCTTTTTGCTCAAAGGCATCGCCATCGTTTCTCCCAATGAGGCGCTGGTTCTCACCTTCTTCGGCAAATACAGCGGCAGTATCGTGGAAAACGGCTTCTGGTGGATCAATCCCTTCGCCGGCAGGCAGAAGATCTCCCTCAAAATCGCCAACTTTCAGAGCGAGCAGCTCAAAGTGAACGATGCCCACGGCAACCCCATCGAAATCGCCGCCGTTATCGTCTGGCGCGTGGTGGACTCCGCCAAGGCCACCTTTGCCGTGGAGAGCTGCGGCAACTTCGTCCGTCTCCAGGGCGAGACCGCTCTCCGCCATCTTTCCAATCTCTTTCCGTATGAACCTCACACGCCCGGAGAGATCGCCCTTCGCAGCCATCCTGCCGAGATCGCCAGCCAGCTCCGTGCGGAACTGGCGGAGCGCACCAGCGTCGCGGGCATTGAGGTGCTGGAGGCCCAGCTCAGCCACCTCGCCTACAGCCCGGAAATTGCCCAGGCCATGCTGCGCCGCCAGCAGGCGCAGGCGGTGCTAGCCGCACGCCAGATCATCGTGGACGGTGCCATCAGCATGGTCGAAATGGCCCTCCGCAAACTGGAGAACGACGGCATCGTCCAGCTCGACGGCGCTTCCAAGGCCACCATGGTGAACAACCTCCTGGTCACCCTCGTCTCTGAAAATCACATCCAGCCTGTGCTCTCCACCGCGCCGATGAAAAGCTGAGTGCGCCCCTCACGGGCTCAAACTCCGCGCGGGCTCTTCCCGCCATTTTTTTCCTTAGCCGAGCACCAGCTGCAGCGTCGTCATCACGGTCTGCGCACTGTATGGCTTCGGCAGGAAATGGCGCACGCCCATCTCCGCCACCTTGGCCGGGCTGCCCTGCTGGGACACCCCGCTGGCCGCAATGATCTTCACGTCAGGGTTGATGATCCTGAGCATCTGGATCGTGGTCGGCCCGTCCATCACCGGCATCATCATGTCCGTCAGCACCACGGCGATCTCCGAGCCGTGCTGTCGGTACAGCGCCACGGCTTCCGCTCCGTCCGCGGCCACCAGCGTCCGGTAGTCCATCGCTTCCAGCGTCTGCCGCGTCGTCGTGCGGATGGCTTCTTCATCATCCACGATCAGGATCAGCTCCCCTTTGCCATGTGGGATCAGCTGCTCCTCGGTGGCTGCAGGTGCGGCATGCGTGCCCGTGCTTTGCACAGCGGGCAGCCAGATGGTGAAGGTGGTCTCCTGATTCGGCTCGCTGCTCACCGTTACAAATCCACCGTGGCTCTTCGTGATGCTCAGCACCGTTGAAAGCCCCAGCCCCGTCCCTTTGCCAATCTCCTTCGTGGTAAAGAATGGATCAAAAATCTTGTCCACCACGTCTGGCGGGATGCCCGTGCCCGTGTCGCTCACCCGGAGCGTGATGTAGGCCCCTGGTTTGGCGTCGATCTGCACCGCCGCCGCCGCCTCGTCCAGCATCGCCTTGCCGGCGGAGATGGTCAGCGTTCCCCCGTCTGGCATCGCGTCCCGCGCATTCACGCACAGGTTCAGCAGAATCTGGTGCAGCTGTGTCGGATCTCCCATGAAAGAAGGCAGATCCTCCGGCAGGTTGCTGATGCAGTAGATGTTCTTCGGAAACGTGTCCTGCACCAGCTGCTGCATGTCCTTGATGAACCGCCCGGCATGCAGCTCTGAGCGCTTGCCCTCCACTCCGCGCGCAAAGGTCAGGATCTGCCGTACCAAGTCCGCTCCGCGCTTCGCACTGCCCTCGATGCCTGTCAGAATCGAAAGCGTGCGCGGGTTGGTGTTGGTAAGCCGCAGCAGCTCGATCGACATGAGAATCGGCGTCAGCACGTTGTTCAGATCATGCGCGATTCCCCCCGCCAGCGTCCCCACGCTTTCGATGCGCTGCGCGCGCAAAAATTGCTGCTCCAGCTTTTTCTTTTCTGTGATGTCCGCCACGATGCCCAGAAATCCCGTGACCTCTCCCGCATCGTCCAGCATCGCCGTCACGTTCAGAGACACGGACACACGGCTGCCGTCCTTCCGCACGTACGTGCACTCACGCTCACGCAGGATGCCGCATTTCGCATGCGCCACGAACACCTCAAATCCCGGCGCGATCGTCGTCCCCATCTCATGAGAAACCTCCGCCGCCATGCGTGCCAGGTCCGCCGCGTCATGAAACAGTTCCGGCGTGAGGCTCCCTACAACCTCCTGTCTTGAATACCCCGTCAGCTTCTCCGCTCCGCAGTTGAAGGTGGCTATCAGCCCCGCCGTGTTCGTGCTGATGATCCCGCATGCCGCGCTTTCCAGCACCGCATTTTGCAGGTACGTCAGCTCCTCCAGCCTCACGCTGGTCTCCACCAGCTGCCTCGTGGTGAAAATCTGCCCCTGCGTCAGCAGCAGCGCCGTCACCAGGGAGATCCCCACCGTCACGGCGATCTCCAGCCACGCCAGCAGGCGGATCTGCATGTTCGTGTCCAGGTTGATCGCCGTGATCTTCTGCGCCGCCTGGTCCAGGGCCGCGGCCAGAGCATCGCATTCCTCTGTCAGCTTGTCTCCCAGGTCTCTAGGCAGGGGGTGGGCGGCATCCGTGCGCACGTGCAGTTTTTTGATCACTTTCGCGATGTTCTGAAAATTCGCGTTCGCCTGGTCCAGCCTCTTCTTGATCTCCTCATACTGCGGTCCCGTGGCGTGTTGCTGCAGTTTGCCGGACTGCAGCATTTCCTGGGAGGAATTCATGCTCGCCCACACCAGGTCGATCTTCCCCAGGTAATACGTCTGCAGCGGCTGTGCGCCTATCTCCGCCTCCAGCATCAGCCGGCTCAGCACCTGGCTGTCCGTGCGCTGCCGCGCCAGCAGATTCACCGTGCTGACGTTGTCGGCCCGTCGCTGTTCCAGATTCTCTCCGATGTAGCCAAACACCCCAAAGCTCAGTACCAGCAGCACCGCCGCGCCGCCAAAAATCAGCCACAATCGTCGGAAAAAGTACTGCAGATTGGGCAACTCCTGGCGCGACGGCAGGGAGAAGACGGGCTTCTTGAGAAAATGGGTCACGCTCATCGCGGGCCACCATAGGTGGTACCCAGGGGGCATCCCTTGGCAGTTGATTCATTCCCGCCTAAGTCTTTGCTGCCTTGGGTGTAAGCCGCCTTCGACAGTCACTTCCAACCCAGTTTTTCCTTTAGAAACTCAAACGTCCCCACTCCATGGATGGTATGCGGGCCGTCAAAGTGCTCGATGGTCGTGCGGTCGCCGATTTGCAGTTTGTTATAAAGCCGCCGCACCTTGGCGAACTCATAGTTCACCCATTCATCAATGCCCACCCCGTCATTGTGCCCTCGTTCCACCATAAACGGCCGCGGGGCGATCAGCGCCGCCATCTCCGCATAGTTAAAAGTGCGGCCCATGTTCCACTCCCAGATCTCATACTCGTGCGTATGCACGTAGCACATCGGCATGTCCGTGCTCACACACTTGCGCACCCATTCATTGAAGTCCCCGCTGCAGATGCTCAGGCAGTAGTCCTTCAGCACCGCCGGCGTACGCATCGCCGACTTCCCACCATAGCTAAGACCATAAAAAGCGATCTTGTCCGCCGGCGTAAACGGCTGCGCCTTCAGCCACTCCAGAATGCGCTGATGCTGCCCGTTGATCACACTGTAAAGCGTCAGCCCCAGCGGATTCAGCTTCCGCTGCAACGTGCGAAACGCATCCTTCCCCCGATACGGATTGTGCGGCGCAAAGGTGATGAATCCCTGTTCTGCCAGCCGCAGCGTGAAAGCCTTGTAGGGGGCAAACGCACGCTGCGTCTCATCCGTCGTAATCGTGTCTTCAGGAATCCCCTCCAGCCCATGCTGGCACACCACCACCGGCCGCTTCTCACTGGGCTTCAAATCCTTCGGCAGGCACAGCCAGCCCCACGCAAACACATCCTCCCACACATCCATCGTCACTTCGTAAATCCTCACCTTGTCCGTCTCCCTCACGAAGCGGCTCTTCGCATTCACCGGCAGATTTGGGTCCGGCAGCCGCCCGATGACTTCATTCCAAAAACGGTCCCTCTCACCCGCCGTGTGCTTTTCATACTCCTCCATCGACTTGAGCGGCAGCTTGTCCCAAAACTCTTTTTTGCGCTCCAGTTCTGTCGTCACCAGCAGGCGCTGCGTGAAGGCTTCCAGCTCACGCACCATGCGTTTCTGGCGCGTCGCATCCACCTTGGCGCGCTGCTCATTCTTCTGCGGCATGATCGGCTCGATGCGCTTCACCAGTTGTCCTGCCACTTCGGCCGGTAGCAGATGAGCCACCACTTCCTTCAAACCGTGCTCCTCCGTCGCCAGCATGAGCCAGTCTCCAGGCGCCAGCGCCTTGGCGCGTGCGACTTCGGCCTTCACCGCTTCAAGCGCAGGCTTCGTGATCTTCCCCGGCGCGGCGATTTCCCGCTCTCCCTTGTTCGCCTTCGGCGGCCCCTGCACGTTCGGAAAGCCAAGGTTCTGCACCACCAGCGGACGCGGCGCGATGAGCGACGCCACCTCAGCATCGCCGAAGTCGCGCAGCAGATTGAAAACATTCCGGTAAATCGGCTCGGCCCACACCCCCTCACGCGGCTCAAAGCAGCCCCACACATACACGGAGCTGATGCGCTCATCGATCGCTCCGGAATACATCGCGATCAGGCCACCCTCACCCAGTCCCGCCACCAGCAGCGGCAGCTTCGGCTGCGTGCTGTAGTATTCCACCAGCGACAGCATCTTCTGCACCTCATAGCCGATGATGTGCCGTCCCAGTTCATACGACTGCCGGTAGATCCACTCACGGTGCGGCACGTTCGTCTTCACGCCAAATTTGTCATTCGTGCTGAACTCGCTGCTGCGGTTGATCAGCGCGGGAATGACGATCTCACAGCCGCTGTAGGCCAGCATCGCATCGTTCGCCAGCTTCTCAGGATCCGTGTCAGCGTCCGGAATGTAGATCACCCGTGCCACGGGCTTGTCTTTCGGCTGAATCAAAATGCCCTCGCCATGCACGCCATCAAACACCGGCCAGCGCACCCGCAGGATGCGCGCAGTCTCTGTCTCCGCCAGCAGCGCCGGTGCGGAGGTGTCACCCACGAGTTCCAGCGCCGTGATCGGCACCCGCTCATCCACCGCACCAATGATGGCCTTCAGCTTTTCCCTCGTCGGCTTGCGCCCCGTCTTCGACTGCTCAATCAGCCTCAGCGCCATCTTGTCGATCCCCGCCACCATCGTGGCCGAGAAATCCGGGTTCGGTTCCAGCGGCTGCGTGCCCGGCAGCACCTGGGCCTGCAATGAAGACGCGACAAGAAAGGAGAGAAGGAGTGGTCGGATCATGCATGATCAAACGCCCGCCGAACCCGCTGCCTTGCGCCACACACTCATGGCTTCGTCCCAAATTGCGCATGCAACCGCTCATGCAGGCCCATGATGGGCGCGTCAAAAATCATCCCTTTGGAGATGCGGTCATGAAGCAGGTCATAGCAGGCGCGTGCCTCCTTCTTCGCCCCAGCCTGATCGCCTTGCTTCATGAGATCCAGACTCAGATTGTAGTGGCCACCCACGACGTCCCTCACCGCTTGGGCTGAGCCGGGGTTGGCTTGCAGCAGCTTATCACGGATCTCCAGGCTGCGGGTAAAGTACCCCAGAGCGGCGTCCATGTCGCCGGGCTGGCCGCGCTCCTCCAGGAAGTCACCGAGTCCCGTCAAGCTCATGGAAACATCGCGCATCGCCAGGGCCGAGTCGGGATTGGCTTGCAGCAGCTTCTCGCAGATCTCCAGACTGCGCTTCAGGTAGCTAAGGGCGGTGTCGGCATCGCCAGGCTGGCCGCGTTGTGCCAGGAGGTTGCCGACTTTGGTCAGGCTCACAAACACATCGCGCCCGGCTTGTACCGAGTCGGGGCTGACGTGCAGGATCTTCTCGCAGATCTCCAGCTGGCGGGTGAAGTACTTCAGCGCCGCCGCTGCATCATCCGGCTGGCCACGTTGGGAAAGGAAAGCGCCAAGCGCATGCAGACTCAGGGACACATCGCGCGCGGCCTCAGCGGAGCCGGGGCTGTCTTGCAGCAGTTTCTCTCGGATCTCCAGGCTGCGGCTAAAGTACTTCAAGGCGGCGTCAGCGTCGTCCTTCTGGCCGTGCTGAACCAGTAGGTGGCCCAGTTTGTCGAGGCCCACCGCTACATCGCGTGCGGCCTGCGCAGAGTCGGGACTGGCCTGCAGCAGTTTCTCGCGTAGCTCCAGGCTGCGGGTGTAGTCTTTGAGGGCGGCGTCCACGTCGCCCGGCTGACCGCGCTGGGCCAGGAAGTCTCCCAGCCTCCCCACTGTTACGGACACATCGCGTTGGACTTCGGCAGAGTCGGGGCTCGCTTGCAGGAGCTTCTCGCTGATCTCAGAGGCGCGGGTGAAGTGTTTGAAAACGGCGTCAGCATCCCCCGCGGCTCCGCGCAGAGTGAGAACATCGGCCACCTGTCCGTGAGCGACAGAGAGCAGGCGCTGTGTGCGAGTCTCGCTGGGGGCCAGTTCGTAAAACCGCTCGGCGTTGATGAGGCACTCCTGCGCATCAGCAAGAGCTGCGGACAGGCTGCCGTGCATCCGCGTTTGCTCCGACTGATCGTAGAGAAACAACACATACGCCTCCAGCGCCTGCGGCCACTGCGGATCCAGTTTGAGCACGCTCTGGTAGCTGGCGCGGGCCTCGGCAGTCTGGCCTTTGGTGGCCTGCAGCCCGGCCTCCGTCAGCAGAGGTTGAAGGCGTGCACGTCTCTGCTCCAGGTGCACTTTTTCCAGACGCTCTTCTTCGGCGACGAGCTTCGCACGCTGGCTCTGGATGTAGCGCAGAGCGGCATCCACACCCTCCTTAGGATCGGAAAGAATGCGCATCACCTCTCGCATCTCCTGAGTGGTGTCCGTGGCGCTGGCCAGGTGTTCATACTCCGCCACATTCGCATCAATGCGGGCCAGCCGGGAAGCATGCGCCGCCTGCGCGGCATCACGCTGCCGCTGCCGCTCATCAGACTTGGCAGCCTTTTCTGCCTCCGCAAGATCCTCCGTGAGCTTGCGCGTTGACGCCTCCATCATCGAGGCCTTGATCGCCGCAGGATCATGCTTCTGCCCCGCCTTGAGCTCGGCGAGGCCCTGCTGCGTGAAGCGTTGCAGGCCAAAGATGCCTGCACCCAGCACTAGCAAGACAGCCAGCACCACCCACAGAGTGCGGTGTGCCCGCCGCACCTCCTTCCTCACCTCCACCTGCTCTTGCTGAAGAGAAAGAACCTGCTCCTGCAAAGCCAGAATGCGGGCGGTCAGATCCGTGGACCCCGCGGGCTGTTCAAACAGCCGCGGATTGTCGATGAGGCGTGTGCGGTGCTGGCGCTGCAAGGCCTGCTTGTCCTCCGGCTCCGGCTCGCAGGCATCATACGCAAAGCCCTCCGGGCAGACAAAAGTATACACGCGAAACCCAGCGTCCCCGCGCTCCTCATGCAACTGGCAGCCGATCTGGTACTCCATCTGCGTATAGCTGCGCCGCGCAGTGCCCGGCGGCAGCGTGGCAGGCTCGGGTTCGGCACCATAACGCATGCCCGCGATGTGGATGAGCGCCTGGCAGCCAGCAATTTTGCCACGCAGCATGCCTTCCACCGTACGCCAGTCAGGTTCAAAGTGGGTCTGCTCCACCGGATGGCAGTTGATGGTCAGCAGAGCATCCTTCACCAGCTGACGGATGCTGCGCAAATCGCCCGAGGTGGCGGAGATGAAGACCTTGGGAGGATTCATGGCGTGTGGAATGCCAGCGCCGGATGGCTGGCTGTCTCCACTTTAGCCGCGTTTCTGCTCAAACAACCATTTCCAGAGCTCCGGATTTTCATACGTCTGCGTCCACGAATCATGCCCAACGCCGGGGTAGATCGTCAGCTTCACCGGCGCTCCGATCTTCTTGAGCGCATCGTAGATCTTCTGGCTGTTCTCCACCGGCACAGCCCCATCCTTGTCCCCGTGGAAAATCCAGCACGGCAGGTTCTTGAGCCGTCCCGCTGTCACCCACCGCACACCCGCACCACCGCAGATCGGAGCAATCGCCGCATACGTGTCCGGATATTCAAACGCCGTCTCCCACGTGCCAAACCCACCCATGCTGATGCCCGTGAGATACACCCGGCTGGTATCAATGTTCAGCGTTTTGATCAGATGATCCGTCACCGCCTTCACTCCATGTGGATTCCACAGGTTGTTGGACTCACATTGCAGACTCGCCACCACGGCGGGGAATTTCTGCCCGGCGGCAATCAGCTTCGGCGGCCCGTGTTTCTTGATCAACTCCAGGTTGGAACCACGCTCCCCAGAGCCATGCAGGAAGATCACCAGCGGCCACTTTTTATCCTTCTCCGTGTCATACCCCTCCGGTTTGCTCAGCAGGTAGTGGTAGTTCACCTTGATCACAAAATCACCGGTGTACACTTCCGGTGTTTGGGTGTCGGCAAGAAGCATGGAGGAAGTGGCAAGCAGCAGGGCGAGGTATTTGACCATAAAAGGATAACGCCGTCCATACGCGCACCCTTGCGACGTCTCAAGCGGCAGGCAGCCTCAGTTGAAACACCGTTCCTTTGGCGAGTTCGCTTCGTACCGTGATGTGGCCTCCATGCGCCTCGGCGAGCGTTTTGCAAATCGCCAGCCCCAGGCCCGCGCCGCCTGCGGCACGGTTGCGCGAAGCCTCCGCGCGGTAAAAGCGCTCAAACAAATGCGGCAGATGCTCTGCGGCGATGCCTGGACCCGTGTCGGCCACGGTGAGGCAGGCGTGGCCGTTTTCACGCTGAGTGCTCAGGCGCACGGCATCGCCTGGTCGGCAATACTTCACAGCGTTGGCCAGCAGGTTGGTCACAATTTGAGTGATGTGGTCGGCTGGCGCAGAGCACACCGCAGGGGCCAGATCATGATGCAGAGTGATGCCGCGCTCTTCCGCCAGAGGACGGATGTGATCCAGGTTCTCGCGGCTGATCTCATCCAGCTGGCACGCCTGCGAGTGCGCCGGCGTTTTTGCATCCGCCTGCGCCAGCGTGAGCAGAGACTCGATCAGCTCCTGCATGCGCAGCGCACTGCGCCGCGTCATCTCAATGGTTTTGAGATGGGCTTCGATCGTCCTCGGCTTCGCCAGCGCCAGCTGCGTCTGCGCCAGGATCACTGAGACCGGCGTGCGAAGTTCATGAGCGGCATCGGAGGTGAAGCGTGCCTGCTCATCAAAGGCGGCCGCCAGGCGCGTGAAGGTGTCATTGAGCACACCGGTCAGCTGGCCCAGTTCGCTTTCCGTCTCCGCCACCGGGATGCGTTCCTTCAATTGTCCGCCCGCGATCCTCTGCGCCGCTTCGCTGATGTCACGAATGGGCGCGATGGCACGCGAGGCCACCCACCATCCGCCCAGCAGGCCCAGCAGCAGCACAATGCTGCCATACCCGATGATTTCGCCGGTAAACCGGCGCATCTCCGCACGAAAGCCGGTGTCGTTCACTCCCACCAGAAGGCATTCTCCCGGAGGCGTGAAGTCGTAGGCCTCCCGCACTCCGGGGCGATTGCGAAAAACCGCGGACGCAGCTCTGGAAGGCATGGCAAGTCCTGCAGGCGCGTTGGGAGATCTGTCAAAGATGCCGCCATCGCGAAACCACAGGAAGAAATAGTAGCCGGCCTGGGGCTGAAAGGCCTCCCGCACCTCGGGACGTTCCAGCATGCTTCCGCCGCGTGGTGGCTGGCCCTGTTCCAGCATGGGAAGTCCGAACAATTCGCTCACCAGGGCGGAGCTCTCATCAGCTGGCGGCGGCCCTGCGCCTTCCCCAGGATGCCCTCGGGTAAGCTGATCGTGCAGCATGTACAGTCTCAGCCGCAGTTCTCCGTCCATGCGCGCTTGCACATTCTCGTATTGAAAGAAATAGGCCGTGATTCCAAAGCCCGTCAGCACAGCCAGCAGCAGCAGGCCATGCCAGAGCTGGATGCGCCAGCGAATGCTGTTCGGCAGCCATTTCATGCTCCGATGCTATAACCCCTCCCACGGTGAGTCACGATGAAATCCTGCCCCAGTTTTTTGCGCAGGTTGAAAACATGCACGTCCACGAGATTGGACACCGGCGAGTCATTTTCATCGTGCAGGTGCTCATACAGCTGGGTGCGGGTGATGATCTTTCCCCGGCGCTGCACGCAAAACTCCAGCAGCGCATACTCGCGCCCGGTCAGAATCACCGGCTGACCCGCCACCTTCACCGTTTGCGCTGAAGTGTCGATCTCCACCTCCCCGAGCGTGATCACAGGCGACGCATTGCCATGCGCCCTCCGGATCAGCGCCCGCACCCGCGCGGCCAGCTCATTGAGATCCACCGGCTTCGCCAGGTAGTCATCTGCTCCACTGTCCAGTCCGTGAATGCGGTCCTGTACTTTGGTGCGGGCAGTCAGCATCAGCACCGGTGTCTTCTTCACCTGGCGCACCCGCCGCAGCAGTTCGAAGCCATCGTACACCGGCATCATCACATCGCAGATGATGAGGTCATAGTCGATCTCCAGCGCCTTGAAGAGCCCTTCCTCGCCATCGGCGGCCTCATCCACGGCATAGCCTTCGCCGCGCATGGCTTCAGCCAGCGTGTCGAGCATGTCGGGTTCGTCTTCCACAATGAGGAGGCGCATGGCGGCAGAATAGACGCGTCTTCATTAAGCGGCGATGAAGAATGCAGCCCGAATATGACGGGAGATTTATTTTTCGGCTTCATGCTGGCTTAATGATCGCCCGGCAGACTTGGCGGTATCATGAAAACGGTCACTGCCTTACTTCTGCTCGTCGCCACCGCTCACGCCGATCCCCAGCTCTCCTCGTGGTACACCGCTGGCTCGAGCAAGTATGCCCGCATCACCGAGACCGATGCCTCTCTGGCCGCCGGCACCTCCGAAACCACCTGGACCCGCACCAGCGGCCCTAACACGCTCGCACAAACCCTCCCCGTCTATGCCGGGCCGCAGCAGATCGACTACAGCACCAGCTGGGTCTATGTGAAGTCTCCCGATCTGGCGACCTACCTCATGGGTCCATGGTATGACAATGCGGCCAAGTCAGCTCTTTTCGTCAATCTTCCGGTCAATCAGAAGCTCATCGCCCGCTTTCCACGCAGCTACGTCATCCCGACGACGAAGACCGGTACCATGGGACTGACTGTGGGCGGCGTGATGCAGGACGCCGTGGGTTTCTACATGGACGGCGTCTGCATCTTTGACCCCATGGACGGCTTCTCCTACTCCGGCGGCACTGAAAGCTCTCCTGGCACCGGCCAGTATCACCGCGATGCCTATGTGAATGAGATCCCCACCTTTGACAAAAGCTACGCCCACCAGCAAAACCAGGGCAAGTACCACAACCACGCCAACCCCTACGCCCTGCGCTACCTGCTGGGGGACAACGTGACCTACAACACCAGCACCAAAGCTTACGCCGAAGGCAATACCACCACACCCACGAAGCACTCTCCCATCATCGGCTGGATGTTTGACGGCCTGCCGCTCTATGGCCCCTTTGGCTACAGCAGTGCCATGGATTCCACCAGCGCCGTGCGCCGCATGGTGGGCGGATTTGTCCTGCGCGATGGCACCACCACGGGCGTGGACAACATCACCACCGCCGGCCGCACCGTCCCCGCCTGGTCCCTGCGCAATGGCGGCACCTCCGTCGCCGGTCCTGCCGTCAGCACTACCTACGCTCTCGGTCGCTACATCGAGGACAACGCCTACCTCGGCGACCTGCAAAAGAGCCCGGGCGTGTACTACACCCTGGGCACCGATTTCGACCTCAATGAATACAATGTGCGCTATTGCGTGACGCCCGAGTTTCCCAACGGCACCTGGGCCTACTTCCTCAACATCACCAGCGCGGGCGTGCCGCAGTTCCCCTACATGTGCAACCGCTGGTACTACGGCACGCCCACGGGTGGAGTGGTCACCAGCATTGCGGAAACGGTGACCAACTACTTCAAAGGCGGCGAGAACCTCTCGGAAAAAGCCAGCATGGGCGGCGTGAACACCGCCACTGGTGATGTGACCCTGACCTGGACCAGTGTGGAAGGAGGCAGCTACAAGGTGCAGGCCAGCGCAGATCTCAGCACCTGGAGCACTCTGGCCACCGCACAGTCCGCCACCGCCAACTCCACGACCACCAGCGTGATCGAAACCGGCGGCGCCACCGGCAACAGCAAGCGCTTCTACCGCGTCCAGCGCAGCGCCCTGGCCACCTATGATGGCGGCGGTGGCATCACCTACGCAGCCCCAACCGCCGCGACGAGCGCTGCCAGCGCCCTGGGCAGCAGCACAGCCACGCTGAATGGAACCGTCAATGCCAACGGCATCAGCACCACAGTGACCTTCGACTACGGCCTCACTACCAGCTACGGCAGCAGCGTCTCCGCCACCACGCTCAGCAGCAGCACGAGCACCGCTGTTAGCGCCTCGATCTCCGGACTGTCCGCCACGACCACCTACCACTGCCGCGTGGTGGCCACCAACAGCTACGGCACCACCTATGGCAGCGACGTGACCTTCA
Source organism: Prosthecobacter sp. (assembly GCF_044226605.1). Classification (GTDB taxonomy): domain Bacteria; phylum Verrucomicrobiota; class Verrucomicrobiia; order Verrucomicrobiales; family Verrucomicrobiaceae; genus Prosthecobacter. The sequence continues at coordinate 9,881 of NZ_JBGAGS010000006.1, read as the reverse complement.
CTACCAGCGCCGTTGGCGCCATCACGGCACCCACGGCCACCAGCAGCGCTGCCAGCGGCATTGCAACAACTTCAGCCACCCTCAATGGAACTGTGAACGCCAACAACGGCAGCACCACGGTGACCTTTGAATACGGCACCACCACTTCCTACGGCAGCACCGCCACAGCCACGCCCTCCACCCTGACAGGCAGCACCAGCACGAGTGTCGCCGCCACTCTCAGCGGCCTCACCGCCGGCACCACCTATTACTTCCGTGTGAAGGCCGTGAATGGCGGCGGAACGACTTATGGAGCACAGCAGACCTTTACGACCACCGCCGCCAGCTTCGGCACCATCACCACCGTGTCTCCCTCTAGCGGCACCCGCGGCAGCACCGTGACGCTGACGGTGACCCTGGGCACTCCCAATCCGCCACCTGCCACCACCCCGCCAACGGCCACGTCTCTCACCGGACCTTCCACCATCACTCCCACCACCACGACGCGTGATTCCTCCTCAGGTGTCATCACGATGCAGATCACCATTCCCGCCGGAGCGGCCACCGGGAGCTACGACGTCAATGCAACCTTCGGCCCCAACACCTGGACCAAGGTGGCCGGATTCACCGTGAACTGAGCCATGGACTCCGACCTCACGAATGACTTCTGCCGCACGCACTGGTCCCGGTTGTACTCCCTTGCAAGGCAGCGCGGCTGTGATCCACACAGTGCAGAAGATGCCGTGCAGGAGGTGTTTCTCAGCCTGGTGCGTCGGCAAAAAATCGCCGACCTAGTCGTCGCGCCGCTGGCCCAGCAGCAGACACATCTGGCGGTGAGCCTGCGCTGCCGCATCGCCAATGCGATCCGTGACCAGCATCGTGAAAAACGCGGTGGCATGGCGGTCTTTGTGTCTCTGGATGACTTGGACATCGCGGATGAGCGCACGCCACCCGCGGCCTTGCCGGATCTTCGGAAGGCGCTGGAAGCATTGCGCAAGGAAATGAAACCTGACGCATGGAGCAAGCTCTCACCTGCCTTGCTGGGAGATGCTCCCTGCCGTCAGCAAACGGGTGCCTATCGGGTGGCACTATGCCGGGCGCGGCGGCGGCTGAAGCAACTGGTCAATGAGGCCTCAACTTTCCCGTGCCGGGCAGGGCGCTGAAGAAGAAGTAGCGCGGTGAACGCAGAAGGTCGCCCACTTCACGGATGGCCATGCTGAACAGGAGTTCATCGAGGCGGCCGGCGGCTTGGGGGAAATTCTTGAGATGAGAGTCAAGAAACCTGCGCAGGCGCTTGTTGGCATTGAACTCCAGCGGCACGCTGCCGAGGTTCAGCAGCAGCACCAAAGCGAAAGCGGCTGCAAGAACGAGCAGCGCGATGCGCGGCACCAGAATGCGCGCAATGATGAGGCCGATGATCACGAAGACGGCGGCGGTGGGGACGTAGCGGCTCATGCGGATGCAGCTCTGCCGCCACTTGAGTTCGCCCAGACTTTCGCCGGTTTGCAGGGCATGGGCTGCCTCGTGCAGCGCGATAGCCCAGGCAGCGAGGGTGGTGCCCTCCGCAACCTCACGCCGAAGGAACAGGCTGCGACGCACCGGGTCGAAGTAATCGGTCACCACGGCGTTGTGCTCGACGATCTTGACGTCCTCCACACCTTCCGCTTTGAGAAACATGAGGGCGATTTCGGCGCCTGTGTGTGCCGTCGGGGCGGTGGCGCGGAAGCCTTTGAGCATCATCGACTCATGCCGCCCCTGCGCCCAGCGGGCGATGGCAAGACTGAGACATAGTGCAATGATGACGATGATGAACATGTGGGATCAACCTTGCAGCAATACGGGGGCTGGCAAACCGTCCGTGCGTTGATCTTGCTTTCAGGCGGCCGGCGTGATTGCATGAAGAATATGCTTCGTCTTGCCCTTCTTTTCCTCCTAACGACCGGTCTTTCTCATGCGGAGGACCTGTTGGGACAGGGGGAGTTTCGCTATCGCGTGGTGCCTGGCTGGGGCACGGAGGCTCTGGCGCAGGTGAGTGTCAAAAACGGGCATGCGGTGGCAATCGATGGCAAGGGACGGCTTTTGTTCCTGACCGATGACGCGAAGAACAATGTGGTGATCCTGGATGCGAAGACGGGGGGGCTGATCAAGCAATGGACGGTGCGGATGCCGGGGGCGCATGGGATGAGTCTGGTGAAGGAAGGTGGGCGTGAGGTGTTGTATATCACTGACACTCAACTTCATGAGGTGCGCAAGCTTACGCTGGAGGGTGAGGAGTTGGCGCATTTCCCATGGCCGGAACAGGCGAAGCTGCATGCGAGTGCGAATGAATACAGGCCTTCGAAAACGGTGCACTTTCCGAGCGGGGAGTTCCTGGTGTTTGATGGATATGGGAAGGACTACCTTTTTCACTACAAGGCGGATGGTTCGCTGTTGCGGTGGTGGGGTGGAAATTTGGGGGAGGGGGAGAACCAGTTGAAGCATTGGGGGCCGCACGGAGGGGCGACTTATGTGTCGGATTCGGCAAAAAACGTCATCGTCATCGCGATGAGCGATCAGCAGGAGATTAAGAGGTTTACTGAAGATGGGAAGTTCATCGACAAAATCCCGATGCCGGGGGGCAATCCGCGGGACATTGTGTTTTGGGGGGAGCACATCATTGTGCCGCATTTGGGGGACCAGTGGCCGAAGGACAAAAACTCGCCGGGGTTCATCTCGATTGTGGATCGGGAGTATCGGGTGGTGTCGAACCTGGGGGCGCCGGCGGCGGTGTATGAGGGTGGGGTGCTGCAGCCGATGAGGAGTGATGGGAAGACGTTCATCCATCCGCACGGGGTGGCGGTGGATGGGGAGGGGAACCTGTATGTGGCGCAGTTTGCGTCGAAGGCGGTGCCGTTGCTGAAGCTGGAGAGAATCAGGTAGGTGCAACTTTTGGGCTGCCCGTGGGTTATTAGCAGCGATGAACACTGAGACCAGCTATCAGGTTGCCAAGAGGACGCAGCGGCGGAAAATGACCGGCATGCGTTTTTTGGTTTTATTTTTTGCGCTAGCCACGGCGGCTGTGGCCCAGTCTGAAGGAGAGAAGCCCATGCCACCGAAGCCTGGGGAAGGGTCGCCGCGTCCTGAGGGGGATCGGCATGGCGGGCCGGGCATGATGCATCGGGGCGGGCCGCCGCGGGGGTTTGATGGGTTTGAAAAGCTTTCCGAAGAGGAGAAGCAGAAGGTGCGGGCGGCTTTTGAAAAGGCGTGGCAGCGGCCGGAGGTGATCGAGGCGCGTGACAAGGCGCTGCGGGCGAATGAGGAGATGCGGAACGCGCTGCATGGGGCGCTGAAGGAAGTTGATCCGGAGGTGGTGGGGATTTTGGAGAAGATCAAGCCGCAGTTCCCGATGGATCAGCGAGGGCTGCCGGAAATGCCGAAGCCGGATTCGCCGCAGTTTGCGCACATGGCGGCGATCAGGCTTGGGGCTGAGCTGCAGGCTATTTCAAGGCCTGAGAGGCGGGATGAGACGCGGGGCTTTCATGAGCGGCTGATGCAGCTGCCGCGGGTGAAAGAGGCGCTGGCGAGGCTGGATGCGCTGCCGCCTTCGGAGCGGCTTGAGGCGTTCAAGAAGTTCCGTGAGATCTATCGCGAGGCGGCAGGGCAGGAGTTCATGAAGTTCCGCGAGCGTGGCGGTGAGCCGCGTGGGGGAGATCCGAAGGAGGGTGGGTTTCGTCGCCCGCCATCGGATCAGGACAACAAGCCTGGTCCGCCGCCGGGGCCTCCTCCTGGTCCGCCGCCTGGGGAGCCGAAGAAGTGAGGGAGCGGAGGGGAAGTTTGCGGTTGTTGGCGGTGGTTTGCGATTGTTGGCAATGGTTTTTCCGGAGTTCCGGAGGTTACAACGCGGAGATTAGAAGACCGCAGAGGGGGAGATGGAGGTGGTGGTTGGGGAAGCCGGAGAGGGGCACCTCAGAGATGGCCTACGGAACACGCGGAATACACGGAAGGCCGGAGGGGAGGCATGGGGAAGTTCGGTTTGCCGCAGAGGGGCAATGAGGCAGAGATGGCAGAGATTGAATCGGTTTTTTGGCGGGGAAATGGCCGGAAATTTGCACCGCAGAGAGAGGAACGCCGCAGAGATTTTCCAGAGGGGGTTCTGAGCCGATCTGCGGTTTAGTTATTCGGGAGGACGTGACGGAGGGTGCGCTTGGCGCAGTTGGGGAAGCGGGAGAGGGAAGACGCTGAGACGATCCGATGGGGAGAGGGGAAGTTTACTGTTGTTGACGGTCGTTGACAGTGGTTGACGGTTGTTTTTCCGGAGTTCCGGAGGGATGGGCGAAATCCGTGCTTCGCGCTTTGGGCTGCGAAGGACGGAGAATGGGAAAGAGAGGGAAAAAGAAGAGGATCAGGCTGGGGGCTGGCAGATGATCCAGAGAGGCAACGCGGAGATTTGGAGAACGCAGAGATGGGGCCTGGGTGAGGAGGGATGGTTCTCTGGGCGTGGTGGTGGTGCGGTGGCGGGGTAAAGTTTGGTTGAAAGAGTCTTCGGACCTTGCCATGGGAGGGCTTCCCGGCTTGGATGAGAAATCGTTGCCCCATGGCTGGCGGTGTGTTCTTGAAATCTGACCTTCTGCCCTATTCATGCTCTCTAACGTCGTTTACCCGGGTAGCTCCCCACCCCCGGCCAAGTGCATTGGTGACGATAACGGCGACGGCTTTATCTGGCACGCTTCTGGATGCGGCAAGGCGTTCATCTCCTTCAAAGCCTGCAGCTCGCTCAAGAAAACGACCACATCCACAAATGCGCCTTCGCCGGGGAACGCGAACTAGGCACAACCCTCAAGGATACTTAGTTCATGGGGCACGAAAGCTCAAGTCTTGCTCTTGCTTTGTAACTCACAGCCAACACATAACGGAAACGACTTTACGATATGGACTCATTTGAAACCGCACTGAACGAAGATGGAAAAATCATTGATTTTCTATCTGACAAGCCTCTTGAGCCAACCCCGGAAGAATTCGTCCGGCAGAGGTATATTCGCACCCTCCACTATGAGTACCAGTATCCCAAGAATGTCATGGCGCGGGAGGTTCCAATTTATTACGGAAGAAAAGAGTTGGTTGGGAAAGATGGCAATCCAGTGAGAGCTGACATCGTTGTCTATTCGAGCCCGAAGGCCTGCTCAGAACGGGATCAAGGAAAAGTGGAAATTATCGTCGAGTGCAAGTCTCCGACGGAAACTGACGGCCACAACCAGCTTGTGTCATACGTATTCAACACAAGTGCAAATGGCGCCGTTTGGTTTAACGGTAGCATTAAATACTATCGGCGTCTCAGCGTCCCGACAAACGAGTTGATTGACTGGACCGGTGTCCCAAGAAAGAATGAGGCGTGGGATGCTCTCGGACGGCGGAAAAAAGCGGATTTACTAAGGCCGAAAGACATCAAGGGTCTCCTTCGCCGGTGCCATAACAAACTACATGCGCGAGGAATTGACGGAGATGAAGAGGACCTGACCATGGATATGGTCCGTTTGATTCTCGCGAAAGCCATTGATGAGGAGAAATCGGCGGAGCTTCCTGAGTTTTACTGCACTCCGGAGGAATATCGAACTGACGAAGGGAGAGCCACCGTTGGATTGAGGATCCAATCCCTTTTTCGTGAGGTCGCCACGTCTAACCCCACGGTTTTCTCAGCTGACGAAAGGATCACCGTTGGCACCAGAGCAATATGTGATGTCGTGAACGAGCTGCAGGGATTCCGGATGCTCAGCAACCTCCATGAGTCAACCGATTGGGACATCATGGGTCATGCTTACGAACAATACACTGCAACGTATCTCAAGCGACAGCAGGGCCAATTCTTCACGAATCGCCTCGTGGTCAATCTGATGGTCGAAGTGCTGGACCCCGCTTATGACGACGTGATTCTTGACCCGGCGGGTGGATCTGGTGGCTTTTTGACTGGCGCGATGCGTTATGTGCGTCAAAAAATCCTCACTGGTTCAGGCACTGCAATTTCAAAAGAACGCCAACTGGATAAACACCGCACTAATCTTTTCATGGTTGAACAGAGTAAGCGGTTGGTAAAAATCGCGAAAACTGCAATGATTCTGAACGGCGATGGCCACGCTGGGATGACGCAGGGCGACAGTCTGGGGCCTTACACTTACTTTGACGACCACGTCAAAGCCAGAGCTGGGAGGGAGAAACCTACAGTTATCCTGACGAATCCTCCTTTTGGTGGTGTTGGAGAAGGAAAGATTACCGACAAGCGGATACTCGACAATTATTCTTGTGGTATGAAGTGGACGGAGAGGGAGGGAAAATTTGAAGCGACGAAGATTACGCTTGAAGAAGGTGTCCCCCCGGAAATGCTCTTCTTTGAGCGCTGCCTAGACTGGGTGGCGCCTGGTGGGAAGATCGGGATCGTGATGCCAAAGAGTTTTTTGGATACGCAGACCTATCTTCCAGCGCGGATCAAACTATTCACGGAATGCCGCTTGCTCGCAGTAATTAACTGCCACAAAAACACTTTCCAGCCTCATACGGGCGTGAGAACATGTTTAGTGTTCGTGTATCGGCCACAAAAAGGAGAGGGCTTTCCCAAGGACTACAATATTTTTATGGCTGTTTCACGCAAAGTGGGGCAAGACAGCGAAGGCATTCCCATTTTCAAACGTGACGAAAACAACCAGCCCACTGAGGTTGTTGATCATGATCTTGGAGAAATTCTTGAAGATTACAGAGCTGCTGCCAAGGGCACATTAAAACCCTCCGAATTACGCTTTCTTGTAAAACGCAGCGAACTTAGCGCAACGTTGTGTATTAACCCTCAATTCTATCTTCCAAACTTAAATCGCACAATCAGGGAAATTGAGAGCATTGACGGGAAAAATGGGTGGACAGTCACGACTTTGGGGCAGCTTGCGCAGGACATTGTGATTTTCAAAGGGCCGCGAATTAAGACGGAAAATATCATCGTTGAAGCCCCTGGCGAGGGAATTGAGAAATACTATCCGCCAATGGCTGTGCTACAGGAGAAGTCCGAGAGCGCAAAATTAATAGACACTAACCGTGCATCGAAGAACCAACTGCACACCATTAAGGTGTTGCGGGCGCAGTATGGAGATTTGCTCATCACGCGCTCCGGGACGATAGGGCGTGTTGCATACGTTACCAATCGTCTTGTGGGAGCCGTCGTCTCAGATGACATGATTAGAGTGAGAATCAAGGATGAGGGGATGCGGTTCTACGTTTATGCATATTTGCAATCCACTGCTGGATATAACCAGATGCTAAAGAATGAATACGGATCGGTTCAGCAGCACCTAGAAGCTAAACATATAGCAAGTATCATAGTTCCTGTGCCGCCAAAATGGCAAGATGTGAGTGATATAGTTAATGCAACTAGAGCCGCAGTCACGGCGAGGGAAAAATTCGAAGCATCGTTTCTTACGCTGATGAAAGAAACACAAAGTCTTTTAACGACGCTGATCTCGGAGTCGGCAACGCCTGAAGTGTAAACGTATGAGTAAATCTGTCGGTATATACAAGGCTATAGAGCAGCTTGATGAACGTCATATTCGCGGGCATGCAGCCGGCTTATTGTTTCGAGCCGAGGCAGCCGCAAGAGGCTACATTCCTTCGACTCCAGAATGGAATATCTCAATTGACCATATTCTCATCAAGCAAGACGACCATGCCAAGCTAGTAAGAGTCGAAGTCAAGCAGTCCAAGCAAGCGCGAATGAGAAAAAAGAATGGACCTGCATTTACTGTTGAACTGCGAACTGCTCAAGGAATAGGGGGGACTTCTGGAAGTAAAAAGGGACAGAAACGACTGCACAAATACGAAGGAGCGGTAGATATGTTTGCCATTCTGTTAGCTGGGACAAACGAATGGTATCTCATTCCAGAAAGGGGACTTAGGGGTAGATCGAGCGTTACCCTTTGTCCTGAGGATTCCAATGCGGCCTTCGCAGAATATAAAGACAACTGGGCTGTTTTAGCTGGGTAAGCCGCATTTTTGGTGTAAGGCCGTGGCGGTGCGGAAGAGCTCATCCGCATGATGCTGCTGAAGGACAGGCACATCGACACGGTGATCGGCCAGCCGGCGAATCAGTTTTTATTCCACGGGTATTTCGGTGAGCATCCTGGTGCTGAAGAAGTGCAAGAAGCCCGATGACGTGCTCTTCATCAATGCGGCGGAGGACTATGTGAAGGGCAAGCGGCAGAACACGCTGAGCGAGGAGAACAAGCGCCAGATCATCGGCACCTATCAGAACGGCGCGGAAGCACCCCGCTATTCGCGGCGCGTGGAAATGGCGGAGATCGAGAAGAACGACTTTAACCTGAACATCTGCCGCTACATCAGCACGGCGGTGGGGGAAGAGGAGATCGATCTGGCAGCGAATTTCAAGAAACTGGAGGCGATCGAGGCGGAGATCCGCGAGGCGACGATGGAGCACAATGGGTTTTTGAAGGAGCTGGGGCGGCCGTTGCTGCCGGGGCGAAGGAGGAGTGAGGGAAAAACAGGCCACCTGCTGCGGAATGGCGGAGAGACGCTGCTGGAGGGCGCGGTGTGGTGGAGGAAGCTCTGGGTTTGCTTTCCGGAGGGTGCGCTTCTGTCCAGGGGTGGCGCTCGCTGCGCGAGCTTCGCCCCTGGCTACCTTCTGTGATTTGCCTTCGGCTGTCTTCGCTTCGCTACGGCTCTCCGGGATCAGCAGAGGGAAAAAGCGGAGGGGGAGGTGATTGCGGAGCGCCGCTCAGGGGACTGAGCGGACTACTATGCTGGCGCTGGAGCGACGGGCCGTGGGGGGAGGAAGTGGGGCAGCGGGGCGGGGCGCGGAGGCCGATGAGGAGAGTCGGGAAGGCGCTGCTGGTTAAAGCGGTGTGCTAAGAAGGCGATGGGTTTGCTTTCCCGGAATGCATCCTCGGGTACCAGGGAAGCCTCGCCAAGGCTCGGCATCCCTTCGCTATGATGCGGAAGGCCTTTGGCCTTCACGAGAGAAGCCATTCAGTGACGCCATTCTCGGGCAGGCGAATCAGTGGCCGCTGGCGGCTTTCTTGTGGGTTTGGGTGAAGGCTTCTGCGCGCCTGCTTTTTCACATGGCAAGGACGGCGGGCCTTTTTGAATGCCTGCGATGGGACAGACCCGGAACTTCGGCCCCGACGCAGCGGGGCCGTACCAGCGCTGTGGCGAGCGGGACGCTTGCGGTATGGGGTGGATGTAGCTGCAAGCGGGACGCTTGCACTACGGGCGATCAGTCGTCGCGGCGGGTCATATTTGGGGTGCTGTGGAGGCTTCTGCGCGCCTGCTTTTCCACATTGGAAGGACGGCGAACCTTTTTGAATGCCTGCAATGTGGCAGACCCGGAACTTCGGCCCCGACGCAGCGGGGCCCTACCAGTGCTGTGGCGAGCGGGAGGCTTGCGGTATGGGGCGGAGGTGTCTGCAAGCGGGACGCTTGCACTACGCATCAGTCGCCGCCGCCGGCGACTTTAGGGGTGTTGCCGAAGGCTTCTTTGACGGAGGCGATGGCGTAGTCGCGGTTGAGCTTGGTGATCCAGCGGACGCTGATGCCTTTGGGGCAGGCGGCTTCGCATTCGTACTGGTTGGTGCAGTTGCCGAAGCCTTCTTTGTCCATCTGGCGGACCATGCCGAGGGTGCGGCGGTCTTTTTCGGGCTGGCCCTGGGGGAGGGAGTTGAGCTGGCCGGCTTTGGCGGAGACGAAGAGCATGGCGCTGGCGTTCTTACAGGCGGCGACGCAGGCGCCGCAGCCGATGCATTCGGCGGCGTCCATGGCGGCATCGGCGACTTCTTTGCCGATGGGGATGGCATTGGCGTCCTGGGGGGCGCCGGTGCGGACGGTGACGAAGCCGCCGGCCTGCTGGATGCGATCGAAGGCGCTGCGGTCCACCATGA
>NZ_JBGAGS010000005.1:0-401104 GCF_044226605.1 Prosthecobacter sp. | reverse complement strand
ATCAGACAGTGTCGAATGCATTGTTGCATAAGGATTTACAGCGTTCAAGGACGCACAAAGGCGAACATGAGGAAACCCGCAAGGAAGGAACTACGGATCAGAAGGTTTCAGGTTCGAATCCTGACGGGTGCGCCACTCATCAAAGATGAGTTTTACCAAGGAGTAAGTTGGTCAGGAAATTTATCGCGTCTTATCGTGCCCTGACGCAGGTGGTGATCGTGGATTGGCCTCGTAAGTGTCATACGTGGAAGGGGCGCAGACCGGGAGCTTTCTTTGCCGTGGAAATCCGGATGCTTGTGGCGAGATGAACCCGAATTGGAGATCGAAACTTTGGGTGCGCTCGCCCTCCTCTCCCCCTCCGTTTCGAAGTCGGCGAACCTTACACGCTTGTAATGTTCCAGTAACGTAAAAGCCATGCCCCGGGTGCTTTCATTGCAGTGGAAATCAATCCACCTCAAACAATCCAATGAACCCAACAACACCCATGAAAACTTCATCCCCCCACCCGTCGATCTGGAAGCGCACGGCCGTCCTCGGCTCCGTGTGCGTCTTGAGCGCCTCGCTGGTGGCCTTTACGGCTGCCAAGGAAGCGTCCCTCGGCAAGGCGGAGCCGCTGCATATTCAGGTCAGCGATGCGCCGCTCTCCACTGCAGCCAAAGGCTTTCCCAGCTTCTCCCCCATCGTGAAAGCTGTGGCGCCCAGCGTGGTCAAAATCTCAGTCTCCAGCGAAGCCAAGGTCAGCCAGATGGAACTTCCAGGCGGCATGGACCTCCGCCGCTTCTTCGGTCCCGGCTTCCAGATGCCTGAAGAATTCCAGCAGCAGGGCCGAGGACAGCATGGCCAGCAGCGCCACGCTCCCCGCGAGCAGGGCGTCGGCTCCGGCATCATCGTCACCAAGGACGGCTACATCCTCACCAACAACCACGTGGTGGAAAATGCCAGCACGATCAAGGTCAGCCTCACCGATGGACGCGAGTTCAACGGCAAGGTGATCGGTCGTGATCCTAAGACCGACGTGGCCGTCGTAAAGGTCGAGGCCAAAGACCTCCCCTTCATGCCCTTTGCCGACAGCGACAAAATCGAAGTTGGCGACATGGTGCTCGCTGTGGGACATCCATTTGGCATCGGCCAGACCGTGACCTCGGGCATCGTCAGTGCCAAAGGCCGCGCCACGATGGGACTCGACTATGAGGACTTCATTCAAACCGACGCAGCCATCAACCCTGGCAACTCCGGCGGTGCGCTGGTGGATGTGGAAGGCCGCCTGATCGGCATGAACACCGCCATCCTGAGCCGTAGTGGCGGCAACCAAGGCGTTGGCTTTGCAGTGCCGACCAACCTGGCCCGCTGGGTGATGGAAAGCCTCGTCAATAACGGCCGTGTGGAGCGTGGCTTCCTGGGTGTGAACATCCAGGACCTGACTCCTCAGCTGGCTCAGCAGTTCAAGCTGGACGCCGCCAAAGGCGCCCTGGTCTCCGGTGTCTCGCCTGACAGCCCTGCTGAAAAGGCAGGTGTGAAGAGCGGAGACGTCATCACCGACTTCAATGGCAAGCCCGTCAGCGACAGCCGTCATCTGAAACTGCAGGTCGGCTCGACCACCCCTGGTGCTGCAGTGCCCATGAATGTGCTGCGCGATGGCAAGACTGTGACCCTGAGCGTGACCGTGAAGGAACTGCCTGGCGACAAAGTGGCCAGCGCCACTCCTGCCGCAGACAATGCGGAAGACGCCCTGCATGGTGTCGGTGTCGCTGATCTGGACAAAGGCATGCGTGAACAGCTCAAGGTGCCGTCCAACATCAAAGGCGCTGTCGTCTCCTCTGTGGAGGAAGACTCCGTGGCCTACGACGCCGGCCTGCGCGAAGGCGATGTGATCCTCGAGATCAACCGCCAGCCCGTGAAAGATGCCGAGCAGGCCACCGCCCTCTGCGCCAAGCCCGAGAGCAAGGTCTCTCTGGTGAAAGTCTGGAGCCACGGAGGCACCCGTTTCATCGTGATCGATGAGAGCAAGGCAGGTTAATGTGTGAGTGAGAACGAGACCCGCTTCGGTGCGAAAGTGCCGGGGCGGGTTTTTTTTGCCGGAGAGGCCGTTCCTCCAAGTGCCCGCCCCATCATTGGACAACTCTTCCCAGCGCAGCTAACGATATGAATCTCCAGCCCGCCATGCGCCTCTTAGTGATTGAAGACGACAGCAAGATCGCCTCGTTCATCGTGAACGGGCTGAAGCAGAATGGCTTCGGTGTGGACGCCGCCACCGATGGCGAGCAGGGCCTCGATCTAGCCTGCACGGTGAGTTACGACTGCATCGTGCTGGACCTCATGCTGCCCAAGCTGGACGGCCTTTCGCTGCTGCGTCAGCTGCGCAAAGAAAAGGTCCACACGCCGGTCGTAATACTCAGTGCCAAGGCAACGGTCGATGACCGGGTCAAGGGACTGCAGGCCGGTGGCGATGACTACCTTACCAAGCCCTTTGCGTTCTCCGAACTGCTCGCCCGCGTTCAGGCTCTCATTCGCCGCGCCACGCATGTGGTGGAGCCGACGACACTCACATCCGCCGGGGTGGTGCTCGATTTGCTCTCCCGAGAAGTGAAGCGTGAGGGGCGCAGCATCGAGCTGCAAAGCCGTGAGTTTGCGCTGCTGGAGCTGCTTATGCGCACGCCTGGGCGGGTCGTCACCAAGACGATGATCCTGGAGCATGTTTGGGATTACAGTTTCGATCCGCAGACCAATGTGGTGGACGTGCTGGTGCACCGCCTGCGCACCAAGATGGACAAGGACTTTGAGGTGAAGCTCATTCAAACCATCCGCGGAGTCGGCTATGTCTTCAAACCCGCTTAAGCTCTGGTGGCGCAGTTTTGCCGTGCGGCTCACGCTCGGATACTCGCTGATCTTCACCCTCAGCGCCGTGGTGCTCTTCGGCCTGCTCTATGTTCTGCTGGCCAGCGCGATGGAGCGCAAGGACCGGGAGGTGATCGAAGCACGTCTGAAGGAATGCGCCGCCGTCTATGCCAGCGGTGGCCTGCCGGCGCTGCGGAACTTGGTTCAGCTCAACAGCACGGATGAAGGCAAATCCAAATCCTTCTTTGTCCGCGTCACGGGGAATCTTGGCAGTGTGCTTTTTGTGAATGTGCCGAATGACTGGCTGCCGGCGGATGCCCGCTCGCTGCAGTCCCAGGCCGACGCCGCCAACCTCGACTGGCTGCGAATTCCGAAGGATGATGAGCGCGATCTCACCGTGGCCACTGCGCGCCTGCGGGATGGCTCCCTGCTGCAGGTGGGCCGCAGCACCAACAGCCGCGAGACCGTGCTGCAGCCTTTCCGCCGCAATTTCCTGCTGGTCATGACGCCTACGCTGATTTTCGCCGTGCTGGGCGGCGCCTACTTCGCGCATCGCGCCACGCAGCCCGTGCGGGAGGTGGTGGACACCGCGCGCACGATCTCAGACACCGGCGACTTTTCCGCACGCGTCGCCGCCCACATGAACCGTACTGAACTCGAGGAACTGGCCACGGAATTCAACCGCCTGCTCGACAAAAACGAAGCGCTCATCCAAGGCATGCGTCATGCTTTGGACAACGTCGCCCATGATCTGCGCACCCCTCTGACCCGCCTGCGCGGCACTGCCGAGGCGGCGGTGCAGACCACGCCCGACCCCGTCGCGCGCGAAGCGCTGGCGGATTGCGTTGAGGAGTCCGATCGCGTCCTCACCATGCTCAAGGCCCTCATGGACATCAGCGAAGCCGAGGCCGGCATGATGAAGCTCCACCGCGAGCTGACCTCCATCCCCGCCCTACTCCAGCAGGTGATCGAGCTGTACGATCTCATCAGCGAGGAAAAGCACATCACCATCACCACCGATTTCTCACCCGACTGCCAGGCCTCGGTGGACCCCACGCGACTGAGCCAGGCCTTTGCCAACCTCCTCGACAATGCACTGAAGTACACGCCCGAAGGCGGTACGGTTCATCTGGCATGTCATGCGGCTGACAATGCTGTTACGGTCACCATTCGCGACAACGGCATGGGCATCCCCGCCCATGACCAGCCGCACATCTGGGAGCGCCTTTATCGCGGAGACAAAAGCCGCACCCAGCGCGGCCTCGGCCTGGGGCTGAGTTTGGTCAAAGCTATTGTGGAAGCGCACAGCGGCAGCGTGGCGGTGAGCAGCGAGGTGGGGAAGGGGGCAGCGTTTGTGATTACCGTGCCGCAGATTCCGCTGGCGGGGTGAGATGGCAATGTGACGTCACGGCGCAGGCGGTCAAAGCTCTTGCGTGGGGTTCGCGCTATTTGCTGATTTGGTTTTCCCAAGCCACGGGCCTGCACCATGAAACCCCAATACCATTGCCTGTTCGCCCTTGTTTTGCTCACGGTGGGTTCCTTCCTGAGTTACCGGTACCGAGAAACAGCCCAAGGGGGGATGCGGGGCTATGGCGCTGTTTTCGTGGCCTTTACGCTGTTTGTCTGGCACGCCGGCATGCTCACTCATTCTGGGAGCTGGGACATATGCACCAGCCATCTGCTTGTGCCGCGGACTCTCTTGGCGTTTAATTCTCCGTCATGTTTGGCATCCACGATTTTGGTGTGTTCATCGTCACCTGCCTTGTCCTGAATATCACCCCAGGGCCTGACACTTTTTATATTATTGGGCGCAGTATGGCGCAGGGGCGGAGTGCGGGGCTGGCTTCCGTGCTCGGCATTTCCGCAGGCTCGGTCATTCACACTTTGGCGGCGGCTCTAGGTCTGTCCGCATTGCTCGCCGCATCGGCCTCCGCGTTTCTGGCCGTCAAGCTCGCCGGTGCGGCCTATCTCATCTACCTCGGCGCGAAGATGCTCTTTAGGCCTGTGGCTGCCGCCGCCGTTCCGGCAACTTTTTCGACCTTAGGTTTTTTCGCCGTCTTTCGGCAGGGACTGCTGACCAATGTCCTCAATCCCAAAGTGGCCCTGTTCTTCCTGGCCTTTGTGCCGCAGTTCATCGTGGCAGACAGCCCCAGCAAGTTCGCGGCGTTTCTAGTGCTCGGCCTCAGCTTTGTCGTCACGGGCACGCTGTGGTGCCTGTGCCTGGCATGGTTCGCCTCAGCGCTCGGAGACAAATTTCGCGGAAGCTCCACCTTTGGCGAAGTTCTTAACCGGGCGGCCGGCGCGCTTTTCATTCTTCTTGGGGCACGACTTGCCTTCACCAAATAAAGTGCCCTGCGGAGCAGTTTCTCCTGCGGAGAAGTGGACTTTCATCTTCAGTCGAAGATGGTGCGCGGTACAGGGTTCGAACCTGTGACCCCTACCATGTCAAGGTAATGCTCTACCACTGAGCTAACCGCGCGAGTCCGGGGGCGAAGTCTATAAACGGCCATTGCCACTTGGGCAAACGGTTTTTGGGAAGGAAATCAATCGTTTTCCAAGGCGTTGTTCACCTGCTTGCGCACGGTGGTGCCCTGATTCATCAAATCATCGCGCTCCAGACCGGTGAGTTTGGTGATGGAACGCAGCAGCCACAGCAGCAGGGCCAGCGTCACCCCCATGAGCGGGATGCCAATGACGAGGAAGCCGCTCCAGTTCAGGCGGCCGATGGCCTTGGTGTATTCCTCGCTGCCGGGGGCCTTGTCTCCCAGCAGGTAGAGGGCGAGCGCGAAATTCATGCCCGAGGACAGCAGCATGGTGCCCGCCATGCCCCAGGAGGCTTTTTTGAGAAGCACTGCAAAGCTGTGGTGCTTTTCCGGGGTGTTCAGCGCCTGATGCAGCGCTGGTTGATTGATGATCTGCGGATTGAGCAGCATCTCATTGATCAGCGGCTTGCCCCAGCGATGGCTCAGCGGAAAGGCGATGCCGAGAAAGATGGGAAACATGGCCTCCTTGGCGGCAAACCACGTGGCATTCAGGTTCCACAGCCCAAGCACCCCGGTGATGATGACGGCCACCAAACCGAGCACGGAAAAGAAATTCAGCCCGCGCTTGTTCATGTAGCACCAGATGCCAAACCCCACCGGCAGCAGCAGCGCCACCACCAGCGCCCACAGGGGGCCGAGACGATCCGGCGTGCTGAGTTTTTCCAGGGCGATGGAGGGCAGGATGACGGTGAGCGCGAGATCGAGGAGCGGGTGGGGCTGTTTTTGGGTCACCGTAGAATGTCGAATGACGAATGCGGAATGTCGAATGCGGAATGTCGAATGCGGAATGTCGAATGCAGCGCTGGGGCTTCCCCACCTCCCCCTTGCTTCCTTGCGGCTTCGTTTTACGCTCCGCATCTTTCCGTCATTTCATTCCATGGTCGCCACCGCAGCCCCCAGCCTCACCGAAGAAATCCTCCGCCTCAAAAAGGAACGCAATGCCGTCATCCTGGCGCACAATTATCAGGACAAAGCCATTCAGGAGATCGCTGACTTTGTGGGCGACTCTCTCGGCCTGGCCTACAAGGCCAAGGAGACCGAGGCGGACGTCATCGTCTTTTGCGGCGTGCATTTCATGGCGGAGACCGCGAAGATCGTGAATCCCGGCAAGATCGTGGTGCTGCCAGATGCCAATGCGGGCTGCTCGCTGGAGCAGAGCTGCCCCGGACCTCAGCTCGAGGCCTTCCTGAAAGCGAATGCCGCCAAGAATTATTACGTGATCGCCTACATCAACTGCAGCGGCCACGTGAAGGCGCTGAGCGACTGCATCTGCACCAGCGGCAATGCGGACAAGATTGTTGAAGCCGCGCCGAAGGATCGTCCCATTCTCTTTGTGCCGGACCAAAACCTCGGCTCCTGGGTGATGGAACGCACGGGCCGCAAGATGGACCTTTGGAAAGGCTCCTGCTACGTGCACGTGGAGTTCACGCGCGACAGCATTGAAAAAATCAAAGACGAATACCCGGACGCCAAAGTGGTGGCGCATCCCGAGTGCACCTATGCCGTGCGAATCCTGGCCGATGAGGTCTGCAGCACCGAGAAGATGGTCGGTTATTGCCGCAACAGTCCGGCCAGCGCTTTCATCATCGTTACTGAAAGCGGCATGCTGCACCGTCTGGAGCGCGAGGTTCCCGGCAAGAAATTCATCCCCGGGCCCACCGGCCACTGCGCCTGCGCCGACTGCCGTTACATGAAGCTCAACACCTTGCAAAAGCTGCATGACTGCCTGCGTGATCTGACGCCTCAGGTTGAGATGCCGGAAGACCTGCGCAAGCGTGCGGAGAAGCCAATCCTGCGCATGCTGGAGCTGAGCCGGTAGCTGAAGCACACTTTTTTATTATCGCGCGATGATCGGGATCGACCTGGGCACTACGAACAGCCTTGTGGCCATTCTTCGCGATGGACAGCCGGAAACATTGAAGAACGAGCTAGGCGAGGACCTGATTCCCTCCGTCGTCGCAGTCGCAGAGGATGGCGCATTGCTGGTGGGGCGTGCGGCGAAGGACCGGCTGGTGACGAACCCCAAGGCTGGGCAGGCCTGCTTCAAGAGGGACATGGGAACGGACACGAGCTATGAATTCGGCGGGCGCAAATGGTCGCCTGTGGAATGCTCGGCACTGGTGCTGCGTGAACTGAAACGCATCGCCGAAATGCAGCTGAAAACCACGGTGGATTCCGCCGTGATCACCGTGCCTGCGTATTTTCATGACCAGCAGCGCCAGGCCACCGTGGATGCCGCAGCCATCGCGGGACTCAAGGTGCTGCGTCTGCTCAATGAACCGACCTCGGCAGCGCTGGCCTATGGCTACCGTGCCGCGGACGATCTCAGCACGCTGCTGGTGTTTGATCTAGGCGGCGGCACCTTCGATGTCACGCTGCTCGAATCCTTTGAAGGCGTCGTGGAAGTCAAAGCCTCCTCCGGAGAAAGCCGGCTGGGCGGCGAAGACTACACCGAGGCCTTCGCTCAGTGGATTGAGCGCGAATTCAAATGGAACCCTCCTGCGGAAGACGCCCTTCGGTGGCGTGAGCGCGTGGAAACGCTGAAGCGTGCGCTGTCAAAGCAGACCAGCACCACCATCGAACTGCATGGCAAGGACGCCCCCATCACACGGGACGATTTCATCAACGCCACGGCTTCCATCACCGCGCGTCTGCGGCCCGTGGTGCGCCGGGCCATGCGGGATGCCGGTCTCACTCCAAAGCAGATTGATGCCGTCTTGATGGTGGGCGGTGCCAGCCGCATGCCCGTGGTGTTTGAAGATTTGCAGGAACTCCTCGGCATGGAGCCGTCCCGCACCCTGGATCCAGATCGTGTCGTAGCTCTGGGGGCGGCCGTGCAGCAGGCCTTGGTCGCGGGAGATTCCGCCGTGAAAGACCTGGTGCTCACAGATGTCTGCCCTCACACCCTTGGCATTGAAACCACCAAGGAGCTCGTGCGCGGCCATCGCGAGCACGGCTTCTTCGCCCCGATCATCGAGCGGAACACAATGGTTCCGTGCAGTCGCAGCGAGGTGTTTAGCACACTTGCTCCTGAACAGGATGAACTGGCCATTCAAATCTACCAGGGCGAGAGCCGGCTCGTCAAAGACAACCGGAATATCGGCAAGATCCACATCAAGGGGCTGCGCTCCCGTCCGGGCCAGGCCTATCCGGGCCAGGTGGACGTGCGCTTCAGCTATGACATGAACGGCATCCTGGAAGTGGAGGTGACGATCAAGGAAACCGGTAAAAAGATCACGAAAGTCTTCGAGCAGCGGCCCGGAACCCTCAGCGCGGAGCAGATCGCAGCCGCGCTGCGCATGCTGCAGCCGCTGAAGACGAATCCTGCCGACCGGCCTGAAAACCGTGCGCGCCTGGAACGCGCGAACCGCCTTTATGCCGAGCTGTCTGGCGAGATGCGGCGCTCGCTGGAAGGATTTGTCGAAGCTTTCGAGGCGGCGCTCATCACCCAGGAGCGTGAGCGCATTGCAGAGGCAGCCTTGGACCTGGACACCTTCATGGCTCCCTTCTTCCGCGACGACCATGGCTGACCCCTGGAGAGTTCTGGGTCTGCAGCGTGACACTGCGGATGAAAAGCAGGTGCGCTCCGCCTACGCCAGGCTGCTCAAGGTTCGTCGTCCTGATCAGGATCCAGAGGGATTCCATCAACTGCGCACGGCTTATGAAATGGCCCTTCAATGGCTGAAGACGCGCTCTGCGGCGGAAGCCGGTGAGGATGACTGGCTTGATGATTTTGCAGCGGATGGAGGCTCGGAAGTCTCGCCTGTCACCAGGGCATCCCCGTCTGCATCGCTCCCGCTGCCGCCTTCGTTTGCCCCCGGGGAAGTGCCGTTTCTTCCACACCGGATCGATCAGGAGCCGCCGCAGCCCGCCAAGCCCAAGGTCCCGCGTCGGCCGGAGCGGAACTGGCCGCGTGAGTGGTCGTACTCGCTTGAATCTCTCGATCGGGCGTTGCAGGGCGGGGTCAGGCAGCTGGAAGTGGTCTCCATGGCCCTCAAGGCCCTGGCCATGGATGCAGCCGAGCTGGGCATCCCATCCTCCACGCTGGAATGCATCATCAGCGATGCCTTCTTTACGGAACCGGGGCTTTTTGGCAAAACCGTGCCCGTGAGCATTCTAGCCTCACTGCTGGTGGGAGGTGGCGCAGCCTTCCTGCTGCGGGTTCTCGAAGCTTTGGAGCAGGAGCGCGACTCAGCTCACCTCGTTCATCTGGCGCAAAAACTCGACGAATGCCTGGATGAAGCCTTCGCCCCGCGCTCGGCGGAAGTGTTTTTCCGTGCGGCCACCCTGGCGGCCCTGGAGAGGCCCTTTCTCGCGCAGAGCATGCTGCGCAAACTCCAGCATTGGCTCAAAGACTCTTCCTCGTCAGCAGAGAAATTTGAGAGGCTGCATGCCGCCATCGCACGGGGCATGGCCTTGCGTGACCTGCCGGCGAATCACCGTGAGTTTTGGACGCAGCGGCTTGATTATCCCGCAACACCCTGTGACTGGAAGGCCGCGTTTCCCGAACAGGCCCTGGCTGCCGTGGTTATTCTGGGAAAAAGCTGGGCAGGGCACCCGCTGGTGCAGCCCATCGTGCCGCAAGAAGTCTGGAAGAAAGCATGGAAGCGGCGCTGGTTAAAGGTCACGATGCATGGTCTGCTACGCACTCGCACGGTCAATCCCAAGAGTGTCATGTTCGCCGTCGTTGGCAGCCTGCTGTTCGTTTTCGGAGCACGATTGTTTGACAATATAACGCCCGTTAGCAAGCCGGAGCCGGCAGTGCAGTCGGAGGAGTTCAAACGCTCCTACCAGCGTGGCCTGGAAGTGCTGAAGGAGTACAGGGAAAAAAAGAAACAAGAGAAGACCGGTCCCGAGCCCAAATGAAGCCGCTCAACGCGGCTGCTACCTCCACCACGCCGGCAGATCCGTCATCGTATCCTTCAGGATGCTTCTGATCGCCACCCGCTCGGCTGCGGCCAGGTGCGCGTGCTGCGCATCCGGGGCTTCCCTCAGGTAGAGTGCCATGTGGTAGTAGATGCGGTCCTTCAGCTCCTTCGGCGCATGTTTCCACGTGTCCGTGTAGATCATGTAGCTGCAGCGGTATTTAAACATGCGGGTCTTCAGATCGAGATCCTTCAGCGAAAGGCCCGCTTTGGAGGTCTTGCGGTCGCGCAGGAAATCCCGCACGTAGGCGGGGTCTCCCACCATGCCTTTGGTTGGAAATTTGGCCTCGTCGGCAAACATGATGTAGCGGGCCAGCTCCTGCGCCCGCTCCTCTATCTCGGCTTTGGCCGCCGCACCGAGCATGCCTTTGCCCTCGTGCTTGAGCTGGCGCACGGTGTAGATGGCATAGACCAGCCGGTTCTCGAAACCCATCTGATGCTCGTTCGTCAGATTGGGAAGGATGTCGCTGGTGGGCAGCAGGTGCAGGCTGAGGTCGGAGTACTGGCCCGGGTCCACGGAGACGATCTGATTTTTTCCGGCATTGGGGATGCCCATCACATTGGCGTGATTTTGCGTGAGGTTGTGCTCGCCCGTGAGGTGCCAGCCGCCAAAGCGGTCCTCCAGCGGGATCTGATGCCCCTGCACGTCCCGGCGGTAGGTTTCCAGGCTGGACCCTGCACGAGAGACGAGCAAGGATTCAGCGATCAAGCCCGGCAGCCGGCGCGTGGCGTTCCCGGCATGGCAGTTCATGCACTTGGTGGACCGCGTCACATTCGGCACGGGCCCGCCGGGGCGCATGCGGTCAAAGACGTAGAACATCGGGCCCATCTCCGGATCTGCGGCAATGATTTCGACCAGCCCGCCCGGCACCCAGCCGAGGTAGGTGTCCTCGTTGAAGTAGAGCGCGCGTGGGTTGCGCGGGTTGATGATCTCGCTTTGCAGGGAGCTCGCGGAAAAAACCAGGATCTGTGAGCTGATGGGGATGTTCAGCGCCTCCAGCAGGCTGGTGAGGAAGGCCTTGTCATTGCTGGTGTCCAGTTTCACCTCCCCCTTTTGCGCCCGTTCCTGCAGCTCGGCAAAGCGGTCCTTCGGCTTCCACTCGAGGTAGGAGTGCGGCGGCACCTTGAAATCGATGATGCGCGCGGGCTTCGTCTCCGCGCCCTGGGAGGCGGAGATCGACAAAAACAGCAGTATCGACAGGGATCGGGAACGCATTGTGCTCTATACGCCGGTCAAGGTATCCAAATCGCAGGACACAACCACTAAACATTTGTCATTCGTTCTGAACGATAGTCATTCCTTCCCATGCCCACCATCCAGCCACGCCGTGCAGGTATCCTGATTCCTGTTTTTGCCATCCGTACGCCTGAAGACCTTGGCATCGGCGACATCGGCGGTGTGCGCCAGCTCATCGACTGGTCCGCGGAGACGGGTCTCGGTTTCGTGCAGTTCCTGCCCATCAATGCCACCGGCAGCGACAGCAGCCCCTACAATGCCATCAGCTCGGTGGCGCTGGACTACCTCACGCTGGAGCTCACCCCAGGCGCGGTTCCGGAGCTGGATGAAAAATTTTACAGCACCATAACCAGCATCCTGCGCGTGGATCTGCTGCGCCATGGTTCCGTGAACTACCCTAAAGTTCGCCGGCTGAAAAACACGCTTCTCCGTCGTGCCTTCAGCCAGATCGAGAGCCAGCCTGGTCGTATGGCCCGGTTTGAGGCCTTTTGCGAGAAGGAGGCTTCCTGGCTGGATGACTTCTGCCTCTTCAAAGTCCTCATGGAAGAGCATGGGCACGAAGATTGGACAAACTGGCGCAGCGACCTCAACAGCGCCGGTAAAGCCCGCGCCTGGCGCGACTCCCAGGGCGATGAGATTGATGACCGCATCCTCTTCCACGCCTACGTGCAGTGGCTCTGCTTCATCCAATGGGGCGAACTGCGGGACTATGCGAATGCGAAGGGCGTGAAGCTCATGGGAGACATCCCCTTTGGCATCTCCTGGTGCAGCGCGGATGTGTTCTTCAAGCCCGAGGAGTTTGATCTGGAATGGTGCGGCGGAGCTCCTCCGGAGACGTATTTCAAGGACGACTACTTCGTGCAGCACTGGGGGCAGAACTGGGGCATCCCCCACTATCGCTGGGATGTCATGGAGAGCGGCGGCTTCCAGTGGTGGCGCCAGCGCACGCAGAAGCTCACGGAAGTCTTCGACATCTTCCGCATCGACCACGTGCTCGGCTTCTACCGCATTTACAGCTTCCCGTGGCGGCCAACGCGCAATGCGGAGTTTTGCTACCTCTCTGATGAAGCGGCCAAGGCCCTCACTGGAGGCCGCCTGCCGCACTTCATCGAAAACGATGACGACACACCCGAGCACAAGGCCGCCAATCTGGCCAACGGCGACAAGTATCTGCGCATGATCCTCGACGCCGCCGCTGGGAAGGCCGAGGTCGTGGCCGAAGACCTCGGCACCGTGCCGGACTACGTGCGCCCGCACCTGCTCAGCCTCGACATTCCCGGCTTCAAAGTCTGCCAGTGGGAGCACAATGAGCTGGGCCGGGTCGTCATGGGCAGCACCTACGACAACTGCGCCTTCACCACCTACGCCACGCACGACCATGAGCCGATGCGCACCCACTGGGAGCACCGCCGCCGTGATGCCATGAGCGAATTTGAATCCGAACGCGAAGTGGGGAACAAGGAGCTCGGCGACCTCGCCGAATTTGCCGGGCTGCGCTTCTCCTCCGACGGCTGGCCTGAGTACGACGCCCACATCCGCCATGCCCTGCTGGAGGCCCTGCTGACAAGCAATGCCCGATTCGCTGCCTTCATGCTCACGGACCTCTATGGTCTCGAAGACCGCTTCAACGTCCCCGGCATCGCCGCAGACAGCAACTGGAGCGCCCGCCTCCCCATGACCGTGGCCGAACTGCGCAACGCCCCGCCGTGGAAGGAAGAAGGCGAGTGGCTGAAGAAGGCGATCTCGCGGACGGAGAGATAGGGCCGCAGGTGAAAAGCATGGACCGCGCTATGCGTCCTGCAGTGCGCCGGGCTACCGGCGCTTTCACATGTCTCATGTCCCACGCAAAACTTACTCGAGTGTCGGCGGGCAGGCGCGGACGGCCTCCATGCTAAAAATCTGCTGGAGATCACCACGGGTCTTTCATAGAATTCAGCCATGGAGGAACTACTAAGCTGGGTGGCGGCTCAAGCAGATGCGTGTCGGATATTGAAAAACCATTACTTCACGGCTTTGGAAGATGGCTCGCTGGACAGGGAGAGGTTTTGCGAAACCCAGCAGCAGTTCTTCTTCGCTGTGCGCTACTTTTCCAGACCCATGGCGGCGCTGATGGCACGCATGCCGAGTTCCGCACTGCGGCGGAGCCTGGTCCACAATCTGGCCGAGGAGCATGGCTATGTGGATGAAGTCGCTCCAGTGTTTGATCCGGCACTGGCGCATGACATGACCTTTCTGCGCTTTCTGGAAACACTGGGCGTGAGCCGCGCGGAGATGAACCATGTGCGTGAAGCTGAAGCGGTGAGGGCCTTCAACACCAGCCTCATGGGCGTGTGCATGATGGAGCGCACAGATCTGGCCTTGGCCTGCCTCGGAGTCATCGAGCACGTGTTTGCAGACATTTCCGCACGCATTGGCCGCACGGCGGTGGAGCGCGGCTGGGTGCCTGCGGAGAAGCTGGTTCATTACAATCTGCACCAGGAGATCGATGGCCGGCATGCCGCGGAGTTTTTCGAATGCGTGCTGCAAGCCTGGCAGGGAGGGGGAGAGGGCCGTGCTGCCGTGGAGGACGGTGTGAAGCTTGGCCTGCATGTGTTTGACCGGTTGTACGTCGATCTTTGGAAGGCCACCACCCACCCTCATGAACAACACACTGCCCCCTGACCTGCTGCGGCTCTGCCACACACGCTCAGCTGCGCGACATGTCTGGCGCGTGGCCGTCTTCGTGCTGCTCTATATCGTGGGCGCGACGGGGGCGGTGCTGCTTGCCGCATGGGAGGCGCCACGGTGGAAGTGGCTGCCCGCGCTGCCGCTTTATCTGCTCGCCGCTGCGTCGCTGCATGGCATCAGCCTTTTCACCCACGAAGCGGTGCATGGAACGCTGGCCAGAAACAAGCTTCTGAACGCTGTGTTCGGTGCGCTGTGTGCCATGCCTGTGCTGCAAAACTTTTCCGCCTATCGCGTGCTGCACCTGAACCACCACCAGCATCTCGGAGAGGCTGGAGATCCCGACCACTACGCCAACTACACGCGCTGGACGTGGATGGTTTTTATCATGAATTGGCTGCGGCTGCTGGTGGGGTATCCGGTGTATATCACCGCCATTCCCATCCTGGGTTTCATGCAAGGCACGCTGAAGGACCGCTTCGGCATCACGGCCGAAGTCGCTGCCACAGCGGTGCTGGCGTGGTTCGTGTGGTCGCATGTGCCCGCCATCTGGCTCTGGCACGGCTGGCTGCTGCCCATGCTCTTCATCAATACCATGGTCAACATCCGTGGCATGAGCCAGCACACCCTGCTGGAGCATGCGAGCGACGAGGTGCGCGGCACCCGCACCATCCTGACGTATCCGCTTGTGCGTTTCTTCATGTGCAATGAGAACTACCACCTGGAGCATCATCTATTTCCCGGTGTACCATGGCACCATCTGCCGCAGGTGCATGATGCCCTCGCGCCTTCACTGCGTGAGCAGGGCGCGCCGTTCATTCGCTCCTACGGCGCCTTTGTGCGCGAGTTTTTCATTCACAGCCTGCGCCGCAGTCCGCTGGGATGGAAGCGGGAGGGCGGGAGACTGTGAAGGAGCGGCGGGTGCAGATTCATGAATGGATGTACCTTGCCATAGGTGGCGCTCTTGCCGTGGCTCTTGCGTGTCAGGGACATGGCTGGACTGGCCTGCTCTTCCGGGTCTTTGCGCTGACCTGCGGCTACGCAGTGCTGCTGTGCCTGAGCAAAATGGGCGGGCGTGTTCGCCTGCTGGGCGCTTACGTGGTGACTTGGGCTCTCTATGCAGGCTCCTCCCTGCTGGTGGAGACGCTGGTAGTGCCAGTGCGCCATCACGAACTGCTGGCCGCAGACAGGGCTTTGTTTGGAGAATCCCCCGTGCTCGCCTTACGCTGTGTGCTGAATTCAGGATCGAACGACCTGCTCAGCCTGGGCTACATGAGCTATCATGTTTATCTTCACTGGGCGCTGCTTCAGGTGGTGGTCACAAACAGGCACGGCATGCTGTTTGGAGCGCGCCTCTTCACTTCCTTCGCCGTCGGATTTCTCGGCTATCTGCTCTATCCGGCGGCACCGCCTGCCACGGCCTTTCCAGAACTGTTTACCACACCGCTGACCGGCGGTGCGCTGACGCATTGGAATGACCAAATCAACAGTGCCATGGCTTCGCGCTACGATGCCTTTCCCAGCTTGCATGTGCTCATCACGCTCACACTTCTGGCCTGGGACTGGTCCTGCTTTCGCCTGCGTTTCTGGCTCATGCTCGTGCCCTCGCTGCTCATGCTGGTGGCCACGCTGGCGCTGCGTCTGCACTATGCCGTGGACCTGCTGGTCGCCGTTTTACTATTCCTCATGCTTCACTTAGCCTATGGACGAAACCCTCTCCGCCAAGCCTGACGCCTGGGCCATCGAGGCCGCCAAACTTCCTCTCGCGTTTTCACAGGTGCGCGAAGATCCACGCCTGGATGTGGAGCTGGCGCAAGCCCTGCCCGCAGATGCCACGGTGGTGATGATCGCCTCCGGTGGCGAAACTCTCGTGCAACTGGCGCGCCAGCCCCTGCGCCGCATTCATGCCGTGGACATGAACCTCGCGCAGCTCGCACTCTCCCGCTGCAAGCTGCACCTGGCCGCGCATGCCAGCGACGAAGACTCCGCACGGCTGCTGGGTCACGAAAACATGCCGCTGCGCAGCGAAGCCTTGAAGCGATTGTACGAGGCGCTGTCCCTCCCTGAGAATGTCTTTGGTCCGCTCGATTTTGTGGCAGAGCACGGCCCGGATCACGCCGGTCGTTACGAGCGCTGCTTCGCGGAACTGCGGCGGGTGAAATCAAGGGGTGCAGATCTCGATGAGGCCTTGAGCCGTGCGATGTCCCTCCCCAATCTGACCACGCTGTTTGGTCATGAGGCCGCGCAGAATCCACGCCGTCCCTTCCATGAACACTTTGCGTGGCGCACCCGCGTGGCCTTGGCGCGCGAGTGCGCGGAGACGAATCCCTTCCTCCTGCAAATGTACGAGGGCCGCTTTGCGCCGGGCCATCGCTACGACTGGTTGCAAACGCAGGGCAGGGTTCATGCTGAGGTCGTCTGGCACCAGGGCCGTATGCGCGAGATTCTCGAAAGCCTCCCGCCCTCCAGCGCAGACATGGTGCACCTTTCCAACATCCTTGACTGGCTGGCTCCAGATCAGGCGGCGCAGACGCTGGCGGCCACCGCCAGGGCTTTGAAACCCGGAGGCCGGGTCATCCTGCGGCAGTTAAATTCCTCGCTCGACATGGATGTGCTTTCCGGAGAGATCGGCTGGGATCATGGGCTCGGAAGGGCGATGGAAAAGCGCGACCGCAGCTTCTTTTACCCGCAAATTTTAATCGGCAGCCGCGCATGAATTTCCACATCCTGCGTGAAACGCCACCCGTGTGGCTGGGCGAGGCGCTCGAGCGCTTCGAGCGTCAGTTTGACTATCCTCTCGGCGAGGGCCGGCGGTTTCGCATTTCGCATGGCCGCGACTATCTGCCTTTCTTTGCCGCCATGGGAGACGCCACCCTCACCATCGCCGAAGCCGGTGGCGAAGTGCTCGCAACTTTGGTCCGGGTGGAGCGCTGGATGCACTGCGGGCAGGATTCACCCCTGCGCACACGTGTTCACTATCTCTGCGATCTCAAAGTCAGCCCGCGGGCCCGCTGCAGCGGTGTGCTGGCGAAGCTGCTGTGGGAGACCCGGCGGCAGGTCGTGCTCAGCGGTTCGCAGGCCTGTTACTGCATCGTCATGGATGGCACCGGTCGGCGCCCTTCGGACTACACCGGGCGGTGTGAGATTCCGGCATTCACATCGCTCGCGCAGATCATGGTGCTCAGGATTACGTCCGCCCCAAGCGCCAACGCTACGCCAGTTCCGGTGGCTGCCCCGCAGAATTTTCGCCCCCGGACAGCTTATTTTTTGGAAGCAGGAAACCATGCCCTGCGCTCCCTCATGACGCCCGTGCAGATCACCGGCACTGCCTGGGTGGAAGACACGCGGCGTGGCAAGCGTCTCTGGACCGACGACGGCGCCGAAATGCTGTCCGCTCATCTCTCCGGTTTTCGGTTCAGCGATCCCTCCTCCGGTGCTCAAATCATTCGTGACGCCCTGTGCGCAGCCCGAGCGTCGCACCTGCCCGCCCTTTTTGTAGCTGTCCCCCAGTCCTTGGGTGCGGCTTTGCTGGCAGAAATGCCCGGCCTTGAAATTCTCGAGGCCCCCGCAACCATCTATGGCCACGGCCTTGAACCCGGCCACGACTGGTGGGTGGATACCGCCGAAATCTGACTCACGGCAGGCCCCAGGCAGCACGCAGCGCTGCGTAGTCATCTTTGGGCAGCAGCACGTAGTGCGGAGAGGCGGTGGGATCAAGCCAGCGCAGCATTCGCGTCAGGTCTCCTTCGGCCATCGTGGTGCAGCCAGCGCTGGGCTTGTCCGGCCCGCGGCGCACATGGAAAAAAATGGCACTGCCGTACCCAGGCGCGGCAGGACCTTGGTTGTGCCTGATTTCCAGCATCCATTTGTAGGCGGCATCCCCCAGGCGCATTTTTTGTTTCTCAAACCACGGCGGAATTCCCTGGCGGGGATCAATGCGGATATGGCGGTTGTAATACTGGGGCAGGGAGGAGTCGTCCACATATGCATCCCAGGGGCCGACCTGGATGTAGGGCCAGCGTGCGCCCCCAGGGGCGGTGGCGGCATAGCCGAAAAGGGCGCCTAGCTGAAACACTCCCGCAGGTGCGCGCCAGTCTTTTTCCACCTTGGGAGGAATGCCATTTTGTGGGGGCGTAAAGACTCCTCTCCCCCAGGCCAGACCCTTTCTGCCCAGCAGCACCGGCACCGGTTTTTCAAACACCGCCTGCCACGGCGCACCGGCTGAGGCCCGCTGGTAGCACTGCATCGTGGCAGTGTTGGAATTCCACGTGGCCGCCTGGGAAACGATGACCTGCCGCACGGAGCGCCCGAGTTGCGCGTGAGTCTCTGAGGGAATCAAAGAAAAAATGCCGATGATCAGCAGCGAAATTATTCCCGTCTTTTTTCGATCAAAAACTTTTTGGTATTGCATGGCGAACCTGTTTCCGAATATATTCAATAAATCAACCCTGCCGGGTTAATTGGATTCAGGTTTTGGGGGTTTTTTTCCTGAGCTCCGAGTTCCGGCAGGGTTGTTTTTTTGTCCCCGTTGGCCGGACTTTGGTGAATCAAGCACATTGATTCGCGTCGAAGGCGTTCTAATGATGCAATCCATGAACCTTAGGTGCCTCCCAGCCATCCTCGCGGCCGCAGCCTGCCTCACGCTGCTTTCTTCCTGCGCCAATTCCTCGGTCGTCAGCCTCGAATATGTGCCTCAGCCCGGCCTCATGCTGCGGGGTTCTCCCGATTTCGCCGTCGGTCAGTTCAAGGACAAGCGAAACGAAAACGCCCAGACCCTTGGTCACGTGCGCCTGCCCATCGGCCCGAAAGTGGACACCATCCAGACCCGCCTGCCTGTCAGCGATGTGGTGCGCAACGCCTTCGCCTACGCCCTTGAAGCCCGCGGCATGCTGGCCACGGAGGTGAAAGGTCGCTTCATTCTTACGGGTGATATTCTGGATCTGCGCTCGCAGCTCCTCGTGCATCCCTACGGCTACGCTCGCATTCGGGTGAATGTGGTGGAGGCCGCCTCCGGCCGGGTGATTTACACCAAGATCCACGAAGGCGAGCGCCAGAGCAATGCCTACCGCCCCGGCAGCGGCTCCCCCGTTCCTGTTCTGCGTGACCTGACCTCCCGGGCGCTCCAGGAGGCCGTGGACCGCGCGTTGGACGACACCCACATGCGCCAGCAGACCGGCACCAGCATGGATTCACGTCCGCGCTACACACCCGGCATGCTGTAAACTCCCTGCTTTCCATGCCCGCGGACATCCTAACCACCACCGCGAACGCCCTCACCGGCTTCCACGTCAATCAGGAGCTCGGTGTCGTCCGAGGCATCATAGTGCGCTCCCGCTCCATCGTGGGTGCCATCGGCGCCAGCCTTCAGACGCTCGTGGGCGGCAATATTTCCATCTACACCAAGCTCTGCGAGCAGGCGCGTGCGGAGGCCTTTGAGCTCATGAAGGAGCACGCCCAAACCGTGGGGGCCAATGCGGTGATCGCCATGCGCTATGACGCCACGGAAATCGCTCCGGGCGTCACGGAAGTCCTCTGCTACGGCACGGCCGTGGTGGTGCAGCGCGGCTGACGCTCCTTACTTCGCCAGCGCCTCATCCAGCACCCGGCCATCCGCGCCGGGGAAGGGGATGCCGAGCAGCTTCGCCATCGTCGGCGTCACGTCGATGTTTTTGATCTCGTCCAGCACCGCACCTTTTTTGACGCCCGCGCCGCTGATGACAAAACCACCATACAGATTGGGATCCGTCTGCAGATGGCCATGTGCGCCTTTGGGCGGATCGTTGGGGATGATCACATCGTTGTCCGCCAGCGAATCGGTGAAGGTGTAGCCATCGGCGGCCAGCAGCACGAGGTCGGGTTCGCGGCCATCCTTCGCGGCGGTGATGTGGTGCAGCCTGGCATCAAAATCCTTTGCCTCCACCACGCCCTCCACGCCTTCCAGCTTGCTCAGCGTTGGTGTGATCTGCTTCAAAATACCATCGCGGTTCGCGTCATCCAGCACATAGACGAAACACGCGCCGCCCTCGGCCATCGCAAAGACCTGCGAATCAGGCGCCAGGTTCTTGCCCAGCGCCGCTTTCACAAAGCCCCCTTTGCGCAGCGCCGCGTTCGCATTGATGGACTTGGTGAAGGTGACGAAACCATGGTCCGTGGTGATGACAAAAGTGGTCTTGTCGCGGATCCCTGCCTCCTCGGTGGCACGCACAAGGTCCGCCACGCGATTGTCAGAATCATTCGCGGCCCAGTAGGCCTCCGCCACTTGCCGGCCATGCGCATGTTCGAAAGAATCCAGGCTCACCAGATGCAGCGCCAGGAAGTTCGGCTTGTGCTTCTTGATGATGTGCTGGGCCAGTTGCGAGTACATGTAGTCGCGTTGCGCCTTGCCAGGATTGCCCGCTTTGCACCATTCATTTTGTTTCTCGATCGGGATGCCTGCCGCCCGCGCCTCCTCAAGCAGGGAAGGGGTGCCGTATTTCTCAAACAACTCCTGCTCGAAAACATCCGGCACGGTCCAGTCCAGCGTCTTGGCCCCGCGAGAGGCCGGCCAGATGACTCCGGCGGTGGTCAGACCGGCCGCCTTGGCCGCGTCGTAAATCGTGGGCGATCTGACGATCTCCTCCTTGTTAAAAATCGGGTCCGGAATCAGCGGCACCTTTTTCCGCGTGGCCCTGTCAAAGTATTCGTTCGCCAGCACGCCATGCTTCGCCGGATGCACGCCGGTGACCAGCGTGGTGTGGTTCGTCCACGTCACGGTGGGGAAGGAGCATTCCATGCGCTTTGCCCGCACTCCGTTTGCCGCCAGCGCCTTCACGGTTGGCATGTGGCACTTCGGATCATCAAAATACTGATGCGCCCAGCCGTCGATGCTGATGAGGATGACGTGTTCCGCAGGTGCTGCGTGTCCGAGAGTTGCGGCGGTGAAAAGAGAAGCGAGGGCGAGAGAGCGGGCGAGCATGGTGTGATTATCCCAAACGGGCCGCCAGCGTCAACCTTGTCAGGCCGCGCGAGAATTGAGCGCAGAATTGGAGCCGACTGGGGGTCGGCGTGGCTCATTTCCAGGCATCCCGCCACATGTCGGGATACCAGCGCCCCTCGTCCATTTCGATGAGGTCAAAGTCCGTGAGCACGGTGCCGTCGTCTTTGAGGCCGTAGTGGCGGATCATCTCCGGGATGAAGCCATCGGTCTCGTCATCGTGCCAGCCGCGCTTGCTCATGAAGCTGTTGTAAATGAGCACCTCCTCAGCCGTGAGCGTTCTCCCATGGGCGAAGCACCAGTCCAGCACCTCCGTTTCCGGCTTGCCGGAGAGCACCTGCTCCTTCACCGCCTCATAGCTGACCCGTAGGTAGCGGCAGGTCCGGCCATCAAAGCCCTGGCCCAGCATCTCATGGTAGTCCTCCGGCAGCCTGCCCTGTGCGTGCAGCCGAATCTTTGAGCACATCCTGGCGAAATAAAACAGCCCCTGCGTCTTTTCAAAACAACCCTTGATGCCGACAATCTTCATGCCACCGACTGTGAAGCTCCCGCCCGTGATATTCTAGGAAAATATCGCTCTCACGCCGGCGGGCCCCTCAGCCATTGATGGGTCGATGTAACACAAGAGTGACTTGAATAACGTTACATTTCTCAAGCCCGTTGGTGCTTCCAACGGGGGGCCGGGTTTTGGTGACATCGGGCATGAATCCCATCCAGTTTTTTTCCCCTTCGGATCGAGTTTGATATCATGATACTGATTTGATACCACTTTGATACCTGATACCAACGGCTGTGGCCTCGGGCAGGAGAGGGACCATCCTGGTCCCCACCGGAATCTCCCTTTTGGGGTGGGCAGGATCACAGGGATCATGATCCTGGAATGATCCCGGTTTGGTCCTGATCCTGTATTGGCGTCGGCCCACGAAGCACCGGCGGTCCGGGCTGACTCGGGGCGATGCGATGCAACCTGGCGCGGCCTGGGCCGACTCAAGGCACCTCGCTCACTTCTTACCGATGCAGTACAGCTTCTCCTCAGAGCGGATGAAGAGGCATCCATCGCTCACGGCCACGCTGGCGCGCACGCTGGCGGCATTACCGTTTGGCTTGCTGCCGTTGCCCATTTCGTTCATGCCCAGCAGCTCAAACTTGTCGGTGTTGGCTTTGGCCACGTAGACCTCGCCCCAGAAATTGATGCAATAGACCTTGTCGTCCACCACCGTCGGGCTGCTTTCAAACTTGGTCTTGCCGCCGAGTTCGCCGGACCACAGGACCTTGCCCGTCTTGGGTTCCAGGCAGCTCAGGATCTTCTTGCCGCCGTCGAGCACGTAGAACTTGCCCTTGTAGAAGGCAGGGGTGGGCACGTCGCTGGTCACGCCTTTGGGCTCGGTCTGCCAGATGGGTTTCGTTTCGCCTTTGGCATCGAGAGGCATGGCAAAAACCGGCGAATTTTTCGGTGCGCACACGATCGCCACGCCGTCGCCCACGACGGGGGAGGGGACGAGGCGGAAAAACTTGTTGTAGCCGTCTCCGGGAGGATTCCACGTGGCGATGCGGGAGAACTCCTTGCCCGTGGCGGCATCGTGGATCGTCAGGGTGTCGCCGCCGGAAATGAGCATGAGGCGCTGGCCTTTGTAAGTGGTGAAGATGGGGCTGCTGAACGCCTCCAGAGATTCCGT
Source organism: Prosthecobacter sp. (assembly GCF_044226605.1). Lineage (GTDB taxonomy): Bacteria > Verrucomicrobiota > Verrucomicrobiia > Verrucomicrobiales > Verrucomicrobiaceae > Prosthecobacter. The sequence goes on along the minus strand of NZ_JBGAGS010000005.1, from coordinate 378,251 downwards.
GGAGGCCAGGCTGGGGCGGATGTGTTTCCAGATGTCCTTCCCGGTGGCCGGGTCCACGGCCAGGACGTAGCTGCTCATGTCCTTGCCCGCCGTGCCCTTTTCAAACTTGCCCTGAAATTGGAAGGCCTCATTGCGCTGCAGCACCTGGATGTAAAGCTTGCCACCGTCCAGCGCCGGGCTGCTGCCGTAAGTCCACTGCGTGGCAAAGGCGCCGTGCGTTTCTTTAAAATCACGCTTCCAAATGATCTTGCCGCTGAAATCACAGGCGGCGGCGATGGCATTGGCAAAGAGGAAGTAAACGCGGTCTCCATCCGTCACGGCGGAAGGACTTGCGAGATTGCTCTTGTCATCCCACTGCACTTCGGAGCCTTCGCTGATGGTGGTGCGCCATTTTTCCTTGCCGGTCTTTTTGTCGTAGCAAAGGCCGACGAGTTTCTTTTCCGCGTCGATCGGGGCGGTGATGAAAAGATTGTCTCCCCAGATGACCGGGACGGAAGCGGAGAGGCCCGGCACATCCGCCGCCCACTTCACGCCTTCGGTGGTGCTGAACTTCACCGGCAGGCCGGTTTCGCCCGAAGAGCCGTCCTGGTTTGGTCCGCGCCAGCTGGGCCAGTTTTCAGCAAGAGCAGCGGACGTGAAGGAAAGGCAGGCAAGCAGGAGTGCGGCGGGGGATTTCATGGCGGATGGAAGAGAAGCGAATACGCACTGGCATGTCGAGATGTTTTCGCGAATTGATCGTGAACTTTGAACCTGACCCACTGGCAGACGACCGCGCTCGCCCTCCTCGGCTTTGCTGCCGGGCTGGTGCTGCATCTGCGCTGGCACCCTTTGCGCAGGCATTTGTCAGACGCATGGGACTGCCTGCGGCTGCGTTCGGGGCTGATTATCGGCACCGCTGGCGCCGTGCTGCTGGCCGGTGCTGCGGGCGAGAAACTGCATGCTCCCTACTCTCTGGCCCAGCTGACCGACTGGCGGGAAATGCTCCTCCCTCTGGCCCGCGATGCCCTGGCGCACATGGCCATGCTGCCACATGCCCTGCTGCCGCCCTGGCCTCTCGCCGGCATGGCTCCGGTGGCGCTCTTGTTTTTGACGCTGCGCATCTGGCGCTGGCCTTATCGCTACGGGGAGCGCAGACCCGGCCCTGAACAAAAGTTCTCCCTCCTGGCCGTGACCGTGGCTGGATTTGCCTGGCTGGTGCTGGAGGCTGCCAGCCTGCGGCAAATGCTGCCGGAAGCCGTGGAAACGCTCAAGCAGGGCATGAGATATTTGTTCACGGCAGTGGCCGCAGCATCCGTCCAGGTCTGGCTGGTGCGCTTCGTGATGGCGTGGGAAAACCCGCAGAACACCGAAGCTGGCGGCGATGCCGCCGCAGCTCTGGAGCAAGCCTTTGCCCGCTGGCAGGGGGTGGCATTCCTGGCGGGATTTGATCTGTTGTGGATAAGCTGGCGCTGGTGGCAGATCACCACGCCCCACAGCATCGGTGCGTGGTGGTGGATCGAGCTGCTTTTCGTTTTTGCCGCGCTGCCGGTGGCCGTGGCTGCGGTGCCCGGTCCCTTCTGGTCCCAGGGCGCTGGCGCGCTGCGCATTTTGGGCCGGGCCGCCCTGCCTCTTGTTCTTCTTTCCATCACCGCCCTCGCAGTCTTTATGGTCGCGCTTTACACGGTGGAAATGGCGCGTGTGCTCTGCGCCGGATCGCCATTTTGGCACATGATCGAGCAACCCCTGGCCGCATTGGTGCTTGCCATGCTCGATTGCTGGCTATTGCTAACGGCTCTCCTCATCATGCTGCGCCTCGGCTTTCCACGTTCCACTTCCGCATGACCAGCGGCACGCTCTCTCCAGAACAGATCGTGCGGCGGGCGAAGTCGAACCTCGCTTTCGCGCTCGCCTGCCTGCCCAAGGAGCGCCGGCGCGACATGATCGCGTTTTACGCCTTCTGCCGCGTGGTGGATGACATCGCCGATGATCCGAACAACAGCCCCGAGGCCAAGGAAAAGGAGCTGAACCACTGGAAGCGCTGCGTGGAGGAGGGCAAGCCCCCGGGGCACCCCGTGCTGGATGAAATGCTCCTGCTGCCGCAAAAGTACGGCTTCCCCCGCGCCTGGCTTTGCGAGATCATCGACGGCGTCGCCAGCGACCTAACCAAGACTCGCTACGAGACCTTTGAGGAGCTTCTCGGCTACTGCTACAAAGTCGCCAGCGTGGTCGGCCTCGTCAGCATCGAGATCTTCGGCCATCAAAATCCCGCCACCAAGGACTACGCCATCAATCTGGGCTACGCCCTACAGTTCACCAACATCATCCGCGATGTGGGGCAGGACGCACGCGACACCGGCCGCATCTACATCCCCCAGGCGGAGCTGAGAAAATTCGGCGTGCTGGAAAGCGAGATCCTCGATGCCCGTCCCAGCGAGCGCTTCATCAAGATGATGGACTTCCAGTACCAGCGCGCCCGCGGCTACTACGACGCCGCTCAAAAGATCCTCCCGCCGGAGGACCGCAAAAACATGGTCGCCTCCGAGATCATGGCAGACATCTACTCGCGAATCCTCGAAAAGCTCAAACGCGAGCGCTACCCCGTCTTCACCAAACGCGCCCGCCTCAGCAAGCTGCACAAGGTCTGGATCCTCGGCAGCCATTTGGTGAAGGCTCGGTTTGGGAAGTGAGGAGCGCGGAATTCATTCCGCAGCACTCCGCAAGCATGCACAACGCCGAATCGCCCCTGCCGCCCTTCTTTCACCTCAGTGGCAAGACGATCCCCCTGCGAATTTTGCACGCTTCACTCCTTCATCAACACCAAGGTCGCTTCCATCGGACTGAGTTCTCCACGCCGGTAGCGCACCTTAACGGCGGTGCCAGGCGGCAGGCGTTTGAAGGCGGCAAACTTCTCTGGCGTCATGGTCTTGAGGGGGTGGCCTTCGATCTCGAGTACTTCATCTCCGATACGCAGCCCGGCTTTGTCCGCCGGTCCATTCGGCAAGACATTGAGAATCTTGTTTTCTAAGTCCATGTAGATGCCAGCCGTCGCGGCGCTTGTGATTTCCTGCACGGTGCCCAGGGGCTTGAGACGGAGTTCGCCTACGGAAAAACGAAAGGTCATTACATAGTGGCGGAGCAGATTCAGGCCGATGAGGCCTTTGCTCTCGGCGTTTGAGCCTGGAGGGGCGTCGATGATATTGGTGCGCAAACCATGCAGGGTATCAGGGCCGAATGTAACCTCACGGAGCTTTGCCTCCCGGCTCATCGTTTTGCCTGAAAGAGTGACGGCGGTGGCGAGTGCGGGCAGCGCGTCCTTCAGCGCTTGGGGTGCCATCTTTTCGATGAGCGTGCTCGGGAGCTGGAGAATGGTGCCGTGGCCCGTGTCCGGCGTGGCCGCCAGTTCATGTGTGCCCACGTGCAGTGGCACGGTGAGGTTCATCATGTGAAATCCCTGTCCTTTGGGCATTCCTGCTGATGTGCTTTTGCGTTGGCAGGTGAGTGGCAGTACAGTTTCGCCTTCCTGTGAGGGGGCCTTGCCCGCAGGAAACAGGGTGAGTTTCCGGGTTGAAGGATCGATTCGAACATCCCAGTCGGCCAGGGTGGCCATACCAAGCAGTCCTTGAATTCCCGGGATCATCTCGGCAATGAACACTGGCTCGTTCTCCGTCCAAGCAGATCCAAGGCTGAAGCGCTTGGTCAGCGTGCGGAGGCCCACGACGCTCCCGCCATCGGCGCTGGATGCTGATTCCTTGGGACCATTCGTCTGGAGGCCGAGTTGCCGCGCTATTTCGGGGGACAGAAGAGTGCAAGCGGCTCCAGAGTCCAGCAAGAGCTGCACAGACTGTCCATTGATCTGTGCTTCCACGATGAATCCCAAAAAGGTAGATTCAAGCGGCACCGTCACACTTTCCTCCCCTGTTGGCAGGCCCGAAGTGCGCAAAGCACCGGCCAGCGCCTCAGCTGAGAGCGGCGGCTCTTCTCCGCGCAGAGGGAGAATGAAGCAGGAGAGGATGATGGCAAGGCAGCGCAGGTGCATGAGTGGGGGCTGGGGAGAACTGGGGTGCGTGGGTCGGTGCTTCGCCGTTGGAGTAAAGCGCATTTCCAATGAGAAGCGCGGAATTCATTCCGCAGCACTCCGCCGAAGGGGAAAGGGAGCTTGCCTTTATGGGGTGCCGCAGTTTGTGTGCGTGGCTGCTGCGGAATGAATTCCGCGCTCCTGCCCGGCCTTTCACTGGTGCGAATTCCATACTTTTCTGATAGAAACCCCGCTTTTTGTGCGGCTTCTGCATTCCCGTTTTTTCTCATGCGTTCTTTTGCCCTCTTGCTCCTCCTTACCACGGCCTCTTTGGGCCTTGCTGAAACCAAGCCCCTCAAAGCCCTCCTCGTGGCAGGTGGCTGCTGCCATGATTATGCGAAGCAGCATGTGATCCTCAGCCAGGGCATCCAGGCCCGCGCCAATGTGCAGGTGGATGTGGTGTGGACGGACGACAAATCGGTGAACCCGCCGCTGCCGCTGTATGACAATCCCGACTGGGCCAAGGGCTACGACATCATCATTCACGATGAGTGCGCCGCCGGTGTGAAGGACATGGCCGTGGTGAAGCGCATCCTGGATGTACACCAGACCATCCCCGCCGTGCATCTGCACTGTGCCATGCACAGCTTCCGCACCGGCACGGACGCGTGGTTCAAGCACCTCGGCATCCAGTCCGCCTCGCACGGCCCGCAGGAGCCTATCGCCATCACGTTTGTGGACAAGGAGCACCCCATCACCAAGCCGCTTGCCGATTGGACCACCATCAAAGAGGAGCTCTACAACAACGTGAACATCTTTGACGGTCACCCGCTCGCCATGGGCAAGCAGGTGGTGAAGGGCAAGGACGTGGACTACGTCGTGGCCTGGACAAATGAGAAGCAAGGCGCACGCAGCTTCAGCACCACCATCGGCCACAACAACGACACCGTGGCGGACCCTCGCTACCTCGATCTCGTCACCCGCGGCCTTCTGTGGGCGATGGACAAACTCACGCCGGAATACCTGACTCCCTTCAAGGGCCAGAACAAGGTCACCTTCGTCGCCGCCAAGAAGGTGGAAGCCCCCCAGCCCCCGCCTGTGCCGAAAGACGCCACCGGCATCAAAGCGACTGCAAGCAGCGAAGAGACCGGCAAGAACAACTTCGCCTGGCGTGCCGTGGACGGCGACGAAAGCACCCGCTGGTGTGCCTCAGGCCCCTCCTACCCGCAGTGGCTCCAGCTTGAGCTCGAAAAACCGCAGACGCTCACCGGCATCCAGACCACCTGGGAAAACGGCGGTGTGTACCAGTTCAAGGTCGAGGGCAGCACGGATGGCAAAACCTGGAGCACTCTCGTCGATGGCAGCGCCAACACCAAGAACGCCCCATACACAAACGACTTCGCCAAGGTGGAAGGCATCCGCTTTGTGAAAATCCATGCCTTGGGAAAAACCAGCGGCGGCTGGGCCAGCATCCGTGAAGTCTGGCTCAAAGGCCCGGACATCAAAGGCGTGGCTCCAAAGCTCAGCGAAACGCAGAAGAAACAATACGACAAATCGGCGGATCCTTTGAAGGAGGCCGGAAACGTCTCTCCTCGCATCGTGAAGCTCACGGCTGAAGAAGAGGCTGCGATCCTGAAAGATGTGAAGGTGCCCGATGGCTTCGAAGTTTCCCTTTTTGCTCCTCCGCAGTCCGCCAACTACCCCGTCTTCATCGCCGCCGCGCCGGATGGCACGCTCTATGTCAGCAGCGATGGCAACGGCTCCCTCGGCCGTGCTCCCCACCGCGGTCGCATCCTGCGCCTGAAGGATAGAGATGGCGACGGCCGCGCCGATGAAGTGAAGGAATTTGTCAAAGACGTGGATGCCCCCCGCGGCCTCGTCTGGGACAAAGACCGCCTCTACCTCGTGCACCCGCCGCACCTCAGCGCCTACATCGACAAAGACGGCGATGGCGTGGCCGATGAGGAGAAGGTGCTCGTCAAAAACATCGCCTTTGGTTACAAGGATCGGCCTGCCGACCACACCACCAACGGCCTCAGCCTCGGCATCGACGGCTGGCTCTACATCGCCGGTGGCGACTTCGGTTTCATGGATGCTGAAGGCACCGATGGCAAACACCTGCAGCATCGCGGCGGCGGCGTGATCCGCGTGCGTCCTGACGGCACCGGTTTGGAGATCTACTCCACCGGCACCCGCAACATCCTTGAGGTCGCCATCAGCCCCCTCATGGACATCTTCGCCCGCGACAACACCAACGACGGCGGCGGCTGGAACGTGCGCTTCCACCACTTCACCGGCCTCGATGACCACGGCTACCCACGCCTCTACAAAAACTTCAACGACGAGTGCATCCAGCCCCTCGCCGACTACGGCGGCGGTTCCGGCTGCGGTGCCGTTTACATCGACGAACCCGGCTTCGGCCAGTGGAACAACGCCCCCTTCACCTGCGACTGGGGCACCGGTGCCCTCTGGCACCATCAGGTAAAGCCGAAAGGCGCGACCTTCGAGGAAACCCGCACGCCGGAGCCCTTCATCAAAATGACCCGCCCCACCGATGCGGATGTCGATGCCAACAGCCACGTCTATTGCGCCAGTTGGAAAGGCGCGACCTTCAACTGGGAAGGTCCCGACGTGGGCTACATCGTGCAGGTGCGGCCCAAGGGATTCAAAGCCGAGCCACTGCCGGACTTTGGGACAATTGCCGTGAAAGAGCTGCTCGGTCAGATGAAGTCGGCCAGCCATCGTCGCAGAATGGAGGCTCAGCGTGAGTTCATCAGAAGAAAGCCAGAGATGACGGCAAGTCCATTTGCCTCCGATAAGGATGCCGAGGCCAATGCCGCAATGCTGGCTGAACTCATGAAGGGGAACGCTAATAGGGTGCCGGCCAAGGTGGCTGCAGTTTATGCGGGGCAGGATATTCCGGACGAGGCTAAAGAGACCGAGGTTTTTCGTGCAGGAATCAGAAGTGTTTTCACGGGCTCCATCCCGCCAACAAGGTTCACTGTTCAAGATCCTCCTAAATTCACTGAGCTGCCGGAGGATATGAAAGCTATGGTTGCCAAGGCCCCGGTAGATTCCCTGCGTCTGGCGTTGGCCCAGTCCAAGAAGTCAAAAAGTGGGAACGCTCTTTTCAGCGCCTTGATCGCCCACGAAGATCCCGTGGTACAGCATTGCGCCATCCGCGCTCTGGCAACGCATGAAGGATGGGAGCTCGCTCTCGATTTTGTTGACACCTCCAAACTCAGCACTCGCGCGCGGCTGAATGCACTTCGAGCCCTCGCCATGATGCACCAGCCCGAGGTCGTCTCAGGCCTCATCGAGCGCCTCGGCAAAGCCACCGATCCCGCTCTGCGCCACGGCCTCCTCGCCGCCCTCTGCCGCCTCCATTTCCATGAAGGCGAATGGAAAGGCGACTCCTGGGGCACGCGCCCGGATACACGCGGCCCCTACTACCAGCCCGAGCCATGGAGCGAGACACCGAAGATCGCCGCTGCTCTGAAGGACGCGCTTGCCCAAGCCTCTCCTGAAGAAGCCGCCTTCCTCGTCAAAGAGATGAACCGCAACCGCATTCAATCGAGCGATGCCCTGGAGCGCATCCTCGTGCTGGCCAAGCAGGACGCCAAGGTCATCCCCGATGCCGTGGCCCAACTCGCTACCGCAGAAACCATCCCCGCCGATGGCATCCCGCTGCTCATCGCCGCAGCGAATAGCAAGAACCTCGATCCCCAAACCGCCGCAGCCACGCTGGCCAACACCCTCACCTCCATCGCCAAAACCGACAGCGCCGAGGCTTGGACCGCGGCGCTCGCGGCACTCGTCTCGCTCGATGCCCAGCAAGGTTCCGGCAAAGAACAAGACGCCGGCCGCACCGCCTTCCTCAATGCGCCGAAACTGGAAAACGTGCATCAGGCCTTCGAAGCCGAAGCCGCCAAAGTCGGCGCTCCCACCGCCGCTTGGGCCGAGGCCGCCCTGCTCAATCTCGCTGCCCGCAAGACCGGCAGCCCCGAAGCCCGCGAGATGTCGCAGAAGGCCCTCGACACCGGCTGGTCCGATGCCAAGCGCCGCCTGCAGATCATCAACGCCGCTGTGAAGTCCAAGAGCCACGTCGTCGATGAAAAAATCCTCGCCGCCGTTTCCGACTCCGACGCCAACGTTGCCAAAGCCGCGCAGAACGCCGTGAAGAGCCTCAAGCTCGTCGCCAAGGGCGAAGACAAGACCCCCAAAGTCGGCACCCTCAAGCCTGAAGAAGCTCTAGCCGCCGTCATCAAAACCAAAGGCGACATCACCATCGGCGAGCAGATCTTCACCAAGGCCACCTGTATCGCCTGCCACACCACCAAGGAATCTGAAGCTCAAAAAGGCCCCTACCTCGGCAACATCGCGCAAACCTACAAGCGCCCCGAACTCGCGCAGAACATCCTCGATCCCAACAAGACCATCGCCCAAGGCTTCGCCAGCGAAGTCGTCACCCTCAACGACGGGACTCAGCAAATGGGCTTCATCACCCTCGAGTCCGCCGACAACGTGAAACTCCGCAACGTCGCCGCCCAGGAGTTCACCTTCGCCGTCAAAGACATCAAATCCCGCCAGCGCCTCCCCATCTCCATCATGCCCCCCGGCTTGATGACGAACTTCACCGTGAGGGAGTTTGCGAGCTTGCTGGACTACCTGGAGTCATTGGCGAAGAAATAGGCAAGCAGAGGGACCATCCTGGTCCCTCAACTTCACGCCACTCCCAGCGTTCTCGAACGCATGACGCCTCTGGCCGTAGGTTGGGCGTGTTTGGCGTCGAGGACGTTTCAAAGCTCGCAGCCTTCCTCACCAAACCGCCCGACTGCGAGGATGCTCGTACGCCATTGAGCTTGCAATACGCTGACAGACGGTCGGGCTGTCGCCACAACCGTCCTACGAACAGACCGGCCCCCCTTCACACAATCACTTCCTTCACCACGTGCCCATGAATGTCCGTCAGGCGGAAATCCCTCCCAGCATGCCGAAACGTAAGCTTCTCATGATCCAGCCCTAGCTGATGCAGAATCGTCGCATGCAGGTCGTGCATGTGCACTTTGTCATCCACCGCCATGTGGCCCAGATCATCCGTCACACCGTGGGCGTAGCCTGATTTGAAGCCGCCACCGGCCACCCACACGGTGAAGCCGAGCGGGTTATGATCTCGGCCCGTGCCGTTCTTTTCCGCATAAGGCGTGCGGCCAAATTCGCCGCCCCACCACACAATGGTATCTTCCAGGAGGCCGCGCTGCTTGAGGTCGGCAAGGAGGCCGGCCACAGGCTTGTCCACAGCGGCGGCGTGGTCGCCATGCTTGGGCAGATTCGAGTGCTGATCCCAGGCGGGGTTGTTGGAGTTGTCGCCGTAGTTCACCTGAATGTAGCGCACACCTTGCTCGGCCATGCGGCGGGCCATGAGGCACTGCCGGCCAAAGTTGTCGGTGGGCTTTTCATTGATGCCGTAGAGCTTCAGCGTGGCCTCGGACTCACCGGCGATGTCCATCGCGCCAGGCGCGTTGTTCTGCATGCGCCAGGCCAGTTCGTAGCTGCGGATCACCGCGTCGATGTCCGTGTCTCCCGGCATGGCGTGCGCGGCCTGTTCGGCATTCAGGGAGCTCAGCAGACCGAACTGCTTGCGCTGCTGCTCCGGCGTCCAGATCGCGTTCGTGATGTTCTTGATGGTGGAGTCCTTGGCCGGTTGGCCGCTGCGCCCCACCGGCGTGCCCTGAAACACCGCAGGCAGGAAAGCATTGCCATAATTGCGCGGGCCGCCATTGCCCAGGCTTGGGCTGATGGTCATGAAGCCCGGCAGATTTTCATTCTCCGCACCCAGGCCATACATGACCCACGCACCCATGCTCGGACGGATGTTGCTGGTCGTACCCGTGTGCATGAAAAGTGTGGCCGGACCATGCGCCACGCCTTCCGTGTGCATGCCGTGCAGAAAGCACAGGTCATCCACGTGCTGATTGATGTGGGGAAAAAGATTCGAGGCCCAGCGCCCGGTTTCTCCATGCTGTTTGAACTCCCACAGCGGCTTCATCACCCGCTGCAGCGCTCCCTTGCCCGTCTTGGCGATGGACCGGGAATCTGCCACTTCGATGATCTTGCCGTCGTCTTTGAACAAGCGCGGCTTGTAATCATACGAGTCCACATGGCTCACGCCCCCCTGCATGAAAAGAAAGATCACCCGCTTCGCCTTCGGCTGATGGTGCGGCTTCTTTGTCGCGAGCGGGTTTGCCAGCGCAGCCTGGCTCTGCGCCATGGCCTGCCAGGCCAGGTAGCCAAAGCCACAGCCGGTGGTCTGCAAAAAATCGCGACGTGAAGAGAACATGCTGCCTAAACGCCGGGGAGGGGGGCGGTTTTGCGGCTGGGCTGCTAAAAGTTCTCGGGGCTCAGTGCTTAGTTTGAAAGGCAGGGGACAAAACAAAAAGCCCCATGCATCTTTCGACACATGGGGCTTTCAATTCAAAGCGGCTCGGAAGCTCTGGAAAACCACTGTCAACAACCGTCAACAATCGCAAACCACCGCAAACGCGCCTCCGGCGCTCTTACAGCATCTCCGCCACGAAGGAGCGCTCATCGACGAGTTCCTTGTTCGTTGCAGCGATCTTGGACTTCGCGAAGTCGTCCATTTCGTAGCTGGTGATCACTTCGTAGCTGCCTGGCGTGGTGGTTTTCACCGGCATGCCGGCCCACACTTCAGGATCAAAGCCGTACAGCCCGTTGCTCTTCACCGCGATGGAGTGGATCGCACCCGGGGTCACCAGGGAGCGCACATGATCCACCAGCGCATTCGCCGCGGAGGCGGCGGAGGAGGCGCCACGGGCGGCGATGATCGCTGCGCCACGTTTGCCCACCGTTTCGCAGAACGGACCTTCCAGCCAGGCCTTGTCATTGATCACATCAGCCGCCGGCTTGCCGCCGATGGTCGCGTGCGCAAAGGAGGGGAACATCGTGGGGCTGTGGTTGCCGTAGATGAAGATGTCCTTCACTTCGGTCAGGTCCACGCCGGCCTTCTGCGCCAGCTGGGTCTGGGCGCGGTTCTGGTCCAGGCGCACCATGGCAGTGAAGCGGTCCGGCGTCAGGCGCTTGGCCTGGGAGGCGGCGATCATGCAGTTGGTGTTGGCGGGATTGCCCACCACGGCCACACGGGCGTCATCAGCTGCCACGGCGTCAATGATCTTGCCCTGCTCGATGAAGATCTTGCCGTTGTCCTTGAGGAGGTCGGCGCGTTCCATGCCGGGGCCGCGGGGTTTCGCGCCCACCAGCAGGCACCAGTTGGCGTCCTTGAAGCCCACATTGGCGTCGGAGGTCTGCACGATGCCCTTCAAAAGGGGGAAAGCGCAGTCATCCAGCTCCATGGCCACACCCGCGAGGGCAGCCATGGGCTTTTCAAACGGGGCTTCAATGAGCTGGAGGATCACCGGCTGGTCCGGGCCAAACATGGCGCCGGAGGCGATGCGGAAAAGGAGGGCGTAACCGATTTGTCCGGCGGCGCCGGTGACTGCGACTTTGATGGGGGCTTTGGCCATGGGTATCTGAGGATGGAGCGGGCATCAGAGCAAGATGCGGCGGGAGGGCAACCCCAGGCTGAGATTCATGACAGAAAATGCTTGGGCGAAACCCCGAGTCCTGTTATAAAGTCGATTTTTCCCACTTTTGATGCCCCAGCAGCCCTCTCCGCAACGTCCCAAATCCATGCTTTTTCACCGCCTCCCCAGTCGCGGTCTCATGGCATGCCTGACGGTCATTCTGGGAGCAGCGCCATTTTGCAGCGTTCAGGCTCAATCCGTCTCCGCCATGGCCCAGGCGGAAGCCCGTCGGCGTGCCCTCCAGGTAAACAAGCTCAACGACGACATCGAGCGCGGTTATCAGTTGATCGACCAGCGCAAGTCCGCAGAAGCTTTGACATTGTTTGCGGAGACCTACAAGGCCCTGCCAAACATCCCCCTGGCCAAGGAGTCGATCCTGGCGGCCCGAAATGGTTACGTCGTGGCAGGCGCCGCGCAGGTTCAGGAAATGGCTGCCAAAGGCGATCTCGCCGGAGCCAACAAGCTGCTGGATGAAATGCTCGCCCCGGACGTGGCTCCCACTGACGCACGCCTCGTCGCTCTCAAGAAACGTCTCGGAGATCCGGACCGCTTTCCTCCCGCCCTGACCACCCAGCACGTGGACAATGTGGGCGCCGTGCAGACCCTTCTCATCAAGGGCAATTCCTTCCTCCAGATCGGCGATCCCGACAAGGCCATCTCCACTTTTCAGGATGTCCTGCGGATTGACCCTTATAACAACGCCGCCAGACGCGGCATGGAAAATGCCGAGCGCGAAAAGCAAAAGTACTACAAGAGCGCTTACGATCATCAACGTTCCAAAATGCTTGGCACTGTGGCCCAGACTTGGGAGGAGCCCGTGCCGCTGACCACCACAGACCGCAGTGCTCTGTTCGGTGCCGGCGCTGCTTCTCTGGCCACTCAGCAGACCGGCAGCGACAGAATTACGCAAAAGCTTCGCTCCATCATTTTTCCCCACGTGGATTTCGCCGGAGCGACGCTGGAGGAGGTGGTCGAGCTGCTGCGGGTGCGTAGTCACGATCTAGATCCGGAAGGCAAGGGGGTCAGCTTTGTGATCAGCGTGCCTCCAGACGCCCGCACCAAGCCGATCGCTCTGAATCTTTACAATGTGCCGATGGATGAGATCCTCCGCTACGTGAGCGAGATGTGCGGAGTCGCTTACAAGGTGGACGAGCACGCCGTGATCTTCCTGTCGATGGATGAGCGTAACAGCGCCATCATCTCGCGCACCTTCCGGGTGCCCCCCGACTTCATTCAGAGCTCCCCCGGAGCCGGAGCTCCGGCCGGTGGTGGAAACGATCCCTTCGCTGCGCAGAATCCGGCGCCGGGAGGTGGCCTGGTTTTTCGCCGCATGGGTGCCAAGGAGTTTCTGGAATCCCGTGGCGTGACCTTCCCGGAAGGCACCACCGCCAGCTACAGTGCTGCCACGAACACGCTGATGGTCCGCAACACCCTCCTCAACATGGAGACGGTGGAAATGATCGTCGAGCAGGCCGCCAAAGCCTCACCCAAGATGGCGGTCATCCATGTGCGCATGCTCGAGGTAAACCAGACCAATCTCGACGAACTCGGCTTCGACTGGCTCATGGGCGGAGTGGGCACCAATGGCAACAATCTCTTTTTCGGCGGTGGCTCCGCTGGCAACGGTGTTCCGTTCAACCCCGGCAACTTTCCTTTCACCACTCCCTACACCCTCCCCGCACAGGTGGTGAATGGAACAACCGCGTTCCCTGCCATTCCGATCAACGGCGCCCTCGCAGGTCCGGTCGTCTCAGGCACCACCGCACCGTTCCCCTACGGCGGCGGCCCCCTTACTTCGGGGCTTCGCACCGGCACCTACGCTACGACAGCGGACTCCATCGACACCTTGCTCAAGACAGGCTCCGTTACCCAAACCCCAAGCACGGCCCCTGGCATTCTTTCCGTTGCCGGTGTTTTCACAGATCCGCAGTTTCAAACCGTGCTGCGTGCTCTCTCTCAAAAGAAGGGTGTGGATGTCAACGCTTCCCCAAGCGTGACGACCAAGAGCGGCCTCAAAGCCACGGCCGAGATCACCCAGGAGTTTATCTACCCCACAGAATTTGATCCTCCACGGCTGCCCCAGGGTGGTGGCGGCAGAATTCGCTTTGGGGGTGGCGGCGGCGGCGGAACTCCGCCTCCGATGATTGCCACACCCACAACACCTACGGCGTTCGAAATGAGAAAAACGGGCGTCCTCGTGGAAGTGGAGCCGGTTATTTCAGAGGATGGCCGCACCGTGGAGCTCACCATCACTCCCGAACTGACCACCTTTGAAGGCTTTGTGAACTATGGCTCGCCAATTCTGAGCCCGGCGGCGCTGAGCGTTCTGCCCATTCAGCTCGGAGCTGCGGCTTTGAACACCGTTGGAACCACCGGCTATGTTCCCATCAGCAATCCGGATGAATTGATCACCCCCAACTTGATTCTCCAGCCGATTTTCAAAGTTCAGAAGGTCGTCACTGCGGTTAAAGTGTACGACGGAGCCACAGTGGTTCTGGGTGGTGCCAAAATCCAGAAACACACCTTGGTGGAAGACAAAGTCCCCATCCTCGGAGATCTGCCCTTCGTTGGCAGAATGTTCAAGGCCAACACCAAGCAGACCGACACCAAAAACATCGTCATCTTCGTGACGGTGGAGGTGGTGGACCCGTCTGGGCAGAGGGTCAACCGCAATACCGCCCCGTCCACGGCCGCTGTTGCCAGGTAGGCTTCAGTCGTCCTGCCCTTGCTGGCTGCTTTGGTCGGAGGCTGTCTGGCTCACCTGGGCTGCCATCGCGAAATCCAGGGCTGTCAGGCCTCCCGCACTGTGTGTGCAAAGCCTCACGCTCACCTTGCGCCAGCCTATCAGCAGATCTGGGTGGTGATTCATCGCCTCGGCCAGAGCCGCGATCCGTTGCACAAATTCGATGCCGGCCATGTAGCTCGGAAAGCGAAATTCTTTCACCAGTTCCAGGCCTTCCACCTGCCAGGTGGCGGGGAGGAGGGCCAGCCCCCTCTCAATGGCATCTTCGGTCAGCAGCTCCGCTTTCATGCCGCAACGTCCATTCGTGGCAGGTGGCCTGCAAGTATCGGAATTGCATTCTTCCCGCCCATGGACTACATACCTCCCCCCCTTCCTCCGCCAAGCCACCTGAATGTCCATTTCCCGCACCCGCAATTTCTCCATCATCGCCCACATTGACCATGGGAAGACCACGCTGTCTGACCGGTTGCTGGAGTTCACCCAGACCATCACCGTGCGCCAGCAGCAGGATCAGCTCCTGGACGCCATGGATCTGGAGCGCGAGCGCGGCATCACCATCAAGGCACACCCGGTGTGCATGAACTACAAGGGCAAGGACGGCCTGGACTACAAACTGAACCTCCTCGACACCCCCGGACACGTCGATTTCAGCTACGAAGTCAGCCGCTCCCTCGCCGCCTGTGAAGGCGCTCTGCTGCTCATCGATGCCAGCCAGGGCGTCGAAGCCCAGACCGTGGCCAATCTCAATCTCGCGCTGCAGCAAAACCTGCACGTCATCCCCGTTATCAATAAAGTCGATCTCCCCAGTGCCGACATTGAAAAGTGCAAGCGCCAGCTTGAGGACATCCTGCAGCTCCCTTCAGATGAAGCCGTGCCTGCCAGCGCCAAGATGGGCATCGGTATCCAGGACATCCTTGAGGCCATCGTTGCCTACGTTCCCGCGCCCACAGATCCCGGAGACGGCTACCTCCGCGCTTCCGTGTTCGACTCCGTCTTCGATGCCTATCGCGGCGTTGTCAGCTACGTGCGTGTGATGAGCGGCACCATCGTGCGCGGCCAGAAGATCCGCATGATGTCCACCGGCCTGGACTACGAAATCAAAGACGTCGGCATCTTTCGTCCCAAGATGACCACCTGCGAAAAGCTGGAGGCAGGTGACGTGGGCTATCTCATCGCCAACGTGAAATCCACCGCCGACGTGAAGATCGGCGACACCATCACCGAATCCCGCAAGCCCTCCCCGCAACCGCTGCCCGGCTTCAAGGAAATCCACCCTCTCGTCTTCAGCGGCATCTATCCCGTCAGCACGGACGACTTCGAAGCTCTCAAGCTCGCCGTCGGCAAGCTCCAGATCAACGACGCCGCCTTCACCTTCATGTCCGAAAGCTCCGCCGCTCTCGGCTTCGGCTTCCGCTGCGGCTTCCTCGGCCTCCTGCACATGGAGATCGTGCAGGAGCGTCTGCGTCGCGAGTTCGACATGGACGTCATCTCCACCTACCCGTCCGTCATTTACGAAGTGCGCAAAACCGACGGCACCGAGATGGAAGTGGACAATCCCTGCTTCCTCCCCTCCGCCCAGGAGATCGACGAAATTCGCGAGCCCATGGTGAAAGTGAACATCATGATCCCGAACGAGCACATCGGCGACATGATGCAGCTCGTCATGGACAAACGCGGCATGGTCAACAACACCGAGACGCTGGATGACCGCCGCGTGCTCCTCCACACCGTCATGCCGCTGAATGAAATCCTTGTCGATTTCAATGACAAGCTCAAGTCCATCACACGCGGCTACGGCAGCATGGACTACGAGCACGCCGGCTACGAAGCCGCCGAACTCGTGAAGATGGACATTCTCATCGCCGGAGATCCCGTCGATGCGTTCTCCTGCATCGTGCACCGCAGCAAGGCCGAGAGCCGCGGCCGCCAGCTCTGCGCCAAGCTCAAGGAAGTCATTCCCCAGCAGCTCTTCGTCGTCGCCATCCAGGCCGCCATCGGCGGCAAGATCATCGCCCGTGAAAGCATCAGCGCCCTGCGCAAAGACGTCACCGCCAAATGCTACGGCGGCGACATCTCCCGCAAACGCAAGCTCCTCGACAAGCAGAAGGAAGGTAAGAAGAAGATGAAAGCCATCGGCAAGGTTAATATCCCCCAGGAAGCCTTCATCGAAGTGCTGAAGACGAACTGAGTCCATACAGCGCTCCTCGCTTCGTGAGAAGATCTTAGCGTAACTATGCCGGGGGGCGGGTAACTCAATATTTGGTGCTTTGCTAACCTTATGATCAAGCTGCTAGTCCGGATTGTAGCACTGTGCTTGCTGCTTCCAGCGGAGGGAGCTGCGCTTTCGGGCACCAGGTCAATCGGGCCGACGGGAGATTACAGCAGCATTGGTGTCGCTCTCAGTGCCATCCAGGCCAATGGACTGTCCGGTCCTCTCGTTCTAGAACTTCAGGCCTCCTATGTCAGCACGGTCGAGACTTTCCCGCTTGTTTTCACCAATCTTGGAACTAGCGCGAGCAACACACTAACCCTTCGCCCGCAAATGGGCGCGGTCGGCGTTTCCATTTCCGGGGATGTGAATGCAGGTCTTATCACCCTAAAAGGTGCCAACTACGTCACCATAGATGGTCAGTTCGCCGGCAGCGGTCGTTATCTGACCTTTCGCAACACTAGCGCCGGCACTTCGGCCTGCACCCTGCTTTTCTCCAATGACGCCAGCAGCAACACGGTGAAAAACTGCATCGTGGAAGGAGCCGGAACCAGCGCCTCCCTCGGCGTCATCAGCTTCAGCGCCGCAGTCGTGACTGGGAACAACAACAACCTCATCAACGGCTGTCAGGTGCGCGATCTCAGCACCAGCATCGGCGTGCCCAACCGGCTGATCGGATCCGCCAGCAGCAGCGTCATGAGTTCCGGCAACATCGTCTCCAACAACGAGCTGTTCAATTTCAACCAGCAGGGCATTGCCATCCCCTCCAGTGGCAGCAATGCATGGACCATTTCTGGCAACGGTATCTATGAGGTGAATGCAGCCACCAGTGCCAATACTGGCATCAGCCTCGGGGGCGGGGGCGGCCACATCGTCAGCGGCAATTATATCCACGATCTCCTCACCACGTCCTCTTCGAGCAAAGGTATCAGTTGTTCTGGCACTGGAAGTAGTCTTTCCGCGACGATCAAGTGCAACCGCATCACCGCTTTCAGTGTCAATGCGGCTACGACGACCGTCTATGGCATCTACGCCGTCGCCACAGCCTTTTTAAATCTCGATGTCAGCGTGCAAAACAACCAGGTAATCCTCCGTCCTGCGACCTCGGCAAGTACGACCCTCTATGGTCTCTATTCCAGCGGCACCAGCAACGCCTTCAATTCAATCAGCTTCTTCTACAACAGCGTCGTCATTGGCGGCAGCGAGAGCGGCTCACGCAGTTCTTTCGCAAACCAGTACCTGGGCGACGCTTACCTGTACTCTGTGAACAACAACCTCTTCCTCAATTTCCGCACCGGAGGCACGGGCAGCCACTATGCTTTCGGCATTGTACCCACAAACAAACTCACCATCAGCAATAACGTCTATGCGGGTACCGGGACTGTTGCGGGACAGTTCATGAGTTTCAATGACTTCGATATGGATTTCGGCACTTGGAAAAGTTATCATTTTGATGCCAATTCCCAGGCTGACGTTGCTGGCAGCGGCAATTTCACTCCAGCGATGTTCGTCGACGCCGCTAATGGCGATCTCCATCTCGTCCCCGGCGGCAATCCCCTGGTCAATGCCACGGGCATTCCCGTGGCTGGTGTGATCGATGATTACGATGGCGACTTACGCCCCTCCAGCACGCCCAATGTGGGTTCTGATCAGCAGCCCTTTACAGACGTCTCCGTTTCGACGCGGACGACACTGACCGATGGTGGCAGCGTCGGTTTTGGCGCGGAAAGGGCAGGCGCTGGCAGCTACACGCAGATATTCACCGTGGCCAACTCCGGCAACGTGGACCTTTCCGGTCTCACACTGAGCCTGGACGGCCCCAATGCGGCCGACTACTCCGTCAGCACTTTGAGCGCTGCGAGCATCCCAGCGGGTGGCTCCAGCGCCACTTTCAGCGTGACCTTCGCACCGCAAATCGTCAGAATGAGCAACGCGACCCTTCACCTCTCCAGCAATCAGATTGGAGTCAGGCTCCCTTTCGACATCAATTTGATCGGTGCGGGAATCCTCTCGGTCGGGGACTGGCGGCAGCAGCACTTCGGCACCTCCACCAACAGCGGCGATGGGGCGGACACCGTTGACTACGATCATGACGGACTGCCCAACCTGATCGAGTGGGCCTGTGGCCTGGATCCGACCGCCCCCAGCAACCCGCCCGCCACTGCGCTGCTCAACGGCACAAACCTGGAGTTCACTTACAAGCGCGACCTGAGTGCATTTTCCTCCGGCACGACCTTCACCGTGGAATGGAGCGACACCCTCGGTGCCGCTTGGCAGAGCACCGGTGTCAGCGAAACCGTTTTATCCCTCGACGAACTTGTGCAGCAGGTCAAAGCCACGTTGCCCGCCGGCACGTCGGGGCACCGCTTTGTACACCTCAAGGTGACAGCCCCGCCTTGAGAGAGGCTTGCATCCTTGCAAGGTTTCCAGGAGTATCCTCTTTGCCGTGACTCCTTCCAACCTCAGTCCTGCGGACCGGCAGCGGCTTGACGCCCTGCACGAGCGTCTGCGTGCCGCCAGCACGCGCAATGTCGGCTACCCCACCAATCAGGCGTTCGACTACACCGAGCTTTTCCGCTTCCTCGAGTTCAGCATCAATAACGTCGGCGATCCCTTCCACAGCACCAACTACCGCCTCAACACCATGGAGTTTGAGCGCGAGGTGCTGGCAGACTTCGCCCGATTCACCCAGGCGCCTGCGGACGAATGGTGGGGCTACGTGACCAGTGGCGGGACGGAGGGAAACATGTACGGCCTCTATGTGGCGCGGGAGATCTACCCCGAAGGCATCTGCTACTTCAGCGAAGACACCCACTACAGCGTGGCCAAAGTCCTCCGCCTCCAGCACACGCGCAACATCATGATCAAAAGCCAGCCGGACGGCCAGATGGACTACGCCGACCTGCGCGAGACCCTGCGCATCCACCGCGATGTGCCGCCCATCATCTTTGCCAACATCGGCACCACCATGAAAGGCGCGGTGGATGACCTGGCAAAAATCCGCGAGATCATGGAAGACCTGGCCATAGGCAATGCCTACATCCATGCCGATGCAGCCCTCAGCGGCATGATCCTCCCCTTTGTGGACCAGCCGCAGCCATGGAACTTCGCCCACGGTGCGGACAGCATCTCCATCAGCGGTCACAAGATGCTCGGCTCCCCCGTGCCCTGCGGCGTGGTGCTCGCCCGCAAGGCCAATGTGGACCGCATCGCCCGTTCCATCGAGTACATCGGCGCGCTGGACACCACCATCGCCGGTTCACGCAGCGCCTTTTCTCCGCTCCTTCTGTGGTACCGCCTCCGCACCCTCAGAGAGGCGGGATTGCGGGATATGGTACACAAGTGCCTGGAAAATGCGGAGTACGCCGTGCAGCAGTTGCGCAGCCATGGCATCGAAGCCTGGCGCCATCCGAACTCCATCACCGTCGTATTTCCCAAGCCTCCACCCGCCATGATGGAGCGCTGGATCATCGCCCCGCGCAAAAACATCGGCCACCTCATCGTCATGCAGCACGTCAGCCGCGCCACCATTGACGCCTTTGTCTCCGACTTTGCCGCCTCCCTGAAGTCCTCCCCATGAAACAGCTCACCGTCCTTGTGCCAAACGAGCTTGGCATCGCCGCCCGGCTCACCGCCTGCCTTGCCGAGCGCGGCATCAATATTGAGGAAATCGACGTCGAAAGCGTGGAAGATCATGGCGTGGTGGTGCTCAGCGTGGACCGCTATGACGAGGCGCTCCGGGCGCTCAGCGAGCACGGATTCCGCGCCATCACTCAGGACACCCTTCTCGTTCGCCTGGAGGACCGGCCCGGCGCCCTGGCTGCCGTGGCCATGCGCCTGAAGGACGCCGGACTGGACCTGCGCTCCATGCACATCCTCCGGCGGGATGCATCCAGCACCACGGCCAGCCTCGTTTGTTCGGACAATGCCGCTGCCGCCGAAGTGCTGCGGGACGTGCTGGTGGTGGAGCCCCGGGGTTGAATCAAATCCTGTGGGGGGCCGTTGACAGCACTTGAGCATTGCCCGCCACCTCCTAGTATTCCCGCTCCCCCATGTTTTTCCTGACTCCCCGCTACCTCAAGCACGCCAAACTCCTGCACAAGGGGGTGACCCGCTTCATCAACTACAAGCGCGACATCCTTCCCGCGGCGAAGCTGGAGGAGATCACCGCCTTGCGCTCGAGCCTGGAGGAAGCCATGCGCGCCAAGGATAAAAAACGCCTCAGCGAGCTCAATGAGGAGATCAACAAGGCCTGCGAAAAGGCACTGCCGCACGTCGAGCATTCGGACATCGGCGAAAACGTGGAGGTTTTCTTCGTCGCCATCGTCATCGCCTTCGGCATTCGCAGCTACATTGCGCAGCCATTCAAAATCCCCACCGGCTCCATGCAGCCCACGCTCTACGGACTCGTGGCCAACCACACCGAGAAGGATGTGACCCCCAACATTCTGGCCCAGTGCAGGGACTGGGTGGGTGGAACCAGCTACTACAACGTGGTCGCCAGCCACACCGGCAAGCTGAGAATGGAAGATCCTCTGACCGAGCACAGTTTCCTCGGGTTCTTCGCCCACTGCCGCATGCACTTTGAAGATGGAACTTCCCAGTGGATCTGGGCGCCGATCCGTCAGCTCGCCACGGATGCCGAATTCAACCTGGGTTTCCTGGAACTCGTCGGAGCACAAATCACTGCGGACGGTTCCCGCATCACCCCGGACGCTCAATATGTCCGCTCTCTCTTCGATCTCGGTGGCAAACAGATTACCAAGGGCCAGTTGCTCGCCCGTGGAACGCTGAAAACGGGCGACAACGTCTTGGTGAACAAATTTTCCTACAATTTCCGTCGTCCAGCGCGCGGCGAGGTCTTTGTCTTCACCACAAAAAACATCCGCAGCCCTTACATGAACGTCAAGCCGGAGGAGGGTTCCCAGCATTACATCAAGCGGCTCGTGGGCGTGCCAGGAGACCGGCTGGAGGTGAGATCTCCTGAGCTGTGGGTGAATGGCAAGCCTGCCGAGGAATTCGGCATGAAGCGAGTCGCTGCAAAGCAGGGCGACTACCGGGGCTACCAGGACATGGGCTTTCTTTCCAGAGACAGTGTCCGCGAACTCGCCAACCGCGACGACAAGCGGGAATACTGGGCCATGGGTGACAACAGCTACAACAGCTCAGACAGCCGCTACTGGGGTGCCGTGCCCGAGCGCAACCTCGTCGGCCCGGGCCTGTTCTGCTATTTCCCGCTGGGGCGGAACTGGGGCATCATCTGGTAGCGCATCACTTCTGGGTCATCCGGTAAAACCTGCGGCTCGGCAGGCCGAAGATGAAGTGGTAGCAAAGTTTGAGGTACAATGAAACGAACACTAGAGGAGGAACGATAAGAATGTCCCAGCTCTCAGTAATGCTGACGGGTTGATTCCACTTGGCAGCAAGTGTCCGGAGAGAGTCAGAAGTTACGAAGAAAATAGGGCAGCCGAGCAGCACCAGACACAAGAGTCCTAACACGTAAGTAATGCGATAACGCTTAAAGGCATGGAATGCGGTTAAGACAACAGCCACCCACGTAATCGCGAGGCCAAATCTAAAAGGGTTGTAGTGCGCAGGAAATGCATTGCCTGCTTCTTGGTATGCACGCAGCGTCCTCAAGGCCATGGTCACGGTGATAATCCATATCAAAGCCAGGAGCCACTTGGTCGAAGAGGGGCGTTGAAGGAATGCATCCGGAGCTCTCGGCACCAACACATCGCTCCGCGGTGCCGAATAGGGATTGGGAGGATTCGCAGGTTTCATGAGAGAGGTGCGGAACTCAATCCCGCAGCCCTCACGCCTTCAAACCTTCCTGGCGCAGGAAGCTTTCCACCCAGGTGATGTCGTATTCACCATGCTGGAAGTCGGAGGTGGTCAGGATCTGGCTCTGCAGCGGGATCGTCGTCTTGATGCCCTCCACCGTAAATTCGCCAAGTGCGCGGCGCATCCGGCGGATGGCGATATCGCGCGTGGCACCGGTGACGATGAGCTTGGCGATCATCGAGTCATAATACGGCGGCACCGCGTAACCGGCATAGACGTGGGTGTCCACGCGCACGCCACGGCCGCCGGAGGTGTACCACAGATTGATCTTGCCCGGGCTGGGGGCGAAATTGCGGGCCGGATCTTCGGCGTTGATGCGGCACTCGATGGCGTGCCCACGAGGCTGGGCGTCCACCACGTGCTCGCTCAGCGGCAGGCCGGCGGCGATGCGGATCTGCTCCTTGATCAGGTCGCAGCCATAAACTTCTTCCGTGATGGGATGCTCCACCTGGATACGGGTGTTCATCTCCATGAAGTAGAAGTTCTCGCACTTGTTATCGACGAGGAACTCGATGGTGCCGCAGTTCTCGTAGCCGATCTCTTTGCAGAGCTTCACTGTCGCGTCGCCCATGCGCTTGCGCATTTCAGCGGAAATTTTTGGGGAAGGGCACTCTTCGATGATCTTCTGATTGCGGCGCTGCATGGAGCAGTCGCGCTCGCCCAGATGAACCACGTTTCCATGAGAGTCGGCAACGACCTGAAATTCAATGTGGTGCGGCTTTTCCACCAGCTTTTCCATATACATGGAGCCGTCTCCAAAGCATTTCATGGCTTCCAAAGACGCCGCTTGGAAGCTGGAGCCCAGCGTGGCTTCATTGAGCACCGGGCGCATGCCACGGCCGCCGCCGCCAGCGCTGGCCTTGACCATCACTGGGTAGCCGATTTTGCGCGCCCACTCGAGCGCCTCCTCCTCCGTGTGGATGATGCCGTCGGAGCCGGGTGTGATCGGCATGCCTGCTTTGAGCGCGGTTTCACGCGCCACGTTTTTGTCCCCCATCATGCTGATGACGCGGGCGGATGGGCCGATGAACTTGATTTTGCACTGGTCGCAGACTTCGGCGAACTCCGCTTTTTCGGAGAGGAAGCCGTAGCCGGGGTGGATCGCGTCCACATTCGCAATTTCCGCCGCACTGATGATGCGGCTCATTTTCAGGTAGCTCTCGGTGCTGGGGCCGGGTCCGATGCAGATGGCTTCATCGGCAAGGTGGACATGCATGGAATCCACATCGGCTTCCGAATAGACCGCGACGGTTTTGACGTCGAGTTCTTTGCAGGCACGAATGACGCGGAGTGCGATTTCACCACGATTGGCAACGAGGACTTTTTTGAACATGAGAGGCGCGGAAGGTGGGGGAGGGGCTGCCTGGTTTGATGCCCCGGCTGGCCGCATTGGGCGGGGCCGGGCATCAGGAAAGGGCAGGGTGGTTGGCGGATCAGGCTTTCAACTCGAACAAAGGCTGGCCGTATTGGACGGGCTTGCCGTCTTCCACCAGGACGCGGGCGATGGTGCCGCGCATTTCCGCCTTGATTTCATTCATGACTTTCATGGCCTCGATGATGCAGACGTTGGAGTTTTCGTCCACGCTGTCGCCGATGTTCACCATGGGCTTCTCCCCCGGAGCGGTGCTCCGGTAGAAGGTTCCCACCATGGGGGAATTGATCGTCGGGCCCATGGCCGCAGAGGCGGCGGCAGGGGCTGCGACACTGGCTGCAGGAGCGGGGGCTGGGGCGGCTGCGACAGCAGCCACCGGGGCAGGAGCGGCGGCGTAGGCCACAGGCGCTCCGGAGGTCACGGGCATGCTTTGAAGGAGTTCCTTCACGGTTTCCAAGTCAGAACCCCTGCGGAGTTCGAGTTTGGCACCGGGTTGCTCGCTATGGAAATAGGTCAGATTGTTCTCAGCCATCAGTCCGACGATTTCGCGGATCTGTTTGAGGTCGTAGGCTGAGGACGAAGGGGCTGCAGGGGCAGCTGGTTTTGTGGTGGTACGTTTGGCCATGTCGGGGAGAGTGTGTCAACGAACGGGGGACGATCATACAAACTCAGCCAGATGTGGCAACCATAAAGGCATCCTTGACTTTTAAGTTCGAATCTTTCCCCAACTTTCAAGGAACTCGCGGAAATTTGGAAAAATCGGGTTTCCTCTTCTCCACGTAGGCGTTTTTGCCCTCCTTGGCCTCCTCGCTCATGTAATAGAGCAGGGTCGCATTTCCGGCGAGGTCGAGCAGGCCCATCTGGCCGTCGCAGTCTGCATTCAGGGCCGATTTGAGGCAGCGCAGGGCCAGCGGCGAGTGCTGCAGCATCTCCCGGCACCACTTGAGGGTTTCTTCTTCAAGCTGTTCCAGCGGCACCACGGTGTTCACCAGCCCCATTTCCAGAGCCTGCTTGGCGTCATACTGGCGGCAGAGGTACCAGATTTCCCGCGCCTTTTTCTGTCCCACAATGCGGGCCAGGTAGCTGGAGCCGAGGCCGCCGTCAAAGCTGCCGACCTTGGGGCCGGTCTGGCCAAAACGCGCGTTTTCCGCCGCGATCGTCAGGTCGCACACCACATGCAGCACGTGGCCGCCACCGATGGCGTAGCCTGCCACCATGGCCACCACCGGCTTTGGCAGGGTGCGGATCTTGCGCTGCACATCCAGGATGTTCAGGCGCGGCACTCCGTCATCGCCTATGTAGCCGGCGTCTCCGCGCACCTTCTGGTCCCCGCCGGAGCAGAAGGCCAGGGGGCCCTCCCCGCACAGGATGATGACCCCCACGCTGCGGTCTTCATGCACGATCTCCAGTGCCTCCAGCATCTCCTTCACCGTCAGCGGGCGGAAGGCGTTCCGCACCTTTGGACGGTTGATGGTGATCTTGGCGATGCCGTCGCTGGTTTTTTCCAGCTTGATGTCCTTGAAGGTCTTGATGGGGGTCCACATGGGGAAGGGGAGGGGGGAAGTTTGCGGTTGTTGGCAGTCGTTGGCGATGGTTTGCAGTGGTTGGCCGAGCCATCAGAACGAGGCATCTAGGGTGGTTTGGAAACAATCGCAAACCACCGCAAACAACTGCCAACCATGGCAAACTCAAGCGAAGCTTGTAAAGCTGCGCAGCTCCGCAATACGCGCGGCGATGTCCGCCTTCGTCACCGTCTGCAGCTTGTGCGTGCTGAAAGCCTCGCAGGTGTAGCTGGCGGTCACGCTGCCGTGGACGACGGCGGTTTTGAGGTCTTCAAAAGTGGGCTTGGTCTTGCCGTTCGCCGCCAGCCAGCCGGACAGGCCGCCGAGGAAGGAGTCTCCGGCGCCTGTGGGGTCAAACACGCTGTGCAGCGGATAGGCGGAGCAGGCGAAGAATTCTTCAGGCTTCTCACCAAACAGGAAGCTGCCGTGCTCCCCACGCTTGACGATGACGAAGCGCGGCCCCTTGGCCTGCAGCTTGCGCCCGGCGTCCACGAGGTTGGTCGTGCCGGCAAACTCCTTGGCTTCGCCGTCATTGATGACGAGCAGGTCGATGCGCTTGAGTACTTCGTGCAGGCGTTCGTTGGCGATGTTGATCCAGAGATCCATGGTGTCTGCGGTCACGAAATCTGCCTGCACCTGGTCGAGCATCTGCATCTGGTTGTCCGGGCTCATGTTGGCGGCCACGGCCACCTTGGCTGCCTTGGCGGCGGCGGGGAGCTTGGGCTGCCACTGCTCCAGCACATTGATGCCCACCTTGTGCGTGGTGCGGTTGTTCATGTCCTCGTGGTATTCGCCAGTCCAGGTGAAAGATTCTCCGGAGCTGTGCTCCAGGCCGTCAAGCGTGATGCCACGTGCGGCCAGCATGTCGAGATGCGGCTTGGGGAAATCATGTCCGATCACGCCCACGAGGTGGATGGGCTGGCAGAAAATGCTGGCGGCCAGCGCCGCGTAGCTGGCGGAACCTCCGAGCAGGTTTTCCTGCGAATCTTGCGGGGTTTTGACGTTGTCGAGGGCGACGGTTCCGGCGATGACGACTGACATGGGCGTGTGGTTTTGGTTAGGTAAGGTGTAACAGTTAGTTCTTTACTCGCAGGCGGTGTACTTTAACGGTACGCCGCCAGCGGGGGCCGCGGATTATCGGTTCCGGCTCCGTTGTGTCAATTGCCACTCCGCACACTCTTTCATGCGTCTCCGCCTCTGCCTTTTCATGCTGATCCTCCTGCCTGTGGCGGCAGGTGTGCATGCCTGGCTGTTCTGCAATGACAATCTCCGCCCGCTGACCGATGAGGCCATGACGCGCCTGAAGGCGGCCGGGGTGCGCAATCCCGTGGTCAGCATACGCTTTTTTGACATGGCGGTCAGCGGGGAGGCGCCGGACCCGCCTGCACGGCAGCGGGCGCTCGACTCCCTGCGCACCCTTGGCCCCCTCCGCATGCTGCCAGATGCAGAACGCATTCACGTGCTGGCCAGCCTGGGTGCCAGGCAGGATGGGAACACCCTGCGGCTCAGCGGCTGGTTTCCGGAAGGCGATGAAGTCCGCAACGTCCGAGGCCTCCTGTCCGAACTGCGCCCCGATTTGGTGATCGATACGGCAGACCTCCACACGGCCGGTCTCGTGCGCTGGCCGGAGGGTGCCAAGCCTCCCCTGTCTGCCGGCAGCGCCTTTCTCAAGCCGATCATCGACACTCTGCGCGTTCCGGCCGAGCTGCACATTCGTGCAAAGGCAGATGCCATCGTGCTCACGGGCCTGCTTCCAGACACCAAGCTGAAAGGGGAGCTGGTGGCCGCCCTGGCTGAAGTCGCCGGTGCGCGGGTGGTGGATCCCGCCGCGCTCAAGGCCAGTCCGCACGTTTTTCCTGCCGCGTTTGCCAAGCCGGAGCTGCTGGCTGCGTTTGTACGCAGCTTTTTCAGTGTGCCGCCACCCCGCTCGTTTGACATTCAGAGCGACGGTATTCCCCATCTCAAAGGAGTCGCCACGCGGCAGATGGAAAGCTCCTGGCTCGCGCTGCTGCGGCCTGTGACGGGGGCGGCGAAGGTGGATGCCCAGTTCACTTTGGTGCCATCCCTCTACCACTTCCCTGAATATCAAATCCAGTCCAGGCTGCCGCCCGAAACCATCAAGACCTTGCGTGAGGAATTGCGTGGTGTGGTGATCGTCTTTGATGCCGGCTCAGCACAGATCCCCCCTCTCGAGCAGACGAAACTCGCCACGCTGGCGCCCACGCTGCTCGCCGCAGGGCCCTCGCTGGGATTGGTGATTGGCGCACATCCGGACCCAGCCGGTCCGGAGGTGGTTGAAAAAAACATTGGCAAGGCTCGTGCCGATGCGGTGCATTCCTTCCTGGTGGAGCAGGGCGTGCCCGCAGCTGACATCAGCGCCGTGGTGTTTGATTCGGTGCCTGCAGGTTCACCCTCCGCTCCTGCCAGCCCACGCAGCGTCGAACTCCTCATCAAATAGCCGCTCATGAAATTCGATTTCGAGTCCCTTTCCTCCGAGCCGCTGGTCTACATGCTCATGCACAGTTTTGCTTTTGTCTGTGTGCTGGGATTCATTTTCTTCGTGGTGGGCATGCTCTTTGGCTACGCCACCTGGGGGCGTTACAAGCGGCAGACACGTGAACTGCGTGCCGAGGCGGCCGCCATGAAGGAGGAAATCGCGGTTTTGAAGCGCAAGATCGGGGATCATTCCATCAAAGCTGGAGCGGCCCTGGCCATGGCCACCGAGACCATTCACATGCCGAAAAAGGAGAGCGCGAACTCGACTGGGGACGCTCCTGCTTTCACCGAGGAATCCATTACCACACAGGAGGTTCTCCCGCCGCCAGTTGTGCCGGCTCTGCAAAGCCCCGCCAAAGATGAACTTCCCAAGGCTCCCGCCAATATCATCAAAGTGAGGTCGGCAAGCGCTGCCGCCGCCATGCCTCCAGAAATCATTGCGAAAACGGATGATAAGGAGATGGACTCGACGCCCGACCAAGCTCTGGAAGCGCCCTCAGCCGAGCCTGGGGACGAACCGCCGCTCGTTTCTTCGGCAGATCTTCCCCACGAGACAGCGCGTCACGGCTCTCCCCTGTCCGCCATCATTTCTCCGCCGCCGCACAAAGAAGGGGAAGAAGAAGCTGCGCCCGGAGACGAGGCTCCTTCCTCTTCGGATGAAAAGCACCCTTCTCCTGCCGATGAGACCCTTCCGACCGTCATTGAACTTTCGGTGCCTCCTCTGCCAGCGCTGGATTTTCATCCGGAGCTCGATCCCAAACTGGGGTTGATCTACAAATCCAGGCCCGAACAAATCGACGATCTCACCGAGCTCAAAGGCGTCTCGCAGGTTCTGCAGCAGCGGCTTCACGAGCTCGGCATCTACACCTTTGCCCAGATCGCCGCGTGGGATGATGATCTCGTCAAGGAGTTCTCCGCCCGCCTCGCCTTCAAAGACCGCATTCAGCGCGAGCATTGGGTGGAGCAGGCCGCGCAGCTCGCTGCAAAGCCCGTCGCAGTCTAAAGCTCCCGATTTATTCAGCGTGAAGTGGTCCGCACTCTCCGAGTGCGGCGTCTAGAAATCACCACGTGCGCGCATGCACGCGCAACCACCGCCGAATCCCAAGGTTACACGCCCTCATGATCACGCGCTTTTCCTTGCTGCTTCTGCTGTCCTCCACCTTTACCGCCAGCGCCGCCGACTGGCCGCGCTTCCGCGGGCCCAACGGCAGCGGCATTGCTCCGGATGACAAACCCGTGCCGGTGGAATGGAGTGCCACCAAAAACCTCAAGTGGCAGACCGCTCTTCCCGGCCCCGGTTCCTCCAGCCCCATTGTCGTGGGGGACCGTGTTTTCGTCACCTGCTGGAGCGGCTACGCCACCGAAGGCCAGCAGTCCTCCGGCGACATCTCCGCGCTGGCCCGCCACCTCATCTGCATCGATCGCACCAACGGCAAAATCCTCTGGGACCGCGCCGTGCCCGCCAAGCAGCCTGAAGAGCGCTATGGCGGCATGTTTGCCCAGAACGGCTACGCCAGCCACACCCCCGTCTCCGATGGTAAAAGCGTCTTCGCCTTCTTTGGCAAATCAGGCGTGCATGCCTTCGACATGGAGGGCAAGCCCCTCTGGCAGGCCGAAGTGGGTGACTGGGACGACCGCCGGGGCTGGGGCAGCGCCTCCAGTCCGGTGCTGAATGGCGATGTCCTCATCGTGCCTGCCCTCGTGGAAAGCCAGGCCCTGTATGGCTTCGACAAAAACACCGGCAAGCAGCTCTGGAAAGCGCCCTCCGAAGGCTTCGCCGGCACCTGGGGCACACCCATTGTCGTGCAGGTGGACGACCACGCCGATCTCGCCATCGCCGTGCCCGGAGAGATCTGGGCCTTCAATCCCGACACCGGCAAGCTGCGCTGGTATGCGCAGGGCCTGCAAAGCGACTCCGTCTGCAACAGCGTCGTCACCGATGGCAAGGCCATCTTTGCCATGGGCGAACGCGGCGGCGGCTCCATCGCCGTCAAAGCTGGCGGCAAAGGCGATGTCAGCGCCACCAACACCCTCTGGACCGGGTCCAACGGTTCCCGTATCTCCACCCCCATCCTCTGGGAAGACCGCCTCTACTGGATCAGCGGCTCCATCGCCACCTGCCGCGATGCCAAAACCGGCACCGAGATCTACACTGAACGCATCGAGTCCACCGGCGGTGCTGCTGCCGCTCCGCAAGGCGGCAACCAAGGCTTCGGCGGCGGTGGCAATCAAGGCTTCGGTGGTGGCCGCAGAGGAGGTGGTGGAGGCATGGGCGGCGGGGACTACGCCTCGCCCGTCGCTGCCAATGGCCACCTCTACCACGTCGGGCGCCGAGGCGAAGTACTCGTCATCAAACTCGGCCCCAAATTCGAACTCATCTCCCGCAACAAAATCGAAGGCGACACCTCCGACCACAGCGCCACCCCCGCCATCAGCAACGGCCAGCTTTTCCTCCGCTCCGCCAAGACTCTGTATTGCATCGGGGAGTAGGCTATTCGTACTCGCGCTTCACACGAAACATTTGGGAGAAACAATCGGCCACTTTGTGGAGGTTGTCCTCATAGGTTAAGCTGCCTTCAGCCTCATCCGACCACGCAAAGCACGAGTAAATGACTCCAAAGTCTGCGCCATTGAGCGATATCAAGAACAGTCCCATGGCTCCATCCCGGCCGATCGGAAGCAGGTTCTCTTTTCCCGGTGGCTGCGGCCAGTGAAGTGTGGACAGCAGGGAGGCCTCCATTTCATTGGTTTGCATTGAGAACAGCATTCCAAATTCGTGAGACACTCCATTGGGAATGCCTCCGTTGTAAGCACGCAGATACGCTTCAAAGCTTTCAGGCAGAGCAGTCTTCGCTTTTAGTTTAAACTGTTCGTAGGCTTGTTCGTCAAAGGCTCCGAATATGTTTTTGCATTCCATGTCCTCTTCAAAAGTCTTTAAAAACTCGCGAAAGCGGACCGTCTTCTCGTTGTCAACTTGCTTGGGAGTAGGATCCTTGAATCCGATAAGTTTGGAGAGCCAGCTTTTCATGGTCTTTGAATTTCGTTACTTTGTAAGCGATCATATCTGAACGCGACATGCTAAATTTGGAAGCTATTCGTCTCTTGCCGATAGGATCGTTCTTTTGTTAAAACAGTCGTCGGATGAATTTGCTGCCATTGAAAACTCCTCACCTTTCGCTCAGTCGCGAGAAATGCAGAAGTGAGATGCTGGAAAGCTGCGGATGAGCCGGTTCCTCTTTCTCTGCCTCTTCCTGACCTGCTCTCTCCCAGCGCAGGATCTCTCGGCCTTCCTCGCTCCCGATCTCGCCGAAGGCTTCGACTTCCCCGTCGGCGGACCCGACGGCACAGCAGGCTACACCGACCTCGCCACCAAACGCCGGTACAAATCCTGGAAAACAGAGACGCAAGTCATCGACGCACTCAGTCTCGAAGCCCAGGAAACCTCGAACGGCAGCGGCGGCGCTGACACCGACGCCAACCAACCCGTGCATGCCATGGCCGCAGGCACCGTCACCGAAGTCAAAGACGGCGAAGTGTGGCTGGAGCACCACTATCTCGAAAACGGCCAGCCTCAGCACCTCCTCACCGGCTACACCGGCATCCACGCCTGCACCCTCAAGCCCGGCGACCCGGTAAAACGCCGCCAGCCCATCGCTAAAATCGCGCCCGGTTCACACGACGCCCCCGCCCATCTCACCCTCACCCTGCGCCATCTCCTCTACGCCGAAGCCGCCACCTGGCCCACCAGCGTCTCTTCCTTCATTCGCAGCCATCGCCACCTGCTCGTGCCCGCCAAAGAGGAGCGCGTCATCATCGCCATCAAACACGCCTACCAGCTCCACGTCTGCGAAAAAGGACAGGCAAAACTCACCCTCCCCATGGCCCTGGGCCAGGACGGCAGGCGGCGAAAAACCACCGATGGCGACAACCGCACGCCCGTGGGCGAATACCGCATCACCCAAAAATCCAAAGGCCCCTTCGACGGCACCTACGGCGCTTACCTCGGCGCCGCCTGGCTTCGCCTGAACTACCCCAACGCCTACGATGCCCGCACCGCCCTCAGCGAAAAGCGCATCACCCAGAAGCAGCACGACCACATCACCACCGCCGCGCACCACGGCTCCATGGCCCCCCGCGGCACCCCGCTTGGCGACGGCATCGGCATCCACGGCTGGATCTCCGACTGGCCCGACGGCCCCCACCACCTCACCTGGGGCTGCCTCAGCCTCCGCAAAGCCGACCTCCTCCAACTCCACGACCTCGTCAGCAAAGGCACACGCGTTTTGATTGTGCCATAAGCGGATGAGTTTCCTGGAGCTATGTAACGTAAAATCGTTGGCAGGATTGTTTGCAGACGAAAATACGCCAAGGCATGGCTCTCAGTTCTCCGCCTTAAGCTCGTTCATCTTCAATCCCACTCCGAGCCATTCTGGCATGTATAAAATGCTGTCCAGTGCAGCCAGGGCACCTGCGCTGAGCGTTTTCTCATGTTCATTAAGAAGTGCTTCCAAATCCTCCCGTGTAAGCAGTGGCATCAATGATATCACGGCATCCCTGGAGGCTACATTATCCTTTGAATGGATTAGCTGGAGAAGAAGTGGCTTTTTTTCTGAAGGGGCAAAACTGGCGATGCCTTTTAGAGCTTCCCTGCACACAGAAGTGTCTTCCTCTTGGGCAAGTTCGAGCAGCAATGGCAGATCCTCCTTCTGTTGGAAGCTGGCGATGGGGCTGGCAACCTCCGAGCGCACATACCAAGCTTCATCCCTGGCTGCTTCGCGCAGCAGCGGCAGAGCTAGATGATGAGGGAAGCTCCCGATGGCCTTTGCCGCCTCACTGCGTACATCATCATTCCTGTCTTTCAGAAGGTCCTTCAGGCGAGGCAGATCCTGCGCTTGCCGGAAGCCGGCAACAGCCTGTATGGCTTCTTTACGCACATGTTCGTTCTCACTCTTGGTGAGTTCGCGTAGCAGCGGCAGATCCTGCTGTTTTTTGAAGTTTCCGATCGCCTTCACGGCTGCGCGGCTCACATCACTGTGTCCGTCTTTTGCAAGGTCGCGCATCAGAGGCAGGTCCTGCTCCTGCAGGAAGCCTGCGATGGCCATCACGGCTTCGGATCGGGAATGACAATCTTTGTCTTTGGTAAGATCACGCAGCAGAGGCAGGGACCGCTCTTTCTGAGATGATGCGATGGCTTTGATGGCTATGCCGCTCAGACTATAGTCATTTTCGTCGATAAGCTCGCGCATCAGGGTGGCGTCCTCCTCCTGCTGAAAGCTGGCGATGGCGGGTACGATCTTCATACGCCCAAGCCAGTCCTCTGCTTTGACGAGCTCGCGCAGCAGGGGCAATGCTTGCTCTTGCGGAAGGCTTGCAATGCATCTCACGGCATCGCTGCGGGTGTACGGATCTTGGGCTTTGGCAAACTCACGCAGCAGCGGCAGGTCTTGCTCTTGCTGAAAGGCGGCGATGGCCTTCATGGCGTCCCTCCGCGCATACTCGTCTCCTTCTTTGGCAATCTCACGCAGCAGAGGCAGGGCCTGCTCCTGCGACAGGGTGGCGATGGTTTTCACAGATTCCATGCACACTCCATAATCTTGATCTCTGCCAAGCTCGTGCAGCAAAAGAACTTGCCGCTCCTCTTTGGAAGCTCTTAGCCACGCGGCACAAAGCTGCCGGACAGGCGGTGCAGGATGACAGGATAGTTCTCTCCATTTCACATCGAGACTTTCGGCTGGGAAGGCGTCAGCCCACTCGGCTGGAGTTACAAGCGTTCGCCGGTCGTCGTGCGTCCATTGCTCCACTTCAACAATAAGCTTCAACCAATCCGATAGGCTGAGCTTCGACAGCCAGAAGGCAAAGGGCACATGCGAATTCGTTGCCCTGCTGGGGCGGCCAATAGAGTCGGTCGAGAGTGCGTTCAGTGCGCTGGCTAGTATAAGGGCCAGTTCTTGAAATGATGGACGGATGAGACGGCGGTGCCGGTACAGGTAAACCAGTTCGGACGCGGGGAATGGCGCAAGAACGACTTCAAAAACAGGAATTTTGGCCGCCAGAAAATCTCGGGCCTGATTGGCTTCACGATCACCCTTTTCCAGCTCGGTTTTCATGCCATTATTGGGATGGTGGTTCTGATTCGCCTGTTGGAGAGTGTCCGCAGCGCTGCAGCAGGGACCGTGACTTTTTCTCCGTGAGAGAGGTTTCTACAATCACGACAGCAGCTGATGAAGACAGAAGGCATGGGGTCTTGGTAACCAATAGGGCTGGCAAGTGGCTGCTCTGCAAGTTTTAGCAGGAATTGCCATCCGCTCACCGCCACTCATGCTTCGGATACCTCCCCCGCAGCTGCGCCTTCACCGCCGGGTATCCCTCGCGCCAAAACCTCCCAATATCTCCCGTCGTCTGGATCGGCCTCTGCGCCGGTGATAGCAGATGCACCGTCACGCTGATGCGACCTGCGGCCACCTTGGGGTTTTCGTTGATGTCATACATCTGCTGCAGCACAACGCTCACGCTTGGGGGCTGCTTCTCATCATAAACAATTCGCGCCGTCTTGCCGTTCTTCAGCGCGTAACGTTCGGGCGCATACTTGTCCAGCATCTCGCGCTGCGAGTGGCTCAGCCACTGGTGCAGGGCAGGGAAGATGTCTTTGTCCTTAAGCTGACGGTACGCGATGGCACCGGTGCAGACCTGTTCGATGATCAAATGTCGGTCCTCCTCGCCGATGGCGGGGATCTCGAGGTCGGGCATCCATTTGGAAAGGCAGTTCACGCGGGTGATCCACTGCTCCACTTTCTCGTTCCAGTTGGTGAGCTGCAGCCGCCCTGCGATTACTTCGGCTGCGAGCAAACTCGCCGCCGTCGATTCATCCGGCTCGCCGCGTTCGCGGCTGCTGAGCACGAGGCTGCGGAAGCGCACCTCCTCCAGATTCATCACGCGGCGGTTCACCGCATCATAATTGGCACGGTTGCCAGTGGTGAAGTCCTCTGGAAACAATTCCCGCAGCCACTCCTCCTCAATGCGCGTGCAGTTGTTCAGCTGCACCGTCAGCGCCTTGCCCTGTACCTCCACAATCTCCGAAGCGACAATGAGGCGCGGCGGCCGGATGTGCGCATCCTTCCCCAGATGCCCGCTGTAGCCACCCGCGAGGCGGTAGATGCGGCTCCCCGTGCTGGTCTCCACTCCGAGATGATCGCTAAATGCCGCGAGCAAGGTTTTCGCGAGCGCCACCGGATCAGCCACTTCATCATTGATCGGCAGCCCCGAGCGTTTCGCCAGTTGCAAGAACTGGTCCGCACTGCGCGCTGCTTCGCGCGAGGCATTGGCGTGGATGCCGTAGCGCGCGCACTCGTCGGCATTGAAGCTCAGCGCATCCGCCCGCGCAAAGGCGCGCAGGATCGCTTGGAACTCGGTGATGTCGTCATGCTCCCACAGGTCCTCGTTTTTGTGCGAGGCATTGTTTTTCCCCACCAGCAAAATATCTCGTCCCTGCGAAGCCGCCGCGCACAGCGTGGCCTCGCGCAAACATCCAAACTGCGCAGCCGCCAGCAGCATGCGTGAGAAGCGCGGATGCAGCGGAAACCGGCTCATCTGTTTTCCCAGCGTCGTGATACGCCCTTCGTGATCGATCGCGCCCAGATCATGCAGCAGATTCTCCGCACGAGCCGCTGATGCAGGCGTCGGAGCTTCAAACCAGTCAAACGGCTCACGTGAAAGCACCCGCAGCGCCAGGAATGCCTCGCTCAAATCCAGCCGCTGCACCTCAGGCAGTTCACTCTCAGGTCGCAGCAGGTGCTCGCGCTGTGTCCACAGACGTATGGCAATTCCCGGCCCAAGACGCCCCGCGCGTCCCGCACGCTGCTCGGCGGAGGCGCGGCTGATCTTCTGCACCGTCAGCGTGTTGATGCCACGGCGCGGATCATACGACGCCGTTCGCGCCAGCCCGCCATCCACCACCGCGCGTACCCCTTCAATCGTGAGCGAAGTTTCAGCCACGTTCGTACTCACGATGATCTTCGGCTGCTCGCCCGGCGTCACCGCGGCATCCTGATCCTGCGGCGTCAGCTCGCCATGCAACGGTACCACCCGCCGACCCCGCGCAAAGCTGCGCCCTTGGATTGCCGCGATGGTCTTGCGGATCTCATGCCCCCCCGGCATGAAGACCAGCATGTCTCCGCTGAATCCCGGAGAATTCGCCAGATCTTCACACGCACGCGCCGCCTGGTCCCAGATCGGCTCCGGATACCCGGTCTTGAGCTGCAGCGGCGCCTGATAATGCACCTCCACCGGAAACGTGCGCCCTGCCGACTCCAGCAGCTTCGAAGGCTGCATGAAGTCCACCAGCGGCCCCGGCACCAGCGTGGCAGACATCACCACGATCTTCAAATCCGGCCGCCGCGTGCGCTGAAGCTGCCGCGCAAAAGCCAGCACCAAATCACCATCCAGATGCCGCTCATGAAATTCATCGATCACAATGCAGCCCACGCGCTCGAGCTGCGGATCCTCCAGCATCTGCCGCAGCATCACCCCTTCCGTCACATAGCTCAGCCGCGTCTCCTTGCTGGTGATGTTTTCAAACCGCACCTGATAGCCCACCTCGCCACCCAGCCGTGCATTACGCTCCCTCGCCACACGCTGCGCCAGCATGCGCGCCGCGATGCGTCTTGGCTGCAGCACGATGCAGCGCTTGCCTTCAGGCAGCAGCCCGGAGTCCAGCACAAACTGCGGGATCTGCGTGGACTTGCCTGACCCCGTCGGCGCTTTGATCAAAAGATTCGGCAGCGCCGGATCCAAGAGAGCGGCGGTGAAGGACTGGCGGAGTTCAAAGATGGGAAGCGTGGCTGGGCTGGACATGGACACCAAGGGTGTGCCCCATCTTGCCCCTGAAATATAGCGATTTTCCAAACCGATTTCGTCGGCCTCCACGGGCCCGCAGTGCCCCCGCGCGAAGTGGTCCGCACTCTCCGAGTGCAGCTGCTTGGAAATCGCGATTAAGTGCCTGGCGGCTCAATAATTCAGCGTCAGCATCCAGTACGCAAAGTTCGCATCATCACTCGGCCCCGTCGCCGCTAGATACGCCCCCGCAAAGAAGTGCGAATACCCAAACAGCATGTCCAGGTGCGGCGTCAGCTTCGCATTGATGGTAAAGTCCAGCTCGCACCCCGCGTGGCTGTTCGCATTTGGATTGATCGCCCGCACCCGCGTCGTCCCATTGGCGCGGTACCACGCGTCTCCCGTGGTGGTCAGCCAGAAGGAGTGGAAATCCATCGTCGTCTTCACCTTCGGGTGCGGCTGCGCGGACATGCGCAGCACCACGTTTTGCATATTCTGCCAGGAGAAGGTGTCCATGAAGCCATACGGCGGATGATTCGTGGGAAAGAGGTTTTGAAAGGTGTGCGCATGGCCGTCATTCGGGTCGCTGTCGCCGCTGCCCGCGCTGTACTCCAGGGCGAGGCGTGGCTTCCAGGGGTTCTTCAGCCAGTTGTAGCCGCCTTCCAGGTGGTAGGCATACGCGCTGAGGGATCTTCCGCTGAGCTGCCCTGCCTGCCCCACGAGCTCCACCGTGTAGTCCCATCCGCCCAGCTTGGCGGGGTCTCCTTTGTGCCGTGTCCCCAGTGTCACAAAGTTGGACACACCCGTGGCGTTTTCCTCGTGCAGATGAAAGGCGTAGAGATCTGTGGTTTGAAACGGCAGGAACTGGCTGCTGAAGTAGAGGCCGCTGAAGAACTGATTTCGCGTGGCGGAGTCGTCGAGCCAGTCAGAGAGATTGAATTGTGAACGGCGGATGCGCACCACGCTGGAAGTGAAGGCATCCAGCCACCAGGTGGGCGCTTGGTAGCGCAGCTTCACCGCATCAAAGGTGCGGCTGAAATTCTGCCACTCCAGCGGGCCCACCAGGCGCTCGTCACCATAGCTCAGCACCTGCCGGCCTGCCTTCACACTCAGCCCCTGCGGTTTGCCGATCTCGATGCTGGCCAGACGCAGATCAAACGTGTCGTCTCCCTCCGCGCCATTTTGCAGCGGCACATTGGCTCGCTTTGAAAAAGCTTCGCGCGTGTCCTGCCCTTGCACGGCTATCTTGATCCACTCCTCGGGCTGCCACTCCACGCCAAGGCGCACGCGCATCAGCAGGAAGGTGTCGTCCGTCACCGCGTTTCGGCTGGAGTCAAAATCAAAGGTGTTGTTTCGTGTCTCCGCCCGGGTGCGAGCCTGGAAGTTCCACTTGAGCTGGTCGGCGATGCCCTCGCCCATCGCAGGCAGGGCGCAGAGGCTGAATAGAAGTGCGGAGAGGCGCATGAGTGCAGTTTTTTAACAGGGCGGTTCATAACGAAAATAGAATCTCGGTATGGCTCCGATGCTGCCTTGTTATGGCATTCGTTGTGCATGTGTCCATGCCGTGATGGCATCGGAACGATAGCGAAATGGGATTTCCGTTATGCAGTGGGTCCCGGTATTTGTATGCAGTCGGCTAATCCACCGGCCTCATTTTTTATGAACTACGACGCGCTCATCATCGGTGGCGGACCTGCAGGCTCCAGTTCCGCGGCTATTCTGGCTGAATATGGCCACAAGGTGCTCATCCTGGAGCGCGAGAAATTCCCGCGCTACCACATCGGCGAGTCCCTCATTCCTTTCACCTTTGGTCCGCTTCAGCGTCTGGGGATGATTCCGAAGATGAAGCAGTCCCACTTCGTGAAAAAGTACAGCGTGGCTTTCGTGCAGCCAAGCGGCAAGGCCTCCCAGCCCTTCTATTTTTTCAACCGCTATGACCGCGAGAGCGTCGCGCAGACCTGGCAGGTGCTGCGCTCGGAGTTTGACCAGATGCTGCTGGACAATGCCCGCGAAAAAGGCGCTGAGGTGATGGAGGAAATGACGGTGCTGGAACTCCTGCGTGAAGACGGAAAAGTCGTTGGTGCACGTGCGAAGGACAAGGACGGCAACGTCTCCGAATACCGCGCCAAGATCACGCTCGACTGCACGGGCAAGGAGGCCTTCACCGCCACGCGCAACGGCTGGCGCATGCGCGACCCCTACTTGAACAAAGTGGCCGTGTGGACGTATTACAAGGGCTCCACGCGCGAGCCCGGCATCGATGAAGGCCAGACCATGGTCGCCTACATCCCCGACAAAGGCTGGTTCTGGCACATCCCCCAGCATGACGACATGGTCAGCGTGGGCGTGGTGGCCGAAGGCAAGTATCTGACCCGCGGCGGTGTGAAGGATCCCAAAGAAATCTTCAACCGCGAGGTGGAGGAGAACCTCTGGATCAAAGAACACCTCGGCACCGGTGTTTCGAATGGAGAATACCGCATCACCAGCGAGTACTCCCACCACGCCCGCCACTGCGCCGGCCCCGGCCTGCTGCTGGTGGGAGATGCCTTTGCGTTCCTGGACCCCGTCTTCAGCAGTGGCGTCATGCTGGCGCTGAAGTGCGGCGTGCTCTCTGCGGAGGCCATTCATCAGGGCATCTTGGAAAATGATCTCTCGCCCGCCCGTTTCACGGAATACGGTGCCACCATCCGCCAGGGCGTGGAGAACATGCGCAAGCTGGTGTATGCCTTCTACAATCCAGATTTCTCCTTCCGCGAAGTGATCAAACGCTTCCCAGATGCAGGTGGCGCCATCACCGACTGTCTCTCCGGCGATGTGAACAAGGACTTCAGTGTGCTCTGGAGTCAGATTCGCGAGTTTGTGCCGCTGCCGGACGACCTGCCCTATGGCGAGCCGCTGGCCGCGTGATCGATCTCCCGCCGCGACTTTTTCAACATCAAACCCCTCAGCCCGTACGACCGATGAAACGTACCGCCAGCTTTTACATCATCACTATCGCTCTCGTTGGCATAGGCATCTTTGCGGTGCTGCATTTTGGGGCCGGCCTGCCACCTCCGCAGGGCACAGCGGAGCTGCTGCACAGCACCGCTTCGAAAGCGAAGCCGGCCGGCGCAGGGACGGACTCGATGCTTGCGGGGCTGAGCGAAAATCTGAACGATCCGCTGAGTCATCTCTTCGTGCAGCTTCTCGTCATCATCGCCGCATCCCGGCTCGCGGGCACGCTGTTTGCGCGCTGCGGGCAGCCGTCCGTGGTGGGGGAGATGGCAGCGGGCATTCTGCTTGGCCCCTCGCTCTTTGGCATGGTGGCTCCAGACGCATTTCAG
The DNA here is from genome assembly GCF_044226605.1 of Prosthecobacter sp. Taxonomy (GTDB): domain Bacteria; phylum Verrucomicrobiota; class Verrucomicrobiia; order Verrucomicrobiales; family Verrucomicrobiaceae; genus Prosthecobacter. Next base: position 338,278 of record NZ_JBGAGS010000005.1, on the reverse strand, counting down.
TTTGTGTTTCCCGCCACCTCTCTCGGCGTGCTCAAGATGCTCAGCCAGATCGGTGTGTGCTTGTTCATGTTTGTGGTGGGCATGGAGCTGGACACGGGGCATGTGCGGAAAAAGGCGGACGTGGCCGTGGTGGTGAGCCATGCCAGCATCGTGCTGCCCTATTTCCTGGGTGTGGTGCTGGCCTGTTTTCTATACAGCCATTTCGCGCAGCCCGGAGCCAGCTTCACCGCCTTTGCCCTCTTCATGGGCATCTCCATGAGCATCACGGCCTTTCCAGTGCTGGCTCGCATCTTGCAGGAGCGCGGGCTGACCAAGACCTTTTTAGGCAGCACGGCCATCACCTGCGCCGCCGTGGACGATGTCACGGCCTGGAGCATCCTGGCCTTTGTCGTTGCCATCGCACGCTCCACCAGCATCGCTGCCTCGATCTTCAATCTGGCGCTCGTCTTCGTCTTTATTGCCCTCATGATCTGGGGGCTGCGTCCCGCTCTGCCACGCTGGCTGCGCAGCGCCACTGCGGAGCATGCGGATCCCTCGAAAGGCGCTCTCGCCACGGTGATCTGCGTGGTCGTTTCAGCATCTCTGACGACGGAGATCATTGGCATTCATGCACTGTTTGGCGCCTTCCTCGCCGGGGCCATCATGCCGGAGGCCGGCGGCTTTCGGCACAAGCTCAGCGTGCGGGTGGAAAACTTCAGCTCCGTGCTGCTGCTGCCGCTGTTCTTTGCCTTCACCGGCCTGCGCACGCAGTTCGGCCTGCTCAATGACGTGCAGGGCTGGCTTCTTTGCGCGGGCATCATTGCCGTGGCCACGGTGGGCAAGCTGGGTGGCAGCGCTCTCGCCGCGCGCTGGAGCGGCATGAGCTGGAGCGAGTCCCTGCAGCTCGGCGCACTGATGAACACACGCGGGCTCATGGAGCTCATCGCGCTGAACATCGGCTACGACATGGGCATTCTCTCACCCCGCATTTTCACCATGCTCGTCATCATGGCGCTCGTCACCACCATGCTCACCGGACCACTCCTGACGCTCTTCCGCAGCAGGCAGCCAGTGGTGGACGATTCGCACTCTCCCGCCGCTGCGTGAGCGCGATATCCCGCCCGCGTGAATCGAAAAACCTTGACCACCCCCACCCATGAACACCTCGACTTCTGAAGCCGGCACCCTCTTCGATGTCATCGTCATGGGCGGTGCGCTCTCCGGCGCCGCCACTGCCACTCTCCTGCTGCGGCACAATCCCGGCATCCGTGTTTTGATCCTGGAGAAAAACGAAAAGCTGGGCCGCCGCGTAGGCGAGGCCACCGTGGAGGTCAGCGCCTACTTCATGGGCAAGGTCCTCGGCCTCACGCAGTACCTGAACGAGAACCACATTTGCAAGCAGGGCCTGCGCTTCTGGTTTGCCAACAAGGATACCGCCTCCATCGCCGAGGCCAGCGAGCTCGGTTCCAAGTATCAGGTCAAGCTGCCCTCCTATCAGCTCGATCGCTCCACCTTCGATGAAGAAGTGTTGCGCCGCGCCTGCGCCGCCGGTGCCACACTGCTGCGCCCGGTCACCATCAGCAGCGTGCAGCTTGAAAACGGTGGCCTGCAGACCGTCACGTATAAACAGGGAGACGCCACCCACACCGTGAAGGCACGCTGGATCGTGGATGCCTCCGGCGTGGCGGCGCTCATCGCCCGCAAGAACGGCTGGTGGAAGTCCAACTTCGAGCACCCCACCACCGCCGCATGGTCGCGCTGGAAAGGCGTACGCGATTGGGACGGCCGCGAGCTCGCGGAAAAATATCCCGAATGGTCCGGCGCCCTCTACTGCGTGCGCGGCACCGCCACCAATCACGTAATTGGCGATGGCTGGTGGAGCTGGTGGATCCCCCTCAAAGGCGGAGACATGAGCGTTGGCGTGGTGTTTGACCAGCGCGTCGTCGATTTCCCCCAGGATGGCGGCAAGGTGGCCGAGCGGCTGAAGACCTTCCTCATGAAGCACCCCGTCGCCCGCGATCTCCTCGAGAACGCGCAGTTCGATGAGAGCGATGTTCACTGGCGCAAAAACCTCGCCTACTACAGCACCACCTTTGCCGGAGACGGCTTCGTGCTCGTGGGAGACGCCGCCGCCTTCATGGATCCCTTCTACAGCCCCGGCATGGACTGGATCTCCTACACTACCAGCAGCGCGGCAAATCTCATCACGCAGCAGCGCAAAGGCGCCTCCATGGGCGAGATCGTGCCGCAGTACAATCACACCTTCTCCACCAGTCACCGCTGCTGGTTCCGCGCCCTCTACAAGGACAAGTATGAATACATGGGCGAGTTCGATCTCATGGACCTCGCCTACCGCCTCGATCTCGGCTTGTACTACTGGGGCGTGGCGCGTCACCCCTTTGAGCAGGGAGACAAGGCTCTCTACGTGCCGCCTTTCGCCACCGGCGAAGGCTTCGTTTACAAGATCATGAGCACTTACAATCGCCGCTTCGCTCAGATCGCCCGCCGCCGCCGCCGTGACAAGGAGTTGGGAAAAACCAACCGCAACAATCGCAGCCTCATCAAAGGCTTCAAGATTCACCGCAACGATGCCATCAAGCTCTTCGGCATGCTGGCCGAGTGGGCTCTGCTGGAACTCCGCGAAGGCTGGCGCAGCTGGGGGGAAACCGCCGCAGACGTCACCGCCTCCCACCTCCCCGAAAAACCCAAAGCCGCCGAGCCCGCGGCAGCCATGGCTTAAAGTTGCCCAGTTGCGCCGCAACTGGTCTGGGAAGCCCTCGCTGCTGCAAAGCAGCGGACCAATCGCACCATGATTCTTTGAGTGCCAGCCTGTTCTCAATCCATCATCGCATCCGTGATCCCGCAGCGATGTCGTGGTAATCGCGCACTGATTCCTCAGCGATGGCGTAGTGATCCCGCAACGTTCCCACAATGATCGCGCAGCGATGGCGTAGCGCTCCCGCAGTGATACCGCAGTGACTTCACAGTGATCGCGTACTGCCCCCACAGGGCCTCCGCAATGATGGTGTGGCCATCAAAAGCCTGTAGCGAGGGGTTGAGCGCAGCGACACCCCTCGTAAGCAACCCACACGCACGCTCCCAAGGTCGCATCGCGTAGCGATGCCAGCACTCCAGTCGCTGCGCACCGCAAACGCGGGTCTCGCTCCGGGACAGTTTTCCACAAACGCCGCCGCCTCAATACCCCAGCTGCGCATCCTTCTCCACCCCACCCTCCGGCTCCGGTTTGTAAGTTCCGGAACCCACCAGGCGTTCGAAGATGGGGGAGGCCATCAGTGTGGTCACCACCGCCATGATCACCAGCGTGGCAAAGAGGCCCTCGGAAATGATGCCGCGCTGCAGGCCGATGTTGATGATGATCAGTTCCATCAGGCCGCGGGCGTTCATGAGAATGCCAATGCCCATGGCCTCGCGTCCGGAGATGCCGGTGGCACGTGCGGCCAGGGTGCAGGCCAGCCATTTGCCCAGCACGGCAGCGGCCAGAACAGCCAGGCACATGCCCCAGAGATACCAGGTGTTCAGCAGGCCGATCTTGGTGTTCAATCCGGAGTAGGTGAAGAACAGTGGCAGCAGCAGCGCCACGGCCAGAGGTTGGATGCGGGCGCACAGGTCGCGCACCATCACACCGCGGGGCATGGAAGCACCCATGATGAAAGCGCCAAACACCGCATGCAGGCCAATCAGGTCGGTGAACCATGCACCGAGGGACATCAGTGCAATGCCAATGACGAGCCCCGCATCGGTGAGTTTTTCGTCCTGGATCAGCAGAGAGGAAAACCTGGCCAGCAGCGGACGAATGAGGACCAGGGAGAAGGTGACGAATCCAATGGCACCGCCGATGTTGTAAAGGGCATGGCTGATGTTTTGATCAAAACTGGCAAGCACCACGGCCAGAAGGATCCAGGCGGTTGCGTCATCGATGGCACCCGCACCGATGGCCACGGTGCCCATGGTGGTGCCGGCAAGGCCCTTGAAGTGAATGATGCGCGCCAGCATGGGGAAGGCGGTGATGCACATGGAGGCGCCGAGGAAGAGCATGGCCTCCATCTGCGAGGTCTTTTTCGGGAAAAGCTCGGTGTGGTGATACAGCACCCAGGCAAGACCGGCCCCGAGAAGAAACGGAGTCACCATGCCCGCGATCGAAACCGCCACGCTGCTTTTCAGACGCTTCGCCACGATGTCCATGCGGAACTCCATGCCGACAATGAACATGTACAGCGCCAGGCCGAGCTGGGAGGCCGGGAAGAGATAGCAGGACGTGTCCCGCAGCTTCTGTGTCTTGTCCCACGGGAAGAGCCACTGCTGCCACTCGGGCGCCAGAAGGCCAAACAGGGACGGCCCGAGCAGTACACCAGTGATCATTTCCGCCACCACCTGCGGCTGGCCCAGGCGGGCCGCGATGGTGCCCACCACCCGGCACGCAAGCAGGATGACGGCGATCTGGAGGAAGAACTGGACTGCGAGGGAGACGTTGTTCATCACTCCAGCATGGGGCATCTGCCTTGGTAACGAAAATAGAGTTTTGCTATGCCAGTGATGCCGGTTCGGTATAGAATGCGGATCGAATGGAACTGCGTCATCTGCGATATTTTCAGGCCGTGGCCGAAGAACTGAGCTTTTCACGCGCTGCGCGCCGCCTCCGCATCGCCCAGCCGGCGCTGAGCCGCGCCGTGCAGGAAATGGAGCGGGAGCTGGGGGCTCAGCTCATCGAGCGCGAGCGCCGTTCCCCGCGCCTCACCCCGGCCGGGACGGTGCTGCTGCATGAAACTGGCCTGCTCCTGGAACGTCTGGACGATGCCCTGCGCCGTGTGCGCCGCACTGGAAAAGGCGAGGAGGGGGAGCTGCGCCTCGGCTACATCGGCCCCCCCACGCGTCCCTTCCTGGCCCGCGTCCTGAAAGAATACGCCAGACGCTTTCCCCGCGTCACCGTCATCCTGGAAGAGCGCACTCCGGAGCGAGTGTGGGAAATGGTTTCCAAAGGGCGCCTCTCCGTCGGTCTCACGCGGCCCGTCCTCGCCCATGAGGCGCTCGGGTTGCAGACGCTGCTGCTGCGGGAGGAGAAATTCTGCGCCGCCGTGCCGCATGACCACCCATGGGCAAAGCTCGCCTCGCTGCCCTGGAAGAAGCTCGCGGGCGAGCCGCTCATCATCCTGGCGCGGCGTGAGGGGGCCGGATCTCACGACGTGATCCTGGCAGCCTGCGATGAAGCAGGCTTCGCCCCCCGCGTAAAGCACACGCCCAGCCTCATCGGCACCATCCTCCAGTATGTGGAGGCGGGAGCCGGCATCGGCATCGTGCCAGAAAGCACCGCCAGCAAAGACCTCGTGCTCATTCCGCTCAAGCCTCAGCAGACCATCCCGCTGGTCATGGTCTGGGCCAAGGAGGGAGATGACCCCGCCGTGGCCGCCTTCCGCAGCATGATTCGCGAGTGGCATCGCGAAGGAAAATTGTGGGAGTAAACGGACGCCCTCTCCGAACTCGTCCCCGACTCAATAACATCGCGTGCTCGGAGCAGGCGGAGCCGCCTCTTCGTGTGCGCTTCACGTTTTACGATCCTGCTGATTCACCCAATACCTCGCAAAGAAGAACAGGCTGGATCAGATGCGCATGTGCCCAGCACCGTATTGTAGCACCGGCTTCAGCCGGTTTTGGACAACGCGCCCAGCCCACCCAGCGTCAAAAATAAAACACCCCGCGAGTTTTGCTCAAAACAGCGCGCCAATCCATTCCCCACAAGCAAGTCAGAAGGCTTGGGCCCCCTTGAAATGCGTTGCGCCTCCGTCCAGCCGGTGCTCCTTTCGCACCCCCCATCGCCGGTGGCAGTCCAGCCATTCGGCATTCCTCATTCACACATACGTCATTCCAGCCCATGTCCACCGACGCCAAAAACGCCATCGCTCAAATGGAGAAAATCGTTTCCCTCTGCAAGCGCCGCGGTTTCATCTTTCAAAGCAGCGAGATTTACGGCGGCTGCGGCGGTGTCTGGGACTACGGCCCTCTGGGCGCCGAGCTGAAGCGCAATCTGCGCAACGTCTGGTGGAACACCATGACCCGTGAGCGTGAAGACGTGCTCGGCCTCGACGCCAGCATCCTCATGAACCCGGCCATCTGGAAAGCCAGCGGCCATGTGGACACTTTCGCCGATCTCATGCGCGAGTGCTCGCTGACCAACAAGCGTGTGCGTGCGGACCATGTGGAGCAGCAGGAAGGCGTGGTCATGAACTACAGCGGCGCGCAGTCCCCCACCGGCTGGAAGCTCTCCCGCCCCATCGCCGTGCTCATGAAGAAAGGCGAGCACATCGAGAGCCTGCGCAAGCGCGTGCGCACCCTCATCGCCTCCAATGCCGGTGAAGCCGCAGGCAAAGTGGAGGAGATCGAACTGCTCGACGAAGCCAAGGGTGACACCTTGGAAAAGACCATCGACTTCCATCCCGAAACCGGCGGCGCTCTTGGCGAAGCGCGCCCCTTCAATCTCATGCTCAAGACCTACCTCGGCCCCACCGCGACCGAGGCAGACGTGACCTACCTGCGCCCCGAAACCGCACAGGCCATCTTCGCGCAGTTCAAGAACGTCTATGACTCCAGTCGCATGAAGGTGCCCTTCGGCATCGGCCAGATCGGCAAGGCCTTCCGCAACGAAGTCACACCCAAGAACTTCACCTTCCGCAGCCGCGAGTTTGAGCAGATGGAGCTCGAGTTCTTCATCAAGCCCGACGAAGCCGTCGAAATCATCTCCGGCGAAGTCATGGCCTGGAGCGAAGGCGCAGACCTCAGCGAGCCGAAGCCCAACTGGGGCTGGCAGATGTGGCACCGCTACTGGGTCGATCAGCGCACCAAATTCTACGAAGGCATCGGCCTCGGCGATGTGCTGGAGTACTACTGGCAGACCCCCGAAGACCTCGCCCACTACGCCCGCGCCTGCGTGGACATCTTGTGCGAATTCCCCTTCGGCACCGAAGAGCTTGAAGGCATCGCTGCCCGCGGCGACTTCGACCTCGCCGCGCACCAGTCCGCCAGCACCAAGTCCCAGGAGATCTTCGACGAAGAACTCAAGAACGCCGCCGCGAAGCTCAGCGACGAGCAGAAGGAAGCATTCATCCAGAAGCGCCTCGCTGCCGAAGCCGCCAAGACCAAGGGCCAGCCGATGCCCGAAGCCGCCGTGCGTGCCTGGTTCGAGCGCCTCTTCAAAGGCAACTACGTCCCTCACGTCATTGAACCCTCCGCCGGTCTCGACCGCATGGCCCTCGCCGTTATCGCCAAGGCTTTCTCTGAAACCGAGAAAGTCGATGACAAGGGCAAGAAGGAAATCATCACCGTCCTGCGCCTGCATCCGCGCGTGGCCCCGATCAAGGTCGGTGTCTTCCCGCTGCTCAAGAACAAGCCCGAGCTGGTGGCTAAAGCTCGCGAGGTCTATGCACTGCTCAAGAAGCACATGAACTGCTTCTACGACGAAACCGCCTCCATCGGCCGCCGCTACGCCCGCCAGGACGAAGCCGGAACCCCCTTTGGCATCACCATCGATTTCGAAACCTGCGGCGAAAAAGGCCCCGAGCTCCAAGACACCGTCACCCTTCGCCACCGCGACAGCAATGAGCAGGAGCGCGTGAAAATCAGCGACCTCCTCGGCAAACTGCTGCCGCTGGTGTCGTAATAAGCTTCTGCGGCCGCCATGTCCAAATGGGAATGGCGGCCCAGCTTGCCTCAGCGTGAAGGTCCGCACACTCCGTGTGCGGTGGTCAGATCAAACAGTCCCCGGCAAAGCCGCCAGATCCGGCTCCACAAACTCACGCTTCGCTTCCGCTGACATCAGCCGTTCCCGCGAAAAGAAGAGGAGGGGGGTCCGCTTGTCGCAGAGCTGCGTCTGTGCCTCGAAAAAAGCATCCGCACTCTCCGCTGGGCCAAACTGGTGCAGCGTCGCAGCCACCAGCTGCAGCCACACCTGCGTCAGCGTTTCGTGGTAACCACCTGTGGGCGTGTCCATGATGCCATGCGCCGCATTGTAGGACTTGATGCCGCTGCGCAGCCGCTCCAGCGCTTCAGAGAAGGGGAGCCCCTGTAGATACAAATACGCCACCTTGAGGTGCGCGCGGTGGTTCCATTCCTCCAGCGGCAAAGATTGGTCCTCGAAGCGACGGAGATGCTCTGCGTCGCTCATAGCCAGTCTCACATTTCGAGGAAGTTCTTCAGCAGCTTCTTACCATCCTGCGTCAGGATGGATTCGGGGTGGAACTGGACGCCGTGGATGGGGAGTTCCTTGTGGCGGAGGCCCATGATTTCGGATTCGTCATCGCTGGAGGTGGCGGTGATGGCGAGGCAGTCGGGGAGGGTGTCTCGTTTGACGAGCAGGGAGTGGTAACGGGTGGCTTCAAAGGGCTGTGGGAGACCTTTAAAGACGGATTCGCCCTGGTGATTGATCAGGGAGGTCTTGCCGTGCATGAGGCGACCGGCGCGGACGACATCGCCGCCGAAGACGTGGCCGATGGCTTGGTGGCCGAGGCAGACGCCGAGGAGGGGGGTGGATTTGCCGAAGCGTTCGATGACGGCGCAGCTGATGCCGGCTTCTTTGGGGGTGCAGGGGCCGGGGGAGATACAGATGTGGTCGGGATTGAGCTTACTTATCTCATCCAGAGTGACTTGGTCGTTGCGGCGGATTTCCATGACGGCTCCCATCTCGCCGAAGTATTGGACGAGGTTGTAGGTGAAGGAGTCGTAGTTGTCGATGATGAGGAGCATGGGTCAAATGGCTGATATTCAGCGATTTAGAAGCCGCGGAGTTGGAGGATGTGGTCGAGTTCGGCCTGGAAGGAGGGGATGTCTGCGGCGGGGGGCTGGTAGCCGGGGGCGGGGCCGCGCATGCCGAAACGGCCTTGTTCATCCATAAACCATTGAACGGTAACGCCATCGCTGAAAGTGGCGCGGCCGCTGATGATGGCTCCGGGAGGGGGGGATTCATCGACGGAGACTTTCAGAGCGCTTTGGGGAAGGGCTTCTGGAGAGTCTGCAGTTTCGTCGAGTTGTGTGTCGGATTCGGCAATGGGCGGCTCGGGTTTGGGCTCGGGCGGGGCTTCGCGGGGCTTGTCCTGGATTTTGACGCCGAGCTCCATGATGAGGAGGCGGGTCTCCATGTAGGTGAGTGTGACGGCGCATTCGGTGCGCAGGCGGTCCTGGATTTGATTGAGGTTGGCGCCTGCGGCGGCCCATTGTTCGACGAGCTGACGCTGTTCCGGAGTGAGATTGGCCATGAGAGGGGGATACGAGGCTGAGACGGGTTCAGCCGTTCATCTTGTCTGTGATGATGTGGCAGAGGGTGGAGGCCTTTTGATGGAGGGTCTTCACTTCTTCCTGGGTGAGGGCTTTGCCTTCGGGGACATCAAGGAGGGGGAGCATTTCTTCGAGGCCTTTGCGGAGCTGCTGCAGCGAAGGGTTTTTCATGATGCTGGGGTGCAGGCTGTCGAGGCTCATCATGTAGTACTCGGCGATGTCCCGGCGGGTGAGCTGGCGGGTTTTTTCTTCGGCGTAGTTGTCGCTGATGCTTTTGGTGGCGATCTCGAGGGCGCGGAGCCAGCCGCCGAGGCTGATGAGGTGGGCGATGTCCACGTCGCGGAGCTGGACCATTTCGGCTTCGACGTCGGCCTGGGTTTTGGCGAGTTCGACGCGGAGGTCCTGCCAGTTGCCCTTGAGGCTATACTCGAAGAGGCTGCCGGTGTGCTTGTTCATGCGGCTGCCGGCGCCGAGGGCTTTGCCGTATTTGATCATGGCGCGGCCGACGGATTCCATTTCTTCGACGCGCTCGCACTGGACGATGAGGAAGCCGTCTGCGATGAGGGTGCCGAGGCCCATGGCGACGATGACGCGATCGGCGGGGGTTTTGTCGGTGAAGGGACGCTTGAGGTCGTCAAAGCGGAGCTTGCCGACATTGTTGAGCATGTCGAAGAGCTTGCGGATGGAGGGCGTGGTGAACTGGTTGACGCCGAACTCTTCGCGGACGTGCTCGTCTCCGACCACATCTTCGGGGATGGGGTTTTTGGCGGGGGTGCGTTCCGGCGCGGCTGGAGGAGGCGGCGGGGCCTCCTGGGCCTTAAGCACGGCAATGCTGGCGACTCCGAGGAGTGGCAGCAGAAGGCGGGCGATGAAACGGCGTGTCATGGACGGAGAGGATACGGAGTCGGCCCGAGATTTCCAGCGCGAGTCTGGAAAAGTCTTGGAGGTGCTGGTGAGGTGATACGCGGATGGAGGCCTCAGAAGCCGGGCGAAAGAGTGATGGGTGAGGGCTGGTTGAGGAAACTCTGCGTTTGAGATGTCAGGGCGTGGTGGTCGCGGTGAGGGGCATGGGTGGGCAGTTGCAGAGATGGCTGGTAAAAGATTGGTGGTAAAAGATTTCAGAGGCTGAGGTGGTTCTGGAGTGCCTGGCCTTTTCTGATTTCTTTGGAGCGATGCCGAGTGTCTTGGCATTCGCGGCTGGGGGGCAAATTTTACTCTGCGAGAGATTGGAAAAACGCAGAGATTTTGCGAATTGCGGCGTTGATTGTGTTCATCATGCGACTGCTCTTTACGTGTTTTCTTCTGGCTGTTTTGAATTTGTCCGGGCAGGAGGCGCCGCCGGGGCTGACGGAGTATGAGGGGCGGGTGATCGCGAGGACGATGCACTGGAAGGGGGCGGAGTGGCTGATGAGGCGGGTGCGGGAGGAGGAGGAGGGGCCGACGCTGATGCGGGAGCAACTGCGGGTGAAGCCGGGCATGACGGTGTGTGACATGGGCTGCGGGAATGGCTTTCATACGCTGCCTCTGGCGCAGATGGTGGGTGAGACGGGCAAGGTGTTTGCGGTGGATGTGCAGCCGGAGATGATCGAGATGCTGAAGGCGAACATCGAGCGGAACGGGGTGAAAAATATCGTGCCGATCAACGGGCTGTATCATGATCCGAAACTGCCGCCGAACTCGTGCGACATGATTCTGCTGGTGGACGTGTATCATGAGTTCAGCCATCCGGTGCAAATGCTGGCGGCGATGCGCGCGGCGTTGAAGCCGGATGGGCAGCTGGTGCTGTGTGAGTTTCGCGCAGAGGACGCGAGTGTGCCGATCAAGCCTGAGCACAAGATGAGCAAGGCTCAGATCAACAAGGAGATGAATGCGAACGGGTTTAAGGTGGTGAGGGAGTTTGATGGGCTGCCGTGGCAGCATTTGATGTTTTTCGGGAAAGCGGAAGGGGCGGGTGCGACGCTGGTGCCGGGGAAGTGAGGGAAATGGATGGCCGCAAAGAGACGCAAAGAGGGCGCAAAAAACTGAAACGGAGGTGGGATGGGGAGGTGTGACTGATGAGGTGATTCGTAGCTGGATTTGACGGGACGGAATGGATTGGCCTACGGAATGCACAGAAGACACGGAAGGATTGTTGCTCGGATGGCAAAGGGACGTTCGGTTTTTGCAGCAAAGGGGCAGAGAGGCGGAGGGGGCAGAGACTGAAAGGGTTTTCTGCTGTGTGTGTTTATCTTGGTTATACCAAGAGGGGTTGAAGAATGGGCTGGATGGAACGGCGCTCTTTTTTTTGACTTCAGAACACTGAAATCAATGCGGGTGGATTGTGGGGTGGCGAGTCACTGCAGACTCGGAGATTTGCACCGCAGAGGTTGGAACGCCGCAGAGATTGATTCTGAAAGGATTCTGATGGAATTGATTTGTTCAGCGGATGATTACGGACGCCAAGGAAGGATGTACTAGTCATCTATTTGTCCATTTTTTGCTTCCTAATCCCCAGCTCCTACTATAAGCATTAAAATGGATGAAATTGATTATGTAGCAAAAAGAGATTATTCTGGTTACTCTGTTTTGTTCCTGCCCGAGTTCCTCATCCGCTACTTGGAGGATGAGAAATATGTGGATTTTTTTTATGATCTAGGTGGGGGCGTTAATAATGTAGTCATCGTATCTGCCCGGCCAATATCCCGGAGCGAAAGGCTTCTGCCCGCCGATGTTGCAAGAGCTTTAGAACGAATCAACGAAGACCTTAAATCCGTAGGATATACAGTGATTGTTAATTAGATGGATCAACTCACAGCGAGTGCTATCAAAAAATATGCTTGGCAAGTATGGCCATTTGTTAAACATGGTTATCACGCTTGAAGGTGGTGCTGGGCGGCAGGCGTTCCCATGTTCCCGGTCAATCTGTTACCCAGGTTCCCGGTTCATAGTCGGGTGCGTGATATGAACCGTGGTGTGACGGCGGAGGGGGACGCTGTGATTGAAGAGTTGAGGTAGAAAGATTAGGGGTAGAAAAATTTTCCGGAGATTTGATGGGAGTGAGTGGGGGGACGTTTTTTCCGCAGAGTGCTCGAACTCGAGGCGGCATTTGTCAGAGGAATTGTTGGGCGAGGCAATGGTTGGAGATCCGGAGAAAGGGCAAAAAAATTAGGGGCAAAAAGATTTTTTCCGGAGGGGAGGTGGGTGTTGATGGAGAATATTATTGGGAGACCAGAGGGGGGTAGGCGTGGTGGTTGGGATGTGAATGGTGGGTGAGGGGGGCGGAGGTTTTTGGAGAAAGGGGTTGAGTTTGGGAATGGGGGCCGAAGGGGGGATGGGGTGAATACCAGCAACTACCATTCGTGGTTTAGGTTTGGGGAATGTCCGTCTTTTCAGACCCATGAGGGTGAGGGTGGGGCGGTGGGGCTGCCGATGGAGACGGAGGTTTTGGCGACGCGGGAGAGGATCGGGATGACGTTGTGGCAGACGGTGGACGAGACGTTTGCGGAGCAGGCGATGGCGGATGAGAGGAAGGTGGCGCCGATGCTGCGCGTGAGGATCCGGGCGCTGGGGCAGCTGGCGAAGCTGTATCTGGGCAAGAAGAAGACGAGCCGGAGGAAGGAGTGCGAGCAGGTGGAGCTGGCGACACCTGAGGAGATTGCGGAGCTGGTGAGGGAGTGGAGGGAGAGGCAGGTGCGGCAGCGGTGACGGTGGTGTGTGGCGGATTTTGGTGTGCCAGAAGAGGTGACCACGGACGACACGGAGTGGCACGGATGCCGGAGGCGGTGGAAACAAAACGCCTCGCTTTTATTTCATTTTCGGTTCATTGGTCAGATGCCTTAAATGAAGGAGGGTGGAAATAGCGCTTTTGCGAAGTGGTTGTTGCTTGTGCTTTTTGAAGCAACAGCATTTTCGCTGGTGATGTTGATGGCCTGTGCTGCTGTCGAGGAAGGCCATTGGCTCTTAGTGGTCGTGTGTTTTTGTCTGTGTTTGCTTCTGAGAAAAGTCTTTTTCAAGATCGAGGATCGAGTTGGTATCAGGTCTTCGAGCAATCCTAGCAGTCGCATTTATGGCAGTGGCCTAACCTTCATGGCCCCGTGGATGAAGGTTAAAAGGACACGGGATTCAGAGCACCCAGACAAGTCCGTGTGAGATGCCAGGCATGGAGGGCAGTCGGTTGAGGCGGGGCTTTTCGTTTCGGCATGTCGGAAAATGGTAAAAAGATTGGGGGTAAAAAAATTTCCCAGACTTCTGAATTTGAATTTTGAGCCCTTATGTTTTGCGATGTCTTTGGTGTTTTGGCGGGATTGATGAAGCGAATTAAATGCCTGGCATAGAGGACAGCCGGTTGAGGACGATTATCGTGGTTGAAGGTGGTGCTGGGCGGCAGGGGTGTGGCGGAGCTTTTTGCAGACGCCCATTCTTCGCACTGCGTGCTGCGAAGGGCAGGCTGGTGGGATCCGGCATGCACGGATAAAATGCCTGGCATCTATTACAGCTATGACGCACGGGGGCGCCGCAGCACCAAACGCGTATCAGTAGCCACCGGCAGCGGCGGTTTTGTGTTGCAGCAGAGCCTGGTGTTCTTGTACGATGGCTGGAACATGATCGCGGAGATCGACACAACCAACGGGCAGCTTCTGAGGAGCTATGAGTGGGGACTGGACCTCAGCGGTAGAATGGCTGGCGCTGGCGGCGTGGGTGGACTGCTGGCCGTGCGATTCCACGGTGCCGCCACCGTGGCCAACCATCTGCTAGCACCGGGAGTGCATGCACCGCTGTATGATGGCAACGGCAATGCGACCGAGTTGGTCAATCTGGCCACAGGGACGGTGAGCGCGCGCTACGAGTATGGGGCGTTTGGGGAGACGATCAGCGTGGATGGCGGGGCGGTGGCGGCGGCGAATCCGTTTCGATTCAGTACGAAGTATTTGGATGTGGAGACGGGACTGTACAACTATGGTCACCGGCTTTATGACGCTCTGAATGCGCGGTGGCTATCCAGAGATCCCATGGAGGAAGAAGGGGGCTGGAATCTGTATGCAATGTGCGATAACGATATGTTGAATCAGTGGGACATACAGGGGTATAAAGGATCCGGCCACCACATCGTTCCATGGAATCTTTTTAACAAAAACGTCTCCCAAGTTGTGCAGGCATTTTTTGATTCCGACGCGGCCCGCATCTTTAACGATGCGTATAAATTCCACGATGGATCAGCAATAAGCGGAATTTCTCACGACAAATATAGCGAAATGGTGGCGGCTGAATTCAAAAAAGCATTTGGCGACCTGGAGATGAAAAAATTGACCATAGAACAAGCGCAAGAATTTCTTGGCAGGTTGAAGTCACTTCCGTCAAACCATGCTATCACCATGTTTAATAGTGGTATTCAGTTTCAAGCTGATGAGGCTGCAAAGCTGGCAGCCAAAGGAATGAAAAGTAAGTTAATAGGCAAGGCATTGAGGCTCTCAAGAGATACGCTGAACCGCATTGCAAAAGCTGGTGGAGTAGTTGTCAAGCGGGCTGCGCGGAGTGCCAAATCCGTGCCAATAGGCAGAGCTGTATGGATTGGTTTTTTTGCCGTTGGAGCATCTAAGCAAGGATACGCGAATCAGCTTATTGACGAAGCCCGCGATATGGCCGTTGAAAGCGTGACTACACATGGAATCGGTCCTTTATTGCGACCGTTTATTGAGCCGCACATTAATCAAACTTTTGATACTTTTAAACAGCGAATCAATGCGACTCCATCGCAGTCGATCGTACCTGTGTGTGATGGGAAAAGCGGAATTATCCCCGAAGCAATCAAATTTAAATAATTCAAATGCACTCCGAGTATGACCTGGTTGATGGGACTTTTTGTTGGTGTGTTGAGAAAAATCTTCACCGCAAAAGATTTTTTGGAGGCAACAACTACTGCCAAATTATTCATGATGTTTGGCATGCTAAAGGCATCATTGGCAATGGTGGATTTCACCGCTTTTTTGACATCGCGTCCAAAGCTAACGTGAAATCGGTCGTGAATGCTTATAAAACGGTAATGTTGGATAGATGTGCCGAAATCATTAGCGTTGCAGGCCGGGCATACAACGCGTCCAAAGCTAAATTAGCAAATCAAAACGTTGATGCAGACGCCGACGCAATTCGCCATCCTATTGACGAAGATCTTTCATCGTTAGAAAGAGAATTTTATGATATGAGTGATGTGATAATTGAAAGTCTTGCGAAGTACATTAAGAGAGTAAATCCGCGAGGCGACCAATAGCGCAAATGGGGTCAGGCGACATGAATACGGAGGAGAAAGCCTCTTTTTCCCGCACCTCGCAAATGAACCCACGAGCCAACCAATAGCGCGGGACGTGCCAGCCTACTTAAGAAAATAAAACCAGCAAAGCTTCTCGGTTTTTGAACCCTCCAATTTTAGATGCCCAACCACCAAATCCTCACAGTTAGCGCTCTCACACCTGCGGCTGCGGATCGGTGACGGTGATCTGCCCCCGGAGCTTGAGCCAGTTTCTATGAGAGTCTGACGGTGGCTAACGGCTTGGTTTGGGTGTTGTCTTTGTTCTTGGTTGTTGCGGGAACTGCGTTGCCTTTCGGTTGACGCAGCGTAGCGGAGTCGGCCGAAAGGCAACGCAGCGCGAACTCCGCCGGGGGCTCATACCCCAGAGCTGAATGCAGCCGCTGTTCATTGTAGCTGCGCCGATATTCTTTGCCCAGCACTTTTGCTTCTGCCAATGTGGCAAAGACCTCGCGGTTGAGCAGTTCATCTCTGAGGCGGCTGTTGAAGCTCTCGCTGTAAGCGTTCTGCCATGGGCTGCCCGGCTCGATGTAGAGCGTCTGGAAGCCCTGCTGCGCTATCCACTCCCTCACGGCTTTGGCGATGAACTCCGGACCGTTGTCGCTGCGGATGAACTGCGGCGCACGGCCGCGCTGGGCGATGGCGGCTTCCAGCACCCGCACCACATCTCTGGCATCCATCCGCCGCTCCACTTCCAACGCCACGCTCTCTCGCGTGAACTCGTCGCAGATCGGCAGCCATTTGAGCCTTTTGCCATCCACGGTCTGGTCAAACACGAAGTCATAACTCCACACTTCGTTGATGCGCGTGGCGCTGCGTCGTTGCGTGCTGTTGCCGCCGTGGCCCAGCCTGCGGCGCTTGTGCTGGCGTTGCGGCACTCGCAGCCCCTCCTGCCTCCAGAGGCGGGCCACGCGCTTACCGTTGACCTTCATGCCCTGCCTGCGCAGGTGTGCTGCGGCCATGCGATAACCACGTCGCGGATGCGCCGTGGCATAGCGGCGCAGCTCCGCCACGAGCTTCGCATCCCTCGCCGGGCGCGTGCATGCGTAACGCTGGGTCGAACGTGGCTGGCCAATGACCTGGCAGGCCCGGCGCTGCGACACCTGGAGCTTGCGCTCCAGGTGCGCGACTGCCTCGCGTTTGCGCGCCGGGCTCACCACTTTCCCTCCACCAGTTCCTTGAGCATCGCGTTGTCCAGCGCCTGGTCGGCCACAAGCTTCTTGAGCCTGCTGTTCTCCTGCTCAAGTTCCTTGAGCCGTTTGACGGTGCTTCGATCAGCGCCTCCATACTGCTCCTTCCACCGGTGGTAGGTCGGCACGCTCACTCCAATCTGCCGCGCCGCCTCCTCGGCGGTCTTGCCTCCGGCGATAAGCCCTGCGGCATCGCGCAGCTTCTTGATGATTTCCTCTGCTGTGTGTCTCTTGCGTTTCATGTCGTCTGATGATGCGCTTCGCGCACCTCAGACTCTCATAACACATGGCTCAGCTTTTGGGGAGCAGGTCAACGGCCTGACAACTTTTTTGACGGAGAAAAGAAAACCTACCTCCAACTAAACATGCCAGCAGCTTGCCCTCCTCCGACTGCTTATCCCTGATCACTCTTCCGAGATGCCGACAACGCACCTGTGATGGCTGGCTTCGGAAACAACTTTGGTAGGCATGCGACTGTCCTGATGATGTCAAACATGACTTGCCTCAAGGTTATCATGAAAGCAAGCCGCCTGCATTCGCGCTTGGCAACGAGGCGTGCTGTGGCAACGTTGACACCGTGTTGATGCGGCTGCAACGAAACAAGCATGACGGGTGGTTTGCCTCCTAAAACAAAACAGTTAATTGAAGCTTGGGGGGTGCTGGGGCGCAACCCAATTGAAACCACTCCCACTCACTCGATTGATAAAGATAGCGGTTCCGGGGGGA
Source organism: Prosthecobacter sp. (assembly GCF_044226605.1). GTDB lineage: Bacteria > Verrucomicrobiota > Verrucomicrobiia > Verrucomicrobiales > Verrucomicrobiaceae > Prosthecobacter. The sequence continues at coordinate 320,824 of NZ_JBGAGS010000005.1, read as the reverse complement.
ATCGATGTGGTGGCCGCATCCATAAACGCCGAAGCTGTTGATCTCCATCCTGTCCCCCCCAGACCCGGGGTGTTTTTGTAATAGTACACATCGTATCCGGTGGTCGCAGGATTCCAGATAAGGATCTGGTCTGCCGTCGTCGAAGAGCCGGGGGCCACGCCGGTGGAGGCGTCCCCCGTATAAAGCCCTGAACTCTGCAAGGTCATTGATGCTGCATAGACATTTCCCAGCAAGGTGTAGCCAGTGAAGGCAGGAATGGAGGTCTGGCCAGTCTTGACCGCGCCAGCAATCGTGAGGGTAACATCTGCGGATTGATTGCGCGCAATGATAAACCCATCATCAGGATAGATCACTGATGCGCTCGCATCCACTAAAGGGGCACCGAAGTTTCGCCAGCCGGTGCCTCCGAAGCCTGACGTCTTGTAGTAGTAAGTGGCATATCCTTGAATGGCCGGATTCCAAACAAGGATTTGGTCCGCAGTAGAGGAATTGCCACTGGCGAGTCCGTTTTGATTGGTGGTACCAAAGACGCTGGCGATGGTCCAGTGGGGACGGATTTTGTAGGAGTCACCGGAGGCGACGCCTGTGGCAAGCGCTTGAGAGAGGGTGAGTGAGTGGCTTGCGGCAGAAGTGGCTGTGATGTCATAGGTAGTTCCCGCGCGAGCGCCAGAGGTGATCTCGACATAGTAGGAGATGGCACCACCAGCACCATTGTAAGCGTTGTCAGCCCATGTGGCATTCGGATCGACCAACGTGGTGGAGCCTGCGGCGGACGTCGTTGTGGACTGAAAGGCGACGAAATTAGTCATGCCGAGGGTTGTGAAGGTGTACTTGGGCTGGCCTGAGCCACCGTTCCCGCTGACAGCGATGGTGACGTAGCCAACGGGATCCGTCGTTTCCTGGGCTTCGGCGATGCTAGCAAGCAGGAACAACGAAATTAGGGTGCGACAGAGGATTTTCATTGTTGTGATAAGTTGAAATTAACAGGCCTAAGTAAAGTGGGTAGTGTAAACTGATTGCGACGAGCGAATTTTAAAGAGAGATGTGCCTGCGCGAAGCGCCTATGCCATGCGGTTCTCGTTCCTAGCAATCGTTCAGGAACGAGTGGAGGATCTTGGTGACGTCGCAAAATGGCTGTTATGGGGGTGATGCTTTACGTTGCATCTGGTGGGAGGGCGGGGAACGTGTGGGTGTGTTTTTTGTGCAGCCGCTGTCTTTTCCATTCGAATGATCTCCACTCTTGAGCGCAAGCTGATCCGTGACCTGGGCGGGATGAAGGGGCAGGTGCTGATGGTGAGCCTGGTGATGGCGTGCGGGATGGCGATGATGATCGTGACGCACAGCATCATCCTGAGCCTGGAGAGGACAAGGGATGCGTACTACCAGCAGTATCGGATGCCGGATGTGTTTGGGAATGTGAGAAGCGCGCCGCTGGCGCTGCGGCACCGGCTGAGCGGGATTCCGGGGGTGGCGACGGTGGAGCTGCGGGTGGTGGAGGAGGCGCTGCTGGACATGGAGGGGGTGCATGAGCCGGTGAAGGCGCATCTGGTGTCTCTGCCGGATGACGGGAGGCAGAATCTGAACCAGGTGTTTCTGCGGCGGGGGAGGCTGCCGCTGCTGAGCGCGCAGCGCGAGGCGGTGGTGAGCGAGGCGTTTGCGACGGCACATGGGCTGCGAATCGGGGACCGGATCCCGGCGATCATGAACGGGCACCGGGACCATGTGGACATCTGCGGGATCGGGCTTTCGCCGGAGTTTGTGTTTGAGGCGGCACGGGGGCAGACGCTGCCGGACAACCGGCATTACGGGGTGTTTTGGATGCGGTACCAGCCGCTGGCGGTGGCGTTTGACCTGGACGGGGCGTTTAATGATGTGTGCATGGATCTGGCGCCGGGGACGGATCCGCAGGGGGTGATCGAGGAGGTGGACCGAATGCTGGCGCTGTTTGGGGCGCCGGGGGCGTATGCGCTGAAGGATCACCCAAGCTCGAAGCGGCTGGAGGATGAGCTCAGAATTGTGGGGGCGCTGGCGCTGGCGTATCCGGTGGTGTTTTTGTGTGTGGCGGCGTTTATGGTGAACTCGGTGGTGTCGCGGCTGGTGCGGCTGCAGCGGGAGCAGATCGCGCAGATGAAGGCGCTGGGGTACACTTCATGGCAGGTGGGGAGGCACTACCTGAACTATGCGCTGGTGATCGTGGGGGTGGGGAGTGTGGTGGGGGTGTTTTCCGGGTGGAGGCTGGGCTCGGTGATGCTGCGGGTGTACACGGAGCTGTTTCATTTTCCGGAGCTGGTGTTTCAGATGGACCGGGTGGCGCTGGTGATGGGCTTGGTGGTGAGTGTGGCGGCGGCGGTGCTGGGGGTGGCGGGGGCGGTATGGCATGCGGTGAAGCTTTCGCCTGCGGAGGCGATGAGGCCGGAGCCGCCGACGGATTTCAAGCCTTCGGTGCTGGAGAGGCTGGGGGTGACGCGGGGGATGGGGCTTGTGCTGCGGATGGCGCTGCGGAACATCGAGCGAAAGCCGTGGCAGGCGGGATTTACAGTGGCGGGGCTGGCGCTGGCGACGGGGCTGCTGGTGCTGCCGGGGGCGCTGGCGGACAGTGTGGATGATCTGCTGACGTATCAGTGGAATGATCATTTCCGGCAGAGTGTGATCGTGAATTTCCGGGACCCGTCTTCGCGGGGGACGAGGCATGATCTGGAGCATCTGCCGGGGGTGGGGCTGGTGGAGCCGGTGCGGGGATTTCTGGCGCGTATGAGCAGCGGGCACCACTCGCGAAGGCTGCTGATTCTGGGATTTGCGCAGGGGAGCAAGCTGATCAATCCGCGGGACGCGGAGGGGCGGCCGATCGTGCTGCCGATGGAGGGGGTGGTGCTGTCCGAGAAGCTGGGGGAGGTGCTGGGAGTGAAAATCGGAGACCGGGTGCAGGTGCAGGCGCTGGAGGGGCGGTGTGAGACGCGGGAGATGCCGGTGCGGGGCTTTATGTCTGACTTTTACGGGATGGCGGCGTACATGGACATTGATGCGGTGAGGCTGCACCTGAGGGAGAGCGAGACGATGACGAGCGCTTTTTTGAGTGTGGATGAGAACTCGTGGGATGACTTTATGAGCGAGGTGAAGAGGCAGCCGAAGATCGAGTTTGCGAGTGCGAAGAAGGATCAGCTGGCGGCGTTTCGTGCGTCGACGGGGAAGAGCATCGGGACGCTGCGGGAGCTGTTTCTATGGCTGGCGGTAATCGTGGCGTTTGGGGTGGTGTACAACAGCGCGCGGATAGCGCTGTCTGAACGCGGGCGGGACCTGGCGACGCTGCGGGTGGTGGGGCTGACGAAGCGTGAGATCGCGGGGGTGCTGCTGGGGGAGCTGACGCTGCTGGTGGTGGTGGCGCTGCCGGTGGGGCTGGTGTTTGGGAGCGGACTGGCGATGTATGTGATCAAGATGGTGAGCAATGAGACGGTGCGGCTGCCGCAGATCATCCACCCGAGCACGTATGCGCACTCGGTGCTGGTGGTGCTGGGGGCGACGGGGGCTTCTTTTGCGATGGTGAGCTTTATGCTGAACAAGCTGGATCTGGTGGGGGTGCTGAAGGCGAGGGAGTGAGGGGGGAAGGATTTATGATTTATGATTTATGATTTGGAGGCAGGGGATGGAGTGGTGGGGGGAGCCGCAAAAAGGCGCAATGAGATGCAAAGAAGGGAGGAGGAGTAAGAGGAAGAGGCGGAGGAAGATTGGAGTGGATGAGGGAGTGTGGTGGGGTGGTGTGATTGGCGAGGGGGGTGTGGAGGGATGAGGGGTGTGGGTGATTGACGAGTGGTGATTGTGGATTTTTGATTTTTGACGCGGGGAGGTTTTGGAAAAAAAGGGAGGCTGGGGGCTGCGTGGTGGGGAATGAGGGGGTATATGTTTTTTTCTCCTGACGACGACGCATGATCACGCCACTTGATTTGAAACTCTTCCGCGACCTGGGGCGCATGAAGGGGCAGATCGTGGCGGTGAGCCTGGTGATGGCGTGCGGGCTGGCGATGATGATCATGACGCGGAGCATTCTCTTAACGCTGGAGGGCACGCGGGATGCGTACTATCAGCGCTACCGGCTGGCGGATGTGTTTGCTTCTCTGAAGCGCGCGCCGCTTTCAGTGGCGGAGAGAATCGGAGAGATCCAGGGGGTGGCGGCGGTGGAGGCGCGGGTGGTGGTGGATGCGACGCTGGATCTGGAGGGGATGACGGAGCCGGCGTCTGCGCATCTGGTGTCTCTTCCGGAAGGGAGGGCGCAGACGCTGAACCGGGTGTTTTTGCGGCAGGGAAGGATGCCGCTGGCGGATGAGCGGCAGCAGGCGGTGGTGAGCGAGTCGTTTGCGCTGGCGAACAAGCTCACGATTGGCGACAGCGTGGTGGCGATCATCAACGGGCACCGGGATACGATCATCGTATGCGGGATCGGGCTTTCGCCGGAGTTTGTGTTTGAGGCGAGGCCGGGGCAGACGCTGCCGGACAACAAGCGGTATGGGGTGTTCTGGATGAACTACCAGGCGATCGCGGTGCCGTACAATTTGGACGGGGCTTTCAATGACATCTGCGTGGATCTTTCGCCAGGAGCGAGGGCGGGGCCGGTGATGACGGAGATGGACCGGCTGCTGCTGGACTATGGGGCGCAGGGGGCGTACACGCGGCGGGAGCACAACAGTGCGCAACGGCTGGATGACGAGCTGCGGGTGATACGTGCGCTCTCCGTGGCTTATCCGGTGGTGTTTCTGAGCGTGGCGGCCTTCATGGTGAATGCGGTGCTGGCGCGTCTGGTGAGGCTGCAGCGGGAGCAGATCGCGCAGCTGAAGGCGCTGGGGTATTCCTCATGGCAGGTGGGGAGGCATTACCTGAACTATGCGTTTATCATCGTGGTGCTGGGGACGTTGACTGGCGGGCTGGTGGGGCGGTGGATGGGGGCGGGGCTGCTGAGCATTTATGATCTGTTTTTTCGCTTTCCGGTGCTGAAGTTTCGCATGGACTACAGCGCGCTGGGGGTGGCGCTGATGGTGAGCACGGGGGCTTCGTTTCTGGGGATTTTCAGCGTGGTGTGGATGGCGGTGAAGCTGCCGCCTGCGGAGGCGATGAGGCCGGAGCCGCCGGCGGATTTCAAGCCTTCGATGCTGGAGCGGCTGGGGTTGACGCGGGGGAGCGGGCCGGCGGCGCGGATGGCGCTGCGGAACATCGAGCGGAGGCCGGTGCAGTCTTTGTTTACGGTGTTTGGCCTGGCGCTGGCGACGGGGCTGATGGTGCTGCCGGGATCGATGGCGGACAGTGTGGACTACATGCTGACGTATCAGTGGAATGATGTGCAGCGGCAGGATGTGGTGGTGTTTTTCTCCGAGCCGGGATCGGGGGATGCGCTGCACAACCTGGAGCAACTGCCTGGGGTGCAGGTGGCGGAGCCGGTGCGGGTGGTGCAGTCGCGCATCCGCTACGGGCACCACTCGCGGAAGATCGCGGTGACGGGGCTGCCGCGGGATGCGGACCTGAACCGGCTGCTGGATGCGCAGCGGCGGCGGATTGTGCTGCCGGAGGAGGGGATCGTGATGTCTGCGCAGCTGGGGAAGATCCTGGATGCGCGGATTGGGGATGTGGTGCAGGTGGAGGCGCTGGAGGGACAGCGTGCGACGCTGGGCGTGCCGATTCGCGGATTCATCGAGGATTTTGCGGGGATCTCGGCGTTCATGGATCTGGAGGCGCTGCACCGGCTGATGCAGGAGGGGGATACGGTGAGCGGGGCGTACCTGGCGGTGGATCAGGCGCGGTGGGGTGAGTTTATGCGGACGGTGAAGGACACGCCGCGGATGGCGGTGACGCTGGTGAAGAAGGATCAGCTGGAGGCTTTCCGCAGTACGACGGGGCAGAGCATTGGGATTTTGAGGAAGCTGTATCTGGTGCTGGCGATCATCGTGGCGTTTGGTGTGGTCTATAACAGCGCGCGGATCGCGCTGTCTGAACGGAGCCGGGATCTGGCGACGCTGCGGGTGATCGGCTTTACGCAGCGGGAGATCGCGGGGGTGCTGCTGGGGGAGCTGATTCTTTTGATCGTGACGGCGCTGCCGGCGGGACTGCTGTTTGGGAGAGGGCTGGCGATTTTGATCATTGAGAAGGTGCGGACGGAGACGGTGCGGCTGCCGCTGCAGATCAGTTTGTTTACTTACACGATGGCGGTGGTGGTGGTGGTGCTGGCTTCGTGTGCGTCGTTTCTGGTGGTGAGCCGGATGCTGAAGAAGCTGGATATGGTGGGAGTGCTGAAGGCGCGGGATTGAGGGGAAATGGGAATTTATGATTTATGATTTATGATTTGGGAGGTGAGGTCGGGAGAGGGGGCTTTTTGAGGGAGGAGGAGTTGGAGGAGGAAGAGTGTTTTGGTTGTGGCAAAGTACTTGGATTGGGAGGGGTTTTGGGTTGTAGTGGGGGGGATGAGTGAGATGGCTGCTTCTACTGAGATGGCTTTTGCGCCTGTGGCACAGCGTGTGCAGGTGTGGGTGGTGCTGCGGAGGTGGCTGGCGGTGCTGAGGATGACGCTGGTGCCGGCGTCGCTGGTGATGGTGCTGCTGGTGCTGGGGACGTTGCGTGGGGCAAGTGTGCCGTCTGCGTGGGTGGGAGTGATTTTGTGGCTGGCGGGTTGTCTTGCGTATGTGTGGTGGAGGAGGCCGGGGGAGTTCAGTGCGCTGGCGCTGTGGGATGAGGCGGCGGGAAGGCGTGAGGCGTTTGCCTCGGCGTGGTGGTTTGAGCAGCATGCGGAGGAGGGGGATGCGGCGCGTGCGCATCTGGAGGCACAGAGGGAAGTTTTGGCGAAGGCGCTGCCGGGTTTGAAAAAGGATCTGCCGCTGCGGCCGGATCGCTGGCTGGCGGTGCCGCTGTGCATTGCGATCTTGGGGAGTTTGATCAACATGGTGACGGCACCGCCCTCGGAGGTGGTGGTGATGGATGAGGAGATGACGCGCAAGGCGGCTGACGAAGCGAAGAAGCTGGCGCAAACGGATTGGGAAAAGAAGAAGCTGGCGGGGCTGAAGGACGAGGAGGAGAAGAAGGTGGAGGATTTGAAGGAGAAGCTGCAGAAGACGGCGTCCGATCTGGCGAAGGCGGAAGGCAAGGATGCGCGTGATGTGCTGGCGGAACTGGAGAAGCGTGCGCGTGAGGCGGAGAAGCTGGCGGAGGAACTGGGCAACGGGAAGGAACCGTGGGCTTCGGACAAATTGGTGGAGGCTCTGAGGCAGCATGCGGACACGTCAGACCTAGGGGATGCGGTGGCGGCGAAAAATCCGCAAGCTGCGGCCAAGGCGGCTGAAGCTCTGGCGAGCCAGCTCAAAGTGCCGCAGATCAGCGCGGAGATGAAGGAGCGCATGAAGGATGCTCTCAGTGATGTGCAGCAGCACTCGGATGAGGAGGATCGCAAACGGGCGGTGGGCCAGAATGTGCTGGCGGCGGGTGATCAGATGCAGCAGGGGCAGCCGGCGGGTGCGGGCGAGGAATTTCAAAAGCTGGCGGACAAGATGCGCGAGATGGGGCTGCGTGAGCAGTCGCGCAAGGAGCTGCAGCAACTGGCGCAGCAGCTGAGGGATTCGGGGAGCAACATCGCGGGGCAGCAGGAGGGCGGCAATGGGACGATGCAGCAGATGAGCCAGGCGGGAGAGTCTGATCAGCAAGGGCAGAACAATGCGCCGCAGACGGGCCAGGTGCAGAACGGGCAGCAGATGCTCAATCCGCCAGGCGCGGGCCAGTCTGGGCAGCAGAATCAGATGCAGCAACCGCAGGGCGGGCAGGGACAGGGCCAGAACCAGCAGCAACCGATGATGAGCATGGGACAGGGGCAGCAAGGGCAGGCAGGCAAACAAGGCCAGCCAGGTGATGGCCAGCCGATGCTGCTGGCACCGATTCCAGGAGGGGGAAAGCTGGATGACAAAGCTCCGACTATGGTCGTTCAGAGCGAGGGGGCGCCGCCTGATGAGAAAGGACCGCTGCTGCTGATGCCGGGCAACGGACTGCCCCCGGGGCAGGGCAAGGCGGATCTGAACAACGCGCCGACGGAGAAGCAGAAGACGGACAATCAAAACGTGGTGCGCGCGCAGCAGGGCAATGAGGGGCAGAGCACGGTGCGCAGCGTGGAGGGCGGAGCGCGCACGGAGCAATCAACGCGCAGTGCGACGCAGACGGCGCTGGATGCGATCCAGGCGGAGGAGGCGGCGCTGGATGAAGCGGCGCTGCCGCCTGCGAGGAGGGAGCAGGTGCGGCGGTATTTCAATGAGCTGAGGAAGAGGTTTGAGGGGAAGTGAGAACCGACGAGGTGAATGATTTTCAGAACGGGTGTGCGATGAGGTGGGAGGTTGCGGTAGGACGAGGATTGAAGGAAACGCGCGCAGCGCGTTCCTGCCATTTTTGCTTCTGAGCAGCTTCATTGGCCGGGCGGAATGGCGGGAGGCTTTGGGGCATTTGATTGTTGTGTGTAAAACACGGGACATCCGGACTCGTCATGGTATATCGTGGTATATGCTGGCGCAGTGCTGGCATGGCTTCGCCATGCGGCCTTGAGAGAGGTGTTGGGTGTTGGGTGGGGGGTAGGGGGGCGCTCGATTCGCGAGCTTATCCCTGGCTACGGGCTGTGATCCCCTTCGGGGATCGCGGGATCTCGCGGGTATGGGGCGAGACGGAGGTTGGTGGGTTTTGTGCGAGACCAGAGAAGCTTCGAGGGCGTTCGTGGTGGGGTGAGAGGGATGGAGTATGCGGGGGCGCTGATCGACAGACAGGAGTGTCTATCGTACTCCAATCAATCCAGCCAGTTCTCGATGCGCAGATTGGGAATGTTGTGCAAGTCGGGTCGAACACGGCAAACATGTTCCAGTGCCTTCTTGATTGGCCTTGTCACGTGACTCGGCACCCAGACGTACCGCGTTGCGAAATAGTGTGTCGTCTCTTTCCCATCCAATTAACTCACGTCAAGCTCCCTTGATGGGGGATTACATTTTTGCCTCCAACATCTTCAGGCGTTGCTGAAGAGCGGTCAGTTTTTTTCAGGATTTCAGTGCTCATGCGCTGAGTTTAAAGCATCGGTAAAATCTGACGGATCAAGGCACATGGCGCTTTGCTTTGGAGCCGCCGCCTTTCCAGATGTTGTATTTGGGGGCGGCGTATTGGGTGAAGAAGGTGTCGAGTTGTTTGGAGAGGGCGGTGGTGATTTCGGTGGTGCCGGGCTGGGAGTATTGGTTGAAGCGTTCCTGGGGGTCGGACTGCATGTCGTAGAGTTCGTGGGGACCGGAGGGGTGGCGGGCGATGTATTTCCAGCGGGCGGTGCGGATGGCGCGGGTGGTTTCCATTTCGTAGAAGATGGTGTTGTCCCAATTCGTGAGGGGCTGGCCGCGGAGGGCGGGGGAGAAGTCGCGGCCGGGGGATTTGGGGGACTGGGGCATTTTGTCGGCGAGGCCGAGGTGAGCGAGGACACTGGGCATGAAGTCGTAGTTGCTGACGAGGGCGTCGCAGGTTTGGGCCGGCGGGATGGTGCCGGGGTGGCGGAAGATGAAGGGGATCTGCATCATTAACTCGTGCGCACCGATGGGGCGGAAGTGGTCGCCCATGCCCCACATGCCGTTCTGGCCGCCCATCCAGCCCTGGTCGCTGGCATAAACTACCAGGGTGTTTTCATCGAGGCCGTTGGCTTTGAGGGCGGCCATGATTTCGCCGACGCCGTCATCGACGCCGCTGACTTCGCTGGCCATGCGGCGGCGTGCGGCATCGGTGTTGTGGAATGCTTTGTTGTCGTGCTGCCATGGGTGCATGGTGTCGCGCGGGAAGGAGTGGAGGGGCTTGTCTGCGTAGTAGGCGGCGTGGCGGTTTTTGGCCTCGTTGAGCATGAGCTTGCCGAGGGAGTAGGGGCCGTTGTAGGCGAGGTAGAGGAAGAAAGGGCGGTCTTTGTTGGCCTGGATGAACTCGATGCCTTTGCGGGTCCAGAGGTCGGTGGTGTAGCCGGGCTCGACGCGGAGCTGACCGTTTTCGATGATTTTTTGATCGTAGAACTCGATGGTGCTGCCGTCGGGTTTGGTGGTCCAGGTGGTGAAGCCTTCGCTGGGTGTCATGTTGGCGCCGAGGTGCCATTTGCCACTGAGGCCGCAGGTGTAGCCGGCATCGCGCAGGACCTCGCCGAGGGAGGTGAATTCCTGGAGGGTGTTGTAGGCCTCGGGGCCCATCATGAACTTGGGATCGAGGAAGGAGTGGAGGCCGTGCTGGGAGGGGATGAGGCCGGTGAGGAAGGTGGCGCGGGTGGGTGAGCAGACGGGATTGCTGCTGAGGGCGTGGGTGAAGCGGATGCCTTCGGCGGCGAGTTGATCGATGTGCGGGGTGCGGATGTCGGGATTGCCGTAGCAGCCGAGGGTCCAGGCGCCTTGGTTGTCGGTGAGGATGAAGACGAGATTGACGGGCTTGGCGGCGGCGAGGGCGGATGAGCCGAGGGTGAGAAGCGCGATGAGGATGCGGAGGGCCTTCATGGCAGGTAAACGGGAGTGGGGCGGGCAACTTGCTGGGGGCGGCGGAGAGATGCTGGATGCTGGGATGCGGAATGCGATGGCGATGGCGATGGCGATGGCGATGGCGATGGCGATGGCGATGGCGATTTTTTTGGCAAAGGAATGAATGGCAAAGGAATGGCCGGAGATTTGAAACGTAGTTACTTGGGGGATGGGGGGGAGAAGAGCCGGAGGATGGGCAAAAAGATTTTGGGCAGAAAAATTTTTCCGGAGGGGGAAGGGGCTGAGTTGGGTGGGGGCGATGGCGTGGTGGTTTGAGGGAGGGGTGTGGTGGGTGATTGGTGGTGGTGTGGAAAGAAGTGAGGGGCGAGGTTTGTTATGGAAGGTCTATGAACGCGAACCTTCCAACCGGTGCCTCGAGTGATGCTGTTTGTCCTGAATGTGCGGAGGGTGGGAGCGAGAGGCAGAGCTGGGGAAGGCGTGATTTCATGCGGGTGATGGCGGGTGGCGCGGCGGGCATGATGGGCGGTGGGGCTCTGCGTGCGGCTCCGGCTGAAGCGCCGCGGACGGTGAAGCCTGCGGAGGATATGATCCGTGAGCTGTTTGCGACGCTGTCGGCTGATCAGAAAACGGCGATGGTGCGGCCGTGGGATCATATGACGGACGGGATGCCGACGCGGCTGAAGACGCACAATGCGGCGCCGCTGGGCAAGAAGCTGGGCGAGCAGTTCTCGAAGCCACAGCAGGAACTGATCGAGAAGACATTCAGGGCGATCCTTTCGGGCGATGAGGCGTATGACCGGATCAGCCGGCACGGGAAGTGGGACAGCAGCGGCTCCTTTGAAGGGAACGGCATTGCCATCTTTGGAGATCCCTCGGGCAAGGATCCGTTTTCGTGGGTGTTTGCGGGACATCACCTGACGCTGCGCTGCGATGGGAATTCGCAGCCGAACACGGCGTTTGGCGGGCCAATGTATTACGGCCACTCGGCGAACGGACACAGTGATGTGAATGTGTACAACGATCAGACGCGTGAGGTGATGAGTGTGTTTGAAGTGCTCAATGAGGCGCAGCAGAAGCAGGCGGTGATCGTGGGTTCACCGGGGGATGGTGTGGGTGCGCTGAAGGCGAAGCTGGTGGAAAAGCCGGCGACGGGCGTGGGCTACGGTGACCTGGATGAATCCCAGCGCACTCATGTGGCAGGTGTGATGCGCAAGCTGCTGGACCCCTTCCGCAAGGAAGATGGAGATGAGGTGATGCAGCTGATCAAGACCAACGGTGGGATGGAGAAACTGCGGCTGGCCTTTTACAAGGACAATGCGGAGAAGGGGAATGACCGCTGGGATGCGTGGCGCATCGAGGGGCCGGGCTTTGTGTGGAACTACCGTGTACTGCCGCACGTGCACTGCTTTGTGAACGTGGTGGGTCAGGCGTAAGAGGCTGACCGGGCATGCGGATGCGATTTCACCTTCTCCTGGGCGGGCTGCTGACTGGCGGCCTTGCCGAGGGGCGGGCGTGGGCTGAAGCGCCGGATTTTCAGAAGGACATTCTGCCGATATTTGAGGAGAAATGCATTCGCTGCCATGGGGCGAAAAGAAAAGGTGGGAAGCTGGACATGCGGACGATGGAGGCGCTGCACATCGGGGGTGATACGGGGCCTGCGCTGAAGCCGGGGAATGCGAGGAAAAGCCTGCTCATTGAGCTGATTCACTACAAGGAGATGCCGCCGAAAAAGGAGGGACCTTTTGTGACGGCGGAGGAGCTGGAACTGATGCGGAAATGGATCAACGCGATGCCCGAGAAGAGGTGATAGCGTAGGCGGTAAGGGCTGGACTAGTCCTAGGACAGGTCTAAAGCTGGCCTAAATACCAATAATTAACTAGAATAACCATATTAAACGGGGTTAATTATGTGGCCTTGGCCGTCTTTTTTTGGCGGCACGGGACGTCCATGTCTGCCACCCCCCATCCCCCTGAAACTGAGAAGCCTGTGCGGATCGCACCCTGGCGGGGGCCGTTGCATTTTGTACTGCTGGTGATTTCGGCGATGCTCTCGCTGGCACTGCAGCTGTGCTATCTGGTGCTGGTGGGGGGGCTGCTGCTATGGATGGGGTGGCGTGTGCACCTGATCACCGGCCGGATGGTGGATGGAGGCGTGTTTCACTGGAGCATCATCGTGGAGCTGCTGAAGTTTGTCTTCATGGGGGTGACGTGGGTGTTTATGCTGAGGCCGCTGAGGCCGAGACCGAAAGTGCCGAAGGTGGCGGTGCAGGTGACGGCGGGCACGCAGCCGCAGTTGTACGAACTGGTGCACATGCTGTGCTGGCACCTGCGCGCCCAGCCGCCGGAGCAGGTGTGGCTGGACACGTCCATCTCCGTGCGGAGCACCATGTATGGCGGACTAACGGGGATTCTCACGGGCAGGACGATGCTGCATGTGGGGCTGCCGGTTGTGTCCGTGATCACCGCGAGGGAGCTGAGCGGGCTGCTGGCGCATGAACTGAGTCACAACGCCGGAGGGCTGGGGGCGTTCTTTGTGCATGCGGTGCGGGAAATGAACGCATGGTTCTTCCGGGCGGCGATGGAACGGGACACGTGGGAAATGCACCTGAACGAAAAGCCCCGGCGTGAGTCCGAGTGGCACAAACAGGGGCGCAGGCTCGTCCGCGGGTGGATGTGGGCGGCGAAGATTCCCTTCATCTTTTTTGCGCTGGCCTCCCGGCTGGCGAGCATGGTGACGCTGTGGGTGATCCAGCGCTCGGCGGAGACGTGCGGGGCAAATGTGATCGGAGAAGCCATGTATGGGAGGATGCAGCGCAAGCTGGCCCTGCTGGGGGCGGCATGGCGCGCGGCGGAGCAGGAAATCCAGCGTGGGATCATTCAGCACCGGCTACCGGAGAATCTCTCGCTGCTGATGGCGCGGCATGTCGCTGCGGAGGCGAAGGCGCGGGCCTCGGCGCGTGCGGAGACGGGGGAGGCGGGGGCAGAGCTGACTGCGGAGAGTGAAACGGCGAAAGGAGCAGCACTGGTGGCCTACCTTTCGCCACTGCAGCCGGCTGCGGCGGTGATGCGGCAGTTTGTGGATCTCTCACGGCAGGTGAGCTACTTTTACTACCAGCACGAACTGGGGCTGAACCTGCATGAGCACCGCATGGTGGCGGATGAGGAGGTGATCCATCAAAACCGGCGAGAGGAAGAGGCGCTGCTGGTGATCCGGCGCTACTTTGGCGGGCTGGCGCACCCCGAACGGGCGATGTGCGGGCTGGGCAGCACGCCGACGACTTCCACGGGATTCGCGGAACTGAAGCGGGAGATACTGCGAGCGCGTGAAGAAATCATCCTCTGGGGGCCGCAGTTCAAGGTGGCGCTGCAGGAATGGAACCAGGCCTGGCAGAGGCGGCGGGATCTGGAAGCGGCGGCCACGCTGAGCCTGGCGGGCTTCACTGTCTCGCGGATGCAGTTTGGCACGGCAGACTCCAGCCCCACATCCCTGAGGGCGGAGGCCGCATGCCAGCGAATGGTGATGGAGCACATGGAGGGGCCGCTACAGGAGCGCGAGCGGGTGCTGGAATGCCGGTTTGCCGCGGCGCTGGGAATGCTGTGGTGGAGCGAACAGGAAGGGCTGAGCGAGTGGCTGAAGGCACGGCGGCGCGACCTGCCCGCGTGGGTGACGATCTATGAAGCAATGAGCGGTGCGCTGCCGTCCTTCCGGGAACTGCTGACGACGTTTTTTGCGTTTCAAACGCTGGGGGCGAAGTTTGCCAACGTGGATGATCCGAGCACGTTTCTGACGGCACTGCAGTCGGTAGTGCCGAAGATGCTGAACCTGGTGCGGCAGATCATGGCGACGATGGACGGCGCGCCATTTCCCTTCACGGACGATGGCAAGCCGGTGGCGCTGAACAAGCACCTCATGCCGATGCCGCTGCCGGAGATGCCGGGAGTTTCGATGACGCTGATGGATGCGGCGAGCATGCGCGGCATTGGCTTGAAAATGGCATCGTTAGCGTCCGAATGCATCGCGCCGTATGTGGATGCGTTTCTGAGCCTGTACCACCGTGCGTTTGCGTGGCTGGCGGAGTCTGCGGAGCGGACGGAGACGCACTTCATGGGTGCGCTGAATTTTGGATCGGCGACAGAGATTTTGCTGCCGGATGAATTTACGACGCAAAGGCTCGGGATGAAGGCGAAGTCACCCGATGCGATCGCGGCATGGAAGCCACCGTCATGAGACGGGGGCGCGATCTAGGCAAGGACTTCGGAAACGAGTGACGACGGAATGGTGGCCTGAGCGGGGACTATCTGGCGTCCTTGGCAGGTTTTTTCTGCGATTCGAGGAGCTCTTTGAGCTGGGTCTGGAAGTCTTCGATGGCTTCGGGGGCGACTTTGCGGGCCTGCATGACGGAGATGACGAGTTTCAGGGCTGTGGCGTCGTCTTCGATTTCGGCGGCTCCGCCAAACGTAGTGAGGGCGTCTTCTGCGGGGGTGAGTTTTTCAAGGAGGGGCTTGATCCTGGCTTCGCGTTCACCTGCGGGCAGCGCCTCCCAAAGCGCCCAGACGGCGAGAGGCAGGTTGGGGTAGTCGGCCACCCAGCCTTCGGCGGCGGCGAGGAACTCCTTGTCTTCCTTGAGATTGCGATGGGATTCGGCGAGGATTTCCCAGGTGTCCGCATCATGGCCGACGGTGGCGCCGATTTTTTTGGCCCAGACGATGGCGTTTTTATAGTCTTCGTCGTCGTAGTAGTGGCTGGTGCGAAGGATGAGGAGGACGGGATTTTCAGGGGCGACTTTTTCCAGCGCGAGCAGGGCGCTCTCAAATTCATCCTTCTTTTCCTCCATCTGAGAAAGGACGGAGGCTTTGACGGCCAGAAAGAATTCATTGATGACAGCGGGAAGCTTGGTGGCCTCGAGTTCCTTGATGAGGGTGTAGGCCTTGTCGAATTCTCCGTCCTGAACGGCGATCCCGACCTGGGTCAATTTTTGAGACTGCTCTGATTTGAAGCCTTCATTTGCAGCCGCGGCCTGGGCGCCCATCTGCAGGATGGCGGAGAGGCGCATGTTGACCGAGATGTTTTCGAAGTCCGTCATGAGCCACTGCCCGCCACGGCGCTGCAGCCACCAGCGGACTTTGTACTCCATGTCGTCTTCGTCGTGAATGCGGGCGACGACGACCGCCTTGTCTCCAGTGAGGTCGAGACGGCGGATTTCGGCGTCCTGAAACTGGAAGAACTGGCGAATGAGAGGGAAGGAGCGCTCATTGGCCACGACGAGGATTTTTTTCATGCGGAGCTTTTTGGCGGCATCCATTTCGGGCCCACCGGCATAGCCTGTCTCGATCAAGGTGTCCCAGTCGACCATTTCCATGTAGTCGCTGAAGCGCATCTGGTGGACGGCTTTCTGGAACTTGGACAGCCAGGCGATCAAGGCCGCCTGGGTGGATGCGTCCACGGACTGCGCACCGGGAAGCAGGGAGACTTTGATGCTGGCCGGGGCAGCGTTTTCCTGCGGCGTCTGGGCCAGGCCTGCGGAATGACCAAAAAGAGCAAGACCGGCGAAAAAGGCGGTGAGGTGAAGGCGCATGATGCAAAAACGTAGCGCAAAAGAGCGTGATCGGGCAAGTTTTGGCATGCCATTTGTTCTTTGGCGGGGTGTAAACGCTGGCTTGAACATCTGCCGCTTGGCAGGATAGTCTGCGAATTCTTCCCCTCACAAGAGCCCCCTATGTCGGAGCCGAGTCAATTCAGGCATTATCAAATCGTTCAGGACGCCGACGGCAACAACGTCGAGCTGGTTCGTAATTCCGAGCAGGTGGCCGTGCTGGCGTTTGATCTGGAGCGGATGGAGTATGTGCACTGCCATGTGCTGCTGGAGCCGCTGGCGAACCGTGCTGCATTTGAGGAGGCGTGCAAAGGGCTGCAGAAGCGCGGGCACCCGGCGCTGGCGCGGATGATTGAATACGGGGAGGACGAGGGGAATCCGTTTTACATCACAAGCAACGTGGATGGAGAAACACTGCGGCCGTACCTGGCGCGGCAGAATGACATTCCGGGCTGGCTGGCGATCATGATCGCGTGCCGTGCGCTGGAGACGGCGGTGGCGGTGTGTGAGCGGGGGGAGTACCTTGCGGAGTCGCCGCTGGACAGCCTGCGCGTGGTGCAGACCGCGCCGCAGACGGTGCAGGTGCTGGCGGCGGATTTTCGAGTGATCGACAGCAGCGGGGGCAAGAAGCGGGCGCTGAAGACGGGCTTTGAAAAGCAGGCGAAGTTTTTGCGGACGTTTCTGGTGGACCAAGGGGGCACGCTGCCGGACCACACCCTGGTGGCGGCGGATTTCGCCGAACTGCTGAATGCATGCCTTTCGAATGCGGGTGTGGGAGTGATAGCGGCGATGCGTGAGCTGCGGGCCGGGCTGAAAAAGCTGGCGCCCGAGCAGCTCTCCGGTGAGATCCCCACGGCGCAGAAGCCGCGGGCTCTGCTGGCACCGCTGCTGGCGAGCTACCAGGAAGTGGCACGCGGGCTGGTGAACCTGGTGCGCATTCAAAGCCAGCGGCTGGACATGGCGAACCCGTACAGCATGCGGGGCACGCTGACGAAGACGGGACGCAGCGTGCTGATCGAGCAGGTGCCGCCGGCACGCATCTCTCATGCGCGGGTGAAGGATGTGGATGGTGCGGCCTACAAGATCACCAAGCAGCGGGACAACCCGAGCCTGATCACGCTGGCGCTGGTGAATGAGTCCGATGACATCACATGCCTGGCGGAAGAAGTGGCGGAGGGCATCAGCCTGGCTGAGGTGATGAGGGAGCGGCGATACCTGGATGTGCAGGAGGCGTACCTGGTGCTGGCGGGTCTGGACACGGCGCTGACGCAACTGGACAACTCCACGCTGCCGGTGAGCAAGCTGAGGCTGGAGGACATTTTTTTGCTGACGGGATTTGCACGAGAGGATTCCCGCAGCACGAAGCTGCTGGTGTCCAAGCTTAATGAGTGGCCCGCGTTCAACCTGATCGTGAGAGCGCACCCGACACTGGCCGCGATGTCTGGCCGCGGAACGGACCCGGCAGTGCTGCTGCCGCCGGCCCGTGGGAGCAGCACGACGGTGTGGCATGGGGGGTGGCTGGCGGCGCTGTGCAAGTTTTTGCTGGGGCTGGAAACTCCCCTGGGGGTGAACGCAGAACCGGAGGGCGGGGCGCGAGAGAGGGAGACGGTGGCACGGCTGCTGGATGACGAGATCGCGAAGGTGGCGGAGTCGAAGCCGGCACTGCGCAGTGATTTTCTGGCGCGATACGCACGGATCATCCAGCATTATGATCTGGTGAAGCCGAGCGAGCCGGCGCGAGTGGCGGCCGTGGAACCTGAAGTGGTAAACCTCGGAGTGAAGCCGCGTGCGAGGACCATTCCTGTGACGAAGACAGGAGTGAAGCGCGAGCTTTCGGCACCGCTTGGCTCGGAGTCCGTGAGGTCTCCCATCGCGCTGACTTCCGGCGGAGCGACGGGTGGAGACGAGCCGACGATCGGCTTTGCGGAACTGCTGTTCCGCAATGGCGGGGAGCCCTCGCCACCCGAGGCACCGGACTGGGCGCGGGCTGCCGCGAGCGCGCCGCCGACGCTGCCTGCGCATCTTGTGGTGCGGGAGGACGTGCCCATCTGGCTGAAAGCGGCGGTGTTTCTGAGCGGATCCATGGTGCTGGGAGCGATGTGCGCACACCTTTCCGGTTCCGCGCTGTGGCAGAAAAAGCACGCCCCCGAGCCGGTGGATGCGGTGGCCCCTCTCAAGGCCTCTGCAACTCCACCCAAAGCCACTGTGGTGGAGCCGAGTGTGCCGAA
This sequence comes from Prosthecobacter sp., assembly GCF_044226605.1. Taxonomy (GTDB): domain Bacteria; phylum Verrucomicrobiota; class Verrucomicrobiia; order Verrucomicrobiales; family Verrucomicrobiaceae; genus Prosthecobacter. The sequence continues at coordinate 302,522 of NZ_JBGAGS010000005.1, read as the reverse complement.
AGCGATACCTGTGGCACCGCCGCCGCCCGTGGTGACTGCGCCCGTGGACAATGATGATCAACGCGGGCGCGGAGTCTCCCTGACGCTGCCGCCCGGGACTGGCGGGCTGAGAGAACAACTGGCACCGCCGACGAATCCCCCGACTCCAACACGACCATGAAGACGTTTTTCCGCTGTGCTGCCGCCGCCATTCTTGCCTGTGTGCTGACGGCGTGTCCGGAGACGACGGTGGATGATGACTTCGGCCTCAAGCCTGCGGTGCTGAATTTGAAGGAGTGGAGCGGCGCATGGGTGCCGGTGGATGATGACGATGCGCTGCAGTTTACCGTCACGGATGCGGCTGCTGGCGTGATGGTGGTGACAGAGCCTGGCAAGAAGGACGACAAGCCGATCGAGTTTAAGCTGAGGCGGGCGGTGGCGAGCGAGAAGGTGAAGCTGCTGCTCGCGGTGGCGCGGGAGCGTGACGGGAAGAAGCCGGGATCATCTCTCTTTTTGATGAGGGAAGCGAATGACGGGGTGCTGTACACGTGGATGATTGACCACGACGCGGTGGCGGCGGCGATCAAGGCCGGGCAGCTGAAGGGAGTGGTGAATCCGGACAAGGATGGTGCGCACAGTCATCTGGACTCGACGCCTGCGAACTATGCGAAGCTGATGGAGCCGCAGTTTTGGAACTGGTCTGAGCCGACTTGCTTGAAGCGGGTGAAGAAGTGAGGCGGGGATTCTTCGCAAGAGCTACGAAGGGTGGGGTGGATGCTGGAAGCTGGGGCGCGAAGGCTGGGGATCAGGGCAAATGTTTTGAGGGTGATTCCTGCGCTTGCGGAGGGCGGGCATTGGGAGCATTTGGGCAGGCATGAAACGCATTCAAGAAGCACGGCTGTATGGCATTGTTGATCTGGGTTATGTCCGGGCGGAGGACGTCGGGGGCATGACGGAGAAGCTGTGTTTGGGAGGCGTGGATGTGCTGCAGCTGCGGGCGAAGAAGCTGGGGGCATCTGACATTGAGAGGCTGGCGCGGCTGATGCTGCCGATCACGCGCGCGCACGGGGTGCCGCTGGTGATCAATGATCATCTGGAGATCGCCGCGTCGGTGGGCAGCGAGGGAGTGCATGTGGGGCAGGATGATGATGCTGTGGCGAAGGCGCGAGCGGTGGTGGGGCCGGAGTGCTTTGTGGGCAAATCAACGCACAGTCTGGCGCAGGCGATGGCGGCGCAGGCGGAAGGAGCGGACTACATTGGCTTTGGGCCGCTGTATGCGACGGGGACGAAGCCGGACTATGTGCCGATCGGTTTGAACGATGTGGCGGAGGTGCATCGGCGTGTGACGCTGCCGATTTTTTGCATTGGTGGGGTGAATGCGGAGAGGCTGGACGAGATCGTGGTCGCGGGGGCGAGGCGGGTGGTCGTGGTGTCGGCGTTTTTGCAGGCGAGGGATGTGGAAGGGGAGGTGAGGGCGCTGAGGGGGAGGCTGGTGAGGGATGAAGGATGAAGGGGCAAAAGGGTTAAGGCTGGGGACATGAAGCGTCTGCCCTCACCACACCCCTCTTCCCTGAGAAAGGATTTGTGCGTTCGTTTTTCAGGGGCGGGGAAGGGAAGGGTTGCGTAGACTTTTTTGGATTTAGAGCGTACGACGTGCCCAAAAAAACAGCCCGCACAGAGGGGTGTGCGGGCTGGATGAGAGTTGGGGGGATGGAGAGCTGCGATTTACTTCTTGGACTCTTTCTTTTCGATGGGGATAATGCCGGCGCTTACTGCGCGGGCGGCTGGGAGATATTCTTTGGCGAGGGTTTCGAGCTCTTCTTTTTTGATGCCGGAGAAGTCGGTGACGAAGGTGCGGGCCCAGTCGAGACGCTCGGGGTGCTCCTGGGAGCAGCGGAGGACGTTCATGGACCAGTAGCGGTTGTCCCGGCGCATCTGCTCAAGCTGGGTGAGCATGGGCTTCATGGCACGGTCGAATTCGTCGTTAGTGATGGGGCCGGCGGAGAGCTTGTCTCCAATTTCGGTGACGAGCTTGGTGAGTGATACTGCGAGCTCAGGCTTGCACTCGATCATGGTGGTCATGTAGCCGTAACCGGTGAGGGTGTCGTTGGCGACGTGGTAGCAGGCGGGGCTGTAGGTGTCTCCGAGTTCTTCGCGAACTTTGATGCGTAGGCGGTCATCGAGGATGGAACCAAGGACAGTGAGGCGGCGGGTGCGCTGGATGTTGCTCATGTCCGCCGTGGGCCAGTAAATGGTGGCGATGGCCTTGGGGATTTCGGTGTCGAAGTTGAAGGTTTTGCTGGCCGGTGCCTTTGGGAAAGCGACGGCGCGCTCCTTTTCATAAGCAGGCTTTTTGTCGGCACGGGCGGGCAGGGCGCCGAGGGTTTTGGCGACGGCGGCGAGGGCGGTTTCGGCATCGATGTCTCCGAGGACGGAGACTTCGAGGTAGTCCTGCGTGAGGGCGGGGGTAAGCCAGGCTTTGACTTCGGCGAGGGTGCGCTTGCGAAGCTCTTCTTCCTTGGGGAAGCCCCAGCGAGGGTCGCCGGAGTGCATGAAGGAGACGACCTCGTTGTTCATGATGCCTTCGGCGGTGTGCTGAAGCTGGGTGTAAAGAGGATCGATGCCCTTCTCAAACTGGCGTGCGGCTTCGTCACGGTAGCCGGGGGCGACGAGGTAGGCGGTGAGGAGCTGAAGCTGGGCGTCGAGATCTGCGGGAGTGGTGCGGCCGCTGAGCAGGAAGGCTTCGTCACCGACGGAGAAGTCGCTGCCGACGGTGCGGCTGGCGAAGATGCGGCGGATGTCATCGACGCCGTGTTTTTCCAGGCCGCCGAGCTGGAAGGTGCTCTGGGCAAAGGGAATGATGCCCGGCTTGTCCGTGGGGGTGCTGAGCTTGCCGCCACCGAAGTTGATGAGCACGCGGATGGTGCCTTTTTCGAACTCGGTGTGCTTGAAGTTGAAGCGCACTTTGTTTTCAAACACGGCCTGGAAGATTTCGAGATCTTTGGCCTCGGAGCGGCTGGCGACTTTTCCTGCAGGGCCGAAGTCGGTGTAGGCGAAGGCGGCGGTCTCTTCTTTTTCCGGAGCGGCCACGGGCTTGGCACGGCTGGCCTTGAAGGTTTCGATGATCTGCGCGTTGGCGTCGCCTTCGAGCTTGAGATTGCCACCCATGAAGAGCTGCACGTCATCGCCTTTCCAGTCTTCCACGAGGGCGGCGTGGCTGTCCTCTTTCTTGAGACTGGCGAGGACGGTGGAAACGCGGGCGAGGTCGTCGGCGGGATGGGTGAAGACTTTTTTGCTGGCGAGGATGCTGACGAGGCCGTTGGCCAGGTCGCGGGACTTGCGGCTGTCTGCCTGGTCTGCGCGGAGCTTGGCCCCCTTGAGAACGGTGGCCTTGGCTTCTTCGAATTCGGCCTCCGTGAAGCCGTGCTCAATGGCGCGGCGCAGTTCGGTTTCGAGCAGGGTGAGAGTGGGCTTCCAGTTTTTGGGATCGCACTGGGCCTGGATGCCGTTGACGCTGACGAACTCGAGGTATTCGTAGCTGTAGCTTTCAGCATTGATGAAGGGGGCGCCTTCGGCCTTGGCGAGTTTGGAGAGGCGCTGATTGATCATCATGTCCGCGAGATCGCGGATGGTTTTTTCGCGACGGGAGGCGGAGTTGTCGGGCTTGTTCTTGGCGGGGCGGGGGATTTCCACGGAGATGGTGAGGGCCTCCGCCTGCATTTCGGTGTGGAGCTTGGCGATGATGCCGTAGCCGGAGGTGACCTTGCCGAGATTGGGGTCTTCGGCATCGCCGTGCTTTGGCTTGGCGTCGGAGAACTGTTTTTCGATCTCGGCTTTGATGGCGGAGGTGTCTTTGAAATCTCCGACAGCCACGACGACGGCGCGCTTGGGCGTGTAGTACTTCTCGTAGAACTCCGCAAAACGGGGGCGTTTCATGGACTTGATCATCTCCTCCGTGCCGATGGGCATACGGTCTGGCAGAATGGACTGAGGCATGGCGAACTTGTAGCCCGCCATCATGGTGCGGTACTCGATGGAGTCGCGGCTGAGTTTTTCGCTGAGGATGATGCCTCGCTCTTTGTCGATTTCGGTCTCGTTGAGCAGCATGCCGTCGAGGTCATCACGAAAAAGCTGGAGGCCTTCGGCGATATAGGAGGAGTCGACCTTGGGAAGCTCGAGCATGTAAACGGTTTCCTTGAAGGAGGTGTGGGCATTGGTGTCACCGCCGAAACCCATGCCGAGACGCTGGAAGTACTCGACCATCTCGCCGCCTTTGAAGTGACGGGAGCCATTGAAGGCCATGTGTTCGAGATAGTGGGCCATGCCCTGCTGATCGTCCTGCTCCATGAGGGAGCCGACATCCATGTAAAGGCGGATGCTGGCGCGACCGGGGGGCTCGTCATGAGGAAGGATGACGTAGCGGACACCATTGGCGAGCTGGCCGAACTCGGCCTTGGGGTCCGGCTTGAGATCGCTGCTGTCCTGCGGCCAGGTGGCGGCATGCGCGGTGGAGACGAGGGCTGCGAGGAGGAGAGAGCGGAGCATGGTTGTGCGGCAGTGGTTGGAACAGTAAACGAATGACGGGATCAAAACGGCTGGGGAATGCGCAAGTATTCCAATGACGAAACGGCGTGAGAGCGGAAATTCGTCATCGGGATTTTGGAATGGAGCATTCCCGCCGTTTGCGGGCTATTCGACTTTGCCCAGGCCCGCTTCGGGGTCGGGCTCGAGGAAGCCGAGTTCGACAAAGAGCTCGTCCATGGCCATGAGAGTGGCCTCGTACATCTCGAAGGAGAGATTGAAATTGAAGAAGCCGTGGCCCTGGCCTTCGAACTCGATCAGGCGGCAGAGATTCTTCTTCTTGCTGGATTTGCGCGCGTACTCATAAGAGCCGTCAAAGGGAACGACGCGGTCCGCGGTGCCGTGCATGATGAGCATGGGCGGCAGTCCGGGGCGGATGGCACGGATGAGGTCTGCAGCTTTGCAGGTGGCCTGGTCGGGCCAGCGGTCGCGGCCAAAGGCGTACTTGGAATAAGTATCCATCACCGGATTGAACAGCACGATGGCATTGGGAGCCGGGCTGCAGTCCAGAGCGTCCGAGGGATCGTCAAAACCACTGAGGATGGCGGAGGAGGCGATGGCATGACCGCCACCGGAACCACCGACGCCGACGATCTTGCCGGGATTGATGCCGAGCTCTACAGCGTTCATGCGGATCCAGCGGATGGCTGAACGTGCGTCTGCCATGGCTTCAACAGGGCCGGTGCCGTGACGGGTGGCGACGCGATAGTCAAAGCAGATGGTCGTCATGCCACGCGATGCGAAATAGACGCAATGAGGCGCAAACTGAGCGACCTGCCCATTGTCCCAGCCGCTGCTGAAAAAGAAAGCCGCGACCGATTTTGGGTACGCGGGAGCCTTGTCCATTTCGGGTTCCCAAATGTAGGCCGAGAGGTTCACACCACCAACGGTCTTGTAGATTTCTTCTCGGGCGGTCTTCAGCAACTCCCGATTGCGGTCAATCGGGGGTGTTCTGGGCTGACCTTCGCTGTGGGACTCCATGTGTGGGGGGAAAGAAAAGTTGACGTTTGCCAGAATCACCAAATCGGCAAATGGTTTTACTCTGAATAAAAACTATCACAGCAAATTTACCGGGATGCTAATCATAAAATGATGATGAGTGGTTGTTTTTGACTGAAACTTGGCCTTGTTCTTCCAATTTGAGTGCCTGCCATGCGCCAGATTTTTCTGTTTTTCCTTGGAACCGCCCTTTTTTTCATCGGCACGCCTGTGTGCGGGCAGAGCGGGGAGGGGGAGCTGCGGGGGGCTCTGGAGAATGCCTATCTTAAATGGAGGGAGGCAATGCTGCGCAAGGATGCCAATGCATGGGCGGCGAGCATCACGCGCTACCGGCAGACGGTGATCCGAAACTCCGTGGTGAGTGAGCGACTGCCATTCCCAGACGCAGTGTTTGCGTCCGAGGTGCAGCCGCCTGCTCTGGCGGGACTGCGCCTGCTGGAGGCGCAGGCGGTGGGAGACACCGCGCACCTGGTGTACTTTGGAAAGATCGATCTGGGGCAGGACAAGGAGCTGGTGCACGAGGATCTGCTGAAGCTGAAGTTCTTCCGTGAAAGCGGAGTGTGGAAGTATGACAGCAACCGGATCTCCCGGCTGGACAAAGCGCCCGAGGTGCTGAAGGAGCTGCGCGCAGGAAAGAGGCCGGACTTTCTCGACAGCCCCGAATACACTCCGCCAGGCAGCATGCCTGCGCCGCCGCCCCTGTGCCGCGTGCCCGACTTCAAGGCGGGCTACAAACTGCAGAGCTTTGGCTACGAGACGACCATCAGCATGAACGGCGCGAACTATGATCCGGCGGTGGATGCGCTGGATCAGCAGATCCTGATTGGAGGCCTGGTGAAAGGGCACAATGAGATCACGCTGAACATCAAGCCGGTGCCAAGGCCGGAGGGGGAACGTGCATCCCTGCAGCTGCGTGTTTACATCATTTCAAAAGACCCGGGCAATCCTGGGAAAGAGGTGCTGCGCTGGCAGGCCCCTGACAGCGGAGCGCCTGCCAAGGTGACGCTGCCGATTGAGGTGAAGCAGTAGTGTTTTGTTGTTCTCTGTTCTCTGTTTTTATCATGCCGACCATCGAACATGAAAACCAGCTGCGTGCCGCGGGCTTCCGTATCGTGGCGGGCATTGATGAGGCGGGGCGCGGGCCGCTGGCGGGGCCGGTGTGTGTGGCGGCGGTGGTGCTGCCGGATGATTTCACGCACCCCATGCTGAATGACTCCAAGCAGCTGAGCGAGGTGAAACGGGAACGGCTGTATGAGGAGATCACGGGTGACGCACGCATACGCTGGCATTGCGTGAGCATTGAACCCCGCGAGATTGATCGAATCAATATTCTGCAGGCGACCTGGAAAGGAATGAGGCGTGCGGCCATGGGGCTGGATCCGGTGCCTGATGCAGCGCTGATCGACGGGCTGCGGGTGAAGCGGTTTCCACTGCACCACGTGGCGCTGGTACAGGGCGACAGCCTGAGCTATTCCATCGCGGCGGCAAGCATCATCGCAAAGGTGACGCGGGACCGGCTGATGGTGGCCATGGCGCAGAAACATCCTGAATACGGATTTGAGGTACATAAAGGCTACCCGACGCCGGGGCATCTGGCGGCGCTGAGGCTGCATGGCCCATGCCCGCACCATCGCCTGAGCTTTGGTCCTGTGGCGCAGCTCGAACTGAACCTGACATGAAACGGCGCGGAAGGAGGCCGGCGGTTGTGTGGCGCTGGCTGCGGAGGCGGGTCACGGGAAACGAGATGCTGCGCACGGCGGCAGTGTGGTGGCGGGCGCGGCGGCTGGTTTTGTTTCGGCGGCGTCTCGCTGGAAGGAGGATGGGCCGCAAAGAAGTGGGCGCCATGGGTGAACACCTTGCTGCACGGTGGCTCTCCAAACATGGCCGGAAGGTGCTGTACCGCAACTACCGCGGGTCCAACCGAGGAGAGGTGGACATTGTGGCGCGGCATCGAGACGTGCTGACCTTCGTCGAGGTAAAATCCCGGACCAGCACTGCGTTTGGGCGTCCGGCCGATGCGGTGGGGCCTGACAAGCAGCGCCTCATTCAGCGCGGGGCGATGGACTGGCTGCGGCTGCTGGGATACCCTGACATCCAGATACGTTTCGACATCGCGGAAGTGCTGTTCATCGAAGGTGAGCTGCCGCAGGTCAACGTCATTGAGAACGCGTTTCAAATGCCGGACTCGGCGATGGCGGGGCGCCGGGGCAAACGAGAGGCTGGCAATCGGCTTTGACAGCCTCGGTGCACTCCGTAAAACTGGCGTCTCTTTTTCCAACCCTTTACGATCCAACCATGAGCAACGCCAATCCTGCCAAGAAAATCATCAACGACCCGCTGAAGTGCGCCGACGAGCTTTTTGAGGGACTCGTGCTGGCCTATGACGGGAAGGCGCGGCGCGTGGGCACGCGCTCCATCGTGATGAATGATCTGCGGCCTGACGCGCCGGCGCTGCTGGTGGGCGGCGGAGCGGGACATGAACCGATCTACCACGGCCTGGTGGGCAAGGGCATGGCGGATGGTGCCGCGGTGGGAGAAATCTTTGCGGCGCCGCCGCCTGACATCGTGCTGGAAGCCGCGCAGGCGGTGAACCGCGGCAAGGGTGTGCTGTTTCTGTACGGCAACTATGCCGGGGATGTGATGAACTTTGACATTGGCGCGGAACTGGCTGCGGATGAGGGCATTACTGTGAAAACCGTCATCATTGCTGACGATGTGTGCTCTGCGCCTCCGGACATGAAGCGCAACCGCCGCGGCGTGGCCGGGCTGGTGCCGATCACCAAAATCGCCGGTGCCGCCGCGCAGACGGTGGATACGCTGGATGAACTGGCGCGCATCGCGCAGAAGGCTTGCGACAACACGCGCACGGTGGGCGTCTCGACCAAGCCGGGCAGCATTCCCGCGACCGGCAAGCCGACGTTTGAACTGGCGGATGATGTGATCGGCCTCGGGATGGGAATTCATGGTGAGAAGGGCGTGGGACTGATCCCGATGTGCACTGCGGATGAGCTGGCGGCCAAGATTCTTGAGCTGCTGTTTGCTGATGATCTGGCGCTGGGGGCGGGGGATGAGATCGTGTTTTTCGTCAACAGCCTGGGCTCCACGCACATGATGGAGCTGCTGATTTTGCTGCGCGGGGCGAAGCCGATCCTGGACGCGCGCGGCATCAAGATTCATCAGACGATCGTGGACAACATCGTCACCTGCCAGGAGATGGCGGGCGTGAGCTTCAGCATCACCAAGCTGGATGCCGAACTGAAAAAACTTTGGGACATGCCCTGCGAAAGCGTGGGGTATACCAAGCTGTAAATCCCGCACTGCCATGAAACTCCCCGAGATCTTTGCCAGCCCTGCCAACGTTCGGACCGTTCTGCAAGGAACCCCCATCTTCAGCAAAGGCGACGAGTCCGGGGAGATGTATGTGGTGCAAAGCGGGGAGGTGGAGATCGTGCTGAACGGGAAGATCGTGGAAACGGTGGGCCCCGATGGTTTTTTTGGCGAGATCGCGCTGATCGAGGAGTCGGAGCGATCTGCAGATGCGATCGCCCGCACGGACTGCAAGCTGCTGCCCGTCAACCGCCATCACTTTCTGTTCATGGTGGATGAGATGCCGCAGTTTGCGCTGCACATCATGAAAGGGATGGCGGACCGGCTGAGGCGTGCGGACAAGAGGGCGGAGGGTTGAAATTGGAGAAACGAAGGATATATTTTTTCCATGAATCCTGCAGCCACGACTGAAGCGGGCATTTTGAGCCGCGTCATCCAACCGGAAACAGGCGGTTGGGACAAAGCGGCCGCAACTGCCATACTGAGTTTTTCATTCTCCGACGAAGACCGTGAGCGAATGACAGTTCTCCTGGAGAAGGCCAAGGAGGACACTTTGGACGAGACTGAACGGACCGAGTTGAAAAATTTTCAGAGGGCGGGCCGAACTCTGGAACTGATGAAGGCACGCGCGCGCCTCTCCCTGCAACAGGCCGTCGCTTGAGCATGTCTCGTCCTTCGCGTGAACTGGAGAGACGGGTGATCGCACTGGCGGCAGGTCGTTGTGAATATTGTCGCCTCCCGGAAAAGGTCTCTGCTTTGCCCTTCCATGTGGATCACATTATTACGGAAAAGCATCGTGGTGCGACAGTTCTGGAGAATCTGGCCTGGGCTTGTTTTTCGTGTAACATGCACAAGGGACCGAACATTGCTGGGATCGATCCCATCACTGGCGAGGTAGTCAGATTGTTTCGACCTCGCCAGGACGTGTGGGATGAGCATTTCAAATGGAAAGGAGCATGGCTGCATGGCCAGACCGATGTTGGCCGGACGACTGTGATGGTTTTGGAGATGAATGACCCGGATGTTGTTTTGCTGCGTGAGCTTCTTCTGACCGAGGGAGTTCTCTGAGGCGGGCTGAAAACGGAGGCGCGGGAGTGGCAGACCGGCTGAGGCGTGCGGACAAGAGGGCGGAGGGATGAGTCGTCGATAAGAGGATGGCTTGCATCTGTGGCGGGATGAGAGGAGAATCCGGGCATGTACTCACGGGCATGGATTCAACTGGCCTGCTGGCTGACCCTTGTGACCGGCGGCCATGCACAGTGGTTTCCGCAAAAAGCGCCCCCGATTTCATCCGAAGAACGAGAGCGTGTGGAACTGCAGGTCAGGAAATTTCTTGGCAAAGCTCTCGGTGCAAAGACGGCCGAGGGCATTCAGACGCGGGAATTCGAAAGCCGCGCCATGGTGTCGGGTGATCTCTTCGCCGATGGGCGGCGACTGGCTGTGGTGGAATCACAGGGCGCACTTGCGCTTGAGGTCTGGGAGAAGGGAGACTGGCATCTGCTGGAACTATGGAATCTGGACCCTGTCTGGATACCCGCAGGGAAGACACTGGCCGACTTCCCAGAATACAGCCACATTGTGCCAGAGCCTCCGAGCACGCCGTTTCAGATGCAGGATCTCGATGGTGATGGCGTGCCGGAGTTGATCGTCACCTTCAACGATGACGGTTACCGTCTCGGCTACGCCATCATCAAACAAGTCCGCGGCGAGGCGGTGCCGACGCTGCTTGATGTTTATTCCAGCCGTACGCCACCTCAGTTCCTTGCAGGCCGTCTGCTGACTTATCGGGACTCCGGGCGCAAAGCGTGGTGGGGGGAGACGGAATACTGGCAATGGGAGAGAGGGCTGCCACGGCATCTCGCCACCTGGCATGATGATTGTTTCAATCCTGACCGGCGCTACTGGGAAGTCAGCTGCGAGGGCTCTCCTGGAACGCTGCGAATCGCGGAGAGTGAGGAAGATCAAGAAGGTGAAGAAGATGAAACCAGATTTGTGATCACCCGTTCAGACGGCAAAGATTCAGAGGAGATGTACGCCGTCGTGGATTTTGGCTGGAAGCCCGGCCAAGCACCCAAGGTACAGGCGGAAAGGCCGGGAGAGCCGTTGCTTTATGAAGCCGCCCAGCTGTACCTCTTTGAAAAGCTTCTCAGAATGCCTGCTGCCGCGTTTGACAAAGAGGTCAATGGAGCGCCCGTGGACGAAGTCATTCCCCTGATAAAACGCCTGCAGGTTCGCGTGAAAGGCGAGCCCGAGGCTGTTCAGAAACTGGCTGCTCCAGTGAAGCCGTAAGGTGGGTTTGCGATACGAAAGGGCCGCCGGCCCGCTGTGCGGACAAAAAGCTTCGCAATCTGTCCGAACGAGATGGCGTGGCGCCGGGTGGAGGGGGGCTACTGACGATCCACCTGAAGGCGGACGAACTTTCTGCTGTTGGATCCGGCAGGGAGCGTCTGACGTGCGGTGACGAGCTTTATGGTGCCGCCCAAGGCGCTATCGGAAACGATCACGCCGCCATTTTGTCCGACGGGGGCCGCTCCGGTGGTGCTTTGGGCGATGGTGGTCCAGCTGCTGAGGTCAGTACTGGTTTGCAGCCTGTAAGTCAAATCGGTCGCGGCGCCGTCGCGGCGGAATGTCACGGTGAAATCAGTCGCGCCAGCTGCAGCGGGCGAGATGGCGGCGGAGAAATTGTTCACGGGGTCGGGTGAGGTTGGGCTGAGCCCGTAAGCGTATTCTATCTGATTTTTGTTTCCATCGCCGTCGGCGTCACCGTTTGGATCGACGAACTGGCCGGTGGCATTGGCGGGGAAGTAAGTGGCGAGCCAGACTTCGAAACGAGAAGGAGGAGGCAACGAGGCGTAATTGATGGAGAGCTGGGGCCGGAGTGAGGCGGTGGTAGCTTCACGGCTGTAAACTCTCTTGGCGTTGAACGTGGAGGCTTCATCGCCGAGAAGAATCCAGCCATTGTTCGAAGCCGGGTTGGAGACCCACCCCTGCACATCGGTGGCAAGCTGAGCAGAAGTCCACGTGTAGGTGCCAGCGGCTGAAACAGGCGTCGTGGCCGAAGCGGTGCCGATGAAATCACCGCCGGGAGTCGTCCAAAGGGTGGAACTGGCGGTAAGGCTGAAGAAGCGGGCGTTCCACGTGGCGTCTCCGGCAGTGCCAAACACGCCCGTTCCGCCGGTGTCACCCGCGTTTGAAGTGCCTTCTCCCCAGGATTGGGTGAGGAGATTGAGCGACATCGGATTGTTGGATCCCTGTCCAAGCTGCACGGAGAGCTGGACCTGAGCAGAGGAAACGGTGGCTCCAGCAGGTACGGAAGAGACATCAAACGCGATCAGGCCACGGCGTGGGCTGCCGGTATTGGTCACGCCGGCAAACATCATGCCGCCCTGACCGCTCGCATTGCTGGTATTCTCTGAGAAGATGGTGTTATCCTTGGTCGGAGTCAGAGTGAGTGAACCTGACGCTGCCGGGACAATCTTGTAGATGCCGCCCGAAGGAGAGCCGCCGTCGAGTTCGAGAACACCGGGTTTTGTCTTCATGCCGATGTAAATTTCACCCGATTCGTCCTCGCCGAGGCAAAGGATGCGCTGGCCGATGATGGGGTTTGAATTGTTGTTCGCAGTGATGTTGGGCGAGGCAGAGGAATGAAGGATGGAAAGCGCCTGCGTCAGCGTGAAGATGCCGCTGTTTGGTGAGGTTTCCTCCAATCCCATCAGACGACCGTCAGAGGCGCCCGCAGTGGCTCCATAGTCTCCAAAGACATACCTGCCCTGCAGCGCGGGGATGGCGCTGCCGCGATAGACGTAGCCACCAGTGACGGACATGCCGAGCTGCGGCAGCACGGGGGCGGTAGTGGTGACACCGGGATGCGCATACTCGGCGATGGGCGAGATGTAAGGCCCCTGCAGCGGGTCAGGCATCGGGTTGGTGGGGGCGCCGGAGGAGAAGCTGGGAAACTCGTGCCCCTCCTTGTAGCGCCAGCCGTAGTTTCCTCCCGCAACGATGATATCGATCTCCTCGATACGGTCTCCACCTACATCGCCACAAAACATGCGATTCGTTCCGCCAGGCCGTTTGTCGAAGGAAAAACGCCATGGGTTGCGCATGCCAAAGGAGTAGATTTCCTTTTTGATGCCGACCGTGGAGTCGTTGAAGAAAGGATTGCTCGATGGAATGCCGTAGGTCAGCGGTCCTGCGCCATCGGGGTCGATGGGGTCGATGCGCAGAATCTTGCCGAGGAGGCGGGTCTTGTCCTGGCCGTTGCCGAGATTGTTGGTGGGGCGGGCACCGCTGCCTCCCGTGTGGCCGGAGTTGTTGTCCATCTGACTGCCTCCATCGCCGGAACTGATGTAAAGATACCCGTCGGGGCCAAATTCGAGCTGACCACCGTTGTGGTTGGCTTGGGGGCGGGTGAAAAGCAGCAGGCGGCGCTCCGAGGCCAGGTCGGCCACATTGGGGTTGCTCGCCGAGACCTGAAATTCAGCGACGACTGTGACAGACGTCACAGGATCGCCCGCCTGCGGTGGGCCGGGATCCGTGCCCGCGATGTAGTTCTTGCTGTACAAGATGTAGAACTTCTGATAGCCCGGAGAAGTCGCGCTGGCGAAACCTGGATGAAACGCGAGACCGAGCAGTCCGCGCTCGTTGTAGCCCGTCGTCTGCGAGACGGTCAGACTCGTGACATCGAGGAAAGGAACTGGCAGCAGCATTCCTCCCTGAACGATGTAGATTTTGCCGGGTTGGTCGCAAACGAACAAGCGACCACTGCCGTCACCGGCTGAAGTGATGGTCGTGGGGGAGTGGATCTGTTTCAGGACGACGGGCTTGAGACCCAGCGTTGGGAAAGCTGCGGAAACCGTTGTGGCGCACAAAAGGCACAGGCTTTGAAGGAACGAGCGCAGAGAGCGGATTTGAATGGTCATGGCGCATTTTTGAGGCGGTTTGGCCGGAAATGGCCAGAGGCTGCAGGCCTGATATCCAAGAGATATTTCTGGGGGTTTAACCAGAGTTGGGGGCGAGCTACAAGCAATTATTAATGGGTAATGAGTAACAGGACTGTTACGGAGCCTTTCAGGCGAAACTGCACAGCCAATCTGGGACGTCCCGAGCGACCATTCGAAGCGTAGTGGATGAGCGCGCATGCCTGTCCGTCGGCAGCAGCCCGAGATCAAGCAGGCGCCGTGGCAGCGCTGCACTGGCAGGCTTCGCATTTGACTTCCCGGCCAGAGCGCCAAATGTCGCGGTCCCATGCCTAAAGCCAACCTTTCCAAAGACGAAGTCAAAGCCATGCTCATTCTTGCGTGCGAGCGAGTCATCGCTGCGGAGCCGATGCTGTCCCAGGCGGACCGTGATCTGGGGGACGGGGACCATGGCATGGGGATGGAGCGCGGGATGCGCGCGGCCATGGAGAAGCTGAATGCGGCGGAGCCGGAGAGCATCGAGAAGGCTTTCTCCACCGTGGGCATGGCGATGATGAGCAGCATGGGCGGCGCGAGCGGCGCGATTTTTGGCACCTTTTTCCGCAATGGCGGCAAGGCGCTCAATGGCAAAGAAGCTTTCGATGCCGCCGGGTTGGCGGCTTTTCTGCAAGCCGGTGTGGATGGCGTGAAGCAGCGCGGTGGCGCTGCAATCGGCGACAAGACGTGTGTGGATGCGATGGAGCCTGCCGCAGTGAAAGCGGCTGAGGTGGCGGGTCAGTCTCTGAGCGAGGCGGTCACGGCGGTGGCGGCCGCGGCGGTGGCGGGCAAGGATGCCAGCAAGGCGATGGTGGCGAAGTTTGGCCGGGCGAAAACGCTGGGCGAGGCGTGCATCGGATTTCCTGATGCCGGCGCGTGCTCGGTGGTGGTGATCATCACGGCATTCCGCGATTTCATCGTGGCCTGATCACAGGGCGCTGCCAGTCTTTCCAGAAGGCTTCTGTTTCCAAAGCATCGGGACGGATTTCGATGACGATGGGCATGGGCAGGAGGTCTTCGAGATCGCTGACGTCATCGGTCTGCAAATATTCGATGCCCCAGAGCTGAGCCCAGGGTTCAAAGCTCAAGGAGTGGCGGTTTTCGATGACGCTGCGCGCGGCTTCCGGCAAGGAGCGCATGCCGGCTACGCGAGAGAAGATTTTGCCGCCGCCGTTGTTGATGACGACGATGCGAAGGCGCGGGTGATCCATCTGCGATATGATCCATGGCGCGGCGAGATCGTAGAGGGCGCTGAGGTCTCCGAGGATGAGCCAGGACTCGCCTTTGTGCATGGCGCTGGTGCCGAGAAAGGTGGAGGTGAGGCCGTCAATGCCGTTGGCACCACGATTGGAAAAGAACTCGACGCCGGGTTTTGCGGATTGCTGTACGAGATTGAATTCTCGGATGGGGAGGCTGTTGCCGAGAAAGACGCGGGAGCCTGCCGGAATGATGCTGGCGATCTTGCCCACCCAGGAAGGTTCGGATTCCGGAAACTTGTCCAGTTCCGGCTCAAACCGCAGGATGCCGCAGGAAGTGTCGAGGCGATTGAGCTGTACACTGTGAATGGAGGCCCAAGGCAGAGTCCGAACGTTTTCGGTGCGCGCGAGTCCGCTGAAGCCCGTCCGGGAGATGTGGGTGACCTGGACCTTTGGCATGGACTCCAAATCCCGCCACCAGCGCCAGGATGGCACGGCGCCGATGCGCAGGACGTGGCTGGGACGCGCGGACTGAAGCGCACGCTCGCCGCCGGGAATCAGCAGGGACTGCAATTCGGGAAAGCCATGGAGATTGGCCGTCGCCTCGGCGATGATGGGAGCGCCAAGGGCTGCAAGGACGGGTGCAGCAAGGGCGGCATCCGCAGGGTGCATGCCTGCGGCTAGAACGAGGTCGCACTGCAGCTGGCCGGTGGCTCCCACCTCGGGAGAGGACTGCATGGTGGTGCAGGAGAAATCAATGCCCGGGACGTTGGTGTCCAGCGGTTCATCGAGGCATAGATTGAGATGCATCGGCCCGTCTGAGCAGTGGCCTTCGTGGGGGGCTTCGTCCCTGGCATCCCAATCGCCGACAATGGTGGCATAAACGCCGAACAAGCCGGACTGCTCGATGGCCTGAGGCGCGCCGCTGCCACGGTAGGTTTTGGGGCGGTCCGCAGTGACGAGGATAAGCGGCAGGTTTTGATAATGCGCTTCGATGGCGGCGGGGAGGAGTTCCGCCGCAGCGGTGCCAGAAGTGGTGACGACGGCGACGGGCTGGCGGTCTGCCATGATGCGGCCGAGGGCGAAAAAGGCGGCGCTGCGTTCCTCAAAGAAGTTCCAAATCTTGACGTTGGTGCTGGCGAGCAGGGAGGACACCAGGGGGGCATTGCGAGCGCCGGCGGCGACACAGACTTCACGCACTCCCAGGTAGGCGAGGGTGTGGAGGGTTTGATGGATGAGCTGGGCCTGCGTCATGATTGAAGAGCCAGAAGGCGGAGCACGGCTTCGCGCTTGAGGCGCAGCTCGCGCCATTCATGGTCGAAAGCGCTGCCACCGACAATGCCGCAGCCGGAGGGGAGGCTGATCTGATCTCCCTGCCAGCAGATGCCGCGAATGGCGACGATGATGTGGGTGGTGCCGCCGGCTTCGGCGAAGCCAAAGGGGGCGCCGAAGAAGCCGGGGACCTTGAGCTGCTGGCGGTATTCGCGCAGCTTTTCCAAGGCTTCGTCATCGCGTGGCAGGCAGCCGACGGCGGGAGTGGGATGGAGCAGGGGGACGAGCTGGGCGGGATCGGCGGCAGCTTGCAGTTCGACGCTCAATTTGGACTGGAAGTGCACGAGGCCGGAGGTCTGGCAGAGGGTGCGGGGATCGCGGGTGACGGTGCCGAGCGACTGCAACTGCTGGGTGAGGTAGCGTACGACGATTTCGTGCTCCTCGATCTCTTTCACATCGGTTAGAAAGGCGTCCTGATTGCCGGGCTTGGCGGTGCCTGCCAGGGCCATGGTTTCGAGGTGCCGGCCGTTTACTTTGAAAAGCAGTTCGGGGGTGGCACCAAGGAAGCCGCCGCCGTCCTGCACGTGGGCGTAACCCCACATGTTCGCAGGGGCGCGCATGACGGAGTCGAGCAGGCGTTTGGGATCGCCGGCGGTCAGGGTGCCGACTTCGGTAAGGACGGGGACCATTTTCTCGATGCGCTTGGCCAGGACCTCGCGGCGGATGCGACGGAAGGCCATCTTGAACCACTCGGTGGCAGGCTTGGCCCACTGGATCTGGGGCTTCTGAGCCCCATTGAGGTGGATGGTGGAAGCGAGGTTTTCGGCGGTGATTTCGTGCAGCCGCGCGGGCACTTTCCAAGGGGCGGGGTCTTTCAGATCAAAGTCATTGATATAGAACGCTCCTCCCGCTGCCGGCGCGGAGGCCAGCGCGGTGAAGGGGCCTTCTCCCAGCCATGCCCGCCCATCGGGCAGCCTGAACAATGCGAAATCCATCATGCGAGTTTGCATGCATAGTGAAACGCAGGGCGCAGGGTGCAAGATGGGAAAGTGGTGAGGAGTGTGAAAGCGTGTGCTGCAAGGTTGCAATTTTTTTGAAAACTGGGCTGTTTTGGCGACCCAACGGAAGGTGCCCATGGGGGCGGGAGATGAGAGAAAGTGTCACATGTGAACATCCAGAGGCTTACTTCAGTCGAATCCTTATCGCATGAATGCCGCGGACGAATTTCTGAAGGTGGCGACCGACTATCAGCTCGGGGCGCTGGATACGGAGGCGCAGCATCCGTTTACCACATCATTGTCGCAGATGGCGAAAACGGATGTGGGGGAGGCGATCAAGCTGATGCATCAGGTGGATGTGATGGCGCTGCGTGAATTTGCGGCGAAGGCGGCGCCGCTGGCGGATCTGGCGCGGGCGATCGCGGCCACGATGGCGGCGGGAAGGCGGGTGTTTCTTTGCGGGTGCGGGGCCACGGGTAGGCTGTCTCTGAGCATCGAGGTTTTCTGCCGAATGGGAGTTCTGCCGGTGGCCGATCCTGAGCGGGTGGTGGCGTTCATGGCGGGTGGTGATCTGGCGCTGATCAAGGCGATCGAGACCTTTGAGGATCATCCGGAGTACGGAGCGCGGCAGCTTGAAGAGCTGGGGTTTGGAGACGGGGATCTGCTTCTGGCCACGACGGAAGGCGGCGAGACACCGTTTGTGATTGGCGCGGCGGAACGTGCGGCGGAAATTTCCCGCAATCGTCCCTGGTTGCTCTACTGCAATCCTGACGAACAGCTGATCAGGGTGGCGGCGCGATCCAAGCGCGTGATTGAAAACCCGGCAATCCGCAAGCTGAACCTCTCCGTGGGTGCGATGGCGGTCTCAGGCAGCACGCGGATGCAGGCGAGCACGGTGCTGATGGCTGCCATTGGCTTTGCGTTCATGCACCAGCATGATCCCGAAAACGCACCTGGAGAGGTACTGCAGATGCTGCGGCATGCGGCGCATTGCGACGGGCAGTTTCTGGTGCCCTTTGTCGAGCACGAGGCGGCGGCTTATGAGCGCGGAGCGTATGTGTTTTACACAAGCCCGAGCTTTGGGATCACGGTAGTGACGGACACCACGGAGCGAGCGCCGACGTTCAGTCTTGTGCCGTTTGAAAAGCAGGACGACCCGACGGCGCAGGCCTCGTGGTGCCATTTTCTCATGCCGGAGCAGCCAGGAGCGCATGCGGCGTGGAATGCGCTGCTGCACCGCGAGCCGCGCACGCTGGAGTGGCCGGACGTGCGCCATGTGGCCGGGGGAGAGGTGCTGGCGTCCTATGATTTCTCAGCGCAACTCACCGCCCGTCGTCGCCTTCGCACGAATGGGGCGGAACATCTGCTGTTCAACATCGGCGGCGGAGCCGGGGAGATGGTGTGGGAGTTTGACGGGCTGAAGGAGCGCATCGACCTGACTGGCATTCACGAGTTTCAGGCGCACCTGATGCTGAAGATGCTGATCAACATGCACTCGACGCTCGTGATGGGAAGGCTGGGGAGGTATCTGGACAACCTCATGACGTATGTGAAGCCGAGCAACAACAAGCTCATTGACCGTGCGGTGCGCTATGTGCGCCTGCTGGCGCAACGCCGCACGGGGAGGCTGCCGGGGTATGAGAAAGTGACGCGGCTGCTGTTTGAGGAGCGGGACAAGCTGCAGCCGGGGGAGCCCATCGTGCTGAAGACGCTGGCGGCGCTGGGAGTGGTGGTTTAGCGAGGTGGAGGAGCGCCTATTTAACTCTCGACAACGAGGGGGCTTTTCTGGCAGCGTGGTGGCATGAACCGCCGCCATTTTCTGCAACACACCACGGCACTGAGTGCCGCACTGCTAGCGCCAAGCACGAGTGTGAGCGCCGGGCAGTTCACGGGAAAGATTCGCAAGTCGCTGAAGTGGAGCATGGCGCAGAAGGCGGCGAAGGACATGACGCTGGTGGAGGCATTCAAGAAGCTGCGGGCCTGCGGCTATGAGGGCGTGGAGCCGAGCCTGCTCGCTGGGCATGTGACGGTGAAGAATGCGGAGGAGTGGGTGGCGGCGAGCAAGGAGAGCGGGCTGATCATTGACGGCACGGTGGGTGGGCGCAGCGAGGGGCTGGAGGCGGGGATCGATCTCACGAAGAAGATCGGCGGGGATTCGATGCTGGTGGTGCTGGCGTATCCGCAGGAGCAGCCGCTGCAAAAGACCTGGGATGACGCGGTGGCGCGGATGAAGGAGGCTGCACGGCATGCGGACAAGCAGGGGGTGAAGGTGCTGATCGAAAATGTCTGGAACACGTTTCTCATCAGCGCCTACGACATGGCGCGTTTTATTGACGAGGTGGGCAGCCCGTGGGTGCAGGTGCATTTTGACATCGGAAACATGATGCGCTGGGGCGTGGCGGAGCACTGGGCGCAAGTGCTGGGGAAGCGCAGCGTGAAGCTGGATGTGAAAGAGTATGATCTGGAGCGCGCGATGAACGAAGGGATGCGCAAGGGCTTTGACAAGCCCTTGGGGGAGGGAAGCATCAACTGGGCGGCGGTGCGTGCGGAGCTGGCGAAAATCAACTACACCGGATGGGCGGCGGCGGAGGTGAAGGCGGGGGACTGGGAGTATCTGGCGGACGTGGCGAAGAGGATGGACAAGGTGCTGGATTTGTGAGTGGGGTGTGTTCGGGCGCCCAGAAGAGCGAAATCGTGGCAACATTTCATGCGCAAAATGTTGCCGTCTTTTTTGCCTTTTTCGCTGATGGACTGCTCTTCGTTGCGCTGTGGTGCGTCCTAGTGCGCCTACATGTCATCTGCCGATGGGCGAAAAGGAAAATGTTGCATGTTGCACCGCCTAAGCACGGCAACATGGCAACATTTTAACCGGTAGAGGCGGAGGTTCTGGCAGGACGGGGACCATCCTGGTCCCCTGGTTTGGGAGCGGTGGGTGAACACGGGAGTGTGTGGGATCAAGATGATCCCACTCCTGCCGGAGGCGGTGGGCATGCGAAGGGGGGCAGAGGAATGAATGTCTGTGAATCCATCTATATATGTAGCAATGAATGCTGCCCTTTGCGCATGGCCTGCCCAGCACTCGACATCCCCTGCCTTTCCGCATGCCAAGAACGGCGCACCTTTCCTGGCGCCCGAGACGCCACAGACCCGAAACTTCGGACCCGGCGCAGCGGTTCCCTACCTGCCCTGTGAAACTGCAGAAAGCCTCGTTGCAACGCCGCTTTCGAGGCGGTTTAAAGTGTGGGAAGTGGCAGAGGACTGACCTTCCTCCCGGTATTCATGGCAACATTTTAAGCACTGAAATGTTGCCATCTTTGGTCTCCGGGACCGGAGCTTTTTTCGCTCCAATGCCATGAAATGCTGCTTCATGTCACTTCAAGCGCATGTGTGAGGGGTTGTTTGGATAAATGTTGCCATGTTGCCGTGCTTAGGCGGTGCAACATGCAACATTTCTACTGCGGGAGGAGCCGCTCAAAAGTGCTCAGTCGTTCGTGGAAACGACTTGGGAATTGGCTCTGGCTGAGGTGAGGCAGGCGTCGAGGACGCGTTGGGTGAGGAGGCTGATTTGGGGCCAATGGGGGTCGGTTTTGCCGGAGAGGACGAGGGTGGAGAAAGTGCGGAAGAGGCCGGACTCCTGGGAGCCGGGGGCGTTGTTGCTGGGTTCGTCGAGGGTGGTGACTTCGCGGCCTTCGTGCATGTTGGCCTGGCAGCGGTCGAGGACGAACTGGGAGCGGGTGAGGCTGAACTTGGTCTGGGGGCCTGAGAAGGGGAGGACGAAGTCGGAGACTTGGAGCAGGCCTTTGTCTCCACTGACGATGGCCCACTGGGCATTGCTGGTGGTGAAGGAGCAGTAGAAAGAGGCGCTGGCGCCATCGGCGAAGGTGAGGGTGCCGGAGAACTCGAGGGGCACGGGTGGTGAGTCAGCGGTCTGCTGGGTTTCGGAATGGATGCGACCGGTGACGTGAGTGGGCGTGGCGTAGTTCATGGCCCAGAGAGTGAAGCGGAGGCAGTACCAGCCGAGATCGCCAAGGGCGCCGAGAGGTTCCAGATGTCCGTGGGCGCGGATGTTACTGCGCTGGAATTCGGCATCGCCTTTGAAGCTGAACTGGGTGGCGATGTGGCGGACCTGGCCGACGTCTTGATCGATGACTGTGCGCAGACGCTGCAGGCGCTGGCCGTGCATGAACATGACGCCGTCCATGAACTGGACGTGGTGCTTTTCACAGGCGGCGATGATTTCGGCGACATCGTCGGCATGGATGCCGACGGGTTTTTCCACCAGGACGTGTTTGCCGGCCTGGGCGGCGCGGATGACCCATTCTTTGCGAAGGCCGGTGGGAAGAGGGATGTAAACGGCGTCGATGTCGGTGCGGGCAAGAAGGGCATCGTAGTTGTCCATGGCCTGTGGCAGGACGGGATGCGGGGCGCTGGACTGGCATTCGTCGATGAAGGCCTGGGCGCGGGAGAGATCGCGGCTGGCGACGGCGACGAGGGTGGCGTTTCCGGCATCGCGGATGGCCTGCCAGTTTTTACGAGCGATGAAGGCGGCGCCGAGGATGCCCCAGCGGCAGTGAGGGGTGGTGTTCATTTATGATTTACGATTGATGATTTATGATTTCGGATTCCAGAAGCGGAGCAGTGCGGCGAATTTATGAAGATGTAGCAGATCATAGCATGATGCCGAAGCGGGCGGTGATGGTGCGGAGGAGAGCGAAGAGGATGAGGGTGAGGACGGCGCTGCCGCCGAGGGCGCCGTAGAAACCCCACCAGCGCTGGAAGGAAGGGAAGAGAAGGAACATGGGGAGGGTTGGCAGGACATACCAGAAGATGTAATACATGTGGTCCGCAGTTTTTTGCGCACGGACTTCGGGGGCGCTTTCGTGGTGCACCCAGAGGAGGGTGATGATGCTGACAAAGGGCAGGGCGGCGAGGAGGGCACCGAGCCTGTCGCTGCGCTTCACCAGTTCGCTGACGAGGGTGATGATGCCTGCACTGAGGAGGTACTTGAGGATGAGTTTGAAGGTCATGATGAAAAAATGAAAATAGATGAAACAAACGGGTAACGATTTCCGTGCGGCGGGATTTTTTGGGTCAACGAGATCACGCACGAGCGTGATTGCAGGCAACCCAATCTTGTCATGAAAGCGATCCGTCTCACCACCTATCTAACGTTTGCAGCGGCATGGTCCTTCGGGGGTTATGCCATGGGGCAGCAGCCGCCGAAACATCCATCGCACCGCCCTCCGCATCCGCCCCATGCACCAACTGCGCCGCCCAATGCAATGAAGCCGCCGCAGTTTGGCGATGCTTTGCCCGGGCTGACGAAGGCGCAGATGGCGGCATTCCTGGACGGCAAAGATGACTTTGAAAGTCCGGAGAACGAGGCAGGCGGACTGGGGCCGATCTTTAACCGTAACTCGTGTGTGACGTGCCATAGCGCACCTGCCACAGGCGGTGCGGGGCCGATCAATGTGACGCGCTTTGGCAGGACGACGAACGGGGTGTTTGATCCGCTGGCCTCGCTGGGGGGATCGCTGCAGCAGGAGATGGAGATCAATTCTGTGCTGCACGAGGTGGTGCCACCTGAGGCGAATGTGGTGGCGCATCGCAACTCAACGCCGCTGTTTGGGCTGGGACTGATCGAGGCGATTCCGGATGATGAAATCCTGCGCAATGTGAAGCGGACGCCTTTGGACGGGGCGATCGGTAAGGTCTCCAAGGTGGCGGACGCGGCGACGGGGAAAACACTGATCGGGCGGTTTGGGTGGAAGGCACAGCAGGCGACGCTGCTGAGCTTTGCCGGGGATGCGTATCTGAATGAGATGGGCATCACGAGCCGTCTCTTCCCGGTGGAGAACGCACCGAACGGAAACCAGCAGCTGCTGGCGCAGTATGACACGGTGGTGGATCCGGAGGATGTGGTGGATCCTGCAACGGGCCGGGGAGACATCGACCGGGTGGCCGACTTTATGCGCTACCTGGGGGCACCGCCACGGCTGCCGCTGACCAGTTCAGCCGCGATGGGAAGAAACGTGTTTCAAAACACCGGCTGCGCGGTCTGCCATGTGCCGCTGATGATGACCGGACCGAACAAGATTCTGGCGCTCGACCGGCAGGAGGTGTGGCTGTTCTCCGACCTGCTGCTGCATGACATGGGCACGCTGGGAGATGGCATTGCGCAAGGCACGGCGGATGTGCGGGACATCAAGACAGCGCCGCTGTGGGGGCTGCGTGCCAGCGCACCGTATCTGCACGACGGACGTGCGGCGACGATCGATGAAGCGATCAAGGCGCACGATGGCGAGGGGAAGGTGGCCAAGGATCGCTACCTGAAACTGACCAAGCAGCAGGTGCAGCAGCTGATCGACTTCCTGAATTCCATTTGAGGAGAAGTGTGAGGAAGGTGGGTTGAATGAAGCAGGCAGAAATGCCTGCTTCATTTGTTTGAAGGCAGGAGGTCCGAAGAACGAACGTCCGGCTCAGCGCTTCTTTTGTGCGGGCGCGGACTTGGTGGCAGAGGGTTCCTTGCCGCAGCGGGTGACCATGAAAGAAACGAGGAGCAGGACGATGGACGCTCCGGCGATGATCATGGGCTTGAGATTCTTCGCGGCTGGCTGGGCAGCCGCGGCGGGAGGAGCGGCGGATTTACGAGGTGCGGGAGTGATGACGGAGCTGGGGCGCTTGGGTTTGCTGGCGCCTACGTGCGGGCCGGGATTGATGGGAATGGTGCTGGAGGTCGCATTGCGCGCGCCGAGCTGCGGATTGGGCAGCATGACGGGGGCGGACATCTGAGGCTGGATGAGATTGGTCTGCGGAGGCGTGGCAACAGGGCCGGGTGGGGCAGCGGGTGGTGCGGAGTCCGCACGGGGGGCGGAGGGTTCTGACAACGATGGGGCTTCGCGGCGCTGAAACAGATCACGGGCTGCAGCGGCTTTGCGCGGGCGCTGCTCGGGATCGACAGCCATGAGATACATGACCCAGGAGCACATCCAGCCGGGGACGTGGGAGGCAAGTTTTTGCAGGGGGGCAAGATCGTGGCCGATATGTTTGCCGCGGAGTTCTTTCAGAACGCGGGCATCGAACGGAGGTCTGGCGGTGAGGGCCTCATAGAGGACGCAGCCGAGGGCATAAACGTCGGTGCGGCGGCGGGTGGTGCCGTCCTGCCACTGCTCCGGAGCGGTGCAGCGGTAGGAGCGGATCTGCTCCTCCTTGCTGTCATCCCGACCGGCGAAGCCCTGGCCGAATCCATGGAGGGTGATATTCCATTCGGCAGCAGACTTGCCAGAAATGCGGACGTAATCCGGGCGGATGCTGCCGTGAACGATGGCTTCCTCATGCAGAACGGAGAGGACGTCCAGGAGCTGAGTGGCCACGGCTTCAAACTCCTTTTCCGTGAGAGGGCCGCCTTCGAGCACTTCAGTCAGGGTTTTCCCGGGGAGAGGACCTGCAACGATGGAATAGAAGCCGTCCTTGTCCGCGCCGAAGTCGATCAAACGGTCCAGATGCGGATCCTGAAGAGGGGCAAGCTGGCGAAAGAGCTCCTGCAGGCCATCGATCTCCTCCTGCTTTTTGGTTTTGAAGCGCCGGAGGCGAAGTTCGTCACCGCGCTTGTTGTCGCGGACGAGCAGGAGCTTGCTGGCGGTGTCTTCTTCGAGAGGACGCAGGATTTCAAAACGGGAGGACATTCCGGGAAGCTTGGCCCGTTCCATCGAATCCCGCAAGCTTCTTGCCACATGCAATGTTTGCAGTTTAGAGTACCAGCCCTGACCCCAGCATGGACGATTTTCTCGTTATCGACCGCATTACCAAATCCTTCGGCACCCAGCGCGCCGTGGATGATGTGACATTGACGGTGGGGCAGGGGGAGGCCTTTTCCCTGCTGGGCCCGAGCGGCTGCGGGAAGACGACACTGCTGCGGATGATCGCGGGATTTGAAAGTCCTGACCGGGGGCGGATTCTGCTGGGGGGGCAGGACATTGCGGCGCTGCCACCGGAGCAGCGGCCGGTGAACACGGTGTTTCAAAACTATGCGCTCTTTCCGCATCTGAGTGTGTGGGAGAATGTGGCATTCGGGCTGCGAATGAGCCGCCGCCCCAAGGAGGAAATCCGCAGCGGGGTGGATCGCATGCTGGAACTGGTGCGGCTGAAAGAGCATGCCCGGAAGCGCCCGGCGCAGCTCAGCGGCGGGCAGCGGCAGCGGGTGGCGATAGCCCGTGCGCTGGTGAACCGGCCCCAGGTGCTGCTGCTGGACGAGCCGCTGGCGGCGCTGGACCTGAAACTGCGCCAGCACATGCTGATGGAGCTGAACACGATCCACGAGCAGGTGGGGACGACCTTCATCTATGTGACGCATGACCAAGGCGAGGCGATGAGCCTGAGCAGCCGGATTGCGGTGATGAATGCGGGGAGGGTGGAGCAGGTGGACTCACCGGAGAATCTGTATGAGACGCCGCGCAGCAGCTTTGTGGCCTCCTTCATTGGCGATGCGAATTTTTTCAACGGCGTGGCGGTGGAACTGCAGCATGAGGGCTATGTGCGGGTGATGGTGGAAGGGCTGGGCAGTCCGCTGGTGCAGAGCAACGGGGCGGTGTCTTCAAACCGGGCGATGCGCATCATGGTCCGGCCTGAGAAGATCAGTCTGACTCTGAGCCGGCCGCAAAGCGGAGAACGAGTGAATGCCTTCCCCGGGGTGGTGGAGGACGTGGCGTATTTCGGCTCGCACACGCGATATCGTGTGCGCTCAGGCGAGCACAGCGTTTTGGCGCAGATGCAGCGCAGCCGATTCAGCGGCGGGGGGATCGATCCTGTGCGGGGCACTGAGGTGTGGATGAGTTTTCACCCGGATGAAGGCCGCGTGGTGCGACTGGAGGCGGACGCATGAGCGCGGCACGGAAAGCGTCCAAGCAATGGCTGATCACGCTGCCGTCTCTTGCGTGGCTGGCGGTGTTCTTTGTGGTGCCGGCGGTTCTGGTGGTGGTGACGGCATTCCGACCGGCGGACCTGCAGGGCGGGGTGGGGGAAGGGTGGACACTGGCCACGCTGGAGGAAGTGAACGATCCGGCTTATCTGCCCATTCTGTGGAGGACCGTG
The DNA here is from genome assembly GCF_044226605.1 of Prosthecobacter sp. Classification (GTDB taxonomy): domain Bacteria; phylum Verrucomicrobiota; class Verrucomicrobiia; order Verrucomicrobiales; family Verrucomicrobiaceae; genus Prosthecobacter. The sequence goes on along the minus strand of NZ_JBGAGS010000005.1, from coordinate 276,125 downwards.
TGGCTGAGCGCGGCGACGACGATTGTGTGTCTGGCACTGGCGCTGCCGATGGCCTTTCAGATGGCGCGGTGCGGGCAGCGCATGCGGCAGGTTCTGCTGCTGATGGTGGTGATCCCGTTTCTCTCGAATTTCCTGATCCGCATTTTTGCGTGGAAGTCTCTGCTGCACCCGGAAGGGCCGCTGACGAAGATGCTGGTGGCGCTGCATCTGGCTCCTGAAAATGCGATGCTGCTGAACCATGCGGGGACGGTGCTGCTGGTGCTCATTTACACGCAGTTGCCGTTTGCGATCCTGCCGCTGTATGCCGCGGCGGAGAAGTTTGATTTTGGCCTGCTGGATGCGGCGCGAGATCTCGGCGCGGGACCGTGGCGGGCTTTTTCCAAGGTGTTTATTCCCGGGGTTCGGCGGGGCATGATCTCGGCGGGCGTGATGGTGTTTGTGTGCTGCCTGGGGCAGTATGTGATCCCGCAGATGGTGGGTGGAACGTCGGATGAAATGCTGGGCAGCAAGATCGCGCAGCGGGTGTTTTCAGACCGCAACCTGCCCCATGCGAGCGCGCTGGCGGGAGGGCTGATGCTGGCGGTGCTGGTGCCGATGCTCGTGATCGCCCTGTGGCAGCAGTTTGGGAGAAAGGAGCAGGCGTGAAGCGCTCCAGGCTGCCAGGATTTATCACGGGCTGCGTGATCCTGTTTTTGTTTGCGCCACTGGTGGTGCTGGTGGTGAACTCCTTCAATACCTCGCGGTTTGGTGGTGAGTGGGAGGGATTTACCACGCAGTGGTATGAAAAGCTGTGGGCGGCGGGGGAGGTCTGGGAGTCGCTATGGATCACGCTGAAAATCGCGATCTCGGCCTCGCTGGCAGCGATGGCGCTGGGAACTCTCGCGGCGTATGCCCTGCATCGGTTCCGGTCATGGCTGCAGGATGTGCATCACATGCTGGTCACGCTGCCGCTGGTGATGCCAGACATCCTGATGGGCATGTCGCTGCTGGCGCTGTTTGTGCTCACGGGGGTGGAAACGGGGCTGATGACCATCTGGATTGCACATGTGACCTTTTGCCTGAGCTTTGTGACGATGGTGGTGCTGGGAAGGCTGCAGGACTTTGATTTCACGCTGCTGGATGCCGCGCGGGATCTGGGGGCCACGCGGAGGCAGGCGATCCAGAAGGTGCTGCTGCCGCTGCTGCTGCCCGGGGTGCTGGCGGGAGGGCTGCTGGCCTTCACGCTTTCGATCGATGATTACGTCATCACCTTTTTTGTGTCCGGGCCGGGTACGACGACGCTGCCGCTGCGGGTGGCCAGCATGATGAGGACCAGCCGGAGCCTGCCGGTGATCAATGCGCTCAGCACCCTGCTCATCGCCAGCACGTTCGTCTTTGCCGCGCTGAGCTTCCGGCTGCAACGGCGCGCGTGAGTGAATGAGGGGAAGGCAGGCATAAAGAAGGGCGGGGGATGATTTCGTGCTTCACCTCGCGGCAACTCACGCCATGGTGCGCGCATGACCCGTGAAGACGCCGCCACCCTCTTTGAACGCATCGCCCTGCTGCTTGAGCTGAAGGGGGAAAACACCTTCAAGGTGCGGGCGTACCGGACGGGCGCGGAGATTGTGGAGAGCTACAGCGGGGACATCATGCAGATGGCGGCGGAGAACAAGCTGGCGGGCATCAAGGGCCTGGGCGAGGCGCTGCGGGACAAGCTGCATGAGATGGCGACCACGGGGAGGCTGGAGTTTTATGAGAAGCTGAAGGCGGAGTTTCCGGACACGCTGTTTGAGCTGTTTGATGTGCAGGGGCTGGGACCCAAGAAGGTGGCGGCACTGCATGCGGAGCTGGGTGTTTCATCGCTCGCGGATTTGAAGCGGGCTTGTGAAAGCGGAGAGGCGGCGAAGCTGGCGGGTTTTGGTGGGAAGACGGTGGAAAAGATTCTGGAGAGCATCGCCTTCCGTGAGAAGCATGCGTCGGAGTTTCGCATGGACACGGTGCATCCGCTGGTGCTGGACATCCTGGAGGCGCTGCGGCGGCATCCGGACGTCTCGCATGCGGAGGTGTGCGGCAGCTACCGCCGTGGCAAGGAGACGGTGCATGATCTGGATTTCCTGGTGTCCACGCGAAAGCCTGAGGAGGTGATCGAAGACTTTGTGAAGCTGCCGCTGGTGGTGGATGTGATCGCCAAAGGGCCGACGAAAGCGAGCGTGCATGTGACTCACGGTGTGCAGTGCGATCTGAGAGCGGTTTCAAACAAGGAGTTCCCCTTTGCGCTGGCGTATTTCACCGGAAGCAAGGAGCACAATGTGGCGATACGGCAGCGGGCGCTGGCGCGTGGGTGGTCGCTCAATGAGTATGGCTTTACTGCGGAGCGTGGAGATGCGCCGGTGATTCCGCCGATCCATGATGAGGCGGAGCTGTATCGTGCGCTGGATCTTGATTTCATCGATCCTGAGCTGCGGGAGAACAAAGGGGAGATCGATGCGGCGGAGCATGGCGGGCTGCCGCGGCTGATTCAGCTGGAGAATCTGCGGGGTGTTTTTCATAACCATACGACGGCGAGCGATGGTGGTGCGACGCTGCGCGAGATGGCGGATGCTGCGCATGACCTTGGGCTGCAGTACCTGGGCATTGCGGATCACAGCAAGTCTTCGTTCCAGGCGAACGGGCTGGACGAGAAGCGGCTGCTGGCACAGGTGCAGGAGATCAAAGTGCTGAATGAGGAGATGAAGGAAGAGGGGTTCCGCATTTTTGCTGGCAGTGAGGTGGACATCCTCAAAGATGGCAGCCTGGACTTTAGCGATGAAGTGATGGCGCAGCTCGACTACGTGGTGGCGTCTGTGCACAACGTTTTCAATCTGCCGGAGGCGGAGATGACGAAGCGCATCATCCGCGCGATTGAAAATCCGCATGTGACGATGCTGGGGCATGTGACGGGGCGGCTGCTGCTGCAACGTCCGGCTTACAACGTGAACATCGCGGCGGTGATCGATGCGGCGGCGGAGACGGGGACGATCATTGAGCTGAATGCGAGCGCGTGGCGGCTGGACATGGACTGGCGCTGGTGGAAGCTGGCGAAGGAGAAGGGCGTGAAGTGCAGCATCAATCCGGATGCGCACAGCACGCACGGGCTGCAGGCGGTGATCTATGGGATAAAAGCTGCGCGGAAGGGATGGCTGACGCGGCAGGATGTGGTGAACTGTCTGCCGCTGGGGGAGATTGAGGAGGTGCTGAGAGCGAAGCGCGGTAGAAAAGCGGAGGACTGAAAATTGGGAACTGAAAGGTGAGAACTGAAAATTGACGGAGAAGGGCGTCAGTTGCCCTTGGGCGATGTTTGGGAAACGGGGGCGCTGGGGATTCCAGAGTGAGCTAAAGCTCACGAGTACTTTTCCTGACGCGTCTTACTTCGCTGAGGCGTCGAGGAAATCGCAAAGGGCGGCGGCCATCACGGCGACGCCGGTTTTGATGCTGGCTTCATCGCAGTCGTACATGGGGGTGTGGCCACCGTAGGTGAAGCCTTTTTCTTCGTTGGCGACGCCGAGGCGGAAGTAGAAGCCGGGGACGACCTGGGCGAAGAAGCTGAAGTCTTCACCGCCCATGCCGGGGATGAGTTCGATGACGTTCTTCACACCGACGATGCGGCGGAAGGCGGGAAGGGTGGCCTCGATGAGTTTGCGGTCGTTGAGGATGCTGGGGTAGGTTTTGCGGTACTCCATTTCATAGGTCGCACCATGGGCTTCGGTGATGCCTTTGAGGATGCGCTCCATCTGCACGATGACACCATCACGAAAGGCGGCGTCGTAGGTGCGGACGGTGCCGCCGAGCTCAACTTTTTCGGCGATGATGTTTTCGCGGTCGCCGCCGCTGATGGTGCCAATGCTGATGACGAGGGGCTGGCGTGTGTTGGTCTGGCGGCTTTTGATCATCTGCAGGGCCATGATGGCCTCCGCAGCGACGGCGATGGCGTCCACACCCTTGTGAGGGGAGGAGCCGTGCGCCATCTTGCCGCGGATGGTGATGTGGAAGCGGTCGCTGTTCGCATTGTCGATGCCGGGTGTGTAGCCGATCTGGCCTGCTTTCAGATAATGCGTGGCATCATCCGTGGTGCCCGCAGGCTGCACAACTGCTGTGGTATGCAGGCCGAAGACGGCGGCGGGCCTGGGGTTTTCCATGGCACCTTCCGCGACCATGAGCTTGGCACCCCAGTCGCCGGCGAAGGTGGCGGGCATGGCCTCCTCGGCGGGTTGGAAGAGAAACTTCACGCTGCCTTTGATTTGATCGCGATGCTGGGAGAGAAGCTCCGCAACGCCGAGGGCGCAGGTGACGTGGACATCATGGCCGCAGGCGTGCATGACACCGGGATTTTGCGAGCGGTATGGGACGCTGCGCAGTTCCTTGATGGGAAGGGCGTCCATGTCTGCGCGAACGGCGACGCAGGGGCCGTCCTGCGTGCCTTTGAGCAGGGCGACGATGCCGTGCTTGGCAACGCCGGTTTTGATGTCGGTGAATCCGAGTTCCTTGAGGCGGTCGGCGACGAGCTTCGATGTGCGGACCTCTTCATTCGGAAGTTCCGGGTGGCTGTGGATGTCGCGGCGGGTTTCGACGAGGCGGGGGAACATTTCCTCGATGCTTTTCTGGAAAAGGGCGTCGCGGGTTTCTGCAGCGTAGCCGGTGGAAATGAGTGCAAGCAGGGCAAGGTATTTCATGGCAAAGAGAAACTAAACGAGTGTGCGAAAAATGAGCGTGGATCCGTTAATGCAACTTTCAACGCTGCACGACACCCGCAGTGATCTCCGTGGCATTGGTGCGCAGGATTTCGATGCCATTCAAAATGGGGGCGCAATCGGGAGAGACGGGAATGAACTCCACCAGGATCTTGTCGGTGGCGGGAATGTTTTCAAACTGCTCGACGATGGCGCCTTTGCGCGTGGCGGGGTCGAAGGCCTTGAGCACGGTTTTGCCACCGAGCTTGATGTCGAACACACGCTGGCCGGGCTGATCATCCGCCATGGCGGCAAACATAAGCTTCACGGTATAGGTCGCGGGCGGCTGGCCTTTGGCGAGGACGGGGATTTCGAGAGTGGTCAGGCCGCGCAGGCCGCTGGTGAAGATCCATGGCGTGTCATGGCCTGAGATGGCCTGGCTCTCGGAGCTGAAGGCGTAGGCCCCGCCGGCCTTGCTGGTGTACTGGGGTTTGAGATCGAGCGGCAGATCAATGCCCGCGCGGCTGCTTGGGCGGGGGTAGCCGAGCCAGAGCTTGCCGTGAGCATCGCGGCGGTCGCCAGGGGCTCCCATGTTCAGGGCCATGTGCTGCACGGGGAGCGATGGACCCTCGGCGCTGTACACGCCCCAGTTCATGCGGTCTTCACGCGGCTCGAACACCACGGTGCTGGCGATGGAGAAGAGGCAGACGCAGCCCGCGCTGGCCTCGGGGATCATGACGAGACCGTTGGCGGGGATGGTGTTGATCCAGCAGCCAAGGCGATGGCCGGCGAAATGTTCGGTGCCGCTGTCGGTATCGCGATCATAGAAGGCGGTGAACTTGGAGCGGAAGAACATCATGTTTGGCGTGGCGGAGATGGCGCCACAGTGGTGGCCGGGGCGGGCAAACATCCAGGCGGACTCCTCGCCGGTGAGGGGATGCTTGCGGGTTTTTTGAGCGCCGGTGTAGAGATCGTAGCTCCAGGGTTCGGCGATGATTTCGTTGTCGATCACCACGGGGCGGTGGCGGTAGTTGGCGTCCTTGGCCCAGAGCTTGTCACCCTTGTTGGCATCCAGCACGACGAGGCGGCGGCGTTTGAATTCACCGCTGAGGAACTGCTCCCAGTAGTGGCCGTTGGCATTGGCGCCGCCGAGCACGAGATGGCCGTTGTGATACATGAGGGTCAGTGCTCCGCCACCGATGCCGATCTCGCTGCAATCCGTCACATCCACCGGGTTTGCCCACTGCTGCCTGCCTGTGGCGGCATCCAGCGCCACGGCCATGCGCAGGTCGTGATTTTTGATGCGGTCCTCGGCCAGCTCACGCTCCTTGCCCGTCAGCTTGGCGAGGTCGGTCTTGTCCTGCGCCAGCATGAGGGCGCGCTGCTCGGGCGTGAGGGAGGCATCAATGAAGAACAGCCGCCCGTCTCCGAGGGCGATGCTGACGTGGGAGATGTGCTTGCCCTGGTGCGTCCACTTCAGCGCACCGGTTTTCACATCAAAGGCAAAGATGCGGTCCGTGGAAATGGAGCCGGTCTTGCCGCGGCGGGCGACTTCCGCGGCCTTCTCCACGCGCTCGGTTTCGGTGCCGTAGAGCAGGCCGTCCTGCACGGCAATGTAGCCCCACTGCAGGTCTTTCTTGGTGCCCGCGCCGGGGATTTTCAAAGTGCGCACGATCTTGCCCGTGGCTGCATCAAACTGGATGCACTCGTCCTCCATAAGCATGAAGAGGTAGTCATCGCTCGCTGCCATGTTGCCGGGTTCGCGGGCATTGTATACGCCGATGCGCATGGCACCGGGGTTCTTGGTCTCCCAGAGGAACTGGCCGTTGTAGGCGTCATAGGCCATTACGCTGTCTTCTCCTTGCACAAACAGGCGGCCATTGACCGAAAGGGGCCCCACGGCTCCATCATGCCGGTTGACGACCTTGCCCGGGCCGGGATCGCCATACCAGAGCACGCTGAGGCCGCCTTTGATGCGGTGGTCGTCTGTGCTGGAAGTGTTCGCGGCATTGCCGTACTGGTGGGACCAGGAACTGGCGCCCGGCAGTGCGGTACGAGTCAGCACGCTCCAGCCATCGGCATTCGAGAGGGTGGCCTTTTCTTCCTTCAGTTTTGTTTCAGCCAGCCAGGCTTCGGCTTTTGGCGAGGCCTTGAAGCAAAACTTGCCGCCGATGGGTTTGAGATGCATCGCCACATCCGCCGGGACGCCCAGGGGCTCCGAGCTGTCGCTGACGATGAGATTGGCGCAGTAGTTTGAAAACGGCATCACTGCCAGGTCAAGGTGGTCCACCGTGATACGTGGCCCGTAGAGGCCGGTGGGAAGAAGCGCCTGACGTGCGGCGGCGACTTTTTTCTCATCGGCATCGACACCGAAAATGACGAGATCGCTGCGCCTGGCGAGTTCATAGGCGAGGCGCCCCTGGTCGCTTCCCAGCACGATGCAGAAGCCCTTGGTGATGCCGGTTTGCTTCAGGATGGCCTCCGCCGCCTCCGCATGCGCCTTGTCCGAGGGGAAATCATTCGGCTTCTTCTCAGCGATCACCTCGGCCGGCTTCTGACCAAACACGTACACGCGGCCAGTGGTGGTGCTGACGACGAGATGGCCGTCTGAAGCAGCCAGGCCGCGCGCCTCGCCATCGACGGCGGCTTTCCAGACCTGTTTGCCGGTTTCGGCATCGATGGCAATCACTTCACCCTTGCCGCCTGCGACGACCGTTTTGCCCGCGATGATGAGCGCGGACTGATGCGGCGTCTCGAGCGTCCATTTCACGCCAGCATCGGTGAGGGTGGCCAGCTCGGCCTTGAGCTTCGCGACCTCATCCTGCTTGGCCTTGTAGGCGATGCGAAGAGGCTCGTATTTTTCGGCAACTGCGGCAAGCTCGGCCTGGGCCTTGGCAAAGGCCTTGGGATCGTCCTTCACCTTGCGCGCTGCCGACTCGGCCGCCTGGAGCTTTTTCGCCGCGGCCAGCGCGGGATCCTTCTTTAATGTGGAAGAGATCTTGGAGATGGCCGCTTCATGGCCATGGCGGATGCGTGTGCCTTCCGCATGCTTGGGGCGGTCCACCGCGATGATTTTGGTGCCATCCGCCATGTAGCCCATGTCTCCGGCCAGAGTCATCTGCGTCCCGGCAAACCACGCATAGCCGGACTTCTGCTTCTCCTGATCCAGCGCCAGGATGTGGTGCTCGCCCACGGCATAGATTTGATCATCGGCCAGAAAGGCCTGCGTGCCGCCGATGGGGCCGCCGGCATCGCCGCGCCAGCCGGGTTCGGGTTTGACGAGGAGCTCGCCGGTCTTGCGATCAATGGAGACTGCAAGTGAGCGGCCCGAGGGCACAAACAGAATGTCCTTCGTGGCCAGCAGGTAGCCCTGCGGTGAGAGGTCATTGCGGCCGGCGTCCTTCTCGCTGATCGCATCGTTCTTCCAGATGATCTTTCCAGTGGCGGCCTCGACGGCGTAGAGGAAGACCTTCTCATGCGGAAACACGCCCGCGCCGAAGTAGGCGATGCCGCCGTCCACCAGCAAACCGGTGCGCACGGGCCAGCGCGAGATCATGCGACCGCGTGCCAGGATGCGCTCGTCATGCGGGCCGGCGCGCAGCTTCCATACGAGCTTGCCCGTTTTGGCATCCAGGCAGTAGGCATAGCCGTCATCGGAGCCCACATAGACTTTTCCCTCCGAGATGGCAGGCGCCAGGCGCACGGGCCCGTTGGTGAAGAAAGACCACTCGTCCTGCCCGGAGGAGAGGTCCCGGCAGATGACGCGGCCATCCACGGAGGAGCCAAAGAAGATCTTCCCTGCGCTGATGGCCACGTGGAAGACCTCGTCAAAGTGGATGCGATTGAGCATCACGTGATTTTCAAAGACGCGGCCGTCTTCACCTGCCCAGGCCATCTGTGGTGCGGAGGCGGACTCAAACATCCACGCGGACTGCAGCGGGAGCTGAAGGCCCTCCGTGGTCGCGCCCACACGCGAGGCATCGTGCAGGTAGGTGGGCCAGTCGGCATTGGCACTGGCGGTGGAAAGAGCGAGCAGGAGCAGGAGCGAGCGCATGGTCGAACTAAAACGCGCTATGGATGTGAATTCATCCAAACCGCCGCGTATTGTGCGGGTGCCCATGCTGCGCCGTACTGCCCTCATTCTCCTCCTGTGCGCCACCTCTGCGCTGGCATGCTCCGTGCCGGTGTTTCGTTATGCGCTGGAGCACTGGGTGGCAGACCCCTATCGCGTCAGCGTGCCGCACGGGGTGAAGCTGGAGGGAAATTTCAAAGTCACCGTCGGCGCTGCGCAGCGGATCGAACTGCGGCAGCCGGTGATGATGCGGAACGACGAGGTGATCTGGTCCGCGGACTACACTGAGGCGAATGTGAAGCTGCTGGTGGACTCACCGGCGCGGCAGCAGATCGCGGAGCGGCTGGGCAATGGCGAAAGCGCCGTGTGGGTGCTGCTGGAGTGCGGAGACCAGGCAAAGGATGCCGAGGCGGCGCGGTTTCTGGACGAACGTCTGGAATATCTGAGCAGTGTGATGGAACTGCCGAAACTGGACCAGCAGGATGTAAAGAACGGGCTCGTCTCGATCCCAGGTGATGGGCTGCGCCTGGCTTTTTCCACGCTGCGGCTGAAACGCGATGATGCGGCTGAGAGCGCCTTTATTGCCATGCTGCTGGCGAGCGAGCCGGACCTGCGCAGCCTGAAGGAGCCGATCGCGTTTCCGATCTTTGGGCAGGGGCGTGTGCTCTATGCGCTGGTGGGGAAGGGCATCAAGGTGGAGACGGTGGACCGTGCGGCGCAGTTCCTCATCGGCTCCTGCTCCTGCCAGGTGAAGGAGCAGAATCCCGGCGTGGACCTTGTGATGGCGGTGGACTGGAAACAGATGGTGAAGGCCCAGGCAATGCCGGGCCAGCAACTGCCGGAGCTGAGCCAGATCGCGGATCTTTTGCCACAGACCGTGAAAATCGGAGCGGAGCCGACGCCGGAGCCAGTAGCTGACAAGTCTCGTTTGTATTGGGGCGGCGGGCTGGGGCTGCTCGCGGTGCTGGCTTTGGGTCTGTGGCGGATCATGAACTCGCGGCGTTGAGTTCAAGGCCGGGTTTTTGAGGACGGTCCAAGAAATCTAAAGAACCCGAGGCAAACCGTGGACATGCCGGTGCGCGCAGGTAATCTGGTGCCACATGCGAAATGTGATTTTACTTCTCACCTGCCTGCTGCTGGCGGCGGCCTGTGCCAGCACGGGCCACGCGCAGGAAAAGCAGCTCAGCGCGAAGGAGGCGAAGGCGCTGTATGAGAAGGCGGATCGCGCGCTGAATGAAGCCTGGGCAGCGGCGAAGCAGAAGCTGCCGGAGGCGGAGTTTAACAAGCTGAAGGATGACCAGCGGGCGTGGGTGGAATATCGCGATTATCTGGCGCGCTCACCCATGTTCACGGGGGTGGGCGGACAAGATGATCTGCCGCTGGACGCGCCTGAATATCTTCAGGCTGCAGCGGGGTTGGAAGATGAAAGGACGGAGTGGCTGAAGGGCTTGATCCATGAATGGAAGGACGAAAATCTGACCGGAAAGTGGAGCGACAGCCGCGGTGGCAGCGTCGAGGTCGTGGAGAAGGACGGGCATCTCTATTTTTCCATTTCGGTGGTGCGCGGACCGACCTCGCACGGCGGCGATATTTCGGGTGTGGCCATGTGGAACAGCCCCATCGGGTGGTATAGCGACAAGGGGCTGGACAAGGAGAAAACGGACGAGACCAATCTCAGCTTCATTTGGCGGGACAGGAAGCTGGAAATCACGGGTGCGAACACCAGCTATTACCATGGAGCGCGCGCTTATTTTGATGGCAGCTATGTTAAAGTGAAAGCGCTGAGCGCCAAAGAGCAGGCCGAAATCATCCAAGGCCCGAAGCCGACTAAATAAACTCCAACGACAAACATTTCATGCACGCCGCAGGTCCCAAGAATCCGCTCCATGGCATCACTCTGCAGATGATGGTGACGCAGCTCGTCGAACACTACGGGTGGGAGATGCTGGGGCGGATGATTCCAATCAACTGCTTCAACTGGCAACCGAGCATCAAGTCGAGCCTGACGTTTTTGAGAAAGACACCTTGGGCGCGGGCGAAGGTGGAGGCGCTTTATTTGGACTCGATGCCGGACATGAAGGCGGCGAAGGAGGCGCCGGAAGGAAGTGGGCTGCAGGAAGATGCGGGAACAGAGCCCGTGGCATGATGCAGGCGGCAGCGTGGCGTGGTCCGCACTCTGCGGGTGCGGGCACCGGAACCGGGACCGCGCCGCAATGGGATGAGCGGAGCTGGGGGGATGGCGGAGCGCTGATCGACAGGCAAGAGTGCCTGTCGTACTCCGGAGGTCGAGGCTCGACGCTTGACCCTGCACGACACGCTTTAATGGCTGACCGGCGGTTTCGCCTCACAGCTTCTCCACATGCTTCAAATGCTCGGGGGGAGGATGGTCGGCATCCACATCGTGGATTTCGACGACACGGCCGTCGTCCATGCTGGCGATGCGGTTGGCGTGGTGGAAGATGCGGTTGTCGTGGGTGACGATGAGGACGGCGCGGTCCTTGCCACGGGCGACGTTTTCGAAGAGTTCCATGACGACGTGGCCGTTCTTGGCATCGAGTGCGGCGGTGGGTTCGTCGCAGATGATGAGCTGGGGCTCGTGAACGAGCGCGCGGGCGATGGCGACGCGCTGCTGCTGGCCGCCGGAAAGCTGGGAGGGGCGGTGCTTGAAGCGATCGCCGAGGCCGACCTGGGCGAGCACTTCTTTGGCGCGTTTTTCGGCCCTGGAGGCGGAGACGCCCTGGATGAGGAGGGGCACGCTGACGTTTTCCGCGCAGGTGAGGGTGGGGATGAGATTGAAGGACTGGAAGATGAAGCCGATGTGCTTTGCGCGAAAGCGCGTGATGGCGGCGGTGGACATCTTGCGCAGGTCATGGCCGAAGACGTGCAGTTCGCCTGCATCCGCCAGCAGAGTGCCGGCGATGATGCTGATGAGGGTGGTCTTGCCGCAGCCCGAGGGGCCGACAAGCATGGTGATGTCGCCGGGGCGGACTTCGAGTTCGATCTCCTTGAGCACCTGGAGCTTTGAACCGCCATCACCAAAGCTCTTGGAGATGCCGCGAACATGGGCTGCGAGCTGGGTGGATGCAGGGGAAGACATTCGTGAGTGATTTACGTGGTCCCGATGCCTGCGGTTGCCCGGGAGTTCAAGCGGGGAGTGAGGGCTGGATGCTGGATGGAGAACGCAGAACGCCGCAACCTTGAAGTGATGTCGCTGAAACTGTGCTGGCAGGAGGGGCGTTAACTTGATTCTCTTTTTTCCATGAAGCCCAAGACCCTCCTTTCTCTCATCGCTCTTTTCACGTGCACGACGGTTGCGCAGGCCGTTCCTCCGAAGGCTCCGAAGCTGGTGGTGGCGATTTTGGTGGATCAGCTGCGCTATGATTACCTGGAGCGCTTTCATTCGCAGTTTGTGGATGGTGGATTTCGTGAGCTGACTGACAAGGGGGCCTTCATGACCTTTGCGCAGTACAATTATTACCCGACGATCACAGCACCGGGGCATGCGAGCTTTTTCAGCGGCAGCCCGCCGATGATGCATGGGGTGATCTCTAATGACTGGTTCGACAAGCGCAGCGGGGAGATGATGTATTGCGTGGAGGATGATGGCGTGAAAGGCGTGGGAACGGATGCGAAGGAAGGGCAGAGGTCGCCGCGCAACTTTATTGGGGCCACGGTGGCGGATCAGATGCGGCTGCACTGGGGCAGCAAGGTGGTGGGCATTTCGGTGAAGGATCGCGGGGCGATTTTGCCAGCGGGGAAAAAGCCGACGGGGGCGTACTGGTTTGAGGCGGCTTCGGGGAACTTCATCACGAGCAGCTATTACAAGACGGAGCTGCCGGCGTGGGTGAAGGCTTTCAATGACAGCAAGCGGCCCGATGCGTTTGTGGGCCAGACGTGGGAGCGGCTGCTGGATGAAAAGCAGTATCCGGTGCCGGACGAAGCGGCGGGAGAGGGCCACCTTGCGGGTGAGAAAGGCAGCACCTTTCCGCACAAGGTGATCAAGGAAGAGGCGGAGGGATACGAGCCGATCCTTTCCACGCCGTTTGGGAATCAACTGCTGGCGGAGTTTGCGAAGGCGGCGATCGAAGGAGAAGGACTGGGGCAGGGAGAGAAGCCGGATCTGCTGTGTGTGTCGTTTTCATCCATCGACTACTGCGGACACAAGTTTGGGCCGTATTCGCAGGAGGTGCAGGACATCACGCTGCGCCTGGACCGGCAGCTCAAGGAGCTGTTTGCCTATCTGGACAAGAAGGTGGGCATGGCCAATGTGGTGATGGTGCTGACGGCGGACCATGCGGTGGCACCGACGCCTGAAAATGCCAAGGAGCAGGGGCTGGACGGTGAACGGCCGCCGGTGGTGGATCTGCTGGTGGAACTGCAGGGGAAGGTGGCGGAGCGTTTTGGCCCTGGCCGCTATTTTATGCTTCCGAAGGGCAGCCTGAAGCCGAAACTGGTGGATGGGAACCTCTACTATGACCACGCAGTTCTGGAGACGAACAAGGTGCAGCCGGATGCGCTGACCGCCTTCATCCGCGAATGGGCGCTCTCCACCGGCGTGTTTCATGCGGTGTATGGTCGTGACCAACTGCTGGAAGGCCGGGCACCCGGCGTGATCGGCCAGCGCATCACGAACGGGTTCAATGGCGAGCGCAGCGGCGATGTGGTGATGATTTTGAAGCCGTGGATGATCGCCGGAACAGGCAAGCCTGCGACAGGGACGACGCATGGCTCGCCGTTTTCGTATGACACGCATGTGCCGGTGATTTTTTATGGCGCGCCGTTCAAGGCGGGGCGGTATGCCGATGAGTTCAGCATCACCGATCTTGCACCGACGCTGTCAGCAGGACTGGGGATTCAGGAGCCGCCGATGTGCATGGGTAAGCCGCTGGTGAGGGTGCTGAAGTAGAGGGGGACAAAGAGTGTCGGCAGCAAATAATTCGTTCAATCAAGGGCCAACATGAGGTGATGTTTTCGAATAGTCGAAGTATGGAAAATCATGAGGCTCCCCAGACCAGTTCCACTCGCGATCAAACAAAGATGGCAGGCCGAATTCAGTGCCCACCATTGCATAAACATGGCCAGATTTTGAAAAGCAGTATTGAAGGCCATCTGCATAGATTGAGTGGTATATCCTGTCGCGCGTATGTTTACGAAGACCTCTGATGTTGGCCACGTGGTTCCAGTCCTCGTATCTCTGCATTTCATAAGTCACTGCGCCATTCAAGGCCACATGTCGAATTTCGACTATGTATGGAGGATTATACCACCACCAAAACGCGATACCTGCACAAAATGCCGTGGCAAGAACTAGACTAATAATCCATCGAGTTTTCATGATTAACTGAGGAATTTAAAATGGGATGAGTGTGATCTTGTCGAAGATACATTGCGCGGTATTCGTCATTTACGTAAAAACCTCCCCGTCACGCTTTTCTCATTCGCCGCGATCTGCTTGGGCGTTCCTGTTGCTAAAATGTGGCCGCCTTCGGTGCCGCCGCCGGGGCCGAGGTCGATGATCCAGTCGGCGCAGCGGATGACGTCGGTGTGGTGCTCGATGACGATGAGGGTGTTGCCGGCATCGCGGAGGCGGAGGAGGACGCCGAGAAGGGTTTGGATGTCGGCGCTGTGGAGGCCGGTGGTGGGCTCGTCGAGGACGTAGAGGGTGCGGCCGGTGCTGCGCTTGGCGAGTTCGGCGCTGAGCTTGATGCGCTGGGCTTCGCCGCCGGAAAGGGAGGCGCCGCTCTGGCCGAGCTTGATGTAGCCGAGGCCGGTTTCTTCGAGGGTGCGAAGTTTTGGCGAGATGGTGGTGCTGCGGTCGAAAAAGCGGAGGGCTTCGCTGACGGTCATGTCTAGGACGTCGGCGATGTTTTTGCCTTTGAAAGTGATCTCCAGCGTCTCGGCACCGTAGCGTCGGCCTTTGCAGGATTCGCAGGTGACATAGACATCGGCGAGGAAGTGCATGTCGATCTTGATGAGGCCGTCGCCTTCGCATTTTTCGCAGCGGCCACCGGGGGTGTTGAAGCTGAATCGGCCGGAGTCGTAGCCGCGCATGCGGGCGAGCGGGAGCTGGGCGAAGAGATCGCGGATGGGACCAAATGCGCCGGTGTAGGTGGCGGGATTGGAGCGCGGGCTGCGGCCGATGGGGGATTGATCGATGACGACGACTTTGTCGAGGTGCTCAAGGCCGGTGATTTTTTCGTGAGCGCCGGGGATTTCCTTGGCATCGTAAAAATGGCGGCGCAGGGCACGCATGAGGATGTCATCGACGAGCGTGGATTTGCCGCTGCCGGAGGGGCCGGTAACGCAGGTGAAGGCACCGAGGGGGAAGGCGGCGGTGACGTTGCGCAGGTTGTGCTCGGTGGCGCCGTGGATGGTCAAGGAGTGGCCGGTGGTCGGTTCGCGGTTCTCGGTGAGCAGTGTTTGCGGAAGGGCTTTGGCTTCGATGCTGGTCTTGCCGCTCAGGTAGCCGCCGGTGATGGAGTTTGGGTTTGCGGCGATTTGGGCGGGGCTGCCTTGGGCGGTGATTTTTCCGCCGTGGGTGCCTGCGCCGGGGCCGAGCTCGATGATGTGATCGGCGGCACGCATGGTGGCTTCGTCGTGCTCGACGACGAGGACGGTATTGCCCAAATCGCGCAGGCGGAGGAGGGTCTGGATGAGGCGCTCGTTGTCGCGGGGGTGGAGGCCGATGCTGGGCTCGTCCAGCACGTAGAGCACGCCTGCCAATCCGGCACCGATTTGTGAAGCGAGGCGGATGCGCTGCATTTCGCCACCGGAGAGGGTGCCGCTCTCGCGGTTCAAAGCGAGGTAGCCGAGGCCGACTTGCTCGAGGAATTCGATGCGTTTGCCGATCTCGCGCTGGAGTTCGCCGACATAGACTTTTTGCTGCTCAGTGACTTCGAGTTCGCGGATCCAATGCAGGGCGTCGCGGACTTGGAGGGCGGTGAAGGCGTGGATGTTTAAATCTGAGCCAAGTTCCAAGTTTAAAGTTTGAAGTTTAAAGTTGGAACTGAGTTTTACGGCGAGTGATTCGGGCTTGAGCCGCATGCCTGCGCAGACGGCGCAGGGCTGGGGGTTCATGAGGCGGGAGAGGGCGGCGCGGAGGGCGTCGCTCTCGGCGCTCTGGTAGAGGCGGGCGATTTCGGGGAGAAGGCCTTCGAAGGGCTTGGCGAGGCTGCGTTTGTTGCCGGCTTTTTGCCAGCCGGTGCTGATGGCTTCGCTGCCGGTGCCGTGGAAGAGGGCGTGCTTGAAGTCCTGCGGGAGGTCCTGAAACGGGGCGTCCATCGCTGCGCCAAAATGTTTGGCCAGGGCCTCGACGCTTTGATTGAAGATCATCTTCACCTTCGGGTGGCGTGCCCACCAGGCCTTGATGGCGCCGTCGTTGAGGGACTTGGTTTCGTCCGGGACGAGCAGGGTGGCGTCTGGCGTGGGGGTGGTGCCAGTGCCTTCGCAGGCGGGGCAGGCGCCGAGATGAGTATTAAAGGAGAAGTGCTGCGGGGTGAGGCGTTCGATGGTGTAGCCGGTGCGCGGATTGGCAAAGGCGGTGGTGTAGCTGAGGACCTCCTCGCTGCCGTCGAGATTGACGAGGAACTGAACCTCGCGGTCGTTCCAGTGCAGGGAGCTTTCGATGGCCTCCATGAGGCGCTGGCGAGAGTCCGGGCGGACGACGAGGCGGTCGATGACGATCTGCACGGTTTGCGTTTCCGCATCGTCGAGGGCAGGGGAGTCTTCGAGTTCCACGACGGTGCCGTTCAGGCGGACGCGGACGAAGCCCTGGCGCTTGAGTTTTTCAAAGAGGGTGCGGGTGTCGGCCGCGCTGGCGGGGGGCTGGGGGGAGAGGACGACGACGCGGGTGCCTTCGCCGAGAGCGAGGACCTTGTCTGCAATCTCGGGCGGGGTGCTGCGGTGGAGTTTTTCGCCGGTGCCGGGGTCGTAGGGCTGACCAGCCACGGCGTAGAGGACGCGGAGGTAGTCGTAAATTTCCGTGACGGTGGCAATGGTGCTGCGCGGGTTGGGGTTCGAATGAACCTGTTCAATTGCCACCGCCGGGGAGAGGCCTTCGATGAAATCGACGTCCGGCTTTTCCATCTGGCCGAGGAACTGCCGGGCGTAGGCGGAAAGGCTCTGCACGTAGCGGCGCTGGCCCTCGGCAAAAAGGGTGTCGAAGGCGAGGGAGGACTTGCCGCTGCCGCTGACGCCGGTGAGTACGACGAGGCGGTGGCGCGGGATGTCCACGTCGATGTTTTGGAGGTTGTGCTGCCGTGCGCCACGCACGCGGATCACGTCTTCAGGCATGGGGCTACCAAAGCCGCGTGAGAAGGGGTAGATCAAGCCCAAGAAATCCCCGGCTGGGGCGTTTTAGAATGGTGAATGAGGGTGGTTGATTATCGCCGCCCTCTCTTTTAGACTCCCCCACCATGAAACCCCTCATCGTCATCGTCCTGGCTCTCGCCGTCGGTTACATCTCCTACGAGTATGTGTACCCGCCACTCGCCGATGCCATGAAGTTTACCAAGCATGTGCCGAAGGTGGAGGAACCGAAGCCGGAGGTGGTGGTCGCCCCGCCGCCGAAGCCGAAACCGGCACCGAAAAAAGAGCCCGTTGTGGTGATGGCGGAGCCAAAGCCCGAGCCCAAGCCGGAAATGAAGCCCGAGGAGCCGAAACCTGAGATGCCCAAGGTTCCAGAGCCCCCGCCGGTGGACCCTAACGCCTTTGTGGCTCCGGTTTTCCCCCCTGTGGACGAACTTACCCAGAACTGGGCGGTAGTGCCGAAGGGCTTCTTCAACACCCCGAAGCAGGTGACCATCAAGAAGGACCTCGAGATCAAAATGCAGATGGGCAAGGCGACTGCGGCTTCCACCTTCAAGTCAGGGGCCAAAGTCTTCGTCATGGGCCAGGAAGGGCCGAATCTGGTGGTGGGTGCCTCGGCGGGCTCGCCGATGCGTGGACAGGTCGCGATGGACGACACTGACTTCAAGGAGGTCTTTTCTGCTGCCTATGAGCAGGTCAAGGTCGTGCAGACGGAAAACGCGCGCAAAGCGCATGAATACCGTCTGGCTGCGGCCGAGCGCCAGAAAAACTCCCCGGCCGGTGCAGGTGGTGGCGGTGGAGGCAGCAGCAATGACAAGCCCGTGAAGGATGCCGATGGCACCTACCCCATGCTGCTGGCCAGCATGAAGGCCGGCGAAGTCACTGAAATCAAGCCGGACAACATCAAGTCCTGGGGAGATCCTGCGCAGGAAAAGATCGACGGCACTGAATACTGGACCGTGAACGTGAAGTACGAGACCCAGACGATGTTCGGAAAATTTGAAACCGAAGCCCAGGCCCGCATCAAAAACGGCCGCGTGGCGAAGTGGGTGTACACTGGCTCAGGCGAAGTAGTGCCGTAATGCGGGAGTGACCGATGACGTATCTTGCCGCCATCATTGCGACTATGGCGGCCATCGCTGTGGCCTCGTATTTCTATGAGAGGCGAAATGGGAGTTCGCGGTCCAGTCGCAGCAATGAGCCAGCAATCCCGGAGGATGGCTGGGGATCTGAGAGTGAGAGTGAATTCGATGGCGATGGTGACGGGGAGTGAAGGCATCCGGGCGTGCAGGAACTCGTCGCAGCGGCAGTGCTGGATTCATGGACCATCCCTTGACTCCGCCGCCTCTCTTGCCACGTAAACCCATTCAATGAAGATCATCCGCCCCACTGACTCCGACTACGCTGCCGCATCTGCCGCCCTGAACCGCCGTGCCGAGGCCAGTGATGCCGTCCGCGAGGTCGTGGCGGGCGTGATCAAAGCCGTGCGTGAGCGTGGGGATGCGGCAGTGCTGGAGCTCACGGAGAAATTTGACGGGGCCAAAATCACCGCGGCGCAGATGCGCGTGCCGCAGGCGGAGCTGGATGCCGCGTGGGAGGCTGCCGATGCCACCTTTAAGAGCGCCCTGGAGGCTTCTCACCGGAATGTGACGGCCTTTGCGCAGCGCAGCATGAGGCAGGGGTGGAGTTTTAAAAATGAGCAGGGAGCTGAGGTCGGGGAGGTGTATCATCCTTTCGAGCGCGTGGGCTGCTATGTGCCGGGAGGCACCGCGCCACTCGTGTCCACCTCCATCATGACCGTGGCCATCGCGGCTGCGGCGGGGGTGCCGGAGATCGTTGTATGTACTCCGTGCGGTCGAGATGGCACGGTCAATCCGGGGCTGCTGGCGGCGCTGAAGCTGGCGGGTGCGACGGAGGTGTATAAAATCGGCGGATCGCAGGCGATTGCGGCGCTGGCTTTTGGAACGGAGACGATCCGTCCGGTGGTGAAGATTTTTGGCCCTGGCAACAGCTACGTGGTGGAAGCGAAGCGCCAGAGCTTTGGCGTGGTGTCGATTGATCTGCTGCCCGGGCCGAGCGAGGTGCTGATTCTCGCCGACAAGTCGGGGAATCCGGCCTACATCGCCGCCGATATTTTGGCGCAGGCGGAGCACGGGAAGGACAGCATGGCGGGATTCGTTACTGATGACGCAGCGCTGCTGGATGCCGTGGTGGCACAGGTCAAAGAACAGTCCGCCACGCTCAGCCGTCAGGCGCAGCTTGCGCCGGTGCTGGAAAAGGGCGTCTTCCTCATGCAGGTGCCGAGCCTGGAGGAGGGGGCGCGGCTGGCCAATGATTTTGCGCCGGAGCATCTAACACTGATCACCACCCGTGAGGAGGCCATTCTGCCGCTGATCCGCACGGCGGGTGCCATCTTCCTGGGCAATCACTCCCCGGTGGCCGTGGGCGATTTCCTCGCGGGCCCGAGCCACACGCTGCCCACGGGGGGATCTGGCAAATCTTTCCCTGGCATCACGGCGGACATGTTTCAGCGCCGTACCAGCATCATCCGGCTGGACCGCGAAAGCTGCGCCAAGTCCGACCCCGTCGTCAGCGCAATCAGCGCAGTTGAGGGGCTTGATGCGCACGCGCGTTCGGTGTCCATTCGCTGCGTATGAAAAAATCCCTCTGCCTCATCGTCCTGCTGCTCGTCGCCTGTGGTAAAGAAGAACCGAAAACAGAGGCACCGCCCGTCGTGTCCAAAGCGGCTGAGACGAGTCCAAAGCCCGTGGTTCCGGAGAAAAAACTGCCGGTCGCCCCACAGGGTGAGCTTCAGCGAATGGACCCGGAGAAGGCCAAGTACATCGCCATTCCGAACACGCCGAAAGATCCTGAGGTGAAGAAGGTGGACAAGCCTGCGCCGAAACCGGAGACGACTACGCCCGAGGTGAAGAAGCCTGCTGTGCCGACCGAAGTGAAGAAGCCTGAGACTGAAGTCAAAAAGCCGGAGGCAACGGCAACGGAAGTCCAAAAGGCGCAAGCCCCCGCGACAGAGGTCAAAGCAGCTGCGCCTGCAGTACAGCAGTAGCCAGAGGCCGGGCGGAGGCGGAAGCGCCTGCGGGTTTCAAGGCAGGCACGCGGACCTCCAGCCACTGGCAGGTGGCGTCGGCTGGCTTTACGAGCCGTGCTGCAGAGCCCAGGCAAGCGGGCACAAGGGCGAAGTCGCCTGCTTTGAGGGTGGTGCCGCCGAGGGTGATCTTGCCGCTGACGACTGCGATCGTGAGGCTCTCGCCCGGAACGCCTGCCTGCTTTGAGCCACTGAGCAGCCTGACGTCAAAGTAGTCGCATTTCACCAGGGTGCCGTTGCTTTCGATCTTCTGCACGCCTGGAGTGAAGTCGGTAAAGTCGATGCTCTGCATGGACTCCTGCACATGCAGCGCGCGCGGTTTGCCATCCAGACCCACGCGGTTCCAGTCAAAGACGCGGTAGGTGGTGTCGCTGTTCTGCTGGATCTCATAGATTAAGAGGCCTGCGCCGATGGCATGCACACGGCCGCTGGGAATGAAAAGGCAGTCGCCGGTGCGTGCTTCGATGACGTGGACCACATCCGCCACGGTGCCGTTCTGCAGTGCGGCTTCGAAATCCGCCTCCGTCTTGCCTTCCTTCAAACCGGCATAGATTTTTGCCCCCGGATCGGCGTGGGCGATGAACCACATTTCGGTTTTGGGCTCGCCTTTCAGCTCCTCGGCCATGCTCGCCGGCGGATGCACCTGGATGGAGAGATCATCGCAGGCATCGAGAATCTTCATCAGCAGCGGGAAGGTGGGGCTGGTGGATGAGGCGAGAGCCTTGCCAAAGACCTCTTCGCGGTGATTCGTCCACAGATCATGCAGGGATAGGCCGTCTGCGGTCACGCTCTGCGCCTCGGGGCGGTCAGACACGGCCCAGGCTTCACCAAAAGGGGTGGTGGCATCCGGCAGTGTGGCCCCCAGCAGCGACTCCATACGACGGCCGCCCCAGACGCGGCTTTGGTAAATGGGGGTGAAACGAATGAGCTGATTGAATTTCATGAGATGATAATGAACCACAGCCTGCGTTGACGCTCTAGCACGAACTCGCCAGAATGCCCTCTGTGAACAAAATTGAAGCCAGTCTTATTCAGTCCCTGAACCAAATCTTATCGCCTGATAGGGTGCTTACCGCAGCGGAGGACATTGTGCCGTACAGTTTCGATGGGACGGCCGCCCTCAAACAGCGTCCCGGCGCGGTCGTTTTTCCTCTGACGGCCGAGGAGGTGTCTGAATGTGTGAAGCTTGCACGCATGAACAACATCCCCGTGGTGACCCGCGGTTCCGGCACCGGCCTGAGCGGCGGCAGCGTGCCGCTGGATGGCTGCCTGGTGATCTGCCTGGTGAAGATGGACAAGCTCGTGGAGGTGGATGAGAAAAACCTCACGCTGCGTGCGCAGAGCGGCGTCATCACGAAGGAAATCGACGATGCCTGCGCCAAAGTGGGCTTGTTTTATCCGCCGGATCCTGGCTCCATGAAGATCTCCACCATCGGTGGCAATGTGGCGGAAAACTCAGGCGGGCTTCGCGGGCTGAAGTATGGCGTCACGCGTGACTATGTGATGGGCTTCGAGGTGGTGCTGCCTGACGGCACGCTGACCTTCCTCGGCAACAAGTGCGTCAAAGACGTGGCCGGCTATTCGATGAAGGACCTTTTCATCGGCAGCGAAGGCACGCTGGGCATCATCACGGAGGTCATCCTGAAGGTGCTGCCGCGGCCCAAGGCACGCAAGACGATGCTGGCGCTGTATGATTCGATGGACGCTGCGGCGAAAACGATCTCCGCGATCATCGCTGCGAAGATCATTCCCTGCACGCTGGAGTTCCTGGACCGTGTGACGGTGCAGTGCGTGGAGGATTACGCGAAGATCGGCCTGCCGACCGATGTGGAGGCGCTGGTGCTGATGGAGACGGACGGGCACCCCGTGGTGGTCGAGGAAGAAGCCGCGCAGATGATGGCGCTGGCGAAGGCCAATGGCGCGCGCGATGTGCGCGCCGCAGCGGATGAAGCCGAAGGCGCCAAGCTGGCTGCAGCACGTCGCAATGCCTTCTCCGCGCTGGCCCGGGTGCGCCCGACCACGATTCTCGAAGACGTGACCGTGCCGCGCAGCGAACTCGCGGCGATGGTGGCTTTCATCGACAACGTGGCAAAAAAGCACAAGCTGCAGATCGGCACCTTTGGCCATTTGGGTGATGGCAATCTGCATCCGACGTTTTTGACGAATGAACGCGATCATGAGGAGATGCACCGCATTGAGGTGGCGCTGGAGGAGATTGTGGATGAGACCATCCGCCTTGGCGGCACCGTCACTGGAGAGCATGGCGTGGGGCTGGCGAAAAAGGCGTTCTTGAAGCGCCAGCTTGGCGAGGGCAGCTACGAACTGATGCGCAGCATCAAGAAAGCGCTGGATCCGCAGGGACTGCTGAATCCGGGGAAGATTTTTGACGCGAGGAACTGATCATGTCATCTGCCAATCTTCTTCAATCCCTCGACTACTCCGTGCTGCAGCAGTGCATGCACTGCGGCATGTGCCTGCCCACTTGTCCGACCTACGTGGAGACCAAGCTGGAGCGCAACAGCCCGCGTGGCCGCATCTCGCTCATGCGGGCGGTGGCGGATGGTGAGCTGGAAGTCTCCAAGGCGCTCTCAGACGAGATGTACTACTGCCTTGGCTGTCTGGCCTGCCAGACCGCCTGTCCGGCAGGCGTGAACTATGCGGAGCTGTTTGAAACAGCACGTGCTGAAGTGGAGCAGGCACAGGTGAATGATGGCATGCAGCGTGGCTTCTGGCGCTGGCTCTCGCTGAACGTCATCTTTATGCATCCCTGGTTGCTGCGGCTGGTGGGGCGGGTGTTGCGTGTGTATCAAAGCACCGGGCTTGAGAAGCTGATGCGCAAGGTGCGTTTCTTCGGCCTCATGCCGCGCTCTCTGGCGGCGTTGGAACCGCAGACGCCGCAGATCGCGGCGGAGTTTTCGGATGATCTGATTTTGCCGGAAGAGTCGCCGACGGCGAGCAGGGGCTACCGTGTTGGTTTGCTCACGGGTTGCATTCAGGATCTCGCCTTCTCAAACATTAATCGCGATACCGTGGATGTGCTGCTGGCGAATGGCTGTGAGGTCATCACGCCGCGTTCACAGAGTTGCTGCGGGTCTCTGCATGCGCACAATGGGGAACTGGAACTGGCGCGTGAACTGGCGCGGCGGCAGATCGACAGCTTTGATCTTGAGGCACTGGATGCCATCATCACCAACGCCGGTGGCTGCGGCTCGCATTTGAAGACTTACGGGCATCTGCTGCATGATGATCCATTCTACGCAGCCAAGGCGGAGATGTGGGACCGGAAGGTGAAGGACATTCACGAATGGCTGGTGCAGATCCGCTTCCGCAAACCCATGGCGGGTGCTGGCGTGGAGGAGGTGACGTACCACGAAAGCTGCCATCTGTGTCACGGCCAGAAGGTTGTGTCGCAACCGCGTCAGATCTTGGCCAGCATCCCGGGGCTTAAGTTCAAGGAGCTGCCGGAGTCAAACTGGTGCTGCGGCAGTGCGGGCATCTACAACATCACGCAGCCGGAGCAGAGCAAGAAGCTGCTGGATCGCAAAGTGGCGAACCTGCGGCAGACGAAGACGCCGGTCGTGGCGACGAGCAATCCGGGCTGTCATTTGCAGATTGCGAACGGGCTGCGTGCCTGTGGTGATCATCCCTGCCAGGACGTGACACAGCCGGTGACGCTGCTGGCGCAGGCGTATCGTGCGGAGCAGGGCGGCACTGCGGACTGATTTTTTCTATGGAACTCGACCTCACTGGCCCGCTGCGTGAAGACGCCTACATGATTCTCGCCGGACTCGTGACGCCGCGTCCGATTGCATTGACAACCACTGTTGATCCTGAAGGGCGTGTGAATGCGGCGCCATTCAGCTTTTTCAATGTGCTCGGAGATTCACCGCCGATTGTCGGACTTTGTCCGGGAGATCGTGCGCCCGGTGTGCCGAAGGACACGGCGCGTAACATTCGCCTGACTCATGAGTTTGTGGTGAACCTGGTGGATGAAGCGCTGGCCGAAAGGATGAACCTCTGCGCTGCCACGCTGCCGCCGGGCGAAAACGAACTGCTGCATGCCGGACTCACGGCGGTGACGAGCAGTGTGGTGAAGCCGCCGCGGATTGCGGAAGCGCCTGCCAGCTTTGAGTGTCGCAGCCACAGCATCATCGAGATCGGCGACAATCGGCTGATCATCGGTGAAGTGCTGCGCGTGCATGTGCGCGATGGCATTCTGGACCCTGAGACGTGGCTGGTGAAGCCGGGGAACTATCATCCGATTGGCCGCATGCAGAGTCCGAACTGGTACTGCCGCACGCGGGACATGTTTGAGATGAAGCGGCCGAAGTGAGAGGGGGGAGCAAACAGGACGCTCGCACTAAGTGGCTCATGCCACGAGCCCTTGAAAACGGGTCTGTTGTTGTGATCAGGCGCTCCGGCTGTGTTTGGCGTCGAGAGCGCTTCCGAGCTTCAACGATCCATTCGCCAAACCGGCAGACTGCGAGGATGTTCGCACGCCACAGTGCTTGCGGCACGCTCGCAGACGGGCGGGCTGTCGCCACACCCATCCTACGATCCGGCATGCGCCGCCTGTTTGACGTTCGTGGGGTTACCTATAGACCTGTTTTCAACGGTGCGTGGTATTACTTCAAGCTCTTGATGTACAAGATCAGGCTCTCGATCTGGGAGTCGTTGAGGATGCCGGAGTAGATCGGCATGCCGGTGTCGAATTTCTCAAAGCCCTTCACCACTTTGGCGCTCGGATTGGTGATGGACTCGCGCAGGTAGGCCTCGTCCGCATTGAATTTGCCTTTCTCGCCTTTGGCGATTTCGCGCTCGCTGCCGTACAGACCTTTCCAACTGGGGCCGACTTTGCCGACGAGGGTGCCATCGATGCTGTGGCAGGCCATGCAGCCGAACATCTGGTAGAGGCGCTCGCCTTCTTCGGCGGTGGCTTTGGTGGTGGCCACGGCGGCGGCTTTGCGCGGTGTAAGGTCCACCTTGAGGTTTTCGTCGAAGCCTTCTTTTTTGGCATCGAAGGTCATGAGCTCCCAGGGAGTGAAGTAGGCGGTGTTTTCAGCCTTGAGGCCGTCGGCGCTTTTCAGGCCCCAGCCGATGCGCATCTGGTGCACGCCGGCTTTCATCTCGGGGAAGCTCACGAGCACAGTCATGCCATCCTTGCTGAGGTAAGCGCTGCTGGGTGTCATCCATTCCTGGCCGCTGCTGCCGTCGAGCTTCAAATGGGGCGAGCCGTAGTCGAAGGTGCGTTTGTAGTTCCAGCGCTCGCCGTTGAAGCTGTCGGGGTTGGTGGCCAGTGCGGGGTCCAGCTTGACATTGAAGCGAAGGAGCAGGCCTTTGTCTGTCGGGGTGATTTCTTTGATGAGGACGCGGGGCTTGTCGGTGTAGCGCAGGCGGGCGAGACCGCTGATTT
This sequence comes from Prosthecobacter sp., assembly GCF_044226605.1. Taxonomy (GTDB): domain Bacteria; phylum Verrucomicrobiota; class Verrucomicrobiia; order Verrucomicrobiales; family Verrucomicrobiaceae; genus Prosthecobacter. The sequence continues at coordinate 250,542 of NZ_JBGAGS010000005.1, read as the reverse complement.
TTTTGACGACGGTGCCCCAGACCTGGAAGCCGACCACGTAGAGCTGGCCGTCGGCGGGATTGACGACGGCATTGAGCGTGGGGAAGTCGAAGTTGCGGCTGAAGCTGACCACGGCGGCTTGCGGCTTTTCAAAGTGGGAGTTCATGAGCACGCGGAAGAGCTCGGGGCGGTTGTAACCGATGTGGATGAGCTCGTCGTTAACGGGGCCCATCTTGGCGCCGATGAGCCAGGTCTGGGTGACGCCGCTGGGATTGACCGGATGCGGCAGCCAGGTGAGGGGCTCGGTGATGGTCTCGGGATACTTCTCCTTCGGCGCGATGGTGGGCAGGTGGCCGTAGAAGTGATGGTCAGAGATGATGTGCAGCGGGGTGGAGGGGACGTAGTTGCCCTGCTGGTCGCTGGCGGTGACGAGGCCGGTTTTCGGATTCACGCCGATGAAGGGCTGGCGCAGGCCGTAGCCGATGACCTCGATCGATTTGCCATCGGGCGCCACCTTGATGACGGTGCCGTTGTGCTTGCCATAGGTGGTGCCTTCCTGGCCGCCTTTGGAGATGTAGAGCTCGCCCTTGGGGCCGAGCTTCATGGAGTTGGGGAACTCACGCGTCTCGGCGGTTTGCGCGAAGAGATTGCAGAACATCTCATAGCGGTCGCACTCCTTGTCGTTGTTGGTGTCCACCAGCTTCCAGATGCCGTTGCGGTCAAAGACGAGGATGTCGCTGCCACGCACGACGATGTTCATCGGCTCATGCAGGCCGCTGGCAAAGCGCTTCCAGGTGACCTTTTCCAGATCGCCCTTCAGGCCGGAGATGAGCCAGACATCGCCATCGAAGGTGACGCCTGCGGCATCGCCCTGGTCATTGAAGAAAGCGAGGTCCGCGAGGCGGACGTTGCGCTTCCAGGGATTGTCGAGAGGCAGGGGGATTTCGTCGATGACGTAGGCGTCGGGCTTGGTGGAGAGGGTGGCGGAGGTGGTGAGGACTGGCTTCATGCCGGGGCCGCCCAAGGGAGTCGGAAGACTAGACTTGCGTGGGAGCTTTACAGAAGTCGCCACTTGGAAACTTGTCTTGGTCGATGAGGCTGGTACTGACAGGTATAGACAGCCGTTTTTGTCACGAATAATCTCCGTCTTCTCCAGCGTGACAGTGTTTTGAAGCCCGGACGCCGTCAGTCTTTGGTGACTGTTTTGGCCGTAACCCAGTAGAAAAACCAATGGCTTGGAATGAGGAGACACTTCAAATGATCTTAACCAAGACAACTCCGTTTCGCCGCCAGTCATGAACGACTCGGTAATTCCGACTCCATCAATGGTATAGTTCAGCTTCACACCTTCGAGGGGCGACTGCTTTCCGTAGTCCAGAGCATCGAAATGTGTGCCGGCACCAGACTGGACCGGCCCGCGCCCCACTTCCTCCGGACTCGGCGTTGCTTCGCGTGGATCTGTGAAGCTCGGCTTCTCGCCGACTTGCCAGCCGGGATAGATGCCATTGGCCAGCCACACCTTGCCCACTGGCTTCGGCAGGAAATCTTGCCCGTCCTTTGTCTTCTGTCCTGCCACATGGTACGAACCCGGAGCGAGCGCCTCGGGCGTGACCGGAGGCTTGCCGGCTTCGCCTTCCCAGATGCATGCGATGCGTAGGAGGTCGGTGTCAAAGCAGGCCCAGAGATTGTGGCCGAGATTGAGGATGATGCCGCGGGGCGTCAGGTTGTCCTTGGGAAAGCCTTCACCGGCTTCGCGGGCATCGAGGACGCTGCTGAAGAAAGGGAAGTCTGTTTCCACGAAATCGCCCCAGGGTGAGGGCGTGGCGGGGGCCTCGGGTGCCTTGGGCTTGGAGGGCTTGTCAGCGGCGAGCGAGAGCGAGCAGGTGGCGAAAGTCAGCAGGAGCGCGAGGAGCAGGCGGGGCTTCATGGGTGGGAGAGAACAGGCTTGGCGGGGGCGTTCTGTCAATGATGTAGTGCCGAGTGCCGAGGGTGAAGTGGTCCGCACTCTCCGAGTGCGGCTTGGGAGGGCACTGAGCTGCGGGCTATGATAGGACTGCGCAGAAACCCTGTGCTCATTTCCGGGATGCACGCTGGAGTGTGCACGCGCGGGAGGTTTGGGTGAAAAAGGAGACGATGGGCGGCACGAGCCGCACAGGGGGGCTGTACGGACCACTATGGGGACCTGCCTTCGGCGAAGGCAAAGTGGTCCGCGCATGGAATGTGCGGCTTGGGGGTTGTGGCCGGAACCGCACTCGGAGAGTGCGGACCACGCCGCGCTGGGTTATTCCAAGCGCACGGCCGAGCAGACGGTGGACAGCACGCGGCTGAGGGAGGCGACGCCGCCGGGTTCGTCGAAGCCATTGCCGAGGTTTGGCTGCCAGGTGTCGCGGTCGTGGTTTTGCTCGGGCTGGGGGATCAGGGTGAGCTTGGGATCGTACTGGCCGTCTTTGCCGCCGAGCTTGTAGATGACGAGATCGAGGGAGGGGATGATGTAGAGGCAGAAGCCGCCTGCACCGGATTTCCAGAAGGCGTCCTTGGGCACGCCGGCCACGTGGCCGTCTTCGTTGTGCTCAAACTGGAGGGAGAAGGGCGTGTGCGGATTGTAGGGGCTCCAGGTCTGGCATTTTTTGATGTAGTCGGGCGGGACGATCTGCTGGTCCTTCCACTTGCCGCCGTGGACAAGGCAGTAGCCCATGCGCAGGGCATCGGTGGCATGCAGGGCGGTGCTGCCGGCGCCGTTGGCGTGGGGCATCACGTAGTCGCCGCGGTGCAGGCAGTAGTCCCAGGCACCCCAGCCCTGGGGCTTGGCGAGACGGGCGTCGATGTAGTCCTTCAGCTCCATGCCGGTGACGTGGCGCAGCACGATGCTGGCGATGTGCGGGGAAGGGGAGGAGTAGGAGTAGCCTCCACCGGGCTCGATCCACAGCGGGACATTGAGCGAGGACTTGTCGAGGTCCTTGATGTTCTGGCCGGGGACGGGCTTGAGCGGGCGGGTTTTGGGATCGCCCTTCACATAGCCGCTGGGTGTCTGGCCTTCGCCCCAGTAGCCGCCGGTCATGCAGAGGAGCTGGCCGAGGGTGATGTCCGCCTTGCGCGGATCATTCAGCGGAAAGGCCTCGGGCAGGAACTGCTCGGTGAAGACCTTGGTGTCGAGGCCCTGGGGGATCTTGTCTTTGAACTCATGCAGCATGATGCCGCAGGCGATGCTGCAGAAGGCCTTGCCGGTGGAGGCCATGTCGGGATTGCAGTTGCGGCTGGCGCGGCCGAAGTACTTTTCGAAGACGAGGTAGCCCTTGTGCACGACGAGGAGGCCGCCGTGGGCGGTGGCGCGCTCGGAGAGGATGTAGGCGGGCTCGATCTTGCTGAGGTCCATGCCGGCGAGGTCGCGGCATTCCTTTTCCGTTTTGGCCTCGCGCCAGCCGCCTGCGCTGTCTGGTGGCGGGAAGTAGGTGTCTGCGGCGTGGAGGTAGGCAGAGAGGAGAGCGAGGGTGGTCAGGATGCGGAGGCTCATGGTGGTGCGTGCGCCACCATGAAAGGGGCCGCCGCATCTGGCGAGCTTCATTTTCCACCAAGGAGTTGTTTGCCACTGCCCCGCTGCGCTTCATATCTACGGCCCCATGCCCGCCCAACCTGCCTACGATCTGCTGTCCCTCGGTGAAGTCCTCCTGCGCCTTGATCCCGGTGAGGGACGCGTGCGCACCTCCCGCCAGTTCACCGCCTGGGAGGGCGGCGGGGAGTACAATGTGGCACGCGGTGCGCGGCGCTGCTTTGGGCTGAAGGCGGGCATTCTCACGGCGTTTGCCGACAATGAAATCGGCCGTCTCATTGAGGACCTCATTCTGCAGGGCGGGGTGGACAGCTCCCTCATCAAGTGGGTGCCGTATGACGGCATGGGCAAGCGCGTGCGCAATCCCATCAACTTCACGGAGCGCGGCTTTGGCGTGCGCGGTGCGAAGGGCAGCGTGGACCGCGGCCACAGCGCGGCCTCGCAAATCAAGCCGGGGGATTTTGATTTCGATCACCTCTTCGGCACGCTGGGCTGCAAATGGCTGCATACGGGCGGCATCTTTGCGGGGCTCTCGGAATCGACTGCGGAGGTCACCATCCAGGCCTGCGAGGCGGCGAAGAAGCATGGAGTGACGGTGAGCTATGACCTGAACTACCGGCCCTCGCTGTGGCAGGAGCGCGGAGGCTTTGCGGGATCTCAGGCGCTGAACCGCCAACTGGCGCCGTATGTGAATGTGATGATCGGTGTGCTAAGTGATGACCCGCCCGTCTCCTCCTCCACTCCCACGGACCCGAACGACATCTTTGCCGCGGAGGACGCCAAGCTGCGGCCGATGATGGAAAAGCTGGCGGCGGAGTACCCGAATCTGCACACCATTGCCGCGACGCTGCGCCGTGTGCATACCGCCAATGTCAATGACTGGGGCGCGCTGTGCTGGCACAAGGGTGCCTACCACCGCAGCCGCAACTACCCGCGCTTTGACATCATGGACCGCATCGGCGCTGGCGACAGCTTTGTGGCCGGCCTGATTCATGGCCTCCTGGTGGAAAACGATGCGCAGAAAGCCGTGGACTACGGCGCGGCGCATGGGGCGTTGGCGATGACGACGCCGGGAGACACGAGCATGGCGACTTTCCCTGAAGTGCAGAAGCTGGCTGAGGGCGGAGATGCCAAGGTGCAGCGCTGAGTTTTTGACCTCTTTTTTCCGTCCTACATGGCATCCACTGACTTCACTCCTCCTCACGTTTACGAGCAGCCGTTTCCGGCGTTCGACATCAACGCCATCGAGACGCCTGCCTATGTGGTGGATGTGGCGCTGCTGCGGAGGAACATGGAAAAGCTGGCGCACGTGCAGAAAGAGTCCGGCGCGCGCGTGCTGCTCGCGCTGAAGGGTTTTTCGATGTTCAGTGTGTTTCCGATCATGAAGGAGTACCTCAGCGGCTGCTGCGCGAGCGGGCTGAATGAGGCGCTGCTGGCGCAGGAATTTGGCAAGGAGGTGCATGTGTACTCTCCGGCCTTCAAGGCGCATGAGATGGAGCAGATCATCCCGATCTCGCATCATCTGAGCTTTAACTCGCTGGCGCAGTTTCGGAAGTTCAAGCCCATGCTGGATGCGGCGAAGGCCGCCACGGGGCATGCGCCGAGCCCGGGCATTCGCGTGAATCCGGAGCATTCGGAGGTGGAGGTGTCTTTGTATGATCCCTGCTCGCCGGGCTGCCGTCTGGGCATTCGCTCCGATTTGCTCGATGACGAAGATCTCACGGGTATCGAGGGGCTGCATTTCCATGCATTGTGTGAGCAGGACAGCGATGTGCTGGAGCGCACCGTGGCGGCTGTGGAGCGTCGTTTCCCCAAACTGCTCAAGCAGGTGCAGTGGGTGAACATGGGTGGAGGACACCACATCACACGCAAGGATTATGATGTGGAACGCCTCATCCGCGTGCTTCGCACTTTCCGTGAGAAATGGGGCAAGGATGTGTACATTGAACCCGGCGAGGCTGCTGGCCTGAACACGGGCTACCTTATCGCTGAGGTGCAGGACATCATCGAGGCTCCGGTGCCCACGGCCATCCTGGACATCTCCGCCACGGCGCACATGCCGGACACGCTGGAGATGCCGTACCGTCCCTACATCTTCGGAGCCGGCCTGCCGGGCGAGCATCCGTATGAGTACAAGATGGGCGGCACCTCGTGCCTCGCGGGCGATGTGCTTCAGGGCTTCTCCTTCCCTGAGCCGCTGCGTGTGGGACAACGGCTGGTGTTTGCCGACATGGCGCACTACACCATGGTGAAGACGACCACGTTTAACGGTGTGCCGCACCCGGACATCGCCATCTACGATCCGGCGACGAAGGAGTACCGTGTGGTGCGGCGGTTTGGGTATGCGGATTTCCGCAACAAGCTCTCCTGAGGGGAGGGCGGAGATAGGTGCGTCACAAAAGCACCACGTTTGGGCTCATTCGTGTCTGCATCGAGCTCGGCGGTGCCGTAATGGTTGGCTCACTTTCGCCGTATCCCTTTTATGCGCATCCTGTCTCTACTGTCCGTGCTCTCGATCTGCTCCGCCGGCCTGCTTCCGGCGGCCGAACCCGTCAAAGCGAAGATCAACCTGCTGGACGTGATCAAGTCCGGCAACGTTGAGTATCACGTCAATCCCAAGGCGGATTTTCATGATGACCCGAAGGACATCTGGACCTTTGACAAGGACGGCACCTTCCACATCAGCGGCCGCGGTTACGGCTATGTGGCCACGAAGGAAAACTTCCGGGACTACCATCTGGTGCTGGAATTCAAATGGGGCACCAAGACCTGGGGCAAGCGTGAGAAAGCCGCCAAGGACAACGGCATCCTCCTTCATGCCTACGGCCCGCATGGCGCCTATGCAGATACGTGGATGGCGAGCATCGAAGCTCAGATCATCGAGGGTGGTGTGGGAGACATTCTCGTGCTTTCGCCCAAGCTGGCCGATGGCACGGAACTGACCACCTCGCTCTCCTCCGAATACACCCTGGACCGCGACAAAGAGAAGATCTGGAAAAAGGGAGAGCCACGCCAGACTGTGACCAAAGGCCGCATCAACTGGAAGCACCGTGATGTGGACTGGGCGGACAAAGTCGGCTTCCGCGGCCGCGAAGATGTGGAGTCTCCTTCCGGCGAGTGGAACCGGCTCGAAGTCATCGCTAAAGGCGATACGCTGCAGTATTTCGTGAACGGAGCGATGGTGAACGAAGCTTTCGACTGCAAACCTGCCGAAGGAAAAATTCTCCTGCAGACCGAAGGCGCGGAAATGCTGGTGCGCCGCTATGAATTGTATCCCCTCGGTGACTTCAAGGAGAAGTGGAGCGCCATTCAGGCGAGCGGCGGAAGCGATATCGGTGCCGTGCGTGATGGGCAGGACAAAGCGCTTCCCCCGGAAGAATCATTGAAGCGAATCCAGCTGGATGGGAACTATGAAGTCCAGCTCGTCGCGGCAGAGCCTCTCGTGCTCGATCCTGTGGAATGCACCTGGGACTCCAAGGGCCGCATGTATGTGGCGGACATGCGCGACTATCCGCTCGGCCCTCCGGTGGCCGGCGATCCCTGGCTCTCCCGCATTCAACTGCTCACGGATGAAGACGGCGACGGCCGCATGGACAAGGCAGTGACCTTTGCCGATCACATGGACAACGTGCAGGGGCTGCTGCCTTACAATGGCGGCCTCATCGCCACCACGCGCTCGCAGATTCTCTTTCTGAAAGACACGGATGGCGATGGCAAGGCGGACGAGATCAAGTCCCTCATCAAAGGATTTAATCCGAAGCATGCCCAGCTCCAGGTGAGCGCCCCGCGCTGGGGCCTCGACGGATGCGTGCATTTCAACAACGGTCTCGATGCGCGTGAAATCTACCCTGCGGACAAACCCACGGATGTGGTGAACATCCCGGGCAGCAATTTCAAATGGGACCCAAAGACGGACAAGATCACGCCCACGGGCGGCAAGGGGCAGTATGGCGGCGCCTTTGATGACTGGGGGCACCACTTCTACTGCTCCAACCGCAATCCGCTCATGTTTACCGTCATGCCGCACGAGGCCATGCTGCGCAATCCGCACGCCGGCATCACGCAGAATTACGAGGATATCGCCCCCTTTGGTGCGGACACGCGCGTCTTCCCGCTGCAGATCACCCATACCACCGCAGACGCTCACGCCGGCACAAACACCGCTTGTTCCGGCCTGGGTGTCTATCGTGGCGATCTCATGCCCGAACTGAAGAACAATGTCTTCGTGCCCGATCCCACGGGGCAGCTCGTCACCCGCTACAAGATCGCCCCCAATGGCGCTTCACTTAAAGCCACCCGTGTTGGCGACCGCACCGAATTCTTCCGGAGCAGCGACGAATGGAGCCGCCCGGTGAACTTTACCACGGGGCCCGATGGCGCGATCTACGTCTGCGATATCTACCGCCGCTGGATCGACCACGCTCGTTTCTTTCCCGAGGAGTTCGTGAAGACGCATGACATGCGGCAGGGCGAAAATGAAGGACGTATCTGGCGGGTGGTGCCCAAGGGGACGAAGAAGCTCGTCACTAAGACTCCAGGAAAATATCACGCCATTCCCGAGGTGGGCTGGGGCGAGGTGCCGGCGGAGCATGCCGAGCGCGTGGCCTTCCTCAAAGCGCAGGACATCACCAGTGCCAAGGAACTCACTGCTCTCATCGCGAAGTATCCGGAAGATCCATGGATGGCGAAGATGGTCGCTTCATCGGCGAGCCAACAGATGGGGCGCATTCTCATGTCTCTTGGCGATCACTTCAGTGCTCTCGGGGACGACTATTTCCAAACCTTCTCTGAGACGCGTGTCGCGACCATCCGCAGCTTCACCCTGGGGGCTGTGGCCGATGCTGATGCGCAGGATGTGGATGCTCTGCTCTCGTTGCTGAAGAAAGAGCCGGGCAAACTGCTGTGGTGGAAGCCCGCCTTGCTGCAAGGCCTGGCGAAGCTGCCGAAAGGCCATGAAGACGCCGCCAAAGAAATCGCCACGCTGCAGTCGGAGATCGATGAAATCATCGCCGACGCGAAGGCTCCGCTGGAGCAGCGCCTTTCAGTGATGCCTTTGCTGGCCAGCCGCAAATGGGATGCCGTGCAGCCTGTCATCAAGTCTCTGCTCACCACCAGCCAGCCTCCGGAGCTGGCACTCTCTGCGCTGGCGCTGCTGAGAAAATATCCCGTGGCCACCACAGCGCCGTTTATCTATGAACTGCTGCCCAAAGCAGGTCCTGCGTTGAAGCGCGACCTCGTGCCTATCCTTACCGGCAATGCGGCCAGCGCGCTGGAGCTTTTCAAGCGCATGGAGAAGGGTGAGTTTCCAACCGCTTGGGTGGATGTGGAGACGCGCTGGCGCTATCAGCGCGGCACGGGCGAGATGCCTGCGCTTGCCAAGAAACTCTTTGGCGAGGCCAGCAGCGACCGCGCGAAGGTCGTGCAGGACTACATGGTGGCCACCACGATGAAGGGGAATGCCAAGAAAGGTCAGCAGGTCTTCGCTACCATCTGCGTCACCTGCCACAAGCACGGCAGCCTTGGCGTCGATGTCGGCCCGCCGCTTTCCGACGTGAAGGTGAAGCCTCCGGAAGGCCTGCTCTCCGACATTCTTGATCCCAACCGCATGTTTGAAGCCCGATGGAGCGCCTATACGATCGAGACGAAAGACGGCCGCACTCTTTCCGGGCTGGTCCAAAGCGAAACCGGAGATGCTGTCGTGCTCGCCATGATGGGCGGAGCGAAGGAGACAATCCAGCGCAGCGCCATCAAGGAGATGAAGTCCCTGGACCATACCCTGATGCCGGTGGGACTTGAAGCTGCGATCAATAAAGAGCAGATGGCCGACCTCCTGGCCTTCCTCCTTGGGAAGTAGATGAGCCTGCGTTCACGGAGAGGGCACCGCTCTCACTCGGAGAAAGGTTCCGAGTGAGCCATCTGCTGGGACGCCGCCAGATATGATGGTGCTTGTACTGAAGCTGGAGATGCCGCTTGTCAGCCAGGAACTGAGGTCCGTGGACCGCTGAATCTCAAAGGAAACATCCGGCCGCTGGGTGAAGGCGATCCCCGCTTTGAAATAGCCTCCCGCCGATGTCACCGAAATCTGCGGACGAACGGCCGCGGAGTCCATTCGCGTGCCTGCGGCATATTCGATTAAATTGGAAAAGCCGTCGCGGTCCGCGTCCGCCAAGGGCAGCTGCCGCACTGCGTAAGAGATGGTTGTTACGGCATTCAACCGTCCTCCCGTGGTACAAATCCCGTTGTACGCCGGAACTGTGACGACGGACGAGAGAATGCAGTTTTTGATTTCAGGGGCATTCCAGGAGGGGTTCAGGTATTTGACCGCCGTGGCAAGGGCGGTGACATACGGCGTGGCCTGCGACGTGCCGGTGTAGAGCGAGTAGGACGTGCCGAGAATGGGACCATTGATCTCGCGTCCAGGCGCGAAAAGATCCACGCTGACGGCGCCATAGTTGGACGGATTGGAGGTGCCGGACCAGCGGGCGTCTGTCCGGTCATGGTTGCCCACGGCAATGATGTTCGCGTGGGTGTAACCGCTTGGATAGTTGGGCGTGGTGTCATTGTTCACGCCTTGATTGCCTGCGCAGATGCTCAGCAGGATGCCGGCCGTCTGGCATGCGGTGAACTCCGTGCTCAAGGTCGAGCTAAACGGGTAGTTTTGCAGCGACATGTTCATCACGGGAACTCCGCGCTGCCGGGCGTACGTGGTGGCGGCGATCAAATTGGAGGTCAGGCCGCTGTTGCTCGAATTAAGAATCTTGCACACGACGATTTTGACGCCGCTGATCATGCCCGCAATTCCGACCGAGTTGTTGCGGTTTGCAGCGATGATGCCGGAGACGTTGGAGCCGTGCCCGTGGTCATCCGTCGGATCGTTGTCGCTGTTCACGAAATCCCAGCCGGTGACGTCGTCGATCCGCCCGCTGGAATCATTGTCCTGGCCGTCGCCGGCGATTTCTCCTGGATTCGTCCAGGCCAGATTAAGGAGGTCGGGGTGGGTCATGTTAAGCCCTGAGTCCAGCACGGCGATGACCAGGCCCGGAGTGCCCTCGAGAATGTCCCAGAACTCCGGGGCATCCACGTCGGCGTCCACCGTTCCGCCAGACTGGCCGGTGTTGTGATGGCCCCACTGGGTGGAAAAACTGGGGTCATTAGGAACGCCTGACCCAAATCCCACGCCGTCGGGTTCGGCTGTTTCCACCAGGGCAGGCATTTCGGTCAGGGTGTTGATGCCCTTCTGCAACGCGTCCAAATCACTCGCCGGCAGACGTACGGTGAAGAGTTCGGAGGAGATAGGCTGCAAAATCGAAATGCCCTTCTCGGCAAGCATGGAGGTCAGGTGAGACACGTTTGCTCCCGATCTGGCTTTAATGATGAGCTGGTCAGCCAGAAAAATCTCCCTGCCACGGTTCAGCCATCGACCGGTGGCGGCGTCGTTGTCCCACTGCTCTTTGACGTGCAGCAGCCTCTCCTGCACGCTGGAGCGCAGCAGGCGCTCCCGAGACCAGCGCCCAGGAACGCTGCCTGGAAACACACGCTCCTGCAGCACCTGACCGTTGGCCAGTGTCCGCTCCACCATATCATTGGACTCCTTACGGTCTGCAGGAAAGGGCTGGACTGGCAGTGCCGGGGAAGTTTCCGGCACCGATGAGGCATGTTGGGACTTTTGACGGGCCGGAACCTTTTCAGCGTGGAGTGAGGTTGTGGTGTGCCTTTTGGAAATCGCTTCCGATGAAACAAGCCAGCCCAGAGCAATCACTGTCAGCAAGATGGCTGCGATGCATAAAAAGTGACGGATTTTCATGAGCCAAAGATCAAGGAAGAGATTAAGGATTTGTCAAGGTATCCAGAGTGCCGTCTTGGTGTGCGCACGGCGCACGCACCCGTGTCGGATGAACATCATTCCCCCATCGAGTCTCTCGATTTCCAAATCTGGCGCGCCGAGGCAAGAGAGCGGAGGGGCACGCAACTCCTTGCCCGATTCGCCTACTCTTCGGACGCCCCTTCTTCTCCATGGCCTTCCTCGGCCATGCGCTGGATCGTTCCGCTGAGGAGTTCGATGTAGCCGTGGACGTCCATGCTTTCCGGTTCGGGTTCGCCGCGGACGGCATAGAGCCAGCCCTGTTCATAGGGATCGCTGCGCACAATGCAGGCATCGACTTTGAGTTCGGGATTGCCGCCGGCAAAGGCGCCGTTCATCACGCAGTAAACATCAGACGCTGCCTTGAAGCCTTCCACCCAGCCGATGTTGTCCCCGGGGGTCACCTTGGCGCCGTCTCCGGGCTTCCATTCGCAGTCAACGAGTTCGCCGAGCATGCGGGTGGCGAATTTGGTGAAGCCAACACGCCACAGGTTGGTTTCACCTTCCACGGGTGCCATCCAATAGTGCGAGCGTGAGTAGCGGAAGGTGTCTGGAAAACGGGCGGAGAAGCGGGCGTGCTTGAAGCGGACGAAATTGAGCATGAGAGAGAAAGATGAAGGCATCTTGAACGCACGAAGCGTCCGCAATTCTATGCCCGTCTGCGCAGCCCCACAAAGGCCATCACCACGCCGACGAGGAAATGCACTCCGAGCATGATCATGGCCAGGTCCGGCGCGGCAAACCAAGTCTTCACCAGTTTGTCAATAGGAGTGAAGAAGGCGGTCTTTTCCATCGAGTCAATGATGCCGGACCAGCCGTAGTATGCGGTGATGAATGGATGGACGACCTGCCCAAGGAGTTTTGGAAATCCAAGCAGGGCGCCACAGAGCAGGATATTGGCGCAGAGAAGGGTGAGAGAGAGGCTGTGGGCGCGCTCCTTGCTGCAGGAATTTGCAGAGATGCCCAGGCAAAGCGAGGCAAAGGCGGCGCCCGAGAGGGCGGGCAGCAGCAGCTTGGCCACTCCGGAGCCGGGCAGGCCGCCGGAGACGATGTCGAGGAACATCTCCATGGAAATGCTCTGCACCAAAATGATGGGCAGCATGAACAGCAGCGTGCCGATCAACCATGCGGACGGGCTTACACCACCGATGCGCTCGCGCTCATACACAGCGCGCCATGCGGCGATCTCTCGTGCGCCGAGGCGCAGTGCCATGAACATCACCAGCAGGATCTGGATCAGCACGATCATCGAGACGGTGTAGGACGCCGGCCAGAGGACATCAGCGGCGACGCTGGCGGTTTTCGTTTCCTTCAGCGTTTTCAAATTGGGCAGCAGCAGGAGCGCGGTCACCCCAGGGCCGCCCACAAGCAGCGAGGCATGCACGATCCATTCGCGCGGAGTGCGGCGCAGCAGGGACCAGCGACGCTTTACCAGGTGCTGCGCCTGGCTGAAAGCGCCCGGAAGAGGGATGATGGGGCGCACTTCAGTGTCCACCACCGGTTTGTCCTCCTCTTCATCGCCGCCTTTTTGCTTCATGATGATGGTGCGGTCTTCATCGCCAGGGTCTTCTTCCGCGGCGGAAAGTTTTTCCGCAGAGCCACCGCCGAGCTTGAAGGCGGCGTAGTAGGCGTCCCGGTGCTTCATCCATGAGTCCCCCCAGCGCTGTGCGGGGCGTTTGGCCAGCCGGGCATAGACTTCATCATAAGTCGGCACGGTGAAGTAGTGAGGCACGGCGCGGGCGGGACCGTGGAAGGTCACGTAGCCTTCATGCATGACCACCACGGTGTCATAGGCTCCCAGATTGGCCAGGGAGTCAGTGGCGTGGATCACGATGCGGTCCGGCCTGTCTGTGGACACCATTTTGAGCAGAGCCTCGAATTCGCGTTCGCTTCGGACATCGAGGCCGACGGTAAAATCGTCGCACAAAACGACCACGGGATCTGCCACGAGAGCGAGTCCCAGTTTCAAGCGGCGGCGCTGCGGCAGCGCCAGGGCGGAGGTGCGTTCTGTGGCAATGTTTTCCAAACCCACGGTCACCAGCACGTGGGAGACGCGGGAGAGCACTTCATCCCGAGTGCGCCCGGCACCGCGCAGCATGGCGGCGCTGATGAGGTTTTCGCGCACGGTGAGGTGCTCGATTAAATTGTCGTCTCCCGCAGGCACCCAGCCGAGCTGATTGGCATACAGCGGCTGTTTGATGAGGTCCCGCTTGCCCAGAGTGATCGTGCCTGCCTCCGGCTCGGTGAGGCCGGCGAGGATGCGCAGCAGTGTGGTCTTGCCACTGCCGGACGGCCCGATCACCGCCAGCACATGACCACCGGGCGCCATGAAGCTGACTTGTTCCAGCACGCGCAGAGGTTCCTTGCCTTTTCCGGGAACGACGTGGGAGAGATTGTTGATTTCGAGCATATTTCCGATCTAACCCGGTCTGAAGGAAAGAGCAAAGTTCAAAATTCCGCCTTCCTTTCCTTCGTGTCCGCTTTATCCCTGCCCACCCATGGCCTCCATCCTCCAAGTACATCCTGCTGACGACGCCATCGTCGCCCTGGCAGACCTCCCAGCAGGCACCGCTCTTTCCTTGAACGGTCATTCCTGGACCCTGCGGGAAAAAATCCCGGCCAAGCAGAAATTTGCCGCGCATACATTTGCTGTAGGAGACCTCGTAACGATGTATGGCGTCACCGTGGGCCGGGCCACACAGCCTATTGCCGAGGGCGCGCTGATTCACACGCACAACATCGTCCACGCCACCTCCGCCTTCAGCGGCAAGCAGCGGGAGTACACCTGGACACCACCGGATGTTTCCAAATGGCAAAGCCGCACTTTCCAAGGATTCAAACGTGCGCAGGGGCCCGCAGGCACGGCCAACTACTGGCTCGTCATCCCCCTCGTTTTCTGTGAGAACCGCAATCTGGCCTTCATGCGCGAGGCGCTGACCCGCAGCCTTGGCTATGGCAAAACCTCGCCGTATGAGCGCTTCGCCCAGCGCCTGGTCGAACTCCACCGTGCTGGCGCGTCCAAGGCAGAGATCGAAGCCACCCTGCTGGAGGCGGAAACCTCCGCCACGGCCGCGCGCGTGTTTAAAAACATCGATGGCGTGAAGTTCCTGGAGCACGGACTCGGCTGTGGCGGCACCCGGCAGGATGCCCAGGCGCTTTGCCGCTTGCTGGCCGGTTACATCCACAGCTCCAACGTCGCAGGAGCCACCATTCTCAGCCTCGGCTGCCAGCATGCCCAGGTCAGTTTGCTGGAGAGCGAGATGGCCGCGCTCTATCCCAAACTGGAGAAACCCCTCCTTGTCTACGAGCAGCAGAAGAGCAAATCCGAGCGTGACATGATGGCCTGTGCCATCCGCGATACATTCCTCCACCTGGCCGCCGCCAACGAGCAGACCCGCGAGCCCTGCGCGCTGAGCAATCTCATCATGGCCGTGGAATGCGGCGGCAGCGATGGCTTCTCCGGCATTTCTGCGAATCCCGCGATCGGCCACACCGCGGATCTTCTTGCCGCGCTTGGCGGTGCGCCCGTGCTCAGTGAGTTTCCCGAACTCTGCGGAGTGGAGCAGAGCCTGAGCGACCGCTGCGTCACCGCTGCTCTGGCGGACAAATTCGTCGGCCTCATGCGCGCCTATGAAGGCGCCGCTCAGGCCTGCGGCTCCGGTTTCGACGCCAACCCCAGCCCGGGCAACATCCGCGACGGCCTTGTGACCGACGGCATCAAATCCGCCGGCGCCGCGAAGAAGGGCGGCACCAGCCCCATCGTCGATGTCCTCGACTACGCAGAACCCATCCGCCAGCACGGCGGCCTTACGCTCTACTGCACGCCTGGCAATGACGTGGAAAGCACCACCGCCCTGGCGGGTGGCGGCTGCAACATGATGCTCTTCACCACCGGCCTCGGCACCCCTACCGGCAATCCGGTGTGCCCCACGCTGAAAATCTCCACCAACAGCGACCTCGCGAAGCGCATGCCCGACATCATCGACTTCGACACCGGGCCGATCATCACCGGCGAAAAGAGCGTTGAGCAAATGGGGGAGGAAATGCTTGAGATGGTCATTGCGACAGCGAGCGGAGAGTATGTGCCCAAGGCGGTGGCGCTTGGGCAGGACGACTTTTTGCCGTGGAAGAGGGGCGTTTCATTGTGATGCTTCTTGAGGAAGCCAGGGCTTGATCTCCGCGTGGCCCACCCTCAGAGTGGATGAAAATGAGCATGATGCGCCAATGGATATTTTCGCTGGGAACCTGCCTGCTGATGCCGGGCTGCGGCGCTGAGTCGCGGACGAACATGGACGATTTCTGGCGGGCAGTGGATCCGCTGGGGCACAGGCGGTCTCACAGTGAGCATTATTACCCTCATGAGCGGAAGACGGGCCTGCGGCTGCCAGGAGCGCAATAAGCTGGGGGACGACCGGCTGAATTTGTCAGCGCGCGAGGGCTCACTGCCGTATACACAGAGTGTCTTATGGCAGTGTGGATGAAAAAATTGGCGGCAGTCCTTTCCTTGGCATGGCTGGCGGTGGACCTGACTGCGTGCGGACATGGCAGCAAAACGGCGGCTACCGCGCCTCAGCCAGCAGCCGCCCCGGTCACGCAGCGGCTGGTGGTCAGCGTGGCGCAGCAGTTGATGGTGACGTTTGATGGCGGCCAACCCCGCCGGCAGTATCACGTGAGCACTTCTCGATTTGGGACTGGAGACAAGCGCGGCACACACAAGACTCCCCTGGGCAGGTTGGAAATTGCGGAGATCGCAGGGCAGGGGCTTCCTGCCGGCGCGAAGCTGAAATCCCGGCTGCCAACGGGAGAGATTGTGCCGGTGAACGCCCCGGGGCGGGACCCCATTGTGACGCGTGTGCTGCGCCTTCGCGGCATGGAGCGCCGCAATCAAAATGCTCTGGAGCGTGCGATCTACATCCACGGCACTCCGGAGGAGTCCAAGCTGCTGACGGCATCCTCCTATGGCTGCATCCGCATGGCTTCGGCCGATATCATTGAACTCTGCCGGTGGGTGAAGGTGGGTGCGCGGGTGGACATCTTGCCCGGGAAGCTGCCCGCACCAGAAAAACTGCCGCCGTAAAGGCGGAACGTCCAGGTTAGATGGATGGACCAAGGGGAAGGAGGGATTGAGATAAGTGGTTGGAGTAACGGCGGATGCAGCGTATGCTCTAATCTCCAAACTTCATGCCAACACCCGCTCTGAAACGCCGCCACATACTTAAGATAGTCGCGCTGACCGTTTTTGGCACGCTGCTGGCGTGGTATCTCAGCGCGTTGCTGAGCTTTGCAGGCAGTTCCGAGGGCTTTAACAATCGGTTCTCCGCGGTGGCCATCCAGCACCACTGGTGGTACCTGGTGTGGAGCAATCTGGTGGTGCTGAAGGGGTACCTGCTGGTGGCGGCGGGTTATGTGGTGCTGATCTATCCGCTGGTGCGCCTGTGGGGCAAGGTTCGCAGCTTTGCCCGCTGGGGCGTGGTATGGCGCACGCTGCTGTTTGCGGGGCTGCTTTACGGCTTTTTCATTTTCAAGCTCATGCTGGAGAAGCCCTACTTCGGAGACTACAGCTACCTGCTGGGCTGGTATGATGCGCTGGGCAGGGTTTGTGGCACCGGAGTGCAGGATGTGGTGCATGCCGTGATCACGCAGGTGTTTCCGCTGACGGCTGTCGTTGCAGCAGCCGGCTTTTATCTGTTTGAACTGCGCCGATGGTTTGCTCACGCGGCACGGCCGCTGCTCTTCAGCGTGGGCGCGGTGACGATGCTGGTGCTGCTGGCGGTGAGCGGCTACGGGGTGAATCGTGCACCGGATGTGGACGAACTGGCTGGTGGCCGGAAGCGGCCGAAGAACATCGTCATCCTGGGGTCGGATTCCCTGCGTGCAGACCACCTCTCCTGCAACGGGTATCACCGGCAGACATCCCCCAACATCGACCGCATCGCGGCAAAAGGGGTGAATTTTGAGCGCTGCCTCACGCCGATCGCCTCGACGTTGGAGTCGCTCACGAGCATGTATTCCTCGCAGTACCCGCACACCCATGGCGTGCGGCACATGTTTCCCAGCCGGGCGATGGTGAACCAGGCCAATCAGGAAGCGCCTGCGCTCGGCACGGAACTGCAGCGCCTGGGCTATGACACCTCAGTGATCGGGGACTGGTGCGCGTGCGGATTCAATGAACTGCCGATGGGGTTTCAAAACGTCATCGTCTCGGATTTCGACAACTTCCGTGTGTACATGAGCGAGGTCGTGTTTCTGCATCACCAGATCCTGCCGCTGTTTTTTGACAACCGTGTGGGGCACATGCTCTTTCCGAAGCTCAAGTCCTTTGCCAACTACATGACTCCTGAGGTGGTCACAGACCAGGTGATCGACCGCCTCAAGCAGCGTGCGGCGGACAGGAAGCCGTTTCTGCTTTTCGGCTACTATTCCTGCACGCATCTGCCATACAAGACGCCCACCCACTACGCCAAGCTGTGGACTGACCCCAAGTATGACGGACAGCACAAGCACGAGCTGGCGCTGAATGTGGACCAGTTCATCGGCGGCACGGACATCAATGAAAAGTGGAGCAAGATGCCGCGCCATGAAGTGGAGCAGATCACCGCGCTTTATGACGGCTGCGTGCGCATGTTTGATGATTCCGTCGGCCGCGTGGTGGCGGAGCTGGAGAAACAGGGGCTGATGGATGACACGATCATTCTCATCACCGGCGACCATGGAGATGATCTCTTCGAACCAAACTGCACCTTCGGGCATGGCACCACTTTCAACGGCGGGGACCAGGCCAATCATGTTCCTGCCATCCTGCATGTGCCCGGCTTGAGCAAGCCGCAGCGCCATCCGCAGCTTTCACGCACGCTCGATTTCGCCCCCACTCTGCTGGATCTCATCGGTGCGCCGGCGCAGCCGCGCTTTGAAGGCACCAGCCTTGCCCCGCTCATTCGCGGGGAGAAAAAGAGTGTGGATCTGGCCTACTTCGGAGAGACAAGCTACCTCTTCTTCCGCCGCACGATTCCCGGGGAGGAGCCGCTCTTCATCCCGCCCATGGATGAAACCACGTTCATTGATCCCGACTTTGACTTCCACTTTGTGCTCAAGGACAAATTTCAAGACGCGGTGCTGCAGACCAAGGAGCACTGCGTGCGCACGGAGCGCTTCAAATACGTCCGCACGCCCGGTGTGAAGCACTCGATCGAGCGTCTGTTTGACCTGCGTGAAGATCCGCATTGCGAGCACGATGTGAAGCTGCGCTACCCAGAGGTCAAGGCGCGTCTGGCCGCCGCAATGGACCGCTGGCTCACCACACATCACCAGAGCACCACGGCGGAGATTTACGGCATTCTGGGGGAAGACACGCTGCAGCCCACTGCGCCATGAACGCTGCGGATCTGCCTCATCTGGTCATTGGCGCCTGCATGAACGTCCATCGCGCCCTCGGTCCGGGGCTGACTCGTGATGCCTATGAAGAATGTCTGGCCGTTGAACTGCGGGAGCTGGAATTTGATTTCAGACGCCATGTGCCGCTCGAGTTTTCCTACCACGGACGCACCATCCAGACCGCCACTCGTCTGGACTTCGTGGTGGGGGAGTCCCTTCTGCTGCTGGTCCGTGCACAAAAAGAGATCTCAAAGCTGGAGGAGCAGGAACTGGAGTCCAAGGTCAAGCTGGGACATTTCAAGTCCGGGCTGATGGTGAACTTCAACGTTGGCACCCTGCGGAAAGGGATAGCTCAGATCACGCTGAAGAGACGTGATGACGCCGCCTAGCCAGGGTCTTCCTCCCGTGGTTGCGAGAGAATGGAGCGAGGCAGCGCCTGCTTCATGATCCAAGGAGCGGAAGGGGAGAGGTCTGACTTCACAGAGTCCAATTTTTACGTTTTTTACCCCGAGGCAGAAAAGGGCTTAAATCGTGCCATGTCAGAAAGGAATCTGAGTCATTGTGCCGAGATTGTGAAAAAGTAGCTTTTTTTGGCGCGTTTATTCGAACATGAAGAAACTCTACGCCTTCCCCCTACTCGCGTTGGTTTTGCAATCTTCTGCACTGGCAGAGGGCAAAATAACCACCACTGCCGCTGCCAAGCAGATTGATGCGCTTCTGGCCAAAGACTGGGCGGCCAGCAAACTTCAGGGCAACCCACAGACGGACGACAACACCTTTGTTCGCCGCATTTACCTGGACATCATCGGCCGTATTCCCACCACGCGTGAGACTGAGGAGTTCCTTAATTCCAAGGAGGCCGACAAGCGTGCCAAGCTGATCGACAAGCTGCTCGCTTCGGAGGCCTATGTGCAGCACTTCTTCAATTATTGGGCGGACGTGCTGCGGGTCACCTCCAATGGCAATCAGACCGGTGGCATCACAGGGGCGGCCTACGCAAACTTCGTCAAAGACAGCCTGCGCAAAAACCAGCCCTACGACCAGTTTGTGAGGGAAATGGTGGCCGCACAGGGCAAGGCCTGGGACAACGGCGCCATCGGCTACTACATGCGGGACCGCGGCATGCCGCTGGACAACATGGCCAACACCGTCCGCGTCTTCCTTGGTACGCGCATCGAGTGCGCCCAGTGCCACAATCATCCGTTCGACAAGTGGTCGCAGATGCAGTTCTACCAAATGGCGTCCTTCACGTATGGCGTGCAGACGCAGGACTACGGCGGCGACACGATGTCTGGCGTGAGCGATTTGCTGCGCGAGAAGGAAAACGCCGTCCGCGCCGCCATCAAGGAACCGCAGAAGCCGCAGCGTCCGAACATCAACGGCAAAATGCCCGCCGAGGAGCGTGAAAAGCTGCAGAAGGACTACCTGGCCGCCTACAAGAGCTTCGAGGCGGAGATGAAGGAAGTGAACAAGAAGCGGGAGGAAGCGCGCCAGAACTTGCGCAAGGAGCAGCGCGGCTACCAGGAAGCCATGCAGGATGTGCGTGACAACCTTCGCTACACCTCCGTGAGCAGCCGCGACCGCAAGCCTGCGCTGCCGCACGATTATCAGTACACGGACGCCAAGCCGAAGTCCCTCGTGGAGCCCAAGACGATGATGGGACATGAGTGCATCACCCAGCCGGGTGAGACGCCGCTGCAGGCCTATGCACGCTGGATGACCAGCCCGGCAAATCCGCGCTTCACCACGGTGATCGCAAACCGCCTCTGGAAACGCGTGTTTGGTCTCGCTCTGATTGAACCGCTGGATGAACTCATGGACACCACTGTGCCCATGATTCCTGAAATGGAGAAGCACATCGAGAAGCTCGTGGTGGACATGAACTACGACATGAAAGGCGTCCTGCGCGTCCTCTACAACACCAAGGCCTACCAGGCCCAGGTCACCCGTGAAGAACACGCCCCGGGCACCGTTTATCATTTCACCGGTCCGCTCCTGCGCCGCATGACGGCAGAGCAGATGTGGGATTCCTTCGTGACCCTCATCAATCCCAGCCCGGACATGATCAACGAGGCCAACCGTGAAGTCATGGAGCAGCGCATTCTGCAGGCCAAGAAGATTGCCGACGGCGTCGAGGCGCTCTCTGCCGAAGAAGCGCTCGACGGCCTGAAGAAGGCTGCTGAAATCTACAGCAAGAACCGCGAGCGCACCGATGCGCAGCAGAAGCTCTTTGCCGAGGCGCGCACCGCTTCGAAGGAAGCCCGTGACGAGGCTGAGGCACTGCCGGACGGACCAGCCAAAGTGGCCGCGATGGCCAAGGCCGATGAATTGAAGAAGAAGGCCGATGCCATCCGCAGCGAGGTCAACCGCATCCAGAACGAAGGCCGCCGCGTCACCTACGCCCAGGTCATTTCCCCGGGACAGAAGAAGCTCTATGAAAAAGTGACCGGCAAGCCTTACCAGACCGTTTCCCTGACGGCGAAGAGCAGCGCCGGCGGTGCGGACGCCGCCCCTGCCATGATGAGTGGTGCCGGCGAAATGATGATGATGGCCAATGGTGCCAAGGCCGAGAAGGTCATCATTCCTGGCTACGATCGCAAAGCTCTCACCAAAGAGGAAGAGAAGGCCATCGCCCAGAAGACTCAGGCCGCGTATGCGGAAGAAGCCGACTTCTTTGGCATCAAGGACGAGAAGGAGCGCAAGGCCTACATCAGCACCCGTGCGCAGATCAGCCGCAACACCCTGCGTGCCGCCGAACTCGAAAGCCCCGCCCCGCGCGGCCATTACCTGCGTGAATTTGGCCAGAGCGACCGCGAGACCATCGAAAACGCCAACAACGATGCCAGCGTTCCGCAGGCACTGGCCATGATGAACGGCAGCCTTCTGCCGCAGATCACCAGCAAATACAGCCAGCTCATGCTCACCGTGAACAAGGCTCCCTACCCGGATGACAAGGTGGACGCCGCTTACATGACCCTGCTTTCCCGCAAGCCTACAGCCGCTGAAAAAGCTGTATGGCTCAAGGCGCAGGACAGCGGCCTCTCCAGCATGGAGGACCTCGTTTTCTCTCTCCTCAACACGCAGCAATTCATTTTCATTCAGTAAGACACGACAACCCCAACACCACACGCGCACCTCCCATGAAACAGGAACTTGCCTCCAAACTCGTCCGTTCGGGTGAAATCACCCGCCGTGACTTCGCGGCCAAAACTGCCAGCTCCCTCCTCGGAGTCGGCCTGCTTGGCAACTCGCTCACCAGCAAATCCTTCGCGGCCTTTGAAGGCTCCTCGAAGCTGAAGCAGGCGGCGACGGCGAAGAACGTCATCTATCTCTACATGAGCGGAGGTCAGTCCCACATGGACACCTGGGATCCCAAGGAAGGCGTGGAAACCGCCGGCCCCACCAAGCCGATCAAGACCAGCGCGGACGGTGTGCGCATTTCCGAATACCTGCCGCTCACCGCGCAGCAGATGCACCACGGCACGGTCATCAATTCCCTCTCCTCCACCCAGGGTGCTCATGAGCAGGGGAACTACATGATGCACACCAGCTACGAGATGCGCGGTACCATCCGCCATCCCGCCATGGGCGCCTGGCTCAATGTGTTCCAGGGCGGTGGCAACAGCACCCTTCCAAACTTTGTCTTCATCGGCAACGACAGCCGTCATCCCGGTGCGGGCTTCTTCCCCGCCGCGCAGGCTCCGCTGTTTGTCAGCAATCCTGAAAACGGACTCAAGAACATCAAGAACGGCAGCCCGGAAGAAAAATTCCAGGCGCGCATGAAGCTGGCGGATGAACTCGACAAGGATTTCCGCGCCACCTTCCCGCACCGCAACGTGAAGGCCTATGCCGACATGTATGATGACGCGATGGCGATGATGAAGTCGGAAGACCTCAAGGCCTTTGACCTCAGCGAAGAACCCGGTGAACTCCGTGCCGCCTACGGCAAGGAAGCCTTCGGCCAGGGCTGCCTGCTGGCACGCCGTCTGGTGGAGCGCGGCGTCCGTTTCGTGGAAGTTTCCCTCGGCGGCTGGGACACGCACAACGCCAACTTTGTGGCCGTGCCTGACCGCTGCGAAACGCTCGACAAGGGCCTTGCGACCCTGATTTCTGACCTGCACAACCGCGGTCTGCTGGAAGACACCCTCATCGTTCTGACTTCTGAGTTCGGCCGCACGCCTGACATCAATCAGAACGCTGGACGTGACCACTATCCGAAGGCCTTCTCCGGCGTCATGTTCGGCGGCGGTGTCAAAGGTGGCTACACCTACGGCAAGACCGACAAGGAAGGCCGCGAGGTCGTCGAGGACAAGGTCAAGATCATGGACTTCAATGCTTCCATCGCCTACGCCCTTGGTCTGCCGCTTGACCAGGTGATCTACAGCCCCAGCAAGCGTCCGTTCACGATCGCGGACAAAGGCCAGCCGATCACAAGTCTCTTCGCGTAAGCGGGGGAAGAGTGTGTGTTGTTTGAGCACGCGATGCCGCAAGGCATCGCGTGTTTTTTTTCGTCCGCTTCTTTGAGGGGGGCGGTGCCGAGGATACGATGTGGTGGTGCTTCAGCCAAACAAGGCGGCCACTGGCTTCCCGCCATCGGTGATCGGCACCGGACGCGTTCCGTCCATCAGTTCCTTGCTGGGATCAATGCCCATCGCGGCATGAACCGTGGCGTGGAAATCCACCAGCGGCACGGGGTTCTCCACGGGCTTCTTGGAAAGCTCGTCGCTCACGCCATAGGCGCCGCAGTGATTCAGACCGCCGCCGGCGAGGACCATGGAGAAGGTGGTGCCCTGGTGGCCGCGGCCGCCGCGTCCGTCGAATTCTGGTGGGCGGCCGAATTCGGTGCCTACGACGATCAGCGTCTTGTCGAGGAGCTTCTTGTCTTTCAAATCACGGATAAGGGCGGCGAGGGCGGTGTCCAGTTCCTGAATGAGGAGGTGCTGGTTTTTGTAGCCTTCGTTGTGAATGTCCCAGCCGGTGCCGTTCATGAAGTTGAGGTTGTGCGAGACCTCGATGAAACGAACACCCGCCTGCACCAGGCGCCGAGAGAGCAGGCAGCGCTGGCCGAATTCACCACCGTAGGCATTGCGCAGAGCGGCAGGTTCTTCCTTGAGGTTGAAATGCCGCATGAACTGCGGGCCGGAGAGGCTCAGGGCCTGTTCCTGCGCTGCCTTGTAGTCGGAAATGGCAGATTCGCGCGGCGCGCGGGACATGAGCGGTGCCAGGAGCTGCTCGCGGGTGAGGGCGCGCTTTTCATCCACGAAGTCCGGGCGGGTAAAGCCGGCGGGGCCGGTGTTGGTATCGGTGAGATAGACGTAGCCCGCCTTGGCACCCAGGAAGCCCGGGCCTCGGCTGACGTTGGGATAGCCAATGAGGATGTAAGGCGGCATGCCTTCGCCGGCGGCGCCGCGCTCATGGGCGATGATGGAGCCGATGCTGGGATACACG
Source organism: Prosthecobacter sp. (assembly GCF_044226605.1). GTDB lineage: Bacteria > Verrucomicrobiota > Verrucomicrobiia > Verrucomicrobiales > Verrucomicrobiaceae > Prosthecobacter. The sequence goes on along the minus strand of NZ_JBGAGS010000005.1, from coordinate 226,336 downwards.
ACGTTGCCGGAGATCATGCGCCCGGTGTGGACGATGTTGGTGGCGAACGCATGCTCGTCGATGACGTGGTGGTTCACCGTGCGCATGACGGTGACGTGTTCCATGACTTTGGCGGTCTTGCTCAGATGCTCGGTCACCTGCACGCCGGGCACGGTCGTGTCGATGGCCTTGTAGAGCGATCCCGCCACTTTCGTTTTGTCGGTGTTGTTGCCGATCTTCTTGGGGTCAAAGGTGTCGATCTGCGCCATGCCGCCGCCCAGCCAGATGAAGATGCAGTGCTCGGCCTTGCCCTTTGGCGTATGGACGGTGGTGTTGTTTGCGAACAACGGAGCTGCGCCCATAGCGGCGGCTGAGGTGAGGAAGGAGCGGCGTTTCATGGTGTGATGTACTATAAACGCAAAATCAGGACAGTTTTCACTTTCCGGGGCACCTCACTTTCGTGGGGTGGGGAATTAGCCGATGTCGTCAATGATGCGGCGCTTCCAATAATCGGGATGGCGTTTCTCGTGAGCCACTGCGATGACGTAAACTGCATCGCCGTACTCTCGATAAACGACCATGTGCGAAAAGCGATCGAGATTTAGCCTGCGGTAACTTTGATAGATGAAATGTGCATGCGTTGGCCTTTCACGAATGCGATGGAATCCTGACCGTAACTCTGCAATAAATCGTGCAGGTGAACGATCGCTGCGCTTAGCCAAAATCATTGCCCAGCTTTCGATTTCATCCTCGACTTCAGGATGCAGCAGCAATCGTCGCATGGAGCCTGGCCTCGATTTTGTTCAGTACCGTGAAGGCGTCCGGACACTGTACTATGCCCGAGGTGATTTCATTCCAACGCCGATCAAGGGTGGCTTTCAGTTCATCATCCTCAGCTTCCTGCTGCCCAGCCTTGTCAAAGAGGCAGTCTCCAAGCTGCCAGTAGAGCTCTTCCCGCTCCGCTTGCGGCAACTGGCGAACCTGTTCGAGAATGGCTGCAGTTTGAGTGCTCATGGAAGAACCCTATCCATTTTTATCGGCTTTCTCAAGGGCTAAAAGCCCACTCAGGGGCATTGAGCAGGGCCCACAGCACGTCTTCCAGGTGGCCGCGCCATTCGGCATTCAGCTTTGTGGTGGGGGGATCTCCGGCGCGGGCGGCGGCTTCCTGGGCCATGCGGACGGTGGTGGCTTCGCCGTCGAGGTGGTTGGACCAGCTCACGTATTTTTCACGAGTGCGGGTTTCGGCAGGGAGAGCGCGGAGCTCGGACTGAGGCACGATGCGCTTCTCAAATCCAGCGCTCAGGTGCTTCGTGTAAATCGCGCGCTCTTCGGCGGTGGGGTGGCGGGTGAGCAGCTTGAGGAAGAGCTGGTCGATGAACTGGTCGAGTGATTCGCTTTGCAGCGCGAGGGAGGTGATGCCGTGGTCATCGCTAAGGCGGGTGAGCCACACGCCGAGAGTGCCGTTGCTGAGGATGGCGGGCTGAAGCACGTTGGGGTCGGCATCGCGCTTGCTCACGGGATCCTGGCGGGAGCCACGCCAGCCGAAGGCGCTGAGCACATCTGTCACGGCTTGGATGCGGGGCAGGGCGAGGCTGGGGCGGTCGCGCTCATTGCTGGTGCTGGTGAGCATCCAGCTATGGTGTGGCTTGCCCATGTGGATGGCGTTTTTGAGATCGCGCGTGTTGTCGATGTCGAGGCAGACTTCTTCGGTGTGGAAGGGCTTGCCGGTGGCGGAGAAGAGAGAGTCCACGATCTGCTCGGCCTGCAGACGGCGCGGCGCGGGGCTGGTGAAGAGCGGGCTGGTCTGCTTGAGCGTCGGATCAGTGGCGCGCTGATAGGCCTCACTGTTGAGGATTAGGCGTGCCAGGTGTTTCACGTCGTAGCCGCCGCTGACAAACTGGCGTCCGAGCCACTTCAACAGCTCGGGATGGGAGGGCTTGCCTTTCTCCCAGTCTTCGATCGGCTCGACGATGCCGCGGCCCATGAAGCGGGCCCAGACGCGGTTGGCGATGACCTGCGCGAAGCGCTCGTTCTGCGGTGCGGTGATCATGGCGGCGAGCACATCGCGGCTGTCCTTCGGATCTTCCGCCAGCTTCGCCGCGGCTTCATCGCAGAATTCAGCAAAGGGCCACTTTGGCTGCACCTTGGTGCCGGGCTGCAGCGTCACCTGGATCAGCGGCTTGCGGCCACCGGCGTGGATCTTGTCCATCGGCACGCTGCTGGTTTTGGGGACTTCAATTTCCTTCGTGCCGAGCATGGCGGCGAGTTCAAACAGATCCTGCTGGATGGACTTGCCGGTGGGCGAGTCATGGCAGCGCGCGCACTTCATTTCCACACCGAGGAAGGCGGTGCTGACGATGGTGCCCTTGGCGGCCATGGGCACATCATTCTGCGAGGCGGTGCCAAATCCGGCGGGTCCGCCAAGGCGCTCGCTGCCGCGCATGCGCAGGAGTTCGGTGACAAAGAAGTCCATGGGCTTGTTGTCCTGCAGGGACTCATAGAGCCACCAGCGGAAGGGCCCCGTGTTATTCAGCGTGGGGTTCAGGATGTTCGGATTTTCGGCGAGGACGTCCTGCCAGTAGCCCATCCAGTTGTCGGCCCAGCGCGGGTCTTGCAGAAGCTGGTCGATCACGGCCTTCCGATCTGGATTTTTCTGGAACGCAGCGATTTCCTCCAGCGAGGGCGGCACGCCAATCGCATCCACATACACGCGGCGCAGGAAGGTGAGGTCGTCCGTCAAAGGGGTGAGCGTCAGGTGGTCCGCGCGGATCTCCGGCCAGTGCGCGCCTTCTTTGATCCAGGTGGTGAGCAGGGCGATCTCGTCCTTGGTCAAAGGCTTGCCCTTGGGCGGCATGATCTCGTCTTCATCGCTGGAGGTGATGCGGGCGATGAGGGAGCTGTGGTCCGGTTTGCCGGGATCGACGGCGGCCCCGTCAGACTTGCCGCCCTTCATGGCGTCGGCCAGCGAGTCGAGATGCAGGCCGCCTTTGGCCTTTGAGCCGCGATGGCACTCCGTGCACTTGGCTTCAAGGATGGGCTGGATGTCCTTGAAGTAGTCGATGCTGCCTTTGTGGGCGTCCTGGGACTTCACCGTGGCGATCTTCGCGGCGATGAATCCATCGATGCTGCCTTCGCCCACGGGATTCTTCGCCAGCCAGGCCTCGGCGGCCTTTCGGCGCGTGGCCCAGTAAGGTGCGGACTGCGCGCGCAGCTCGGCGCGCTTCTTCGCATTCACGTCTGCATAGTGCGCATTGCGCTCCTTCTCATAGGCGGCCCAGCCGGCGTCGTTGTAGGGCACTTCACGTTTGCCGGGGGTGATGAGCTTCCAGGTCTCGCTGCCCTGCGGGCTCCAGGCCACGACGGTTTCTCCCAGCTCCGGGCGGCGCACGCTCTTGCCCGCAAAGCTGCCCACCACCGTCTCCATCACGATGAACTGCGGCTTGCCGGTGCCTTCAAACTCGACCCAGGATTCACGGTTCCCTGGAGGCACAAAACGGAAGTCCGGGCCCAGATTGAGGTACTCGTGCTGATCAGCCACGAGATGATGGCCGTCGCTGTCATTGGGCGGGAAGGGGGTGGTGAGGATGGTCTTGTTGTCGATGTAGAGATTGGTTGCGCCACGGGCACGCAGCAGCAGGCGGTGTTTGCCTTTGGGGAAGGTGATGCTGGCGGCGGCGCGCAGGAGGAAGGGCACGTGGCGTTCGCCACGCACGCCGGTGTCCACGTACTTCTGCGGCACGTCGAAGAACCCGAAGACGTCCTCGGTGTAGGTCTCGGCCACTTTGGGGTGCTCGCTGGGCCAGGCGTTCGCATCGGGCATGCCTTCCTCGGCCAGCTGAACCAGCACGCGGCCTGCGGGCACCTGCTTTTTGGCGATAGGCGGTGGCGGCGGAACGAACTGATATTTTGCCTTCAGCGCGGTGACATCGATCGGGCCGCGATAAATGGCCACGTCGTCCAGCCAGCCGTTGAGGGAATGGGAAGCGGCCAGCGTGGAGCCGCTGCCAAGCATGAGGGAGTCGCCATCCGTCACAGGGGCGCGGTCTGTCTCGCCGCCCATGTCCCACACGCCATCGGTTTCGCGGCCGTCGATGAAGCCTTTGATGCTCTTGAGTTTGCCGAAGGTGTAGGTGACGGCGATGTGGTGCCAGCCGGAGCTGGAGAGCGTGTCCTTGGACCACCAGCGATGCCAGTCGCCCTTCTTGCCGGGGACGTCCGCACTGTGGAAGAGAAAGCCGATCTGCGCGCCGCCTTTCGCGGTCTGCAGGCGCAGCGCGTAGTTCTGGTTTTCAGTGCCAAATTCCTTCGTCCCGAGGCGGCCTTTGCCGATGATGTAGGGCGTTCCGGTCATGGCTGAAGGCTTCACCCAAGCCTCCAGAGTGATGGTTTCATTGAGGTGGAAGCGCAGCTGTTCACTGTCCGGAACGGTCAGCGCGGATTTCTTGCCATCGCCCGTGAAGCGCTGGGCGGTGTTGTCCTTGGAGAAGTTGGGGAAGGTGGGCGCGCGGGGGCCGGGCTCCTTGGCATCGTCAAAGCGCCACTGTATCACGGGTTTGGCGACCGGCTTGTCCGACGTGTCATTACCGCCGCTGTCATTCTGGGCGGAAGCGGCGAGGGCGGTGAGCAGGAATGTGGCTAAAACGGGGCGCGTCATGCTCCTAACAACGCAAGATTGGCGCTGCTTTCAGCATTTTGGGCACCCCACTTTCGTGTGGGGTGAGGGCTGCTGGCAGGGCCGATGCTGGCGCCACTGGCTCCCGCCAGCTCACATCATGAATCCCAGCGGCGGATTGCTGGCGCTGGGCGTGTAGAAGTTGCCAATGTTCGGCAGCACGAGCGGAAGATCGGTGGGGGACACTCCAAGCCAGAGGGCGAGTTCCGCGAAGAACTGGTCGCAGCTTGTGGTTGGGATCAGGCGCCCGCTGCCGGTGTCGAGCGGGTTCTGCTCCGGGCCGGTGTCCGGATTGAGCGCGAGGCTGGGGAAGCTGCCGTAAATCTTTCTTCCCTGCACGCTGCCGCCAACGACGAACTGATTGCTGCCCCAGGCGTGGTCGCTGCCCTGGCCATTGCTGGTGAGGGTGCGGCCAAAGTCAGACGCGGTGAAGAGCGTCACCTTGTCCTGCATGTTCATGGCGACGAGCTGATTGTAAAACGCACCGATGGCGGCGCTGATCTGCGGCAGCATCTGTCCCTGAAGATTGAGCACGCCGCTGTGGTGGTCCCATCCGCCCAGATTGACAAAGAAGGTCTGCCGCACCGCACCGAGCGCCGCATGCGCATGGCCCTGGATGGCTTTCGCAATCATTTGCAAGCGCGAGCCGACGTAGGAGCCGGGGAAGGTGATGCCGCCCGGGAGACTGGCGGCGGTGGCCGTGGTGAAGGCGTCGTAGGCATCCAGCGCAGCTTTCTTTCGGGTGTTGAAAGTCTGCATGAGAATGTTGGAATACTGCTGCGCCAGATGGCTGTCCACCGACTGGCTGAAGGCCTGCGTGGTGGTGTCATACTGCTGCCACCCGAAGTTGTAATTCTCCAGGGCAACGGCTCCGCCCGTGGTGATGGCATACTCGGCGTTCTGATGACCGGTCTGCCAGACGTTGCTGCCATCGAGCGAGATGTTCATCGGCACCTTTTGATTGGCATTGAGACCCTGCAGCAGATCGGCCGTACGTCCGGCCCAGCCGATGCCGGAGCGCTGGTTTGGCAGGCTGGTCTGCCATTGCTCGATCTGGTCCGAGTGGGAGTAGAGGCCGAGCGGCAGCTGTTTTGTCACCGCCGAGACCTGGGTGCGGTTTTGCACCGGCTCGATCAGCGTGCCCACATTGGCTACGAAAGCCGCATGCCCCGCTTCAAACAAGGTGGCGATCTCCGGCATGCCGCCATGCACGGCAAAGGTGTTCTGGCCGGTGGGATGAATGTCGATGAGCGATCCCGGAGCGAGAGCGAGGTTGGACCGTGTGGCCTGGTACTGCGCATACGCGGAGGTCTCTCGCGGCACGAGCATGTTGAAGCTGTCATTTCCACCGGAAAGGAACAGGCAGACCACGGCCCGGTAGTCGCTGTTGGTGGGGGCGGTCACAGCGGCTAATCTCTCCGCAAAGGAAAGATTCAGCAGCGTGTTCAGCACTGGAATGGAGCTGACGGCCGCACAGCTGGCCTGGCCAAGAAACTGACGGCGTGGGGAATGAAAGGCGATCATGGCAGCAAGGGCTTCAAGGGTTAGCGCAGCACATTGAATTCAGCCGAGGAAACGATGGAGGTGATAAGCTGCCGCAGCCTTTCGCGATGCCACTGCCAGCTCGCATCTGGCGGCTTCACGCGGTCGACCGACTCGCGCAGGCATTGAAAAAGCTGCGGTGTCATGGTGCCGCCGAGCAGCATGAGATCCATGCGCCGGATGTGGAAATCCAGATCCATGAGATTGGACACGCTGGGCGTGTCCTCATTGATGTGGGCGGCGGGAATGATGTATCCCAGTTCGGGGTCCACATTCAGGCGAACGGCGTAGTCGGCATTTCCCGAACCCCAGCGCGCCATGTCGTTGTTGCCAATGGCATTGTAGAAGTAGTTGGCGCCTGTGATGGCGGAGGTGGCATTGAGAATCTGGAACTCCGGCGCCACCAGCCCCATCTGGGTGACGGGCCCTGCAGGACTGTGGCCCGGTAGAAAGAAATTGAAGACGCTGGGAGAGTTCTGCGGGTCCTGCTGGTGGTCGAGATTAAACTGGTCCAGAGGATAGCGGCCGGAGACCGAGGCGCCGTTGAAGGCGCGGACGAGATTGACCACACGGAGAAAGGGCTCGCGCATTTTCCCAAAAGTGGGCGAGTCCATCATGGCCGGATCGCGCGCCTCAGGATCCATGAGGATGGCCTTGATGAAGGCCTTCATGTCTCCGCGCACGCCGCTGCCGTTGTCGTTGAATTTGGCGGCAACCCTGCCGATGTAGGCGTGGCTGGGATTGGACGTGACGAAGCGCTGAATGAGCAGCCGCCCGACAAAGGGGCCGACGTTGGGGTGGTTGAAGAGATTGGTCACTGCCGCGTTGATGTCTGCCGTGCCCGCGGTGCCGGTGCTTCCCGCAGAAGGGGTGCTGGCGGGCACCACGTAGCCGTTCAGCAGCGTCTTGGCGCCGCAGTCGTGGTAGGCGTCAAAAATGATCATTGGGTGCAGGCGGTCACCGTTGATGAGATTGTTTGGATTGAAGCTGGCGCTGCCGCTCCAGGTGAGGCCGGTGAATACGCGGGCAAGTTCGGTGATGTCCGAGTTGCTGTAAGTCGGGATGAACTGCCCCGCCTGCGGATGCCCGGCGGGATAAGTTTTGCGCGTGCCATCCGTCTCCAGCTGCCAGAGACCAATGGTAAAAAGCTGCATGACTTCGCGCGCGAAGTTTTCGTCAGGATGAATGTTCAGGGCGGGGTTGGCCTTTTGATTGCCGAGGTGGCTGAGGTAAACTCCCATCACCGGATGCATCGCGACCTTCTTGAGGATGTCGAGATAGTTGCCGAAGGCGTTCTCTTCAAAGATGTCGTAGTAGTTGGCCATGCCTTCGTAATCGACCGCGAGAGTTTCCGGCCGGTCGGAGGTCACAAGGATCTCGCTCAAGGCAAAAGCCACGCGCTGGCGCAGGGGATCTGGCAGCTGCGTGGTGGTGGAGTCAGGGCGCAGCTTTGGCACGCCCATTGCGCGCTCCCACCAGGCGTGCTCCTTGTAGTTGCCGTAAAGCGCAAGACCGTTGGCGTATTGCAGCGCCCAGTTGGTGTAGGGCTGGATGTAGCCGATGGGGCGTGTGAACTGATCATCAATCCAGGCTTCAAGCCCCATGGCCATCAGCGCCTCCACGTTCTCCGGGACGATGTCTGCATCCGTATCGTCCTGGTCGGGTCCAAACGCTGCCTGGATGAGAAAGCGCGCGGCTTCTTTGGCGCAGGGCAGGGGGGATGCATCGCCCAAAGCCACCGTGGCGTTGTTGAGTGCGCCCACGGAATAGCCTGTGCCGGCCGTGACCGTCGCCACAATGGATTCGGTGCCTTCGACCGCCGCGTCATTGATCGGAGAAAGTTCGATCCATGCCTCACGGGCACCGAAGGGAAGGAAGACCTGCTGGGCGGCAATGTTGGTGGTGTAGTCACCGTTGCGCGTGGCGGTGCCGGTGAAGATGACATTGACGGTCAGCGCCTTCAGGCCGCCGCTCCGGCGGATGGCGATCACCCCTTTGTCCGGCCAGTCTTCGCGCATGTCTCCATCGATCAAACCGACCGTGATGGTGCTGTTGGTGGTGAGCGTGTTTTTCGCCCTTGTGAAGTCATCGGTGTCGTTGCGGTCGCTGTGATTGAGCGCAGGATTGAAGCCGATTTTCCGCTCCTCCCAGTCGCTCAATCCGTCAAGGTCCGTGTCCACATCATTGATGGTGAGTTTGAAAAACCAGCGGCTCTGCCCGTTCGTGTTCAGCGGTGCCAGAAGCGAGGTTCCATCGCCTGTGACGGTGGCCATCAGGGTGTAGTTGGCGGGATTGACATCGGGGCTGCCGTAGATGCTGTAGATCTTGCCTGCTTCGCTTGACCATCCCAGACTGACCTGACCCGTTAGCACGGGGGAGATGGCAGAATGGGGAAAGGAGTGTGCATCGAGCGGATTGGTGCCCGCTGCGCTTTCCTGTGCATTCGTCCAGCCATCATGGTCGGCATCAGCAAGGGGCTGCAAGCCGATCGCGCCGTAATGGATTTCCCAAATGTCGCTCTGCTGGTTGGTGTTGGCGTCGAGCGCAAAGATGGAGTGGCAACAGGTGAGAAATACCAGGACCAGGAGGAAACGCGTGTTCATGGAAGAAGGGCGGCCACCGCCACCTAAGCATAGGAGAGGAGTTCGCGAAACACTTTTACGCCCGAGGCCGGCAGCGCGGGGGGGCTTACACCTGAACGAGCCCACGCCGGATGGCTTCCGCCGTGGCTTGCGCCCGGTCATTCACCTTCAGTTTCATCAAAATCCGGCTGACGTGCTGCTTCACCGTGTCTTCCCCAATCCCCAGGGTGGCGGCGATTTCCTTGTTGGCATTGCCACGTGTCACGAGGGCCAGGATCTCCCGTTCGCGGGGGGTGATCTCCGGCTCCGCCAGGCGTTCCTTGAGCCGCTGGGCTATGTCCGCGGGCAGGCTGCGCTCTCCTTTGGCGACGGTGCGGATGGCCTCCAGGAGATCGCCGCGGGAGGATGACTTTTGCAGGTAGCCGAGAGCTCCGGCTTTCAGCGCGGCCTGGATTTCATCGTCACGGGCAAAGGTGGAAAAGATGAGGATGCGTGCGCCTGGATGTTCGGCCAAAACGGCAGCGGTGGCGTCGATGCCGCTGATTCCTGGGAGCTGCAAATCCATGAGCACCACGTCGGGTTTCTTTTTGCTGAAGAGGCCCGCAGCCTCCTCGCCACGGTCGGCTTCTCCCACGACCTTCAAATCATCCTCCAGCTCCAGCGATGCAACGAGGCCGCTGCGAACCACAAAATGGTCGTCGATGAGGAGAAGTTTGATCGGGGCAGGGGGCACGGTGAAAAAGTTCAGGGAGTCAAAAGGTCCAGAGGCAGGCGAATGGTAACGACGGTGCCTTGTCCGGGCTGGCTTTGCCAGGTGATGTCAGCATTTATTTTGCGGCAGCGCTCGCGGATGCCCATGCAGCCAAAGTGGCCGGGCTTGCCGGTGGTTTCCGCGCTGTTGGCGAAGCCGCGGCCGTTGTCAGCTATGCGGAGCACCAATGTCTCAGCAGACGTGGAAAGCTGAAGGGTGATCTCCGTGGCTTGCGCATGCTTGAGCGCATTGGTGATGGCCTCCTGGGCGATCATGCGCAGGTGGTGGGAGACAGGGCCGGAGATCGGTGGCACGGGCTGAAGCTCGAGCTTCAGCGCGGGACCGTCCGGCGGCATGCGGGTTTGAATTTCACGCAGAGCGCCGAGCAAGTCGTGCAGTTGCGCGGTGTCCCGCAGGTCGGTCACGAGGTTGCGCGCCTCGCTTTGAATGCGGGAAACGAGACTGCGCGAGGTTTCGATGAGACTGCGTGCTTTGTCTTCCAGCGGACGCGTGGTGGCGGCGTCCAGGCGCAGGGAGAGGCCCGTGAGCTCCTGCTCCAGGGTGTCATGGAATTCACGGGCGATGCGCTGCCGCTCATCCAGCGTGGCCTGCTGCACGATGCGGCTGCTGAGCGCGCTGATCTGCCGCCTTTGCGCGGCGATCCAGATGAAAGCGAGCAGCACGACGCCCGCGAGAATGCTGATGGCGATGACGAGGCGGCCCGCAGTCCAGAACGGTGCGGCACTCAGCACGCGGATGTCTGCCGGGGATCGCAGCAGCAGGGATGCGCGCTCTGCCTGGGATCGAAACCCTTTGTCTGTAGAAGACTCCACCAGGCAGATGCCGGTGAGCTCAAGAGAGGCGCCGATCTCGATGTCGGGTGGGCTGGGCTGAAGCAGGAACGCGCGCAGTGGAGTGCCGTTGGAAGTAAGGCGCAGCTCGAAGCCATCGATGGTGCGGAAAGAATCATTGAGCACTGCAGGCGAGGAGAGCTGAACGAGATCGGCGTCATGTGAACCCTGCTGAAATTCTTTGAGAGAAACAAGCGCTGCTGCGGGCGCGGCATCGGGACTTGCGGTCAGCACCAGTGCATCTGCCAGAGAAGCGCTGAAACCCGCCATGGTGGGAAATCCGGTGATGTCCGCGACATCTCCCGGCGTGAGCGGGGTGGCTGCCAGAAGGTGGATGGCGATGGACGGCGTCTGGGGCGGTGTGGGCACGGCACCCTGCGGCGTCTCACGCGGTGGCGGTGGCGGAAGGGAATCGCGCAGGAAAACGCGGCCGTCGGGAAAAGCGGCCAGCACGGTGCCGCGAATGCGGACACGATGATGGGGTTCATCCGCAGCGCCAAACTGCAGCAAGGTCACCACGGAGGTGATGGGAAGCGACTCCGCCTTTGGCGCCTCTTTCGTGATCACCACATCACTCCAGTCGGTGACGCGCAGATAGGGAAAGACAAGCTGACGGCGGTCATTGATGCCGCCTGCGGCAAGTGCGGTGATGCGCAGGCGTGCGTCGACGAGGTCTGGCGCTGTCTCCACCGGGGCATCGATGCGCACCTCCAGCACACGGCTGCCGATGGCCAGGCGCAGCAGCGTGCGGTTTTCGTCCAGCGGCGTCACTGTTCTGCCCAGTCCTTCGACGATCACACGCTGGTAATGGAATCGGCCTGTCGCGAGATCATCGTAAGTGGCGGGTTCGGCGGTGGGCGGGGCCTCGTGACCGAGAATTTGCAGCTGGGAGACATCCACCCCTGGAAAGTAGAGGCCGGAAGTCGTGGTCCCCTGGATGCGCACATGGTCTCCCACGCGGAGATCCGTGCGCGAAGGCTTGAAGTGCAGGTGTGTGCCCGCAGTGTCGTCCTGCACGAAGACGGTGCCGCCATTTTCCACGAAGCCCACGGTCGCCGTGAGATCGACCGGCAGTTTTTCCAGGCTGCGTTCATAGGGCAGCATGCGGATGTCGATGGCGCGGGAGAACGGTGCACCGAACGCGAAGGACGCATGCAAAAGAATCAAGATCGAAAGCAGAACGAACCTGCGGATGACCGCCGCCCGGTCTCCCGGCCTGTCCTTCAACATTCGACGCTCGTCGTTTTCAATCATTGGTCGGGTCTACGCCGCGCTGGAGTTTGCGCACCAGATCCTTCACCACGTGGGCGCGGCGCAGGTCCTTGAACTGTACTTCGATGCCGGCATTGGCGGCGGTGGAAAAATCTATGGTTCCCAAACCGAGCAGGCCCTTGATGCCGCTTTCATACACATCGATGCTGCGAATGTCGCAGATGCGCGCCTCCTTCGAGCTCTTGCCGATGATGCCCCAGATCAGCTCCACGCGCTCGCGCGTGACGATGTAGTCGTGCGAGTAGCGTGAAATGCCGACGGCGATGAGCGTGGAGGATGCGCAGAGGAAGGCAATGAGGGCGTATTCAAACTGAATGACGAACAGCAGGCCGCCTGCGGTGGTGAGCAGGATGCAGAGGATCAGCGCTTTCGTGTAACCCAGCCAGGAAGGGTGCGCGTGATGCAGAATCACCTCGCCGCTCGGGGAGAAATCGCGGTCCTTCATGGCCTTCTCCTCCAGAGCATCCGGCTCCTCTCCTTCATCTTCTTCGTCTGTTTCTTCCTCCTCTTCTTCTTCAGGAAGCTCCGTGTCCGGGCTGAACTCCCGGTAGGCAGGCCGGGTGATGCGCGACTGGCCGCTGAAAGCGCCGGGCTGGCGCATGCCGCTGATAAGTTCGCCCACGGTATGGGAAAAACCGGTGGCCTCATCCACACACATCTCGCCACGGGCCAGTGAGCCGCGGGACACGAGCGTGTACAGGTCCTCTCTGGACAGCGGGTCGCTGAAGGCCGGGTGCTGCTGGAGTCTGTAGCGGGCGGACATGGGGGAAGCCTGATCGCCGCCAAAGAAGCACAGGCGGGCGGTCCGTGTCACGTCCAATCACTCAGCCTCGGGCGCTGGTGGCAGCAAATCTTCGCGCAGCATCAAGTCAGCCACCTTGAGCAGCAGCAGTTCGCCTTTGGGAGTGCGGATGATTTCGCCGAGGAAAGGCGTGAGGCGGTCCATCTCCGCTACCGCGGAATGCACCAGGCTGGCGATGATGCGCGAATCATGTCGGTTCGGCGGGAAGACATTGGTGACACGGAACATCACCTGGCCGTTCTCCCATTCGAGCTCGAAATTGCCGAGGTTCAGGTCCTTGTTTGTGCGCATGAGCAGCTCGCATACCGGCAGGCGGTGGGTGGCCGGCACCTGCTGCGTGGAGTTTGAGACGACGGTGATGATGTGTGTCTCCCCAAAAACCTGCACATGCAGGGGCACCTTGGTGTGGTGGGCTTCAAAATCGGCCTCGATGACGGAGTGCTCGGAGACTTCTCGGTAGTGCCAGCCCATTTCCTTGAAGGTGTTCAGGGCGGTGGCGTAAAGGGCGGACATTGCTGCGGAATGAAATCTAAAATCTGAAGAATTTCAGATGGTCGGGGCGGCGAGATTCGAACTCACGACTTCTTGCTCCCAAAGCAAGCGCTCTACCAGGCTGAGCTACGCCCCGAAGGTTGTTCCTTCGTCCGAAAAACGAACGAGGGGCCGCGATAGTGCCGCAGGATGGGAGAGACGCAAGGAGAATGTCACGTGAGGGATGAATCATCTCGCGGGGGCCTTCAGCGACATCGTTCCGCTGAACAGCCCGGTTTGCTCGCGTTCCCACCATTCCCCGGTGGTCTGACGCACTTCCGGACTGGTAAAATGGTAGCGGTAGAGCCTGGCCCGGATGTGGGTGATTTTTTCGATCGGGAAGGGGGGCGGCTCCAGCAGGTCCCACACCGGTTGTTTGTGCTTGAGCAGTGCGGTGCAAAACTGGCCAAACCAGTGCATGGGGGCGGCGGGATTGGAATCGCGCTGCGGATCGTAGCCGGGATACAGCGCAGCGAACCACATCTGCCAGTCGAGCCGCGGCTGATGCGGAGCAATGAAGGGCGGCCGTCGCTTGAGGTCCCCGGGTTTGTATTTGAAATCGAGCGGCAGAAAGAAGGCGCCGTCGTCGCTGACTTCCAGAATGATCTCCGGTCTCTGCTCCGTCATGTCCTGAAACAAGCCATACGCATTGAAACTGCGTGTCCGGGCGAGAGGGGAGTCGAGCGTTTCATGCAGTGCGGCAGGCAGAGCCTGCTTGTAACCGGGGATGCGGCCGGAAAGGAAGGAATCGGCCGCGAGGAGGGTGAACAGCATCACAGGTACAACTGCGGCCAGCGCAGGCCACTCCGTCCAGCGTTTGAAGGCCGGGCGCGGGGCGTCGTCCTCGATGCGCAGCCAGCGTCGCACTCTTTTCAACCACCAGCGGTCATCCAGCAGCGTGATCGCGAGTGCGGCGGTGAGCAGGTCGAAAAAGTTGTAGTTCCCCGTGGCGGAGATCATGGCCATCAAAACGAGAAATCCCAGCGCCGCCGCCAGCCGCCCCCAGCGACCGAGGAAAATGGCAAAGGGCAGGCCCAGCTCGATGACATACATGATCCAGCAGCCGGTCACATGAAACCAGCGCGGTGCATGATGGGCGAACCACGAAAGGCCATTGGGCAGCGGCTGCGTCTCGTAGTGGTATAGCAGCGCGGTCATGTCATGCCACGGCAGGTCGCCACCGCCGATCTTCACATAGCCGGAGAGAAACATCAGGCGGAAGAGCAGCCAGTGCAGGAGGAACACGGAGCCGCGTGGTGGGTCCGTCGGCCCACGCCAGGACCACAGCCGCCACGGCGCGAGGAAGAGCGCCAGCAGCCCTGCCTCCAGCAGCAGGGCATCCCACTGGTAGCCCATGAAAATCTCGCCCGTGGTGGCAAACGAAAGGTAGCCAAACCAAAGCAGAGCCAGCAGCGGCCCCTGCGCCACACCCGCCATCACCAGCACCGCCAGTACACAGCAGGAGATCAGAATGCCATGCGCAAAGGCATCGCTGTAATGCCAGTGAAAGACCGTGGGCATCTGCCAGAAGAGCGTGTGGTGCTCGCGTGCTTCATAGGCGTGGATGTTTTCCATCAGCGCCTTCGCCGGCAGGATGCCCTCTTCACCCACCAGCCCGTCATACTGCACGCCCCAGGAGGCAAACGCGATGAGGTAGATGCCCGCCAGCAGGCGCGGAAAAAGCCAGCGGACGACAGTGTAGCGTCCGCGTTTAGATTCGAGCCAGAGAAAAGGATTCACAAATGGCCCTTCAATCAATGATTACTTTTCACAAGAGGCGTATGGCAAGTGGTCTTGCCCGTCTTCTTCTCAACCCTGAGTTGTATTCCAAATGGCTCCGAAGTCTTCCGAAGGCTGCGCCACTTTGTATAATAAAAATCAAACAACCAAGAGTGCTCTTGTTCCAACACTGCACTGGGCGTGTACAAAAACCTTTCTCTGCTGATTCTTCTGCGAAGGTAAGCTTTCGCCAAATCAGCAGCGTGCTCGCAAGAGAGAGCTCTTTGGTTCATAGCAAGACAGGCGTCAGACCATAATCGCCTTCCGCGGATTCACATCCAGCACCTGCTTCAGATCCGCGTCGCTCATTCCCAGTTCTGCCAGCGCATTCGCCTTGATCCTCGGCACGGTGACGGTGCTGCCCACAAAATGCGTGCCATCCGGGGAGCGGGCCACGAGGTCTTCGCCAATGAGGATATCCCATCCGGCGAGGGTGTAGCGACCGGGGCCCAGGCGGGCGGCAGAGATGGCGTCCGTCACGAAAATGGTACGCTCCAGGCTGATGCCGGCCAGCCAGTTTTTCAGCACAAAGAACGGCACATGCACCCCGTCCGGGATGAAGCAGAGCCACAGGCGGTCATGCAGGCTTAGGGCGCGCTGGATGATGTTGTCATGCCGGTGCATCTGAATGGGGCAGCCGTTTCCGAGGTGGGTGAACATGTTCAGCCCGGCGTCGCAGGCCGCGCTCAGCTGGTCCAGCGTGGGATCACAGTGTCCGGCGGAAACCGTTACCCCCTGAGAGGCCAGGAAAGCGGTAGTTTTGCAGCCTTCATCGTGCTCGGGGGCCAGGGTGACGAGTTTGGCCAGACCGCCGGCGGCTGTGAGCAGGCGCTTGGCGTCGTCCACGTTCGCAGGTTTCACCGCATGAGGGGGGTGGGCACCCACGTAGCCTTTGATGGGATTGATGAACGGCCCCTCGATATGGATTCCGGTGATGATGCGACGGGCAAGCTCGTCTTTTTCTCGCAATTCCACCAGTTTGCCGATGCGGCGTTCCAAGGTGGGAATTTCGTCCGTGATAAACGTGGCCAGGATGGCGTCACAGCCGTCTTGCGCCAAGGCCTCGCACGCGTGGTGGAGGGATTCGGCGGTGAGGTTGTCGCCGTTAAAATCGGTGCCCGCGTAGCCATTGACCTGGAGATCGAAAGGTTTCATCCAGCCATTGGAGCGGTTTTGGGAAAGGGAATCAAGGCTGGGAGGTGATGGCTTTTGGTATGAATGTGCGGAATGTGAAAGGGGAAATGAAGGGGGGAGGGGCAGGGGAGTTTCCCCACGTGTCTGCCATAGGTCCCTCCGAGGCCGGCAGGCACCCGCATCCTGTTTATTTCCAGTGTTTACAAGCCATCGGTCTCGGCATAAAATCTGCTTGGTTTTTTCACGTCTCCCGAACTGGCGTGTAGCGCCAGACCCTATCCCATCACTTTCCCGACTCCAGGCACATGATTGATCTTATCTCCAAAGGCGGACCTCTCGTCTGGCTCCTGATAGGGTGCCTATGCTTCGCCGGAGCGATCTTTATCGAGCGTCTGGCCTACTTTCACCGCGCCAGCATGAATGTGGGCGAGTTTCTGGCCGGTCTGGCCAGCCTCATCCGCCGCAAGAACTTCGCCGAGGCGCTGCAGGAATGCGTGGCCACGCGAGTCCCCGCCGGCCGTGTCGTCCATGCGGCCCTTCTGCGGCACCACGCCCCCCGCGAGCAGCTCAAGGAGATCGTTCAGGAGGCAGGTCAGCTGGAAGTTCCCCGGCTGGAGCGCTTTCTGGGCATTCTGAACGCCATCGCGCACGCGGCCCCTCTCATCGGCCTGCTGGGCACGGTGATCGGCCTGCTGGACAGTTTTACCAGCCTTTCCTCTGCCAATGGTCTGGCCACTCAGGCGGATGTGGCGCACGGGGTGTATCAAAGCCTCATCACCTCCGCACTCGGTCTGGTGGTGGCCATTCCCTCCTACCTTTCCTTTGCCTTTCTCAGCGCCCGTGCGCGCTCTCTGATGCATGATCTGGAACGCGCTGGCATCGAAATCGTGAACCTGATCGAAGACGCCAACAGCACGGACAACATCGTGGAGTTTCGCCAGGCGGAAGCCGCGCCGCCGCTGACCAAGGCGCGCGGCCGTGGGATGAAAGGATAAGCGCCCGCAGCGCATTTTCGGCTGGCCCAACCACCCCGCGCCTCCGATACTGCGTGCACCGCCGCACCAACCATGAAGCTCGAGAGCCAACTGCCCAAGCAAAGCCCCTGGCTGTACACGGTGCCGCTGCTGAACACCATCCTGCTGCTGCTGGTCTTTTTCCTTCTGAACAGCAACTTTGTGGTGCAGTCCGGCATCAAGGTGGAGACTCCACAGTCAAACTCCCGGCTCACGGGTTTTGACCGCGCCCATATCATCACCGTCCCTGCGGGGGCGGAAAATCAGCTCTATTTTGACGGGGTGCGCACCAGTCCCGGGGAGCTGCGTGAAAAACTCAAGGCCAGCCGCGAAGGCGAGCGCCGCGCCATCATTCACAGCGACCGGGAGACGCCGCATGGCCGTGTCGTCGAGATCGGCAACATCGCCCTCGAGCTTGGCTATGAAGTGGCGTATTCCACCGTGCCGCCCAGGGCCTGAACCAGCGCTCACCCACGATGTCTGCCAAACCACATCATGACGAGCCGGCCTTGATCTTTGCCTGGGGCGTGCGGGACCACTCCACCTGGCATCTCTTCGTCGCGCTGCTGCTGCTCATGGCCGCCATGGCTGGCTTTTTCTTCATTTTTCGCATCGTGCACCCGGTGGCGCAGCGCCTGCCGGTCACACCGCAGCATGTGATCTCGCTAAATCCCAAAAACCCTGCCGAGCTCGCGCTCATCCATCGGGCGCAGGATCGCAGTTTTGCGCTGCTGAGCGATGCGGAGTCGACTCTGCCCGTTGAAGGCACCGCCCTGGCCTTCCACCCCTCCTTTGAGGGTCATCAAATCAAGCTGCGGGAGCTGGACCCGGCCGCCACCGCCATTCATCAGCCGCGGCTCTTCACTGCCGCTGCGGATGTGCTGCCGCCAGTGCCCCACCGTGTCGCCCCGCCCGTGGCGGCCGCCCCCGCCGCCCAGCTGCGTGCCTTCATGAGCACGGCGCTGGCAAAGCGCGGCCCCGCCAGCGTGGAGCTCTCCGGCATCCGGCTGACCCAGCCCACGCGCGTGCAGTTCCGTGTGGGCATTGGCTCCTCCGGCCAGATTATCACCGCGCTGCCACTGGGCAGCGTCGAAGATGTGGAAATCATGCAGCAGCTCCATGCTGCGGTGCTTTCGCTGCGTTTCACTCCGTCTGAGGCAAAGCAGGTGGACTGGGGAGAAGTTTCGTTCCGCTGGGGGGAGGCCTCGCCGCCATGATTCCCATTCCGCTCGGCGGCCTCATCATCCTCTTCATGGCTGTCGGTGTCTCCACCGTCTGCCTGCTGTGGTTCTACACCTTCTGGCGTGACCGCAAGCGCGAGGTCTACCGCCGCCGTATCGCCATCCAGTGCCGCATCTGTGGCACCGCCTATGCCTGCGAGGCCAAGCGCAAGATCGCCGTCACCATTTGTCCGGTGTGCCGCACGCCGAATGAGCGGAACAAGCTGCAGCAGATTTAGCACTTCTGCCCTTCATCTGTTGAAAAGGATGACGTACACTCCTTGCATTTGGAGATTAGGGCTGGTAGTTGAGGTGTGCCCTTGCAATAGATGAATACTCCCGTGTCGCAGCATACGCCGGCCTCGTTTCCACCCACCCAATGGAGCATGGTGCGTCTTGCGGTCGCGGATGGGCAGCCGGGAGCCGATCGGGCGTTGAACGACCTGTGCAGGCAGTATGAGAAACCCATCATGGCCTTCCTCCTGCGCAAAGGACTCCCGCCTGATCAGGCCGAAGATCTGAAGCAGGCGTTCTTCGAGCAACTGCTGGCTAAAAATGCGTTTGCCGATGCCGAGGGGTTCAAAGTGAAGCTGCGGGCCTATTTGATCACCAAGCTGCAATCCTTCCTGATCGACCGCCATCGCCATGACACGGCGGCGAAGCGCGGGGCGGGGAAGGTGGCCAGAATGGCCGACCTCAGCGAGACGCAGGCCCTGCGGGCCGAACCCGTGGATGACCATACGCCCATCATCGCCTTCCAGCGCCAATGGATGAAGACGCTGGCCGCCAACGCGATGAAAGAACTGCAGCGCGATTATGCGGAGCGCGGGCTGGAACAGCTTTTCAAAGCCCTTGCACCCTTCATCACTGGCAGCAGCGAACAGACCCTGGCCAAGCTCTCCCTGACATTCGGCCGCCCCGAAGGCACCCTGAAGAGCGATATCTCACGTCTACGCGGCAAATGCCAGAACCTTATTCGCGAGCAGATAGCCGCCACGCTGGATGACCCCACGCCTGCCAACATCGACGACGAACTGCGTGAACTGATGGCCGCGCGTACGTGAAGTGAAATTTTTTTCACCGCCGGTGCAACCGCGCGGTGTTTTTCGCGAAGAAGCTCTCAGATACGACTTCCTCCCGATGAGTTCTGAAACGCCACTTTCTTCCGACCCGCTCTTTGGCAACAACACCGCCGATCTCATTTGCGCGGCGATGGCCCCCTCCTCACGTGTTCAAACCGACGATCCTCGTGCGTGGCAGCCGCCCACACCTGAAAATTTGCAGGCACGTCTTGGCGGCGCATATGAGGTGCAATTGTTTCTGGCACGGGGTGGCATGGGGGCGGTGTATCGCGGC
Source organism: Prosthecobacter sp. (assembly GCF_044226605.1). Classification (GTDB taxonomy): domain Bacteria; phylum Verrucomicrobiota; class Verrucomicrobiia; order Verrucomicrobiales; family Verrucomicrobiaceae; genus Prosthecobacter. The sequence continues at coordinate 206,852 of NZ_JBGAGS010000005.1, read as the reverse complement.
ATCCAGGCCTCGCTGGAGCGGTCCGTGGCCATCAAAATTTTGCCGCCGCAGCTTCGCGACAGCGACTCCAGCTTTGCGCTTCGCTTCAAGCAGGAGGCCAGGGCCATGGCGCAGCTAAACCATCCGGGCATCGTTTCCGTGTATGATTTTGGTGAGATGGCGGACGGCACGCTTTATTACGTCATGGAGTTCATTGACGGCACGGATGTGGGGCAAATGGTGCAGGAGCAGGGCCGCATCGCCTCTGCCCACGCCATGGCCATCACAGCGCACGTTTGTGATGCCCTGCACTATGCCCATGAAAACGGAGTGGTACATCGAGATATCAAACCTGCGAACATCATGGTCGGGTACAATGGAAGCGTGAAGGTGGCGGACTTTGGCCTGGCCAAATCCTCCCGCCAACAAAATGCGAGCCTTACCCTGAGCGGCCACGTCATGGGCACTTTGAACTTTGTCGCGCCTGAGGCGCTGACTCTTGGCATGGGCATCGACCATCGCGCGGATATCTACGCCGTGGGTGTCATGCTCTACCAGATGCTGACAGGCAAGCTGCCGCAGGGATTGTTTGAGATGCCTTCCATGCAGGTTCCGGGGCTTGATCCACGCTACGATGCAATCGTGGCAGGTGCCATGCGTGAAGACCGGGAGCAACGCTACCAGAAAATACGAGATATGCGCCATGCGCTGGATGCGATCCTCACCCAACCCGTGCAGAAGGCATCGGAAGCTCTGCGGACAAACCTCCCTGCGCCCGCAGCCAGAGGGCCAAGGGCGGTCACCAAGACCGGGAGGGTGAAGCAAACCTACGCAGGTAATGTTGGGTGGTTCGCGGCAGCGATTGTTATCAGCCTGGGGGGGCTTGGCTGGCTCAAGCTGAAACGCCCTGGCTCAGCGTTGCCCGCGGCTGCTCCTCTTGCAAACGCAGCTGCTCTGGAAACTGTTTTGAACAACCGCTGCAACCCAGCGGAACGGCTGGCCATGATGATGCGTACAGGCGGGGATCGAAATGTGGAAAGAGCTGTGATCGCAGCCTTTGAGTTTTTGAAAGCGAAGCAAAATCGTGACGGCTCCTGGGGTGATCAGGATCGTGTTGGAATGACGGCGCTCGCCCTGCAGGCTTTTGCCGGACGCTGTGAGACGATAGATTCAAGCTATTATCGTGACGCCATTTTGAAGGGGCTGTTGTTTCTCATCGAAACCGGGAAAAAAAACAGTGATGGTCTCATCGCGTCCGACTCTGCCAGTCCTCATGCCGCGGCCGAACATGGAATGGCAACTGACGCCTTGGGGCAGATGTATCAGGCCGCACGCATGGGCTCCAGCTCATTACCGGGGATGCGGGAGGTGTTTGAAAAAGCTGTGCGCTTCATCATCAGGTCCCGGACTTCCGTTTCGGGCGGAACTCGGGCCAGCATCTTCACATTGGCTTGGCAGTGCGAGGCACTGAGGACTGCAAAGCTCACGGGTTTGGAATTCGAAGGGATGAATGAGTGTGCCACCCATGTGGCGAGTGCGCTGCGTTCTCTTCAGAGCGCTGGAGGAGGTTTTGAGGCGGCGGCACCCGAGACGCCGCAGGCCATCACAGGCGCCTGCCTGCGCGTGCTTCAGCTCTTCCCGGACGGAGACCCGTCACTGCTTGAAGATGGCATCCGGTTTGCCCGGGAACACTTCCAAAAAGAGCCGTTAAACTGGGCCAGCATGGAACTCCAATCGGTGCTGTTTTATACTCGCGCATTCTATCATCGCGGAGGAGATGACTGGCTCTTTTGGAACAATCAGATGCTCCCGCAAATGCTCGCCTGCATGAAGCCGGATGGTTCTGTGAACGGCCACCAATCCGTTTTCATGAACGGCAAAGAAATCGAAAACACCGCCCTTGCTGTCCTGATTTTCGAAACTTACTACCGGGGCGATATGGACTTCGTTGTGCGCCGCTGATTCACGCCATCGACCCTGGCTGGGGATGATTTCATTCAATGACATCGCTGGACCGCGAAACTCATGTCCTTGGCAGTTGAAGAAAATTTTGCGCTGAGGTGCAACCGGCCGCCGGTTTTCACGAAGTAGCATGGAGAGTCCACTTTCTTCCCAAACATGAACACCTGGTTCTACTCCGACACACAGAATACCTACGGTCCCATCACCACGGACCAGATCGTTGCCATGATCCATGCGGGGCAGCTTGTGGCCGGCCACTTCGTCATGGCGGAGGGGGCGCGGGAATGGCAGGCCATTGGGGACTCTCCCTTTGCGGCGTATCTGCCGCGGGTGGAAACGGCTCTGCAGATGCCGGCGCACCCGGTGAGAGCCGCTGCGCCCACGGCGGGCCGGCCGGGGCCAAAGAAGCCCGGCGCGCGTCCAGCGGGGCCGCCTCAGGCGCGTTTTTCAGCCTCGCGTTCGCAGCCGGCCAGCGCAGCGGCGCCGCGTCGTGGCAAAGGCTTGAAAGCACTCGTCATCGGCGCTGTCAGCGTCCTCGCCTTCGTCATAGTCTGGCCATTTTTCAGTCCCAAACCTCCGCCACAGCGCAGCGTGGCCAGGCGCCTCGAAGGCGAAGTGCTCAAGGTCATCAAGGTCACCGGCGGCGAGGTCGAGCCGCAGCCAATGCGACAACCCAACGCTCTCTGGAGCGGGGACTCCCACCTCTGGTGGCACGGTGGTGCCGCTGGCTACAGCCTCGATCTGGAAATCACCGTCGAACGTGAGCAGGCTGGCAGGCAGCGCGTGAAAGCGGCCTTCACCTCATCCTCGGATTATGGTGTCATCGAAGTGAGCCTCGATGGTAAAAAGCTCAAGGGCAGGATCTTCGATCTTCAGGCCAATGAGGCCGTCATTTCCGGCGCAAGCGATCTCGGCCTGCACGATCTCGCCGCAGGTCCGCATGTGCTGCGCATCGGCATGCTCGACACCAGTGTCATCAATGTGGACAAGCGCGACGCCTACGGCTTCGGCCTCGACTATCTCCAGCTCGAGCCGTCTGTGAGCACCGCTGCTCCTGCTGCGGCGGAGACAAACATCGCCGCCAAGGCCCAGCCCAGCGCCTCCTATGCATTCGGGAACGACCACGTCCGCATGATGAACACCAGCGAGGAGCGCCTTGGACGAAAATCCAACGATCAGAGCCTGCCGCGCTTCACCTGGCATCCTCGCAAGAGCGGTGCTGAATGGGCGCAGTATGAATGGGAGACGGCACAGGCGGTTGGTGAATGCCGCGTCTTTTGGTTCGACGATAGCTCAGTGGGCGGAGGCTGCGCACTGCCGTCCTTCTGGCGGCTTCTTTACCGGGAAGAGTCCACCGGAGCCTGGGTGCCGGTAGGCGCAGCCATGCCCGCGGCCACGCGTGATGGCTGGAACAGCGTGAAATTCACGCCGGTGAAAACCACCGCGCTGCGCTTGGCGGTACAGTGCCTCGATGGCTGGTCCGCAGGCATCTGCCACTGGCAGGTTCAGGCTGCCGATCCCGCAAGCGTGCCAGATCCCAAAAAGCGCGAGCGTCCCGATCTCTTTCTGGGCGATCTCTCTCCGCTGCATGTACAGGTCGGCGCTGGTCCCTATCGGACAAACCTTTATGGGGCGTACGACGCACGCGAAGGGCGTGGTGTTTTTCAGGCCGGCAAGCCCTGCCCGCAGTTCCTGTTTGCACATGCCAGCAGCCGTGTTGACTTCGCCATCCCGGCTGGCTATGCGCGCTTCACGGCCTTTGCCGTCGGCCCTTCCATGCAAAACACCGGCCTTCCGGTGGCTGAGGCAGACACTTGGAAAGCCTCCGTTCTCGTCGATGGCAAGCTTCTGGATCAATCCGATCAGCTCTCGCGTTACAAAACGTGTGAGCATGCCGTGGACATCGCTTTTCCACCGGGCTCCAAGACGCTCACCCTGATCACTGATCACTTGGCCGATGGGAGATTTGACCACTCCTTCTGGGCCTATCCCACCTTCCTCAGCGCCGAAAGTCAGAAGAGGCCGTCAGCCCCGGTGAGCGCGCATGCCGCCGATTTGCCTTCACCATCAATGACTCCGCCCCCTGGGGCATTGTTGACCTCCAATCTCAGCACCGCACCGATCCAGGGCGGCGGCTCAGGCGCGCCATTTGGGCTTCGCTTTGTCAATCAGACCTCCGGCACCGTGAAAATTCACTGGCTGCCGGGCGATGGCAAGCAGCACTCCTATGGCGACATCCTGCCAGGGCGCGATCATGTGACGAACTCCTATGATGGCCATGTCTGGCTGATCACGGACGCCGGCGGCAAACCCCTTGCCAAGGTGAAAGGCACTGCCGCTTCTCCGCTGATCTGGATTGACGGGCCTGCACGAGGCGCAGCCGTGGCCGGGGCATCGCCAGCGGCACCGGTGAATACTCCGGCGCTGCCCGCCCGCATGATTGAAATCCGCCCCTCAGTGGAAGGGGGAGATCCATCGGAAATTCGCTTCACCAACAAACTCGCCGAGGAGGTGAGAATCCAGTGGGTGAGGGAGGACGGCAAGCTCGCCAGGTGGCGGGGCCTGGCGCGCGGGAACTCGTGCCACCAGCTCACCTATATCGGCCACGTTTGGCTTGTCACCACCAAGGACGGCACTCGGCTCGGACTGGCAGAATCGAAGGCCGAAAGCAGCACCTTCGTCATTGACTCACAAGGCCTGCATGAGCAGGAGGAAAAACTGCTGGACGATGAATCGCTGGCACTGGTGTCGATGGTCCAGTTTTCCGGCACCAGCATTGGAGACGCCGTGACCTTGCTGCGCCAGCGTGTGGCAGAGGCTGGTTTGAAGCTGCAGATTGAGCTGGACCCGCGGATCGATCCCAAGACCGGCAGTATCAATCTGGATGCCCGTGTGGGACCGCTGGAGGATATCCTCGAAGCGAGTGCCCGTCAGGCTGGGCTGCGCTTGGATCAAGAAGACAGCACTTACCGCGTCATCCCGCGCTGAACATTTCTTTGAACCGCATTGAATCTTCCCATGAAAACATACCACACCCCGAAAGTCCTCACCCTTCTTTTTGCCGTTGCAGCATCCGCCTTTGCCCAGGCAAAGGAAGTACAGATCAATGCCAAGGTTATCAGCGTGCCGCTGGACGCAGCCGCCCTGCGCGATGCCGGCCTTGCGCTGGAGAGCACTGCCGCCATGTCAAACCTCGGCATCATCCCGGCAGACAAGGCCGCGGCCATGCTGGCAAAGCTCGAAAAGATTTCCGGACATGCATTGATGTATTCTCCCAGCTTTGTCACCAGAAGTGGAGTGCGTTCCACTAGTGAAAGCATAAGGGAGTTTATCTACCCGACTGAGTTCGTGCCGGCAAAAATTTCCAGCGAGGCTGGCAGCAAGCCGGTGCAGATCGCACCGGGGCAGGTGATTGCCGCCACGCCTTCCACTCCCAGAAGCTTCGAGATGCGTCATACGGGTTTTCGCCTGGAAGTGGAGCCCGTCATCAATTCAGACGGCACTCTTATTGAAATGAACCTGGCACCAGAACTCGTGGCGTTTGAAGGCTTCATCAATTACAGCAGCCCCGTCAAGGCCGTGGCCGCTGACAAAGAAGGCAAGCTCAGCGAGGTCGTCCTCACCGAGAACCACGTGCTTCAGCCCGTCTTCTGTGTCGTCAAATCGACGATTGGTGTCAGCATGCCCAGCGGCCATGTTTTGGTTCTCGGCGGAGCCAGTGGCGGCAGCCTGCCCTCCGCCGCGACGAAGCCCGATCTCACCCGGCAGGCGAAGCTGGATGGCAAACCTACGCAGGCCGTCTTTTTCTTCATTCAAGTGAAAGCGTTCACCCCGTAATGCAGGCATGTGGAATGCTGGGTATGGAGAAACATTGATTGAACAGCGCAGGATTAGAACACCGCGGAGAAAGCCTTCTAAATCAAGGCTCCACGGTTTTTCATGTGGCCTTCGACTGCCCACGCTCCGCTTAAGAGCTGCGATGTTGAGCGATTCAGCGCATTCCTTGCTCGCCTAGCATGTCTTTCTTTATATCTTTACTGGTTTGCTCATGTCCGCATTGCCATCACCTTCGCCCTCCAGCGGTTCCGGCCCCTGGCAGCCGCCGGCTCCGGAAGAACTGCAGGCTCTGCTGCCAAAGTATGAGGTGTATTCCCTGATCGGCTGCGGTGGGGCGGGGGCGGTTTACCATGGCCACCAGCGGGCGCTGGAGCGGGATGTGGCGATCAAAATTCTTTCACCGGAGGTGGGCACCGCAGATCCGAGTTTCGGCGAACGCTTCCGCCGTGAGGCGCTGGCCATGGCCAAGCTCAACTACGCGGGCATCGTGGCGGTGTATGATTTCGGCCAGGCGGAGGATGGCACGCGCTACATTGTCATGGAGTACGTGGATGGCACTGATTTGGCGCAGATGCTGGCCAAAAAAGGACGGCTGTCCTCCCAGGAGGCGATGGCGATCACCGCCCACGTCTGCGATGCGCTGAAATACGCCCATTCACGCGGCATCATCCACCGCGACATCAAGCCGGCAAACATCATGGTCAGCTACGATGGCATGGTGAAGGTGGCGGACTTTGGCCTGGCCAGAACGGCCCAGGGTGAGCAGTCCAGTATTACCGAGAGCGGCATGGCCATGGGGACGATGCATTACATAGCTCCGGAAGCGCTGATACTCGGTTCCACGGTCGATCATCGCGCTGACATCTATGCCATCGGAGTCATGCTCTACCAGATGCTCACGGGGAATCTGCCCAAGGGCATGTTTGCACTCCCGTCTCACAAGGTCGCAGGCCTGGACCCGCGGTACGACCGCATCATCACCCGCACGATGCGGAGCAACCCCGAGGAACGCTACCAGGATGTGAACGGACTGCGCCAGGACCTCGACGCCATACTCACCAAGCCGGTGCCGCAGGTGGACCCCAATGCCGCGGAGGCCCCCGCCGTCCTGGATGCCTCCTCCAGGCCTCAACGCCCCTCGCAGCCCGCCATGCCAGCGCGCGCAAAGGCAAAGGGGAAGCTCGTCTTCTTGTTTCCAGTCGGCGGCATGGTGCTTGCTCTCGCTGCTTTTCTAGTGTGGCACCATGCTTCGCAGCCCGTGAGGGTGACCATTCAGCGCATCGAAGGAGAGGAAATGAAGGAAACCCGGGTAACGGGCGGCATTTCTCAGGTCCAAAGTACCACTGCCTTTCACGCCGGGGTCTGGAGCGCGGAGGCGCATCTATGGTGGCACGATGGGAAGCTGGGAGATGTGCTCAAAACCTCCTTTTTCGTGGAGGAGCCGGGCAGGCAGCGGGTGATGGGCGTGCTCACGGGGGCCGCAGATTATGGAGTGGTGGATATTTTTTTGGATGGCAGGCGGGTGCAGGGTGCGCCTTTTGACATGCAGGCGGACACGATGGTGACCTCGGACATTCTGGACTGGGGTGTCTTTGATCTCACGGCGGGTGATCACACGCTGGAGGTCAGGCTTGTGGACACTCATGGAAAAGTCTGGCTCAACCACGACGTCATCTGTTTCGGACTCGACTACATCCAGCTGGAACCGACCGAGGTCAGATCTGCCCCTGCAGTTCCTGGCAAGGATGTCGCGCCTCTGGCCAGGCCTGGATGCTCGTTTGCCCATGACAACTACGCCAGGCACATGAACGATGGCAGGGAGGTGGCCGTGCCCGACTCCAGCAATCCGCAGCGCATGAGCTGGAATCCAAGAAAGGGGGCTATGGAATGGGCTCAGCTGGAATGGGAGACACCGCAGTCAATCCACGAGTGCCAGATCGTCTGGTCTGAGGGCGGCATCTCTGCCATGCCGTTGTATTGGCGGCTGCTTTACCGGGAGGAATCGGGCGCATGGGTGCCCGTGGACGCCACCATGCCGCCTGCGGAGAAGGATCAGTGGTGCGTGGTGAAGTTTCCCGCGGTGAAGACAAGGGCGCTGCGAATCTCGGCGCAGTGCGCGGAGCGAAGGACCGCGGGCATCTGCCACTGGAAGGCCATCGCCGCTGATCCGGCAGTCACCGCTGCACCGCCGGCGCCCAGGCATGAACTCTCGCTCGCGGATCTGTCTCCGCTGCACGCCCAAGTGGGCTGGGACGTGTTCCGTGCCAACTACTACGGGGAGATCAACGCGCTCGAAGGACGCGGTGTGTATGTCGGCGGTGTGGCCTGCAAGCAATACCTCTGGGCACATCCGCCAAGCCGTGTCGAATTTGCGATCCCTGCTGGTTATACCTCCTTTACAGCCACGGGCATCGGGCCATCCCACCTGGCCTCAGGGCAGCCGGTCACTGCGTACGGCAGCTGGACTTACATCGTCGAAGTGGATGGGAAGGCGGTTTTTAACTCCAATGAGTTGAGGAGCTACCCCGGGCATGAGGTGCCTGTCTCCGTGGCTTTGCCCGCGGGCTCGAAGCGCCTCACCCTCATCACCGAGACTGCGGGAGATGCCAGCAGTGACCACGCCTTCTGGGCTGCTCCAGCATTCGTGGCGGAAGGCGCGCCTGCCACGACTGCATCCACCAGCCAGACCGCGCCGCCTTCAAAGTAGCTCCTGCGCACACAATCATCCTCACTCCAATGACTCCCGAACCCGAGCCGCCATCCTCTGATCCGCTTTTTGGCAATGCCGCCGCCGACCTGCTGCAAGGTGCGCTGGAGCAGGACGCCACAAAGCCAGTGTCTGACCCTCGGCTCTGGCAGCCGCCGGAGCTTGAGGAACTGCAGGCGCGGCTCGAAGGCTATGTCGTGGAGTCTTTTCTCGCCCGTGGCGGCATGGGCGCGGTGTATCGTGGCATGCAGACCTCTCTTGAGCGTCCCGTTGCGATCAAAATCCTGCCCTGGATGCTCAGCGTTTACGACGCATCGTTTGCGGAGAGGTTCAAGCAGGAAGCCCGCGCCATGGCGCAGCTCAATCATCCCGGCATCGTGAAGGTCTTTGACTTTGGAGAGATGAGGGACGGCACGCTCTACTTCATCATGGAGTTTGTGGACGGCACGGACGTGGGGCAGATGGTGGCGCGCCAGGGCCGCCTGAGTTCCGCCCATGCGCTGGAGGTCACCGCGCATGTGTGCGATGCGCTGCAATACGCGCATGAGCGCGGAGTCGTACACCGGGACATCAAGCCTGCAAACATCATGATCGGGGTTGATGGGCAGGTGAAAGTGGCGGACTTCGGGCTCGCCAAGTCATCCCAGAGCCATCATGACAGCCTCACCGTCACCGGGCATGTGATGGGGACGATGCATTTCCTGGCGCCTGAGGCGCTGACCCTGGGCAGCCGTGTGGATCATCGTGCGGATATTTATGCGACGGGTGTGATGCTTTACCAGATGCTCACAGGACGCCTGCCGCAGGGCATTTTCGAGCTGCCAAGCCTGCTCGTGAAAGGTCTCGATCCCCGCTTTGACCCCATCATCGCATCCGCCATGAGAGAGGACCGGGAAGTCCGCTACCAGAGCATCCGCGAAATGCGTCTGGCGCTCGATGGCATCCTGACACGGCCCATCTCCATCTCCGTGCAGGAGGAACAGGAGTCCCAGGCCGCGCCAGTGCCACCCGCGGGCCAGGCCCCGCTGCTGCCGGAAGCGGTGCGTGCCCCCGTGTCTGCTCCGGACAAGAAATTCCCTGCCGCGCCATGGTGGCTGGCGGGGGCCGCCATTCTCGCGCTGGGCGGCCTCTCATGGCTGAAATTCAGACCCAGCCCCGGCCTGCCAGACTCCGCCACGCAACATGCCCTGGTCACAGCCACGCCCAGGTCCAAAACTCCGCAGGCCGTTTCAAACGGCATCGGACAGTTCATTGAGCTGCCCCTGATCTCCAGTGGTGGCAGCCGCCGCCTGCCTGGTTACAGACCGCAGCTGACACAGACCTTTCCCAGCCCGCAGGTTTCGCTTCGCAATTCTCCCGCGGGCCTTGAGCAGGCAGAATACGGCTTCGTCAGACTGGGGCCCGCCGACCGCCAGCGCAGCCATGCCTTCATCATCGACAAGCCGGACAGTCTCAATCCCCGCCTCTATGTGGACAGCAATGCCAATGGAGACCTCGGCGATGATCCGCCTGCCTCATGGGCGCGCCGCATCCTAAAAAAGGATGATGGCACGGAGGAGATCTCCGCCTTCGGCTCTTTCCAGGCCGAGCTGAACTTTGGCGGCGAGCGGCCGGCCAATGTCAGGATAGAGGCCTACCGCTTTGGCACCGGCATGCCTAAGCGCCCGCAAAAAGCCCTGCTCTACTATTCGGACTACCTGCGTGCAGGCTCCATTTTACTGGAAGGCAAGGTCGTCTCCGCGCTGCTGTGTGACGATGACTGCAAGGGAGACTTCAGCGCACCCACCAGCAGCCTCCGCATAGACCTGAATGGCGATGGCCGCCCCAAGTTCTTTCATGTGAAAGACGCCTTCAAAATCGGTGCCTCGAACTATGAGATCGCGGACCTCACGCCGAGCGGCGCCAGCTTCCGCATTGTTCCGTCCTCGCGTTCTGTGCCCGAGTTCAAGCCGCAGATCGTGCTGGCAACCGGCATGCAGGCGCCTCCGTTTGAGGCTGCCACGCTGGACGGCTCCAAGATAGCCGTGCCTGCCGCCTTCAAAGGAAAGATCCTCCTCCTGGATTTCTGGTCCACCTGGTGTCCGCCCTGTGTCAAAGAGGCGCCCTATGTCGTGAGTGCGTATCAAAAGCACCATGCCGCGGGCCTGGAGATTCTTGGCATCAGCCTCGATCAAAACAGGGACCAGTTCACCGCGTTTCTGAAAGAGAAGAGCATCGTCTGGCCGCAGGTCTTTGAGGGCAAGTCCTGGGACGCCTCCATCGCCAGGCTCTACCACGTCAATTCCATCCCGGCCGCATTCCTCATCGATGGGGACACGGGACGCATCCTCGCCACCGGAGTGCGTGGCGCCGGTCTTGATCCGGCCATCGCCAAAGCCCTGGCTGAAAAAAAACGCTGAGGCGGGTGCAACCGCGTTTCGCGCATCACGAAGCATCTCTGTGAAAGAGCTGTTTCATCATGCATACCAAAATCCTCCTCCTCCTTGTTGTCTTTTCCCTGCACGCACAAAGCGCCGAGCAGATTCGTCTGTTTACCGATGCAAAGGGGCGCAGCGTCCGCGCTGCGTTTATATCAACCCAGAACGGGCAGGTCACGCTCCGGCTCGGAAACGGGCAGCTCCACACGCTCAGCATCAGCACCCTGAGCACGGCGGATCAAAAGTGGATCGAAGATCAGGGCCAGGCAGGCGCTGCACCTTCGGATCTGCCCGGAGGCATGGTGTTCTCCCCCAGGTGGCTGCCGCAGACGCTGACTGCCAAACGGGAGCTGCTTGAGTCCCTGGAATTTTATTGCAAGGCCTCCGTCGGTGATGCGCCCAAGGGCCAGGAGCCCATACCGTCCTCCATCGTGGGCGGCATCACCTGGCGCATGCCCGTTGACGAGGCGGTAAAGACACTGCCTCCCGACTTTAAAAAGATCTCAGAGCGGCCGATGGTGCACCCCTGTTTTCCGAATGACTCGCTCGTCCTTTGCGGCTTTCAGTCCAGAAAGTTTGTGGACCACGGGCAGCCCTTCAACGTCATGTTCATGCTCGTGGACAAGGAGCGCAAAGTCGTCTCCGTCCAGTTCGTGGATCAGAATGGGAAGAATGCCAGGTGGCTGCCGGTACCGGACGGCATCCGTGAGCCTTACTACAATCTGGTCAGCCTGGCACACAACGGCAGCACGACCAAAGAGGTTCCGTATCAAATCCTCAAAGGCGGCACGGGGGCGGTCTGCATCAAGACCACGTTTCAGGACAAAACCGGGCCGATGCCAAGGGTTCCCGTGCAGGTGCCAGGCATGCCGCCGGCGAACATGCCCGCCATGGTCGCAGGCGTTAATGTTGAAGAAAACGTCCATTGGTATCTCCCGGCCCCGTTTGCCCGCTCCATCCTGGACATTGTGGATGTGTATCGGAAGGCTGGCGTGATTCGCTGATGGACAAAGGGCGGCCTGTGCTGCAGCACCATGAGTGGAGCATGCGGCAAGGCTTTGAATGCCGGATGCGCATCAATTTGCGGAGTGTGGTGAAAGCGGCTTGCTTTCCTGGCAGGAATTCGGCGAGACTTGAATGTCTAACCCAACCATTCGTGTCCTCACGCGCATCCCACACCTCCGCCGACGCCATGCTGCCCGCTGCCACCGCTCTGCAAGCGTCTCAACAGATCGAATCCATCATCGCGCGTGTATCGCAGGTCATTCTGGGAAAGGAGAATGTCGTGCGCCTTGCGGTCACCTGCCTGCTGGCGCGCGGGCATCTGCTGTTTGAAGACCAGCCGGGCGTGGGCAAAACGATGCTCTCCCAGGCGCTCGCGCAGGCGCTGGGTCTCGGCTTCCGCCGCGTGCAGTTCACCAGCGACCTGCTGCCTGCGGACATCCTCGGCGCCTCGGTGTATGACCGCGACACAGCGGCCTTTCATTTTCACAAAGGCCCCGTCTTCACCCAGGTGCTGCTGGCGGATGAAATCAACCGCGCCACGCCCAAGACACAGTCCGCGCTGCTGGAAGCCATGGAGGAAGGGAAGGTGACGGCGGATGGCGCCACGCATCCGCTGCCCGAGCCCTTCTTTGTCATCGCCACGCAGAACCCCTCTTCGCAAATCGGCACCTTCATGCTGCCGGAGTCGCAGATGGACCGCTTTCTCATGCGTCTTGCGCTCGGGGTGCCGGATCGGAGTGCGGAACGCGCTCTGCTGGAAGGTCAGGAAAGGCGGGAAATCCTCCGTGCGATGCAGCCGGCGATGTCCTTCATCGAACTCCAGCAGCTGCAAACCTGGACGCGTGCCGTGCATGCCGCTCCGGCATTGCTCGACTATTTGCAGGACCTGCTGGCCGCCAGCCGTGTGCAGGGGCATGGACTTTCCCCACGTGGCGGACTTTCGGTGCTGGCGGCGGCACGAGCCTGGGCCTTGCTCAATGGGCGGGCAATGGTGCTGCCGGAGGACATTCAGGCCGTGGCTGTCTACGTCATGGGCCATCGTCTGGAGCATGCCGCCGAAGGCATGACCGGCCTCGATCTGGCACGCCAGTTGATCGCCGAAACTCCCGTGCCCTGATGCCATGAAAGTGCGCGTGCGCTGGAACCGACACACGCTGGCGCTCATGGCCATCGTGGCAGGCATGTGGTATGCCGCCGAAGCCCAGTCCAATGGCGCGGCGCACCTCATCGCGCTGCTCACAGCGACGATGGGCATGCTCTCCTGGCTGCATGCGCGGGCCAATCTGCGCGGCCTTCAGGTGCGGCTGGTCGGCGCACGGCCCGCCGCACAGGACGCCTCCATGCCCATCCCTGTGGAACTGCGTGCCACGGGTGCGGTTTCCCCCTGCGGCCTCGAAGCCCTTGTCATTGGTGCCAAAGAGCCCGTCTTTGTGGAGCGCGTGCCGGCGGGAGCCTCGGTCATCGTGGACCTGCCCCCGCCGGTGCAGCAAACCGGGGGCGCCCTGCAGCTCCTGGTGCGCAGTGTGTATCCGCTCGGCCTGTTTTCTGCGGAGTGCATGGTGGAGACGGCATGGGTGCGTCGGGTGCATCCGCAGCCTTCCGGAGATCTTCCTCTGCCTGCTCCAGATCCCGCGCGGCAGGGCGATGCCATCGCAGTCGCCACCGCCCGCGGGCAGACCAGTGGTGGCGATGATTTTGCCGGCCTGCGTGAATGGCGCGCGGGAGACTCGCCGCGCCACATCGACTGGCGTGCTGCGGCCCGCGGCGGTCCGCTCATGGTCAAAGCATGGAGCAGCGGCAGCCAGGGCGTCGTCGTCTTTGACTGGAAAGCCATGACTCTGGAGGAGTCCGCACGTGCCTCGCAGATCGCCCGCTGGATGGAAATCTGCGAGCACGAAGGCAAGCCCTATGAACTCCGCATGCCCGGTCAAACCATCCGCGCCAGCCATGGGCCTGCTCACATGCGGCGCTGCCTGGACGCCCTCTCCATGCAGACCACGGCGGAGGCGGGAGCAGCCCCTTCCAATGACCTCAAGAATGGCAGGGCCGGCAGCGTGGTCAGCATGGAGCAGTCCACCTTCCTGCCCTGGCGGCCGCTCATGTTCCTGAGCATCGCGCTGCTTCTCGCCATCCTGCCCCTGCACGGTTACATCGCCATGGGCGGCCTGGTGGTGTGTGCTCTCTGCCTGCTCTGGCGCGGCGTGCTGCGCCGTGGGGTGCCGCCGGTCCTCGTTCGCGTGGGCGTCATCTTTGCTGGTGTGGCGGCGGTCTACTCCACCTATGGAGAGCTGAGCGGCATGGAGCCCGGGATCGCGCTGCTGCTCGTGCTCGCCGGAGCCAAAATGTTGGAAAGCCGCACGCCGCGCGAGTTTCAGGTGCTCGCCCTCATCGGCTGGTTCCTGGCCTTCTGCTCAATCCTGATGGAAAACCGTCTCTCCCGCTCCGTGTGGACGGTCACGGTGCTGCTGCTCATCGCCGCCGCCATGGTGCGTTTTCGGCGCAATCTGCCCGGCGCGCGCGAGCCGGCGCGGGTCACGGCTGTTCTGTTTGCCCAGGCGCTGCCGCTGGCGGTGCTGCTCTTCTTTGTCTTTCCACGCGGTCTGCTGGACCTTGGTTCAGCGCTTGGCCGCAGCCGCTTTGGCCAGACTGGCATCGACAACGTGCTCGACGCTGGCAACATCGCCAAAGTGGCCCTGAGCTCCGAGGTTTCTTTCCGGGTGCGTTTTCCAGATGGCAGGCTGCCCGCCAATGACACCCGCTATTGGCGCTGCCTCACCCTCTGGCACTGCGAAGGCATGCGCTGGACCCGTGGCGACCGCCTCGGCTTCTCACCCAGGCTCTCCGGGAAGAAACGCGAGACGGATGTCACCCAGATCATCGATCTTGAGGCTCATTGCAAACGCTGGCTGCCGGCGCTCGATCTCCCGCTCGTGAGCTACCTTCGGGGTGTGGAGGTCTATCCTGACTATGATGACACGCTCGCATCTCCCATCTCGGTGCAGAACACCGAGCGCTTCGAGGTGCTCTCGCGCTTCAAGATTCCCACCCCACAGGACCCAGCAGACGTGCCGGAGCTGCTGGAAACCCACCGCATCGCCGCGCTGCAGCTTCCTCAGAACATCTCCCCCAAGCTCCGGGAACTCACGGAATACTGGAAATCGGTGACGCAAAGTGACGAGCAGATCGTCAGCATCGGCCTCAGCTTCATCAGCACACAAGGGTTCCGGTATACCCTGGAGCCGGGCGAATACAAAGGTCCGCAGGCGCTTGAAGAGTTCTTTTTGCACCGCCGCACGGGTTTCTGCGAGCACTTCAGCGCCAGCTTTGCCACCCTCATGCGCATGGCAGGGGTGCCATCGCGTGTGGTCATTGGTTATCTTGGCGGCGAGTACTCAGATCACAATGGGGGCTACCTCATCGTGAAACAAAGCGATGTGCATGCCTGGACGGAGGTGTGGCTGGAGAAGTTTGGCTGGCTGCGCATCGATCCCACCGCCGCGCTGGCGCCCGATCGTGTGAACATCGACCTGCGCTCCTACCTGGCCGGCGGTGCCGAGGAGGCGGAGCGCCAGCGCCGCACGCTGTGGGGGCGGACGTTGCAGCGCCTTCATCTCTGGTGGGACAGCGTGAACTACGGCTGGCAGAACCAGGTCATCGACTACAATCAGGAAACCCAGCGCGGCCTGCTGGAGCGTGTCGGCCTGCGGCAGAGCAAACTCGTGCTGCTCATTCCCAGTGCCGCCTTTGTGGTGCTCAGCGTCCTGCTCATCACCCTGTGGCTGCGCCGTCCCGCGCGCCATGCGGACCCCTGGATGCGAACCTGGCAGCGGGCCTGCCGACGTGTGGGCAAAGCCGGTGTGCACGCTCTGCTGCCCAATGAAGGACCGCTTGCCTTCGCCCAGCGAGTCGCTCTCTCCCGCCCAGATCTCTCCTCCCAGTTCGCGCCTTTGGCAGAAATGTACGTCGCAGGCCGCTACGGATCTGCACGAGAGAGCCTGGACGATTTCAAGGCCGCGGTGCTCCGGTTCAAACCCCGGAAGGCGAGCAGAGAGCCAGCCGGACCCAAGAGCGGCGTCCAGGCTCGCAGCTAGGGACGTCAGAAAACAGCATGCACGGGCTCCCGGTCATTCCTTGGCCGCAGTGCCGAGGCTTTTCACCAGTTTTTCCGCCTTGAGGGTGTTGGGGTGTTCTTTGCCCAGAAGCTTCAAGCGTCCCTCATAGGCCCGCTGTGCATACACCAGGGCTTCCGCCGTCTTTTTCTCCGCCTGCAGGCACAGTGCCAGATTGTAGCAGTTTTGCAGCGTGTCCGCCTGCCCGGCGCCATACACCCGCTCACGAATGGCCAGCACCGCGCGGTGCTCCTGCTCAGCCTCCGCGGCCTTGCCCTGATCCAGCAAGGCTTTCGCCAGCTGGCTGCGGCTGCTCAGGGTGTTGAGGTGTTCAGGGCCGAAGATGCGTGTCTGCAGCGGGATGAGGCCGCGGTTCACCTGCTCGGCTTCGACGAATTTCTCGTTGTAGACCAGCACGGAGGCAAAGATGCTCAGCGCATAGAGGGTGGTGCTGTGCTCCGGGCCGAGACGCCGGACGCTCACAGGAATCACGTCGCTGATGATCGCCTCTGCTTCCGCAAAGTTGCCTGCATGAATGAGGAGCGTGGCCAGACTGCAGCGTGCCTGCAGAGTTTGACGATCATCCGGACCCAGGGTGCGCTCACGAACGGCCACGACGGCGCGCTGCTCCTTCTCTGCCTCAGCATATTTTCCCAGCTCCAGGAGGCAGGTCACGCGACCGCTGCGCGCTAGCAGGGTGTCATCATTCTCTCCACCGAGCACCTGCTCGTCCAGAGCGATCAAGGTGCGGAATTCGGGTTCAGCCGTCGCAAACTTCCCACGCTCCATTTTTGTCCTGATGTCGCGCCCCTGGCTGATGAGGAAGTCGCGTACTTCCTCACGCGGCATCGGTTTGAGGATGGTGGACAGGCTCTGAAGCAGAGACTCTGCCTCGGCCTGTTTATTCTCGGCGAAGAACAGGCCCGCCAGCATGATTTTGGCACGCAGTGCTGGCGCGCTGTTCGGACCGAATTGGTTGTCTCCTGCCACCACCAGTTTGCGCGCGGCCTGCTCTGCTTCGGGATATTTGCCGGCATCGACGAGGGCTTGGACGGATTCTTGGGCCTGCGCCTGAAAATCCGCCGGCATTTTGTCAGCGGCTGCGGCGCTCCATGTGGCGAGGAGGAGGCAGATGAGGAGCGGCTTCATGCTGGAAAAAAGGAATGCTGATGATGAGAAAGCGAAGGGCCTGCGGCAAGCCGAATCTCGCGCCCTGTGTCGTGTCACTGAGCCGCCTGGATTTTCGATGCCTCCATGGGTGCGGCGCCTTGGCAACTGCGGTTCAATACCTTTTCGGTGGCTCCACGGAACAAAAGCTGCCAAGCATGCCGTGCATGAGCGAGATCAGAACTTACGACGGCTACTTCACCTTTAAAATCCTCTCCCGCGATCAGGCAGATCATCTGGACGAATTGTTTGCCGAAGCGGGCATCGAGGTGGATCTGGCCCTCCAATCCTTGGAGTTCTCCTGGATGGGGCGGGAGCGGGATCGAGTGATTCTGACTCTGTTCATGGAAGTGGCCCGGACCCTCGGCGAGGCTGAGGGCGAACTGCGCTGCGAAATCGACGACGACCAGATCGATCCACACTTCGAGTTTTTCACCATCAAAGGAGGTCAGCTTCTACTGCAACGCGCCAAGGTGGTGCGGGAAGGGGAGCGGATCGTTCAGTCTTAGGGAGGCCTTGAATCCATCGCGTCACTGCTTGATGGGGGTGTGTGAAGGCCTGGACTTGAGCGGCACCGTCATGTGTGGTGACTGATCGCACCAGCCGATCTCTGCCGGCCCGGGAACTCTCCACAACTTAAAAAGATGGTGCGCGGTGCAGGGTTCGAACCTGCGACCCCTGCCGTGTGAAGGCAGTGCTCTACCGCTGAGCTAACCGCGCGGAAGTTGTGGGGCGGAGTCTGTAACAGGGCTTTGCGGTGTGAGCAACCAGAAATTGCAAGATAGGAGAGGGATCATCCAGATCCCTCACGCTCAGCCTCGAAAGGGGAGCAGATGATCTCCCTCCTACACCCTCCTCAGCCGGAACTGCTGCAAATACCGCAGCGGCGTCATGCCCATGTGGCGGTGAAAGTGGTGGGTCAGCGCGCTTTGATCGCAGAAGCCCAGATCGCGGGCCACATCGGAGATGTTCGCCCCTTCGCGCTGCAGGGATTCGCAGGCGGCCTGGATGCGCAGCTTCATGATGAAGGCCTGCGGGCTGGCGCCGAAGGTTTCCACGAACTTGCGGTGAAGCTGGCGCGGTGAGAGATGCACAATTTGCGCCAGTTCCGTGATGGAGACGCCAGTGCGGAAATGCTCGCGGATATAAGCGAGCGCACGGTCAATCTGCAGATAGGGCTGCAGCATCTGCTTCTTGCCCTCAAAGCTCTGCACCGTGCCCATGATGCCGATGACTCGGCCTTTTGCATCGGTCAGCGGCAGCTTGTTGGTGACAAACCAGTCGGGCAGGCCCTGATCGGTGAAGAAGAGTTCGACGATGTTGAGCTGGGCCTTGCCGGTGCTCATGACCAGTTCGTCATCGCGCCGGAAGTTCTCGGCCAGGCGGGCAGGGAAAAGATCAAAGTCATTCTTGCCCACGATGCCCGCTTCTTCGGTGATGCCAAAGCGGTCCATGAAGCGGCGGCTGGCGCACATGAAACGGAAGTCGCTGTCCTTGGCAAAAAACGCCAGGTCCGGCAGGTGGTCGAACAGCCGGTAGAAAGGACTGTCCGCACTGACGCGACGGATGAAACGTTCGCGCAGTGCGGCAGGGGATTCGGGGCGTGGCGCAGGATTGCTCACGCCCCAGTCTTAGCCATGCGGATCAAAAGCGCAAACGCAGCCCGGCATACGCGCCGGTTCCCATGACAGGAAAGCCGGGGATCTCCGAGTATTTCTGGCCGAGCAGGTTTTCCACGCGGGCAAACAGGTCCAGGTGCCGGTTCACACGCCAGTTGGCGGAGAGGCGCACGTTGAGGTAGTCCTGCACATCGCGCTGCGCGAAGCTGATGGGATCAAAATCCTCGCGGTCGATCACATAGAGGGCGTTGAGGTTGAAGGTCACATCCGGCACCGGCTGAAAGCGGATGCCGCCGGAGAGGGTATGGCGCGGGCGGCGCACCAGGCGGGCCATGTTGGTGTTGTCATACGCACCCAGATAAGTGTAGCTCAGGTTCACGCCAAACATCGCGCATGGGTTCCAGTCCAGCCCGCTTTCCAGGCCCTGGGTGGTGGCGGAGCCGACGGCCACCGGAATGAAGAACGGCGGCAGGTACTGGTAGGTGTTGCGCAGGTCATTGTGGAAGTAGGTGGCACGCAGCGAGAGCTTGTTCTGCAGCAGCGGCTGCGTGATGCCAAACTCATAGCCACGGCTGCGCTCCGGCGTGATCAGGTTCGGATTCCCGCCGAACACAGGCGTGAGATCCTGCGGCGTGGGCGGCGTGTAGGCCGTGCCGTAGTTCGCATGCAGCACCGTGTTGATGACCGGGACCTGGTAGCTGACGCCGCTGCGCCAGGTCAGGGCATTGCTGAAGTCCGAGTACTTGTCGTAACGGATGCCGTTGATGAGGTTGAAGCCTTTGAAAAGCTGCGCCTGGGACTGGACAAAGAAGGCGTAGTTTGTCTGCGCCTGCGAGATGTCCAGCATCTGCGCCGTGTCGTTGTAGCGGCTGATCTTCTGATCCTGAAACCACGCGCCGGCGGTGATCGTCCACTGGTCCATCACGTTTACGACGCTTTTGTATTCCAAAAAGTCCGTGCGCGAGCTGGTGCGGTTGTCCGGATTGAAGAAGCCGCCCATGCCCGTGGCCACCTGCCGGAACTGGCTGTGCGAAAAGGTGAGCGACTGCGTCCAGCGCTCAGTGGTATTCCATACCAGCCGTGGCGAGATGCTCCAAAACTCGGTCAGCAGGCGCGCATCCGGATCCACCGTGTAGATGTTTCCCGGCACGCCGACGCTGGCATTGTAGTGCCGTGTGTCGAGGTCAAAGCGCAGGCTGTCGGCAAACTGGTAGCCGACTTTGCCCGCGATGGCGGTCTGGTGAAACTGGCTGTTTTCCCGCTGGCCCTGCATGTCGGTCTGGGTGGCCTCAAGGCCCCAGTCGAGATTGCCGATGGCTCCGAGGGAGCTCACTCCTTCGCGGAAGGTGCCGTAGCTGCCGGTTTCAAAAAAAGCCGTGGTCTTCGGCTTCTCCAAACCTTTGCCGCTGCGGGTGATGATGTTGATGACACCACCCATGGTGCGCCCGCCGTAGAGGCTGGCGGCGGGGCCGCGCAGCACTTCGATGCGCTCCACGTTGTCCAGCGTCATGGTTTCGAGGTTGAAGGAACCCGCGAGGTTCGCGGGCATCGGCCTGCCGTCGATCATCACGGCGGTGTCCTTCGTGGTGGTGCCGCGCGTCATCACCGTGGCCACGTTGCCGGGAATTCCCAGCGTGGCGATGCCCACGCCGGGCACATTGCGCAGCGCATCCACGGCAAAGCGGTACTGGTTTTCCTCGATCTTCTTGCGGTCGATGACCGTGACGCTGCTGGCGGTGCGCCAGGTTTCTGTTTCCGTCATCGTCGCGGTGATGACGACTTCCGGAATGTCTTTCGACGGGTTCTTTTTCTCGTCGTTGTTCTGTGTTTTGGCGGGCGTTTGCGCCGCGCCGATTTGGATGGCGGCTAGGAGTGCCGCCGAGATCGCGGCACAATGGCGGCGACCCAGGTTTTTCTGGAGGTACATGTCGTTGCGTTGTTCATTGGTTCGATGAAATCACCCGCGCACCGCCACATGGCGGGTCGGGTGATGTGTTCGCAGCGAGATGTTCGGACTCCGGGTTTGCGCGATGGCGTATGACCGCCTCCGCTCCTCGCCTCCGCCTTCACCAAGGATTGCTCCCGATTGGCTGTGTTCCATGTCCAAAAAGAACATGAATGGAGGTCTGTGACCCGATACCGCAGCGCCACTGTGGCCGGTTCTCACGGCCTTCCCTGCATCTGCGAACGGCTGCACGGCGTGTGTTTGCACGCCCTGCGGATAAAGAAAACGGAGTGCCCGGGGGCGCTCCGCCATGCCTTGTCATAGGCTCCGCGCAGGACAAGGGCAACCAGAAATCTGCAGCACGCCGGCCTCAGCCCTTCGTCTTGCTCACCAGTTTGATGCCCTCAATGCGCATCTTTTTGTCAGCCGCCTTGCACATGTCATAGATCGTCAAAGCGGCCACGCTCACCGCGGTGAGCGCCTCCATCTCCACCCCAGTCGGTGCTACGGTGATCGCCGTCGCGGTGATGTGCACCGCCTTGGCACGAATTTCAAAATCCACCTGCACCTTGCTCAGCGGAATCTGATGGCACAGCGGGATCAGATACTGCGTCTGCTTCGCCGCCTGGATCCCCGCGATGCGCGCGATGCTGAGCACATCTCCCTTTTTCACCTGATTGGTACGGATCAAATCCAGCGTGGCAGCTTGAAGCAAAATGCGCCCTTCCGCCACCGCTTCACGCCGCAGCGGTGGCTTGGCAGAAACATCGACCATGGAGGCTTCGCCTTTGCGATTGAGGTGGGTGAGGGTGGGCATGGGGCAGAAAATGGAGTAATGTAGTGGCGAGGAGGCATTGTGCCGTTTCTCTTGTTCTCAGACACTCTGATTAGTGCTTTATCAAAATCCTATATACTAGCGAATATCAGGGGCCATATTAATAGGATGAAAGGATTAGCGAAGCCATGTTTGGTGTAACTCATATGGATGGCTCGGGCGACGATGATCCGCCCGTGCAAAGTCTGGATGCTTTGTACGATGAATTGAAGCTGTCTGGTATAATGGATGGCAGCGTAGCAGTCATTCATGATGATACGGGATGGTGCATGTCCGCGCATCGTGATGGGAGGCTCGTTTTTGAACATCTTACCAAAGGTGGCGAAATGCATATGAAACCAGTCCGAAAAGAGCAAGTGCTCGAGTTGTGGCAGCGGCTGATTGAGGGCAATATTGGAGGCCTGTTATCAGAATCTTGGAAGTCTGGTTACAAGTAAGCCGCACCCTCTTCAATCACCCCCCAATCGCAATCATCCGACGGTTCGGCTGATAGTTGTGCCGGAAGTCGTGCTCCTTCGGCTTCCGCGCCACCACGTTCTGGAAGAACGCCGCAAGCTCGGCATCGGTGCAACCTGCGCGGATGACGCTGCGGAGGTCAAACTCGAGGTAGCTGCCCAGGCAGGGGCGCAGCTTGCCGTCGCAGGTGAGGCGGAGTTTGTTGCAGTTCTCGCAGAAGTGCAGGTTCGTCATCGCGCCAATGAAACCGATCTTCTGGCCGGTGGCGGGCACGCGATGATAGACGGCGGGTCCGTTGGTTTTGAAATCGGGCGATTCGATGAGCGGGCCGGTGGTCTGCTCGACGAGTTTTTTGGCGGTGGCGATGGGAAGAAAATTATCCTCGCTCAGCACTTCCTGGGTGCTCACGGGCATGAGTTCGATGAAGCGGAGCAGAGCATCTTTTTCGTGCGCGTATTGGATCAGGGCCGGCAACTCGTTCTCGCTCTGGCCCTTCATGAGTACGCAGTTGAGCTTGATGGATTGAAACCCGGCGGCCTTGGCGGCGTCGATGCCCTCCAGCACACGCGGCAGCAGGTCGCGGCTGGTGGTGCGCTGATAGGTCGCCCGGTCCAGCGAATCGAGCGAGATGTTCACCGTGCGCACACCCGCTTTCACCAGGTGTTCCGCGATAGTGCTGCCGCCATCCAGCTTGGACAAAAGCGTGCCGTTGGTGGAGATGCCGATTTCGTCGATGCCTGCGATCTTGGAAAGCTCGGCGCAGAAGTCCGCCACACCGGGGCGGGTGAGGGGTTCTCCGCCCGTGACGCGAATCTTTTTAATTCCTAGAGTGGCTCCGACACGGACGACGCGCAGCAGTTCCTCATAGCTCAGCGTCTCCTCTTTGGCGAACCACGTCTGCTCCTCCTCGGGCATGCAGTACCGGCAGCGTTCGTTGCACCGGTCGGTGACGGAGACGCGCAGGTAGGAGATGCGATGGCCGAAAGGGTCTTGCACAGGGGGAGGGTTCTAACCACACTCTACGCCTCCGCTCAAGCCTGGGTATGCAGCAAAGGCAGCCGCATCGTAAATGTGGTCTCGATCCCCGGGGAACTCGTCAGCTCCACTTTGCCCCCATGGGCCTCCACCGCGCGCCTGACGATGGAAAGGCCCAGGCCGGTGCCTTTCACCTGCGTGGAAGAGTGGTGCTTGTTGCCGCGGTAGAAGCGTTTGAAGACAAAGGGCAGGTCGTGAGCCGGAATGCCGATGCCGTTGTCGCTGACCTTGATCACGCAGCTTTTGTCCTGCCACTCCCCGGACACACGGATGACGAGGCCGGGCTTGCTGTTCTCCTTGAGCGAGTTCTCGATGAGATTGCTGAAGATCTGGTCCCAGTAAAACCGGTCGCCCACCAGTTCGCCCCCTTCCTTGGGAAAATGAAATTCGATGCGTGCATCTCGGCCCTCCAGCATCGGCGCCAGCCGGTCAGCCGCGTCCCTGGCGCAGTCCAGCACATTGAACGGCTCCTTGTTCAGTGTGCTGCTGGCGTCTTCCAGTCGTGAAATGGCGAGCATGTCCTCAATGATGCGGGCGATGCGTTTGCCATGTTTCTCCATCACATCCAGGCTGCGCTTGACCGTGGGGGAGGCCTTGCCGGCGTCCTCCTGCAGCATTTCAATGTAGCCGTTGATCAGCGTGAGCGGTGTGCGCAGCTCGTGCGAGGCATTGGCCACGAAGTCCCGGCGGATCTGCTCCGTCATGGCGGCTTCCGTCACGTCCTGAATCATGAGCCAGGCCCCTCCGCCCACGTCGGCGGCCAGCGGCGCGGCTTCGGCGATGAAGTAGCGCCCCCCCAGATTGGCCCCGGCACCCACATCCGACGGCAGCATCTGAATGCGCCGGGTGGCGTGGCTTTTTTTGCTCAGGGCTTCCTGCACCAGGTCGGAAATCTGGTGGTCGCGCACTTCTTCCATGAGGGAGCGCCCGCTGTGGATCTCGTGGCGGTGCAGCAGCTTCTTCAGCGGCCCGTTGGCGTAGCGGATGCGCAGGTTCGCATCCACCAGCACCAGCCCCTGGCTGATCTCGTCCAGCAGAGCCTCAAACACCCGGCGCTGCTCCGCCTGCTGTTCAGCATGCAGGCGGGCCTGCACCATGGCGGCCGCCTGCACCGGCAGTTGGTCGGCATCCCGCGCCTTCATGCCGAGAGATTTGGCCGCGCCCTCCCAGCGTTTGGTCCAGTACTTCTCGCGTCGCGCCCAGGCAATGAGGCACGCGGCCAGCAGCAGGGCGAGGAGGAAAGAAAAGGAGGTCATGCAGGCTGGGAGGCGGCGGAGAGCTCCGTCTGGAACTGGAAACCGGTGCCGCGAATGGTGACGATATGATCGCCGGCTGCACCCAGTTTTTCACGCAGGCGTTTGATATGCGTGTCCAGCGTCCGGGTGGCCACGTCGCTGTTGTAGCCCCACACATCCCGCAGCAGGTCGGCGCGGCTGTGCACGGCGGTGTCGTTTTCCATCAGGGTGGTCAGCAGTTTGAACTCGATGGTGGTCAGGTCCAGCGCCGTGCCATCCAGAAACAGCTTCAGGTTTTTGCGGTCCAGCATGAAGCGCCCGCGCTGGATCTCCGAGACGTGAGTCACCTTTTTCACCCGGCGCAGCACGGCGCTGATGCGCAGGTACAGCTCGCGCGGGCTGAAGGGCTTGGTCAGGTAGTCGTCCGCCCCCAGTTCCAGGCCGGCGATCTTGTCTGTCACCTGCCCCTTGGCGGTGAGGATGATAATCGGAATGGTGGCCGTGCGGGTGTCCGCGCGCAGGCGTTTGAAGATCTGCATCCCGTCCAGGCCGGGCAGCATCAGGTCCAGCACGATCAGCTCCGGCTGCTGGGCCAGCGCCGTCGGCATCACCTGCAGGCCGTTGCTCACACAGATGGACTCATGCCCCTCACGGCTGAGGTGCATGGAAATGAGTTCCGCGATGTCCGATTCATCCTCGACGATTAGTATTTTGCTCATGGGGAATGGCTTTGGGGTGTTGTGCACCAGCGGCAAACCGATGATGGCAACGAAGCTGACACATCGCAACTGACTTGCTCGCTTCCCAGATGTGAAGCGTGACGGATTCGTCACGGAGTCAAAGTTGGTCTGCTTTCGTGGATGCGCTTCATCCAGCTTTCGTTAAATGTCTCCCATAATGAGAGTTCTCATCGTCACGGACACCTACCCGCCAGACATCAATGGCGTGGCGAGGACGCTCCATACCCTCGGCGCAGGGCTGACGCGTCGTGGCCATACAGTTCAGGTGGTGACGACCGTGGAGGGGGATGACGGCCTGAAGCGCCACGTCATGCACTCCATGCCGCTCCCCGGCTACCCCGGTCTTCGCTTTGGCTTTGCCTCCACCCGCCAGATGCTGGAGATCCTGGACAGTTACAAGCCGGACGCCCTCTACGTCGCCACGGAGACCCTCATGGGCATCTCCGCCATCCGTGCGGCCAGCAAGCGCCAGATCCCCGTGGTCTCCGGCTTCCACACCAATTTCCAAAATTACCTCGAAGACTACCACCTCCCCGGCATGGAGACCGTGGCCCAGGGCGTCCTGCGGGCCATCCATAACCAGACCGCACGAACCCTGACTCCCTCCGTGGACACCGCCGCCATGCTGGAGCGCTGGGGCATCCAAAACGTCGGTGTCCTAGGTCGCGGTGTGGACACCGAACTCTTTGACCCCAAGCGGCGGGATCCCGCCCTGCGCCAGGCCTGGGGTGCGGACAAAGACACCCCCGTGGCCCTCTATGTGGGGCGCGTGGCCGCGGAAAAAAATCTGGAGCTGGTGGTGCGTGCCTTTGATGAATTTAAAAAAGTCCAGCCGGCTGCACGCATGGTCATCGTGGGCAATGGCCCCCGCCTGGAGTCCCTTCAGCAGGAGCGCCCGGATTTTCATTACGCGGGCGCCCGCACGGGCCTGGACCTCGCAGCGCACTATGCCTCGGGCGATGTGTTTCTCTTTCCCAGCATCACGGAAACTTTTGGCAATGTGGTGCTGGAGGCCATGTCCGCCGGCCTGGGCGTGGTGGCTTATGATTACGCCGCGCCGCGCCTGCTCATTCGCTCGGGGCAGAACGGCTGGCTGGCCCCCTTCAATGAAGAGGCGGCATTCCTCACGCAGACCCGCGTGGCCGCCGCAGAATGGCGCAATGACGAACTGCGCTTCGCCGCCCGCCAGTCCGCCTTTGACCTCGGCTGGGAGCGGGTGATCGAGCAGTTTGAGCATGAACTGGCATCAGTGATGCACCGCATGATTGATTGAAGCGATGAATGACGACGCCCCAGTTCTGAATCCCGCCACCGGCAAGTCAAAGCTGCGCTTCAAGACCATCTTTGTCTCCGACGTTCATCTCGGCATGCCGGACAGCAAGGCCGCGCAGGCCTCCCACTTCCTGCGCAACTGCCTCTGCGAAAAGCTCGTGCTCAATGGCGACATCATCGACGCCTGGCACCTCCGCCGCATGGGCGGCTGGAACAAGGGCCACACCAACTTCATCCGCACCGTCCTGCGCAAGATGGAGAAGGAAAACACCGACATCATCTACCTGCGAGGTAATCATGATGATGTGCTGGACCGCTTCATCCCCATCCAGTTCGAGCACTTCATCATCACCGACGAGCACATCCACCACACGCCCAAAGGCGACTACCTCGTGGTGCATGGCGATGGCTTTGATGCCGTCAGCACCAATCACGCCTGGCTGGCCCAGCTCGGCGGCCTCGGCTATAATTTCCTCCTGCGCATCAACCGCTTTTACAATGGCTACCGCCGCCTGCGTGGGAAGGAGCCCTTCTCCTTCAGCGCCTGGGTCAAGCAGAAGGTCAAGTCCACCATCGGCGCCGTGGGCAAGTATGAGGAGCAGCTGCAAAACCTCGCCAAACAGCGCGGCTGCATCGGCATCATCTGCGGCCACATTCATAAAGCGGACAACAAGATGGTCGGCTCCACCCACTACCTCAATTCCGGCGACTGGGTCGAGTCCATGACCGCCCTTGTGGAGCATCTCGACGGCACCTTTGAGATCCTCGGCTACCTCGACTTCTGCCAGCGCACCAATCGCGACCCCAAAGGCGCGGCGGCCGAGGGCGAAGAAGAGCCGCTGCCGGCGGAATCTTCCCCAATTCCCATGTAGCAAAACCGTTACATTAGTTCATCCTAAGCCATGCAAGATCACATCCTCTCCAGTTTCAATCACTCGCTCGACAAGCTGCGTGACGACGTTCTCGCCATGGCCAGCATGGCGCGCAAGAACCTCGCCAGCGCCATGCGCGGCCTGCTGGAGCGCGATACCGACCTCTGCAATGCCGCCATCGCCGCAGACCAGGATGTGAACGAACTCGAAAAGAACGTGGACAAGATCGGCATGCAGATCCTCGTGAAGTTTCAGCCCACCGCCCACGACCTGCGCCAGGTCATGGGCACCATTCGTGTGGCCAACAACCTGGAGCGCATCGCCGACCAGGCCTCCAGCATTGCCAAGCGCGCCCGCATCATCAACAACCTCCCCGAGTTCCCCGAGATCAAGCTCATCCAGCCCGTCTATTCGCTGTGCGACCGCAATCTCGACATCAGCCTCCAGGCCTTCCTCAATGCCGACCCCGATGCCGCCGCCGCCGCCCGCCTTCTGGACAAGGAGCTGGATGCCGCTGAAAAAGCGCTCGACCGCGAAATCATCTCTGTGATGGAATCCAAGCACGCCGAGCTCGAAGGCTACATACACCTCATCTTCGTGGCCCGCTTCCTCGAACGCGTCGGCGACCACGCCAAAAACATCTGCGAAGACACCATCTTCATTGAGCGCGCTGAAGACATCCGCTTCAGCAAAGACAAACGCGCCGAAGTCGCCGCCGCCGCAGCCGTTTCAGGCTTGTAAAGTAGTCTAGAGCTTTAGCTCGTTCTGGAAAGCTTCTCCTCCAGCGCTTCATTGAAGCTACGGGCCCTTCGTGTCGAAATGCCCGCAATCCAAGGCTGCCCGTTCAGCGCGGCAATCCCGAACGCGACTTTCCGCCGCGCCAAACTTCACCCCAATGTCCTCCCCCACGCCCCCAATCCTCCACCTCCCACGCCCCTATCAAGCCGTCCTCTTCGACATGGACGGCACCCTGCTCGACTCGCGTGCCGTGGTGGATCGGGTCTGGCGGCACTGGGCTGCTTCGCATGGGCATGACTCCGCGCCCATCATGGCCGTGTCCCATGGCCGCCGCACCATCGATACCGTCCGCGCCTTCGCCATCCCCGGCGCGGATGTGGAGGAAGAAAGTCGGAAGGTCGAAGCCATGGAAATCGCCGATGTCGAGGGCATCGTTGCCATCGCCGGTGCGAAGGAGCTCATCTCACGCCTTCCCAGCGACCGCTGGGCGCTGGTCACCTCGGCGGGCAGGGAACTGGCCCTCCGTCGTCTTGCCGCTGCCGGTTTGCCAGTGCCGTCCGTCATGGTCACCGCCGAAATGGTCGCCTACGGCAAGCCCGACCCCGAAGGCTACCAAAAAGCCGCCCGCCTCCTCGGCACCACCCCGGACCAATGCCTCGTCTTCGAAGACGCCCCCGCTGGCATCGAGGCCGGCCGCCGCGCAGGCTGCGATGTCGTCGCCATCACCGCCGCCCGTCCGCATCCCTTCGAGCCCGGCTGTCCCGAGGTGCTGGATTATACACGCGTGCAGTTCGCGTTGGTTTAGGTTATAGTCAGTGGGAAACAGGGTTTCCCTCCCGCATGAGCGCCACCGCTGACTTTCCAGCCCTCTCCTTTTCCTGCCCCAAACTCTGGGCGCAGATGCAGGGAGATGAGAAGACGCGCTTCTGCGACGTGTGCCAGAAGAACGTGCATAATCTCTCGATGATGAATTCGGAGGAGCGCCGCAAGCTGCTGGCGAGTACCGAAGAAAGCCCCTGCGTGACCTACTTCCAATATCTGAATGGCGAGCCGATTGATGTGACGGCGTTGCCGGAAGGTCATCCTCTCAAAAGGAAACTGCTGAAGGCCGCGTTGATATCAATGAGCGCCGTTGCCGCTGGTTCCATCGCCTTCGATGCTGGCACCCTGGTGGGAATGGCCCTCCAAGATCAGGAAGCTTCTACCCTTGGCAGAGGTGGTTGCTACAACATGTTGACGGGCGTTCCCCTTCCACATCCTGGATATGTTTCACCTTCTGGATCTGTGCCACCGCCCCTGCCACCCGGTGCGCCGGGACCGATGCCGGGCGGACCGCCGCCAGCGGGCGGACTGCCGCCTTCGGGGCTGTAGCAGCGCCAGAAAAAAAGGCGCTGTGTCACCACAGCGCCCTTCGAATTACAAAGCTGATTTCGAACTCACGGAATATTCCCCGGAGTGGACACGCCTTCCTCTAGTTTCAGCGCCCACTTGATGCCAGCCAGGATCATCTCCTGATAGGTTTCGGCAATCTCGGGGCTGTTCTTGCGCTCCTTGGTGTCGGCCTTCCAGGTGGGGTCCCACACGTCTTCGCGGTGGCCGAGTGAGTTGTAATAGACACGGCCCGAGCCGAGTTGCTTGCACCAGGAGACAGGGTAGTAGCGCCCCTTTTGTGCCTCCACATCTTTCAGGTCCTGATCCTTCTTCGGGTCTTCGACCTTCTTTTCCTTCCGCTGCGCTGCTTCAGCCCTCATCTGCTCCAGGTTCGGGTGGGTGTTCAGGCCCAGCAGACCATGCACCTTGGCTTTGTTGAAGCTCTTAATGATGTAAATCTCGTCAAAGACTTTCCAGCCCATGGGCACGGTCTTGGTGATCGGGTGCGCGGGGTCATGGATGACCGGCTGGATCTCCACCTGCGACTTGTGCGTTTCAAACTCTCCCCCCAGCATGTCGATGTAACCGCGGAAAGGATGATAGGTGTCCGAACCCGAGTGCATCGCGATGAAGGCCTTGCCGCCTTCGATCAGCTTGATGAAGCCCTCACGGTCAGGCAGCAGGAGATCGCCGGTGGTGTTGGCAAACACGAAGCCGTCGTAGCCTTTGATCTTGTCCAGCGCCATCTTCTCAGCCATGTAGGCCTTGATCTTTTCGCCCCAAGCTTTGTTGTCCTCGTTGAACTTGGCGTTGGCGATGCTGTAGGCCTCGGTCTTCGCCTTGAAGGACTCGTCCGTGTCCTTCGGGCCACGCTCAGGCGCCTTGCCGGGATTCTTCGGCTGGCCTTCGGGCTGATGGACGTAATCCACGGTGAAGGCACCGGATTTCTGACCGAGCTCCGCGAGCACTTTCTCCGCCGTCTCAATGGAGGAATGGCGGAAGCCGGTGGTGACGGTGACGACGAGCAGCTTCTTCGGCTCCGCCGAGGCGGAGAGTGTCAAGGCTGCGGCAAACAGGAGCGTGAGGCGTTTGATCATGGTGGGGAAAATCCAAACGTGGCGTGCCGAAGGTCTTTTGCAGGCGGAAAGTGCGGGAAAAAGCAAGGCAGTGCATGCGGACCGCAAAACGAGCCATGTCGCCGTCCGGTTGAGCATCGCGGCATCTCATGCACCATGGACCAGCAAACCAGGCACTGCGAGCCTTGGGCCGATAACGGATCAGAAAAAGATGCTTAGCATCACCGAGCCAAAGAGCTGCCCTTCGGGCTGCCCTTTGTACTCACGGGTGCGGTAGATGAAGGCGTAGCTGAGCTTGGAGTTCCGCCAGTTCATGGCCATGCCCAGCGAGAGATCCGCGACAAAGACGTTCTTGTCCACGGAGTGGCTGCTGCGGAAGGTGTTGCCGTCCAGGAAGATGTTGCGGGCCACGGCGCGTCCTTCCGCACGGGCAAACATGTGCACGCCAAAGCGGTGCATCCAGGTCCGCGCGCCCATGCCTTCCACCGGCGTAGGCGTGGTGGCCGCATCGCTGATGCCGCTGGTGCCAAAGTCATCCGGCAGATTGTAGCCGAATCGCAACTCGCTGCCTATGTCCGCCAGCGTATACACATTCCCCACCGTGGCCCCGGCATAGGGGAGGAAGTCGCAGGCCAGGCCCGCAACGTCGTGATTGCTGCGGAAGCGCCACTTGCGCTCATAGGAGGCATTGATGCCGACCTCGTTGCGGAGCTGATTGCTCCAGCCCTGCGGCGAGCGCTGGCCGAGGGCGTGGTGCACGGCCATCTGGGTCTCCTCCCCCAGTGCCCACGGTCCCACCACGCCGATGTTCAGCACAAAGGTGTTCTTCACCCGCGGAGTCTTCCACACGAGGCCCAGCCCTCCGTAGAGCCAGCCGGCGTAGGGGCGTTCATTTGGCACCAGCGTGGAAGCCTTGGTGTTGTTGGGCGTGAAGAGGCTTTGACCAATGAACACAGCCACGTTCCGCGTGTAGCCGCTGTTTCCCATGAACGGCGCATCATCAAAATAGCCCGCCACATTTCCTGCGGCGGGATCGTCGCTGAACTTGTTCAGGCTCGGCGAGGTCCAGCTGATGCGCGCTCCGTTGGTATAATCCCGGTCCGTCCCGGCAAAGGCATCGTTCTCAAAATAAAACGTAAGGGCGCCGAAATGCGCAGGACTCAGGTCTGGAGCCATCTGGGCGGGGCTCAGCGTTGGAGTGAGCGGCGCTGGTTCCACATCTCCTGCCATCTGGCCGTGGAGGAAACAGGGAAGGCCAAGGGTGGCGATGAGAGTGAGCGCGTTCTTCATAATCGGAAACCTACTTTGAGCTTTTGGCTGCCGTCTATCGAAATGCAGAAACTATTTGGATGTATGGCGCATCAGATTTTTTCTTGAATCGCACTTAGGATGTTTCGCCTTTGCCACCAGATAAAATGAGAATTTGCAAGCTCCATGCGAGGAAAGTCTTAATCCGCAGCGTTTGTCTAGGGTGAAAACACTCTTATCCCTCCTTCTGACTTCCGCATTCGTCCTGCAGGCTCAGACTCTTCCGCCCGTCGCAAGTGTGGATGCAGGCAAGCATCCAAACCTGCAGGCGGCGCTCGATGCGGTCCCGGAGGGCGGAGGACTTGTGTCCATCCCACCCGGGCGTTACGTGATCACGCAGCCTTTGCGGGTAAGGACGGCGGAGACCCGGATCGTGGGCAGCGGCGCCGCCACGCACATCGTGAATGAAAACACGCAGGGAGAAGCTGCTTTCATTCTACGGCCGCCAACTCGCGACACCGATGCCAAGGCCCAGCTTTGGCGTGTGCAGATGGCCGATCTGCGCATCAGCGGCACTCCCCGGAGCGGAGACGGCGTCTTTGCCGAAGGCATTCAGGAGATCTATTTCGAAGGCGTCTCCATCGACCACCATGGGGGTCACGGCATCCACATGGTGGACTGCACGGAAGATCCGCGCGTCGCGGACTGCATTCTCACCTACAACAAGAAGAGCGGCATCGAAATCCACGGCGGTCACGACATCGTCGTAAACGCCTGCCACTTCGAAGAAAATCAGGACGCCCTCCGCTGCATGGATGCCTTCAACCTCTGCATGAACGGAAACAACATCGACGATCACCTCGGCAACGGCATCATCATCGAGAACACCTACGGTTCCGTCGTCAGCGGCAACATGATCGAGGAGTGCAATGGCACCGCCATCATCCTCGACCGCGACTGCTATGGCATCACGCTGAGCGCCAATGTCATTGCGCATCACCTCCAGGGCGGCATTGACCTGCGGGACGCCTGCGGCTGCACCCTCAGCGCCAACACTTTCGTCCTCGTGCACCAGTTTTCAGTGCGTGTCTCCGCCGACTCTGAGCGCAACACCGTTTCCGGCAACACCTTCACCAACTCCTTCATCGGGGCCGGCAAAAACAAACGCCCGGATGCAGGCAAGGAGCCCATGGCCATCGACATCGGCACCGGCGTGAAACTGGAGGCCGGCGCAAATGGCCTCGTGCTCAGCGGAAACACCTTCTCAGGCCTCTCCACGGCCGCCGCCTGGAGCGAGGGCGAGGTGAAGAATGTGCTGGTCACTTCCAATCTCTGCTTGGATTGCGGACGTAGCCTTCCTAAAGGCAGTCCGTGGCTGGCCTTTGCTCAGAAAACCGGCATCCTCATCAAAGACAATATGGACGAAAGCTCCGCATCCTCCCAATGACACCGCATGCTTGATGTACAGCGCAATCGCGGGGCAAAGAACCGTGGAGAAATCGAATTCACGCGCAAGATCATGTGGACGCACATGATCTGGGGCGCGGCGGTGATCGCGTTGTTCTTGTTTCACGAGCTGTTCATCTGGTTTGCAGGCTCCTTGGTATGGTATGCCGCCAGTCTGGCGGCCATGTATGGATTCATGAACCAGAGCAGGTGCTGCCGCTGGCTGCTGTCTCTGGTGTTTCTCGCCGGGACGGCTGTTGGTCTCCTTTTCCTCAATCGCATCTATCCCGACATCATTCCGTCACGCACTGCGCTCCTGCCGCACTCGGCCATCCCTCTGTGGCTGGGTTTTTCCAATCTTACCTACGGCCTTGGTGCGCTGGTTGTGCTGTTTAACTCCCGCGTCCGTATCGCCGGCGAGACGGGCTTCATGCTGTGGTGAGAAGGCGGGGCGGGGGAGTGCTGCCTTTCTGCTCACGGCCCGTCCCTCATCGCAGATCATCCATTTCGTATATCGGCCGGATTTCGATCTCGCTCGCCTGCGGCATGGGATTCGGGCAGCGCTTCACCCAGGCCACCGCCTCCTCCATGTCCTTCACCTCCCACAGCCAGAAGCCCGCCACCAACTCCCGCGAATGCGGAAACGGCCCGTCGATGACCGTGCGGCTCTCACCATCAAACGCCACCCGCTTGCCATGCGCAGAAGGCTTCAGCCCGTCGCAGTCGATGAGAATGCCAGCCGCGCGCAACTCATCATTGAACATCCCCATCGCCTTCATCGATTCCAGCACCTCCGGCGTCGGCACAAAGTCTTTGTCGCTCACATCGTTGTTTTTGACGAACACCATCACACGCATGGGTAGGACTCCTTGGATTGGGTAAAAGTTGAGTGAGCGGGGAAGGGGACTTGTTGAGCCCCGCTTTCCAGCGGGCCAATCTTGAATCGAAGCCAACCTTCCGCTGGATTCTGCAATCGTATTCAACACGACAAAATACCCTCGAATCCACACTGCCACGACGATGACCGCTCGAACCCTTTTCAAAAGAGCCGCACTATCGCTTCCCGCAGTCCGGCTTTCCTTGAGCCTCTGTTTTGTGGCACTGTAAATTCGCGGTTGTTTTGTTCGCAAACTTCACAATGTCATCTTTTGGCTTGGATGAAGCCTGCCGCCTCCCGAACTTTGGTGATGGCTTTTGCAGTAAAGCTTTGGCCGTTTTTCAAGACCACCTGAATTCCAACGGGCATTTTCCCGCCATTCGCAGACTGGGAGTGGATATACAACTCTGAAATCTGATCATACCGGCATTTCCACTGGCTGCCGGACCCCGTAAACGTCATCCCGTTTTCGTACAGATCCAAACGTATTTTCGAATTGCGCCAGCCTGCCAGAATGGTGAGCAGACCCCCAAGGATAAATAACAGCGGGAATATGGCGTCATTAAAACTTCGAACTGACATGTTCACCCAAAAAAAGATGCCCCCGGCAATCATTCCGGCTCCTAAAAGATGAAAAAAGGCAGATTGGGCTAAGCCGCAATCGTGAGACCGGCAGAGGTCTCCGAATTCGCTGCTGGGTGCTGTGGCTTCGTTCTGGGATGACATCGGTGTTTGGTACGGTAAGGCGGGAATACCTAGGCAGGATATAGGTATTGGTGGTACGAAACAAATTCAAGGCGGGGCTGTGTGCGTATCAATGAATTTCCAACCTCCCCAGCAAAACGAACAACGCCGCAGAGTCTCCCCTGCGGCGTTGAAAACATGATCGGCTCGTTGGAGCGTCTTACTTCTTCCGATCCCGGATCGCACCCGTCTTCAGGCGCAGGCCGTTCAGTCGGATGAAGCCGGTCGCGTCGTCCTGGTTGTAGGCCTTCGTCGGGTCGGCTTCCATCGTGGCGATCTGCGGGTTGTACAGGCTGAAGATGCTCTTGCGGCCTGCGGGGATGATGTTGCCCTTGTAGAGTTTCACACGCACCGTGCCGCTGACCTTCTTCTGGCTCTCGGTGACGAGGGCCTGCAGCGCGAGGCGTTCTGGGGCGTACCAGAAGCCGTTGTACACCAGCGTGGCATACTTCGGAATCAGGCTGTCGCGCAGGTGCATCACCTCGCGGTCCATCGTCAGGCTTTCGATCTGGCGGTGCGCAAAGTGCAGAATGCTGCCGCCGGGGGTTTCATACACGCCGCGGCTCTTCATGCCCACAAAGCGGTTTTCCACCATGTCCACACGGCCCACGCCGTGCTTGCCGCCCAGCTTGTTGAGCATCTTCATCACGCCCAGCGGGGAGAGCAGCTTGCCGTTCACGGCGATACAGTTGCCCTTCTCAAATTCCAGGATCACCGTCTCCGCCTTGTCCGGCGCGTCTTCAGGGAAGACGGACAGCGTGTTGAAGTAGCCTTTGTACTTCGGATCGCTGGCGTCAAACCAGGGGTCTTCCAGGATGCCCGCTTCGTAGCTGATGTGCAGGAGGTTGCGGTCCATGGAGAAAGGCTTCTTCGCGCTGGCCTGCACCGGGATCTTCTTCTCCTCGCAGTAGGCGATCATCTCCGCACGGCCGGGGAACTGGGTGCGGAAGCGCTCGTCGCGCCAGGGGGCGATGATCTCAATCTCCGGCGCCAAAGCGGCGGCGGTCAGCTCAAAGCGCACCTGGTCATTGCCCTTGCCGGTGGCACCGTGGGCGATGAACCCGGCCTTCTCAGCCTTGGCAATCTCCACCATGCGCTTGGCGATCAGCGGGCGCGCAATGCTCGTGCCCAGAAAGTATTCGCCTTCATAGATGGCTCCGGCCTGGATCATCGGGTAGATGAAGTCGGAGGCAAATTCCTCCTGCAGGTCGTCGATGTAGATCTTCGAGGCCCCGGTTTTCTTGGCCTTGGCGTTCAGGCCTTTCAGTTCGTCGTCCTGCCCGACGTTGGCGCAGAAGGCGATGACTTCAGCGTCATAGGTTTCCTTGATCCAGGAGAGAAGGACGGAGGTGTCGAGACCGCCGGAGTATGCGAGGACGATTTTTTTGCTCATGTGTTCCACTTTTTTGAGGGGGGTGCCGAGGATAAGGGATTTCGCTGGTGTGTCGAGCCTCGGAGTGAGCCTTTTTTTGACATTTTGGGGGGAGGAAAAGGGGGTGATTAGGAAAAGTTAAATAATTCCCTTCTTTCTATTGAAATTATAATTGATATGGTTAAAGTCGGTTTATTCACAGAATTACATGGATTTGTCTCCAGAATACAGCCGTCAGCTCCCCTCTCTCCCCAGAGACGGGCATTCGGCTGCCTCCACGCTGCGCGCTCTTTCGGGCGTGAGGGGACACCGTGCCGGGCTGGGACACGCCCTTTTTGCCTTCGTCGCCCTGTTTTTCGCCTCGGCGGCCAGCACCCAGGCGGCCACGGATTTCAGTGACTATTCGGTCTTTGCCAGTGCCAGCAGCACCACGGTCAGCACCATCAGGCTCGGTGCCACTACCGACAGTGAAACGGCCATCACGGCCAATGCCACCGCCACGGGAGACGACACCACGGGCACCGACGACGAAGACGGTGTCATCCTCCCTGCTTACCTGGTTGCTGGTGCCACCGGCAGCATCAGCGCCATCGTCACCAACACCAGTGGCGCCTCCATTTATCTGAACGCTTGGATTGATTTCAATCGCAACGGCGCCCTGACCGACACGGGTGAACAGATCGCCGCCAATACGATCATCCCCACCGGCACGTCCAATTCGACCAAGGTCATCTCCTTCACCGTGCCCGCTGCGGCATCTCTCGGCACGGCAGGCATTCGCGTCCGCCTCACCTCCACCAGCACCCCGGGTTCCACCGGTCTCAGCGGAAACGGTGAGGTGGAGGACAGCATCATCACCATCCTCCCGGCCACCGACTTCGGAGATGACTCCGGACTTGGCCTTGCCGGCAGCACCTACTCCACCGCTCTCCGCATGGGAGCGCTGGTGGACAGCGAAGGCCCTGCCTTGGCCAACGCTGCAGCCACCGGGGACGACACCAACAACACCGACGACGATGACGGCGTCACGCTTCCCGCCTCCGTCATCCAGGGCCAGTCCGGCGTGAGCGTGACCGTAAACGTGACCAACACCACCGGCGCGGACGCCTACCTCAATGGCTGGATCGACTTCAACAACAACGGCCTCCTCACCGATGTGGGCGAGCAGATCGCGGTCAATGATGTCGTCGCCACCGGCACCAGCGGCGGCACGCGCACCTACACCTTCACCATTCCGGCCGCTGCGGCCACCGGGGCGGTTGGCGTGCGTTTCCGTCTCACCTCCATCGCCTCTCCTGGAGACAGCGGCCTCGCCGGCACAGGTGAAGTCGAAGACTACGCTCTCACCATCGTCCCTGCTTCTGATCGCGGTGACTTCTCCCGCTTCGCGGACGCCAGCAGCTACAACTCCCCGGCGCTTGGCATCGGCGATCTGGAAGACAATGAATTCACCGCCGTCACCAACCTCGCGGCCACGGGTGACGACATCACCAATGTGAACGACGAAGACGGCGTCACGCTTCAGGCCATTCTGGTGCAGGGCCAGGCCGGCGTGGCGGTCACCGTCAAGCTCAACAACACCTCCGGCGCTCCCGCCTACCTCAACGGCTGGGTGGATTTCAACAACAACGGCACTTTGGAAGCCAGCGAGCAGGTGATCGCGGATTCAGTCGTTGATGACGGCACTTCCGGTGACTTCCAGACCTTCTACTTCGATGTTCCCAGCACGGCCACCCTGGGGTCCGTCGGCGCCCGCTTCCGCCTGACCTCGGTTGCCTCCCCCGGCGCCACCGGTGCCAGCGGCTACGGTGAAGTGGAAGACTACACCACCACCATCGTCGCGCCTTCGTCCAATTTCCGTGACTACTTCTATAGCATCCGCGCGGTGGGCACCCAGTTCTACCTGGACGAAATCTCCGTTTACAATCCCAACTCCGCCTCGCCGACCGTCTCGGTGACGCCGGGCATCCTCAATCTGAACACCGCCTCTCCCGGCTTCAACGCCAGCGCCACGGACGCATGGATGAACGGCCTGGCACTCGACTGGCTGAACCGCCGCTTCTACTGGCTGGCCACCTCCACCGGATCCAGCGGCTACAATGCGAGCTTGTACACGGCGGCCTACAACAACGTTACCAAAACCTGGAGCTACCAGCTCGTCACAGGTTCCGCGCTTTCAAACATCACCTTCAATTCCGGCACGCCCTCCTCGGCCACTGCCAGTTCGGGAGCGTTCCCGCGTGCTGCTTTCTACAATGGCGAATATTACGCCGGCGGCCAGCTCGACAACAACGTGGCCGTCTGGCATCTGAACGCCGCCGGCCTGGGCCTCAGCACGCCCGCTTACAGCGACTACACGAACTTCTTCCACCTGAGCCAGACCTTCAACGGCGGTGACTTCGTCATTCGTCCGCAGGACGGCCTGCTGGTCACCTCCACCGTGATCAACAGCACCAACACGCTGTTCAACCAGTTCATTGATGACGGCGAAAACTCCTCCGGCCCCGCCGCCACCACCGCCAGCGTGGACACGCAGATCCCTTACTCCAGCAACAGCTCCGTGCAGATTGCCGGTGTGGGTGGTGTGACCCGCCTCTATGCTCTGGGCTCCGCTGGCTCCAATGTTTACCGCATCGACAGGTACGACACCTCCACTCCGAATGCGGTGAAGGTGGGTCCGCTGCCCACCGCCACCTACACCGACTTGTCCGAAGGTATCTCCTCCTCCGTGACCTCCCTCGGCGTGAAGGGCATCGTGTACTATGACGTGAACGGCCTGACCGACGGCATCATCAGCGGCACCGGCACCAACGCCAGCGGCACCCTGTTTGCCATGCTCGTGGACGGCTCCGGCAATCTGGTGGACTCCTTCCCGGTCAAGAGTGACGGTACCTTCATCCTCGGCGGCGCCTCGGCCAACACCTCTTACAAGGTCGTGCTGAGCACCTCCTACGGCAGCCTCGGTTCCACCGCTCCAGCGGCTGCTGTTCCAAACGGATGGCTGAATGCAGGTGAGTTCCTCGGCTCCGGCTCGGGCAGTGACGGCACCATCGATGGCAGCCTCGCCGTCACGGTCGGCTCCGTGGGGATCGTGAACGCCACCTTCGGCCTGACTCGCACACTGTCCATCGGCGACACGGTGTTTAACGACGTCAACAACAACGGCCTACAGGACGTCGGGGAAAGCGGCATCGGCGGTGTCACCGTTCAGCTCTGGAATCCCGGCACTGACAACGCCATCGGCGGTACCGGCTCTGCGGCGGACACGCTGACCAGCACCACCGCCACGGACGCTTCTGGAACTTACAGCTTCGTGGGTT
The DNA here is from genome assembly GCF_044226605.1 of Prosthecobacter sp. Lineage (GTDB taxonomy): Bacteria > Verrucomicrobiota > Verrucomicrobiia > Verrucomicrobiales > Verrucomicrobiaceae > Prosthecobacter. Next base: position 167,468 of record NZ_JBGAGS010000005.1, on the reverse strand, counting down.
TGAGCACCGGCAAATACTTCGTCACCGTGACGCCCAGCACGCTCTACTCCGTGGTCAGCAGCACCGTGGCAGGAGACAATGGTGTGGACAATGACAACAACGGCTCGCAGCCGGGCGGACGCGCCACGACGGTTTACAGTCCGATCATCACGCTGACCCAAGGCGCCGAACCGGGGAACCTCTCCACCGGCGGCGGCAACAACGAAAACACCATCGACTTCGGCCTGCTCACCGCAGTGGACTACGGCGATTATTCGTCCTTCGGCTCTGCTGGCAGCACACTCAATTCAACCCTCCGTCTCGGCGCGTTGATTGACTCCGAATATTCCGCCAACAACAACGCCTCGGCCACGGGAGACAACATCACCGGCCTGAATGACGAAGACGGCGTGGTGGTGCCATCCGCCATCTACCAGGGCACTTCCACAACGCTCACCGCCACGGTGACCAACACCAGCGGCTCTTCCGCCTTCCTCAATGCGTGGGTGGATTTCAATGGCAACGGCGTGCTGACAGACGCGGGCGAGCAGGTGGCCAGCAACGTCGTCATCGCCACCGGCACCAGTTCCAGCGCGCGCGCCATCACCTTCACCACGCCTGCTGGAGCTTCTCTTGGCAATGTGGGCATCCGCGTCCGCCTCAGCTCGGTGAGCACTCCCGGCTCCACCGGCACCGCAGGCGTTGGCGAAGTGGAGGACTACCTGGCCAATGTTTGCTCCGCCATCTCGCTTTCACCGGCCACCGCGGCGGTGCCGTCCGCTGGCGCTGCTTATTCGCAGACGATCACCTCCACCGGCGGCACCGGGCCTTACACCTACACGGTCTCCAGCGGTGCGCTGCCTGCCTGGGCTGCTCTCAGTTCCGCAGGCGTGCTGAGCGGCACGCCGAATACCACCGCGAGCGCCACCTTCACCGTCAGCGCGACCGATGCCAAGGGCTGCGTGGGCACAGTCAGCTACACGCTCACTCCTCTGTGTCCGGCCATCAGTCTTACACCCTCCACGCTTCCGCCCGCCACCGTCGGCACCGCCTATTCCCAGACGCTCACTCCATCCGGCGGCGTTGCTCCTTACGGCTCCTGGAGCATCACCTCCGGTTCACTGCCTGCGGGGCTCACGCTCAATGCCAGCAGCGGTGTCATCAGCGGCACGCCCACCAGCACCACCTCCTCCACCTTCACCGTGCGTGTCATCGATATCAATGGCTGCGCCGGTGCTCTTTCCTACACCATGGCGCCTGTCTGCCCGGCAGTGACCATCTCCCCCAGCACCTTGGTCACCGGCACGGTCGGCAGTGCCTACTCGCAGACGCTTTCCGCTACGGGTGGCACCGCGCCGTATGGCACATGGACCGTCACGGCCGGCACTCTCCCCGCAGGCCTCACGCTGAACGCCTCCACCGGCGTCATCAGCGGCACGCCGACCGCATCGGCCAGCCCTGCAACGTCCATCACGGTGCGTGTGAACGACGCCAACGGCTGCCAGGGCTCGCGCGCAATGACGCTGCAGATCTGCCCTGTCATCTCCTTCTCTCCGACCACTCTCCCCGCGGCGACAGTCGGGACGGCTTACACGCAGACCATCTCCGCCACTGGCGGCACCGCTCCCTACACTTTCGCTCTCGCCAGCGGCACTCTGCCCTCCTGGGCTTCTCTCACCTCCGCCGGTGTTCTCAGCGGCACGCCCACCAGCACGGCCACTTCCATCTTCACCCTGCGCGTCACGGACGCCAATGCTTGCACCTCCACGCTCGCCTACACCCTCACCCCGCAGTGTCCTACCATCACCGTCACTCCTTCGGCGCTCCCTGCCGGCAGTGTGGGCGCGGCGTATTCTCAAACCCTCGCAGCGAGCGGCGGCATCGCCCCTTACAGTTCCTGGACCATCACCGGCGGAGCGCTGCCGGCTGGTTTGACTCTCAATGCCAGCACCGGCGTCATCAGCGGCACCCCCACCGCCACGGCCAGCCCCGCCACCACCGTCACCTTCCGTGTGAATGATGCCAATGGCTGCCAGGGTTCGCGGGCTGTCACGCTGCAGATCTGCCCGGCTGTCACGCTGGCGCCCGTCACGCCGGCCGGCGGCACGGTGGGCGTCGTCTATTCGCAGACCATCACTCCTTCAGGCGGATCCACTCCCTACACCTTCGCCGTCGTCAGCGGCACACTGCCAGTGGGCCTCACGCTCAATGCCAGCACCGGCGTCGTCAGCGGCACACCCACCTCCAACAGCAGCGCCAACGTCACCATCCGTGCCACGGATGCAAACGGCTGCGCGGGCACGCAGGCCATGACGTTTGCCATGGGCTGCCCCGCCATCAGTGTCTCCACTTCCACCCTGGCTCAGGGCGGCGTCGGCACCGCTTATTCTCAATCACTCGCGGCATCCGGTGGCTCCGGAACCTACACATGGTCCGTCAGCAGCGGCACTCTGCCATCCGGCCTCACCTTGAGCAGCGGCGGTCTTCTCAGCGGCACCCCCACGGCCGGCAATGCCGCCGGCGTGAGCATCACGATCGCCGCCACGGACACGGCCGCAAGCACTTGCGCAGGCACCAAAACCTTCACGCTGCAGGTCTGCCCGGTCGTCTCCCTCTCCCCCACCACGCTGACCACTCCCACCGTGGGCACCGCCTACTCGCAGACCATCACCGCCTCCGGTGGTGCCGCCTCCTACACTTATTCGCTCGCCAGCGGCACGCTGCCAGCCTGGGCCACTCTGAGCTCCACAGGCGTTCTCAGCGGCACTCCCACCAGCACCACCTCCGCCACCTTCTCGGTCAAGGCCACCGATGCCAACGGCTGCGTCGGCACACGCTCCTACACCATCACTCCTGCATGTGCCACCATCGCCATCAGCCCCACCTCTTTGACCCAGGGAACGGTGGGCACGGCTTACTCGCAGGCGCTGGCCGCCAGCGGTGGCACGGCTCCTTACAGCTCCTGGACGCTCACCAGCGGCACGCTGCCCGCGGGCCTCACGCTCAATGCCTCCACCGGTGTCATCAGCGGCACTCCCACCGCCTCCGCCAGCCCCGCCACCTCCGTCACTGTTCGGGTCAATGATTCCAATGGCTGCCAGGGTTCCCAAATCGTCACGCTGCAGGTCTGTCCCGTCATCACCCTGGCTCCGGCCACGCTCACCACCCCTGTCGTTGGCTCCTCTTATTCGCAGACGGTTTCCGCCAGCGGCGGCACCTCTCCTTACACCTTCACCCTCGCCAGCGGCGCGCTGCCAGCCTGGGCCACCATGTCCTCGGGCGGGGTCATCACCGGCACTCCCACCACCACGACTGTGGCCGCCTTCACCGTGCGGGCTACGGATGCCAATGGCTGCGCCAAAACACTGGCCTGCACCCTGGCTCCTGTCTGCCCGGCCATCACCATCTCTCCCTCCACCCTGGCGCAGGCCACCCTCGGTTCCGCCTACTCGCAGAGCCTCTCCGCCAGCGGCGGCACCTCTGCTTACACCTGGGCGCTGACCTCCGGCACCCTGCCGGCCGGCCTCTCCCTCAACACCAGCTCTGGTTTGATTTCCGGCACGCCCACAGCGGTCAATGCGGTGGGCGCAAGCATCACTCTGCGCGCCACGGACGCCAATGGCTGCCAGTCTTCCAGCACCTTCACCCTCCAGGTCTGCCCGGTGATCACTGTCACCCCCGCCACTGCGCCTGCCGGTGCGGTTGGCACGGCTTACAGCCAGACTCTGGCCTCCAGCGGCGGCACCGCCCCCTACACCTACTCTGTCGTCAGCGGCACTCCGCCCACCGGCCTCACTCTCAGCACCAGCGGCGTGCTCAGCGGCACCCCCACGGTGTCCAATGGAGCCGGCGGCAGCTTTACGGTGCGCAGCACAGACGCCAGTGGCTGTGTGAAAGATCAGCCTGTCACCATCAAGATCTGCCCGGTCATTTCCCTCAGCACTCTGACCTCCGCCTGGACCGTCGGTTCCAGCTCCACGCAAACCCTCTCCGCCAGCGGCGGCGCTGCTCCTTATGTCCTCGCCTTGGTCAGCGGCTCGCTGCCTGCAGGTGTCACCTTCAATGCCAGCACCGGAGTGCTCAGCGGCACGCCCACCAGCCCGGTCTCGCGTTCCTTTGTCATCTCCGCCACGGATGCCAATGGCTGCGCCACCACTCAGAGCTACATCATCGCGCCGCAGTGCCCCGTCATCAGTGTCGGCCCCGGCACTCTGCCCGTGGGCATGGTCGGCCGCACCTACTCCCAGACGTTCACCACCACGGGTGGCACCGCCCCTTACACTTATGCGATCTCCTCCGGCTCCCTGCCTGCCGGTCTGAGCCTGAACACCACCACCGGCGCCATCACTGGTACGCCGACCGCTGCATCCGTTTCTGCCGTCACCCTGACCGTCACGGATGCCACCACCTGCCAGGTTTCCATCACCCGCAGCATCACCATCTCCTCCAATGTGGTTTCGAGCTGCCCGATGCCGCTGAATCAGTCCATCGGCGGCGCCTATGAAGTCACCCGCCTCGGGCGCGATGTGCTTGGTGGTGAAAACTCCGGCTTCGGCAACTGCCTTTACAACATGTCGCCAAACGGCCGCTGGATCACCGGCATCCGCACCGGCCTCACGTCCTACGGCTTCCTGCTGAACACCCTCACGGACACAAACATCAACGTGCCGCTGCTGGACGCCTCCCATCCCTACGCCATGGGCCGCGATGTCAACGACAGCGGCAATGCCGTGGGCTACGAAAAATTCACCACTGGCACCAAGGTCTCCATCATTCCCTGGTACTACAGCCAGACCACCGGCACCAGCGTGCGCCTGCTCACTCCGTTTGATACCAATGCCAGCATGAGCGCGCTGCCTTCCGCCCTCACCAGCGACAGCGCCTACGCCTTCGGCACCGTGGACCCGGACGGCCCCGGCGGCCCCGTCATCTCCCAGGGTGGTTATTGGAACATCAGCACTCGTGCATGGACGGCCATCCCGGGCGTTCTCGCCGTGGTGGATGCCTCTGCGGACGGCACCACGCTGCTCGTCACAGACACCAGCGGTGTGGGCAAAGTCCTCAGCGGCAGCCCGGGCTCAGGTTACACCACCACGATCGTTACCTTTAGCGGCGGTTCTCTGAACGCAGGCCGCGTCAGCCCGAACGGACGCTACATCGGCTCCAGCCAGAAGCTCTCCGGCGTGCCCACGCCGTTCGTGTATGACATTCAGGCCAGCCTTCGCACCAATCTCCCACGCATCCTCCCGCAGGACAGCCTGGGCGGCATCGTGGGGGCGGTCAGCGATACCGGCCGCGTGCTCGGTTCCATCTACAGCAGCGCCTCCACCGGCAGCTTTGCAGTCATGTGGGACACGCCCACAGACCTTTACACCCGCATTTCGGACCTGCTCGTTTCAGACGGCCACGTCGGGCAGGACAGCGCCTATTCCTTCTGGAACATCTACAATGGTGGCGACGGCATCTCCGCGGACGGCACCGTGATGGGAGTGTATGGCAACAACCCCTACAATGTGGAAGATTCCATGGTGTTCCAAAAGGCGGCCGTTGCGGACTCTCGCCTCTGCCTTGGCAATGCCGTGTGGCAGGACACCAACCGCAATGGCATCAAGGACGCAGGCGAGCCTGGTGCCGTCGGCGCGGTGGTGCATCTCTTCCATCCTGGCGCGGACGGCGTGCGCGGCGGCACCGGAGTGAATGCGGACTATGAAATCGCCTCGCCCATCACCACCACGAGCAGCGGCGTCTATGTCTTCAGTTCCATCCCTGCCGGCACCTACTACGTGCAGGTCATCCCGCCTGCCTCTCTGCCTTCGACCTCCGGCGTGGTCGTGGCTCTGGACAATGGCGTGGACAATGACAACAACGGCATGCAGCCCGGCGGCCCCGGCACGCCGATCTACAGCCCCATGATCGTCCTCGCTCCCGGCACCGAGCCGGTGAATGATGGGGATACCAATGCCAACACGGAATTCACCGTGGACTTCGCCCTCAGCGATGGCGTGAGCGTGGGCGACCTCGTGTTTGCCGACATCAATGGCGACGGTTTGTTCCAGTCCACCACCGAATCCGGCGTGTCGGGCATCACCGTTCAGCTTCTGGACGGCACCACCGGCAATCTCATGCTGAGCACCGTTACGGATGCCAGCGGCGCTTACTTCTTCGGCGGCTGCGCACCTGGCACCTACCGCATCAATGTTCCTTCACCGCCCAGCGCCTACAGCTCCGCCACCCTTTCAGTGACCGCAGACAATGGCGTGAACAATGACAGCAACGGCGTGCAGAACGGCGGCCCGGGTTCAAACTCCATCAGCAACGTCTTCACCCTGGCGGTCGGCAAGGAGCCCGGATCCACCGGCAGCACGAGCTTTGAAAACACCATCGACATGGGTTTCCGTTCCTGCCCGGTCGTCACCGTCACTCCCACCACACTGGCCAATGGTACGGTCGGCACGGCTTACTCCCAGACACTCAGCGCCACGGGCAGCTCCGCCACTCCTTATACTTGGACTATCTCATCGGGCGCGCTGCCAGCGGGTCTCAGCATCAGCAGTGCGGGCGTCATCTCCGGCACACCCACCGCCGCCACCAATGGCGTGAATGGCGCCAGCATCACCGTGCGTGTCATCGATGCCAGCTTGTGCGTCAGAGACCAGCAGGTGCAGATCAAAATCGCTCCCGTCATCACCGTGAATCCCGCCACGCTGCCGACACCGCTCGTGGGCACGACCTATTCCCAGACCATCACCGCCACTGGCTCCACGGCCACCCCGATCAGCTACAGTGCCACCGGTCTGCCCGCCTGGCTCTCCCTGGACTCCGCCACCGGCGTGCTCTCCGGCACTCCCACCAATTCGACAACGGTCACCTTCACCGTCACCGCCACGGATGCCAATCTCTGCACCGGTTCACGTCAATACACCCTGACTCCCGTCTGCCCCACCATCACGTTGACTCCCGCCACCCTCGCCACGCCGACGATGAATGCGGCTTACAGCCAGCTGCTGGGCGCCACGGGAGGGAAGGGGCCCTACAGCTATGTGATGACCAGCGGTTCGCTGCCTGCCGGCCTTACCCTGAACAACGTCACCGGCGTCATCAGCGGCATCGCCACCAACATGGTGCCCGCCACGTTTACGATTCGTGCCACCGACTCCAATGCTTGCACGGGTTCCAGCACCTTCACGCTCACTCCTTCCTGCCCCATCATCGCCATCGCGCCATCCATCCTCGCCGGTGGCAGTGTCGCAGTTCCTTACAGCCAGAGCATGAGCGCCACCAACGGCGTCGCTCCTTATGTCTGGTCGGTCAGCGACGGCGCTCTGCCAGACGGCCTCAGCCTGAACGGGACCACGGGCGCCATCACCGGAACTCCCACCACGGTGCAGACCTCCGCCTTCACCTTGAAGGTCACCGACGCCAACAACTGCTCGCAGACCCGCTCCTACTCCGTCGATGTCAATTCCATCACCTTCGGCGATCTTGTGTGGAATGACGCCAACAACAACGGGCTCAAGGACTCCTCTGAAACCGGTCTCGCAGGAGCGCAGGTGCAGCTCTTCAGCCCGGGCACGGACAATGCCGTCGGTGGCACCGGCAGCGCGGCGGACACGCAGATCGGCACCACTTTCACCACCACCACCTCCGGTGCTTATTCCTTCTCGGGCCTGTCTCCCGGCAAATACTTCGTGGTGGTCACTCCGCCTTCCTCCAATCCCGTCACCGGCGGCACACCGGTCACGCTCGACAATGGAGTGAACAATGACAACAACGGCGCGCAGCCTGGCGGCCCGGGCACTCCTCTCTACAGCCCGGTCATCGACCTCACTCCCGGCACCGAGCCGGTGAACGACGGTGACACGGATGCCAGCACCGACCTGAGCATCGACTTCGGCCTCTTCTCCGGCATCAGCATCGGCGATCTCGTCTTCCTCGATGCCAACGGCGACGGCCTCTATCAGAGCGGCAGCGAAAGCGGCGTCGCCGGTGTCACCGTCGCGCTCATGTCCCGCGGCGCGGACAATGTGGCCTACAATGGTGACGACGTCATCATCACCACCACGACCACCAACGCCGGCGGTGCCTATGGCTTCTCGGTGTTCCAGACCGGTGTCTATTATGTCCGAGTCACACCCGGCGCCACGCAGCTCATGGCCCTCAATGGCGTCTCCGCTGACAATGGCGTGGACAATGACAGCAACGCCATCAGCCAGCCCGGCGGCGCAGGCACCGTGGTGAACGGCGCCACCTTCACGCTTACCTTCGCCGGTGAACCCGGAACCGCTGGCACAACCAACGTCGAAAACACCATCGACATCGGCCTGCGCAACTGCCCTGCCATCCTCATCTCGCCTTCCACCCTGCCATCTGTGATCGCAGGCACCAGCTACAGCCAGACCCTCAGCGCCAGCAGCGGTGCGGCGCCTTACACCTGGTCCGTTCAGGCCGCCACACTGCCAGCAGGTCTCTCGCTCTCGTCCTCCGGTGTCCTCAGCGGCACGCCGACCACGGCCGGTGCCAGCAGCATCGTCGTCACCGCCACGGACAGCCTGGGTTGCAAGGCCACTTCCACGATCCCGCTGCGCGTCTGCCCGGTCATCACGCTCAATCCCGCCTCTCTCCCCGCTCCCACCATCGGCTTCCTCTATTCGCAGACCATCACCACCTCCGGCACCAGCGCCACTCCTCTGACCTGGAGCGGCGCCAGCCTGCCTTCCTGGCTCAGCATCAACACCAGCACCGGAGTGCTCAGCGGCACGCCCACCACCTCCACGCCCGCCACCTTTACGCTTACTGCCACGGATGCCAACGGCTGCTCCGGCTCTCGCTCTTACACCGTCACTCCTGTCTGCCCTGTCATCACCGTCGGCGGCACCGCTCCTGCCAATGGTTATCTCAAGACCAGCTTCAATGCCACCATCACCGCCAGCGGCGGCACGGCGGCTTACACCTTTGCCCTGGTCAGCGGCACATTGCCCCCCGGTCTCAGCCTCGCCTCCAATGGCACCGTCAGCGGCACTCCCACCACGCTCGGCACCTACACCGTGACGGTGCGTGCCACGGACGCCTACAGCTGCCAGAGCACCGCCACCGCCGTGACCTTCAACATCAAGGGCATGTCCATCGGCAATCTCGTCTGGGTGGACATGAACGATGACGGCCTGCGCGGCTCGACGGAAAGCGGCGTGCCAAACCTTCCCGTGCAGCTCTGGTCTCCGGGCATCAATGGCGTGGGCAACAACGGCAGCGGCGATGACGTGCTGCTCGCCTCCACCACCACCGACTCCAATGGCGCCTACACCTTCACCGGTCTCGCTCCCGGCACCTGCTACGTGCGCATCCCCACTCCGCCGGCCTATTATCCCAAGGCCAGCACCAGCCAGGTGAATCTGGACAACGGCGTCGACAATGACAACAACGGCATCCAGGCCGCCTCGGGCCTCGCCGTTTACACGCCGCTCATCACCCTCTCTCCCGGCACGGAGCCAGTTATCGGAGTGGATGGAGACGACGCAGATGCGGATGGCACCATCGACATCGGCTTCGCCAACTCCAATCCCTGCCAGATCACCAATCTCATCGACAACCCCAGCTTCGAATTCCAGGGCCTGCCAAACATCACCGGCACCGGCACCACCGTTCTCGGCTACGATGGCACGGGCACGACCATGGGCACCGGAATCAATGCCATCCAGTGGGTCGGCGGCACCAACAGCACCAGCGGTGTGGGCGAGCCGATGCAGCGCATGCAGGTCAGCGTCGGCACCACCGGTTCCAAGGTTTCCTGGATGGAGAGCGTGAAGAGCCGCCACGGCAAGCGCATGGTTCTGCTGCAGGGCACCAACTCCTCCGTCAGTCTCCTCCCCGCAGGCGGCGGCAACTGGAGCAGCGTGCTGCAGCCCGGCAAAGAATACGAGCTCAGCGTCTGGGCCACCAGCGCCTCCTCCGGTGCGGCTTCCATCCTGTGGAATCTCGGCGCCAATGCGCAGATCTTCCAGATCATCACCGGTTCCACTCCCGGCCTCTATCAATACTACACCGTGCCGCAGGGCGAAATGAGCGCCACCGCTCCGGGCGTCAGCCAGTGCTGCGGATACAATGGCGGCACCATTTCCTATTCCGCCTTTGGTGCTTCCGATTACAACAACTGGACCGAAGCCACCGCCAACTCCACCCAGCCTCTGTGGCGCCAGTTCACCTACCACTTCCGCGTGGCCAATGGCGCCACCGCTTCGCAGATCGACACCGCCACGCTCGCTCTCTCCGGCGGCAGTTCCACCAATGCGGTCGCGGCTGACCTGGTCTATCTCTGCCAGGTCAACACCACTGCCACGCTTACCATCGGCAATCTCGTCTGGAACGACGCCAACAAAAACGGCATCCGCGACACCGGCGCCACCACCGAAATCGGCATCAGCAGCGTCACCGTCGACCTCTTCACCAGTTCCAATGATGTCGCGGGCGATGCCGACGACCTCCTCGTCGCCACCACCACCACGAACTCCGCCGGCGCTTACAACTTCACCGGCCTCGCCGAAAACAAGTATGTGGTCCGCGTCACTCCGCCCGCCAGCATTCAGGCCACCGGCGGCAATGTGGTCTCGCTGGACAACGGCGTGAACAATGACAACAACGGCAGCCAGCCCGCCGGCCCCGGCACCTTCATTTACAGCCCGGTTATCACGCTCGCCACCGGTACGGAGCCCGTCAACGATGGCGACACCAACCCCGACACCGAGCTCAGCATCGACTTTGGTTTGTTCTCCGGCATCCAGCTTGGCAATCAGCTCTTCGTCGATGCCAACAACGACGGTGTCTTCAGCAGCGCAACCGAAACGGGTGTCGGAGCTGGAGTCACGGTCGAACTCCTCGATGGCTCGGTGAACACCGTCATCACCACCACCACCACCAACAGCTCCGGTGTCTATGGCTTCACCGTTTATCAGCCCGCCAGCTACCGCGTGCGCGTCCCCACGCCGCCTGCGGCCTATCCGCTGGCTTCCGGCGTGGTGAACACGGCGGATGACGGCCGTGACAACGACAGCAATGGCAGCCAGACCGGCGGCATCAACACCGCTGTCATCAGCCCGGTGATCACCCTCACCGCCGGCGGCGAGCCTGGCAGCACCGGCAATACCAACACGGAAAACACCGTCGACTTCGGCTTCCGCGGCTGCCCCGTCATCACCATCAGCCCCGGCACCGTCGCTGTGGCCACGCAGTACGTCGCCTACAATCCGCTCACGCTCACCTCCAGCGGCGGCTCCGGCGGTTACACCTATGCCATCAGCAGCGGTGCTCTGCCAAACGGCATGGCCATGAGCAGCGCCGGCCTCATCAATGGCACTCCCGGCGCTTCCGCCGCTCCTGGCAGCTACTCCTTCACCGTGCGCAGCACCGACAGCCAGGGCTGCTCCGGCACGCAGAACTACATCCTCACACTGGCGAACGCCATCGTCACCGTCTCGCCATCCACCCTGCCTGCTGCGACTCAATACGCCACCTACTCGCAGAGCCTCGTGGCCTCCGGCGGCACCTCTCCCTATGCCTGGAGCGTCGGACCCGCGCCTCTCACCGGCACCGCCGCCCTCTGGCCCGGTGAAAGCGGTGGTGCGGAAATCATCGCCAGCAACAACGCCGCATTGATTAACGGCGTCGCCTTCACCACCGGCCTCGTCGGCAAAGCCTTCAGCTTCGACGGCACCAATGATTACCTCCAGGTCGCCGACCAGTCGGTGCTGCGTCCCGCTCAGATCACACTGGAAGCCTGGGTGAAGCCATCGAGCGCCACGCCAGCGGCAGATCAGATCATCATCCAAAAGAGCACGAACAGCGCCACTCCGGCCGATGGCTATGGCTTGATCCAGCGCAGCGGCACCAGCACCGTGCGCTTCTTTGTCAACCGCCCCTCCACCGTCGCCTCGGCCTCCGACGTCGTGGACGCCACGCTCACGGTGAACGCATGGAATCATGTCGTGGCCACCTATGACGGCGCCACGTTGTTCATCTATGTCAATGGTGTGCAGGCTGCGACGAAAGCCTTCACCACGGCCATCAGCCACTCCACCCAGCCGCTCGTCATGGGTGGCAGCTCCACCACCAGCACCTGCTGGAATGGCGCGCTGGATGAACCTGCGATCTACAATCGCGCCCTCTCCGCCGCGGAAGCCCTCGCCCGCTACACCGCGACCAACAGCGGCAACAACGGCCTGCCCACCGGCATGACGCTGGACGCCACCACCGGCCTCCTCAGCGGCACTCCTTCCTCGGTCCCCACCACTTATCCGTTCACGGTTCGTGCCAGCGACGTTTACAGCGGCGTCGGCACCCGCACCTATTCCCTCACCGTCGGTTGCCCTACCTTCAACATCACTCCCAAGACCTTCGCCGATGCACCTCAGTACGCTGCTTACACTTCGGTCACGCTGAACGCTGCGGGCGGCACCGCTCCTTACGTGTGGGACATCACCACCGGCGCGCTGCCCACCGGCATGAGCCTCAGCAGCGCCGGCGTCATCAGCGGCACTCCCGGCTCCGCTCCTGCCACCTACAATTTCACCGTGCGTGCGCGTGACGTGAACAACTGCGTCACTACCCAGGCCCTCAGCATCAAGGTCATCTGCCCAACCATCTCCCTCACGCCTTCCACGCTTGCCAATGCCCAGCAGTTCGCCGCATACTCGGCCGTGCTGATGGATGGCACGGGCGGCACCTCCCCTTACACCTTCAGCATCAAGAGCGGTGCCCTTCCTGCAGGCATGAGCCTCAGCAGCGCCGGTCTTCTCAGCGGCACTCCCACCGCGCTTCCGGGCGACTACACCGTGGTGGTGCAGGGGACTGACAGCGCCGCCTGCTCCGGCACCCGCAGCTACACGCTGCATGTGAACTGCCCTGCCATCACCGTCAGTCCTTCCACCATGGCTGCTGGCAGCCAGTATCAGGCCTACAGCCAGACGATGACCGCCAGCGGTGGCAATGGCACCTACACCTGGTCCTTGAACAGCGGCTCCACGCTGCCCGCCGGCCTCACTCTCAGCAGCGGCGGTGTCATCAGCGGCACGCCGACCGTTGCTCCCGGCACCTACACCTTCGGCGTCACTGCCACAGACACCGCGGGTTGCACCGGCACACGCACCTGCAGCATCATCTTCAACTGCCCCGCCATCACCGTCTCCCCCACCACGCTGCCGCAGGCCACGGACACCGTCGCCTACAGCCAGCAGCTCACCGTGAGCGGCGGCACCACTCCTTACACCTGGTCCCTCGCCTCCGGCGCGCTGCCTTCCGGCATCACCCTCTCGTCCGCAGGTCTGATCAGCGGCACCACCAACGTTGTCGGTTCCTTCAACTTCACCGTGCAGGTCAGCGACCTGAACTCCTGCGTCAAACAGCAGGCGCTGGTGCTCGGCGTGAACTGCGCGGCCATCACCATCACACCTTCCACTCTCCCCGCCGCCACGGTGTGGTCCGCCTACTCGCAGCAGTTCTCCAGCAGCGGCGGCGTGGGCACCAAGACCTGGACCATCAAGTCCGGCTCCCTGCCCACTGGCATGACGCTCAGCACCTCCGGCCTGCTCAGTGGCACACCCACGGACACCGCCGGCACCTTCAGCTTCACCGTCCAGGCCATGGACCAGAACAACTGCCCCGGCACGCTCGCCTGCACGCTCACACTGCAGTGCCCTGTGGTCAGCATCACTCCCACCACAGTGCCAAACGGCACCGTCGCCAATGCCTACTCCACCACCCTCAGTGCATCCGGCGCCACAGGCTCTTACACCTGGAGTCTCCCTGTTGGCAGCACGCTGCCTCCAGGCCTCGCTCTCAGCCCCACCGGCGTCATCAGCGGCACGCCGACCGCCACCGGCACCTACAGCTTCGGCGTCACCGCCACCGCCCTCTACTCTTGCAAAGCCACGCAGACCATCACCATGACGGTCGTCTGCCCCACGCTCGCCCTCAGCCCCACCAGCCTGAGCTCCGGCTATCGTGGTGTCGCTTACTCGCAGACCATCGTCGCCAGCGGCGGTATCAGCCCTTACACCTACTCCGTCACCGCCGGCAGCCTGCCCACGGGCCTCAGCCTGAACACCAGCAGCGGCGTGATCAGCGGCACGCCCACCGCCGCTGGCAGCTACAGCTTCACCATCCGCGCTGTGGACGCCGCCGCCTGCTCCGGCACCCGCGACTACATCGTCGTCATCAATGGTCTCTCCCTCGGCAATCTCGTCTGGCAGGACACCGATCAAAGCGGCACGCGTGATGTCGGCGAGCAGGGCATCAGCGGCGTGTCCCTCCAGCTCTTCTCCACCACGGACACCGTCATTGGCAATGGCGACGATGTCTCCCAGGGCACCACCACCACGGACGGCACCGGCGCATACGCCTTCACCGGCCTCGCTCCCGGAAACTACTTCGTCAAGATCGCCACTCCTCCCACCTCCTATCCGCTTTCCTCCGGTCCGCAGGTCGCCCTCGACAACGGCGTGGACAATGACAACAACGGCATCCAGTCCGGCACCGCTGGCACCGCCATCACCAGTCCGGTCATCGCTCTCGCCGTTGGCAAGGAGCCCGGCAATGTCGCCGGCGGCCTCGATGTGGACAACACCGTCGACTTCGCCCTGCGCGCCGTGCCTGCCTCGCTCACCAATCTGCTTGAGTATGACATGAACATCTCCAGCGGTGGTCTGCCTGCTCCTCCGAGCTACAAGAGCCCCGCCATCGTCAATGCCGCCAAAATCCAGATCGAGGCGGACATGAACGGCCTCACCGACATCAGCGAGCCCACCAACAACGGCCCCATCCGCTCCGGGTCCCTCTCCCGCCGCATGCGTGACTGGGATGCCGCCTATGACACCGGCTACGACTCCGCCCCCACCTCTCTCGTTCAGCGCCCCGACAGCCTCTGGATCCGCTACGACATGGACCCGACTGCCACCGGCAACATCGGCAACATCCTCATGGATCTCTATCGCGTGGGCACCACCTCGCCGGTGCAGGGGAAAGTCTTCCTCTCCTGGATGGAAGGCACCACCATTTGCACCGCGGTCACCAGCACTTTCCAGATTCCCGCCACCGGTTCCTGGTACTCGCTCAATCTGCCCTGGAGCACCTTCCTCGGCGGCGCCACCGCCATCCCCACCGGCTCTCAGCTCGCCGGCAAATCCTTCCTCATCGAAATGTATCTCTGGGGCGGCGACGGCACCGGCTACATCGACGTGGACAACATCCTCCTGCAGGGCAGCGCCACGGTGAATCCTCAGTCGCTCGCCATCGGCGACTTCGTCTGGGCGGACACCAATGGCAACGGCATCAAAAACCCACGTGAGCCCGGTCTGCAAAACCTCACCGTGCAGCTCGTCAATCCCGGCGCTGACAATACCACCAACACCGCGGACGACACCATCGTGGCCACCACCACCACGGATGCCAACGGCTACTACCTGTTCAGCGGCCTCAATTCGGGCAACTACTTCGTGCGCCTGCCCACACCTGACTCGCAATGGCCTGTTGCTTCTCCATCCGTCAATCTCGACAACGGCGTGGACAATGACAGCAACGGCATCCAGCCCGGCGGCTCCGGCACCCCTGTTTCCAGCCCCGTGATCAATCTCGCCCTCGGCAAGGAGCCCGGAAACCTCGCCAGCGGCGGCGGCAATCAGGACATGACCGTGGACTTCGGCTTCAGCGCCGCCCTCACCATGGGCAACTTCGTCTTCTCAGACAACAACAACAACGGCGTTGTCGATGCAGGCGAAACCGGCGTGTCCGGCGCGCAGCTGGAGCTTTACTCCTCCACCGACACCACCGTGAACAATGGCGATGACGTGAAGGTCGGCACCACTTTCACCACGGGCAGCGATGGCCTCTACAGCTTCACCGGACTTGGTGCGGGCAAGTTCTACGTCAAGCTCACCCCGCCGATCACCCACCCACGCCGCAGCTCCACCAGCAGCAATGCGGATAACGGCATCGACAACGACAGCAACGGCATCACCCAGTCCGCCACCGGCGCGCCGATCTATTCTCCGATGATCACCCTCTCCGCCCTCACGGAGCCGGGCAGTCTGCTCGCGCCTTTCGGCAGCAATGTGGACAACACCATCGACTTCGGCCTCCGCCCCACCTTCTGCTCCATCGGCAACCTCGTTTACAAGGACGCCAACAACAACGGCGTCTATGACTCCGGCGAAGGTGTCGGCGGCGTGCGCGTGGAGCTTCTCAACAGCGCCGGTTCCTTCGTCACCAGCACCACCACCAGCAGCACCTCCAGCAAGCGCGGCCAGTATCAGTTCACCAGCGTCGTCCCCGGCTCCTACTACGTGCGTGTCCCTGCGTCCGAGTTCGCCACCGGCAAGGCCCTCGTCAACACCATCTCCATCTTCCCCTCCACCTCCTCCGACAACGACATCGATGACAACATCGTCGGCAACGATGACGGCATCGACAACGCCCAGCCCGCCGTCAACGGCATCAGCAGCTCGCTGATCTCCCTCTCCGACTCGGGCGAGCCGATCAACAGCAACGGCGAAAGCGGCGCCTTCAACACCCTCGACGATACCGACGACAACAATGGCAACATGACCATCGACTTCGGCTTCAAGGCCAGCGGTCCGAGCGCCACCGGTTGCTATCACTTCCTCGCCACAGACACCAATCGTGACGGCATCCTCAGCCAGTCCTCGGATTGGACGCCCGCCCAGGCCTACGACTTCAACTACACCCCCGGAGGTGTGGCAAACATGGACAGCGTGAACCTGATCTACGACGCCGCGCTCAGCCGTCTCGCTCTGGACATGACCTTCAACCAGATCGGCGCCAGCAAGGTGGATGCCCTCTGGTTCGTCGTCAGCACCGGTTCCAATCCCGCCACTGCGGACCACGCCATCGTTTACATCAATGGCATCACCCGCTCCAGCCCCATCGTCACCATCTACAAGTATGACACCACGCTCGGCTATCAGAGCTGGCAGACTGCCGCGAACCTCATGGTCAGCAGCGCGCCCGGCAGCACCACTTCGGCTGACGTGCTGCAGAATCTCGTCACCGAAACCGGCAGCAGCGTCCGCTTCCAGTGCGTGCTCGATGTCAGCCGCGTGAACAACGCCGCCAACTGGGCCTCCATGGGTGTCAATGCTGCCACCTGGGAAGGCATCCAGACCGGCGGCAGCAATGGCCTCATCCTCCACATGGTGGACCTCAGCAGCGCACCTGCCTACGACAGCAATGGCGCGCTCACCTCCTTCAGCTACACCCCCGGTTCCACCGAAGGCTCCTTTGTGACCGATCCTTCCGGCGTGAACACCATCGCCACCGAGCCCTGCTCCGTCTCGCCATGGGTCGGCATCGGCAATCTCGTGTGGAACGACGTCAACAGCAACGGCCTCCGCGATGTCGGCGAGCTCGGCATCAGCTCCGCCACCGTGCAGCTCTTCAGCCCCGGCGCGGACAATGCTATCGGCGGCACCGGCGCCAATGCGGACACCCAGGTCGGTGCCAGCGTGCTCACCAGCAGCGCAGGCGCCTATGCCTTCACCAATCTCGTCCCGGGCAAATACTACGTGCGTGTCACCCCGACCGCCAGCGTGCCGGGCGTCAGCAGCGTCGTGGTGAATCTCGACAACGACGTGGACGGTGACAACAACGGCAGCCAGCCCGGCGGCGCCGGCACCTTCGTTTACAGCCCCGTCATCGATCTCCAGGTCGGCACCGAGCCCGGCACTGGCGTGGACGGAGACGGCACCAGCACCAACAGCACCATCGACATCGGCCTCTTCACCGGCATCACCGTCGGTGACCTCGTCTGGAACGACGCCAACAACAACGGCCTCAAGGATTCCACCGAAACCGGCGTCACCGGCGTGCAGCTCGATCTCATGAGCCCAGGCGCGGACAATGCCGTCGGCGGCACCGGTCTCAATGCGGACACCGTGCTGAGTTCCACCACCACTCTCAGCACCGGTGCTTACAGTTTCAAAGTGTACACAGCTGGCAGCTACTACGTGCGCCTCACGCCTCCCGCCGCCTACTCGCTGGCCAGCAGTGTCGTCGTCAGCACGGACAATGGGGTGAACAATGACAACAACGGCTCGCAGCCCGGCGGTGCAGGCTCGCTGATCAACAGCATGGTGTTCACGCTCACCGCCGGTGGCGAGCCCGGCAGCACTGGCGCCACCAACACGGAAAACACCATCGACTTCGGCGTCCATTCCTGCCCGGTCATCACCATCGCGCCCACCACGTTGAGCAATGCGCTGAAGGCCACAGCTTACAGCACCACCTTCACCGCCTCCAGCGGCACCGCACCCTACACCTGGAGTATCGCCACTGGCACGCTGCCCGCCGGCATCACCTTCTCGAGCGGTGGTGTGCTCAGCGGCTCGGCCACCGCCGCTACCGGCGCCTACAATTTCACCGTGAAGGCCGTGGACGCCTCCAACTGCTCCGCCACGCAGGCCATGACGCTCAATGTCGTCTGCCCGGTCCTCACCCTCTCTCCCACCACGCTCAGCTCTGTCCAGCAAAACACCGTCTTCAGCCAGCAGTTCTCCACCACGGGCGGCACGGCGGCCTACACCTACAACCGCGCTTCAGGCACGCTGCCAAACGGCGTTTCTCTTTCCGCCGGCGGCCTGCTCTCCGGCACCGTCACCGGCGCTCCCGGCACCTACACATTTGTCGTTCGCTCCACGGACGCAAACGGCTGCTTCCTTGACACCTCCTTCACCTGGTCGGTCACCTGTCCCACCATCTCGCTCTCTCCCGCCACCGTGCCTGCCGCCACGCAGTACGCCGCTTACACGCCGCAGACTCTCACCGCCAGCAACGGCACCTCTCCCTACTCCTGGGGCTTCACGGGCACCATGCCCACCGGCATGACTTTGAGCAGCGGCGGCGTTCTCAGCGGCACGCCTTCCAGCGCTCCCGGCACTTACAATATCAGCGTCACAGCCACGGACACCAACGGCTGCGCCCGCACCTCGGCCTACTCCATCACGGTGAACTGCCCTTCCTTCACCATCACTGCGCCGACCTTCCCGAGCGCTTCGAAGAATGTCGCCTACCCAAGCCAGCAGCTCTCCGCTTCCGGCGGCACATCGCCTTACAGCTGGAGCATCATCTCCGGTGCGCTGCCTGCAGGTCTCTCCCTCAGCACCGGCGGCCTCATCTCCGGCACGCCCACTGCGGTGCCCGCCACCTACAATTTCACCGTGCGTGCCACCGATGGCGTCAGCTGCTCCGCCAGCAAGGCCCTTGCCATCGTCATTGCCTGCCCCACGCTTTCCATCGGCCCTGTGCCGCTTCCTGCAGGCACCCAGTATGCTTCCTACTCGCAGACGCTCAGCGTCGGCGGCGGCACCTCTCCTTACACCTGGAGCCTGGCCTCCGGCGTCCTGCCTGCCGGCCTCACGCTTTCCAGCGGCGGTGTGCTCAGCGGCACTCCCACCGGCCTTGGCAGCTACACCTTTGGCATCAAGGCCACGGATGCAGACGGCTGCGCCTCCACGCAGAGCTACACCTTCACCGTCAACTATCCGCCGATCTACATCACGCCGACGACTCTCTCGGATGCCGTGCGTCTGGTGCCTTACTTCCAGCAGCTCAGCGCCACCGGCGGCACCGCTCCTTACAGCTTCAGCAAGCTCACCGGCACCATGCCCACCGGCCTGTCCATCTCCTCCGGTGGCCTCATCTCCGGTACCACCACCGCCAGCCCCGGCACTTACAATTTCACCGTGCAGGCGCTGGACGCCAATGGCGCTCCCGGCACGCAGCCTTACTCCATCACCATCGTCTGCCCCAGCCTGGTCATCTCTCCGCAGCAGCTTTCCAATGGCGTGGTCGGCACGTCCTACTCCACGGCTCTCAGCGCCATCGGCGGCAGCGCCCCATACACCTGGACCGTTTCCGCCGGCACGCTTCCTTCCGGTCTTTCCCTCAGTTCCGCCGGTGTCATTTCCGGCACTCCCACCCAGGCCTCCACCTCCACCTTCACGGTGAAGGTCACGGATTCCTTCAATTGCATCAACACCATCGTTTACACGCTGGCCGTGGCCTGTCCCTCGGTCTCCATCACTCCCGCCACGCTGCCCAGCGCCTACTATGGCGCCTCCTACAGCCAGCAGCTCAGCTCCAGCGGTGGCACCGGTCCCTACACCTACACGGTCATCGCGGGCTCTCCTCCTGCTGGCATCTCGGTGTCCTCCAGCGGCCTCGTTTCCGGTGCGCCGCTGGTGTACGGCACCGCCAGCTTCACCGTCCGCAGCACGGATGCCTACAACTGCTCCGCCACCCAGTCCTACTCCATCCTCGTCAAGGGCCTCAGCCTCGGAGACACCGTCTTTGACGACAGCAACTACAATGGCGTCAAGGACGTCGGCGAACCCGGCCTGAGCAACATCACCGTCGAGCTTTGGGACCCCGGCGCAGACCACGCCATCGGCGGCAGTGGTCCAAACAGCGATCTCCTGCTCAGCAGCACCACCACCGATGCCCAGGGAAGCTACAGCTTCTACAATCTGCAGCCCGGCTACTTCTTCATGCGGGTCATCATGTCGAACTCCCTGCAGATCATCGGCGGCAATCCGGTGAACCTCGACAACGGCGTGGACAATGACAACAACGCCGCCTCCCAGCCCGGCGGCCCCGGCACTCCTGCCTACTCTCCTGTCATCACCCTCACCAAGGGTGGCGAACCTACCGTGGACGATGGCGATGCCGATACCGACAACACCATCGACTTCGGCCTCTTCCGCGGCATGAGCGTCGGCAATCTCGTCTGGCAGGACACCAACGACAACGGCCTCCGCGATGTCGGCGAGCCCGGCATTGATGGCGTCACCGTGCAGCTCTGGAATGTCGGCGCTGACAACAGCATCGGCGGCACAGACGACACCCTTCTCCAGACCACCACCACCAGCGGCGGCGGCTCTTATCTCTTCACCTCCGTGCCTCCTCTGCAGGTCTTTGTGCGCATCCCCACCGCTCCCGCCGCGCAGCCTCTCTCCAGCAGCAACACCACCTTCCAGGACAATGGCGTGGACAATGACGACAACGGCCTCCAGCTCAGCGGCGGTGCCGTGAACAGCCCCGTCATCACCCTCACACCGGGTGCTGAGCCAGGCACCACCGGCGGCACCTACAACGAGACATCCATCGACTTCGGGTTCGTCAACATGACCCCCAGCATCTACGTCTCAGCCACCCAGGCGGACAGCATCCAGACCTTCAATGCCTCCACCGGACTGTATGCGGGCTCGCTCGTCTCCGCCTTTGGCAACAGCCTCAGCCAGGGCAATGCCGACTATGGCGATGTCCCCTACGGCATGGAGCTCGGCCAGGATGGCAACTGGTACGTCGCCCACTACGGCGCCAGCAACCTCCGCAAGATCAGCCCCGCCGGTGTGGACCTCGGCGCCGTGCTCGACAACTCCACCGCCAGCATGAGTCTCGTTACTCAGTTCGCCATCGGTCCTGACGGCAACTTCTACGTCTTTGACTTGAACGGCGCACGCATCGTCCGCTTCCAGGGCCCCAGCGGCGCCACTCCCGGCAAGCCCATCGGCACCGCTCCTTACACCTTCATCTCCCAGGGCGGCGTGGAGGACATGAACTTCGGTCCGGATGGCAATCTCTACCTCGTCGTCCAGACCAATGACATTCGTGAAGTGCGCCGCTACAGCACCACCACCGGCGCCCTGCTCAATACCATCGTTACAGACACCCAGCTCATCGCCATGGTCCCGGGCGGTCAGCCCATCGCTTTGATCTCCGGCATCGACATCGAGGGCAGCACCCTCTACGGCGTGAACCGCACCGACGGCGAAGTCTTCAGCGTCAACATCGCCACGCCTTCGGCCCCCGGTCAGCCCCAGCTCATCGGCACCATCTCCAGCGCTGGCAAGGGCCTGGTGGACACCCGCGATGTCGAGTTCAATCCTGCCGACAATCGCCTCTACATCGCCGGTTATCACTGGGACAAGCCCATCAATGCAAGCAGCTACATCAGCGGCTCCCTCCTCAGCGTGGACGTCGCCACGGCGCCCAATGGCACCGTCAGAATCTTCGAAGTTCCGATCCCGCGTCCTCCAGGCCCCAACTTCGAAATCTGGTCCGGCCCGCGTGACCTCGCCATCGGCCGTCCGTTTGCGCCGCTTCCAGATTCCGTCTCCATCGGCTCCCTCGTGTGGAATGATGACAATGCCAATGGCATCCAGGACGCCGCTGAAATCGGCATCCCCGGTGTCCGCGTCGAGCTCTGGCAGGATCTGAATGGCAGCTCCGCTGACGGCGCCGAATTCCTCGTCGGCTGGACTTACACGGACAGCAACGGCCTCTACTACTTCTCCGGCCAGGCGCCCGGCGTCTATCAGCTCCAGATCCCTGAGTCCAACTTCGTCGATGGCCTCCCTCTGGCGGGCAGCGGCTACAGCAGCCCCATCTCCTCGACTCTGGATGATCAGATCGATGGCGATGACAATGGCCGCCAGCCCGGTGGTCCCAAGACCGTCGTCAAGAGCCCCCTCATCACCCTCACCCCTGGCACCGAGCCAACTGGAAACGGCAACACTGGCACGGAGTCCGGCCGCGGCGGCGAACTCGATGACTACACCGTCGATGCCAATGGCGACATGACCGTGGACTTCGGCTTCGTTGAGCCTGGCATCATGGGCATCGGCAACCTGGTCTTTGTGGATGACAACGGCAACAACCGCTTCGATGTCGGAGAGGGCAGGGATGACGTGGCCATCGAGCTCTATCGCGTGGGAGACACGCCCGGCGTCACCCAGCCCGTGGCCTCCGCCGTCACGGCCAATGGCGGCCTCTACCTCTTCAGCAATCTCTGGCAGGGACAATACTTCATCTATCTCCCCGCCTACCAGTTTGAATCCACGGGCAATCTCCGCGGTCTCTTCAGCCTCCCCGTTGTCTCGGCCGGGGATGACAATGTCGGGCAGAAGGCCCTGCCGACCGACACGCCGTGGATCACCGGTGTCCGCACTGGCACCATCAATCTGGTTCGTGAGCAGGCTCCGATCGACACTGGCATCGAGACGGGTTTCGACTCCTCCAGCGATCTCAATGACATCGAAATCGACCTCACCCAGGACATCGGTCTCTTCCGCCCGGTCGCTCTTGGAAACATGGTCTTCGCCGACAGCAACTCCAATGGCCACTACGACACCGGCGAAGGCATTCCCGGCGTGAAGCTCGAGTTGTACACAGACACTCAGTTCCCTGAGGTGGACAATCCTCTCGCCATCCAGACCTCCGATGCCGCCGGCCGCTACGGCTTCAATTTCCTCCGCCCCGGCAACTACCTGGTGCACATCCCATCCTCACAGTTCAAGTCCGGCGGCCCGCTCTACCAGCGCATCAGCATCCTCGAAGGTCTCGCGGGTGATGACGACGTCGGTGAAGACGGCATCAACAATGGCGATCCGACACTCAACGGCGTCTCCTCCCTCGTCATCAGCCTCTATCCCGGCAATGCACCCACCGACGACAGCGGCGAAACCGGCTTTGAAGGCACCTCCGACAACCAGGATGACGCCGCCATCGACCTCACCATCGACTTCGGCTTCCAGACTCCAGTCGGCGTCGGCAACCTCGTTTACATCGACACCAATCAGAACGGCTTCGCCGACGTGGGCGAAGGCGTGGACGGCGTCACCGTGGAACTCTTCCGCGGCGACCAGACTCCCGGCTTCGGCGTCCCTCTCTTCAGCACCATCACCGCCGATGGCGGCGCCTACTTCTTCAATGCTCTGCCCGCAGGCAGCTACGTCGTCCACATTCCTTACTCGCAGTTCGAGCCCGGCCATCCGCTCAGCGGCCTCACATCCGTCACGGGTGTCAGCAGCATCACCAGCGTGGTGGACGACAATCTCCCCGGCAACGAAAACGGCATCGACGACTCCGCTCCCTTCCTCAATGGCATCAGCAGCGCCGTCTTCACCCTCGGCGTGGATGCCGAGCCTACCGACTCCACCGGCGAAACCGGCCGCTTCAACGACCTCGATTCGTTTGATGACAACAACTTCGACCTCACCATCGACTTCGCTTTCGCACCCACCAATCCAAATGCCGTCGGCGTCGGCAACCTGGTCTTCGTGGATCTCAATGGCAACGGCACCTTCGATGTCGGCGAAGGCGTGGACGGTGTCAAAGTGCAGCTCTTCGACGCCTCGGTCGATCCTCTCACCGCTCCGCCTCTCTCCACCCTCACCACCACCAATGGCGGCACCTACCTCTTCAGCAATCTCGTCGAAGGCGACTACCGCATCTTCATCCCGCCCACGGAGTTCGCCGCCGGCAAGCCTCTCTCCGGCTGGCGCTCCCTGCCCGGAGACGGCGGTGACAACGGCATCGATGACAACCTCGATGAAAACGGCATCGATGTCGCCGATCCCGCCACCTACGGCATTGTCTCCGCTCCTTTCCATCTCTCTCCCGGAGACGAGCCTACCGATTCCCTCGGTGAATTCGGCTACGACGCCTTCATCGACGACGCCAAGGACGAAAACACCGATCTGACCGTCGACTTCGGCTTCTTCCACGCCGTCAGCGTTGGCAATCTCGTCTTCAAGGACGCCAACTACAATGGCCGTGCCGATGCCGGCGAAGGCGTTGCTGGAGTCAGTCTCGAACTCTACGCCGAAGGCGCCTTCATTCCGTTCGATGCCCCGGTCGCCACCACCACCACTGGTTCAGACGGCAGCTACCTCTTCTCCGACCTCACCCCAGGCCGCTACTTCGTCCGCGTGCCTGCCTCCCAGTTTGACTTCGGCTCGCCGCTCTACGGCTACTCCAGCGTCTTCGGCACTCAGACCGGAGATGACAATCTCGGCGAAGACGGCATCGACGACGGCAGCCCGAACTACAATGGCATCCAGACCGCAGTGGTCGAGCTCAGCCCCGCCAATGCCCCCACCGGCAGCCAGGAAGGCGGCTACCTCGGCTCCAGCGACGACATCGACGACGCCGCCACCAATCTCACCATCGACCTCGGCTTTGTCCCTCACATCGGCATTGGCAATACCATCTTCGGCGATGCCAACAATGACGGCGTCTTCGATCCTGCCACCGAAATCGGCATCGATGGCGTCACCGTCGAGCTGTGGTCCAGCGTGGCAAACGCCACCGCTCCCGTCACCACGACCACCACCTACGGCGGCGGTCTCTACTACTTCAGCGTGGCTCCCGGCTCCTACTACGTCCGCGTCCCTGCTTCCAATTTCCAGGACGCCGCCGCTCTCGACAATCTCGTGCCTTCGAAGCCTTCCTCCGGCACCACCGTCTCCACCACGGTCGGCGATGACGACGTCGCTCAGGACGGCTACACCATCACGTCCGTGCTGGTCGATGGCGCACGCACTCCGCTCTTCACCGTCCTGCCAAACCAGGCCCCGACCGCTGCCACCAATGAAACCGGCTACTACTCCGAGTCCGACGACTTTGAGGACGCCAGCGTCAATCTCACCATCGACCTCGGCTTCGCTCCGAAACCTCTCGGCGTGGGCAATCTCGTCTTCCGCGACGTCAACTCCAACGGTCACTACGACAGCCAGGACATCGGCGTCGCCGGCGTGAGCGTGCGCCTCTTCAAGGTGGGTGACAATCCTGCCACCGCCACGCCGGTGTCCCAGACCACCACCGGCCTCGACGGCACCTTCCTGCTCAGCACCTACGTGGAAGGCCAGTACTTCATCAATATCCCCGCCTCCGAGTTTGCCACCGGCGCTCCTCTCAGCGGCACCTCCTGCATGCTTGGTTTCGGCGACGACAATGGCAAGGACGACGATGTGGATGAAAACGGCCTCGATGCAGGCTCCCCCATCACCACCGGTGTCAATTCCATCTCCTTCGCGCTCGCCTACGGCACCGAGCCTCTCTCCACCACCGGCGAGTCCGGCTTCCTCTCTTCGCAGGATGCCTACAATGACGCCGATGTGGATCTCTCCATCGACATGGGCTTCACCGGCGGCGTGGTCACCAATCTCATGGGCGTGGGCAATCTCGTCTTCCTGGATGCCAACAACAACGGCGTCGCAGACTCCGGCGAAGGCGTCTCCGGCGTCTGGATGCTGCTCTACTCCGGCACCGGCACCGCCGGCTCCAGCAGCTACATCCGCAGCACCGTCACGGATGCCAGTGGCCGCTACTACTTCGGCAATCTCAACCCCGGCACCTACACCGTCCACGTCGCTGCAAACAACTTCAAACCCTCCGTCAGCATCAATGGCGGTCCCGTCGGCCCCGGCCCGCTGTATCAGAAGATTTCTCTGCGCGGTTATCAGGTCAATGTAGGCGATGACAACATCGGTGAAGACGGCGTCGACGCTCAGAATCCTGAGCAGGTCGGCATCACCGCCATGCCCGTCACCCTCACGCTCAATGCCGCTCCTGCTGGCTCGCTCGAAGGTGGCTTCCAGGGCGCTTCGGATGACACCAATGACGCCAACTCCAATCTCACCGTCGACTTCGGTTTCGCCACCCGCCTCGGCGTTGGCAATCTCGTCTTCCGCGATGCTGATGCCGATGGCAAGTTCCAGGCCGGAGTAGACACCGGGCTTTCCGGCGTGTCCCTCGAGCTCGTCTATGACGACGGCACCAAGAACACCACCGTCGTCGGCACCACCACCACGGACGCCAATGGCGCCTACATCCTCTATGCGCCGCCTGCCATCGCTCCGCAGAGCTACTTCGTCCGCATCCCTGCCTCGCAGTTCAGCGTCACCGGCAAACTGGGCTTCCTCGTCCCCAGCACCCTCACCACCAACGGAAGCGACGACAACCTGAACCAGAACCTTCTTCCTGCCGCAGACCCCTCCACCACCGGTGCCGTCACCAGCGCCTTCTCCCTTGTCTCCGGCTCCTTGCCGACAGATTCCGACGGCCGCGAAACCGGCTTCGACCGGACCAGCGACAACGCGGATGATGCCAATATCGACCTCACCATCGATCTCGGCCTCAAGCCCCAGAAGCTCATGGTTGGCAACCTCGTCTTCAAAGACGTCAACCTCAACGGCACCTTCGAGTCCGGCATCGACTCGCCGCTGGCAAACGTCACCGTCAAACTCTTCCAGCAGGCACAGGCCATCACCGACACTCCGGTCTCCACCGCCGTCACCGCCGCGGACGGCACCTACATGCTCTACGCCACCTCGCCTGCCGCCTACTATGTTCACATTCCTGCGTCAAACTTCGCCGCTGGTGCTGCGCTCGATGGCATGACCTCCGCTCCTGGCACGGGCAATGTCCAGCCCACCACCACCGCGGACACCAGCAAGGACGACCGCCTCGACGAAAACGGTGCCGACATGACCACGCCTTCCAGCACCGGCGTCTCCTCCGGCCTCATCAATCTCGCCTACGGCACCATGCCGCTGAACACCTCCCTCACCGTGAACTCCGGTGAAAATGGCTTCCAGTCCTTCATGGACGATGTCTCGGACGACTCCGGCATCATGACCATCGACTTCGGCTTCCAGCCTCTCGTCGGCAGCCCGCTTGGCATCGAGGAGAAGCGCAATCTCGCCCTCAACCCCGCCTCCACTTCTGCCGCCACCGCTCCCGCCACCTTCACCGACTGGCAGACGCAGAACTCCCTGGCCGGACTCAGCAGCCCCAATGACGATCCGGATGGCGATGGCATGTCCAATCTCCTCGAATACGTCCTCGGCACCCCCGGCGGCAGCGGCCTCGGTGCTTCCCGCTTCTCTCTCGTCAGCAACAGCGTCACCGGTGCCGTCGATGCCGTCCTCACCCGTGCCTCCGGCAGCCACGCGGATGTGCGCTGCTACCTTGAAGGCAGCAGCGATCTCACCACCTGGTCCACCCTGGCCATCAACCCCGCCACCACCACCAGTTCGGATCAGACGCAAACGCAGCGCTACGCCGCCGTGGACGCCGCCTTTGCCGGTGCCTCCCGTGGCTTCCTCCGCATCAAGGTCACGCTCGATGCCGATCTCGACGGCAAGCCTGAAGCCACCGCATTCAGCGCCGCTCAGGGCTGGGCGCGCATGCTCTTCCCGGTCGGCCGCCAGTCGCTCTCCATGCCCTTGCTCCAGTCCGCCATCTTTGCCGGTCAGGTCACCTCCGTCGCGGACCGCACCGTCACGCTCCCCCTCGGCAGCGCAGACATCCGCTCCTCCCTGCAGAACGGCGCCAGCTACTATCTCGAAGTCATGGACGGCGCTCTTCGCGGCCGCACCTTCGATCTCGATGCCTCCGCATCCACCGCCACCATCTCCCTCACCACGGCTCCAGGCGCCGCCCTCGCCAGCGCTCATGTCCGCATCCGTCCTCACTGGACGCTCGGCTCGCTCATCCCTGCCACCGCTCTTCAGTCCTCGGCTGCGTCCGACTCGGCCGACCGCATCATGTTCTTCGACTCCACCACCAGCCAGTTCCAGATCGAATGGCTGCGCGCCTCCAGCACCACCGCACAGTGGGTGCGCGATGGCGACTCCTCCCTCGCGGATGATGCCGCGCGCATCATTCCGCCGCAGGCAGGCATGCTCGTGCAGATCCGCACCACACCTGCCACCCTCACCTTCGTCGGTGAAGTCCGCACCACCGCTCTCGCCCTGCCGCAGACCTCCGGCACCTCGCTCCTCAGCACCGGCCTTGCCACTCCGCAGACTCCCGGCTCGCAGCCCTTCACCTCCGGCTCACGCCTCCGCCTCTGGAGCGGCGATGCCGACCCCGCCACCGCCGCCTACCAAAACTACATCCTCGATCCTCAGTCCCGCTGGATCGAAGAGACGACCTCCCTCGACGTCACCACCCAGCCTCTGCTGGATGCCTTCCGCGCCTTCTTCCTCGTGAAATAACGCGTCCGCACTGGGGATTGCGGACGTTTCCAGTCCGCTCCCGTCGGCATGCGTCGTGACGATTCCCGCCCGCTGTTTTGAACATCGGGCCGGGACGCAGGTCCCACGTTCCCAATCCACACCGCGGGCGCGTTCTGGCACAACTTTGAACTTTAAACCTGAAACTTTAAACCCTACATGCAGCGCATGACGTTCCGCCGCCTGTTCCTGCTCCTCCCCCTCGCGCTCAGCCTCGTCAGCTGCAACACCGTCAAGACCACGGGCAACAACGCCTTCCATTTCAGCCGCCGCTTCGTCACGCAGGAGATCCCCCGCGCCTCTCGTTTCGTCTGGAAGGGCGTCACCGGTGTCTTCGGCGGCAATGATGCTTCTTTCTGGTATGCCGATGACATGGCCGGACGTCCCAGCGTCGTCATCAATCTCAGCGAGCAGATGGTTTATCTCTTCAAAGGCGGCCAGCTCGCCGGCGGTTCGCCCATTTCCTCCGGTGCCGAAGGCTACGACACCCGCCCCGGCAAATACCACGTCCTCGACAAGGACATCGATCACAAATCCTCCATCTACGGCGACTACGAGGACTTCAACGGCAACGTCATCATGCAGAACATCAACAACCGCATCGACCGCAGGCCCCCAGGCACACGGTTTGAAGGCGCCAAGATGTATTACTTCATGCGCATCTACGGCGGCGTCGGCATGCATCAGGGCTACCTCCCCGGCTACGCCGCCTCCCACGGCTGCATCCGCCTCCCCGCCGGCATGGCCGAAAAATTCTACCGCGAAGTCCGCGTCGGCACCCCCGTGGAAGTCGTGCCCTGATCCTGCTTCGCTCCCCAAGGCTTTTCAAACAAAGCGCTGCGCTGCACACGTGCACCTCGCCAGACACCGAAGCTGTCGGCGTTGTTCTCGAATACAAACTTCAGGCCGCAGGCGCATGCTGGACCGCGATTCTACTTTGATAACTTCTCAGGGCGTGCGCGAAAACCACCGCGAAAAATGTGACCCTCAGCCTCAGGTATCCGTGTAATCCGTGGTCAAACACTCTGGAAAAGCTGGCTCTAGCATCCCAGAAATTCGAAATTTCCAAAGTAGAAGCAGGATGGTTGGCGTGTGGCTCCAGCCCGCCCGTCCGCGAGCTTAAGGCTGGTGCATTTTCCATGAGTTCGTGTCCTGCAAATCCAGGTCCCTCAACGCGGCTCTCCCTCTCCCCGCCCATAAAATAGCGAGAACCAACCCAAAAATACCTTCGGGGAGAGGGCTGGGGTGAGGGGCCACTCGACAGCCTCTCCAGCACACGGTCCCCCATCACTCGAAAATAACAGGCATGCGACCAGCGCAGCCAAATGGGGCCGCCTCGCCGTCCGGGCGATGTGACAAAAGTTTTGATCGCAAGCACGAGCACAGCGAAGAGCGCCGGGAACGTAAAGGCGGCACACCAAAACGTCCCCTCCATCAGACCACGCACGGCATGGCTTCCACCCTCATCCATCCACGCCTTGGCTCCCTGCCAGCAGCTCCTCCAGCACATGGGCCAGCTGTCCTTCCGTAAAAGGCTTGTCCAGCCGCCGCGTCACTCCCAGCGCCTCCATTTCCGCCGCCTGCGGGTCCTCCATTCGCCCGCTGGCCACCACCACCGGCAGCTTCGGCATCAGCAGCCTCAGCACGCGCACAAACGCGAGCCCGTCCATGTGCGGCATGTGCAGGTCGGTGATCACCACGCGCAGATCCGCCTGATGCCTCATCGCCAGCTGCAGCCCCTCCGCTCCATCCGCCGCCGTCACCGGCTTGAAGTTCAGCCGTTGCAGCACCACACACGCCATCTCGCGCACGGCGGCTTCATCATCCACCAGCAGGATCGTCTCCCCGTTGCCCGGCCGCGCCGCAGCCGCATCCTTCGTGGGCGTCACCGGCATACCACCTTCTACCACACGTGCGGGCAGGCATACGGTGAAGGTCGAGCCCTCGCCCGGCCTCGATGTCACCTGCAAAAATCCGTCATGGCTTTTCACGATGCCGATCACAGTCGCCAGCCCCAGGCCCGTGCCTTTGTCCGGGCTCTTCGTCGTGAAAAACGGGTCAAAGATCCGGTCCTGGATCTCCTGCGGAATGCCCATGCCCGTGTCCTGCACCCGCAGCGCCACATAGCTGCCCGGCTTCGCCTCCGTCACGGCGCTCGCAAAGGCCTCGTCCACTTCCGTCGTGCTCGCGTCCAGGGTCAGCGTGCCGCCCGTGGGCATCGCATCCCGCGCGTTCACGCACAGGTTCAGCAGCACCTGGTGCAGCTGTGTCGCATCTCCCAGCACCGCCGGCAGCTCCGCCGCGCAGCTCACGCTGATCTGGATGTTCTTCGGGAAGCTGCTGAGCATCAGCTTCTCCATCTCCCGCAGCAGGCGCTCCACCTGCAGCACGCTGTGCTGGCCGTCCGCTCCTTTGGCAAAGGTCAGCAGCTGCCTCACCATGTCAGCTCCGCGCTTCGCGCTGGTCTCAAACAGGTCCAGAATTTTTGCCTCCTGCGGGCAGCGTGTCCGCAGCAGCTCCACTCCCATCAGGATCGGTGCCAGCGCGTTGTTCAAATCGTGCGCCACACCCCCGGAGAGCGTGCCGATCGCCTCCATCCGCTGCGAGCGCAGCGCCAGACGCTCCATGTTTTTCCGCTCCGTCAGAATGCGGCTGCGCTCCAGTTCCAAAATGATACGCTGCGCAATGATCCGCAGAATCTCCTGGTCCTCCACGCTGTACACTTGGGGCCCGTGGGACAGCAGGCAGGTGATCGCCGCCACTTCCCCGTTCACATCTAGAGAAGGGACACCGCAATAAACTTCTGCATCATAAAGCCTCAGCAGTTCGCACTCGGGGAACTTTCCCTGCACTCGCTCAAAGATCTGCAGGTCTTTCGTGGCTGCCACCGCCGCGCAGGGCGTGTTGGCCAGCGCGCAGTACCCTGCGTCACGCAGGATCTTGCCGTCCGTGATCACCGCCCTGAAATGCAGCTGCGGCCCCACCTTTTCCGCCAGGCACACCGTCGGCACTCCAAAAAGTTCCGCCACCATGCTCACCACTTCTTCAAACACCGCTCCCGGCTCGCCCGAGAGCTTCATGCTCAGTTCAGAGAGCTTCTTCAGCTTGCGCAGTCGCGCGGCGTCCCTCTCCTCCGCCATCCATCGTTCACTTACATCCTGCACCGTGCCCAGAGAGTGCAGCGGCCGCCCCTCCTCATCATACACCGTCTCCGCCCGTTCCCGCACATGCTTGATGCGTCCGTCCGGCAGCAGCAGCCTGTGCTCGATCTCATACGTGCTGCGGTTTCTCACCGCCTCCGTATACGCCTGCGTGACCCGCTCCAAGTCATCCGGGTGCACCGTCGCCCGGAATACCTCGATGGATGGCCGCGTCTTGAGCGGGTCCTTTTCAAAGATGCGGAAAATCTCATCGGACCAGTTCAGCCGGTTCTCCGCCACTTCCAGGTGCCAGCTTCCCATCTGCCCGATCCTTTGTGCTTCTTGCAACTGCGCCTCGCGTTCCTGCAGCGCGCTCGTGCGTTGGACCACCAGCTTCTCCAGCTCGCTGTTAAACCGCCGGATCTCCTCCTCCGCCTGCTTGCGGTTCGTGATGTCCGCCCGGATGGCGATGTACTGCGCCGGTTTTCCATCGGCGCCCAGGAAGGGCACGATCGTCGTGTCCACCCAGTAGATCGAACCGTCCTTGGCGCGGTTTTTGATCTCCCCCTTCCACACCTGCCCGCTCTTGATCGTCTGCCACAGGGTGCTGATGAATTCCTTCGGATGGTGGTTCGAATTGATGATGCCGTGATCCTGCCCTAGCAGCTCCTCGCGTGTGTATTTCGAAATCGCGCAAAACTTGTCGTTCACATACGTGATGATCCCGCTCGCGTCCGTCACCGCCACGATCGCATGCTCGTCCAGCGCCGCCTTGAAATCCGCCAGCACCTGCTCCGCACGCTTGCGCGCCGTGATGTTGATCTGCGCGATCACCGCTCCGCCTTCTTCACGGGTCAATGCGGACACCTGCATCGTGAACCACCGGTACTCATCCGGTGAGTGGCAGGGGTACTCGTGTTTAAAGGTGGGTTGCGAGTGGTTCAGCACGCTCTGGATGCCTTCCACGATCTCATCCGCCTCTCCTCCCAGCTCCCGCCCTGCCTGCTTGCAGACTTCCAGGTAGTTCGCTCCCACGCCCATCGTGTGCATCAGCGCCTCGCCTCCGTTGGCCCGCGCAAAGCTTTCCCACCCGTCATTGATCGCGATGATCGTCCCCTCACGGTCCACCACCGCGATGTTGGCCATCATCGAGTTCAGCACCGCCCGGTTCAGCGCTTCGCTGGCCCGCAGCGCCCGTTGCGACTCATGCTCCGCCGTCACATCCCGGAACACCAGCACCACTCCGATGATCTTGCCCGCAAGGTCTCGAATCGGTGCCGCGCTGTCAGCAATCGGCCGCTCCGTGCCGTCCCGGGCGATGATCACCGTATGGTTCGCCAGTCCGTGGATCTCCCCGGTGGCCAGCACATCATCCACCGGTATCACCGCCGGCTCACGCGTGACTTCGTTGATGATGCGAAACACCTCCTCTACAGGCCGTCCTTTCGCCTCAGCCAGAGTCCAGCCCGTCAGCCTTTCGGCGATCAGGTTCAGCCGCGTGATGCGCCGCTGTGCATCCGTCGCCAGCACCGCATCGCCGATGGAGTTCAGCGTCACCGCCAGCTTCTCCTCGCGGGCACGCAGGAGGTCGGCCGCATTCTTCTGCTCCGTCACGTCCCGTGCCGTGGCAAACATCAGCCCCCCGGTGTGCGGCATGGACCTCCAGGAAAGGATGCGCCACGTGCCATCTTTGTGCTGATAGCGGTTCTCAAAGTGCAGCACTTTTTCTCCTGCCACCACCTGCCGCTCCACCTCCCTCAGCGTCGCCTCACGGTCCTCCGGATGCACGAGGTCGATGTACGGCGTCCGCAGCAGTTCCTCCGTGCTCCATCCCAGTGTCTGGCTGAATGCCGGGTTCAGGTGTTTGAAGTAGCCGTCCGCACTGGAGACACACAGCATGTCCAGCGGCAGCGTGAAGAAGAGATCCCGTTCAATTTCCGCCTCTTTCCGCTTTTTGAAATCCCTCCGCACCATCAGGCCTCCCACAGCCGTCAGCGCCAGGGAAAGCAGGCTGCCAAACACCACCAGCTTCATCGTTACGCGGGAAAGCTCCTCCGCCTTCGCCGTGCGTTCCTTCAGCAGCCGGCCCTCCGCGGCCTTCATCGTCCCGATCACTCCTCGGATTTCGTCCATCGCTCTTTTGCCATGACCCTCGCCAATGTATCTCAGCGCCCCGCTGGCATCTCCGCTGCGGCGCAGTTCGACCGCGTGTCCTGCCACGGTGAGCTTGTGTTGGATCACTGGTTCCAGGGTTGCCAGACGCTTCTGCTGTTCCGCACTGTCCCGCGTCAGGCGCTTCAAATTGGCAAGCGCCCTCGTGATCGCCTCTTTCCCTTCCTCGTACGGCCGCAGAAAGCTCTCATCACCCGAGATCGCATACCCGCGGTTCCCCGTTTCTGTGTTCAGCGCCTCCACCAGCAGCCCGTCAAGGCTGTCGATCACCTCCCGGGTCTGGTCCACCATTCCGTTCAGCTGCACATTGTGTTGCACGCTCCACCACGCCGAGATGCCAGTCAGCAGCAAGGAGAGCAGGGCCGCAGCGAATCCCGCCTGTATTTGATGTTGTTTCCGCACCTCACACTAGGCTCGATATCTCTCTCTTTATCAAGACGATATGTTTCGGGAAGATGCAGCCGCACAGACTGGCTCCATTTCTCACTTCCCTTCAAAAGGATGTGTAACCCCATCAACATTGATTGAGACTCGCCTAGTAGAATGACGATCCCCCATTGAAGGCCAATGGCCTTCCGTCATTGAGCCCAGGGATGCCGATCGATGGCGAGTGCTTCCCTGGGTTTGCAAGCACCATCCGGGAAGCAAACCCTGTTTACCCTTCGCTGCTTCAGCGAAGAATGGGCGCTTTCTTCGCACACCGCCTTCACCAGCAGCGTCCTCACGCCACTCCGCCGCAGGTACAGGCTCCGCATGTTCTCACGTAGTCTCACTCTTCAGACAACACTCCTCGCCGCCGCCTCTGCTCAAGACCTGTCTTCGTGCGAAAAACAGGCCCGTTTTCAATGGCTCCTGGTATTAAAAGCCAGGACACGTCTCGCCCTTCCGTCGCCGGACCCTCTCATTGCTTCCGGCGGCTTCCTCCGGCAGAACGATGGAAAAAATCTTCGATTCGCCGTATCATCATGTCCCGGCTGGTCAGATCTTCCTCCTTCATGCGCTTGCCCAGCCACGGCCTCAGAAACCACGGCACATGGTCGCGCACAAGATCCTCCGTGCATGAGATCCGGTCAGGAGCCCTGATGCAAAACTCCAAAAACTGTCCCTTCCACCCAAATCCAAACGTCATCGCCGCCATCTCTTCCTCGTCCGTCTTCTCATGGCTCTCCCCGGCGCGAGACCAATATCCTTCAGCTATCTGCAAAGCCTCCTCCAGGCCCACACGCTCATGCTCCTGCGTGTGAAGGTCCCGGCTCATCGAATACCATGGCAGATGGCTTTTAAGCCGTTCCTGATATCGCCGCACCGGCTCCACCAGAAGATGCACCCCGGCGGGAACCAAAAGAAACAGCAATGCCGCAGGATGCTGCGGCGGAGCCATCAAGACCGGTCTGACACTGCCGAATAACATGCCCATCATGTCCACCCAGATGACAAATCCCAGAACGTTTGCAGGCAGTTTCACCAGCCGGAAAAGCAGCCAGATCCAAAGCCACACGCCGACCTCAAAGGCGATCAACGAATAATTCCACGGCAGTTGGTTCACCCTCATTCGAAACACCGGGGAAATCCACCACGCCGCCACCACCGCCGCCACGTAAAGCCCCGTCCAAAGGCGCGCCCCCTGAATCTGCACGTTCTTAAACTGCCGCGCATTCATCCACCACAGCCAGAACACCGGAAACACCCCCATCCCGATCCAAAAAAAGATCCGGCCTCTTCGTGTCTCAAGTTCAGCATTCATGCCAGGTCCAGGCGTTTCCCACGCTCATTGGCCTCACTCTCAGCGCTCCAAAAGATTTTTCTACCCTGATTTTCCTGCCTAGAGCATTTTAAATAATTATATAGCCATTGTGGCGATGACATGCTATGAAGGCACATGGCCACACTCTCCCTTGATTTGCGTGAACGCATCCTGAGTTCTTATGACAAAGGCGAAGGCAGCCGCGATGAGATTGCGCACCGCTTTCAGGTCTCCCTTGGCATGGTCAAAAAGCTCCTGCAGCAGCGGCGCCACACCGGATGCATCAAGCCACGGCATCACCTTGCCGGGCGCAAAAAGCTCATTGTAGCCGCACACCGCATGGCCATTCGGCAGCATCTCAAGGGCAAGCCCGACATGACACTGGCCGAACTGCGTGATGCATTGGGGCTGGAGTGCACCCTGCCCGCGATCCACTACGTGCTCGTGGACATGGGGCTGACATATAAAAAAAGACGCTCCGCGCTGCCGAGCAAGAACGCGAAGACGTCCGCAAAGCGCGCCGCCTCTGGAAGCGCAAGCAAGGCGGGCTAGAGCCTTGGCGGCTGGTCTTTCTCGACGAGAGCGGTGCCAAGACCAACATGACCCGCCTGCGTGGCAGAGCTCCGCGCGGTCATCGGCTGCATGCAGCAGCGCCGTGTGGCCGGTGGCAGAGCACCACCATGATCTCCTCCATCCGTCTCGATGGCACCACGGCTTGCATGCACCTCTCTGGAGCGGCCGACACCGCCGCCTTCGTGGCTTACATCGGCCAGGTGCTCTGCCCAACGTTGCGGCAGGGCGACATCGTTGTGATGGACAACCTCGCGGTGCACAAAAGTCCCGTAGTTTTGGAGCTGGTGAGGGCGGTTGGCGCTGAAGTGCGGTTCCTGCCGGCCTACTCACCGGATCTCAACCCGATTGAGAAGATGTGGAGCAAGATCAAGGGGCTGTTGCGCAGCGCGGAGGCACGCACGCCCGCGCAGCTTGATGAAGCCATCACCATGGCGTTCTCAAAAATCACGGCCAAAAACGCCATGGGTTGGTTTGCCTCTTGTGGCTATAGTATTTTTTAATATGCTCTAGGGGAGACTGGAATAACTGGCAAAGCCGGAATCCGGAGCTTTGAATCATGCAGCCTGAATATCGCGCAAGAGATGACATGAAGTTTAGCCAGCCAGACGAAATCTGACATTGGATTCTCAACGGAGCCGAGAAAATGAGCCGGAGGTGAAGGGAGGCTGGGCCAGCGAGAATCACCGGACTCTCGCACGATAAACTCCAGGCCAAAGCCGCATGCGGAAGGCACGCAGAAGATGTGGCGGGCTCTAGGTGAGCGTCTTTGGCACAGCGCTTCTCACCCACCTCCCACATGCGCCCACTGACGGTAGATTCTATAGGCTTGCCAAGGCCGTGGTAGGTCTTGGCTTTTCGAGAGTTGGTAAATCCTCCCTCACGGCAGCGTCACCGTCACCCGATAAAACCTCCGAGGCTGCGCGGCACCTCCCGTGTCCGTTGCAGTTTGGTTTGATCCCGTTCCCGCGATCCCTTGCTGCACCGTCGTCCACGGCGTCGATGCATTGTCACTCCGCTCCACTTTATAAGTGCGTCCTGTCAGCGTTGGAAACGTGATGCTGATGTTGCCACCTGCACTCGCGGCGGTCACAGGATACTGGCTGCTGCCAGAGTTCGGCGCCGTGCCGAGGATGAACTCTTTGTAGTTGCTGATGCCGTCCCCGTCCAGATCCAGCGTCGCATCATTCACAGCTGCATTCAGTCCCACGCTCTGTTCGTAATCATCCGTCATGCCGTCCGCGTCGGCGTCACCATCCACAATCGTGATCGTGGACACCACTGGTGTTCCCAAAGTCAGACCACCCGTCGGTCCGCTGATCGTCACCGTAAACGACTCCGCTGCTTCGATGACGGCATCATCCAGCAAGGTTACGGTAAAGGTCTTGCTCAAGTCGCCGGCCGCAAAGCTCAGCGTGCCCGATGTCGCCGTAAAATCCGCCGCGGTGGCGTTGCCATAGGCCGTGGCATAGTTCACCGTTCCCGCATTCCCCGCTGTGCTCCGGCTCACCGTGAAGGTCACCTGCGTCGCCGCCTCCGTCACGGTCTGCGTCGCCGGAGAAATCGCCACCGGAGTCGGTGCATCATCATCCACAATCGTCACGCTCCCGCTGGCCAGCGTCCCCAGCGTCGTGTTTCCACCCGCCGAGGAGAGCGTCACCTGGATTGTCTCGTTCGACTCCAGCGCTGTGTCGTTGGTGATCGGAATGGCAAAAGTTTTCACCAGTTCGCCCACGGCAAAGCTCAGCGTGCCGCTCGTCGCCGTGTAGTCGCTGCCCGCCGTCGCGGTTCCATTGCTCGTGGCATAGTTCACCGTCGCGCTGCCCTCTTTCCCACCGGTGCGCGTCACGCTCACGAGGATGCTCCCCGCCCCCTCCGCTCCGCTGCTGGCCGATTGCGTCAGCATCACATTGTCCGTGCACGTGACCGTGGTGAAGTTCAGGCTCCACCCGCCGAGCGTTCCGGTGTCTCCTGCGGAATAATCCTGTACATACAGGTTCCATGTGCCATTGCCCTGCAGGCCGCTGAACTCTCCCAGCGTGTAGCCCATCTCCGTCGCGACGTCTCCGGTGAATGGCCGCGAAGTGGTGCTGTAGAGGTAATAAGGCTTGTACGCGCCGGCCGTCATGCTCGTGCCCAGATAGGGAAAGGGCACGTCCGCATTGTCACTGAAGGTCAGGTCCAGCGCCGTCGCTCGGTTGCGGATGCCGCCGTTGAAAAGCCGCATCTCCAGCGCATCCGGTCCGTGCAGCAGTGCTCCCACATCGTTCACATACGAGTGCGTGAAGCTGGTGAACGCCGCTGTCACCGTCTGCACCCGCCCCACAAGGCCGGACACAGTGACTGGGGAAGGGGACGGGAGCGCCGGGTTTGTGTCTCGGATGATGATCGTTCCAGACGCGGCGAAGTTCGCCGTCGCACTCGTGCCCAGCGGCACGTTCACACTCACGTAGCCCAGGTTGGTGGCTCCATCCTGCAGCTTCAGCAGCAGCGGCACCGACATGCCGCACCCTCCTGAAGGAGTGAAGGAAAAGGATCGCGTCACCGCAGCACCACCAGAGCTCAGCGCGCCATAATTCTGCGCCGCTGAAGGATTGCTCACACCACCTGTTGCCATCAGCGTCGCCGTAAGATTGCTCGTCGCCGCCGCACCGATGTTTTTCAGCCCCACGTTAAACGTCACCGCCTCGCCCGGATCCGCCGCCGAGTTGGCAGGCGTGTTCCCCTCTGCGGTCAATGTGGCCCCTGTTCCCACAATGCGCGCATTCGCATTCGTCGCTCCGAGCAGTGTCACCGTCACGCTGTTAAGTGCGCCCGTTTGCGTGGCCACCCTGTCATTGACAGTCACCGTCCAGGTTCCCGCACCCGTTTCGCCCCAGTGCCGCACGGTTCCAAACGTCCACGCCAGATTCGCCGTCGTGTCGTCATTCACTTGCGCGAGTTTGCTCACCATCCCGGAAGGGGAGGTGAGCGTGATCTCCAGATCTCCACGGCACGTATGCGTCGCCCCCACGGCCACGGTCACATGCTCCACGCGGAAATTGGCCGCCGTGAAGTTGAAGCTTTGCGTCGAGCCTCCCGTGGTCGAGTTGTCCGTAAGCGCCACATTCAGTCCCGTCACCGCCATCTGCTGCGTCGTCATCGCCGGCAGGTTGGTCCACTGCTGCGCCAGCGCTACCGCAGCCGCCGCATCAATGATCCCCGCGCCGTATTTGTGGTTGAAGGAGAGCCCCGCTTGATTCGTCACCCAGTCGGTGTCCGTCCGGTGATTTTTCCGCGCCGTGCGGATCAGGATCTCCTGCACATCTCGCCATCCCAGGTTCGGATTCGCCTGCAGCATCAGCGACACGATGCCGGACACCAGCGGACACGCGCTGGAAGTGCCGCCAAACGTCTTCGTGTAGTTGCGGTCCGCCAGATCATTCGTGCCCGCCGCCGTGGTGTTGTAGCCGCCTTCTCCCGTGATGTCAGTGGTGCGGATCCCCGCATTGTGCATTCCTCCGTTCGAAGGCGCGGAGACCATGAGGTTCGCTCCCGGCTCCGAGTAGTAGCTCTGAAATCCAAAATCATTCACCGCTCCCACCGCGATCACATACGGCGAGCTCGCGTAGCCGTCGTAGTTCGAGTTGTCTCCATAAATGAGGCCGTTTCCTCCCGCGAAGACATAGATCGTCCCTTTGCCCCCGCGTCCGCTGCTCGCTCCCGTTTGCAAAGCCGCCGTCGCCAGCACATCCGGCCCGCCATAGCCATCGCCATCAGGCCAGCCCCAGGAATTGCTCTTCACCTGGATCACATCATTGTGCGTCAGAAACGCATTGGCTTCGTCCTGGTCCGTGTTCGCCGCCGCGATCAGTCGAAAGCCCGTCAGCGTCGCCTCGGGCGCCGCTCCTGTGCCGCCGAGCCCGTTGTTCCCTCGGGCCGCGGCCACACCCGCGCACGCCGTGGCATGCTTCTCCGTGGTCACATCGGCAGGCGCGGGATCCGCGTCATTCCCATTGTAGTCAAAATCGAGGTCCGTGTTGTAATTCGGCGCGAGGTCCGGATGCGTGTACTCCAGCCCGCCATCGATGATGCCGATGGTGATCCCCGTGCCCTTGTATGCGTCCCACACGCTCGTGATGTTTGTGTCCGTCCACAAGGCGCCTCCCAGCTGACTGCTGTTCCTCAAATGCCATTGCTCGGAAAACAGCGGGTCATTCGGCGTGAACTTTGCCTCCTTCTGCGTCGCCAGCACCACATTCGCGCTCTCCACCTCTGGCTGCGCTCTCAGCGCCTCCATTGCCACCAGCGCTCCTTCAGACGTCAGCGCATCCATGACCGCATAGCCCGGCGCATGCCCCGGCTCGCTGCTCACGCGTACGCCCGCCCTCTGCGCCACTTCTTTGGCCGTCGTTCCAGCCTTCAGTTTCACCAGCACCTCCTGCGTCACAAAATGCCGCGTCGTCTTCGCTCTCGCACCACCTGTCGTGTGCGTCAGCATCAGCTCCACCTTCGCCACGCCTCCAGATCGCACACGCGTCGCCTTCGCAGCCGCAGCCAGATCCGCAGCACCCGCCTTGGAAACCGTCCGCTTTCCATCCGCCTCCCTCACCGCTATCTCATCCGCCACCAGCGTCATCTGCCTCACCGTCCCACCACTCACGATTTCATAGCTCGATTTCAACGCGCCCGCATTTTGCCCCATGGTAAAACCACCGGCTAAAAAAAGCGCGGTCCCAATCAGAAACGTTCTCATGCCGAATTAAGGCACAGCATGACATCCATCAGCAACCCTATTTTCACAGGGAAGCTGATCACTTCGCCTCACACGCCGCACCATCCTCATCAAACCGAGTGCTTAAAAAAGTCCATCTCATAGCTTCACCAAAGCACCAGCCAGCAGCCCCAAGTGCATGACTTGAAACTTTA
Source organism: Prosthecobacter sp. (assembly GCF_044226605.1). Taxonomy (GTDB): domain Bacteria; phylum Verrucomicrobiota; class Verrucomicrobiia; order Verrucomicrobiales; family Verrucomicrobiaceae; genus Prosthecobacter. The sequence goes on along the minus strand of NZ_JBGAGS010000005.1, from coordinate 126,096 downwards.
AACCTGTAACTTCCAACTTCAGAATCAACGCTTCGCCTTCGCCGCGATCGCCTTGTAGTAGCTCTCGATCGCCGCGCGATACTCCGGCGCCGCTTCGCTCCGCGTCGCCTCCGTCAGATCATCCGCCATCTTCTGCGGCAGGTGGCCCCAGTCCCCGTTCACCAGCACCGTTGCCTGCCCCAGCACGCCGTCCTGCAGCACCATGGCCTGGTTGCCCCCTTCAGCCGTGGGAGACTGCGTGTTCTGCCCCTGCGGCTTCTTGTTGTCCGCCTGCTGCTGGGAAGGTTTCTGCCCCGGTGTCTGCCCCTGGTTGCGTGCATCCGCCATGCTCTGCTGCTGCGCCTGCTGCGCGTCGCTCAGGCTTTGCTGCGCCTTCTGCTGGCCGCCTTGCCCTTGCTGCTGCCCGCCCTGCGACTGCTGTTGCTGCCCGTTTTCAGACTGCTGCTGCTGCCCCCCCTGCATCGGGTGCAGTTGTGCATCCAGCTGGTCCAGCGCCTGCGCCAGCATCTGTCCCTGGATCTTTTCCAGCGGGGACGCAAGCATGGCCGGAGACGTCTTGCTGTTCGTGCCTTCCGCCGCTTTCGCCGCTTTCGCGGCATTGCTCTGGCTCTGCTGCGCCGCCTGCGCGTTCGGCACCGGATTGGCCTGCTGCGCCTCAGCCTGCTGCCCTGCCTGCTGGAGCTGATTGCTGGCCTGCGCGACCTGCTGCGCCGCATCCTTGTCTCCAAGCCGCTGCTGATGGCGGGCCACGCGCGCCAGATCATTCGCCGCCTGCTTCTGCGCCATGCCGTTCTGCACCGCCTGCTTCGTTTCCTGCGCCACCGCCTGCTCCGCCTTCTGCGCGGTGCTCTTGGCCGTTTCTGCCAGCGCCTTCTGCATGGAAGGATTCTTCGGCAGCTCCTTCTCCAAAGCATCCAGCACCGCCTGCGGGTTCTGCGCAGCGTCCTTCGCCATGTCGGCAAGTTCCTTCGCGCGGTCGTAGGCTTCATCCAGCGGCTTCTGTACGCCCAGCTCCTGCTCCATCTGCTGCATCGCCGCCTGTTCGGCGTCCGTCAGCTGCTGCCCGTCCTCCACCTTCTTCATGTTCTGCGCCAGCTGTTCCAGAGCCTGCGCCGTCTGCTTCTGTGCATTCGCCGCGGCCTGCAGTGCCTGCTCCTGCGGCTTGCTCTGCTGTGCCTGCGCCGCCTGCTTCAGATTCTGTGCAATCTGAGGCGCCTTCTGCTGCATCTGCGCCAGCGCCACATCCGCAGCACGGGACAGCTGTTCATCCTTCTTCTTGGAAAGGTCGGACGCATTCGCCTCCTGCCGCAGCGCCGCCTGCAGCGCCGCCATCTTCTCCGCATTCTCCGCGGCTTCCGGGCGCAGCTCCTGCGCCTTCTCCGCCACTTCCTCCACCGGCTTCTCCGCCTTGGCATCGTCCGCCGCCACCTGCGTTTCCTCCTGCGTCTTTTTCAAATCTTCCGCCACGCGTTTCATCATCTCGCTCACTTCCGGCGTCATGCCGGCCAGCTGCGCGCGCGCGGCCTCCACCTGCGGCTGCAGCTGCGCCGCCAGTTCGTTCGCCTTCTTCTGCGCCTCCGCCGTGGCCTGCTGCGCCGGCTGGCTGTTCAGCGGCTGCCCCGCCTGCTGCTGCGCCGCTTCACGTGCCAGGTTCTTGTTCTGCTCCGCCGCATTGCGCGCCATGTCGCTCGCCTGCTGCGCCGCCGCGCGCAGATTGTTCGCCGCCTGCGGATCAGTTTTCTGCATGGCTTCAGCAAGGCGCGCGCGGTTGATCTTCTCCGGCACCTGCTGCAGCGCATCCGCGGCCGCTTTCGCCTGCGCCGCCGTCTGCGCCACATCCTGCAGGTTCTGCGGCTCCATGCCTTCCGCCTGCGCCGCCTCCAGCGCCTGAGCTGCATCCTGCGCCAGCGCATCCGCCTCCAGCGCACGCGTCGCCTGCGCCAGCTGCGTGGCCTGCTCCTTCAGATTTGCCAGCGCCTTCGTCGCCTCGGACGGCGGCGCGTTGCTGCGCCTCGCTTTGTCAGCCTCTTCGGGGGAGGGCAGGGGGATCTTGCCCGCCTCCTCAGTCTGCCGCGCCAGTTCATCCACCGCACGGCTCGCACGGTTCATGTCCAGCGCCGCCTGCGTGTTCGTCGCCTGGTTCTGCTCCCTCAGCTCAGCCTGGTCCTGCAGCTGCTTCGCCGCTTCCGTCAGCTGCTTCTGCGCCTTCTCCACCGGCGTCAGGTCGTCATGATCCTTCTTGTTGTGCCGCGGATCCCGCGCCGCGTTTTCAGCATTGGCCAGAAAATTCCGCGCCTCCTCCAGCTTCGCCAGCGCCGGGTTGTCCTGCCGGTTCAGGCTCTCGCGCCGCTGCTGCGCCTCGTTCGCCGTCTGCTCCGCGATGGTCCGGCTCACATCCGCCGCCTGCTGCAGCCGGCTGCGCAGATTGTCAGACGCGCCATACAGGTGCTCCGGGCTCTTGATCTGATCCGACTTGTCCAGGCTGCTCGCCAGATCTGCGGCCGTCTCGTTCAGGCGTTTGTCAATGTCCTGCAGCTGCCCGCGGTTCCGGCCCTTCTGCGTTTCATCCAGCTTCTGCAGGTCCTTCTGCAGCGTCTTGCTCTGCGCCATCAGCGCACGCTGCTGCTCCTGCCATTTCGGCCGCTGCTCCGCGTCACGGTTCGCCTGCAGCGAAGTGTCCGTCAGCATCTTCGACTGCCGCTGCAGCTGCTGTGCCTCCTTCGCCGCGATCTTCGCGCTGTCCTCCGCCGCAAACGCACGCAGCGCATCCGCGATCTGCGCCGCTTCTCCCGCCGCCTCGTTGGCCGCACGCTTCAGCGGCTCCGTGTTTGGAATCTCATCCGCATTCAGCTTCTCCAGTTCAGGGATCGGCTCGCGCCTCAGCTGTGCCAGCTTCTTGCCCACCAGCTGTGCCTCCGCCGCATCCAGCTGGTTCGGCGCATCACGTGCGGCATCCTTCAGCGCATTCCACAGATCCTCGGACTCCGCCTTCACCTGCTCAAGTTTTTCCTGCGCGCTCGCCAGCGCATTCTCCGCGGCGTCCTTCGCCTTGTTCGGGTCCTTGCGCGCGCTCTTTTCCGTCTTGCGCACCTGGTCCACCTCCTTGCGCAGTTCCCGCGTCTGCTCCTCCAGCCGCTCCGCCTTCATCGCCAGCCGGCGCTGGCTCTCCGCCCACGCACGCTGCTGCGGGTCCACCGTCTGCTCCAGAATGATCACCCGCACCGGCGCGGACTCCGCCTTCTGTCCTTTCAAATCGGTGGCCACCATCTTGATCAAGAGCGCATCGCCCGTCTTCACGCCCAGCGGCGCCAGCGGCAGCAGCGTCTGCATCGGCGTTTCCTTCGCCGCCTTCTCGCTCGGCACATCCTGCTCCTTCCATCCCGCGCCATTGATCGCGTGCACCAGCTTCACCTGGCTCAGCCCCACGTCATCCGTCGCCAGTCCCACCAGCCTCACCCCTTCATCCGGCAGCAGCTCGATCTGCTCCACCGGCTCATGAATCTGCACCGTCGGCGGCAGGTCCGGGATCGTCGTGATGCGCCACGGCGTGCTCTCTTCATTGGTAAATCCGGTCTCCTCAGACTTCAGCGCGATCTGCCACGAGCTGTTCGTCGCCTTCACCTCCACCTCCGTCTCGATCATCCCATCCGCCGAAATCTTCGTGGTCAGCTTCTTCTTTTCCGGCTGATCCGCATTCAAAACAAAGTCGCTCTGAGACACCGGCTGGTTCGTCTTCAGCGTCAGCTTGATCGTCGAGCCATCCAGCGCCTCCAGGTCGCCCTGGTCCTGCGTCACCTTGCTCTCCGCCCCGCCCGAATACTCCGGCGGCACGATCGTCTTCGTAAACTCCACGATGCGTGGCCTTGCACGAGCCCGCAGCGTTCGCCACGGCGAGATCGCATCCGCCACATGCACCCGGTACATCACATCCGTCTGCCCCACCGGCACCACTCCTTCAAATCGGTTCGCACCCACCGTGGAAAGTTCATTCTTCCGTGGCTTCGAGCCCTCCACCTGAAACTCCAGCGTCGCACGCTCGGTTTTCGGTCCCGTCGTCTCGATCACCAGCGGCACCTCGGAGCCGATCGGCGCCAGCGCGTTCGCCTTCACCGGTTCCAGAATCTTGATCTTCACCAGCGCAGGTCGTTCCAGGTTGGCAAACGGCAGCGCCGCGCGTGCCAGGAATCCACCCAGGTGCAGGTTCGGCACCAGGCACAGCACCAATATCCCAGCAAACACCCCGCCCGCAGCGTAAAACCACGGCATCAGCGCCCGCGTCGGCAGCTTCGCATTCCAGTCGATCCCTTCCACCGCCGCCGCCACCTCGTCCTGCAGCTTCCCACGAAACTCCACCGAGTCCTTCACATTCACACCCCCGTTCGGGTCCGCCAGTTCCACCGCAGCCAGCAGTCGCTCCCGCAGCTTGGGCTCCGCCGCCTCGATCAGCCTCGCCGCCCCTTCTTTACCGCTCCCCTGCGCGATGAAGCGCCACGCCACCCGCCACGCCGCATACCCCGCACCCCCATACGCCAGCAGCGTCACCCACGGCCGCAGCCTGTCCGGCATGAACCACGCCCGGTCCAGAAACGCGATCAAAGTGAACGCCGCAAAGGCAATCGCCACTCCGCACAGCGCGGCGCGAACTTTCAGCAGCAGCTCACGGCGCAGGCGAAACCGTTGCAGAGCTTCGTGCGTGGCGGGACGTAGGGCAAGATTCATAGGAAAGGGATGGAAACTTAACGCCTCAGGATAGGCCTTCTTTTCGGCGTCCGCACCCGGTTTGCAGCACAGACCGCACCAGCATTCAGCCGCTCCCGCCCCCACGCAAGCCCATACCCACCCCAATCTCCCTCCCTCGCCATCCCCAATCCCACCTCGCCATCCTCCATCTCGTCCTCGTCCTCGTCCTCCTACTCGAACTCGTCCTCGATCAAATCACCCCCGCAGCCAGACCGACGTTACAAGCGTCACCAACACCCCCTACCAGGAAGGTCTCCGGCCCCTCTAAAATCAAAAATCGATTGCTCGACAATCGTCAATCCTCCGCCCTCCGAGCCCCCTTATCCATGCACGATTGACGATTCATAACCCACAAACCCCAACCAAATAAACCTCTGCGGCGTTCCAAACCTCTGCGGTGCAAATCTCCCGCCATCCCCTTGTCCCAAAAGCCTCTGCCCTCTCTGCCACTCCGCCTCTCTGCGGCAAACCCGAGCCTCCTACCCCCCACTCCGCCAACCGAGAACAGAGAACCGAGAACCGAGAACCGAGAACAGAGAACAGAGAACAGAGAACCGAGAACAGAGAACAGAGAACCGAGAACCGAGAACAGAGAACAGAGAACAGAGAACAGAGAACAGAGAACAGAGAACTGCACAGAGCACGGCTCCCCATCACCTCCCCAAAAACGCCCTCCGATACTCCCCCGGCGTCAGCCCCGTCGCCGCCCGAAACTGCCGGCTGAACGCCGCCTGATCATAAAACCCGCAGTCAAACGCCACCGCCGACAGCGCCTCATTCGTTGACCTCAGCGCCTGCGCCGCCATCTCGATCCGCGACTTCGTCAGCAGCTGCCTCGGCGTCAGCCCCGTGATCGCCCTCACCCTTCGCTGAAACTGGCTCCACGACAGCCCCGACTTCTTCGCCAGCGTCTCAATCCGTAGCGGCTTCGCGCAGTCCCGGTGCAGCGTGTTCAGCACCCCCGCCAGCGCCCCCAGTTCTTTCCCATCCACCGCCCCCTTGTGAAGATCCCGCGACGTCCCCGCCAGCGCGATCACCTCTCCCGCCGCATTCTTCACCGCCACCTTCTGCGACACAAACCACCCCACGCCCCCATCCGCCTGCGTGATCATCTCCAGCCGGTCACTCACCGTCGCCCCCTTCGCAAACACCTCATCATCCTGCTGCTCATACCCCGCCGCCAAAATCGCCGGAAACACCTCCCGCGCCGTCTTCCCCAGCAGCTCCGCCCGATGACTCAGCCCTGCCCTCCGCACGAAAGCCTCATTCGCCGCCACATAGCACCGGCTCCTGTCCTTCACACAAAACAGCACATCCCCAATCGCATCAAACAACGCCTCCGCCGCCTCCAGCCCCGGCGCACTCGCAAAAATATCCTCCCGACGACTTCGTAACCGTGTTGCAGAGCGCATCCCCAAATGAAGATCAAAACCCCCGCGAGAAAAGCGATAAGTCACAAGCACCCGTCCGCAGCCTTCTCACGCACTAAGCTCATCCGCCCCGCTGCGCCAAAAAATCAAACCGCACATGTCGTCCCTTCCATCCTTCTTAGACCACAAAAACACACGCTCTTCAATCTCCGGTAACATGACAAAGCACCACCAATCCGGCAGTACGATGGGCACTCCTGCCCGTCGACCTGCGGCACCGCATGCTCCCCAGCATTCCTTGTCGCTCTATCACCGCCTCGCAACTCATCTCAAGCTCTCAATTTAGGCGCTCTCGATTGGTTGGCTGGTGAATTCATCACTCACTGATTGCAACGTCATACCCAACCGATTTTAAATGAGCGACAACTCGATCAAAAGCTCGCGAAACGTCGCCTGGCAATAGCCCTTTACTTTGCGATGTGGGCTGAGGATATAAAATGATGCCATTACCCTTCCCGCCTCCTAGATCAAAAAAATAATCAACATGCTTTCGGTTTTCAACATACCGGAAAACAAAATTCTGAAGAGCCTCGATGGAATATCCGGCGTAATCAACTCTTGGTGAATTATTTTCGTTGTTCATCTCATTCTGGCTGTTTGTTTCGGCGGTACGTTTTTTTATTTGTTCGCAAATGTTTTTGGCGAACCCAAAAACCCAAAACTTCACGATTGGCAAACCAATGCGAAATGACATCGACAGTCAGATCATCATATCCCGATGTATCAGGCACCACATTGTTCATGAAAGCGTTAACGATCCTTTATTGAACCTCTTCTGGAAGAGTATCAAAACGTGGTTTTGAGGTTGAAACTTCCCATGACATGATGGGAGCTTACTCGTGTTTTTAACTCATTTACAAGCGCATACTTGATCCGATGTGCCGACAGATTCAGGGGCGTTGCACTAGCTCTTGATTCAGCAGCTTCGTCGAACAAAGACATGACATGATGGCCAGTTTCGAATTGCTAAGTGCCTAACAGGGCCCTCGGATAATGCCGAAGGTCACCAGCAGCGTCTGCAAATCGCTTCGCCGCCCGCTTGTGGAATTCATTGCACGACCTCCGTGCTCCCGGAGGGAGCAGAGAAATTAGCCGGTGGTGAAGCGAAACCGCGAAGCGGTGTAGCGAGAACCACCGGTTCCCACAAACCCCACGCCATACCTCGAGGCCGCATGCCGGAGGTATGCGAGAAGGCATCGCCCACCCACGCGCCCCTCCAACAACACCCACCTCAGACCCCTGTCTTCATCGTGTCTTTCCGGTCCATCTCACCTACCAAAACAACACCCACCCTCTGGATCCCCATTCCTTTGCCAAAAAACAGCGCGTCCAAATTTCCCCACGCACTCCACCTCAACAAAAACCTCCCCCTCCAAACCTCATCTCTGCGGCCTCCCAATCTCTCGCGTTGTAATATTCCATTCCCCCAAATTTCCCCTCCCTTTTGTATTTTTTCCGCATCCCCCATTGCGAATATCTCCACGACTCCCGCCCTGTTCACTCAGATCATCACTGCATGAACACCACGGCACCCCCAACCCGCCAGAAGCCGCCCGCCTCCTCTCCCTCTGGCACCTCCGCCCCCCTCGTTGACGCCGCTTTGGTTGATCGCGTCTCCTCCCTCGCCGAAGTCCTCCTCACCACCGCGCTTCACCAGCAAACCGCCGCGGAACACGCCGAAGCCGCGAACCTCGGCCGCCTCATGAACGACCCCACCGGCAAGGCATTTACCTTCGCAATGGTCGATGAAGTCTTTCGCAGCCACGACCCCGCCGCAGAGGCCCGCCGCTGGCGCGGACTCCTCACCGACTTCGGCATCCCGCAGTATCCGCCGCTCACCGATCGCCTCCTCATGCGCCTCGGCGCACTCGGCAGTCACGTCCTCCCCGGCGTCGTCATGAACGCCGTCGCCGACCGCATGCGCGCAGACAGCGCACGCGTCATTCTTCCCGGCGAAAAAGCGCCTTTGCGCCGCTACCTCACCACCCGAGCATCGGAAGGATTCCGCATCAATCTCAACCACCTTGGCGAAGCCGTTTTGGGCGAGGAAGAAGCCGCGCACCGCCTCGCCGCCGTCCTCTCTCATCTCGCCGATGACGAAGTGAACTACATCTCCGTCAAGATCTCCGCCATCTTCAGCCAGATCAATCTCATCGCCTGGGACGACACCCTCGCCTCCATCAAAAGCCACCTCCGTACCCTCTACCGCGCCGCCGCCAAAGCAGGCGGAAAATTCGTCAATCTCGACATGGAGGAATACCGCGATCTCGCCCTCACCGTCGCCGCCTTTCGCGCCGTGCTCGATGAACCCGAGTTCCTCACGCACTCTGCCGGCATCGTCCTCCAGGCCTATCTCCCCGACTCCGCTGCCGCTCAGCGCGAACTCACCGAATGGTCCATCCAGCGCGTCGCCCGCGGCGGCGCCCCCATCAAAATCCGTCTCGTCAAAGGCGCCAATCTCGCCATGGAAAACGTCGAGGCAGAACTCCACGGCTGGTTTCCCGCGCCCTATCCCACCAAGGCCGACACCGATGCCAATTTCCGCCGCATGATGGAGTACGGCTGCCAGCCCGCCCACGCCGCCGCCGTCCGCCTCGGCGTCGCCACTCACAATCTCTTCGATGTCGCCCTCGCCCTCACCCTTCGCGAAGAAAACGGCGTCACCGACCGCGTCGAAATCGAAATGCTCGAAGGCATGGCCAATCATCAGGCCCGCGCCGTGCGCGATGTCGCCGGCAGCCTCCTCCTCTACGCACCCGCTGTGCAGCGCGATGACTTCCTCAGCGCCATGGCCTACCTCGTCCGCCGTCTCGACGAAAACACCGCGCCTGAAAACTTCCTGCGCGACATGTTCGCCATGCGCCCCGGCTCCTCCGAGTGGGAGCACCAGCACGCCCGCTTCGTGCAAGGCTGGCACGACCGCCTCACCGTCTCCTCCACATCCCGCCGCATCACCCCCGTCGTTCATCCTGCCACGCAGACACAGTTCGCCAACGAACCCGACACCGACTGGACCCAGCCCGCCAATCGCGCCGCCCTGACCGCGTCCACACATGTCTGGCAGCCAGACAAGCTCCCAGAACTCCCCGCGCTCGAAACCGTCCTGCAGACCGCCGTTCAGTCCCAGCCCTCCTGGGCCGCCCTCGGCGTCAATGGCCGCGCCGAAATCCTCAATCGCGCTGCCGACCTCATGTCCGCCCAACGATTCACCGCACTCGCCTGCCTGAACGCCGATGGCAAAAAAGCCGTCGCCGATGCCGATGGCGAAGTCTCCGAAGCCATCGACTTCGCCCGCTACTACGCCCGCACCGCCCACGCGCCTCACGGCGTCAAAGCAGAAGCCCTCGGCATCGTCGCCGTCGTCTCTCCCTGGAACTTCCCCTATGCCATCCCCGCTGGCGGCGTCCTCGCCGCGCTCGCAGCAGGCAACAGCGTCATCTTCAAACCCGCCCGCGTCACCTCTCAAATCGCCTTCCTCCTCGCCCGCCAACTCTGGGATGCAGGCGTCCCTCGCGACGTCCTCCAGTTCTTCCCCTGCGACAGCAGCATCGGCACCCAACTCATCACCGATTCCCGCATCGCCAGCGTCATCCTCACCGGCGGTTACGAGACAGCACGCAAGTTCCACACCTGGCGTCCCTCCCTGCACCTCCTCGCCGAAACCAGCGGCAAAAACGCCCTCGTCATCACCGCGCAGGCCGACCGCGAACTCGCCATCAAAGACCTCGTCCGCTCCGCCTTCGGTCACTCCGGTCAAAAGTGCAGCGCCGCCAGCCTCGCCATCCTTGAGGCCGAAATCTACGACGACCCCGCCTTCCGCCGTCAGCTTCGCGATGCCGCCGCCAGCCTCCACACCGGCCCCGCCACCGACCCCCGAAGCATCGTCACACCCTTGGTCACACCACCCGGCCCCGACCTCCTCCGCGCTCTCACCCAGCTCGATGAAGGCGAAGAATGGCTCCTCGAACCACGCCAACTCAGCAACGACCCCAACTCCTGGACCCCCGGCATCAAGCTCGGCGTCCGTCCCGGCTCATGGTTCCACCTCACCGAATGCTTCGGCCCCGTCCTCGGCCTCATGCGTGCCGAGTCACTACCACAAGCTACCACCTGGCAAAACGCCACCGCCTTCGGCCTCACCGCTGGTCTGCACACCCTCGACCCAGACGAAGTCACCTGGTGGAAGGAGCACGCGCAAGCCGGCAATCTCTACATCAATCGCCCCATCACTGGCGCCATCGTCCAGCGCCAGCCCTTCGGCGGCTGGAAAAAATCCTGCATCGGCCCCGGTGCCAAAGCCGGCGGCCCCAACTACGTCCTCAACTTCTGCCACCTCACCGACACCGCCTCCGCAGAAACCGATTACGCCTCTGCATGGCAGACCTACTTCTCCATCGCCCACGATCCCTCCGCCCTCCGCTGCGAATCCAACGTCTTCCGCTACCGCCCCTCCCGCGGCGTCATCCTCCGCCTCGACACCCGCGATGAACCCACCATCGCCCGCGCCCAACTCGCCTCCCAAATCACCGGCACCCCCCTCACCATCAGCATCCGCGATGAAGAGCCAGATGCCCAGTTCATCTCCCGCCTCCCAACGCTCTCCCAGCGCGCCGAGTTCCTCCGCACCACCCACACACCGTCCGACGCCCTCCTCCACGCCGCCCACGAATCCGGCCTCAACTGGATCAACGCCCCCCTCCTCGCCACCGGCCGCATCGAGCTCACCCGCTGGCTCCGCGAGCAAAGCGTCTCCGAAACCCGCCACCGCTACGGCCAGCTTCCCGACCCCACCCACCTCCGCCGCGGCAAGCAGGGTTGACTTGCATGATCGCACCGTATTCCATCCATCTCCTCTGACGTCTCATGCACGCCGCCGCGCTTCTCTTTCTCTCCCTTTGCACCCTCGCTCTCGCCCACTCAGATGCCGGTCCGCCGATCATCGTCGATGACGCCAGCCCTGCCATCTTCCCAAAGTCCTGGCTCACTCCGGCCATCAACGCCACCGCAGTTCCGTTGGAGGCCTCCCAGCAGCAGCCCTGCATCAGCATCACGCGCAAGGCTCTCGCCAAATACCCGCCAGCGGTTTTGCGCGCCAGTTTGAAAGGCGTCTATCTCCTCGGCCGCCTCGGCTACAGCGGCGTCTCTGCCGGTGGCACCAATTCCAAGGACGCCGTTTACCTCGTCAAAAACGAACGCATCTCCACCACACGGCTGGAAAACAATTTCCACGCGGAGTTTTCCAGCATCCTCCTGCGCAACTTCCCACGCCATCTCGACTCCGCCCCATGGCAGCAGCTCAATCCGCCCGGCTTCGCCTACCGCCACAGCGGCGTGCAGGCCATCAAAAACAAGCAGGCATCCCTGACCCTCACAGACACCCTGCACGAGGAAGGCTTCCTCAATGAGTATGGCAAGGCCAGCATCGAGGAAGACTTTAATTCCTATGCCGCCCGACTCTTCATGGGAGACGCAGCCCTCTGGCGCGCCATCGACAAGTATCCCAAGGTCCAGGCCAAGGCCGCGCTGGCGATCGCCTTCTACCAGAAGCTCGATCCCTTCTTCACCCGGGAATGGTTTCTCTCCCTGCGCCAGCCCGCCTCAGAAAACTGATGCACGCCCCACGCCAGCCCTCCATGATCCCGCGTCCTGCCATGAAGCACCTCGCCCCCCTTTGCCTCTTCGTCCTGCTTTCAGCTCTGCACTGTCTCGGCGAGACCACCAAAGTCACCCTTCAAACCAAACGCTCCTGGGACTTCACCGAAGACGGCGTCACCTTCAGCAACGAATTCTCCGGCGCCCGCCTCTCCGACTGCGAGCGTGTCAGCCCTCAGGAATACCGCATCACCATCGCTCCGGAAAATGTGCCAGTAAATCCCAGCCCATGGTATGCCTTTAAAATCACCTCCAAAAAGCCTCAGTCAGTCACCCTCCGCTTCAACGTCACCGCCAAAGGCGCCGTCATCACTCCCCGCCTGAGCCACGATGGCAAGACCTGGGCCCTCATCGACAAGGCGGCCTTCACCCCGGTCCCCAAATCGCGTGAAGCACTCCAGCCCGAACGCGCCGTGGCCACCCTGAAAGTGGGTCCCGAAACGCTTTGGGTGGCCGCCCAGGAAATGGTCGGACTTGCCGAATCCGACACATATGTCAGCGAAAAAGCACGCCTCCCATTCGTCAAAGAAAGCGTCATTGGCGAGTCCATCGAGCACCGCCCGATCCGCCAGTTCATCTTCTCCGAGACCACCAAGCCCGACTACGTCTTCATCATCTGCCGCCAGCACCCCCCGGAAATCACCGGCACCCTGGCCATGCAGCATTTCATCGATGTTCTCGCCAACGACAGCGAACTGTCGCAAAAGTATCGAAAGTCCTTCCAAACGGTCCTCATTCCCGTCGTGAACCCCGATGGCATCGAGCACGGCCACTGGCGTCACAACCTCGGCGGCGTGGACACCAACCGCGACTGGAAAGACTTCTCCCAGCAGGAAACCCGCGTGGTGCGCGATGCCCTCCTCAAGCTCGGCAAGGCACCCGATGCGCGAGTATTCCTCTTCGTGGACTTCCATTCCACCGGCGGCGACGTCCTCTACACGCCCCCCGAAGATGCCGAAACCTTCCCGCCAAACTTTGCCACCCAGTGGTACAACTCCATCACCGCCCGCTTCCCCGACTACAAGCTGGAGCTGAACAACGCCCACAACGTCGGCATCCCCACCTCCAAAGCATGGGCCTATGACACCTTCGGCTGCCCTGGAATCACCTATGAGCTCGGTTACAGCACCGATCGCAAGCTGATCAAGGAGACCACCAGCGGCGCTGCCGAGGAGATGATGAAACTCCTCCTCGAAGAAGCCGCCAAACCCAAGACCGACCCCGCGCTGCTCACCCTCGACCGCATCTTCACCGCCAAGGAATTCCAGGAGGAAAAGCTGGAAGCCATCCGCTGGAGCAAGCTCGGCTCCTATTACTTCACCCTCGACGAAACCACCGAAAAGCCCGACGAAAACGAGGCGGCAGAAAACAAGGACGACGAAAAGAAGAAAGGAAAGGATCTGGTGCGCAACGAGGTGAAAACCGGCGAGAAAACCATCATCGCCTCCGCGAAGATCCTCACACCCAAAGGCGAGAAAAAGCCGCTCAGCGTGGACAGCTACGAGTTCTCCAAAGACGAATCCCAGGTGCTGCTCTTTGCCAACACCAAGAAAGTGTGGCGCAAGAACACCCGAGGTGACTACTGGGTGCTCAACGTCAAGACCCAGACCCTGCGCAAGCTCGGTGGCGATACTCCTGCCGCCACCATGATGTTCGCCAAGTTCTCCCCTGATGGCACCCGCGTGGCCTATGTGCAGAAGAACAACCTCAAGGTGCAGAAGCTTGCCGACCTCAAGATCACCTCACTCACCACCGATGGCTCCGACACCCTCATCAATGGCAGCTCCGACTGGGTAAACGAAGAAGAACTCGGCCTGCGCGATGGCTTCGTCTGGAGCCCTGATGGCACCCGACTGCTCTTCTGGCAGTTCGATACCAAGGACGTCAAAAACTTCACCCTGGTGAATCAGACCGAGGGCATGTATCCCAGCGTCAGCACCTTCCCCTATCCCAAGGCCGGAGAGAAGAACTCAGCCGCACGTCTGGGCGTCATACCGGTTACCGGAGGTGCCGTGACGTGGCTTAAAGTGCCTGGAGATCCGCGCGAGCACTACCTGCCCAAGGCCGAATGGACCCCCGATGGCAAGTCGGTGCTTCTCCAGCAGTTTAACCGCCTGCAAAACACGCTCAAGGTCATGCGTGCCGATCCCGCCACCGGCACCACAAAGATCGTCCTCACGGAAACGGACAAGGCCTGGGTGGAGAACAACAACAAAATCGAGTGGATCGGTGATGACTTCCTGTGGCTCAGCGAGCGCAGCGGCTGGCGTCATGCCTACCGCGTGAATCCGGCTGGTGAGGTGACTTCCATCACTCAGGGCGAGTTCGACCTCATCGATGTGGCGCATCTCGATGAGAAAGGCGGCTGGCTGTATTTCTACGCCTCGCCACAGAATGCCACTCAGCGCTATCTCTTTCGCGTCAGTGTCAAAGGCGGTGAACCGCAGTGGCTTTCTCCAGCAGACCAGCCGGGCACGCACGGGTACGACATCTCGGAAGATGCGCAGTGGGCCGTGCACACCCGTTCCAGCTTTACGTCACCTCCGGTCATCCAGCTCATCTCGTTGCCAGATCATGCAGCGGTGCGTGTGCTGAAGGCGCAGACCAAGCTCATCGAAAAACTTGGAAAACTGAAGATGCCGAAGACGGAGTTCCTCCGCGTGGACGCAGACGGCGGTCTCAGCTTTGACGCCTTTTGCATCACCGCGCAGGATATGGACGCCTCCGTCAAACATCCGCTCCTCATGAATGTGTATGGAGAGCCTGCCGGACAGACCGTAAAAGATGCCTGGGGTGGCCAGAAGGGGCTCTGGCACTGGATGCTGGCGCAGCAGGGCTACGTGGTGGCCAGTGTGGATACTCGTGGCACCCCCAGCCCGCGTGGTCGCGAATGGCGGCGCGCCATCTACCTCAAGCTCGGCATCATGAACTCTGCGGATGAAGCGGCAGGAACGCGCGCCCTGTTGAAACGCTTCTCCTATCTCGACCCCAAGCGCGTCGGCATCTGGGGCTGGAGCGGTGGTGGCAGCAGCAGCTTGGACGCGATCTTCCGCTACCCCGATCTCTATCAAACCGCGATGGCGGTGGCTCCGGTGCCGGATCGCAAGCTGTACGACACCATCTATGAAGAGCGCTACATGGGCCTGCCAAAGGACAACGCGGACGGCTACCGCCTGGGCTCCCCCATCACGCATGCAGCAGCGCTGAAGGGAAATCTGCTCATCGTCCATGGCACCGGAGACGACAATGTGCACTATCAGGGCACCGAAAAGCTCATCAATGAACTCGTTGGCAAGAACAAGCACTTCAGCGTGATGCCCTACCCGAACCGTGATCATGCCATCAACAGCGGCAAGGGCACCACGCGTCATTTGTATGAGCTGATGACGAAGTATCTGGAGCAGCGCCTGCCGGTGCACTAGGTGCGCTTATTTGCGCTGAAATGCCACGCTGGTGACCAGGGCTGTGATGAACTCGCTCATGGCGTAGTCTTTGTCCTTGGCCCTCTTCATGATATCGGCGGCGAGTTCCTGGTCCGTGAAGCCATAGGGACGCCCGAGTGCATATTCGATGAGCGATTCGGTGAAGCCTTGGGCAAAGTCGGCGCTGTGTGTGGAGATGAGGTCGCGGAGCTGGATGTAATCTTTGAAGGCAGGGCCGTTGTGGAAGGCACCGCCGGGATCAATGGTCCAAGTCTTGAGTACGACGGGGGGCTTACCTTTGCCGCCGCTGCCTTTCTTTTCCTGGCTCTCCTCGGTGCGCCATTTGCCGGCGGCGTTGAAGTTTTCCAGGCCGAAGCCGATGGGGTCGATCTTGCGATGGCACTGCAGGCACTGTGCTTCCTCCTGGTGGGCCAGCAGGCGCTCTCGGGTGGAAAGGACCTTGCCTTCCAGCCGCGTGAGCTGCGGCACGTTTGGCGGTGCGGGCGGTGGCGGGGAGTGCAGGAGCTTGCGCAGCACCCAGGCGCCACGTTCGACGGGGCTGGTGCGCTCGCCATTGCTACCCATGGCGAGGATGGCAGCCATGCCGAGCAGGCCGCCGCGCGGGGAGCTGGGCTGCAGCTTCACCTTTTGAAACTCGTCTCCGCTGATGCCTTCGATGCCATAGTAGGTGGCGAGGAGGCCGTTGATGAAGATCTCATCGCTCTTCAGCAGGCGGGAGAGGCTGCCGTGGTTTCTGAGCAGGTGGGCAAAGGTGTGGTACACCTCCTGCCGTGCGGCGGCCTTTGCGCTTTCGTCAAAGTCGCGGAACTGCTTGGTGTCGAACTGGAAGAAGTCCAGACGGTCCATGTCCAGCCACTGATGTACAAAGCCGCTGACAAATTCATCCGCCTTGGTGCTGGCGAGCATGCGGTCCACTTCCCGGGCAAGCACCTCCGGTTTGGACAAATCCCCGCTACGCGCATGGGCGAGCAGTTTGTCGTCAGGAGGTGCACTCCATAGAAAATAGGAGAGGCGCGTGGCAAGCTCCGTGGCATCGAGCATGCGCGGCTTTTGCTCCTGGCCTGGCTCCACGAGGTAGAGGAAATGCGGAGAGGCCAGGACGGCGCTGAGCGGGAGCTTCAGCGCATTCTGCTGCGTGTCTCCTGACTTGCGGCGTGTTTCATAAAGCGCGCAGAGTTTGTCGAGAAGCGCCGTGGTGGGTTCCCGTCCACGGAAGGCACGCAGGGCGAAGGCCTGGATGCAGGCGCGGGCGTGTGCGCTCTCACTCATGCCGGGTGTGCTTGCGCTGATGACGGGCGGAATCTCTGGCGCTGAGTGCAGGGGGCCTTCCCACTCCACCCAGTCGATCCACAGCGCGGGTGGCGGACCCATGCCGGTCGTCTTGCGCTCGGCCTCATAGATATCGTGGTCCAGTTTCACATCGCGCTTTTCCCGCAGCACAAAGGTGCGCGGCCCCTGCGCGTCGAGTGTGACGGGAAACTCGAGGGTTTGCGGAGAGTCGGTGCTGGCGCTGATTTGAAAGGTCTTCAACAAGGTGAAGTCCTCTTTCTCAATGCGGCTGCCCAGCTCCACAAAGTGGCGCTCTTTCGGCGTGCCCTGCACAGCGCCGATGCGGAAGCGCAGCAGGTAGTCTCCGGGCGCAGCGGTGGGCTGCTCGTGCTTGGTGCGCAGCCAGCCGGAGGGCTGGTCCGGTGGCAGGGTGATGACTTCCTCCGCGTGCACATTGTAGATGGTGAGGAAGGCACCGGTCTGTGTGAGCGGGTCCTTGAGGTATCTCTCAAAGCTGGGCGCGTGCTCCTGAAAGGTGCGGATGCGGAACTTCGCCTCATTGATGTCCGGGATGCCTTTCTGCGGCTTTCCGGTGGCGAGAAACTCTTGCGCCGCCTTTTCTCCGCCGACGTAGTAGCCTTTATACGTGCCGCCCACCATGGCATTGGCGTGCAGCTCCACCTCGCGGTGCTCTTTAATGGTATGACCTGCTACAGGGGGCGGAGGGGTGGCGTGCGCAGGGCCTTCGATTTCCAGCCAGTCTACCCATATGGCGGGGGGCGGGCCGTGGCCGGTTTTTTCAAACTCGTCGTGGTAGAGGCGTATCTCCGCCTGCCGGGAGTTTGGCCGCTTCTCGCGCACGGCAAACTCGCGGCTGCCGCCAGCCTTCACCTCCACGGTGGTCTCGATGATCTGCGGCTGCGCCAGGGTGCCGGTGACCTGGTGCGCGCCCAGCACGGTGAAGGCGCTGACGTCCTCCCCGCGCTGGCCGATCTCGACGAAATGACGCTGCTTGGGTGCGTCCGGACTGGCCGCCACGCGAAGGCGCAGCGTGTAGTTCCCGGCGGGCCACTTCTCCGCGGCGGAGACGTATTCCTCCCGGTAGGCCTGGTAGAAGAGCAGCCAGGCACCGGTGTCACGTGCTGGTAGCTTTTGGTAGTCGGCGTAGTAGGGGAAGAAGTTCTGGTGCTGGTTCTCCTCAAAGAAGGCCTGCTGCGCGTCCTTGAAGCCGTAGTCCGAAGGCGGCGGGGCGCCCTTGATCTGGTCCCAGCCGTAGTAGAAGAACAGCGGGGAAGCGTAAGGAATGCCGGAGGCGGGGCGCGGTTTTTTGGCCTGCTCCCGCAGCGCGGCGGCGGTTTTCAGGTTCTCCGGGCGCGCGGCGGCGGCATCCACGGCGGCGGCCCAGCGCGCGTAGCTCTCATGGCTCTCCCCGGTTTTCTTGAAGAGGCTGTTCATGCGCCGGTTGCCAAAGGTCTCGGCCTCAGTGCGGGCCTTGTAGGTTTTTGCCGCGGCGGGGGTGGCAGAGGCGGCGGCGGTGTCCATGCGCGCAAAGTACTCGTCCAGCGCCTGACGGCCCAGTGTGAGGTATTGCTCGAACTGGTCGCTCGACATGAAGAGGGACGAGCCGACGGTGTCAAAGGTGCCTGCGCCGCCGTCGGCGGGCAGGTCGTTCACGCGCAGGTCCACACCCAGAAGATCGCGGATTGTGTTCTGGTATTCGCGGCGGTTCAGGCGGCGCATGGTGATCTTTCCCTGCACATCGCCGAGAGACTTGCGCGCGGTGACGAGCGTGCCGGAAAGAGCCTCCAGGAAGTCTGTTTTCGCGAGTTTGTCCGGCTGCTTTTCATCTTCTGGTGGCATCTCGCCAGAGTTCACCTGGTTGAGCACTTTCTGCCACAGGTCCGCCCGCGCCACCGAGTCCAGCGTGAATGCGATGTCATCCAGCCGCACCTTGCCCTTCTCCTTGCCAGCACGGTGGCAGTCGATGCAGTAGTCCTTGAGGAAGGCGCGGTGCTTGGAGTCCAGTTGTGCCTGAGGTGGATCTGCAAACGCGAATGTAGCCAGCAACAAGAGGAAAGCGGAGGAACGAAAAACGAACATGCTAGGAAAACCGAAAATGAATGCCAATGCGCCTCAGGCTTTGAGCTGGGAGATGGTGCCCGTGCTGTCGCCGTGGCGTTCGGGGGTGGCGCCGATGCCGTGGAGGAGGGTGAGCCAGACGTTGGCGAGAGGGGTGTCTTTGGGGAGGACGAGGTGCTGGCCCAGCTTGATCCCCGCGCCGCCGCCGGTGAGGACGGTGGGGCAGTTGTCGAGAAAGTGGACGGAGCGGATGTTGCTGCCGTAGGCGAGGCAGGTGTGGTCGAAGAGAGAGCTGCCGTCGGTTTCCTTGGTGGCTTTCAGTTTGTCGAGAAGTCCTGCCAGAAGCTGGCTCTGCGTGGTATCGCGCTTCTGGGAGGCTTCCATGCGGGGGCCGGTGGTGTAGTGGCTCATGTCGTGCGCGGCCACCTTGAGCCCGAGGCTCTGGATCAGCGCGCCCACGGGCTGGCGGTAGGTGAGCACGCGGGTGGTGTCCGTCTGCAGTGCGGCGACGATGAGGGCGTACATCATTTCGATCTCCTCCTTGCCCGCGAGGCCGGGCTTGGGCTCGGCGATCTGCGCTTTGGACTTGGGCACGCTGAGCCACTGCTCGTCCTTGCCGAGGCGAACTTCGATGTCGCGGATGCTTTGGAAATATTCGTCCAGCTTGTCGGTGTCCGTTTTGGTGAGGCCCTTCTGAACGCTCTTTGCGTCCTCCATCACGGCGTCCAGCACGCTGCGCTGCTGGGCGAGCTGGGCCTGGCGCTCGGTGAGCGGGGTGCTGTCGTCTGAAAAGAGGCGGTGGAAGGCGGCCACGGGTGTTTCCAGGCCGGACATCGGCTTGCCACGCATGTCCCAGGCCAGCGAGAGTCCCGGACCGTGCCCGGAGTTTGGCACGTCGGCGGAGTTGAGCTGGATGGAGGCAAAGCGCGTGTCCGCGCCGAGATGCGCGGCGGCGACCTGGTCGGCACTAACGCTGTTGTGAAAGCTCTGGCCCGGCTCCGAGTAACGGTTTGCCCCGGTCAGCCAGAAGGTGCTGCCCCAGTGCGCCTCGTTGCTGAATTTATTGGAGCAGCCCTGCACGACCGTGATGTCCTTCTGGTGCCGTGCCAACGGTTGGAGGCCTGGAGAAAGCTGCCAGTCCGCGCCGGTCTGTTTCACATCGGGGAACCATGTTTCATTCGTGACACCCCAGCCGAAACCGAGAAACACCATGCGCTTGGGCGGCGTGACGGACTTGGGAGCGGAAAAGGCGCGGAAACCGAAGGACTCCAGCGCTGGCAGCGCGATAAGGGACCCGGCACGGCGAAGAAATTGGCGGCGTTTTTCCATTGGGAGATTACGGGATGTTTTGGGGCGGTCTTGAGACGAAGTGAAGAAGGGAAAAGGAGTGGTGGCGGACTTCCTCTTTCGAACATGCGTGGTTTAGACCAACTCTCAAAAATCTTGTCACATTGCCCGGACGGCGGAGCGGCCCCATTGGCTGCGTTGGTCGCTTGCCTGTTATTTTCAAATAGCAGGCGGCGCTCCCGCCTTGCCACTGGGGCCGCTGCGCTCGCCGGATCAATATGACAATCTTTTCGAGAACTGGTCTATTTCGTTCACCGGGCGGGATTTGCCTGCTCGGCTGAGGTGTGATAGTTTGCGATCATGATCAACAAACACGGAACGGCTTTTCTTCTTCTTCTCCTGGCGATGAGTTGGAGCACTCCTGCAGCGGCGCATCTCGGAGACACGCGGGGACTGTCGGTGAAACATCATGGCGAGGGTCAGGTCATGGATGCGGTGGCGCCTGCGACGAACACGCTGAAGCATGCGCAAGGAGCGGTGGAGGTGACGGCGGATTTCATCGACGACGCCACGCAGCGCATCACGTTTGTGAAGAAAGGGACGTTTGACGCTTCGGAGATCGCGGTGCTGCTGGCGGCGAATGCACAGGGCAAGGCGTGGAAGCCGGAAAGCAGCACTCCGAATGCTGAGGCCGGGCGGGTGGTGACGCAGAGCTGGCTGCGGAGTGACCGCGCCTCGGCAGAGCTGAGCGTGAGCGATGGGGTTTCGCGTCTTGTGATTTCCACCCGGGTGTGGATTCTGAAGAAGCTGCGCAGCGCTCTGGCGGAGTAAGCGTCCCTTTTCACGATGCCTGCCGGTGCAATCGGATGTTCACTTCGGGAACTGTGCTAGTGATTGGTGCAAGGAAGGGCGGTGGCGTAGAGGGTTCCTGGGAGCTGCCAGGAACTGGGGGACACGACGGTGCATTCGCCACTGGACAGGTCTTCGAGGTAGGCGAGGGGCTTGACGGCATTGAGGTCAAACCCGGAGTAGCGGCACACGTGGGCGGCGTAGCGCCCGGGATGCTGTGAAATGAGAGGGACAATCTCGATTTCGGCAATCCGGCGCTGAAACTGGCGCAGCCAACGGCGGCGCATGAGGGCATTGCGAATATCGGTCAGGAGCCGGGGGATCATGATCCAGACGGCACCGGCGGCGCAAAACAGGGCGGGAATTCTCCAGTAGGGATAGAGCAGCACGGCGGCCACGGTGAGGAGGGCGCAGAGAGGCAGTGACTCGCGGATCCGGTAACGCCGGAACACAGGGAAGGGAATGTGTGCCGGATCACCCATGATTACTGGGTAGTGCATGCCGGGGAAGGAAGCAAGCGGGAGGGGAAGGGGGGCAAGAGCCGCACTGATTTGGCAAAAAGGGCGCGCTGGCGGGGCTTGCCTGAGGAGGAATGTGCCCCTTTTATCCAGCCATCCGGACGGGCTGAGACGTTTTAACCGTATCTTCGGTTATTCTCGTTTTAGAGAATAACATCAAAAGCAAAAAACTTACTTTCTGTGGAGTATGATTTGGCATAAATATCATTGAATCTGATCTGAATCAGAACCCTGAAACCGGATTCATTGTGGAAAGTCCAGAATCAACATCGCCAACACCGCTGCCACCTGCTTTGGGCCTGCCTCCATCTGTGCCGCAGGGGGAGAGGCTGAATCCGTTCACTGACGATGTCTGTGCGGGACCATTTGGCGTGGAGGAACATCGCTCCGTGCCGGGGCTGAATGTGGACATTCTGGGGCAGCTGACGGCGACGATCGATGAGCGCCAGACGAGCACGGGGCGTGCCGGAGGGCAGCCGCTGCTGCTGCTGACGGCTCCCCGCGCCGGCTATGGCAAGACGCACCTGCTAGGGCGCCTGGCTGCGGCGGCAAACGGGCAGGTGGTGCTGGTGCCGCTGGCGTTTCGGCTTGAGGATCAGATAGGTATCTCTGCAGTGGCGGTGCGCGGGCTGGAGTCCATGGCGCGGGCGGATGCGACGCGTGAAGGCTGGACGAAGCTGCGCGAAGCCTGCGCCGGAGTGTGTGCGGTGCTGGTGCGGCGCTTGATCGAAAATGGCACGCTGCCCTGTGCAAACCCGGAACAGGCCCTGCGGGTGCTGAGCGGAAATCCGGTGGAGGTCTTTGATGAGAAGGGCTCGGCGCGCCTGATCGGCGAATGGGTGCGGCGTTTTGAAGGCCAGCTGCGCAGGCCGATGACGGAGCAGGCGATGAAGCGGGTGCCGGCGATCCCTGCGGCGCTGGAGTCCTGGGTGAATGCGATGCTGAACCACGCCCTGGACGGCGGCATGAGCCATGTGGCGGTGCTGCGCATGCTGGCGGCAGATGAGTCCAATGAGGGGCCGGTGACGTGGCTGCGGCTGCTGGGCCTGTGGCGCCCGGTGGTGCTGCTGGTGGATCACCTGGATGCGTACTACCGCAATCCGGAGGCGGGGCTGCGCATCGCCTCGCTGCTGCTGGACATGTCTGAAATGGATGGCGTGCACGTGGTGCTGAGCCTGAACCAGGATGTGTGGCAGGCGACGTTTGGGCACCATCTGCCGAGTGCGATGGAGGACCGGCTGACGGCCTCCCAGATGCTGCTGCGCGGCATCGGCGAGAGCGAGGCGGCCACGCTGCTGGAGCTGCGACTGCGGCACCCGGCCATCTCGGCGGAGCAGGCGCGGGATTTCACGGCGTTTCTGGATGTGAAGCGCTACTTTCTGGGCAGGCCGCTGGGCAGCGTGTCTGCGCGAACGTTTTTGCGGCATGCGGCCAAGCAGTGGGATTTTTTCCAGCAAACCCTGGCGTCCCCGCCACCACAGCCCCCGGTGGCGCAGCACCCGCAGGCACCCGAGGAGGGGCGTGTGCTGCCATTGATGACGGACGCCGTGCCGGAAAGTGAAGTGGCGGAAACGCAGGAGCCGGAGGAGCCCTCGATCTTTGACACGCAGACCTCGACGCAGATGAAGCTGATGGCGGAAGGCCTGGCGGAACCCAGGCCCGCACTGCCGCAGCAAAATGAAGCGCCGCTGCTGCCCCTGGCTCCGCACCCGCCCGGAGTCATCAATGGCAATGGCAAGCACCTGCCGGCGCCAGGACTGGCGCGCGAGGAGGCTGCTGAAAACGGCGCGGCACCACCCCAGTTCTCTCCGAGCTCCGCGGGCGCCTTTGAAAACCTGCGCGAGATGCTGGGCAAGCTGCGCCAGCCGAGCGTGCCGCACCCGCCCGGCGAGGATAAAGGCGCGCATGTGGTCGCGGAACGTCTGGCGGATGTGATGAGCGCCACCGCGGCGCCAGCGGCAGCGAAGGCTGGCGCGCCACTGCCTGCTCCGGCACCTGCATCTGCGCCTGTTTCCTTGCCGCCTCCGCCTTCCTTTGCCGCGGCTCCTGCCGCTCCTGCCACGGCGCTGGCGCCACCGAATGCGGAACGTGATGCGCTGCTGGGGCGCTACGAGGCGCTGCGGCTGCAAATGGCCGCGGAGGCTGTGTCGATGCCCCTCGATTTTACAAAGCTGGCGGATTTGATCCGGCTGGCAGGCAAGCGCTTCCCCTTGGTGCGTTTCAGCGAGCATGAACTGCCCGGGATGACGGGCCGCTTTGCCATGTGCTGGTCTTTGCAGGGGCTGGAGATCGTGTTTGGGCTGGCGAACTTCGCGGACGGCTCCTACTGGCGCACGCTGTCAGGTTTTGCCGCAGGGCGTCTGGCGGAGCTGAATCTGGACGCACAGAGCACAGGGGCATCCGCGGCGCGGCTCAAGATCACGACCTTTAAAACGGAGCGGGAGCAGCAGAGCTGGGCGATATTGCAGCACAGCACCGCGTTTCCACCCGAACTGAAATCTCATGTGGATGCGATCCACCTGGACACGCAGAACGTGGCGTCTCTGTATGCCATGCAGCGCATCATCAAGGAATCTGAGAGCGGCAGCCTGCAGGCCACGCCTGCGCAGGTGATGAGCGTGCTGGCACGTGAGCTGGATTTTTTCTGGAAGCGGGTGACGCGGGCGGCGTGAGTGAGGGGATGAAGAAGGTTACAGACCGTCGGCATCATCGACGGTGATTTTGTATTCGCCCGGGCCATAGGTGGGGGTTTGGCGCCAGTTGGATTTTCTGGCTTCAAAGAGGTACTCGACGGCGTCGTCAGGCGCCCAGGTCCAGGTGTACACGCCCTGGTCATCGGCCACGTCGGGGATCTGGCTGTACGGGACGTTGGAGTGTTTCCAGTTGAAGAGCGTTTCTTTGCCGCGCCAGCCGAGGATGTAGACGCGGGTGCGGGGCACGGGTTTGCCTGCGGGATCGACAAAACGAAAAGTGATGGTCTTGCCGGGCTGGAGCTGCACGTCTTCCACCTGCGGCGTGGCTTTGAGCTGAATCTCTTTGAGCACGGGCGCGTGGCCTTTGGCGACGACGGTCAGCAGGGTGGGGCCTGGCATAAGCGGGGGCACGCGATAGCGGCCTGACTCATCGGTGAAGGTCTCCTGCACGTTGCTGTTGTAGTAGGGCTTGTCTCCCCAGATGACGAGGGCCTTTGGAACGGGCCTGCCATCCGGGCCGGTGATGGTGCCGGTGAGGCGCACCCCGGTCTGCATGATGGAGATGGCGGTTTGATCGCGAAACTGCTGCAGGGAAAAAGGTGCGCCGCCTGTGCCGCGCCAGTCCACGTCTCCCACATGATCGGGGTGCTGAAGGCGGAGGCCGATGCGCCAGTCGGGGCCTGCGGGGACATTGTTGAGCGCCCAGAAGCCATGCTCGTCGGTGACGCAGCTGTCTTTCCCATACGCCAGCCATCGGTTGACCACAGCTATACCTTGGCCATCCATGACGTGCTCGCGGGAATCAATGCTGACCTCGACCCGGGCTCCGGGGATGGGAGCGCCGATGTCATCGTGCACGAAGCCGCCGATGGGGGTGCCTTCGGCGAGAGTGAAGGTGTAGTCCTTGGGCACGGGATCGCCGCCCATCTGCTGGACATCGAAATTGGCAAACATAGGCACCCGGCCTTTGTGGCTGGCCCACAGACGGAGGACGTGCACCTTCGCGGGGATCTGAAAGGTGACGGTGCCCTCGGCGTCGGTGGGGGCGTCGGCACTGGGCGGGACCTTGGCATCCGTCCAAAGGCTGCGTTGGACGTTGGCGCCGGGGATGGGAGCGCCTGATTGATCGACGACGCGGACGGTGAGGCTGCGCATTTTTTCGGCCGCGGCTTCTTCTGCCATGAGGAGACGAGCCATGGCCATGAGGATGGCGATGAAGGGGAGCGATCTTTTCACGCAGCGGATTTTAAGCGGGAGGAAAGGCGGTGGGCGAGAATGAAATGGTGCATGTTGCTCGTGGTGCCCGCTGGAGATTTGAAGCGTGCGCGGTGAATCGGGAGCGCTGCTGAGTGCGTGGCTGATCTTCAGCAGATGAACTTATGCGAGCCGTCGCAGATGGGCATTTTTTTGGAGTGGCCGCAGATGCAGTCCTGGAGGCCTTTGCCGCAGAGGATGCGGGACTTGCAGGCTTCGATGCGGGAGGTGCGGGTGGCGGATTGTTTGGCGGCGTTGAAGTGCAGGAGGTAGGCACGCTGACGGCCGGGCGTGAGGGCTGCGAAGGCTTCTGCGAGTGCGGGGTCTTTGTCGAGCTTGGCTTCCAGTTCTTCGGGGTAGGGTTCGGAAGTGGTTTTATAGACGGGTTTTACACCGGCCTTTTCGGCGGCGACGGCTTCGAGAATGTAGTCCTTCAGAACGGGCTTCAGCGCGGTGATCTCCTTGACGCTGGTGAAGGGGATGAAGCGCCCGGCCTGGGTGTGCTCGCCGGGTTTCTGCAAGAGGCCTTTCGGATCTTTGAGGAGGGAGCCGTTGACGAACATGAGCCTGCAATGCTCTTTGAAACTGCCGAGGATGATGATGTTGGCCCCGTCATAGGTGTAGCAGGGCTGGCCCCACTTGAGCTCTTCGGTGAGATCGCAGCCGAGGACGATGCGGCGGAGTGCTGTAAGCTCGGCCTGCCATTTTTTGGCGTTGGCGATGTGGGCGTCGACCTTGGGGTTGGTGGGGGGCATGCTGGGTGATCGTGTTGCTGGAGTTTGCGGATGTGGGGCACTGCAAACTGAGAACTGAGAATTGAGAACTGAAAATTGAGCAGAGTCCTATGAGGCGGTGGGAGGAAGAGCTGCTTGTGCCGGTGTGTTGAGAGAGAGCCAGAGGAAGCGGAAGCAGAGGATGCTGAGGATCATGGCGATGGGGTTCGTGACGATGCTGAGGTAAACGCTGATCATGAAAATGGCGGACACCGGATAGAACAGCACGAGCGACCAGAGGAAGAGGTTGAGGGCTTTGCGGTGGTGAGTGACATCGTGCACGTACTGCGGGCGGCAACGGAAGAAGAGGAAGGCCGCGGCGAGGAAGAGGAAGAAGAAGTCGAAGAAGGCCATTTTCATGAGGGGTGTTTTGAGGGGTGCCGAAAAAATCAAAACACAGAATCCAAGTGACCTAAAGCCTGAACTGAAGATGTGGTGCCGGACCGGCTGAAGCCGGTACTACAATACGAAGAACCGGACGGGCTAAATGTCTGGAGTTTTTGATGGTCTGGGAGGATTCGAAATGCAGGAAATGAAGTGTGGGCCTATGTAGCTACTGTGAAGCGTATTGCCATCCTCCTGAAACCATTTTTCATCAATCAAGACAAGGTCGCTCTGGGTTTGCACTCATTGATGGCGATGTTTGCGTCTTTTGCTGTCTGTATCGCAAGTTGTGTTTCCCGTCCGTCTTTGGGCGTCGATCCCGGCATGTTGCTCAGTTTGGAGGCAGCCTATCAAAAAGTGTTTGTTTTGGAGAATCAATACAATCTCCCCGACGTGAAAGCGTTCATTTCGTTTGCAGATAAAATGGCGGGCGGTGCTGACCTGGAAGGTGATGTTCCCTATTGGTTCTCCGAACAAAACACACTCATTCACTTATTAAATCAAATTCATCTTGATGAAACAGGGCAACGCCGCATTCGAATGCATCTGATGAAAAAATTTGGTGTTGTTTCATCTTTCATTAACATGCCACGAGGGGTGGGGGTTAAAACTTTTATCAGTATTCCGGATCGTTTCGGGTTTGAATATGCAGCGCTTGGAAAAACGTTTGAAGGCCACGTTCCTCCCAATTCGAAGCTGCTGGAATCGATGCTCGCTATGCCTGATGCCTATCGGTGACGGCGAAAGGCAGGAGAAGGATCAGATCACGAGGCAGGTGATCAGCTACGGAGCAAGCATGGGATGGGCCGTTTAGTATTGAGTGGAGGATGCGAGAGCGCTGGTCGACGGGGCAGGAGTGCTGATCGCACTGGGGCATCATCTTTTCTTCGGACTGTCCTTCTTGGGGCGGGGCTTTGGGACGGTGTCTTTTTTGACGCTGTCTTTTTTGGGGCGTGGTTTGGGCGGGGTGCTGGAGAGGATCTTTTGGGGAAGGGTGGCGTGGATGATCGCAGGCGCGGCTGGATCGGCTGAGGCGGACTTTTTCTTGGCCTCGGCCTTGGGCTTCTCGGGTTTCTTCTCCTCCTCTTTGCCGTCCTCGGGTTTCACTGGCACGCGGACTTGGAACTGGGTTTCTTTGCCGAGGTTTTTGGTGACAGTGGCGGGGTAGTCCCAGGCGGCTTTGTCGGGGGCGTAGATGATGGTGCGGGTGCGCATGGCGGCCATGGCGGCGGCTTGAGGGATGTCGAGGTATTTGAGGACATTGAGCATGGCGGGGCCGGTGGCCTCGGGATCGCCGCCGACGGTGCCATTTTGAGTCAGGGGCATGTCGTGGAGGTCGAGGCGCTTGATGCCGTCTTCAAAGAGGGAGGCGTAGAGGGAATCGACCGCCATGTCGCGATGGGCCTGGATCCACAGCGGTGTTTCACCGAAGCCGGGGATGGCGCGGAAGGTCTGCACGGTGCGGCGGATGTCCCACACGCGCATGCCATCGAGGGTCTGGCCGAGAAGGTAGAAGCGGCGCAGGCGCTGCGTCTGCGCTTTGGGGCTGCCGGTCCATGCGGTAGGGCCAATGCCACGCGGGCAGATGTAAGCCATGCCCCACTTGAAGTTCGTGAACATCTTCTTTTCCTGCTCAAAGGCGGCGTCGTCCTTGGGCGAGCCGGGGAAGACTTCGATGAGCTTGCCGAAGCGTGAGTGATAGGCGGCGCAGAATTCGTCCCAGCCGGGCTCATCGAGTACGTTGAGCGCGACGAGCTGGAGGTCCTCCGCGCGGAGACCATCGCGATGGACGATGTAGAGGCGCAGGCGGAAAGGGGACTGGCTTTCGAAGTCGTAGGCGGTCATGCGGATGCCATCGACCTCCGCGCTGTTTTCCTTCTGCGGATTGACCGAAGCAATGTCCTTGGGCCAGCCGGCGAAGACTTTGTCCTTGAGACTCTGCATCCAGCTTTCGTTTTGTTTGTTCCAATCGTCGGCATTGGTGGCAGGTGCGGGGGCCTTGGCCATGGGGACGAAAGTTTCATCGGCCTTGGTATTGATCTCGTCCTTCGGGATGCCTGCGGTGAACACGCGGAGTGAGGCGGGCTCGATGGTTTTCTTGGCGCCTTCATCAAGCACGGCCATGGAGTCCGCGCCTTTGAGGAAGCGCTCAAACCAGTGGAAGGCGCCGATGTTCAGCGGCTGCAGGTCTTTGTGCGGACCCTCGGCGACTTGCAGGCCGATGTTTCCCTCCTTGCCGAGAAGGGAGTAAATGCGGCGCACGTTTTGGTAGATGCGGAAGACGCCATCGATGGGGAAGATGCTGTCTTTGTCGGTATTGACGATGAGCAGAGGGCGTGGTGCGGCAAGGGCGACCATGCGCTCGAAATTCCAGCGGTAGGTGTTCACGAAGAACATGCAGTCGCAGTGGCCTTCCACGCAGCCGTCGATGACCTGGTTCTGCATGTCGGTGACGCCGGCGGTGGGGGCGCTGGCTTTGATGCGGTCGTCGAGCGCGGTGATCCACCAGGAGTAGGCACCGCCGCCGCTGCGGCCGGTGACGCCGAAGCGGGTCTTGTCCACTTCCTTGCGGGTTTCGAGGTAGTCCAACGCACGGATGCAGCTCCAGGCCTCCAGCCCGGCGGGGGTGTAGCCGCGGGAGAACCACCACCAGCGTCCTTTGCTGTAGGTGCCGTGGTGCTCGCCGCGGATCTCGCCGAGCTGCACGGTGTCTATGATGAGGCAGGCGTAGCCGTGGCGGGCGTACCAGACGCCGTGGTGCTCGTAGCCGGTCTTGTTGCCAAGGCTGATGCCTTCCTTGACCACATTGGCATGGCCGCAGACGTAGAGAATGGTGGGCAGGGGCTTTTCAACTTTGTCGGGCAGATAAAGATTGGCGGTGACATACAGCCCAGGCATGGACTGGAAGTGCATTTTTTCCACCACGTAGCCCTCGCCTTTGAGTTCGCCGGTCTTGGTGGCCTGCAGGGGTGTTTTCTCCGGCAGGGGATCGAGGCCGAGCATTTCAAACATCTGGCGGCGGTACTCGGGGGCCTGGGCTTTCCAGTCCTCCGCGGTCGCGATGTGGGCGAGACCGTTTTCAGCGGTGATCTCGCGGGTTTGCTCGGCGAAGTAGCGGTCGAGGAGCTTGTTCCCTGGGGTGTCCGGGGTCTTTTCGGGGTAGGGAGAGGCCGCAAACACGAGGGAAGGCAGCAGGCACAAGAACAGGGAGGAGCGCATGAGAAAGGATGACAGCGAAAACGGAGCGCAAAGGCAAGAGTGATCCGCCTTTTGCGCTGGAGTAAAAGAAGTGCAGAAAAACGTAAAACATTGGTTGCATAAAAACAGACTCGTCTATATTCGCGGCCCCTGATTTTCAGCACCTGCTCGGGTGGCGGAATTGGTATACGCGCAAGACTAAGGATCTTGTGCCGAAAGGCTTAAGGGTTCGAGTCCCTTCCCGAGCACCACTCTTTGAAGTACAAAGAGTTCAGTGGGTTAAGCAGTGTGAGTTTTTGCGAAGCTCATTTTTCGTGTGTGCACTGGATGTGCACTTTTGAGTGGGCTGCCCAAGGCCCCTCGGCTTCACATTTGTGTGCTCATGCACGTCGTCAAACAGCGCGGGCTCAAAAGCAATCGCAAGGGGGGGCGAAGAAGGACAGGCCTGTGCTCGAAGCCATCAAGCAGGTACACGTGGAGATGTAGCGCGGCCGAGGCGCGCACACTGCCAGAATTTCCTTCTTCCCCGCTTTCGGCCATCCTGCCCCCGGGCTTTTACGGCTGCAGGATGCTGAGTTTGTAGAAGGTGTGCATGGGGATGAAGTAGGGATCGTTCACGTTGATGGTTTGCAGGAGCGGGTCTTCCTGGCTGGCGATGCCGTTGGCGCGGGTGGGCTGCAGGGTGCGCATGTCCAGGCGGTAGATCTCGGCCCAGTTGAGCAGGTCGCCACTGCGGCTGACGACGTAGATGATGTCGCGGGCGGCGGCGCGATAGGGAAAGGCGAACTCGACGGAGGCGACCTGGCCGACTTGGTTGATGGGCTGGGGTTTCTCCACGGGGTTGCCGTTCCAGACGTCGGTGTTGCCACGGGTGGCGTACTCGAGGAGGTCGGGGTTGCCGTCGTGATCGGCGTCGGCGGTGGCATTGGGGGCGGCACCGGTGGCATCCACGATGAAGGAGGCAAAGCTCCCGGCGGTGCCGTTTTCATACGCGCCGATGTCGGGCTGGCCCACGAGCGGGAAGCCGCGCTGGTCCTGCGTGATGGCGGGCGAAAGCACCGCGGCGGCATTGCGCGCAGGGCTGGCGGGCAGCAGCGCAATCGTCTTGGTGGGGCCGCCGTAACTGCCGAAAGGCGCGAGCTGTGGTGCGGCGGTGTTGATGGAGCCCTGGCTTGTATCCAGCGTGCCCGCCACGGCGGTGGGGATGAGATTCACGCCCACAAAGTTGATCGTGTTGGTGTTGTTGATGTCAGTGCCGGTGGCGCCGCTTCCCGTGATGGTGTTGCCGGCGATGATGCAGTTGGCGATGGTGAAGGCCGCGGGCGTGAGGCGGTTGCGGATCGCCCCGCCGCCGGCGCTGCCAGCGGCGGTGTTGCCCGTGAGGGTGCAGTGGATCAGCGTCAGCCGCGTGGCGGTGCTGGCGCAGTTGAGCACGCCGCCGCCTGAGCCGCCGCCCGCAGTCTGCTGGTTGTCGTAGAAAGTGCAGCTGGTGAAGGTGGCATCCCCAGCGGCGCCATTGACGAAGGCACCGCCGAGGTTGACGGCGGTGTTCTTGGTAAAGGTGCAGCCGGTGACGATCAGCGTGCCGAGATTGTAGATGGCGCCGCCGTTGCCGGTGTTGATGCTGCTCACACCACCGCCACGGGTGAAGGTCAGATTTTTCAGCGTGAGACGTGATCCGGTGCTGAGGTTGAGGATGCGGTTGGTGTTGGTCACCCCATCAATGATCACCGGCGTACTTGTGCTGCTGCCGTCCAGCGTGACGCCGCCGCTGTCGGCAAAGGAGATTTCACTGCTGACGCTGACCGTGCCGGTAAAGCTCGCGGAGAAGGTGATGGTGTCCGCGCCGGGATACTCGGCGCTGGCCGCATCTGCAAAAGCCTGGCTCAGCGTGCCGGTGCCGGTGGAGGCCCCATTCGTCACCACCGGCGCTGCGGGGATGAAGGCATGCTCCGGCCCTCGGAACGTCACACCGTTCACGGTGGCATCGACACGCCACAGGCAGGTGGTGCCACGCGTGCAGGGCAGGGGCGAAGTCAAAGCGGAGAGCGTGGTGGGAGAGCCTATCGCCGTCAGAGAACCCGACACCGTGCCGAGATAAACCTGGAAGCTGGCTCCCGCAGGCCCCGTCCAGGCAAATTCGGGCAGACGCGCCGAGGGCGCATTTTGATCCGGGCTGGGATTGATGATGCTGACCTCCACCGCACCGATGTCCGCACTGCTGACGATCAAACACCCGCGCTGGTCCGCGGTCGTGATGCCAGTCCCGGCGGAGTTGATCGCCGGACTGCCAAACTTCGGCATCATCGTCTGCGTGACTCCGCCATTGCTGGCCAGCGGTGAGAGCAGCGGGTCTGCCATCATCATCACACCTGCCCCCGCAGAGGCATAAGCGCCGATGACCGGAGCCTGCACAATGTTCAGCCCGATGCGGGTGATGGTGGAGGAGACGGTGGCCGAGCATTCAATGTCCGCACCTGCCACAGGACTGCTGGTGTTTGCGGCGATGATGGTGTCCTCCAGAGTCAGCAGGCCGGCATTGAAGATGCCGCCGCCATTGCCACCGACGTAGCTGCCGCCGCTCATCAGCGGCAGAGCCTTGTTGGCCGCCACGGTGCAATGGGTGAGCGTGAGGCTGCCGGAGTTGGCGATGGCTCCGCCGACACCCACGGCATAAACACCGCCCGGAGTCAGATAGGTGGCCGCCGTGTTTCCAGACAAGGTGCAGCGCGTGAGCTGGGCGGTGCAGCCGGGAAACACATTGAGCGCACCCCCGCCTTCGGCGCTGTTGTTGGAGAAAGTGCTGTTCGTCGCGGTCAGAGTCGCGGTGCCAAAAAGGTAAACACCGCCGGCGGCGGCCAAAGGCGCGGCATTGCCAGATAGTGTACATTCAAACAGCGAAAGAGCCCCCGCACAATACACCGCGGCCCCCGATTCCGTGAAGTTGCTGCCCCCCCCCTGAGTGAGCACAACCCGCCGCAAAGTGAGGCTGCTGCCTGCGGCCACGTAGAAGAGGCGGTTGCTGCCAGCGGCACCGCCGCCCTGCACGGTGAGGCCGCCGGGGATGGCGGTGGCGTCAATGGTCACGCCCTGGGGATCGCTGACCATGATATGACTGCTCAGGGTGACGGCACCGGAGAAACCGGCGGGCAGGCTGATGGTGTCCGGCCCGGCGTGGCTGGCTGCATCCAGCAGCGCCTGACGGAGCGAACCTGCACCGGAGTCACTGGTGCTGCTGACGGTGATGGCGGGGAAGGCATTGATGAGGAGCGTGAAGACGCGTGTCTCGCCATTGGTGCCATCGGTCACGGTGATGGTGGTGCTGCCGGACTGGGCGAGCGTGGGAGTGATGGTGAGGCTGCGGGTGCCGCCGGCGCCGCTGAGGCTGGTATTTGATACCAGTGCGGTGTTGCTTGAGGTGACTGAAAGCGTCCCGATGCCGCCCACGGCAAAGGAAACGGGAGCAATGGTGATGCCTTCATACACGGTGATGTTGGCGAGGGCTGCGATCTGCCCTTCATAAGCGCCGATGTCTGGCAGAGAGCCGAAAATAGAAGAGCCGCGCTGATCGCTGGTGATCGCGGGGCTGATCACTGGAGCGGCATCGCGCGCGGGGCTGCCTTCCAGCAGGGCCATGGTTTGCGTGGAGCCGCCGTGCGTGGCGAGGGGGGCGAGGAGCGGCGCGGCTGAGATGACGGGGCCGGTGTCGCTGCCGCCGAAGTTGACATGGGTCTGCACGATGTTCTGGCCGGTGCGGGTGACGATGGCGGTGGCATTGCCTTCATTGCGGATGTCCGCGCCACTGTTGCCGCTGGAGGTGTTGCCAGCGACGATGCAGTTGGTCAGCTTGAGGGGGCCGTTGAAGTTGTAGAGGCCGCCACCGCCGAAGCTGCCGGAGTTGCCGCTGAGGGTGCAATGCGTCAGCGTGGCCTGCACAGCGACGAAGGTGGAGACGGCCCCGCCACCGCCGGGGGCCGTGTTGTTGCTGAAGGTGCACTGAGTCACCGTGAGGGTGCCGCCCTGGTTGTGGATGCCCGCACCGGCATTGAGCACCTGATTGCCGGTGAAGGTGCAGCGTTCGGCGGTGAGGGTGCCGCTGTTGAGGATGGCACCGCCGCTGTTGAGGTTCGCGGCACCCACGGCATTGCCCCGGGTGAAGGTCAGGCCCCGGACGGTGAGGCTCCTGCCGCTGCCGACGGAGAGGATGCGGCTGGCATTGCTGCCAGAGAGCGTGACGCCGGGCACCACGCTGCTGCCATCGAGCGTCATGTTTTTCGTCATCACGATTTCACCGCCGGTGAGGGCCAGCGTGCCGCCGCTGAGGGAGGGGGCGAAGGTGATGGTGCTGCCAGCGGGGGCATCGCGCAAAGCTTCGCGGAGGGAGAGGCCGGTGCCGAGGGTGCCCACGGGGTCGTTTTCATCCGCGAGGATGCTGACGGCGATATGGGAGTAGTCGAGATCGTAAGCGCCGAGGTCCGGGGTGCCGACGATGGCGATGCCGCGCTGGTCGGTGGTGATGGGGGGAACCACGGCGGTGGCGGCATCGATGGCCACGCTGCCGAGCAGCACGGCCATCGTCTGGGTGGGGCCGCCATTGCCGGCCAGCGGGGCGAGGCCCGCCACACCGGTGGAGATGGGGGTGGTGCCGGTGAAGGTGCCGCCGGTGCCTGCGGGGACGAAATTGGCCCCGCTGGCGGTGATCGGGCCCGAGGCATTGGCTTGGGAGGCGCTGCTGCAGGTGTTGCCTGCGACGATGCAGTTGGTCAGAGTGGTGGGACTGGCGCTGCCGACGTACAGGCCGCCGCCTGATGAGCCTGTGCCGGGGGAATCGTTGCCGTAAAGGGTGCAGTGGGTGAAGGTGGCGGTGGCCGTGCTGGTGATGGCCACCGCACCGCCACCGGTTGTGGTGGTGGCGCAGGAATTGCCGGCAAAGGTGCACTGCCGCGCGGAGAGAGTGGCCCCGGCGGTCACATTGGAGATGGCACCGCCGGCAGCGCTGGCGTGGTTGCCACTGAGGGTACAGCGCTCCAGCGCCAGGGCACCGAGATTGCTGATGGCACCGCCGGAGCCGGTGGCGCTGCCATTGGCGAGGGTGACCGCACGCAGCGTGAGGCTGCGACCGGCGCTGACGGTGAAAATGCGACTGGCACCGCCCCCCGAAAACGTGATGCCGGCAGGCAGGCTGCTGCCATCGAGGATGAGGCTCTTGGTCACGGCGATTTCACCGGCGGTGAGGGTCAGGGTGCTGCCGCTGAAGGAGGGATCGAGGTTGACGGTGAGGGTGGAGCCCGCGGGGAGATCGCGCAGGGCCTCGCGCAGGGAGCGACCGGTCCCGACAGTGCCCACGGGATCGTTTTCATCTGCCAGGGTGGTGACGGAGAGCGTGGGAGCGTAAGGCAGCTCATAAGCGCCGAGATCGGGCGTGCCGACGATGGCCTGCCCGAGCTGGTCGCGGGTGATGGCCGGAGAAAGGGTGGCAGCCGCATCGATGGCCACGCTGCCGAGCTGAGTCGTCAGCATTCCTATCCCGGTGAACGAGGCGAAGGCCGCCACACCGGTGGAGATGGGCGCCGGGCCGCTGAAGGTGCCGCCGGTGCCAGCGGGAACGAAATTGGCCCCCGTGGTGGTGATGCTGCCGGAGATGTTGTTCGTGGCGCTGCTGGATGCGCCGTTGTCAGACACCAGGCAGTTGGTGAGGGTAAGCGTGCCCCCGCTGCGGTAGAGGCCGCCGCCCTGGGAGACTGGGCCGTAGGCCGCGTTGCCGGCGATGGTGCAGTGGGTGAGCGTGGCCGTGCCGCTGAGGCAGGCCAGTGCGCCACCGTTCCCAAGGGTGAGATTTTTAGCGAAGGTACACTGCAGCGCAGTGAGGGTGCCGTTCTCATTCGCGATGGCTCCGCCAGCAGTCCCGGCTGCGCTGAGGACAAAGCTGCAGTACTCCAGCGTCAGCAATCCATTGTTATAAATGGCCCCGCCATACCCGGGGGCCTGCGGGCCGGCGCCGTAGGGGGTGCTGACGTTATTGGCCAGGATGAGAGAGCGCAGCGTCAGGCTGCCGCTGCTGGGAACCGTGAAGATGCGGTTGTAACTGGTGCCGAAAAGGGCAAGGCCGTTCGTCAGGGCGCTGGCATCGAGCGTCACGCTTTTGGCAGGGATGGTGATTTCTCCGCTGCTGATCAGGATGACCTTGCCGTTGAGGCTCGGAGAGAAGGTGATGGTGTCCTGGCCGCCGGAGAAGCCTAAATCCAAAATGGCCTGGCGCAGAGAGCCTGGACCGGAGTCGCCGGTGTTGCTGACGATGAGATTGCGTGCGGGGGCATACTCCACGGCCCCGAGATCGGAGAGCAGGCTGCCATTGGCATCGCCATCCAGGAGGCGCTGGGCACCGCGCTGGTCGGTGACGAAGCTGCCCATGGCGGTGCCAAAATTGACGGTGGTGGTGGCGAAGTCGAGCACGGGGCTGCCGGCCTGCGGCAGCATGGTCTGCGTGGGGCCGCCATTGCTGGCCAGAGCCGAGAGCATGGCATTGCCGGTGCGGACATTGCCCCCGGTGGTGAAGCCTGAATTGGCGAGGTTGCCGATGAAGACGCTGCCGGTCCACGAGAAGTTGACGTCGTGGTTGTCAAACAGGTCGGGTCCGCCGGTGGTGGCGCCGGTGACGGTGTTGCCGGTGATGATGGTGTTGGCGATGGAAAGGCTGCCGTCATAAAACACGCCGCCGCCGTAGGCCTGATGACCCGAGGCGGAGATGCTGTTGCCGGCGATGGTGCAGGCGTTCAGCGTGAGGCTGCCCGAGACGAGGACGATGCCGCCGCCCAGGGACTGCGACTGGGAGGTGGCGGCGCTGGTATTTTGTGCCACAGTACACTGGTTCAGGACAGCGGTGGCGGCGGTGATGCAAAGAGCGCCGCCGTTGCCATTGCGGGCGCTGTTGTTGTTCAAGGTGCAGCGGTGCAGCGTGGTGGTGCTGGAACTGGCCGAGACGATGGCACCGCCGAAATCAGCGGCGTTGTTTTTGAGCGTGCATTCGGTGAGCGTGAGGGAGCTGCCGGAGCCGCTGGTGGAGATGGCGCCGCCGCTCTGCCCGGCGCCCGCGATGTTGCCGGAGAACTCACAGCGGGTGAGGGAAAGGACGCCCGCATTGGTGATGGCTGCGCCAAAGCTGGCGAAGGAGGAGCCGCCGCCGTTGGTGAGCTTGAGGTTGTTCATGGTGACGGTGGTGCCGGAGCTGATGGCGAAGAGGCGGAAATTCTGCGAGCCGCCGTCGAGCGTGAGGCCGGAGGAGAGGCCGGTGGCATTGAGCTCGACGCTCTTGCTGAGCGTGAGGGAGCCATCTGCGGAGAGCAGAGTGATCGTGGTGCCGCTGAGGGCGGGGTCCACATTGATGATCATGCCGGCGGGGGCATCCAGCAGGGCCTGGCGGAGGGAGCCGGCACCGGAGCTGGCGGTGCTGGTGACGGTGACGCCGACCTCGACGGCACCGAGATCCACCGCCGCGCCATAGACGCGCGGGGAGCCGCGCTGGTCGGTGCTGAAGGCTGAGGTGGTGGCGCCGCCTGCCGGATTGCGGGCGGGGCTGCCCGCCAGCGGCAGCATGGTCTGCGTGGCGCCACCGTAGCTGCCGAGCGGGGAGAGACCGGCCGCCACCGGACTGGCCGTGGTGCCCACGAGGGCGCTGACGGGGAAGGTGGCAGACACGGTGTCGTTGCTGCCGATGAGGTTCTGGCCGGTGGCGGTGACGACGGAACTGCCGGGAAGACTGTAAATGTCCGGCCCGGTGGGAGCCTGGTTTCCAGCTACAATGCAGCCTGCCAGCGTCAGGGTGCCGGCATTCACGCAGATGGCCCCGCCAAAGCCACCGCTGCTGTCGGCGGAATTGCCCGAGAGGGTGCACTGGGTCAGCACGGCGGTGTCATTCTGGATGAAAATCGCGCCGCCATAGGTGGCGGAATTGCCTGAGAGGGTGCATTGCGTCAGCGACAGTGATCCGGTGCTGCAAACCGCACCGCCGAAGCTGTTCGTGCCCGCTGAATTGCCGGAGAGGGTGCAGCGTGTCAGCGCCACTGTGCCCTGATTGTAGATCGCCGCGCCGGGGCCACCGCGTGCGCCGGTGAGGGTGATGCCGGTGAGCGAGAGTGAAGCGCCGCTGCTGACCGTGAAGATCGAGGTGACACCGCCGCCGGAGAGGGTGAGTCCGCCGGGGATGCTGCTGGCATCCAGCGTGGCGCTGATGCCCGCGGGAATGACGACCGGGGTGCTGAGGATGACGGAGCCGATGTAGCTGGTGGTGAAGCTGGCGGCAAAGGTGATGGGGGCGGAAACTTCCTGCGGGACGGCGGTGAGGATGCTGCGGAGGGAGCCGGGGCCGGAATCGGCCGTGCTGGTGATGATGAACAGGGCCGCGGCGGAGCGCTCTGCCGCACCGAGGTCTGGACTGGCGAGGCCATTGCCATCGCCATCCTGAGGGCGGGAGTAGCCGCGCTGATCGGTGGTGGTGGTACTTCCCGAGGCGGCATCGATGGCCAGACTGCCGGGCAGCGGCGGCATGGTCTGCGTGGGGCCGCCATAGCTGGCAAGAGCGCCCAGCTTGGCGAGGACGGGGCTGCCCGCAGTACCCACGAGCGGGCCTGCGGGGAAGGCGGCGGTGACGGTGGTGTTTTTGCCAATGAGATTGCTGCCCGAGGCGGTGAGGGTGCCGCCAGCGGTGGCGGGCAGGTACAGGTCCGGGCTGTTGATGGAGGTGTTCTCCGCGACGATGGAGTTGGCCAGGGTGAGGCTGCCGCCATTGAGGGCGATGGCGCCGCCCTCTCCGCCCTGGCCGGAGATGAGGCCGGTCCTGTTGGCGGTGAGGGTGCAGTGGGTGAGGGTGAGCGAGGCGCTGTTGTGGATGGCGCCGCCGTCTCCGGTGGCGGTGCTGCCGATGACGAAGCCGCTGGCGGAGCGGTTGGCTGTGAGGGTGCAGTTGGTCAGGGTGGCGGTGCCGGCCTGGGACTCGATGGCACCGCCGTGAAGCACGGCGGAGTTGCTGACTAGGAGGCAGTTTGTCAGAGTGAGGGTATTGGCATTGTAGATGGCTCCGCCGTTGCTGCCGGCATCGCAGACAGACAGGGTGCATTTGTCCATGGTGAGCGGCCCTTGATTGCAGATGGCACCACCCAGCGCGGCCGAGTGACTGAGCCCGAGGGAACATTGCAGCAGCGAGAGCGTGCCTTCATTGTAGATCGCGCCGCCATGCCTGCTGCAGGTGGCGGATTCCACGGTGCACTTTTCCAATGTGAGCGTGCCAAAGTTGGCGATGGCACCGCCATCCACCGTGATGACTGCATCATTGGAGCCGTAGCCATGCCCGCCGGTGAGCTTCAATGCGACGAGGCGGACTGTTTTTCCCAGCGGGATGGTGAAGATGCGATTGGTGCCGCTGCCGCCGCTGATGGTGGGGACGGCGGCGAGTGCGCTGGCATCTACGGTGGCGGATCTGCCAAAGGTCAGGTCAAGGCCGCGGGTGAGGGTGAGCACGGCGCCGCTGAGCGCGGGATCGAAGCCGATGACGCCGCCTGTGGGCACTTCACGCAGCGCCTCGCGCAGGGAGAGGCCGGTGCCGGGTGTGCCGGTGGGATCGTCTTCATCCGCCGTGGTGGTGACGACGATGCCTGCGGTGGCACTCTGCACCTCGACCGCACCGCTGTCTGAGGTGCCCGTGCCATTGCCGGTGCCTTGGCGGCTGCGGGGGAAGCCGCGCTGGTCGGTGGCAAGGGTGCTGCCCTCGGCGGCATCGATGGCCATGCTGCCAGCAAATGGCAGCATGGTCTGGGTGGGGCCGCCGTTGTCAGCGAGGGGCTGGAGGGAAAAATGGTCAGCGGCACTGAGCTTGCTGGAACCGATGATGGGGCCGTTGTCGGTGTTGGCCAGATCGATGACGAGATTGGCGCCGGTGTAGGTGAGGATGGTGGCCGAGCCATAGAGGCAGATGTCAGCGCCACTGCTGGCGTCGTTGTCAGCGACGATGCTGTTGACCAGCTCCACATTGAGATGATCGCTGCACAGCCCGCCGCCTGTGTCGGCACCGTTTTGACTGAGGGTGCAATGAATGAGCCGCGCAGTGCCGGACGCTCCCGCAAGGGTGCCGCACCAGATGGCACCGCCGAGGGCGGCCGAGTTGTTGGCGAAGGTGCAGTTCGTCAGGGTCAAGGCTCCCAGGATGTGCCCGATGCCGCCGCCTCGGTAAGCCTGGTTGCGGGTGAAGGTGCAGGAGTCGAGCGTGAGGGCGGTCGAGGCGGAATTGATCGCTCCGCCGATCGAAGTATTTCCCGCTGTCGCGTCCCCGCCGTCCGCGAAGGTGATGCCGCGGAAGGTGACGCCCAGGGTGCCTAGCATCAGTCTGAAGAGGCCATAGGTCGAATGCCCGCCGTCATCGATGGTGATGCCGGCGGCGAGTCCGGAGGCATCCACCGTGACGTCGGCTTTGTCGTTGATGACGATGCTGCTTTGGAGGTGGATGGACTGGCCGGAAAGCGCGGGGTCGAAGTGGATGACGTCCGGGCCGGGGCTGAGCGCGGCCTCGGCAAGCCCCTGACGCAGGGAGCCAATGCCGGAGTCGAAGGCATTGGTGACGTCCATGCGGACGATGTTGACGAGGTCGGCGAAAACGGTGACCGGCGCGCTGGTGACACCGCCGGCGCTGATTTCGAGCGTGTGGGTGTCTGAGGTGGCGGTGAAGGAGCAGTCGATGCGGTTGTAGGCCGTGCCTGCGCCCACTTTGACGAGGGTGATGGCATTGGAGCCGAGCGGGGTGGCGCCCTGCACGACCTGGAGGCTTGCGGTGACGAGGGATTCGCTGGTGGTATTTACGAAGTAACCGACGCGATAACGCCCGCCCGCCACGAGCCCGGTGATGAGGGTGCTGAGCTTGGGCACCTGCCCGAGGGAAGGTGTGAAGGTGATCACTGCGACCTTGATGCCATCGGGGATGGTGCCGTAGTCGGAGACGGCGGTGCCATCGGGCAATTTGACCGTGCCGCCTGCGGTGGTGATGGTGCTGGAGCCAGGGGTCGTGAGCGTCCAGCCGGTGAGGCCGCTTTCAAAGGTGGAATTCGCCAGGTTCTGCGCCTGGGTGGAGAGCGGCATGAGGATGAAGCCGGCGAGGAGAAGTGCGAGAGAGTGAAGCGAAGGAAGCTGGGGGCTGGCAAAAGGACGTTTCATGGGCAGAGGGCGGTTTCATGCCGTCCTGAGCCGGTGGGAGAGATTTCATTACAGAGAAAGATGGAGAAAGTGGGAGGGCAAAAATTCTAAAAGACGTTCCCTTTGATACTCCGCGCGCCCCGCCCTCCACTATCGTTCTGCTTATTTAGAACGACTTCTTGTTTGAAGCGATCCATTCAAAAATTGGCGCGAATTGGACCGAAAGTCGCATCCCCAAAAGTGCCTTTGCATTTTTAGTTCCCAAACGCCCGCTGTCCCATCAAGCGAGCGCTTCCAGCAAAACAGACTGGAAAGCCTACGTTCGTGCACGGGCTTTTCAGCAATGGCAGGGACTTCCCTGGCGGGCTGATAGAGCTGCCGGAGGCCCCTTGCGGTGGCCTTGCGGAGTGTATTCAGTGTGATCCAATGGATGAGGCTTGCTCGAAGACTCACAGGGACGAGAGACGCGTCCAAGGGCGGATGCGGCCGTCTTCTTCTTCGACGGAGATCGTGGTGGGATTGGGTGAGTCAACCGTGGCTTTGGCGGTGCGACCATCCGAGCGAAGGAAGGTGAAGTGGCGATGGTAGGGCTGGCCCCAGTGGCCGGTGCTGGCGTGCACCTTCCCACCCTTTCTCTTCATGCTCATGGCAAACGATGCGCCGGTGCTGCGGCCGATGGTGATGGTCGCATACGGCCCCTGCCAGACGCCTGCCACATGCGGATAAGGCCGCATGACGGGCGCTGGGGAGGAGGCGGAAGAGGATGAGACAGAAAGCGGCGCGGGAGATGGGTGGGGGAGCGCATGCGACGGTGGTGGCGTCTCGCATGAGACGATGAGCAAGGCGGCGAGAATGGGAAGGACAAGGTGGGGCGTTGTTTTCATGAACGGGTGCCGGTGAGACCAAGCAGGTTGCGTGGGGGTTTGAACTCTCCGCATCAACAAAGAGTTGATGCGGAGGATGATGAGGAGCCTAGTTTTTCCTCTTTTTCCCTTCGTTGGCGCTGACGTTGGATTGATCAAAGGCGATGCCAGCTTCGATTTCCGCGATGGCAGCGGCGAGGTGTTTCATGGCGGCCAGGCGGTGTCCGCCTTTGTCGGTGGTGGCATTGTTTTTCAGCGTGGCATGGGCGGACATGGCCTGGGCACGGGCGGCTTTCATCGGGCCTTGCTCGGCATGAGCGGGAGCGAGGATGGCGAGGGTGGTGAGGAGGAGAACAAGGGTGGCTTTCATGGCTGTGGCGGTGTTGGTGTTGTGAGTGGGACGAAAGGTCCTGCGCCTTCCTGAGCCGGAGAGAGCTGATTCGTTTCACGGAAAGTGATGGAATTTTTTAGAAGTGAGCGTTAAACGGAACTTCGAGCTATGCCTTGCTTCTTCACTTGCGCCGCCGTCATCCATGCCTTCCTCACGAGATCCTGAGTTTCCGACGACGCACTGGACGCTGGTGCAGATCGTGCAGGGGGCTGACAAGAAGCAGGCGGCGGTGGCGCTGGAGGATCTGTGCGAGAGCTACTGGTATCCG
The DNA here is from genome assembly GCF_044226605.1 of Prosthecobacter sp. GTDB lineage: Bacteria > Verrucomicrobiota > Verrucomicrobiia > Verrucomicrobiales > Verrucomicrobiaceae > Prosthecobacter. The sequence continues at coordinate 83,830 of NZ_JBGAGS010000005.1, read as the reverse complement.
ATCTATGCCTTCCTGAGGCGGTCGGGCAAGAGTGCGCATGATGCGGAGGATCTGACGCAGATGCTGTTTCAAAAACTGGTGGCGGATGAGGCGCTGCAGGAGGTGCGCAAGGAGCGCGGGCGGCTGCGGAGTTTTCTCATCGGCATGGTTCGGCGTGTGATCAGCAGGCAGGACCGCCATGATGATGCGCTGAAGCGCGGGGGGGGCGAGACGCTGCTGTCTCTGGATGAAACGGTGGCGGATGATCGCTACGCGAATGAGCCGGCAGATCTGCAAGACCCGGAGCGGCTGTATGATCGCGCATGGGCGATGCAACTGCTGGAGTCGGTGCGACTAAAACTGCGCGAGTCTTTTATCAAGAACAAACGGCTGGCTGATTACGAAGTGCTGGAGGCCTACTTGGGCTGGGACGACTCTCCCGCCCCGCATGCGGAACTGGCGATACGCCTGGGCTCGAACGAAGGCGCGGTGCGTGTGCTGGTGCATCGCCTGCGCAAAAAATTCCGCGATCTGCTGGAGGCGGAGATTTCGAAGACGGTGGTGAATGCGGAGGACATCGCAGAGGAGCTGGAGTGGCTGAGGACGGCGGTGGGCAAATGATGAACGATGATCCAAGCGAAGCGAATCAATGATGAAGGATGAAACTCGGAATTAAGAGCCGCTGTTCGGGCTCTGGGTTTCATCATTCTCTCCGCACGCTGACGGCATGCACCTCCCAGTCGGGGTCTTTGGTGCAGAGGGCAATGGTGCCGGGCGGGACGGCCCAATCCTGGATCTGGGTTAGGCTGGCAAGGGGACCGGTCCAGGTGTAAAAGGGGTGGAGATCGCGGGTGACGATGACGGTGGTATCTGCGCCGGTGATGTGGACGGAGATTTCGAAGTCGTGGGGCGCGGTGTCAGTGACTTGCCGGCCCTGGAGAGCATCAGGGATGTCTTTGCCCAACAGGCCATTCACGCGGACGATGCTGGTCTGGAAGCCGCCGCCGGTCGTGCCATCAATGAGCAGTCCGGCCCTGTGCCCGCCAAAAGGCAGGCCGAGATGGAAGCCTTTCCCGCGCTCGGTGATCGCTCTGCGCCGGAGCTTCAGCCGCAGCCGGTAAGCGAGGCTCTGGAAGTTGCCGGGGAGAGGGAGCTTTGCGGCGGTCTTTTCCTGGCCGTGGAGCACGCCTTTTTCCATGAGCCAGCCGGAGTCGGATTGCGCGAGGGAGGCGGGGGTGAGTGAGGCCAGCAGATCCGTCCAGCCGTCGGGTGCCGCAGGGCTTGCGGCCTGGGACCGAGGCGGGTTTTTATCTTTCGAGACGACGAGCGGCGGCGGCGTGGGAGCGGACTTGAAGTAAGCAGAGACATCAAAAATGCGAGAGGTGCGCTCCTGCCCGTCCACCGCCAGGAGGCTGCCGCCGGGACTGAAGGCGAGTGAGACGGGCGTGCCGCCGAAGCCGGAAAAATGGGTGATCTGCCGCGCGGTCTCGTAGTCCCAGAGCTTGACCGACATGTCTGCGGAGGCCGTGGCCATGAAGGGGGCGGTGGGGTGAAAGGTGACGGCGGTCACCTCGGCATCGTGGACGCGGAAGGAGGTCTTTTCGTGGAGCGTCCCGGCATCGTAGAGATGGATGCGCTGGTCCGTGCCGCCCAGGGCCACCCACCTGCCATCGGGAGAGACCGCGAGGGCGTCTATTTGAAAATCATAGATCGTGGTATGCAGCAAGGCACCTGTGCGGCCGTCGAGCAACACGAGGCGCTCGTCCACAGATCCAGTGGTGCGCGAGCGTGAATCGACGGCGGCGACATTGCCGGAGGGGCCGGAGAAAACGGCGCTGGTAAAGGTGCCGGGAATCTTGAGCAGAGAGGCGCCTGAATGGACATCGAACACCTCCAGCGGGCCTGCTCCCTCCTTGTGCCGCCCCGCGGTGAGGATGCGTTTGCCCGCGGCATCGAATGTGAGGGTATTGAGGACGGAGTCCAGAGGTTGATCGAGGGTCTCTTTTACCTGCCCGTCCTGGAATGAGAAGATTTTGAAACCGGCTCTGACTTTCTTGGAGCCGGTGCGCTGGGCGTAGGCGTACGTTTGTGAGGGCGGATGACTGGCGGCGATGGAAAATCCAGCGGGAGATTTGTCGAGCAAACGCATCGTTTTATCCGAGGGCGTGAGTTCATAGCGGCCCAAGGAGAAATCGAGGCGAGCGAGCAGCATGGTCTCGGACAGGAAACAGGCGCAGCGACCTTGCTCGGAGGCAGTGTGGGTCGTCTTGATCAGTTCGCGCCCCACGGGAAGACGCCACAATCTGGGCGGAGTTTCCAGCGTCAAAAGATCGCCACTCTCGGGGTTGAGACTCCAGAAGGTCTCTGGTCCGTGGGGCAGTCCAAACAAGGTCTCCACGGGCAAAAGATGGTGCGGCTCCACAATCCGGAGCACCCAGCGCTGGTCATCAAACCTGCCGCTGCTGCCCGCTGTGAGGAGGTGGCCGTCTGACGTCCACTCCATCTGATAAACAGGGCCGGTATGCAGGCGGCTGCTTTGCAGCTCCTTTCCGGTGGCGGAATCGAGCAGGCACACTTCACCGGCCCAGGTGCCCAAGGCCAGTGTCCTGCCATCGCGACTCAGGGCATGACTCCAAGCATAGCCATCATACTGAGCCACGACGCTGCCATCCGCCGTGCGCAAGATGGGGGAATGACGCCATCTGCCGCTGCCGCAGGTGAAAATGCGGCTGCCGTCTGGATGGAAGGTGAGCGACCTGATAAAACCGCAGTGAAACTGCCACAGCAGGCGGTTGTCTCGTGTGTCCAAAAGCTGCAGCTCGGCGTCGATGGCTGTCGGATTGATCATGAAGGCGAGCAGGGAGCCATCGTGGCTCAAGGCCATGGCACCCACTTGCGCATTTTTGAGGGCCGCACTTCGGAGGACGGCACTGGTTTCGACATCGAAGAGACGCAACACTTTGCCCTCGCGATCCAGCGCACCGAGGACGCGGCCATCGCCGGAGAGGACGATGTCATGCAGCTGTGTGATTCCCGAATCGATGGTCTTCAGCACACGGTCCGAGGTCGCGTCCATGATGGCGATCCTGCCATCTGTCGCGGCCATGGCGAAGTGGCCGGGACTGCCTGAGACGGCGAGCACGGCGCTGGGGTCTTCGAAGCCGGACAGCTTCACGTCGCGTGATGAGGCATCGCGTTTGTCCCATAGATAGCGCCAGCTTTGGTCGCGCAGATCTTCGGGGCAGGAGTCGAGGGCACGCAGCATTTCTCCGAGGTCGCGATTGCGGAAAGCAGCGTCCGCCAGGGCCACCTGGGAGAGCGCCAGGGCACGACGGGTGGCCTCTTTCTCCGCCAGCGCCTTTCGTTCGCTGGACATCACCTTGAGGATGAAGCCTGCGGTGAGGAAAAGCATGACGACCAGCGAAGCGGTGACCATTTTGTGCCGCAGCATGAGGAGCTTGAGCTGCCGCCACGCGCCGGCCTGCTCGGCGCTGGTGGCGAAGCCGCCCTGATAGGCCTCGATGTCTGCGCTGAGTGCCGCCACGGTCTGGTAGCGCTCTGATTTGCTGCGACGCAGCGCCTGCATGACGACGGCGGAGAGGGCGGGTGGCACACGCCCGCCCGGTGTGTGCGGCAGCGGGCGGATGAGCCTGGCCTGCGGCACGGTGCCGTCTTTCTGGCGCGTGCGCCTGGCGGCAGTGCCGACCTGCATGTCGGCGGGCGGGATGACGGTGCCGGTGCGTACTTTCACCAGCACTTCATCGGGCGTCTTTCCTTCCACGGGCGGGCGAAGTGTCAGGATCGCATATAAAATACCACCCAGTGAGAAGATGTCTGAGCGCTCGTCGAGTTCGGCGATCTGTCCCAGTGCCTGCTCGGGGGACATGTATTGCGGGGTCCCCATGACGGAGCCGGCAAGCGTGGCGGATGGGAGAGCGGGGGTGGTGGATGGGGCGGAGGTACCGGGAGTATCGACGATCCATTCATCCGCTCGGAGCTGCTTGGCGAGGCCCCAGTCCATGACGAGGACTTCGCCGAACTCGCCGACCATGATGTTTTCGGGCTTGAGATCGCGATGGAGGACGTCCTGCGAATGGGCGAAGGCGATGGCATCGCAGACTTTGCGAAAGACGGTGAGAAGGGAGGTGAGGGAGTGCTGCTGCTGGGTGTGGGGATCGCCGCTGCGGAGGTCGTGGAGGATGGCCTGGAGGGTGCGGCCTTTGACCAGCTTCATGGTGTAGAAGAGCTGGCCTTCATCGTCGGTGCCGATGTCATAGACGGGCACGATATTGGGATGCGCGAGGCGACCGAGCACGAGGGCCTCACGGCGGAAGCGTGTGGCCATCTCGGGTGAATCGGCAAGGCGCGTCATGACTTTGACGGCGACCTCGCGCTCAAGCGCCTGCTGCCGTGCGCGGTAAATCGCGCCCATGCCGCCACGGGCGATGAGGCCCTCCACGTTATGGCCCGGCAAAGCACCGAGATCATTGGCGGCGCTGGACTCGCTGGTAGTGACGGTGGCGAGATCCGACGTGCCCGCGCCGTCATGCTCCTGCATGGCGTCGCGAATGAACTTGTCGAGGGAGTCGCTCACGGAGAGTTGGAGGCACAGGTCGTGTGGAAATGGCGGATGTCCAGTGTGGGCGGTGAGGCGGTGGGGACGAGGGGAGGCATTCCCCCCTGTGCTCTGTCACCCAGGAAGCCCTGATTTTCCTTGGCTGGAGGCGACCATGAGCGAACCATGGCGAACAATTGAAAACTCGCAAAGATAGAACTTAGGATCTTGTGCCGAAAGGCTTAAGGGTTCGAGTCCATTACCGAGCACCACTCTTTGAAGTGCAAAGAGTTAGACAGGGCGGGTGAGGTGATGGTGATCACAGCATGAGATTTTCTTCGCCGCTTACATGCAGGCAGAATCAGGAGCGGAGTCTCCATCAAGTGTTCTCAGGCAGTGGTGGCTTTGAGGTGCAGTGGGCGGAGCAGAACTGGCGTGGCGGAACGGTGGTGAACCGGACGGCGCGAAAATAGGCTCGGCCATGGGAGGGACATGAGACGTATGTGAGTGGATGATCCGGCAGCGAGGAAGGCTCATCCTCGGTGGTCTGGTGCCACGCAGCCCGAAATTTCAAAGAGGCCCATGAACAGATTCACCCAGATCCGCCTCGTTCCGGTCATCGTGCTGGGGGTGCTGCTATGTGCCGTGGGACTGATGTGGCCGGAGACTCACTATCAGCGTCCGCTGACAGTGGCAGTGAACATCTGGCCGGGAACGGAAGGGCTGGTGATGGCCTGCGACGAGGGGAACACCCTGAAGCAGCGCATCAACACAGTGGAGATGTCCTGGCCCACGGCGGTGATGGGGGCTTTTCGCAAACGGGTGGTGGATGCGGCGGTGGTGACGCTGGATGAAATGATCCGCCTGGAGGCAGATGGCGCGAAGCCAAGGGCCATTCTGGCTCTGGGGATTTCCCACGGCGGGGACGCGATCATGGGACACGCGGGGCTGGAGTCCATGCAGAGCCTGCGTGGCAGAAACGTGGGAGTGGAACTCAAGTCTGCGGGCGAATACCTGCTGTGGGAGGCGCTGCGGAGCCATGGCATGACATTGAAGGACCTGCATGTGGTGCCGCTGAACCTGGCTGAGTCCGAAGATGCCTATGACGAAAAAGACCTGGATGCCGTGGTGACCGCGGACCCGTGGTGCCTGAGGCTGAGGGACAAAGGCGCCGTGACGCTGTTTGACTGCAGCAAGATGAACCTGAAGTTCTGCCGGGTGCTGGTGGTGCGCGAGGAGGCGCTGCTGACTTATGAGCGGGAGCTGCGCTTTCTGGTGTCCGCCTGCCTCGCGCACAATGCGAAGATCGCCCTGCCGAAAAGCCAGGGGCGGGACGCCGCCCTGCGGCGGGAAGGGTTTACCCAGGAGCAGTGGCTCCAGTCCATGACAAGGGTGCACCTGCCCGATGCGGCGGAAAACCTGCGGCTGCTGAAGCCCGGCAGCGGCGGCCTGGAAGAATGCGTGAACGAAATGGTTCACACAATGCTGCAGGCCGGACTGCTTCACCAGGAGATCAAAACTCAGGGGATGTTTGTCCCGAAATTCCTGGAGGCCGCCTTATGAAGCGCTTTTTCACGCTGCAGTTTCGTGTGTCGGCGCTGGTGATGGTTTTCAGCCTGCTGATGATCGTGCTGAACATCTCGCGACAGTACAAGCACGATGTGAACCGGCGCTTTCGCGAGATGCGCCTGCAGGCCTATGAGGAAGGCACGCGGCTATCTAGCTTTGCGCAGCATTTCCTGCGGCGGCGTCTTGCCCAGTCGGCGGACCTGGCCATCAGCTACGCCTCGGTGAATCCGGACTTGCAGCTGGGAGTGATCTCTGACGGCAATGACATCATCCGCAATGCGACGCGGAAGCAGTGGCGCGGCGTCTCCATCTGGGACTGTCCGCTGCCGCTGACGCCGGCGCTGGTGCAGCAGGCCAAGGAAACGAGCGAGGGGCTGATGAAGGAGGACATGGAACGAGGGCACCTCACGGCGGTTTTTCCCTTCATGGATGTGAGCGCGGAGTCGCGCAAAGGGCTGGTGGTGCTGGAGTATGACCTGAACTGGTTCATCTCCTCTGCCGTGGACCATGCGGTGCATGAAATGCTGTCCCAGGTTTGTGTATTGATGGGGATATGCCTGCTGCTGTGGTGCCTGCTGCGGTGGCTTATCACCGAACGGGTGGCATTGATCGTGGAACAGACGCGGCACATCGGGCCGGGGGAAGTGGTGCCGTCACCGATCGATGGTGGCGATGAACTGGAGACGATTTCGAAGAGCATCGCGGATGCGGCGCACCGGCTGCAGGAGTCTGAGTGGAGGTTTCGCCAGATCGCCTCAAACATGCGGGACATTTTCTGGGTGGCACCGCCCGATCTGACGGAGCAGATCTACGTGAACCGGGCCTACGAGGAGATCTTTGGGCGCGGAGCACCGAAGCTGCGCGTGCGCCGGTGGGACTGGCTGCGTGCAGTGGTGCGCCAGGACCGCAGGACCGCGCTGAAAATGCTGCGGGCCCTGCGCTGTGGGCCAGGAGAGGCGGAGGCCGAGATCCGGGTGCATGCGAAAGACAAGATCGAGTGGCTGCGCTGCCGCGCCTTTTCCACCGCGCGCACCCGCGATCGTGCGGGGCAGGTGCAGGTGGCGGGCATGGCCAGTGTGATCACCGTGGAAAAGGAAATGGCCAAGCTGCAGACTGAGGCGGCGGAAAACGAGCGCAGGCGCATCGGACAGGATCTGCATGACGACGTCTGCCAGCGGCTGGCGGCCACACAGCTGAAGAGCGGCGTGCTGGGCACCAGCCTGAAGCGTGAAGGGCACCCGCAGTCCGCTCTGGCGATGGATGTGGCGCGTGAGCTGGCGGAGACCTCCGGACTGGCGCGCGCCTATGCGCGTGGGCTGGCTCCCGTGGCGGTGGGCCCGCAGGAACTGCCGGATGCCCTGGATGACCTGCGCAAATTCCTTGAGCGTGCGTTTGCACTGCAGTGCCGGGTCTCATGCGAAGATGTCTCGGACGTGATCAAGACCGAGGAGGCCGCGCTGATCTTTCGCATAGCGCAGGAGCTGGCCACCAATGCCGCCAAGCACGGGCGCGCCACATGGATCGCGATCAGTTTGATCCGCGACAGGAATTTTCTACGCCTTGAGGTGGCCAATGACGGGGTGTGCTTCGTTCCTGCAGAAGGGGCGAAGCAAAATGGCATGGGCCTCTTCATGCTGCGGCAGCGTGCAGATGCACTGGGAGCCACGCTGACCTTTCAACCACGCAACGTGGCGGAAGGCGGGACACTCGCAGTGTGCGAAATGCCGCTTGCATCATGATTCAAATTCAAGTTCCAAAAACCATGAGTTCAAACAACCCCAAAGCTCCCGCGAAGCGCAAGCGTGTGGCGCTGCTGGATGACCACACGATGATGCGCGGAGGCATGAAGGTCTTTATCGACAGTCTTCCGGATTTCGAATGCTGCTGGGAGGCGGGAGACTGCAGAACCGCGCTCGAAAAGCTCGAGACGGACCAGCCTGACATCATGCTGGTGGACATCACGCTGCCGGACCGCAACGGTCTGGAATTCATCAAGGACGTGCATTCCCTCCACCCCAATCTGGTCATGCTGGTCATCTCCATGCATGACGAGGCGTATTATGCGCACCGCGCCCTCAAGGCCGGGGCGAAGGGCTACATGATGAAGAACATGGGCTATGACATGTATGAAGCGGCGCTGCGCAAAGTGGCCGCGGGCGGGCGCTGGCTCAGCGACACCATCGCGGAACAGATCTTCCAGGCCTACACCAGCGGGACCAAGCCGCGGCTGGAAGGCGGGCTGGATGAACTGAGCGACCGCGAATTTGAAATCTTCCAGATGATGGGAGACGGACGCGGCACGCATGAGATTGCCGCCGCCTTGCGCATCAGCCCGAAGACGGTGGACGTGCACCGCATGAACATCCGGCAGAAGCTCAAACTCGAGGATGGCGCTGCAGTGACGCGCTTTGCCATCCGCTGGATGGAGTCGCGCAAGCTGGGGATCTCCTGAGCCGGATGGCAGCAGTGACCGAGAGGGCATGTCCGGCCGGCCGGAGTGCCGGTTCCGCAGGACATGCCTCGCTAAACGAGCGGCCTACTTCTTGTGGCGGAAACCCACGATGTGGTTTTTGCCGGGGCCGATGTCATACAACATAGACAAGTCCGGGAGGCGCATGAGCACCCAGGGGGTGAGAAGATTGGAGCCGTTTTTGGTAAACAAAATATCGTCAGCCAGATAGGTGGCAGAGTGCACGGCGCGGCCGTCGGGATCGATGAACATGAGGACATCTCCGTAGCGGTAGGGCGGTTCCGTCTTGTCAAAGTCCTGCTTTAAAAGGCTGGTGGCCAGCCGGGTGTCCAGCAGGCAGGGCTGCGGTGTGAGATTGAAAAAATTCAGGCTGGTCCAGTGGCAGTCCGGAAGAGGACCGTCCACGGCGTAGCTGAGGTCGGGATAGGTGTAGAGGACCTTCCGTGCCAGCGGAGGCATGAGGTGGAGAATGTCCAGATGTGAGATGCCGCGGGTGTGAATGATGGCATTCATCAGCGGCTCCAGCTCCTTCCTCCGCAGACCCAGACCGGTGGACCAGTAGCTGACGAGATCGGGAATGGAGTCCTGCTTCGAAATTTCGAGCTGCGCCATAAGCGTGCGGACGCGTGTGAGCTTGCGCATGATGAAGCGTGCCTGGGCCACGTTCTCCGCCTGGCTGAGCAGCAGAGGGACGTCTGAGAAAACCAGCGCACCGCCCTGCTTGTAAGCCCAGTTGGAAATCTTGGTGACGATGGACGCAGGAAGCCCGGATTCCGCAGCCCACTCTTCGACGGAGTCAGAGAGGAAGAACACCGGGGAATACTGAAACACGTTGGCAGGATCGCGGGCGAGTTCGTTATAAATCAAGGCGCGCCCCTCGCGGGTCAGGTCTTCGACATCGGCGGTGGTGGGAAAGAGAAAGACGTGGTGCTCATCCCTGACCACGCGTCGTGGCGCCAGCAGGCGCTCTGTCTGCGCACGAGACATGCCGGCGTTTTTCAGCAGCGTCTCGATGTGGCTGAGGTCCTTCAGGCTGAAGGCCCACTTCGTGGTGGTGCTGGGGAGGGGAAACTGCTCGACGACATGATCGGGAGCCTCGAGAAAGAAGTAGTAGTAACTGAGCTTTCCCCAGGGGCCGGGCGCACACTCGTGCAGTTCATTTTTATTCTGCTCCAAAGTGGAGGACTCCACGGCGTGGGATGTCTGTCCTGCACTGGCATGAAAGGTGGAGAGAAACAGTGCTGCGAGAAAAACGCTCGAGATTTTACTCAAGAAAGGGGCGGGTTGTTTTCGAACCGAACAAGGGCAGCGGCGGGAGATAAACGAATGCATGTGATGACGACAGGGGATGCCAATGGAATGAAGCCCGCAACGCGCGAGAGTCTTCAAAGCGCAGTCTCCTGTGCCGCACAAGAGTTCAATCTTTCCCAAATTCCCAGGAGAAATGAAGGGCCTTAGATCTGGCTAAGCAAAAAGTTCAGAGGTGTTTTTGCAAAAGGTGTAAGGGGCGGCACAAGCAACCTGCACAAACATGCAAGCCGCGTCCCGATAGGCAGAAAATCTCATTCAGGCACAATGACTGGCAAATAAAAGGGCCGTTCCCGGCAGCCCTAAAAACCGCCCCAGCCATCATGCCAACCATCCTATCTTCGTCATCGAACCTGCCAGCGCGAGACATCTTTTCCACGGGAGCTTTTGAGGCAGGGAAACACCTGCGGACAGGGCGAGCTGTCGCCGCGTTTCTCATCGGACTTCTTCTCATCTCCGCGCTTTTGAGCAGCGCCAGCGCGCAGGCCACGCACAGCAGCATTGGGAACTGGACCAAGAACGCCAGCGGCAACTGGAGCGCCACGGCCAACTGGGGCAACCTGGATGCCGGAACGGACTACCCGAGCGGTGTGGATGCGTTTGCCAACTTCAGCACCATCAACATCTCCAACACGACCACGATCACGCTGGATGTGCCGGTGACGCTGGGAGACCTCAGCATTGGCGACACCTCCGGCAACAACAGCTACACGATTCAGGGTGGCACGCTGACTTTTGAGTCCTCCGGCGGTGTGTCCACGCTGATCAAAACGGATGGCGGCGGCAATGACACCATCTCTTCCGCGCTCGTGCTGAAAAATGAGCTGGATGTCTCCATCTTCGACGTCTCAAACAATCAGGGCATCACTCTGAGCGGCGTCATCAGCGGTGGCACCAATGGCGCAGCGACGCTGGTGTTTGATGATCTTTCCCCGGGCAGTCCGAGCGTGAACTGGGTGATCCTCAACAACCACAACACCTTTCTCGGGCAGCTTGTGGCAAACTCCGGCCTGGTCCGTCTTGAGTCGAACAGCTACGCCGCGGGCGCGGTCGGTTTGGGAAATGAAACCATCGCGCGCAACGGAGGCACCATTGATCTTCGTGGCATCAATACCGCCCAGCAGTCGGACGACACGGAGCTGTTCCGCATCAGCGGCGGCGGCACGGACGGACTCGGCGCCATGCGCAACACCGCCGGCACCTCCGTGATCTCCTACCTCGCGCTCGATGGAGACGCCACCCTCGGCGGTTACAGCACCGCCACCCTCATGCGCCACCTGAACGCCGGGGCCACTGCGGAGATCGCCCCCGTGCTCGATCTCGGCGGCTTCGCGCTGAGCAAGCTAGGCACCAACGAATGGCGCTTCCACAATGCGGACATTCAAAACGCCGCCGGCGCCACGATCAACATCTACGAAGGCAAGCTGAAGTTTGAAAACGATGGCGCGCTTCTGGGCGGCGCGCTCATCGGCGGCACCACCTACGGCAACAAACTCGACGGCCTCACGATCAATGTGGCCTACAACAAGAACACCTATGACGGCGTGGACCCGACGCTGGGCAGCCGCACTTCGGACCCTTACGGCGTCAACAGCACCGCCAGTCCCACCGTGGGCAATTCCATCTCCGACGCGCGCCTGGCCTTCGGCACCTACTGGACCGGCGCCAACACCTTCCCGCTCAATGTGAAGGTCACGGACAACTTTGACAACGTCACCGTCAACCTGAACAACGGCGTCTGGGGCCGTGAAGGCAGCACCGGCGCAGGCCAGACCTTTGACCAGATTTTCGGCACCGGCGTGGTGATCAATCTCGTGGGCGGCGGCCCTGGCCGGGATGCAAACGGCAGCGGCAACCTGTTTGACATTCAAGGCGGCTCGGGAGTTTACAATGCGGCCACGGGAACGTTTGATCATCCCGGCGTGATGGAAATCCAGGGATCCATTGACAACACCAGCCCCGGAAACAACGGCACCGGCTTTACCGTGCGCGGGTCGCGCGAACTGCGCATCACCGGAAGCAACGGGGCCTTTGATGGTGACATTCTCGTCAAGCAGTCCACCGGCCGGTGGATCACCAACAGTTTTGACCGTGGCAATGGCGGCCAGGCGGCCTCCGTGTATTTCAACATGTCACTTGCTGGTGCCAATGGCGGCTTCAACCAGGCGGGGTCCATCACCATCACCCGCTGGGGTTCGCTGGCCCTGCTGAACAACTCGGCGAACACGGTGTATGCCAGCGTAAACAATGACAACCGGCTCAACGACAGCGGCAGCATCATCATGCGGGATGGCAATCTCCTGCTGGAGACAGACGTGTCCGTGACCAATCACGAAAATTTTGGCAATGTCGTCGCCGGATTCGGCACCAACATGCTGTACCTGGACACACGCGCCGGCGGCCGCTTTGACGGTGCCTTGCAGAGCTTTACGCGCACCAACGATGGTGTGCTCAAGATCTACGACACCAACCCCGCCCACACCTGGGGCACCGGAGTCTCGGATGACCGGCTTGCGATTCATGACACCACCGGCCTTGTCACGGTGGGCGGCAATGCTCCTGGCACCACTTCCCAAAACATTGTGGTGGGCGTGTTTGGCGGCGTGCTGCCCACGCTGCAGACTCCCACCATCGGGGCTTACACACGACCGCTGGCAACGATGCAGGGGAGCTACATGATGGGGGGCGCCGGCATGGGGCTCATGACATTGGACGGCGGGTACCTGCGTCCTCTGACTGCCGCGGAGTATGACACGGGGCTGAACCCCGCTGCTGGCACGAACTGGCTGGTGAACCGCTACATTGCACCCATCACCGGCGTGGAGAATTATGCCGACCGAAGCAACTATGCCGCGCGCAATGTCATCACCGACACGACCATCAATTCCCTCACGATCGCCTTTGACCCGGCTGCTTCTGCACAGGTCGTGGGCACTTCCACCAAGGACACCATCATCCTTGGCCAGGGCGTTACTTTGAAGATCAACTCAGGTGTGATCAACATTGCCTCCTTCCTTGAGTCGACCAACGCAAACCTGGAAGGGGTGATCCGTGGCGGCTTTCTCGACATGAACGGAGGCACGGCATTGATCAATTCCAGCGCGAGCTGGCATGATCTGGATCGCGACTCCACAAACTGGTATGACTTCCTGGTGGGAAATGCCTCCTACATCCGCTCCCACATCATCAATGCCACGGATCTGGTGCGCACCGGCCGGGGAACGCTTTACTTGGATACTTCAAACAAATTCACTGGCAACATTTACACCAGCGACCAGGGCTCGCTGGATGTGCGCCATTCGCTGGGCCTGGGGGCCGGTGCTGCGGGCCGCGAGGTGCAGGTTGGCGGGGCCTCGGCATTCTTGATCGAGTACGGCGCGAACATCAGCGGCATCAATCTGCGTGCGACGAACACGTTTCAGGGATCTCCCACGCTGCTCCGCGCGGAGGGCGCCTACCATAGCACGTGGGGTGGAGATGTGATTCTGGACGTGGCAGATGCCGCGGGCAGTTCGGAGTCCCAGAGTTACACGATTACCGCCCGCAACGACGGCACCCTTTCCATCTATGGCAATGTCTACACGGACAACAACCGCAGCTTCACGGACAGCGATGTGTATGCGGACCCGCCCGTTGTGACCACCAGTTTTGGCGAAAACTACACGGTGAATCTGCGCGGCCAGTTCCGCGACGTGGCGACCGGCAATCTGGGCACCGACCCTCTCAATGCGGCCATCACCTCCATCTACCGCACCGGCGACTCAGCCACCCGGTTGGACACGAACCACTCCCTGCGTTTCCAGATGACGGGCAGTGACGAAGGCAATGTGAACGTCTTCCAGCAGTGGGATGCCACAGGCCGGCTGGATCTCAACCGCGGCTATTTCCGCCTTTTGTATGATCCAAACGCTGCGGGAAATGACGGCACAGGCTTCCTGACGGATGGCGCCAACTCGCTGATCCAGGGCAATGACTATTTCACACGTCTGGCCTTGGGAGCGGATGGTGCCGGCACGGGAACCTATGATGCGCACCTCATGCTCACGCGTGATGGCCAAGTGCTGAACTGGTCCAGCCAAATGTATGTGTACAACAACAACCGAGATGGCACGATCAGTCTCGGAGGCGAAAACGAAAGCGGCACGGTTTACGTGGGCTCCAGGGATGGCGCTGCAAATTACTCCATCATCTTTGAAAACCAGGGTGGAGACCGCGACCTGCGCTTCACGCAGACACGGGGCGGCACGCTGGTGATCAATGCACGCCTGCTGGACAACGGAACGAGCGTGAACTCGATCGCCACTGTCACAGGGCCGGGAACGATTGTCTTTAATGCCAACGCAGTCGGTGCCTCCACGGTGGAGCGCTGGAACTTCATGGGCGGCAGCGCTGTGTGGCAGGGAAATTCCACCAGCGGCAGCCTGCTGGGGAACAACCGTTTCAGTGTGTCCGCCGCACAGGCCCTTTTCGGTGGTGGCTCACTCACCTATGTCGGCGACACCGTTGCCAACCGTTCTGAAAGTCTCACCGGCAACTTCCGTCTGCTGGCCGGCGAGTCCACGATCTCCGTCATTGCCGGTGCAGGCCGCACAGACACGCTCGCCTTTGGCGCTGCCGCGGCTGGATTCTCCAAGGCTGAAGGCGCGACTTTGAGCTTTATCGAAAGTGGACCTGGCACAGCCGTCATCACCCTGCAGGGAACGGGTCTTACCAACACCGGCCTCATGCCTTATGCGACTTATGGCACCAGCGCGGGGCAGATCACCGACTTTGCCAGCAACGGCACCGCAGGTGCGATCGGTGCCTTCAGCGGTTATGTCACTGGCGCCACCGAGAGTGATTTCGTGAGCGGTAAAACAGTGGACGTCGGTGGAGACGTCAGCTTCAGCTCTGCGGCCACGCCGGATAACCTGCGCTTCACAGCGCCGGCAAACCTCACGCTGGACGGTCAGACGATGACGCTCGGAGGCGGCGCGGTGCTCATCACTTCCGCCAATGCCGGCCCCAGCAGCATCAGCGGCGGGGTGCTTACCAGCGGTTTTGATGCAGACCTCACGGGTGCGGGCACGGCCAATGACCTCATGATTCACAACTATGGCACAGGTGTGCTGACCATTGGCGCGACGCTGGCGGACAATGGCGGAAATAAAGTGAACCTCGTATTGGGTGGAACGGGCACCACCGTCCTCACCGCCGCCAACACCAACACTGGAGAAATCTACATTAACAACGGCGTCCTGAGCATCTCCAGCGAGAGCAACCTTGGCACCATCAATGGAAGCATCGTCACTCTGTCCCGCGTCAACAATGGCGGCAACGGCAGCTCCTCCAGCACCGCGGCCTACTCCAGCCTGACGAATGCGCCGATCGTATTCACCACGGGCAGCGCGCCGGGCACAGCTGCCACCGGTACCTTCAACTCCAACGGCACCGTCGTCACCGCGACTTCGCTGACCAGCGGCGGCTCCGGCTATACCACGGGCGTGTGGGCCAATCTGGACGACAGCACCCGGACCACTGAAAACCCCGCCGGGGTGTGGGCCATTCTCGACAGTGGCAATCTGCACATCGATGGCGGCACACTCGCGGTGACGCAGGACGTCACGCTGGATGGCGCGCGCACTCTCTTCCTGGGTGCCAATGGCGCCGCCCTGGATGTGACGGCCGGCAAGACCCTCACCATCAACGGCTACATCACCAGCGAATACAGCCAGATCAATGCGGCCAATGGTTTCACCGCGAATCACCTCGGTGTGGCGGATGATCCAGCAATCAACGGCAACCCCGACATCGGCGACCTCACGATTCAGGGCGGTGGCACCGTGGTGCTGACGGGCGCACCGGACAATGTGATCCGCTCCAACATGATGAACAGCTATGGCGGCATCACCTGGATCAATGAAGGTACTTTGAAGATTGCCAGCGCAGGGACTTCAGCCACGGGCATTCTTGGTTCCAACCGCTCGTGGACTGATGGCACCATAATCGGTGCAAATGGCACCCTGGAACTGGCCGCGACTTCCGACCCCACCTTGTACGAATGGATTACTTTCCGCGGGCGTGGCTATCAGGGACGGGGAAGCATCATCACCACCGGCACCGCGCGCACCGTGCGCCTTAACGGACAGATCTATGTGGATGCGCCGATGCTCGTCAACAACAGCAACGGCAGCACCATCCGCTTTGGAGAGCAGGGAGGCGCACTCTACGGCACGGGAGACATCGCCCGCACGGGCAGTGGCGAGTTCCAGATCTACATGAACGCACCCGACTGGACCGGCCGCCTGCTTAATGGCAGCGGCAACACGCGGATGTACGGCGCCGGCAGCGTTCAGGGCATGACCTCCATGACTCTGGACCGCAACACCTACTTTGGCTACGGCGCTGGCAGCACCACTATCGATGAATTCCGCGACCGCCTCAATGACAGCCTGAACGTGACGATCAACGGGTACTCCAAGATACGCATGGAGGCGACCGGGGGCGTATTCTCCGGCGTGGAGAAAGTCGGAACGGTAACGATCAACAGCGGCGTGTTCAACGTCGAGTATGACCTGTCCGGCACCATCGTGGGCGGAGCTCCGCAGCTGCAGGGAGACTACGCCGGCTGGCGCTTTACCGACATCGTTCGCAACCAAGGCACCACCGTGATGGTGCGCAATCTTGACCCGGGCACGGACATTTCCACCGGCAGCACCGATCTTTCAAACCGTGCGCTGGTGCTGGTGGACAATGCGCCGGTGCTCATCGGCGCCGGGGACGGCGCGAATGGCAACACCGCGATCATCGCCGGATTCTTCGGCGGCACTCGTCCGGCGAATTTCCTCAACACGACCACCGGCGTCATCTGGGATGAAGACCGGACCACACGCTACCTCATGACTTCCGTGGCGGGCATTGATCCTGCCACCGGTGCTGCTGTGAACTACCTTCGCCCGCTTTCGGACGCGCCCGGATCGACGGATTACAAAATCATCAGCGACACGGGAAGCGTGAGCGCGAGCGCCGGACCCCTCGATCTCGCCACGGCTGGCACGAGCGCGGACCAGAACCTGCGTTTCGTCGGCATCACCGCCGATGCCATTGGGTCTGGCTTCACCTCCCGGATCAATTCCATCCTCACCCTGGACTCCACGCTGGAGGCCAACTCGGTCACCTTTGCTTCCGACACCACGGGGACCAACGCGAACGGCGCCGGCAACAACGTGAACCTCATGATGACGCAGGGCGGCACACTGAAGATCAACTCCGGTGTGCTCATGTTTGCCAACATCGGGACGATGGACCGTCTGGGCAATTCCTCGAACACAGGTGTGAATCTCGACATCAACAATTACATCATCGGCGGGAATCTCGACTTCAACGGCAAGGAAGCCATTATTTATGCTGGCAGCGAGTGGGCGCAGTACAACATCTCCGGCAACAGCGCCTACGCGAACACCGACGGTGACAACACCACGGCCATCATCCGCAGCAGCATCTACAACACCGGCGGCAATGGCATGACGAAGACGGGCGCCTCCAGCGTGACGCTGGAAGCGGCGAACTACTACAGCGGAGACACCACCGTGAACTACGGCCTGCTCTATGTGCGCCATGATCAGGCGCTGGGCCAGAGCACGAGGCTGAATGTGACCGGCGGAGGCGGGCTTGTCCTGGGCTACAACTCCTTCGTCAAGGGCGTGGACATTTACGTCGGCCCGATGAACGCGAGCAACTATGCGGTCTATGGAGAAGGCGATGCCGCCGAATGGGGTGGCAACATCATCATCGACAACGTGGACTCCACGGGAAGCGCTGGAGGCTACACGCGGAACTTTGTGCCGCGCATCCTGGCGGGAACTTCCAACACGGTGTTCACGGTCGACGGAAACATCTACGGCGGTGACACGGCTGTGGCCACCGGTTCCCAGGCCACCGCCCGGATCTTCAGCACGCTCACGGCTGCCTCCTTGACCACGCTGGATTTCATGGGTCAGATCCGGGACAAGGCCACTGGCGCGATCAATCTCGCCGCGGGTGACACCTACAATGATGTGCTGCGGATGGAAGTGGCTGCGAGCACGGACACGGCCAATGTGCACCTCTATCAGCAGTATGACTCGGCCGGGCGGATCAGCATTGTGCGCGGTGTGCTGCGCTACATGGGCGCCGGCAACTTCTACACGGATGCGGCCGCATTGGCGCAGAATCCGGACAATGATTTCTCGGGTTTCCAGATGGGCGGACGCTCCATCATTTCCGGAGACGGCACGGGATCCTCGGACGTGAGCTTTTTCCTGCACAATGCGGGCACCGCCTTCAATCTTTCCAGCTGGAATGTGGGAGTGGACACCTCCGACCCGAACAACAGCCTGGGCAATGGAAACTACGGCCTGGGCAACACCACGGGCAATACCAGCATCGGTGGTGAAAACATCAGCGGCACCATCACTTTTGGCACCGGCACGGGAAGCATCCGCTTCACCCAGGGCACCACGCTCTATGACCGCAATCTGAACCTGTATGTCGCACGCGGCGGCACCGTGGACATGCGGGTGAATTTCCTCGATGGCGGGAATCTGGTGAACTCCTCGATCACCAAGGTGGGCGCGGGCACCGTGCGCCTTTTGGGATCCTCCGCAGGAGACAGCACCGTGGAAGAGCTGAACATGCTGGGTGGCACCCTTGTCTTCACCGGATATGATGTGAATGCCGGACGCCGTGTGGGCAATGGCGCAAAACTGACTCTCAGCGGCGGCTATCTCATTGTGGATGCCACCGCAGGCGCTGCGCAGGAGAATTTCAGTGATCTGACTTTGAACTCGGGCGGCTCCCGCCTTGCGGCGATCGGCAGCGCCACGGTGAACATCGATTCCTCCGTCGCGCTGAATCCCGCCTCGGGTGTCACCATGGCCTTCATCGAAAGCGGTGGCGGTGTGATCAATCTCTCCGCCCCCGGCCTTACGACCACGGATGGCGCACGCCTGGGTTACTGGGCTGTGTATGGCAATGCGCTCGGTCAGGTCACGGACTGGGCCGCGCGTGAAGGGGCCACCGGTGTGAAGGCATTCACCGCCTACGATGCGACCTTTGCCAGCGGGAACAACACCCTGGTCACAAGCTCCGCCACGCTCAGCGGACCGACGGCTACAAACTCCATCAAATTTGGTGCGGCAGCAGATCTCGATCTCGGCGGGAACACGCTGACCGTGGAGAATGGCGGCATCCTCGTCAGTCATGCTGCAGGCGGTGCGGTGAACATCAGCAACGGCGTTCTCACACGCAACGGGGCAGGGGACATCCTGCTGCACAATTACGGAACGGGCATCACCACGGTATCCGCAGCCATCACCAACAGCGGCGCGGGCGTGGTGAACCTCGTGACTGGCGGTGCGGGCACCACGGTGCTCGCGGGAAACAACAGCTACACCGGGGACACCTACATCAATGGTGGCACGCTGCAGATTTCCAGCGAGTCGGCGCTGGGCGCCATCAGCGGGTCCATCACACGTCTTGTGCGTGAGTATAACGGCACCAACACGGGAGTGAGCCAGAGCAATGCAACGCTGTATTTCCTGGGCGGCGGCGCAGGCTCCGGCGCGGCTGGAAAATACTCCTCCAACAGCACCCAGAACATTACTTCCACATCGCTGACCAGTGGCGGCTCAGGCTATACCAGCGGAGTGTACGTGAGCACCAATGCAGCCGGCACCAACAACGCCGGGCTCTGGGCCATTCTGGACAGCGGAAACCTCCACATCGATGGCGGCACCCTGGCGGTGACGGACAACATCACTCTGAATGGCGCGCGCACCCTTTTCATTGGTGCCAGTGGCGCCACCTTCAACGTCGCCGCAGGCACATCGCTCACCATCAACGGGTACATCACCAGCGACGTCACTGATCCTCCGACGGATGATACTCCCATCGATCTCACCCGTCCTTTGATCGGCGGGCTCACGGTGGAAGGCGGCGGCACATTGGTGCTCACCGGCGCACCTGACAACACGGCACGCGAAAACATGTACAACGGCTACAACTCGCTGACGATGATCAACAACGGCACCCTCAAGATCGCCGGGCTTGCCTCCTCCGCATCCAATGCGCTGGGAACCTATGGCGGCTGGGCGGACAGCACCTACATCGGCCCGAACGGCACGCTGCTCATGAACGTGACCAACGCGGATGTGGGCTTCTATGAATGGCTGACACTGGATGGACGGGGCTACCAGGGCGGCGGCACCTTCCAGGCCGTCAGCGGTACCGGCACGGTGCGTTCGTACTACCTGCGCGGCCAGATCAACATCCTAAGCGACGCGGTCTTCAATCTGCGCAACGGCAGCAACATCTACCTCAACAGCGGCGGTGGAGAAACCTACGGCTCCGGAGACATCATCAAAATCGGCAATGGCGAATTCCGCTTCTACTCGAACGCGGCGAACTTCACCGGCGACTACATCGCCGCGTCCGGCACCACCCGTGTGTATGACGCCGGGCGCGTGCTGGGCATGGGCAGCATGACCCTGGAGCGCAACAGCTTCCTGGGCCTGAATGGGGACAGCACCACCTCGGACGAAACTCGCAGCCGCCTCGGCGATGACATGCCCCTCTTCACTGACGGCTATGTGCGCATCCGCATGGAGTCCACCGGAGGCGTGTACTCAGGCATCGAAAAACTTGGCACCGCCACAGTGCTTGGAGGGCAGCTGGGCATTGAGTTTGACATGGGTGCCACCCTCGCTGGAGGCGCGCCCGTGCTGAAGGGCGAGTACATCGGCTGGCATTTCAATGAAATCGTGCGCAGTCCTGGCACCAGCGTGCAGCTCCGCCTCCTTGATTCCGGGCTCGACTTCGCTGGCGCAGGCTTCAATGCCAGCGTGCCTTCCAACGCCAATGCCAACCTCGCTGTGGTGCAGGTGGATGTGCTGCCGGTTCTCATAGGCACGGGCGACGGCAGCAATGGCAACGCCGCAGTGCTTCCCGGCTTTTATGGCGGCGTCCGGCCCAACTGGTACAATGCCGCAGGCACCGGCAACATCTTCAATGAAGACTATGTGGCCACACGCCTCGTGACCGCCGTGACCAACAGCGCCGGAGAGCACTTCTTGCGCCCGCTGCTGGATTCGGAATACAAGGTGGTGGCGAATCCCTCCACCGCGCTGACCACCAGCATCCTTCTGGAAGATCAAAATATCAGCGCCGATCAAAATCTCAAAATCGTCGGTGTCACCAGTGACAGCCTCGGCTCAGGGGAGTTCACCAGCCGTCAAAACTCCATCCTTACCCTCGGCTCCGTGGCCGCGGACTGCACGCTGCCGGGCGGCATCAACATGGCCGTCAACTCCCTGACCTTTGCTTCGGAATCGTATGTTTCCGCGACCAATGGCGGCGGTAACTGGACCTCCCTCATGATCGCGGACGGCGGCACGCTCAAGATCAATTCCGGCATGATCCAGATGTCCAACCTGGGAGTGCAGAACATGAATGGCGCGGCCTACAATGCGAACCTCAACCTGGACATCCGCAGTTCTCTCAACGGCGGCTCCACGGACTTCAACGGCATGGAGGCCAGCTTCTACATTGGCGGTCTCTGGGCCCACTACAACACCACGGACGCCATCAACGCCTACAAGGCCACCGACGGCGACAACAACTACTTTTACATGAACTCCAGCATCGTGAACGCCAATGGCCTCACGAAGACGGGCGGCGCCTCCCTGTTCCTGGATGCTGTGAACTACTACACGGGGCTCACCAATGTGAACCAGGGCACCCTTTATGCCCGGCATGACCAGGCCCTGGGTGCCAGCACGCAGGTCAATGTCAACGGTGCAGGCGGCTTTGCCATCGGCCTTGGTGCTCGCATTTCGGGTGCGGATCTCTACATTGGCAAGATCTCCGGTGGCAACACTGCGCTGCAGATTGAAAACAATTCAGTCTGGGCCGGCAATGTGATCGTGGACAATGTGGACTCCGCCGGAGCCACCGCCTATGCGCGCAGCTATGTGCCGCGCGTGTTCAACAACACCACCGGTCTTGGCACCATCGAGGGGAACATCTACGGGGGTAGCACCACCATCGGCAGCGGTGCGCTGACGGACTCGCGCATGTTCAGCACCTACACGGGAGCCTTCGGCCTTCTCTATCTCACCGGCCAGATCCGTGACAATGTGGCAGGCGCGCTCACCGGTCCCGTCGACATCTACAATCAGAGCCAGGTGCTCCGCATGGAGGTGACGGCCACCAATGACGAGTCGGCGGTCCAGCTCGGCCAGCAGTATGACGCCGCGGGGCGCATCCGCCTCATTCGCGGCAGCCTTTACTACAGCGGCTCGGGCAACTTCTACACGGATGCCGCCGCCGCCACGGTGAACGGCTACGCTTCAAATCCGATGATCGGCTTCCAAATGGGCGGCAGGGATGTGCTTTCAGGCAACGGCACCGGAGCGGCAAATCTGAGCTTCTTCCTGCTGAACGGCGGCTCTGTCTTCAATTTGAGCACCTGGGAGGTCGGAGTGGAAACGCATGACCCGAACAACGCGAGCGGCAATGGCAACTACGGTCTCGGCAACACCACCGGCAACACCACGCTCGGCGGAGTGAACACGGATGGCACCGTGACCTTTGGCACGGGCGCCGGCAGCGTGATCTTCACTCAGGCCACTTCGGCTTATACGCGTGACCTGGGTCTGTTTGCCGCAAGCGGCGGCACGGTGGATCTGAAGGTGAACTTTGTGGACGGCGGCGCATTGGTGACCACCTCCATCACCAAGCAGGGCGGCGGCCGGGTGAATCTGCTCGGTTCCAGCGCTGGAGACAGCAGCGTGGAAGGAGTGAATGTGATGGGCGGCATTCTGGCGCTGACGGGCTACGATGTGAATCTCAACCGTCGCGTGGGCAATGGTGCGGGCCTCACGCTTGCGGGCGGCATGCTGGTCATGGACGGCAGCGGGGCTTCCTTCACGGAAAACTTTGGCAGCCTGAAGCTCAACCAGGGTGGAAATGCCCTCGTGGCGCTGGGCAATGGCGCCGGCAATGTGGGAACGCTCAGCATCGGCGGGGCATCCATCACTCGCGCGGCGGCAGGCACCATTCACTTCCAGTCCGTGGATGGCGGTGTCATCAATTTCTCCAATGCCGGAATGAAGAGCAAGGCCCGCATCGGCTCCTACGCCACCTTTGGCACCAGCACCTCCTACGCCACCGACTGGGCGGCCACGGATGCCGCGGGCAATGTCATCGCCTATACCGGATACTCGAACAACATCTTCGGTGCAGGGGTTCAGACGGATGTGGTGGGATCAGGACTGACCGCGGCCGCAACGAACTCCGTGCGCTTCAACTCTGTGGCGGGATCGATCGCCAGCGGCACGCTCACGCTTAATGACGGCGGCCTGCTGATCACCAGCAACTACACTTCGGGAACGCCGATCAGCTCCGGTGTGGCGCTCACGACAAGCAGCTCCAGCGTGGACCTTCTCATTCACAATTACGCCAGCGGCCTCGTGAATCTGAATGCCAGCATCACGGGCGCTGAGAATGTGGTCTTCACAGGCACAGGACACCTGGTGCTGGGAGGCACGAGCAACTACACCGGAGCCACCCACATCACCGGTTCGGCCATGGTCTCCGTGGATGACCTGTCGCGCTTCGGCGCCACCTCGGGCTTCTTCCTCAATGGCGGTACGCTGGATTATGCGGCGGTAGGCACCAAGAGCGCGGACCTCACCCAGCACATCACGCTTGGCGGCGGCAACGGCATCCTCAATGTGACGGACGCAGGCAGCGTGCTGGTCATTCGTGCAGGCACCTCCAACCAGATTTCTTCGGAGACGAACAACATCATCACCGCCTACGGCACCAACAACCCGAACGCCGGCGGTCTGCAGATCGTGGGTTCCGGCACCGTGCAGTTTGGCAACCGCAGCGCCGCCACCAATGCGCAAGACCTCCTGGGCGTCGTCAACAACTACACCGGCCTCACCATCATCGGCGACGGAGTCCATGCGGTGCGCGTGGACATCCAGGGCCAGGGCAACGACAACGACCAGTATGCCGTCTTTGGCACCACCCAGTCATGGGCGGACGCCACCATCCTCAAGGACAAGGTCACCATCGAGTTCTCCATGAAAAGAGGGGATGGCAGCCGCGACAACCAGGTCCGCTTCCGCGAGTGGTTCCAGATCGGCGAAAAGGCCGGCGACCAGATCCTCTTTGACGGCAGCACCCAGCGCCAGCCTACGCTGGAGGGAATGCTCAACGTCATTGGAGACCTCACCTTCCAGACCCAGGGGAACCGCTACACGGACGCCGGTGGCACGGGCAACTCGGAATTCCTGATCAATGCGAATGAGGGTGGCATCATCGGCTCCGGAAACATCATCAAGCTGGGAGACGGCAATCTGCGCTTCTACTCCTCCCTGCATGAATGGACCGGGAATCTCGACATCCAGGATGGCTTCGTCGGCATGCAGATGAACTCCGGCGCCATCTTCAATCCCACGGGCAAGGTTTACTTCGGCGACCCCACCGGTGCGCAGACCTCCACCATTCAGATGCGGATCGAAAACCGCTTCTTTGGCAACAACACGACCGGCATCGATTCCGCGAACATCGACCTCACGTTCAACCGTGACATCGTCGTGCGCGACAACCTGCGACAGGAAGTTCGCATCGCCGCCGGCTACATGCCTGCGAGCACCACCATTCACTTCACGAATGACATCAATCTCGGCTCGGGCTCCAGCAGCCTGGTGCGCCTCTACTATGAGGACAACAGCAACCTGGACGCCGCCCTGGTGGGACACGTGCAGCAGACGGTGTATGACGTCACTGGAAAGCTCAGCGGCAGCAACAGCTTGTACATCGACGGAAACAACTCCGGCGGCACTTTGGGGAACGGCGCGCTCTTCACGGTGTGGATGCGTGGGGACAACTCCAGTTACAGCGGACTCCTCACCATCGGCGGAGACAATGGCACCACCGCCAATCCCGGGCGCAATGCCACGCTGCGGATCGGCAATGTGGATGCGCTGGGCTCCAACAACATCCTGGCCTTCCGGAACTACGGCACCCTTCAGCTCGGTGGAAACAGCATGACGTTCACGAAGAACTTCGTCTTCACCGGCGGCACGGGCATGGCCACGACTGCGGGCATTGAAAACGCGTCTGACACCGCTGCCACGATCACCTTTGATTCGGGCGCGAAGACTGGGCCGACCTATCAGGATGTCGGCGTGGGCCTGCGCGATGGCACGGCCAGCGGGCTCTTCGGCGGCGGCACGGCTGCGCTGACGGTGGTGAAGACCGGCACCGGTGAGACGGTGTTTGGCGCCAGCACCGGCGGCGGCGCGATTGCGGGCTCCTTCAGCAACTACACTGGCAACACCCTCATTCAGCAGGGCACCTTGTATGCCGGATCCAACAATGCCTTCTCGCCTAACTCGCGTTTCATCATCAGCGACGGCGCCACCCTCAGCTCCTACTGGGCGGAGGCCGGCACCGGCTTTGAGGTCACCATCGGCTCCCTTGCGGGTGGTTCGGGCGCGGCGCTCAACATTGACCAGTCCATCTTCAACGTGGGGGGGGATGCCACACTGGACGCTGTCTTCGCCGGCGTCATCCGCGGCAACGGCAGGCTGGTGAAAGTGGGCGGCGGTTCGCAAACCCTGTCCGGAGCCAATACCTTTACGGGCGATGTCTCCGTGCTGAAGGGAGCCCTCATCGGCGCCAGCAACACGGCCTTTGGCGATCCGACCAATGGCATCTTCCTCGCTGGGCAGCCGTTTGTGGGCACGCACCCTGTCGATGCGCGTGTGGAGCTTCTCCTCTCTGGCACGGCCTCGGCAGTGACCAATGCGGTCTCCATGAACACCTTTGACGGCAACGACGAGGGCATCACGGTCATCGGCACGCGTGAAACCAGCGGCACCTATGGCTTTGGCACCGGCGGTACGGTCTCCTTGTATCAGGACGTTTCCACCAACGTGTTTTTTGAAGCCGAGGGCTCCTCCACCTTCAGGTTTGGTGATGCCATTACGAACGGTGGCTTCTCAGCCATGACCAACGTGGTGAAAATTGGTGATGGCACGGTGGAGCTGCGTGCTGCCAACAGCTACGGGATTTCCGGCAGCTCGGGGGCAGCCATTGACGGCGGCACCGTCATCCGCGCTGGTACGCTGAGTGTTTTCGACAGCAGCGCGCTCGCTTCCACCGTCGTGGAACTCGGCGACACGCGGTATGACCTCAACAGCGCCTACCTCGCCACCACCAGCTCCCTGCTCACCAAGAACATCGGCAGCTATGATCCGGCAGGGAACGGCGCCAGCGGTGCAGGCAGCGGCGCTTTCCTCAATGTGCGTGCGGTGGTGGACGGAGTCACGATCACCGGCGCGGATGTGGGCAAGCGCATCCTGGTGAAGAATGAGAGCGACCATCCTGAATACAATGGCGTGTACCAGGTGGTGAGCGTGGACGCCTCCTGCGGCCAGATGAACCTGGTGCGGGTGGCGGATTTCGACACCTCCGGCGAGATGAAGTACGGCTCCAGCATCGCCATCACCAGCGGCATGACCCAGGCGGGACTTCAGTTCTTCCAGGCTTCATCCGATGTGAACAGCGTGAACACCGCGGTCACGGACCCCGTGCACTGGCTGCAGGATAGTCCGAACGCGAACGTGTCTCTTCTCGCCGCCAATGCAGACATGGTGATCAACAATAACATCGATGTGAACGACACGAACGGCACCGGCAGGACCATCATCGGGGGAAGCTTCACCACCGGCAGCAGCTACTTCAGTGGCAATGTGACCCTGCAGCATTCCTTCCTGCCGGGTGTGGACAACATCCGCGAACTCACGCTGGTCTCTTCTTCGAATGACGGGCTGACGGGCGAGAAAGGCGTGGTATTCACTGGTATCATCTCAGAGTCTGCTCCCGGGGATGTGCTCAGCGTGACGAAAGAGGGCTCCGGTACGGTGACCCTGACCAATGACAACACCTACACCGGCAAGACCACCATCAAGGAGGGCACACTGGCTCTCTCTGGAGCAGGCGCGCTCTCCGGCACCAGCTGGATCGAGATCAACTCGGGCGCCTCGTTTGATTTCACCAACACCTCCACGGGAGATTTTATCTTTGACGGCCCCATCAGCGGTTCAGGGACCGTCGTTGCCGGTGGCACCCTCATCGTGGGCAGGGACGGCGGGGCCGGTGTCCTGCTGCCTGGCATGTCTTCGGACCCCGGCAGCATCAGCACCGCCGGCGACGGCATCGGCCTTTTCACCGTGAATGGAAATGTCTTCCTCTCCGGTGACTCCAGCGGTGTGAACCGCCTCACGCTTCAAATGGGCGCGACGAATGGCGCGGATTACAATGACGCGGCAAATTTCACCACGCAGATGGCCACCGGGAATTTTGCCTCCTATCTCAATTCGCAGGCCACCTTCTTCGACACCCAGCGCGGTGGAAATCATGATCACCTGGTGGTCACCGGTTCCTTCACGATGAACAGCGGCGGACACATCTCCTTCACCAGCAATGGCGCCACGGATTACCATCCCGCGATGGGGGATGTGTTCAATCTCATCGACTGGTCATCCGTCTCTGGCAATGGCTTCAGCGTCGGTGGAAATTTCCGCACGGGTGGCTTGATCGGGGATCTGGAACTGCCGGATCTCGGCCTCTCCGGCCTGCTGTATGACACGAGCCTGTTCGCAAACTACGGCATCATCGTCGTGGTGCCAGAGCCAGGGCGCGCAGTTCTGCTGCTTGCAGGCCTGGCAGCACTGGGATGCCGCCGCCGCCGTCGGCGTTAGAATGTTGGAAGTGTGTTTGCCCAGCCAGCCGGGCTGTTGTTGGGGCTGAGACAAAGGCTGCGGGCGCATTGCACAGCAATGCGCCCGCAGTTTTGTTTTTACCCTATGCGCGGCGGATAAGCAGATCCTTCAGCGGTCACTGAAAGCAGGTCCTGTGCCCCGGTATGAAGATGCTGCACTCATGCAGCAACCGCAGCCCCATAGGCAAAAATGAGGCTGTCGGGCACAATGTGTGAAATCAAAAAACGCGGCGCAATTTTGTGCTGCCATCGCATACACATCATGAATACATCATCCATACCAGGCATGCTCACAGGACGCAGTTTGCAACTGCTGCGCGGCAGGCGCCGCCGCCGTGCGGTGGCTCTCATCACGGTGCTGAGCGTGCTGGCCCTCACGCTGGTGCTGGTCACCGCGCTGCTCAGCGCCACACGCATTGAATACAATTCCACCGTGGCGCAGGTGGATGGTGCGCAGACGCGGCTGCATGCAGACTCTGTGATCAATCTGGCGATCAGCCAGATCCAGCAGGGCACACATCAGGACACCAGCAACTCCGGCACGGAGATCTGGTCCTCGCAGCCCGGCATGATCCGCCAGTATAAACAGGACGGCACTCTGCTGCGTGGTCTCAAGCTCTATTCAGACAGCACCATGGTGGCCAAAACGGAAACGGAGATCGCCGCTGACACGCCTCCATCTGACTGGGATAAAAAGCCTGACCAATATGTGGACCTCAATGAGCCGGTGGTGCGTGCGAACCCGACAGACCCCGCCGGAGCTCCGCGTCTCTTTTTTCCCATCATCGATCCCAGGGCCTACTCTCAGACGGCCAGCCGCTCCGTGGAGGGCTTTAGCTACTCCACCTTTGCCAACGGCGCTTCGGGCCAGACTCTCGATGGAGTGGTGGCTCCCACCAGCGGCGGGAACGAAGACAAGCAGCGCCTGCCCATGCCGGTGGAGTGGCTTTACATGCTGAAGGACGGTACGCTGGGCTACCTCGACAACACCGGCAAGTTTGCCGGCCCGAACGGAGAGACGCCCACGCGGGACAATCCCATGATTTCGCGCGTGGCCTTCTGGACCGATGATGAGTCCACCAAGATCAACATCAACACCGCCGGCGAGGGCACCCCCTGGGACACTCCCCGCCTCTTCCATGAGCGCGATGGTGAATGGGCGCGGTACCAGCCGATGATGTATGAATACCAGCGTTATCCCGGGCATCCGGCGACGGTGTGCATGAGCACGGTTCTCTTCCCAGGACAAAACATGAACCCGCGGCTGTCCGACTCCTCCGCGTTCAGCAAGGCGCTGACCTACAAGGAGGCCATCTACGATCTCATGCCTAAGATTCTCCCGGGAGGCTCGAAGGCGGGTTCCGTTTTGGTGCCGCCAAACCAGGATTTCTCCCCCACCAACTTTCAGGCCGTGCAAGCCGCGCTGGCGGAGCGCCTCTTTCCCAGCGTGGATGAATTTCTGCTCCGCTCCAACGCGCAGAAAGACGGCCAGCGCAGCGAGATTGATCTTGGCGTGAACCAGATCTGGTCAGGGCTGCAGAACTACGAAGTGCTGGAGCGCCTGCGTTCATTTCTGACCACACGCAGCAGGTCGGCCGAGACCAACCCCTTCGGCCTGCCAAAGATCAGCATGTGGCCGGTCAACCGCACGAACTCCACACGCTTCCGCACCGCCTTTGACAACACGATTGTGAACTGCTCCCAGATCGCCGGGAAAGATTATTTCTTCACACGGCAGGATAGCACCAGCGAGACGGAGCTTTCCGGCATCACACGGAACAAGCAGCTCTTTGACTACCTCATGGCGCTCACGGACCAGCCGATCCCGGGCTTTGGCGATGCGAACGCCTCCTTCGCGACCAAGTATGGCGACAACCGTGAGCAAATCCTGGTGGAGCTCTTTGACTACATCCGCTGCACCAATCTGTATGATGACACCATCGCAGAGCGAAACATGGGCCTGAATCCGTCGATCACTGGTCTGCCAGATGCGCGGACCACGGCCACCTCCGCCGGCATGGCGGCGGGGACCTTCACTCCCATGCGCAACTCCACGGGCAGCAGTTTTCCAGGTCATGGCCAGGTCACGCCCACGGTGCTGCCAAAGGGGAAGGATGAGGTCTATCGCGGCATGGGGCGCTTCCTGACCATCAGCGAGGCGGGCCTCCAGTTCATCGCCTGCGCCCAGGGCGATGCGGGTCCCAAAGGTGCCGTGCCGGGCGGGGTGAACGCGGTCAAGCTCAAGGCCAGCGGACCCGCGCCGAACGGCTACGTGCCGCCCACCTGGAAAGGCCCTGGAAGCGCCACCGTGCTGGACTGGGACAATTCAAACTTCTGGTACTCCAATTTCCCTCCCCTCAGCGCGGCCAACCAGGATCCCAAGAAAGGTTTCTACAAGACAAAGTACCCGCTCACGCACCAGCTTGAAGGTGTTGATGGCGACCAACCCAACCACCCGGGCTACAATCCCATGAACTGGAACTGGACGCTGGACACTGACACTCCGCTGGATCCTGGCGTGAAACGCGTGCAGGCCACCTTTCTGCTGGAGTGGTTCTCTCCTTCCGCAGGATGGACCCTGATCAATCCGGACCTCTGCATCGAGGTGGATGCCAGCGCCCTGACCGTCGGCGGCAAAAAAATGTTTCCAGTCAACGGAGGAAAAACGCTCATCCGTCCCTTCAAGCACATGAGCAGCGCCAATGGCGTGTATCAGCGTGGAGGCACCACGTCCTACCGCGCCTTTTTGCAGGAGCGCAAGCTGCCCGCCGTGGCCAAAGGAGTGAACGGCTACACCTCCGGCAGCATCCTTTACCCGGACACGAACATCCCGTCAGACAACAGCCAGTCTCCCTACAACGGCGGCGTCAACTACACCTACTACTCCAGCCGCGCCGGGGCGCTGCAGAACTGCAACCAGTACAACCTGGTGAGCGACTTCATCGACATTCCGGGAGGCGATGCCGGCACCATCCCGTTTGGCGGCGGCAATGTCGTGGTGAAGATCTTCAGCAACGAGAGCACTCCGAAGCTGCTGCAGACTTTTAATTTCACCTTTCCTGCGGCGCATTTTCCCTCCCCGCTGCTGGTGCAGAAAAGCGAGGACACCCGCTGGAGTCAGAACGCCGACGGCACCTGGCATATCTACGAGCCTGTGCCGGCACCCTACTGGTGGGCCTTCCATTCAGACGGCGCCCTTGGGCGTGACCGCACCGGCAAGATCACCAAGGTGGCGGCCGTGCCCTCCACGCGCATGGGCGGAAGATTCCGCTACATCGGCAATGAGATTGGCAGCTATGCCTCGAACTTTCACAACCGCGGCAACCTCTCCGTCAATGAGGACACGGTGCAGTCTCTCGTGCTGCGGCATGGCGATCCGCGCCTGACCATGGGCCAGTATGTGGTGCCTGCCACGGAGTTTGAGCAGCACCGGCTCTACGGCATTCAGCGCCTCGCGCACAACATCGTGCTGCTGAACTGGAGCGAGGGGCCGGGCCTCGACACAGGAGAGGACAAGAAGGGCTGGCGTCTGGTAAAGGATGCCAACTACAACGCCTCCTTCCTTCCGGACCACCCCTACACCGCCGCCACCGGCGCGGGCCTGCAGAAATATGGGGACTTTGACCGCGGCATCGCCAATCAGACGGATGGCGCCTACATCAACAAGCCGGACGAGGGGAACACCTACAGCGTCACCTCCACCACGGGGCAGCAGCTGGTGCCCTACTTCTCCAATTCGTGGACGACGTGGATGGGCGGCTCCACCTACTTCTCTCCCAACCGCCAGGTGGCATCTCCTGGTATGTTCGGCTCCCTGCCCACCGGCGTGCACAATTCGGGAGGCTCCGGAGGCCAGCGGCGCGAGCCGTGGCGTACGCTGCTCTTCCGCCCGCAGACCTGGAGCGCCAAACAGGGGCAGCAGTTCCACATCGGCGCGCCGCGCATGCTCAAAGGCTATGGCAAAAACGGACTGGCCATCCAGGGCATGGACCCGCCCGATTATCTCTTCATGGATTTCTTCTGGATGCCCGTGGTCGAGCCCTACGTCATCAGCCAGCCGGGTTCCACGGCAGGAAAGATCAACATGAACTACCAGATGGCGCCCTTCCGCCACATCCGCCGCGCCACCGGCCTGGCTGCTGTGATGAAAAGCGAGGTTCTCACTGCCGTCGGCACCAAGGATGCGCCGGATTACCTGCGCCGTCCATCCGGAGCTCCTTCCAACCAGACGGAGTCCTGGTTCTGGAAGGACGACTCCAGCGCCCAGGGCGGCAAATACTGGCACCGGCAGATCGACACCGAGGCGACGCTGAAACTCTTCGATGAGCGCTTCAGCTCCGGCTTTGCCTTCATCTCTCCCGCGCAGATCTGCGAGATGTATCTTCTCCCCAAGCCTGCGAACAGCTCCGACACACTCGTGCCCACCACCTGGCCCACGAGCGTCAACACCCTGCTCAAAACCGGGGCCAACAGCATCCTCACCTTCTGGGAAAACCACGCGCTGACCGCGGACAATCTCAAAGAACGGCCCTACACCAACATGTATCCGCGCCTGACCACGCGCTCCAACACCTTCCAGGTGCACATGCGCATTCAGACCCTGCGGAAGAAGCGTTCTTCGGATCCCGCGAAGTTCGTGACTGGAGTGGACACCACCGGCTCGGAATACCGCGGGTCGGCCGTCATCGAGCGCTACCTCGACTTCAATGACCCTGCTTTGGACGCTTCCAAAAACCTTGACTACGCCACTGGCAATCCGCTGTCGAAAATGTCCCTGGATGCCTTGCACCGCTTCCGCGTCCTCTCGCAAAAGCGCTTCAATCCCTGAACCTCGAGCCCGCTTTTCTCTATCTATGAATACCTCGCACACCATCCTGCGCCGTCATCGGCGCCTGCCACGCCATCCGGGTGCTTTCTCCCTCGTGGAAGTCACGATCGCCGTTGCCATCGCCGCCCTGGGGTTTGTCACGCTGCTGGGGCTGCTGCCGCAAAGCATCACCATGGCTCGCAACTCCGCCGAGATGTCCGTCGGCTCCAGGATCATTCAGAAGCTTAACGGAGACATGCAGTCCATTGCGTGGGACCGCATCACGTGGACGGGTTATGGCCCGCTGCGCTTCTTTACCAATGAAGGCCGTGAGATGACGAGCGCGGACACCACGCCGGAAGACATGGCGTCTTCCCTGGCTTTCGTGGCGTCTGTGTATGTGCCGCAGAAGCCGCTGGATGTGGTGCTGCCCTCCGGCACCAGCGGCGGGGGCTCCAGCTCCGGCACGCCGGAAACTTACGTGCGGCGGGTCAGGATCTGCGTGGCCACCTCCAACGATCCCTCCTTCAATTTCAACAGCGCATCTCCCATGCGCATCACCTCGTCCTATTCCTACATCGCCAAAATGGCCAACTGATCTGGAAACACCGCTTCAAAACCCACACCTATGAATCATTCATGTGACAGACATCGCCGGCGGGGCTTCAGCCTCGTGGAGGTGGCCCTCTCCATGGCCATCCTCTCCATGATCCTGCTGGTTTCCGTGCAGGTGCTCAATCAGACTCAGCGCGCGTGGAAACGCGGCGTCACGCGGGTGGAGCAGTTTCGCGAAGCCCGAACGGCCTTCGAAAGCATCAATGAAAATTTGCGGCAGGCCATTCTCAACACCTACCAGGCCTACCAGTACAACAGCAGCGACACGCCCACCATTCCCACCTCAAAGACGCAGGTGCCCACCAAGTATATCCGCCAGTCGGAGCTGCAGTTCATCACCGGCCCGGTGGCCACACTGCTGCCGGGTGCGCAGGCGTCCTCTCTCGTCACCCATGGCATGTTCTTCCAGGCGCGGCTGGGGCTGAGTGATCGCACAGGCTACGAGGCGCTCAACCGGCTGCTGTGCGGGCGCGGCTACTTCGTGATGTTCAGCGGCAATGACGCCTTCCGGCCCAAGCATGTGACGGCGCAGAGCTCCCGCTTTAGGCTGTGGGAATACCGGCCCACGGCGGAGGAGAACACCATTTATTCGGACAAGCCCGGCCAGTGGTTCATCAAGGCGCCAGCCAACGTGATCACCACGAGCGAGACCGCGGCCACCCCGGCGGACACGCGTCCCATTGCCGAGAACATCATTGCCTTGATCATTTCGCCGCAGGTGACGACGGATGACGCGGCGCTGAAAAAGACCACTCCCTGGTGGATCGCGCCGAAGTATGCCTTCGACTCCACCGAGCTGATTTTTACCAGCAATGACAATCCACAGGGCACCCAGCACATGCTGCCGCCGCGTGTGGAGGTGACGATGGTGGCCATCGACGAAGCGTCCGCACGCAAGCTCGCGGAAAAATATCCGGACGCGATGCCGCAGCTTGTTCCCGAAGGAGCTTTCTCACTGTGTGACAACCGGCAGAAGGACCTCAAGGCCCTCGAGGCGAGGCTCCGCGCCGAGCAGCTCAACTATCAGGTTTTTTCCAACACCATCAGCATGCGCAATTCCAAATGGGGCCTCCTTCGATGAAAACCAGCCATTCCACCACCTCTTCCTTCACTGGCGCGTTTCACCTGCATTCCCCGGCTTTTGGCTCTCGCGCCTTCAGTCTGGTGGAGATGATCGTCGTCGTCGCCATCGTGACCATGCTCTTCGCTGTGGCCGCGCCCTACACGTTCTCGGTCATTCAATCCGCCAGCCTCTCGTCCGCAGGGGACACGCTCATGCAAAAGATCTCCCAGGCGCAGCAGCGGGCCTCCTCCGAGAACCGCCCGATCGGTCTGGATTTCTTCTATTACAATCAGGACGAGATCAAAGCCTGCCATGCCATCCAGCTCGTTTCGTACGATGCCGCCTCAAACGTGGCCACGCCGCTGGAGCCGCCGGTTTACTGGAGCGAGGGCCGCGTGGTGCTGCTGGAAGGCGCGCTCTCCCCCATGTTCTCCACCAACGTTCAACCCATCAACACGGGGCTGGCGGCGCAGGAGCCGTTTAAAAAACTGGGCGCCACTTTTTATCGCGTCGTTTTTTATCCTGATGGATCCACCAGTCTGAAGATCCCGCTGCGAACCGCCTACCTCACCCTGGTCGGCGTCAAAAACTACAAGCAGGATCTGGCCACCGCGCCTGCCAACTACTACACGGTGCAGATCGATCCCGTCACAGGCCGCGGCCACTCCTACCGCCCTTGAGCCGCTCTTTCTTCACGCAGGGCGGGGAAGGTCATCGTGGCCCACCCAGCGCCTGCTTGGGGCTGCCTCAGCTCAGCTGCGCACACACTGCTCCAGAGAGAGCAGGGCGCGATTGAGTTCTGCGAAGACCACGGGCTTGATCAGGTGGGCGACGAAGCCGGCATCGCGGGAGTTTTGCTGGTCTGCTTCGGTCCCGTAACCGCTCAGGGCGATGCCCTTGAGTCCGTGCTGTTCGCGAAGGAGGTGCATGAGTTCGTGGCCGGTGCCGTCCGGCAGGCCGATGTCCGAGATGACTCCGTCAAATTCCGACTGGCTCGCCTGAGCAAGGGCGTCCGCCTTGGTGCTGACGCCTGTCACGGCATGTCCGGCGCGTGTGAGCAGACGTGAGAGCACCTGCAGACTTTGCTCATGATCTTCCACCAGCAGCAGACGCAGAGGAGCGGCCGCGGGTGCTGCCTTCGTGCTGTCACCGGCGCCGCTTTCCGGGGGCGTGGCTGGAGCTTCCTGGGTGGCGCCCGGCAGGCAGACAGTGAAGCATGCACCGCGGCCCGGTCCTTCGCTGCGTGCGTCCACCGTCCCGCCGTGAAGGGTGACGACCGCCTTGGTGATGGCCAGGCCAAGGCCCAGACCCGGGAAGCGCGCGTCCCGGTGGGGAGCACCCTGCTCAAAGGGTTCAAACATGCGCGCCTTGACCTCGGCATCAAAGCCCACGCCCTGGTCTTCGATCTCAATGCAGAGAGTGGTGCCGGCGTCCGGAGCGGGCGCGTTGTTGCGCGAGTGAATGGTCACGGTGCCGTTCACCGGAGAAAACTTCACCGCATTGCGCAGGATGTTCCAGAAGACTTGCTGCAGCCGCGTGGAGTCGCCATGCAGCTGTGTCTGGGCGGCCTGCAGGTCGAGGGAGATCCTGACGCGTTTTTCCCTGGTCTCGTCACGGACCATTTCCACCACATGGAGAAGGAGGGAGTGTGCGTTGCAGGGCTCCGAGCGCAGCGAGAGCTTTCCATGGGTGATGCGCGTGATGTCCAACAGGTCGTCGATGAGACGAGACTCCAGGGAGATGTTGCGCTCGATCATCCGCAGCTGCTGGCGCACATCATCAGAGAGTGTTTCATCCTCCTGCAGGGCGCTGGCGGTCATGAGCACCGGCGTCAGCGGAGTGCGGAGCTCATGGGAAAGCTGGGCGATGAAGGCGTCCTTGGCCGCGGAGGCGGCGCGCGCGGCATTTTCACTTTCCCTCAGCACGGTTTCCACTCTGCGGCCCTCGGTGATGTCAAAGGTGGCCCCGTCAAAGCGGGTGGGCGTGCCGTCTTCGGCATAGAAGCTGCAGCCGATGGCGCGGATCCATTTCACGCGGCCGTCCTGCGGATGCACGGTGCGGTAGTCCATTTCAAAACGTTCCTTGGAGGCGATGGCGTGCTCGATCCTGCGGCGGGTGCGCTCCCGGTCGTCCGGGTGCAGACGCTCGTAGAACAAGTCGATGTCCACCGCGGCCTCCGGCTCCAGCCAGAAGTGCTCTTTGACGACGCTGTCCCACTCCAGGGTGCCGAAGGGAAGATCACAGAACCAGAAGCCCACCTCGGCGATGTCCTTGACGATCTCGATGCGCTGGCTGGAGAGCCGGAGCGCCTCCTCGGCGGCCTTGCGCTCGGTGATGTCCTGCACCGTGCCGCGCAGACCGAGGATGTGGCCGCCGGCATCCGTTAAGGGTTCGGCGCGCGCGCTCACCCAGATTTTTTTGCCTGCGCACAAACCTTCCAGCTCGAGCGTGTATCCCACGCCCGTCTTCAGCGTTTCCTGCGCAGCCCGGTGGAGCCTGTCCCAAACAGCCGCCGGGTAGAAGACGCCGCGCTGGCCGGAAAAAGAGGGCAGGGGATCGGTGGCGGGATTGAGGCCGAAGATGCGATAGAGCTCCTCCGAACCCGTGGCGGCATCGCTCCGTGCATCCCACTGCCAGCTGCCGATGTGGGAGAGCTGCTGGGCCTCCTGGAGCTGACGCGTCTGCTCCAGCAGCGAGTGTTCGCGCAGTTTGCGCTCGGAGAGCTCGCGCTGCACCTCCTCGCGGGAGCGGTGCAGCATCTCGCCGAGAATGATGACCGCGGAGGCGATGAGGACGAAGCCGGCAAATCCCAGCATCCATGGTGCGGAGAAAGACATCTGGTTGCGCGGAGAGACCAGCAGAATGGAAACGAGGAAGAAACCGACGGAGGCGGCTGCGGCGGTGGCCGGCCAGCGGCAGAAGCGGACGGACACCACCAAGCCCACCAGCAGCGTGAGGTAGGGCAGGCGGTTTCCCAGCCAGGGGGAGAGCAGAATCCGCACCGCTATGGCCACCAGCACAATGAGCATGGCAAGGCCAAAGGATTTCAGGGATGCGGCAGCACTTTTTCGTGACATGGAAATCAGCGGCCCCAGGGGCGGGTTTGAGGGTGGAGAGAGCCTAGCGGGGACGCCTGCACCGGCAAGGCGTAATGGCACCACGCTTTGCCAGCCTGGCGGAGGCGCATGAGGCTGGGGACTGCAAGAAAAGACACAGCCAGCCGCTCTGCGGGTGCGAATTAAAAGCACTTGTGGACACCATCCAGCCTCCCTCCCCGAATGCTCATCCATGCCAGCCGCCAGACGGCCTGCGCGCGCTCGCCACGGATTTTGACGGAACCCTCGCGCATGACGGAAAGGTGAGCGAGACCACACTGCAAGGCGTGCTGCGCCTGAAGCAGGCAGGTTACAAGCTCATCATGGTGACAGGGCGGGAGTTGAATGACCTCATCGCCACTTTTCCAGAGATCCACCTCTTTGACCTGCTGGTGCTGGAAAACGGAGCGGTGCTGCATGAGCCCGCCACGGGCGGTACTCAGGCGCTGGCCGCGCTGCCGCCGCCGGAGTTCATCACAAGGCTGATCGCCAAAGGCATGCCGGTGGATGTGGGCAAGGTCATCGTGGCCACCTGGGAACCGCATGAGGCCGAAGTGCTGGCGGCGATCAAGGAGCTGGGGCTGGACCTGCAGGTGATCTTTAACAAAGGCGCGGTGATGGTGCTGCCCAGCGGCGTGAACAAAGCCACAGGACTGCGCGCGGCGCTGAGCGCCATGGGACTGGAGGCCGCGCAGGTGGCGGGCGTGGGAGATGCTGAAAATGACCACGCGTTTCTGGACATCTGCGGCTTTCCCGTGGCGGTGGCCAATGCGCTGCCGTCCATCCGTGACAAAGTGCGGCATGTCACCACGGCAGACCATGGCGACGGTGTGGTGGAATTGATCGACTGCCTGCTAACCCCACGAACCATCCAAGCATGAAAGTCCTGATGATCGATGTCGGAGGAACCAATGTGAAGCTGATGGCCAGCGGTCATGAGGGCTTCCGCCGCTTTCCCTCCGGGCGCGGTCTCACGGCTGCCAAGATGGTGGAAGGCGTGCTGGCGCAGACGGCGGACTGGTCTTATGACGCGGTCTCACTGGGATTTCCCGGGCTGGTCAGAGAAGGCAAGATTGCGCGCGAGCCGCTGAATCTCTCAGGAGGCTGGATGAGGTATGACTTTGAAAAAGCCTTCGGCAAGCCTGTGCGCATCGTCAATGATGCGGCCATGCAGGCTCTGGCCAGCTATGAGAAAGGCAGGCTGCTGTTTCTGGGGCTGGGCACCAGCGTGGGGGCGACTTTGATCGCCGATGATGTGGTGGTGCCGCTGGAGATCGGCATCATCCCGCTGTCCAAGTCGGAGGTGTTTCTTGACCGCCTGAGCAAGAAGGCGCTCGACTCCTACGGCAAGCGCCGCTGGCAGAAGGCCGTGAACAAAGCGGTGGTTTTGCTGAAAGATATTTTCTGGCCGGATCACTTCCAGCTGGGCGGTGGCAATACCAAGCACCTGGACCCCATTCCGGAGGGATGTGTGGCGGGCAACAACCAAGATGCCTTCCGCGGCGCGCTTCGCCTCTGGCCAGGGGCCGACATGCTGGCGGAAACACAGTCCACGACGCTGCGCATTGTGCGCACACCGCAGGAAGACAGCGGCGGGCAGGAGTGAAACGCTGCGCATTTTGCAGGCGCAAGGCTGCGGACGGCGGCGCGCCTCAGACTGCGGAGTCCGCGGGCTGCGCCTGCCTGCCGAGGCGCCGGAGCTCGGCGAAGGTGGTGAGCCCGGCGGCTGTTTTTTCCAGCGCATCGGCAAGGAGCGTCCGGCTGCCGGTGGCTGTGGCATGCTTTCGGAGGGCAGGCTCGTCGGCTCCGTGCACAATCAGAGTGCGCGCCTCGGTGTCCAGCCGCCAGACTTCGAATACGCCGATGCGGCCGTCAAACCCGGTGCCGGCGCAGACATCACAGCCGGCGGGTTTCCACAGGCGCGCAGGGGCGGAAATACCATGGGTGGTGAAGCTCTCCCGCTGCGCGCTGGTGATTTCAGTTTCCACGCGGCAGCGGGAGCAGAGGCGGCGCAGCAGGCGCTGCGCGACGCTGACCTCCAGCGCGGCACTGATCTCCCAGTTTTTCACGCCGTAGTTTCGCAGCGCCGTCACAGCGCCCACGGAGTCGCGCGCGTGAAGGGTGGAGAGCAGGGCCTGGCCACTGCCTGCCGCAGTGATGGCGGTGTGCGCGCTTTCGGGATCGCGAATCTCGCCGAGCAGCAGGAAGTCCGGATCAAGCCGCAGCATGGCGCGGATGGCGTCCGAAAAAGTCAGCCCACGTTTTTCATTCACTTCGATCTGGGTGATGCCGTCCATGAGGCTCTCCACGGGATCTTCCAGCGTGACGATGCCGCACGGCTGGCGCTGAAGCTCGCGCAGCAGAGCATAGAGCGTGGAGGTCTTTCCAGAACCCACCGGGCCGCACACGAGCAGCATGCCCTGAATTTCGGCGAGCCAGTTGCGGAGGTGGGACTGCTCGGGCCCGGACATGCCAATCTCGTCCAGGCGCAGCACGGCGCGCAGGCCGTCCAGCAGGCGGATGCCGAGCATCTCGCCATTTGGAGTGGGCACGACGGTGATGCGCAGGTCCAGCTGCATGCCGCCCGCATCCATGCGGGCATGGCCATGCTCGGCACGTGCCAGCGCCGAGGTGTCCATCTGGGCCAGGACTTTGAAATACGTCACGATGTGACGCCCGGAGACTGTGGGGATGACCGCCACATCATGCAGCAGGCCATCCACCCGCATGCGCACGCGTGTGTCCACAGCACCCGGCTCCACATGCAGGTCCGAGGCTTTCCAGTTCAGTGCGTCGCTCACCAGCGCCATGGCCAGCTCCTCGGTGAAAGGCAGGTCCGCAGGGGGCGCGTGCTGCTGCAGAGTTTTGTGAAAACGCTCGGCCAGGCGCGGCTCGATCTGGCGTTCGTTGGCGGGAATGGCTCTGTGGATCATGGCCGGATGGTGGGTGACAGCGCCTTCATTGTCAGCGGGCTTTGATGGCGGGGCAAGCTCACTTGCTGTCATGGGGCGGAAACACTTGGGAAGACCTCCTGTGCCAGGTGGCGGAGATGCCCATGTGGCGGAGAAACCAGTCTTCGCTGATCTGCGCCACCTGCTCGAGCCTGCCAGGCTCCGCGAAGAGATGCGTGGCACATGGCACCACGCGAAAGTCCTTCTCACAGCGCAGCTTTTCAAACGCCTCGTTGTTCAGGCAGAGCACCAGTTCGTCATAGCCGCCCACGATCAAAAGCGTGGGGCAGCGCACCTGGGGCAGCGCGCTGCCTGCGAGGTCGGGACGCCCTCCACGGGAGACCACCGCCGCGATGCTGTCTCCGAGTCTGGCGGCCGCCATCAGAGCCGATGCCGCACCCGTGCTGGAGCCAAAGTAGGCCAGCTTCAAGCCGTGCAGTTCCGGCTGCTCTTCCAGCCAGTGTGTGACGCCGACGAGCCGCTCTGTCTGCTGATCCAGATCAAAACGCAGCGCGCTGGTGCTGGCGTCCTGCTGCTGCTCCTTGCGTGTGAGCAGGTCAAACAGCAGCGTGCCGAATCCGGCTGCATGGAAACACTTCGCGACGAACTGATTGCGCGGGCTGCTGCGGTTGCTGCCGCCACCGTGGACAAAGATCACCACGCCATGCGCGTGCGCTGGCAGATGCAGTTCTCCCTGAAGGTCTGCGTAGGCGGTGGGAATGTTCACCGTGGCGTGATACGCCCCTCTGGAGGAGGTGTTCATCGGGCCGGGGAGTTGCGCCGCATGTGATTTGAAAGGTTCATGGTACATGAGGCTGAGATGGGTGAAGGGGGCGGCCGAAACAAACATGGACGGTGCAGCTCAAATGATGGGGCAGGGAGGTGCTCAGAGAACCAGCCAGCGACCGTGAACGCGGCTGTCTGCATCCGCTGTCCCCATCATTTGACACTTGATGGCGGACTACTGCACCTTGACCTCAATGCTCTTGGGTTTGGCTTTCTCATCCTTGGGCAAATGCACGCTGAGCACGCCGTCTTTGAATTCGGCGCTGACCTTGTCGCCATTGACGCAATCGGGCAGGGTGAAGCTGCGCAGAAAGCTGCCGTAGGAGCGCTCAATGCGGTGGAACTTCTTTCCTTTCTCCTCCTTCTCGCTCTTGCGCTCGCCGGAGATGGTGAGCTCGCCGTTCTCAACGCTGACCTTCACCTCCTCCTTCTTCAGTTCGGGCAGCTCGGCTTTCACGAGGTATTCGTTGCTGTCTTCGCTGATGTCCACCAGCGGCGTCCATTGGGCGACAGTCAGGGTTTCTTTGCCGCCGTTTTTGGCAAGGACGTTCAGGCCAAAGAGGCGGTCCAGGCGGCTTTCAAGGCTGCCAAGTTCACGCAGTGGGTTCCAAGTCGATAAGGCACTCATGTTGTTTGTTTTTTTAGATTCGGTCGGCGGAAGGTGGTTGCTGGCCGGTGCAGACTTTCCGCCAGTGGCAGCCTGCACCGGAGATTCATCGGGCGCTGATCCGTTTCGTGGCGGCACTTGCATGGTTCCTGGCGGCCGGCTTGCCCTTGGCTTTGGTTTTGGCGGGCACAGCGGATTTTTTTTCGGCGGCGGGCCGGGG
Organism: Prosthecobacter sp.; assembly: GCF_044226605.1. Lineage (GTDB taxonomy): Bacteria > Verrucomicrobiota > Verrucomicrobiia > Verrucomicrobiales > Verrucomicrobiaceae > Prosthecobacter. The sequence goes on along the minus strand of NZ_JBGAGS010000005.1, from coordinate 41,987 downwards.
CTTTTCTTTGCCAGACAGCTGCTGCTCGGCCTGCAGCCAGAATTCGAGATCTTGTCCGGCAGGGGAGCCGGATTTCTGCCAGAGGTGGTAGGCGAGCAGGCTGATCTCTTCGTAGCGGTGCTCAGGCCGGTGGGGTGGCGTGGAGTTCATGGGTGTGGTGCGTTGGGTGGGTGAATGGAGGGAATCATTTTCAGTCATTGATGCCCCAGTGGCGCTCCGGGGGCTGAAACTCCCCGCCGAAGGCCTTTGCCCGGCGGTGGGCGTGCGTGTGCTTGCTGGAGACGAGCTGCATGGCGAAGTCGCAGTCCAGCCGCTGGTCGAAGTCTGCGCCGCACATGAAGTCCGTGCGCCAGGACTCGGCGATCTCCCGGAGCTGCGAGCTGAGGCAGCCGGAGGTGCCGCTGAATTCCGCGTCCTCTTCATGCAGGGCTGCGAGGATGGGCACAGTCTGGCGCTGCTGCCGCTGAATTTCGTTGCACCACTTCCTGACGTGGTCTGGCAGCCGGCTCTCGTCCGTGGCGGAAAAAATGAGAAGATCCGCCGCCGCGGCCGCGCGTGCGGCGGTGCTGCGCTCGTCATGCCTCTTCAGGCTTTCAAAGCTCCAGCAGAGGGGGCAGAGCCGGAGATGCGGACTGAGCCGGTGCTTCAGCCAATCCAGCGCCTCCATGGCGCGAATGTTCGCAAAGAATTCGTCGTAGAGCACGACGACGGAGAATGCGGACTGTGCGGAGCGGAGGTCGGGCCTGCGGTGAGGTGGAGAAAGCGTGGCTGTGTGCATGCGCCGAAAATGACCGGCCCCGCATCAGCTCACAATCGGCAGACTTTCCCATTATTTCTCAGCAAACGGCTGAGGGAATATCAGATGCTCCGCAGCATGCCCTTTGGCGTCTGCCGTTTCACCGTGATGTCACGATGGCGGCAGCGTCAGGGGGCTGCATGAGGAATATGTCCGCATCCGGATAGGTGGATGCGGCCTGCGCCGCCAGGGCGGGATCTCCGATCACGGCTGGAAAGACACGGCGTGGGGGATGTGCTTCAAGCGTTGGCATGGGAGGAGTTCCTGGGTGAAGGGCGGCGCCATCTCGGTGAGCAGCGTCACATTTTCTTCGCACTTCAGAGCCAGCCGGACGGGTGCAAAATCCTGCCCGCGATTGATTGTTTCACAGGAGAATTCAGCACCGTGGGCATCATGCCTGCTCGCCGGTCCAGCGCACGGCATAATGGATGAGTTCCGTGCCGTTTTTGAACCCGAGTTTTTCTTTGATGTGGCCGCGGTGCGTGTCCACCGTTTTGAGGCTGATGTGAAGCTCCTGCGCGATGGCGCGGTTGTCCTTGCCCTGGCCGGTGAGCCGCAGCACCTCGAGCTCGCGGTCGGTCAGTTTTCCCACCGAAGAGGCGCCCGCTGCGGAGCGCGGACGTGAGAGTGAGTCGAGAATGGCGGATGCCGTGCGCTCGCTGGCATAGACGTGCCCGCTCAACACCCTGGTGATGGCTTCACGCATCTTGCCGGGACCTTCCTGCTTCATGATGTAGCCCCGCCCGCCGGCGCGCAGCACGCGCTCAGCATAAAGCTCCTCGTCATGCATGGAGATCGCCAGCACGGGAAGTTCCGGCAGCATGGCGTGGACGTCCTGCAGCAGTTCGAGACCGCTCTTGCCGGGGAGGCTGATGTCCATCAGCACCAGGTCGGGGTTCAGCTGGGAGATGGCGTCAAAGGCGTCCCGGGCGTTGTCCGCTTCACCACATACGGCGACGCCTGGTATGGAGGCGACAATGCGCACGAGCCCGTCGCGAAACACAGGATGGTCATCGACGATGAACACCTTTTTGGCGGGCGGGTTTGATGTCTTTTCAGGCATGGGCGGCAGATTTGGGAGGAATGAGGCTGGAGGTGGGAACCGTGCAGACGACAGCGGTGCCTGTGCCCTCTCCGCGGCGGCGTACTTCAAGGGTTCCGCCGATCATGTCTGCGCGGTAGCTCATGATGCGCAGTCCCATGCCGCGCTGGCCGGGGCGCAGGGCGGCACCACGCTTCCCATGGCCTTTGCCCTTGTCCTTCACCGAGAGCACGGTGTGGTGCGGGCCGGGGGAAAACTCAATGTCGATCTCTTTTGCCTGGCCATGTTTCACGGCATTCGTCACCGCCTCCTGGGCGATGCGGTAGAGATGCGTTGCGGCGGTGTTGTCCATTTCGATGGCGGGCGGGCATTTGCAGCGGCACTGGATGCGAAACATCGTGCTGGTGCGCGCCGCCAGCTCCTCCAGCGCGGCCACGAGCCCGCCTGCATGCACTGCCACGGGGTGCAGCCCGCGCGCGAGCGAGCGCGTGAGTGCCAGGGCGTCCTTCAGCAGGCCGGATATTTTTTCCGCGTCTTCCGCCGCCGGCGCCTTCTTCTCCATCAGCCTTGTCTTGAGCAGATCGCTCAGCAGCCAGATGCCCGCGAGCTGCTGGCCGAGATCGTCGTGCAGATCCTGGCCGATGCGCTGCTTCTCATGCTCGCTGATGTGCAGGATCTCGCGTTCGAGCTGTTTGCGCGCGGAGACCTGCTCCTGCAGCTCTGCATTCATGTGCTGCAGCTGCTGGGTGCGCTGCTCCACCCGTGTCTCCAGTTCTGCATTCAGGCGGCGGATCACCTGCTCGGCGCGCTTGCGCTCGCTGACGTCCACGTGGGCGATGACGACTGAGTGCGGGCCATTCCCCAGGAATGGAGTGACGTAGCCCACAAACCAGCGCTGCTGGGAAGGAGAGTGGCAGGGGTATTCCATGCTGAAGCGGGTGACCTCCCCGCGCATCACCTCCCGAATGCCGGTGGCGAAACGGGCCGCGTCCTGGTCTCCGCTCGCTGCGGATGCATCACATACGGCCAGGTAGCTGGTGCCCACACCCATGGCTTCGACGGCGCCGTCGTTGGCTTCGGCAAAGGCCAGCCACGCTTCGTTTGTGCTGAGAATGACGCCGTCTTCGTCAAGCACGGCCAGGCTGGCAGGAATGGCCTCCAGCGTGGACTCGGCAAAGCGGCGCGCTTCCAGGATTTCGTCCTCGGCCCGGACCCAGTCGTTGATGATCTCGGCGAAGATCAGAATGCCGCCAATGTTTTCCTGCGCGTCGTACCAGGGCCGGCACTCCCATTTCACCCAGTCGAGCGTGTGATCCTCTCGCGGGAAGGGATCGCGCTCACTGCTCTCGGTGGCGCCTGCCAGGCAGCGCTGGTGAATCTCCTTCCAGCGTTCCGGCATCTCCGGAAACACTTCGTAGTGCGATCTGCCCAAAAGCGACGTCGCGGCCATTCTGAAGTCCTTGATCCAGCGGTCGCTGACAGCAAGGTAGCGCATGTCGCGGTCAAACATCGCCACCGATGCGGGCGTGTGTTTGATGAAGCGGCTCAGGCGCTCCTCGCTCTCCCGCAGCGCCGCTTCAGCCTGCTCGGCCTTCTCGCGGGCCGCCACGGCTTCATCCATCAGGCTGAGCGCCTGCAGGCGGGACTCGAGCAGCGACTGGTTGGCCTGGGTGAGCTCCGTGGTGCGGTCGATCACGCGCTGCTCCAGCTCTGCGTAGGAGCGTGCCAGGGCCGCCTCTGCGGCCGAGAGGCGCGCGCGCTCCGCCAGACGTGCCAGGGCGCGCTCCACCACGGCAGGCACCATGGCGATGAAGTTCACATCCTTGACCAGATAATCGAGCGCGCCGCGCTTCATCATTTCCACCGCCACCCGCTCGTCTCCCTGGCCGGTGATGATGATGAAGGGGACCTCGCGTCCCTCTGCAGCCAGAAGCTGGAGCAGGTCAAAGTCTCTGCCATCAGGAAGTTTCAGGTCCAGCAGCAGCAGGCTGGCCGTGTGGAGTCGCAGCCATGCCGCGGCCTCGGCCCCGGAGCGTGCAGTTGCAGTGTTGTACCCTTCACGACGCAGCTCCCGCGTGACGAGATTTGCGATCCCTTCATCATCATCCACCACAAGGATGGTCGCGGGCAGGCACGAGCCGGACATGGCACAAGGTCAGGTGGGGGAGCGGCCGCCCGGCTGCGTTTCAGCAGACCGGCGACGCATGCATGATGGAGAGGGCATTGGCACGCTGCCATCCTGCCAGCGGGCGGGGCATTCTGCTCTCCCGCGGCTGTCATCCATGCCGCCGAAATTAATCTGTCGCGCTCCTCTTTGCATGGGGAAGGGTGCAGGTGATGCAGGTGCCGCTGCCGGGCTGACTCTCCAGAGTCAGCCTGCCGCCGATCATTCCCGCGCGGTAATGCATGATGCGAAGGCCCATGCCCTGCCGCTGCGGATCCACGCTGCCGAGGCCGGCGCCATCGTCCGTCACGGTCAGAGTGAAGGCATTGAGTTCAGAGCAAAGGCGCAGGCGCACGTGCCTGGCCTGGCCATGCTTCACGGCATTGCTCGCCGCCTCCTGGGCGATGCGGTACAGATGCGTGGCCGCAACGTTGTCATCCATCTGCACCGTGCCGCTGCACTCAAGCTGGCAGTCGATGTGAAACAGACTGGTCATGCGGGCCGCCAGGTCGTGCAGCGCAGATACCAGGCCGTCCGGCTCGGCTGCCACGGGGTGCAGTCCTCGGGCGAGGCTGCGGGTCAGGGAGACGGTTTTCTTCAGCAGTTCGGTGATCTTGGCGGCTTCGGGAACCTCTGGTGCAGCCCGGCTGGCGAGGCTGCGGCTGAGCATCGTGGCCATGATGGTCAGGCCGGCAAGCTGCTGCCCCAGGTCATCATGCAGGTCACGGCCGATGCGCTGCTGCTCCCGTTCGCTGATCTGGAGAATCTCCTGCTCCAGCCGCTGGCGGTCGGACTCGGCGGCGGCCAGGCGGCTCTCCTTGTCCAGCTGGGAAAGCGCACGTCTGACCACGGTGGGGACGAACTCGATGAAGTTCACATCCTTCACCAGGTAATCGAGCGCGCCGCGCTTCATCATGTCCACAGCCACGCGTTCGTCTCCCTGGCCGGTAATGATGATGAAGGGCAGGGAACTGCCTGCAGACATCAGTGTCTCGACGAGGGCAGGCCCTTCCATGTCCGGCAGCTTCAAATCGAGCAGCAGCATGTCCGCCCGGTGGTTTTTCAGCCATTCGGCGGCCTCCTGCCCGGACCCCGCGGCGGCGGTGTGAAAGCCTTCGCGTCGCAGGGCGCGTTCGATCAGCCGTGTCAGCCCGGGATCATCATCCACCACCAGGATCGTGACAGGATTTTGGGGGGAGGACATGGCACGTGCTCAGGGCTGGCCATTGATCTCGGGCACCTGCACCAGGGACACATACATGCCCAGCTGCTTGATCGCCTCGGCAAACTTGTCGTAGTCCACCGGCTTGACGATGTAGCTGTTGCAGCCCAGCAGATGGCAGCGCTCGATCTCGCGCGGGTCATCGGTGGTGGTGAGCATGATGACGGGCAGCTTGCGCAGGGAGGCATCTTCTTTGATCTGCTTCAGCGCCTCCACACCGTCCACCTTGGGCATGCGGATGTCCAGCAGCAGGAGGTAGGCGGTGTCGCTCTTGCGCTGCGGGCCGGTGCCGCGGCGGAACAGGAAGTCGAGCACATCCTGGCCATTTTCAAAACGCAGCACGGGATTATGCAGCCCTACGCGGCCCAGGTTTTTTTCAATGAGACGTGCGTGGCCGGCGTCATCCTCCGCGATGATGATCACTACTTCTTGAGTCATGGCTTTCATTTCCTAGAGCGGCTGGTTATGGCTGGCAAGCTGACAAAAAAGGAACTTCCCTGGTTGGTGACAGATTCGACCCAGATCCTGCCATCCTGACGCTCCAGAATGCGCTGCGCAATGGTGAGCCCCAGGCCCTCTCCCGAACTGTGCGAGGGATTTAAACGGTGAAAAATCTCGAAGGCTTTCTGCTGATGCGCGGGGGCGATGCCGATGCCGTTGTCCTGCACTTCATACACTGCCTGAGCGCCTTCCACGCGCCCCTGCACACGGATGAGGCCCGGCCGCGCGGGGTCGAGGTACTTGATGGCATTGTCGAGAAGATTGGAGAAAACCTGGTTGATCTGCGTGGCGTCTCCGAGGCAGTCAGGCAGGTCTCCGATTTCAAGCCGGGCCCCAGCCTGCTGCAGCTGAAACTCCATGGCGTGCGCGATCTGCTGAAGCATCTCCTGCATGGAAAGAGGCTCGATGGTCAGGGCGGCGCGGCCCAGGCGTGAAAAACGCAGAAGGCCTTTGAGCAGGGTGTCGATTTTTGACACGCCTGCCTGGATGAAACCCAGCGACTCAGGGATGTCCTCCTCGATGGCCAGCCGCAGGTTCTCCTTCGGCACGAGCGCGTCCGTGGTCGAACCGAGTGTCTTGCGCAGTGTTTCGCAGGTGCGGGTGAGCTCCTGGCTGAAACCCTGGATGTTTACCAAGGGGGAGCGCAGGTCGTGAGATGCCACATACACGATGGCCTCCAGCTCCTTGTTTTTTTCCGCGAGCGACTGCGCCAGTTCGGCCAGCTTTTCCTCGTCCCGCTTGCGCTGGGTGATGTCCGTGCGGATGGCAATGTACTGCTGGGGTTTGCCGGCGGCGTCCAAAAAGGGGAAGATCGTGGTGCTCACCCAGTAGATGCTGCCGTCCTTGGCGCGGTTGCGGATCTCACCCTTCCAGGTTTTGCCGTGGCCGATGGTGCTCCACAGATCATGAAAGAACTCCTTGGAGTGATGGCCGGAATTGATGATGCGGTGGTCCTTTCCCAGCAGCTCGGCGCGGCTGTACTTGGAGATCTCGCAGAACTTGTCATTCACGTAGGTGATGATGCCGCGTGCGTCCGTGGTGGCCACGATGGAGTGGGCGTCCAGCGCCGCCTTCAGGTCGATCAGCTCCTTCACCGGCACCAGATGCGCGTCTGAGTCCGTGACGCCCGCTGGGAGATCCGACGCGGGCGGCTTGGTCTCGAGATGCTTGAGCCGTTCGATCAGCTCGTCCTTGGTCATGCGGGAGTAGTCGGTCATTCGACTTTCACTCTGGCGGATGACTCAGGCAAAGCACAGCAAAAAAACGCGAGTCTGGCATGCCGCGCGGCGGTTCAGGTGTCCGCAGGCGCCTGCACTTTTTCAGGCACCACCACCACCGGGCAGGGCGCGTTTTTCAAGACATCGTCCGCCATGCTGCCAATCACAAGATGGTAGAAAGTGCTGTGGGGATGGGAGCCCAGCACAATCAGGTCCGCCTTCAGCCTTTTGGTTTCGGCCAGCACCTCCTTGCTGCTGAGGTCCACCAGCTGCTCGATGGTGGACGGCACGCCCTCCCGGACCAGCGCGTCCCGCATTTCCTGCAGTTTTGCATGGTGGCTGTCCAGCACCTCCTGCGAGGGCTTGCGCATGCCCACGGGAGCAAGCGGATACACCTCCAGCATCGCGGGCTGCCGCGGCACCACGTGCAGGATGACCAGCTTGGCGTTGAACGCGCTGGCAAACTGCCCTGCCTGCCTCAGCACGCCGAGCGCCAGGTCCGAAAGATCTACGAGTGCGACGATCGTTTTCATTGAGCTTTTTCCTCCAGTGTGGGTTTGATGACAAGAACCGAGCACGGCATCCGCTTCAGCAGCCGCTCCGCCGTGGATCCCAGAAGCACGTAGCGAAGGTTGGTGCGGCCCTTGCCGCCGACGATGATGAGATCCGCATGACATTCCTGCGCGTGGTCTGCGATCCCGTTGCCGTAGTTCGACGCCTCCTTCAGCACTTCGGTGCTCTGGATGCCCTGCGCCGCGTCTTTGACAAACTCATGCAGCCCCTTCCGCAGGTTCTCAAGGTGCTGCTGCCTTTCCGCAGGGCTGAAAACGAGGGCTGGGTAGGTGGATTCCATCCAGAACTCTCCACTCGGCGCGGCCACGCGGGGCTCCTGCCAGACATGCAGGAAATCCACGCTCGCGGAATCTTTCACCGCGATGCGCCGCGCAGCTGCCACCACCTCCCGCGAGGTCTCGGAGTAATCAATGCAGGCGACGATCTTGCGGAAAGGCTGAGGATGATCCGCGCGCACCAGCAGCACCCGGGAAGGGGATTTGCGCGCCAGTTTGCCGGAGATGGAACCCGCCCCGAAGGGGGTGTTTCCTGCACCGGCGATGCCCGCCACCAGCAGGTCTGCCTTCAAGGAGCGGACATGCTCGAGGATCTCGTGCAGAGGCGTGCCCACGGCGATGGTGGTCTGGGTGTCCGCGGGCGTTTGCGAATGAGACATCCAGACAATGAGCGCGGCTTTGGCACCTTCAGACGCCGTGGTGGCCTGGGTTTCATAGGTGGCTTCGCGGCTGTCCGCCAGCGTGGCCACGGCGTCTGAGTTCACCACATGGAGCACATGAAGGCTGGCGCCCTGCAGGCGCGCGATGCGGGATGCCTGATCCAGTGCAGCGCGGGATCCGGTGGAGAAATCCACCGCGACGAGGATGGTTTTAAGCGTGTTCATAAGCAGCCGCTCTCTGCGGCTGACGAGCGTTAGGCCATGCCGGGGCGCTCCGGCAACGGGCAGATGCCCGCGATGAAGCTCAGCAAAAGGCTGAGATGCATCCAGCGCTCTTCCTCATGGCATCCGCACGGGGTCCTCCGCAGCATGGCACACACTCACATGGCCGCGCAGGCTGCGTGTCCGGACTCATTTCTTATGAACGAAAAACTCGACGGCCTGCTGGAAAAAATGCATTCGCTGGAGAAGGAAATCCTGCGTGAGCTGCAAAAGAAGGAGCTGGAGTTTCTCTACGAAGTGCGGATGGGGAAGATACGCTTCACGGAAGAAGCGCGCGCCCGGCACAAGCTGCTGGTGAAGCGCTTTGCCAGCTACATCCGTGACTCGCGCTTCATGATCCTGCTGACCACGCCGGTCATCTGGGCCTGCATCATTCCCATTGGGCTGCTGGACCTGTTCATGGTGGTTTACCAGGCCATCTGCTTCCCGGTTTATGGCATCCCCAAAGTCCGGCGCAGCGACTACATCCGGCTGGACCGCCGGCACCTTGCCTACCTGAACTGGGCGGAGAAGTTCAACTGCGAGTACTGCGGCTACGCCAATGGCGTGCTGGCCTGCGCCACCGAGATAGCCGCGCGCACGGAGCAGTACTGGTGCCCCATCAAGCATGCGCTGCGCATGAAGTCCATGCACAGCCGCTACCGCCATTTTTTTGAGTATGGAGATGCCGAGCACTATCGACGCCAGGTGGAGCTTGTGCGCAGGTCGTTTGAAGACGTGGCCAGGGAAGAGACGGCGGAGGCCGCCCTGCCCGCCGGCACCTCCTCCACCACTATCACATGATCTGGCTGGCATTCACCAAGCCACGGGAAGCCGCAAAAACGTATTCATGTCAGAGTTTCACCAACCACACCCATGAAAACCAAGAACACCACACCCACCGCCACGGCATCCGCCATGGAAAAACCGCTGCCGCGCAAGCTGGGCGCGAACCACAGCGAGACCGCCAGCCGGCCCCGCAAGCATGACAACAACTTCAAGCAGTCCAAAGACCTGCGCGAAGACCGCGGCATCCGCCAGCTGAAGGCGAGTCCGAAATCCCAGTCCGCCCGTGGCGGCCGCTGATCGTTCCTTCCCAAACTCCCAAGTGCCATGAACGATCCCCAAACACCCCATCCCATCGAGCTCTGCTTCCAGCAAACCTTGGAGCGGGCGGAAGAATACGTGCGTCGTGAGCCCGCCAAGGTGGTGGGTGCCGCGCTGGGCGCCGGCCTCCTGCTGAGCATTCTGCCTGCAAGGAGCATGAAGAGGCCCATCGCCTCCCTCGGCTCTTTGCTGCTTTCTCCGGCGCTGATCGGTCTGGGCCTGATCAAAGTCTTCGAGATCTGCTGCCAGACTACGCCGTGCAAGGAAGCACACCCTCGTCATCGCCATCCAACTCCTTAACCGCCATGCCCCGCAGCATCCGCTTCACCCGTCTGTTTTCCATGGCAGACCAGCTCGCAGCCCAGCTGCAGGGTCTGCAGTTTGCAGGCCTGCATGCTCCCGTGGGCGTATGGCGCCCGGAGGTGAATGTGTATGCGCATGCAGACCGCCTGGAGGTCTGCGTGGATCTGGCCGGGGTGAGCAAGCAGGAGATCCAGGTGGAAGTGGAGCCACGGCGCCTCGTGGTACGCGGCCAGCGGCAGGCGCCCGATCGCGGCTGCGAGGCGGAGGCCTGCTGCCGCATCCTGGTCATGGAAATCCCGGACGGCAGCTTTGAACGAGTGCTGGAGTTTCCCGTGGCGGTGGACACCGAGCGGGTGACTGCAAAGCAGGACAACGGCTGGCTATGGATCCTGCTTCCACTGCAATCGGAGGACAAGTCATGATGGAAAACCTGTCACTGAAGGCGCCCGAAAGCTCCGCTGTGCCGGTGGAGTCGTCCACGTCTTCCGGCGCGGCCGGCGAACCCGCCGCCCTGGTGCCGGGCGCGGTCGAGGTGCTGCCCATTCTGCCGCTTAGAGACACGGTGCTCTTTCCAGACACCATCATTCCCCTGAGCATCGGCCGCGCCTCCAGCATGCAGCTTCTGGAGCAAAGCCTGCCGCAGAGCAAGCTGCTCGGGCTGGTGCTGCAAAAGGACAAGGAGAGTGAAAATCCCTCCCTCGATCAGCTGCATGAGCATGGGGTCATCGGCCGCGTCATCCGCATGATGCGGCAGGAGAGCGGCGTGGTCATCGTGGTGCGCGGAGAGCAGCGCATGCGCATCCGCCAGGTGGTCCAGCAGGAACCCTACATGAAGGCGGAGGTGGAGACCCTCAGCAGTGTGATGCCCGCCAAAGACGATGATCTTGCCGAGGCCGCACTGCGGAATCTGCGGGAGTCTGCCACGAAGCTGCTGAGCCTGCGGCCGGAAGTCTCGGACGAAGTCAAAACTCTCTTCTCCACCATCGAAGACGCCAGCACCCTGACAGACATCCTGGCCGCGAACCTGAGCATTGAGACGGATGCCAAGCAGAAGCTGCTGGAGGAGACGCATGTGACCCGCCGCGTGGCGGCGCTGGAGGTCCACCTCAACAACCAGCTCCACATCGCCGATCTGCAGAGCAAGCTGCGCGAAAATGTGAGCAGCGAATTTTCCGAGGCGCAGAAGCGCGCCTACCTGCGCGAGCAGCTCCGCGCCATCCAGAAGGAGCTGGGCGAGGACGACAGCGGCGAGGAGCAGGTGGAGGACATCCGCCTGCGTCTGGACAAGGCCGGCCTTCCCGAGAAGGCCAGGGCTCAGGCAGACCGTGAGCTGAAGCGGCTGGAAATCATCCCTGCTCAAAGCCCGGACCACTCCGTCATCGTCAACTACCTGGAAACCCTCGCGGAACTGCCGTGGAATGTGCTGAGCGATGAGAAAGTCGATCTGCGCAAGGCGCAGGAGATTCTTGACCGGGATCATTTTGGCCTGACCAAAGTGAAGAAGCGCCTCATCGAATATCTCGCCGTGCGCAAGCTCAACCCCACGGGACGCGGCCCCATCCTTTGCTTCCTCGGCCCGCCGGGCGTGGGCAAGACGAGCCTTGGTCAGTCGATTGCGGAGGCGCTGGGCCGCAAGTTCGCGCGCATCAGCCTCGGCGGCCTGCGGGATGAGACGGAGATACGCGGTCATCGCCGCACCTACATCGGCTCAATGCCCGGGCGCTTGATTCAGGAGCTTAAACGTCTCGGCACGCGCAATCCCGTGCTCATGCTGGATGAGATCGACAAACTCGGTGCCGACTTTCGCGGAGATCCTGCGAGCGCGCTTCTGGAGGTGCTGGACCCGCGCCAGAACCAGGAGTTCACAGACCGTTACATCGACGTGCCGTTTGACCTTTCGCAGATCATCTTCATCGCCACGTGCAACACACTGGACACCATTCCGGCTCCGCTGCGCGACCGCATGGAGATCGTGGAGCTCACCGGTTACACCGAGCGCGAGAAGCTCAGCATCGCGAAGAATTACCTCGTCAAACGCCAGCTCAGCGAGCACGGCCTGACGGAAGACCAATGCAGCTGGAGCGACGAAGCCATCGAGCGTGTGATTGAAGACTACACGCGCGAAGCCGGCGTGCGCAATCTGGAACGCCAGATCGCGTCTGTGACACGCCACGTTGCAGCCAGCATTGCCAAGGAAGAAATCACCCAGGCCAAAGTTACGCCGGCCATTGTTCGCGAGGCCCTTGGACCTGCGGCGTTTGTGCGCGAAAGCAAGCTGCAGACCAGCGTGCCCGGCGTGGTCACCGGTCTTGCCTACACCACCGCAGGTGGCGAGGTGCTGCACATCGAGGCGATCCGCTTTCCTGGCAAAGGCGGCTTCACTCTGACGGGACAGCTCGGGGATGTGATGAAGGAGTCCGTCCGCGCTGCGCTCAGCCTCGTGCGCAGCCGGGCCGCACAGCTCGGCATTGATCCAGAGACCTTCGACAAAAACGAAGTCCATGTGCATGTGCCCGCGGGTGCCGTGCCAAAGGACGGGCCCTCTGCGGGCATCGCCATGTTTACCGCACTGGCCTCTTTGTTTTCCAACCGTCCTGTGAGCAAGGACGTGGGCATGACGGGAGAGGTGACCCTGCGCGGGCTGGTGCTGCCGATTGGCGGGCTGAAGGAGAAGTCCATCGCCGCGCTGCGTGCCGGGCTCAAGACGATCCTCGTTCCCAAGCTGAACGAGAAGGACGAGCCCGATCTGCCGGAGGAGGTCAGGCAGCGCCTGAAAATCATCCCGGTGGAAACGGTGGATGAAGTGCTGGCTGCCGCGCTGGAACCCGCCGCGGAAAAGGCATGAGCCATGAAAGCGCTGCGCCTCGAATCCAGCGGCGGTCCACTGCACTGCCGTGAAGTGCCGCGGCCTTCTCCCGCCTTTGGACAGATCCTTGTCAAAGTCACCGCGTGCGCTGTGTGCCGCACCGATCTGCACGTGCTGGATGGCGAGCTGCCCCACCCCAAACTGCCGCTGATTCCGGGACATGAGATCGTCGGCATCATTGAAGAACTGGGGGACGGCGTCGCGGGTTTTCAAACCGGCCAGCGTGTGGGCATTCCCTGGCTGGGCTGGACCTGCGGCGAGTGTGCCTTCTGCCGCAGCGGCCGCGAAAATCTTTGCGATCACGCGAAGTTCACCGGCTACACGCTGGATGGCGGCTATGCCGAATACACCGTGGCCGATGCGCGCTTTTGCTTTCCGCTGCCCGGAGGTGGGAGCGATGTCTCCCTCGCGCCTCTGCTCTGCGCCGGTCTCATCGGCTACCGTTCGCTGATGAAAACGGGCTCTGCGCAGCGCCTGGGGCTCTACGGATTTGGCGCTGCGGCGCACATCGTCATCCAGGTCGCGCGCCATCAGGGGCGCGAAGTGTATGCCTTCACCAGGGCAGGGGACTATGAGGCTCAGGCCTTTGCCCGTCGGCTGGGGGCCGTGTGGGCCGGTGCCTCCGAAGAGCGGCCGCCGCAACTGCTGGACGCCGCCATCATCTTCGCACCCGTGGGTTCCCTTGTGCCCGCCGCTCTGCGCACGCTTGCCAAAGGCGGCACGATTGTGTGCGGCGGCATTCACATGAGCGACATCCCATCTTTTCCGTATGCCGACCTTTGGAACGAGCGCAGCATTGCCTCGGTGGCCAATCTTACCCGCCGTGATGGCGATGAATTTCTTCCTCTGGCAGCGCAGATTCCCGTGAAAGTGGAAACGCAGTCCTTCCCGCTGGAACACGCCTTTGAGGCGCTGACCCTTCTGCGGGCGGGCCGCCTCAACGGAGCCGCCGTGCTGGTGCCATGATCTCCGCGACCACACAACGCCTGCTGGATTTCCTCTCCCGCGCGGAGTCCTATCCGCATCGCCCGGACCAGGTGACGCGCGTGCAGACCCATGCCTCCTGGGTCTTCATCGCACCTCCATACGTTTACAAAATCAAGAGACCGGTGAACCTCGGCTTTCTCGATTTTTCCACCCTGGAGCTTCGTCATGAAGACTGCAGACATGAGGTGGAGCTCAATCGTCGTCTTTCCGAGGACGTCTATCTCGGAGTCGAATGCATCCGCGATGGGGAAGGGGGCCTGCACTTCGGTGGAGACGGCGAAGCTGTCGAGTGGGTGGTGAAAATGCGGCAGATGGATCCGCGCTATTTCCTGCCCCAGCTCATGCAATCGGGAGACGTGGGAGCCCGGGAGATGGACCGCATCGTTGAAAAGCTTCAGCGCTTCTATGCTGCGCAGCCGCCGCTGCCGCACGCTCAGGTGGGAGGCGCGTGCGAGCAACTGCGGCAAAACACCGAGGATAACTTCACCTCCGCCGGGCAGTTCGTGGGGCAAAGCCTCTCGCGGCAGGCGCTGGATGCCATCGCAGAGTACACGCGCGGGTTTTTCAAGAACCATCGAAGGCTTCTTGAATCACGCATCCAGGAAGGGTGGATCCGCGACTGCCACGGCGACCTGCACCTCGACCACATCCACCTCGCGCCGGAGGCCGTGCGCATCTACGACTGCATAGAGTTCAACACCGGCTTTCGCTGCATCGACGTTGCCTGTGACATTGCCTTTCTCGCCATGGATCTCGACTTCAACGGACGCCCCGATCTGGCGCGTTACATCGTCGAGCGCTTTGCCCTGCTGCTGGATGATCACGGCATCCGCGTGCTGATGAATTTTTACAAATGCTACCGCGCCTGCGTGCGCGGCAAGGTGGAAAGCCTGCATGCCTGTGCGGACGCTGTGCCTGAAAGCGAAAGGCAGGCGAGCCTGCAGCTTGCGCGGCGTTACTTTCAGCTCGCGCTGCAATATGCCGTCGCAGGCTCGAGGCCATGCGTTTTCGTTTTCATGGGAAAGGTGGCCTCGGGCAAGTCAGCACTGGCCGCAGCGCTGGGTGAGCAGACAGGCTGGACCGTGCACTCCTCGGACCGCCTGCGCAAGACCCTCGCGGGCGCTCCGCTGCACCATCGCGGCAGCGCGGAGGAGCGTGCTGCATTGTATGCCCCTGAGATGACGCAGAAAACCTACCGGCTGCTTTTTGAAAAGGCTCAGGGCACCTTGCACGAAGGTCACAGCGTCATCCTGGACGCCACCTTTTCCAAACGCGAACAGCGCAGCGAACTCCTCCAGCTCATGAAGGAGGAGAAGTGTGAGGTGAGTTGGATCGAGGCCCATGCCAGCGAGCCTGTGGTGCGCGATCGTCTGAAGGAGCGCGATGCCTGCGCGGAAGTCGTCTCCGACGCCCGCCTGGAAGACTACAAACGGCTGAGCGCCGGCTACGAAGCTCCTGACGAACTGCCGCCTGAACACAAGTTTTGCATTCAGACCGATGGAGAAGTCTGCCAGGCGCTTGGCGTGCTGCTTGGCAGGCTGGTGTTGGGCTGGCAGTAAGGCGAATCCACGTCGTGGGGCATCATCAAACACCCTGAGTGGCGCATCCGGTCAACGCACCACTGCGCCTTGGCCGCGGGCAATCTAGAGGCGGCACCATCCACCGCAGGCCAACGAGGACAGAGCCAAAGGCGCCTTCACACCCGATATGCAACGACGAGCCGCCGAGGCTCCGCAGGTGTCATTCTTCCGAGTCCACTCATCCTGCCCTCGATGTCCCGCGCAAAAGCTCATTCGTCCCATCACAGGCTCCGCACCGTGCTGCTGGTGCTGGCCGTTCTCGCAGTGCTTCTGGTGGGCGGTTACCATTGGCTGGTCAGCACCGCGCAAAAGACGATGCGCCAGTGCTTGTCCGAGCGGGGGCTGAGCCTCACCAGCAGCAGTGAGTCTTGGTCCCTCCTTGGCGGGATCACGCTCAACGACGCCGCGCTGCGCAGCCTGCCGTCCAACGATCCACTGATCGAGATCACCGCGCTGCATGTGGACATTCTTTGGCGGGACGTCTGGCAGACACACAAGGCCGTCACCAGCTGGCACATCAAGGACGCCACACTCACGCTGCACGATCAGGCCGGTGCGGTAAAGCTGAAGCATTTCACCACCGACGTTTCCATTCGCGACGACAAAATCGAGATCGCCCAGCTCGGCACCGACAATGGCCCGGTCTCAGTGGCGGTGAAAGGGCAGATCACCACCGCCGCCGCCAGCAGCGACTCCTCTGCCTCCAAAGAGCCGTTTCAATTGAACCTGAAGCCAGTGCGCGCCGTGCTGGACATGCTGAACTTCAAGCCCGGCGGCGGTACCTTTGCCATCACCGGCAGTTTCGCGGTGGATCTCCGTCCTGCCCCGGTGGAATGGAGCGCCACATTGCATGGCTCCGGCCCCAAGGTGGAACTGCAGGGGGTGCCGATGCAGCAGGCGGATGTGGACGCGCAGCTCTCGCAGTCGGGCATGCAGCTCTCCTCAAAGATCGCCTTTGCCCGTGGCTCCGCCACGGTGGAGGCCTCGCGCGCCGGCTGGGATGAACAGCCCTTGCTGCTGTCTGGCACGGTGACGGACACAGCCGGCCACAAGGACACTTTTAAAGGGCAGGAGATCGGCAAGACCGGAACGCTGACGATCTCGCAGCTCAGCGGCAATGCCAATCTCGTGGAGCTGGCCCACAACATCCCCGCTCTCTCCGCCACTCTGCCCAAGGACGTGAAGGTCACCAGCTTTCCCGACATCGTGGCAAAGGACTTCGTCTTTCACGCCGGGAAAGGGGGCTCGCCCGAATGGACGCTGGGCTCCCTGCAGCTGCGCAGCGCCGCCGCACTGGTGGTGACGGTGCGCGAGCATCCGCTGGTGATCGAGCACCTGCAGGGAAAAGTGTCCTATGACCACCATGCGTGGCATTTCGAAGATCTGAAAGGCGGCATGCTGGGCGGGAAGTTTGCGCTCACCGCCAGCTATGATGGGAAGAAGCTGAGCGCAGCGGACGTCTCGCTGCAGTCTCTGCGTCTTGACAATCTGAAGCCCTGGGTGGGAAAGCTCAGCGCTCGTCTGGAGGATGCGGAACTGACGCTCACTTATCGGGGCGTCATTGGCAATGATCCGAGCAGCTCCACCGGCAGCGGTACGCTGGACCTCGTCCATGCGCCTGTGGTGCACGTCCCTCTGCTGGACCAGGCCTACCAGCTGTTTCCGCACATCCTCCATCGCGAGCATCCAAACGACACGGGTGAAGTGCGTGCGAGGTTCATCATGTCCCAGGGCGTCGCCATGGTCGAGCCGATGAAGGTCCTCGGCCAGTCGATCGTCGTCACGGCCCGCGGCACTGTGAACGTGAACAAGCGCACCGTGGAGGGGCATGGCCGCGCCAACGTGCGCGGAGTGGTGGGCGTGGTCCTGGCGCCCGTCAGCGTTGTGTTTTTGGAAATGCAGGTGCGCGGTCCTTTTGACGACATCAAAGTCGCGCCGCTGGGCATCGTCGGCGCGGCAAAAAGCGTCCTGCACAATGCCGCCAAGCTGAGCAGCCTGGTCCTGCGGGAAGGGGTCTCTGTTCCGTTCGAAGCGCTCGGCATGTTTAGCAAAGAGAGCAGCAAGGCCTCTGAGTAGGATGATTAGCAGATCAGGCTTTTCCTGACTAAACTGCCATTGCGGGAACTGTTATAACGGCAACAGTGACATGCTTATGACATCATTCCCCGGCAGCACACCGAGCGAGGCATTTATGTCCCCGGGGGGACTCTTGTCTGCGATCATCGATTCCTCGGATGACGCCATCATCAGCAAAAACTTGAATGGCATCGTGACCAGCTGGAACCAGGGGGCGGAGCGCATTTTTGGCTACACCGCCGCGGAAATGATCGGCCAGCCTGTTCTGCGCCTGATCCCGGCGGAGCGTCAGGATGAAGAGCCGCACATTCTGGACAAGCTGTGCCGTGGCGAGCGCGTGGACCATTTTGAGACGCAGCGCATTCGCAAAGATGGCAACATCGTTGAAGTGTCCCTGTGCATCTCGCCTGTGCGGAATGCCGAGGGGCACGTCATCGGGGCCTCCAAGATTGCGCGTGACATCTCCATGCAAAAGAAGGCCACCCTGCTCGCCTCCGCCGCCATGCAGGAAGCGGAAGTGCAGGGGCGCATGAAGGATGAATTTCTCGCTACCCTCTCGCACGAACTTCGCACCCCCTTGCAGTCCATTCTCGGCTGGACCCAGATCCTCCTCTCTGGCCATTGCGACCCTGAGGAGCTTCGCCAGGGCATCGAAGTCATTGACCGCAACGCCCATGCCCAGTGCCGCATCATTGACGATCTGCTGGACATGAACCGCATCCTTTCCGGCAAGGTGCGCCTGGAAGTGCAGCGGGTGGAATTGATTCCTCTGCTGGAAGACGCGATTGAAAATGCCAGGCCCTCAGCCACGGCCAAAAATCTGCGCCTGCAGTCCGTGTTTGATCCCGCCGCTCAGCCTGTGTTTGGCGATCCCAACCGGCTGCAGCAGATTTTTTGGAACCTGGTGAACAACGCCATCAAGTTCACACCCTCGGGCGGCCGCATTCAGGTACTTCTGGCCCGTGTGCATTCGCACCTCGAAATTCGCGTGACCGACACTGGCATTGGCATCGATCCCGAATTCCTGCCCCATGTTTTTGAAAGGTTTCGGCAGGCGGACGCCTCCTCCACGCGCCGCCAGGGCGGGCTGGGCCTAGGGCTGGCCATCGTCAAGCATCTGGCCGAGCTGCATGGCGGTACGATGAAGGCCTCCAGCGGGGGCAAAAATCAAGGAAGCACCTTCACGCTGATGCTGCCCATGGTGGTGATCCAGCCCGAGACTGTGTCTGAGCGCAGCCATCCTTCTTCCACGGACCGCTCCGTCAGCGTGGGCGACGCTCCCAATCTCGATCAAGTCCGTGTGATGGTCGTGGATGATGAGGAGGATTCGCGCAACCTTCTCAAAATGATGCTCACCAAAGCAGGTGCGGTGGTCACCACCGCGAGCTCGGTGCAGCAGGCGCTGGATTTATGGACTGATACCATGCCGAATGTGTTGATCAGCGACATCGGCATGCCAGACAGAGATGGCTATTCACTGATTCGCGACATTCGCCAGCTGCCCGCCAGCAAGGGGGGAAACATTCCCGCCATCGCATTGACGGCCTACACTCGTACCGAAGATCGTATTAAAGCGATCGCGGCGGGCTTTCAGATGCACATTGCCAAGCCTGCTGACGCAGTGGAACTCATGACCATGGTGGCTAGCCTGGCTGGCAAGCCTCAGCTCGCGTAGAGCTCGTTTTTATAAAACTTGTCCTGGCGTGCGCTTTGCGTTTAGGACCGCGCAGGTCTTTCGGAGCCTTGATTGGACCCACAGTTTTCGCAGCCTCCAGGGGAGTGGAGCACTTCAAGACGCCGCACTCAATGTGAGGATAAAGCATTTCTTTAACTGCTGGAAAGATAAGGTTCAGATCATGGCTGCAGGGTGTTTAGCAATGAGCAAGCCTAAGGCTGATGGATGAATATACCGGATTTCGCTTTAATGGCCGCGATTTTTCCAACCCTGCGGTGAAGGCATTTCAGGGGTTGTGAAAATCAAGCTCTCGCCAACTCCCCCTCGGCCTCTGTTTCCACCAACCCAACATGAATCATTCAAGTCTCTTCACGTCCTGGCTGCGTCGTTACGCAAAGCGTCCGGTGACGGCAGCTTTGATCGCCCTTCTCCCTCTCTGCACTTCGCAGGTCAAAGGCGCGACTTTCTACTGGGACAGTGATGCCAATGCCACGGGCAACAACACCAGCGGAGCCGGACTGGGAGGCACGGGCATCTGGGATACCACAACGGCAAACTGGTGGAACCTCACCGCCGATGTCCCCTGGACAAATGCCACCTCACCTTATGACACAGCTATTTTCGCAGGTGCTGGGGGCACCGTGACTCTGAGCGGTGGCATCAATGTGGGATCACTCATCTTCAAGACGGACGGCTACACACTGACCGGAGACACTCTCAATCTCGGTGCACCTGCCACCACTTACGTCCAGGGTTACAGTCACACCGTCATTGACTCCGCCATCACCGGCACCAATGGACTCTCAAAAACAGGAGACGGCACACTGGTGCTGGGCAACGGTGGCAACAGCTTCAGCGGGGATGTTTCCATTCAGCAAGGCCAGCTTGTCATCACCAGTGGCCAGCAGCTTGGCACCGGCACCACTGCCATCTCCATCACGGGCATTGCTCAAAGCGGCAACCCTGGTTTCTCCGGCGGTGCACTCGTCCTCCAGGGGACTTCCTTCTCTGCCTCATCTCCCGGCGTTGTTTTGAACCGGGAAGTGTCCATGTCCGGTCGTGGCCCTGGCGTGGTGAACAACTCGGGTGGCATCGTCAGCGTCGGCTACAACAATCTCATGGGCGGCCTGACTCTTGGCTCCGCCACGGGGGAAAACCGCGCATGGGCCTCTTATGGCACCACCACGGTCAGCGGAGATTTCTATCTGGGAACCACCGGCCAGGGGCAGATCGTGCAGGGCAATGGCAACTGGAACATCAGCGGTGTCATCTCTGGAGCAGAAAACTCCGCGGACCGCTTCATCAAGTCGGGGCAGCTCATCACCACGACGCTCTGGCTGCAAAACGCCGCCAATAACTTCACCGACGCACTGCGCGTGGACTCCGGCACCGTGCGTGTTCAGGTCAACAGCGCCCTCGGGCAGAATCGTGGCACCGGGCAGGTGGACTTGAACAACGGCACGCTGGAAATCCGCACCGACGCCCCTGCCGGATTTGCCTCCCGCACCGTCCGTATTCGTAACAACACCACCGGCACCATTTTTGTCGATCATGACCTTGCCGGGCCGCTCGGGAACGGCACCTCCTTGATCAATCAGACTCTGACTCTGGGCGGTCTCATTCGCGACGCCGGCGTGAACGTTGCCAACATCACCATCAATGGTCGCAATGGCTTCAACACCACCATCACCGCCGCCACACCCACTGCAAATGACTATCGCGGCATCACTTTCACCAACAACTCCAGCGGCGTGCTCACCCTCACCGGTGGCGATCTCTGGAACGCCAACAACGCAGCGCCCAGCACCTTCACCGTCACTGGCAACAGCGACACCGTCATCACTGGCAACATTCTTGCCGCCACGGCGGACAACATGGTGACAAAAGCGGGCACCGGCTACTTCACTTACGGCGGCACCGCCGGCACTTATCTGGGCAGCACCAATATCACAGGCACCATGGCCATCACCAGCATGGGTGCTCTGAACGCCGCCACCGTTTCTCCCATCCAGTTGAACAGCGGTGCGCTCGACTACCGTGGCACTGGCGAGACCACAGGCAAATATCTCAACCTCTCCGGCACCACAGGCTTTGGCATCGTCCTCGCCAATCAGACCAGCGGCTCCGCCCTCGTTTTCACCGCTCCCATCGTGGAGGCAGGCGGCGCTGGCAACAAGACGTTCTTCCTCGGCGGCAACAGCGCTCCCAACCTCATCAATGAAATCGGCGGCCTCATCGCCAACAGCACGGGCAGCACCACGTCTCTTTCCAAGGTGGGTTCCAGCACCTGGCTGTACGATCCCGCTGCGGCAGGCTACCTCGCCGGTGGCTCGGCTGCGTGGGCCAGTGGTGGTGTGGCCGGGACGGACACCTTCGTCATCAGCGGTTCAACCGGCACCATCTCGGTCGGTCAGGCAGTTTCCGGCGGCAACATCCCCGCCGGTTCCGTCGTTACCGCGGTCAATGGTAACACCATTACCATCAGCAATCTGATCGGCACCAATCTGGCCGCCTCCACCATCACCTTTGGCGCGACCACCAACTTCGTCGGCAACGTCACCGTCAGCGGTGGTACCCTGCAGGTCCGTCCCACAGCGGCGTCTGGCAATGGCTCCGATGTGATCAACAACACCAGCCAGATCGTCTTCAACACCGACTCCCTGCGCAACAATCAGTGGGCGGGCGGCACATTTGAATACCAGGGCTCCTCCACGGCCGGCTCTCTCATCGAGCAGGTGGGAGCGCTCACACCCGGTGCAGGGGCGGGCGTCGTCAAGACCACGGCGAATGGTGGCACCCCCACGCTGAACTTCGCCTCTCTTGGCACCCGCAGCGCCGGTGCCACTTTGAATTTCAATCCGGATGCCGGAACCTCCATCACCTTTACGGCAGCCGCAGGCACCGCCGGTCTCTTCGGCGGCTGGGCCACCTTTGGCGCTGCAGCCACCGACTTCGCGGCCAGCGTCGCCGCGGGTGGTGCGGTCACCG
The DNA here is from genome assembly GCF_044226605.1 of Prosthecobacter sp. GTDB lineage: Bacteria > Verrucomicrobiota > Verrucomicrobiia > Verrucomicrobiales > Verrucomicrobiaceae > Prosthecobacter. The sequence continues at coordinate 19,974 of NZ_JBGAGS010000005.1, read as the reverse complement.
CTCTCACCGGCCAGGCCGAACTGCCCACCAGCGGTGGCGTTGCTGGCACAAACTACCAGAGCACCGGCACCCCGCTTTCAAACCTTGCCGCGGAAAGCATCAACTCGCTCAAAATGGTCAACGCGCAGACCATCACCCTCGGTGGCACTCTCACCATCGCCAGCGGCGGCGTCCTTTTTGACAACTCCAACGGCGCGGCCACCATTCAGAACAACGGCACGGCCACCAACACCCTGGGTGCCTCCGCCACTGAAGTCATCATCATCACCAACGGCAGCGCCGCGGGCAATCTCCTCACCGGCAACCTCGGCAATGCCCTGACCGTAAGCTCCCTCATCAGCGGCGGTACAGGCAGCCTCACCAAGGCGGGCAGTGGCGTCCTCGTTCTCAGCGGCGCCAATGCTTTCACCGGCACCACCACCATCAATGAAGGCGGCATTCAGCTCTCCGGCAGCGGCACCATCGGTGGCACCAACGTGTCATTGACCATGCGTCAAAACACCGTTCTCGACCTCAATGGTGTCAGCGTCGGCACCACTCTGGCCAACGGGTTGAACGTTCTCAATGGAGCGGGCACCATCATCAACAACGCCGCCAGCGGCACCGCCGCTCTGCGCGTGGGCAACAACAACGGCAGCGGTCTCTACAGCGGACTCATCACGGATGGCATCAACGGCGCCTCCATCAGCCTGTCCAAGGCTGGTACGGGATCGTTCACGCTTATCGGCCCCCAGACTTTCTCCGGCGGAGTCAGCATCCTTGGCGGCACGCTCATCGTCACCAGCCTTGCGGATGGCGGTGTGGCCAGCGGTCTCGGCAATTCGAGCAACGCCGCCTCGAACCTCGTCTTCAACAACGGCGTTCTCCAATACACGGGCGCAAATTCTTCCATCTACCAGGTCACCCAGACGCCCTCCGTCAGCATCGACCGTCTCTTCACTCTCGCGGGGAATGCCACCATCGACTCCTCCGGCCAGTTCGGCAACAGCGTGCTCGCCGGCGGCAACCGCAACGATGCCACCCTCATCTTCCGCAATCAGGGAGACATCGCCTTCAGTGGTGCCGCCACCGCGCGCACCCTCACCCTGCAGGGCAACTCGCTGGGTGACAATGAGCTGGACATCCACCTGGTCGACAATGGCGCCGGAGCGCTCTCCTTCACCAAAACGGGCACCGGCCTCTGGATCCTGAATCCGCTCACCTCCAACAGCTACACGGGCATCACCACCGTCAGCGGCGGTGCGCTTCGTGTCGCATCCTCGGACGCCACCGTGCAGGGGCTTTCCTCCAGCAGCCCGCTGGTTCTCAATGGGGGTGTGCTTGAGACATCTGGCACCTTCTCCCGCACGCTCGGTGCCGCAGTCGCCGGGAATGGCAGCACTGTCGCCATCACGGGTGGCGCGTCCGGCTTCTCGGCAGCCACCACCGACCGCCTCGTTGTCAATATTGGTGGTGGCGGCCTCACCTGGGGCAGCACCACGTTTAATCCATCTTCTCTCATCCTCGGTTCCTCCACGGCGCTCGGTGAGACTGAGATCACCAATGACATCGCCATCGGTTCGGCCACCCGCACCATCACGGTCAACAACAACGGCAACACGGGTGCCATGGTGACCGCGGGCATTCTCTCCGGCGTCATCAGCGGTCCGGGTACCGGCGGTGCGGCGCTCATTAAAAACGGAAACGGCATCCTGATCCTTGGCAACAACAACATTTACACGGGCAGCACCCGTGTGGATGCCGGCACCATCGTCGTCACTTCCATTGGCACCGGTTCCGCCAGCTCCATTGGCGCCAGCGGCGCGCTGATTTTAAACGGACCCGGCACCGGCGACATCAATCCTTTCATTTATGTGGGCTCCGGCGAGACTGCCAACCGCGACCTCACCCTCCAGAGTTCCGCCAATTTTAACGGCAACCGCGTTTACCGCCTCGATTCCTCCGGATCCGGCGCTCTCGTCTGGAACACCGGCACCTTCGCCAACACCACCCGTGGCGACACCGTGGCGCGCATCACCACCCTCGAGTTCCGCGGCTCCAACACGGACAACAATCAGCTTAATCTCGTCCTCACCAACAGCACCAACGCCACCTTCGGCAACGTGCTCGCCATCTCCAAGAATGACGGCGGTGTTTGGTCGATGAATCCTGCCTCCCCCAACACCTTCACCGGCACCATCTCCCTCTTCGGCGGCCTTCTCGGCCTCACTTCCAATGCCATCGGTGCCTCCACCGGCCTGGTCTTCAGCAACGGCGGCCTTTTCGCCAGCGGTGCGGCGCTGACCACCTCGGTGCCCATCACCTACAACAACAACTCTTCCGCCATCTTTGCCGGCACCTACGACATCACGCTTAATGGTACGGGGACCATTCTGTCTGGCAACAACGCCCAGATCATCACCAACGATCTGGAGAACGGCGCCATCCTCACCATCAATGGCAATCTCGTAAATCAGAAGGTCAACGACCAGACCATGAACATTCGCGGTTTTGGCTCCACCGTGTGGAACGGAGTCATCGCCAACGCCTCCGCAAACCTCACCAGCTGGGACATCCGCATTGCTGACAATGCGTACTTTAAATTCGACGGCACCGCCGCCAACACCTACACAGGTTCCACTCTGCTGGGGCAGGGGACTTTGATCCTCAGCAAGGCTTCCGGCGTAGCCCAGTTCGGCGCCAGTTCGCAGTTCATCTTTGACGGCGGTGTCCTCACGGCGGACCTCCCGCTGACCGGCGTGGACAAGATCACCACCAAGCTCACCCTTGCGGGCGACCAGGCCACCATCAATGGCACCAACAGCATTGAATTCTCCGGCATTGTGGAAAACAACGGCGGCAACCGCTTCCTGCGCAACGAGCTTTCCGGCGGCGCCAGCCTCACGCTCTCCGGCACCATCAATCTCAGCAACGACAACACCGGCCGCACCCTTACTCTGCGTGGTTCCGGCACCACTCTCATCAGTGGCGTCGTGGCCAACGGCGGCACCGCTGCGGGCAATCTTTCCTACTCCGGCCTCGACACCCTGACTCTCACCCGCGCGAACACCGCCACCGGTGCGCTCACGGTCAATCGCAACAACATCGTGCTCAGCGGTTCCGGCTCCTGGGCGGGTTCCATCGTGCTCAACGCTGCCGGCGTCATCACCTTGGACAACAGCGCGGGCAGTGTGAACCGCCTCGCCGATGCAGGCGCGGTCACCGGTCTGGGTGGCACCTTGAACGTCATCGGTGCCGCGGGTGGCACCACGGAAACGGCAGGCGCTCTCACCATCAACAGCGTGCAGACCTACATCACCACTTCCGGTGGGAATGTCGGCCTCACCTTCGCTTCGGTCAGCTTCGCCAACTCCGGCTCCACGCTGAATCTCAGCGGCATCAGCAATCTCGGCACGAACAACACGGTCAAGTTCACCACCGCACCCAGCGGTGCCACCGTGGTGTATGGCGTTGTCATCCCACGCATCCTTCTTGGCACCGATTTTGCCAAATACGACGCGACCAATGGCGTCGTCGCCCTCGCCGCCGCCGACTACAATCTCGGCAACAACCTCAACACGGCTGTTGCGGCAGACAACATGGGGCTCACCGCTTCCAGCACCCTCACGGCCTCACGCACCATCAATTCCCTCAAGATCAATGGCTCGAATCTCAGTGTCGGAGGCACGACAGGTGTCCGGCTCACCCTGACCTCCGGTGGCATCATCAACATGGGTGGCAACAACAGCCTCGATGTGCCGTCCATCACCTTCGGCGGCAACACCCCCGTCATCCAGGTGCAGTCCGGCACCACCCTCACGGTCAACAGCACCCTCATCGGCACGGCGAATTTCGTCAAAGTCCAGGCAGGCACCCTGGTCTTCAACACCCCCAGCTTCGTCACCGGCACGCACAATCTTCTTAACGGCACCACCAAACTGATCGCGGGCGGCCTCAATACCTTCTTCCCGGGGCAGCTTCTCAATATCAACGTTGGTGCCACCCTTGATCTCAATGGCGGCGTCCAGTACATGGCGCAGCTTTCTGACCCCGGCATCCTTCCAGACACTGGCGGTGTCATCACCTCCAGCAACGGCTTGAGCACCCTTGTTTCAAACATGAACCCGGGCAGCGCCACCCTGGCCACCGCCATCAATGGCACTGTCAATCTCGCACGCGTCGGGGGCAACACCCTCACGCTGGAGAGCGCCAACTCCTACTCCGGCTTCACCGTGATGATGGGCGGCACCCTGCAGCTGCAGGATGAAGCCACCATCCTCGGCACCTCGAGCATTGAGCTCAATGCTGCCGCCTTGCTGCTCAACAACAACAGCAGCCTCCAGCGCGCGCTCTACGACCGTGTGGGCGATACGACTCCCATCACCCTGCGTGACGGCACCGTTTCCTTCACCGGCAAGGTGTCCGATCCCTCCTATGAAAACTTCGGCGCGCTCAAAGCCGAGCAGGGCGCCAACACCATCACCTCCACCGTGGGTGGCACTGGAACCGCCGGCGCGCTCACTTCCGCGGACATCACGTTCACCAGCCTGACCCGCACTCCAGGCGCCACCATCAACTTCACCGGCACCAATCTCGGCCAGGCAGGCAACAACGCCCAGATTCTTTTCACCGCAGCGCCTGCCACCAACTCCCGCGGCGCACTCGGTGCCTGGGCCATTGCCAATTCCAACGACTATGCCGCCTACAACTCCGCCACCGGCGTCGGCGTCGTGGGCCAGGGCGGCTACACCGGTTACTCCGGCGTTTTTGCCTCCGGCGAGATCACGGAAATCCCGGCATCTGCGGCCAATGTCACGCTCCTGCCTGTGGACACCACCACCACCGGCATGCTCAAGATCTCGGGCGCTTTCACCAATGACATCACCTTTACGGACACCTTCTCCATCCTCAATCTCGAGCAGGGCGGCCTTCTTCGCAGCAACAACAACAACTCCACCTCCATCGGCACCACCGCCATGCGCGGAACCCTCACTGCGGGCGGCGTGGAATCTTCCGGCGTTCGTGAGCTGGTCGTGTACAGCAATGCCACCGGCACCGCAAACTTTACGGGCGGCGCCACCACTGCGGGTTCGCCTACCATCACCATGACCAGCACGGTCGGCCTCAGCCCTGGCATGACCATCACCAATGCCAACCTGCCGGCCGGGACTTACATCGTTGCCATCGTCGATGGCACCACCGTCACCGTCAGTCAGAATGCCAGCGCCACGACCTCCAGCCAGACTTTCGTCGGCGGTGCCGCCAACGTGATCATCAATTCTGTCATCGCAGACAATGGCTCGGGCAATTCCGTCCAGCTGATCAAGTCCGGCGCTGGGATTCTCAATCTTTCCGCCAACAACACCTACACCGGCGGTACCATCATCGATCAGGGCACCCTCAATCTCATCGGCAACGGCGTCGTCATTCCTGCGGGCGGCCTCATCATCGGCAGTTCGACCGTAACGATGAACACGAATGCCGGTCAGATCGATCCTTCCAACACGGTCACCCTGCGCCGCAGCGCCACGCTCACCCTCGTGGGGAACAACACGCTCAATGCCATCGCCTTTGAAAACAACGGCGGCACGACGAATCCCGTCGTCACCGTTGGCACTGGCACCCTCACGCTCACTTCCTCCACCCCTGTCACTGTCATCAATTCGAATGCGCTCACGGTGCCCACCATCAGCGGCGGCACCCTTGCGCTTGCAGCGGGTGTCAATACCTTCGATGTGCAGGGGCCGACGGTGAAAGGCGTGTTCTACAGCGCCATCAATCCTGCTCTCAATATCACCTCCATCATCACCGGCACGGGTTCCAGCATCCTCAAGTCCGGCACCGGCATCCTTCAGCTTAGCACGCAGAGCACCTTCAATGGCCTGAACATCACCGAAGGCGGCATCCTCATCAGCGGCAACAGCACTGGCACCGTCGGCGGCTCGGGCCTCATCAGCGGTCCTCTGGGTGTTGGCTCTGTCACCGCTGCTTCGGGGGTCACCCTCCTGGTGGACGGCAGCCGCACCATTGCCAATCCCATCTCCTTCGCCGGCACGCCGACCTTTGACAGCACGGCCACCTCCGTCTGGACTCTCACTCTCAATGGCGCTCTCTCCGGCGCTGGCCTCGGCACCACGCCAACCATCCAGATCAACAATCCCAACCTCACCGTGGCTCTTCTCGGGCCGTTGGGACCGATGACTTCCATCTCCAAGTCCGGCCCCGGTATTCTCATTTTCAATGCCACCAACTACACCGGTGACTTCAATGCCTCCGCCCTTGGCAATCCCAGCTCCGTCTCCCTGCTCACCGACGGCGATGGCACAGGCTCCGTGCAGACCCTGCTTACCACCAGCAATGTCACGTTTGATCCCGGCATCGTGCCCACGATCATTGTCGGTCGTGCCGGCGCCAGCGTGCCGTTCAATCTCGCGGTCAACAAGATCATCGCACCCGCCAGCGTGAGCTCGCTTGGCGGCGGTGTCACGATCACCAACAACAACGGCTACGGACTTCAGGTGAAAGACGCCATCGCGTTCACTGGCACGCCGACGATTTCAGTTGCCAATGCCACGGCGTCCAATGTCACCCAGGGGCTGTATCTCACCGGCAATCTCACCGGCACCGGTTTCAACAAAACCGGCGGCGGCACGTTGGTCATCAACAACGCCACGCCTTCAGGCAACACCTTCACGGGCAACATCAACATCACCCAGGGCGTCGTCTCCGTGGCTGCCGCCGGAGAGCTTGGCAATGCCGCCAATCTCATTGTTCTCAATCCTTCCACCGGCACCTCAGCGTTCCGCGCCACCGGCACCTTTGCCACCTCCCAGGTCATCCAGCTTGCCAACACCGCCAACACCCGCGCCATCGAAGTTTCCGATGGCAATACTCTCACGCTGAACTCCCCCTTCAATCTCAACGGCGCCGCCGGAGCCACTGCATCGCTGAACAAGCAGGATCTCGGCACCCTTGTCATCAATGCCTCCAACACCGGCTGGAGCGGCCAGATCAACATCACTGAAGGCGCCATTCTCGTGAACAATCCCGCCTTGGTCAATCCTCTCGGCACCGGCACCATCAATGCCTCCACCTCCAGCGTCATTGGCTCCGCCCTTCAGCTCGCAGGCGGAGTTACCATCAACAACCCGCTCACCCTGCAGGGCACCAACAACGTGCTCAACGCCGGCATCAACTTCCAGGGCGTCATCGACAACGTGTCCGGCACCAACACCTACGCCGGCGCCATCACCCAGGGCTTTGACTCCACCATCGGCGCTCGCGCAGGCAGCACGCTTAACATCACCGGCGGCATCATTGGTGCCGCTCACCGCCTGCAGTTCAATGCCGAGGGCGACATCAATGTGACGACCAATCCGCTGACCAATCTTCTCTGGGGCATGGACAAGTATGGAGCAGGCACCCTGACCTTCAGCGTGCCGATCGTTCCTCCCACGAGCAGCAACGGCATCTGGGTTCACGCAGGCACCCTCGCCCTCAATGGCACCGCCACCATGACGGCCACCACCGGCGGCAACGTCGTGTATAACGGCGCCATTCTGAAGCTCGACAACAGCGGCACGAACACCGACAACCGGCTTCAGGGCAAGGCCCTCACCCTCCAGGGCGGGCAGCTCACCTTCATTTCCAAGAACTCCACGGAAACCGCCGGCACCTTCACCAGCGACCAGGGCTCCAACGTCATCAACATCAGCGGCACCGGCACGACGGCGCTCACCTTCGCCAGCCTCACCAGCAATGCAGGCAGCACGCTTGACGTGACGGGCACTTTCGGCACCGCGACAAACTTCCTCAAGTTCACCACCGCACCGGGCCTCACACCTGCGACCACCGGCATTCTCAATCGCGTCACCGTCAATGGCAGCGAACTCGCCACCTACAGCGCCTCTCTGGGAGTCATCGCCTTCACCGGATATGCCAGCACTACCAATATCCTCAGCGTGGTGCCGACCGCGACCTACAAGGCCACTACCTCCACACTGAACTCCCTCACCGGGAATCAGACGATCAACGCCCTCACCATCAACAACACCGCCGCTGTCGGCGGCCTGGGAGGCAATCCTCCCGCCACTCTCACGATCAGCAGCGGCACCATTCTTGCCAATGGCACCGGCGGCGCCTTCCTCAATGTGCCCATCGTCGCCTTCGGCAGTGAGGCCATCATCCACGTCCAGAGCGGCCAGTCCCTCACCGTCAACAGCGGCATGAGCGGTGGCAGCGGCATGTCGAAGGACCTTCCTGGCGAGCTTCGCATCAATGCCCAGCAGTTCATCGGCGGCACCACTTACATCAACGAAGGCACGCTCAAGCTGACCACCACCGGCATCACCAATCCGCTCCTCTTCAATCAGGGCATGGCGCTGAACTACGGCGGCACCTTCGACCTCAATGGCAGCAACCAGTTTGTGGCCGGTCTTTCCAGCGCCACTGCGGGCGGCGGCAACGGCATCGCCGGTGGCAGCGTGATCAATTCCGGCTCCACGCAGTCCACCTTCACCATCAATGGCAACACCAACTTTGCCGGTGTCATCTCGGGCAATATCTACCTCAACAAGACCGGCACCGGTGCGCTCAACCTTCAAAGTGCCCAGACTTACACCGGGGACACCTACATCTCCGGCGGCACTGTCACCCTCAATGACAACGGTGCCATCCTGGGCTCCAACGCCATCACCATCAACTACGGCGGCCTCTCGCTCGCCAATGGCAATCTTTACAACGTCAATGACCGCGTGAAGGACAGCGCCACCATCACCATGGCAGGGGGCACTCTCTCCTACGGCGGACGCCAGCAGATGAACACCACCGAGACTCTCGGTGCGGTGACCCTCACGGAAGGTTTCAATTTCATCAACGCCACCACCGGCGGCACCAATGTCAACTCCGCCATCCTCACCCTCGCCTCGCTGGCTCGTTCGGTCGGCTCCACCGCCACCCTGCGCTTCAATGGTTCAACGAACGCCCTGGGCGCCATTGGCAGCACCCCCAACATTCTCATCACTTCGGCTCCGGCGCTGAGCAACTACATCATCGGCGCCTGGGCCATCGTCGATCGCGAGTGGGCCAGCTATGACTCCACCTACGGCATCGGCCAGCTCAATCAGAACGGCTTCGCGGGGTATGCCACCAGCAGCTTGAACTCCAATCCGCTGGACACGGACAATGTGCGCTACTCCACCGCAGGCACCACCACTCTCCTCGGCAACACCACGGTCAACACCCTCAACATTGCCTCGCCAACCGCCGCCACTGTTCTCGACCTCGGCGGTTACAATCTCACCTTGAAAGGCGGCGGCCTTCTCCTGGCGCAGGCCACTGACAACGTGGACATCACCATCCAAAATGGCCGCCTCACCAGCGGCGTCGCCAACACGGCCAGCGACTTCTACATCACTCACGCCAACTTTGCCGGCACCAACCGGACGATCACGCTCAATGCACCCGTCGTGGACAACGGCACCGGTGCCGTTCGCCTCATCTTCACCTCCGGTCAGGTCGAAGCCGCAGGCGTGGGCAATACCACCATCAATGCCGTCAACACCAACACCGGCGGTACCATTCTCAACAGCGGCAACATCATCCTCGGCGCCACCGGCGCGCTCGGCACTGGCGGCCTCACCGTGAACCAGGCCATCCTCACCCAGAACGCGGGTGGCGTCATCCCCAGCAGCAACGTCCTAACACTCGGCGGCAGCTCCCTGGTCAATCTCGCCGCTCAGGCCAACACCCTCGCAGGCATCAATATCAACAACCTCGGTGGCGCGGCCCCCACCATCAATCCCACCGGCGTCCTCACCCTCACCGGTGGCATCAGTGTCAGCACCATGAACCCCGGCAACGCCGCGGTCATCGGCACCGGCACCATCGATCTGAACGGCGCAGGTTCCTATGGGGTCAATCTGGGAGCCGCCATCATCAATGGCGTCAATGTCGCCCCATGGCAGGCCTCGTTGAACATCACCGCTCTGATTCAGAATGGTGGCATCAATAAAACTGGCAGCGGGCTCCTTCAGCTGAGCAACAACCTCAGCACCTTCGCAGGCGGCCTCAATGTGGCCGCGGGCGGTCTCATCATTGGCGCCAGCAGCTTCGGTCCGAATCTCGGCGACACTCTGACCTCCGGCCCTCTCGGCACGGGCATGGTGACCATGGCCGCCAATACCTCGCTGCTTGCCTCGGGTGCTTTCTCCGTCACCAATGATTTCACCTTCCTGGGTGACACCGTCTTCAACGGCACCAACAGCCTCTCCCTCAACGGCAGCACCACGCTGCCCTCGATTTGGAACGTCACCGTCACCGCTCCGCAGATGACCGTGACCATTGGCAACGTCGTCAACTCCATCGCCACCGATGTGGTCAACAAGTCCGGTCTCGGCACCCTCACGCTCGGCAACTACAACGGCACCATCAACATCGCGGGCGGCCTGATCTTCCTCGCAGACGGCAACACCCTCGGCACCGTGGAAACCATCGCCCTTGGTGGCAATGTCAACCTCACTGCGGATACCGCCATCACCGTGAACCGCTCCGGTGGTGCTCCCTTTGCACGCAACAAGACGCTGCAGAAGGTGAATCTCACCAACAATGGCAGCATCCTTGCCGTCAACAATCTCAGCGGCTACGGCCTTGAGTTCACCGGTGCCATCAGCCTGACCGGCGCCTCCCACTTCTCCGTCGCCAATGCCACCGCCTCCAATCTCGTCCAGGGCCTCACCCTCAGCGGCGTCGTTTCGGACACCGGCGGCTACTCCCTGGTGAAGTCCGGCGCGGGCACGCTCGTGCTTGGCAACAGCGGCAACACTTTCGGCGGCGCCGGCGCCACCATTGACGTCCTCAATGGCATTCTCTCCGTCGCTTCCGATGGTGCTCTCGGCAATGCCGCCAACACCATCACCCTGGAGATCGACAGCCAGACCGGCACGGGATTCCGCGCCACCGGCACGTTCTCCACCGCGCGCACCTTCCTGCTCAATGCGACGAACAACGCCTTTGAAGTCACTCAGAACGCCACTCTGACCCTGACCTCTCCCTTCTCCCTGTCCGCCGTCACCAATACCCTCAACAAGAACGACAGCGGCATCCTCGCCATCAATGCGAGCAACTCCACCATGACCGGTGCCATCAACATCAATGGCGGCGCCATCCTGGTGTTGAATAGCAACGCCCTCGGTTCCGGCACGATCACTGTGAACAATGCCATTGGTTCCGCCCTGCAGCTTTCCGGCGGGGTCACAGTCTCCAACCCGATCACCCTCACCACCAACAGCCAGACTTCCGGCATCAATTCCGGCGGCAGCATTGAGAGCGTCTCCGGCACCAACACCTACTCCGGCCTCATCACCCAGACTGCGGGCAATGCCGCCACCTATGGTGCTGATGACAGCGCTGTCCTGAACATCACGGGCAACATCGTCACCGCAAACACCTCCTCCTTCTTCACCGGAGTCGGCGGCGTCATCAATCTCACCGGCGTCATCGGCAACGGCGCTGGCGGCGGCGCGGTTACCAAGATCGGCGCAGGCACCCTCAACATCATCGGCAATCAGACCGGCTTCACCGGCGCGATCAATATCAATGCCGGCACGCTCAATGTTTCCGGCAGCGGCGTGAAGCTTGGCGCCACCGGCACGATCACCGTCACTCCCACCGGCACCCTTTCCATCGATGACACCGGCACCGCCACGGCAAACCGTCTCGGCGGCCGCCCGCTCACTCTCAATGGAGGCACCTTCACCTATCTGGGCAACTCCGCCACCTCCACGGAAAGCATCGGCAATCTCACGATCTCCCGCCCTGGCAATACCATCATCTCCAACAGCAACGGCGGCAGCACCACGCTCACCTTTGCGTCCCTGAATGCCAACATCGTCACCGCAGATGGCTCGGTGAATTTCGTCGGCATGGGCTCGGCCCTTGGCTCCGCCACCAACAAGATCATCTTCACCACCGCTCCCTCCCTGACCAATGGCATCATCCAGCGCGCCACCGTTGGCGGTGCGGACTTTGCCACCTACGGCGCCAATGGCATCGCGGTCTTCACCACCTACAATGCCGGCAGCACCACCAACATCAACAACGTCACCGGCACGACCGGCACCGTGGATGTCAATTCGGTCATGACGACGCGTGATCTCACGGCAAGCCGTACGTTCAACGCCCTGCGTTTCAGCGATCCTGCAGGCGCCACGGTCGGCGCCACCGGTGCGGCCTTTGTCGCTGGTGGCACCACGCCCGCCCAGCTGATCCTGAGCGCAGGCGCCATCCTCGCCACTGGCGGGGGCAGCAACATCCTCAGCGTGCCGGTTCTCAACAACTCAGGTGTTCAGAATTTCTATGCCGTGGACTCCAGCACCTCGCTGACCATCACCAGCGCCATCGTCGGGACCGCTGGCTGGATCAAGGCGGGTTCAGGCACCCTCATCTTCTCGCCTCCCAGCAGCCCCATCGCAGGGCGCGGCGCCAGCACCATCACTGGCAATGCCAGCATTGAAGGCGGCACCGTCATCCTCAATGGCGGCAACAACACCCTCGCGGCCAATCAAAACCTCCTCGTAGGCCCCGGCGCTGTTCTTGATCTCAACGGCAACTCCCAATATGTCCAGATCCTCTTCAGCGACCTTGGCGGTGTGGAAGGCGCTGGTGGCACCATCACTGGTGGCTCCCTCACGGGCAGCACGCTCGTCATCAATCAGGACAACAATGGGCGCAACTGGGCCGGCTACCTCACCGGCGCCATGAGCTTCCTGCGTTCCGGCCAGAACACGCTGAGCATGTATTCAAACAATGACTACACGGGTCTCACTCTCCTCGCCGGTGGCGCCACCACGCTCAGGGACGGCGGCCAGCTCTCCGGCACCACGGACATCCAGATCAACTTCGCCACCCTCAACATTGACAACACCGGCAGCAAGGAGCTGACGGACCGTGTCAATGACGCCGCCGCCATCTCGCTGCGCGGCGGCACGCTGAACTTCCTCGGTCGTGCGCAGTCGGCCTCCACCGAAACGGTCGGAGCCGTCACGCTGGTCAAAGGCGCCAACTTTGTCAGTTCCGCTGTCGGTGGCACGGGGGTCAATTCCGCCGACTTCACACTCACCAGCCTCAGCCGCGCAGTCGGCGGTGGCACCATCAACTTCACTGCCTCCACCGGTGGGCAGGCAGGCAGCAGCTCCCGCATCCTCATCCCGACCATCAACGGCGTCTCCACGGATTCCGTGGGCGGCGGCCTCACCAATGGCATCATTGGCGGCTGGGCGGTCATCAATACCAGCGACTTTGCCACCTACATTCCCGGACTCGGCGTCGCCGCCATGGGTGCCAACGGCGCTCTGGCTTACACCAATGCCACCTCCACGGTGAACACCCTCAACATTGCCGGCCCCACCGACAACATCAGCCTCAATGTCGCCGTCACGGGCAATACGGTGCTGGTCAGCAATGACCTCACCATCAACAGCCTCCGCCTTGGCAATGTGACGGGCATGACGATCAACATCGCCGCCAGCAAGACGCTCACCCTCGCCAGCGGCGGCCTTCTCTTCTTCAGCAATCAGGTCTTCTCCATCGGCAGCGCGGTGAATCAGGGCAGCCTGACCTCCGGCGGTCCGGAACTCTTCATCTACACGCAGGGCTCTGCCAATGAAGTCATCAACAGCTCCATCGTCGGCTCCGGCATGATGCTGGTGAAGAGCGGTTCCGGCCAGGTGACCCTCAACGGCACCAACACTTACGATGGCGGCACCACCATCAATCAGGGTACGCTCTCCCTCGGCCTCACCGGCAGCATCCCGCTCGCCGCCAATCCGCTGAACGGCCTCATCCTGAACGGATCCAATTTCACCCTGTCTGCTGCAGGACAGATTGCCGCCGGAAACATCGTCACCCTCAATGGCAGCTCCACTTTGAGCCTGGTGGGCAGCAACACCCTCGCAGGTCTTGTCTTCCGCGATGAAGGCGGCGGCGCCACCGCCATCCAGGTCGTCTCCAATCAGAATGGCGGCATTCTCACCCTCAATGGCAACATTGTTTCCTCCAGCACCAATCCTGTCACCGTTCCCACGATCGTAGGCCGCGTTGACTTCGGCAGCACCAATCGCACTCTGGATATCTCGGCCACTCGCTTCAATGGCCAGGAGCTTGCAGCCCTGCTGCCAGACTTCATTCTGCAGGGCGTCGTCGGTTCTTCCGGCGGCATCACCAAAATCGGCGATGGCGTGCTGCAGCTCAATGGTCAGGACCTTTACACTGGCGCCACCACCGTCAGCAACGGACGCCTTCAGATCGGTGTGGCCAATGGCGGCTCCCGCTACTCGGATGTGACCCTGGCCAGCGGCACCGGCCTCAATGTCAACGGCTTCAGCACCACGCTCGGCTCGCTGGCGGGTTCCGGCTACGTCATGAACTCTTCGGCCACCGCCACGGCGGTGACGCTCGCGGTCGGATATTCCGGTGCCTCCACCACCTTCTCCGGCACCTTCCTGCGCTTCAACGACGCCACCCCTGCCAACTTGAACCTGCTTAAAATCGGCACCGGCACCCTGACCTTTGATACCGACGGCTCTCTCAGCAACATCACCGGCAGCCTCACCGTCAATCTCGGCGGCGTCACCTTGAAGGACAATGGCACCAGCGCCTTCCCCTTCGCCACTCTGACCGTGAATGAAGGCGGCACCCTCACGCTGGACAACACCGGCACCGCCAACAACGACGCCCGCCTCCGCAATGGCAACGTCACTCTCAATGGCGGCATCCTGAACTACCTTGGCGCCGACGCCACGGCCTCCGCCGAGACCGGCACCGGCGTCCTCACCCTTGGCTCCGGAGACTCCAACGTCAATCTCACCGCGGGCGCAGGTGGCACTGCCTTCCTGAAGTTCGGCAGCCTCTCGCAGGGCACCGGATCCACCGCAGTCATCACCGGCAGCGGCCTCGGCACCACCACCAAGCTCCTCTTTAACACCACACCCGGGCTGACAAACAGCATCCTGCCGCGCATCGCCGTCGGCACCGACTTCGCCACCTACAATACCACCAATGGCATCGTTGCCTTCACCGCCTACACCTTGCCGACGGACATCAACAGTGCTGCTGCCACAAACACGGTCAAAATCGACGCCACCACCACCACGCGCAACATCACGGCGGCCCGCTCGCTCAATGCCCTTAACATCATTGACAGCAATGTCACGCTTGGCTCCACCGGCCTCCTTCTGCCCACGCAGGGCCTCACCGTCGCTAGCGGCGCTGTGATGGTCAATGGAGACAGCGCCACCATCAGCACCCCGGTGCTCGCGCTCAGCGCGGAAGGCATCTTCCGCATCAATGGCAGCTCGCTCAATGTCACCAGCAGCATCACCGGCACCGCCGGCATCACCAAGACAGGTGTCGGCAGCATGACGCTTTCCGCGTTGCAGTCCTACACCGGGACCACGACCGTGAACCAGGGCACCCTCATCCTCGCTGGCGGCACCAATACCCTCCTCGTCGCGCCATCGGGCAGCATTCCGACCGTGGGCAATCTCCAGATCAATGGCGGTGTGTTTGACCTCAACGGCAACAATCAGGTCGTGGGCGCCATTCTCAGCAGCAATAGCCTCGCTGACATTCCAGGAGAAATCACCAACTCCAGCACCACCACCGCCGTCACACTGACCGCGGCCATGGCGGCCAGTTCCACCTTTGGCGGCACGATCAGCGGCAATCTCTCCTTCGTGCGTTCGGGCAATACCACCCTCGCTCTGGTGGACGCCCAGACCTACACCGGGTCCACCACCATTCGCGGTGGTGCTCTCACCTTGCAGGATGCGGCCACGCTCGCCACCAGCGCCATCACGCTGAATTTCGCCACTCTTTCGCTGACCAATGCCGGCCTCAATGCCACACCCAATCCCGTGCGCTTTGCCGCCAGCGTTCCCGTCACCATGCAGGGCTCCGTGCTCTCCATCACCCCTGGCGGATCGGTGGACAACACCACCACCATCAACACAATCACGATCCTCGGTGGCGGTGCCAACACCATCACTCCGAACGGCGTCAATGGCGGCACCAACACCATCACCATTGGAAACTTGATTCTGCCGGCGAACTCCGGCACCACGCTGCACTTCAATACCGACCCCAGCCAGCCCACCACCGGCGGTGCACAGGTCTTCCTGAGCCAGATCAATGGAGCCACCCCGGTAAACAATTTGTTCCTGGGCGCGAACGTCATCATCAACAACGGTGAATACGGCGTCTACAACTCCATTCAGGGCGTCGTTCGTTTCGGCAGCGCTGCCGTCGCAGGCAACACCATTCCCGCCTATGGGGCGGCCCTGGCCAGCGGCAACAACCTGCCGGCCAACATCGCCAATACAGGCGCGGACATCACCCTCTCCGCCAATACCACCATCGGTGCTCTCCGCCTCACTGGTGCCGCCACCCGCAACATCCTTTTCACCCTCGGCACCGAAACACTGAACCTCGCCCTCGGCGGCCTGCTGCGTGACAACAACAACAACGCCGCCAACATCGGCACCACCGCCCTGCGCGGCATCCTTACCACCGGCGGCACCGCCACCACGGGCGTCACCGAACTCGTCGAGTGGCACAATCAGAACACTGTTACCATCAACTCCATCATCGCTGACAATGGTCTGGGCAATCTCACCCGCCTGGTGAAGTCCGGCCCTGCTGGCACCACCCTCACCGCTGCCAATACCTACAGCGGCGGCACCGTCGTGGATCAGGGTACGCTCACCATCAACGCGACCGCAGGCGCCGGCACCGTCGTCATCCCGGCCGGCGGCATCACCCTGAACAATGCCAATCTGACCATGAGCACCAATCAGGGGCAGATTGACGCCAGCAACAGCGTGACCATCAACGGCGGCGGTGTGCTCACTCTCGTCGGCACCAACACCCTCAGCAGCGTCACCTTCAGCAACCCCGGCAGCTCCGTCACACCGACCGTCGCCGTGGGCACCCTCCTCACCCTCACTTCACCGACGCCGATCACGGTCACCAATGACACCCTGAGCTTCACTCCCACGATCTCCGGCACGGAGCTCAATCTCGTGGACGGTGCCACCATCTCCACCTCGGGCATCTCTGCCGATGACCTCATCATCTCTGCCAAGATCTCCACTTCCGGCTCCACCTCGCCGCTGGTGAAGACCGGCACCGGCTCCCTCGTCCTCAGCAATGCCACCAGCACCTTTGCCAATGGCTTCAATCTCAGCCAGGGCAGCCTGATCTTCGCTGCTGTCACTGCTGGCACTCCTCCCGCCGTCACTGCCGGCCCCGTCGGCACCGGTGCTCTTACTCTGGGCAATGGAGTGGCCGTCATGAGCGATGGCACCGCACGCACCATCGGCAATGCCGTCAGTGTCACCCAGGACTTCACCTTCGGTACGCTCGATGGCATGAACGCCCGCGCCAATGCCGGAAACTCCCTGACCTTTAGCGGTGTCGTCACTCTGGCCGCAGGTGCGCATACCATCACCGTGAATGGTTTGCTCATGAGCGGCACCATTTCTGGCAAGCTCACCGGCGGCACCAATCTTACCAAGGACGGCGCCGGCACCCTGGTGCTCTCCAGCACTGCCAATGACTACGGCGGTTCCACCACCGTCAATGCAGGCCTTCTGCAGCTCGGTGCTGCAGGCGTCATTCCAGACGGCTCCGCTCTGACCGTCGCCTCCGCAGGCGTCTTCGACCTCAATGGCAAAAATGAATCCATTGGCTCCCTCGCCGGCGCGGGCGTCGTCACCAATATCGGTGCGGCCTCCACTCTGACCGTTGGCAATGATGGCACCTCCACCACCTTCTCCGGCACGGTGACCAACCAGGCCAATGCTCTGAACCTCGTCAAAACCGGCGCAGGCACACAGACCCTGAGCGGACCCAACAACTACACCGGCACCACTGCGGTGAATGCGGGCATCCTCAGCATCGGCAGCAATACAGGCCTCGGCACCACCACCGCCGGCACCACGGTCGCTTCCGGCGCTTCGCTGGAACTTCAGGGTGGCATCACCGTCGGTGCAGAGGCTCTCAGCATCGCCGGCACCGGCTCCGCCACGAACGGCGCACTGCGCAATCTCAGCGGCGCCAACAGCTACGGCGGCACCGTCACTCTCACCGCAGACGCCACCATCCAGTCAGAGACAGGCACCCTCACTCTCGCCTCCGCCAATGCGGTCACCGGCACTGCAAGAAACCTCTCCGTCACTGGCAGCGGCGATACCGTGATCAGCGGCACCATCACCACCACCACCGGCACGCTTTCGAAGTCTGGCACCGGCGCTCTGACCCTAAGCGGTGTCAATACCTTCACCGGCACCACCACCGTCAGCGACGGCACGCTGAATCTCAACACCACCGGCAACAACGCTCTCGCCGGCAATCTCATCGTCTCCGGCGGCGTCACCAATCTTCAGCAGTCCAATCAGATTGCCGACACCATGACGGTCACTGTTTCCGGCGGTGAATTCGCAGTCGGTGCGAGCAATGAAACGGTGGCTGGCGTGCAGCTCACCTCAGGCACTATCAGCGGCAGCACCGGTGTCCTCACCAGCACCACCGACTACGACATGCAGGCAGGCACGGCATCTGCCATCCTCGGCGGCACCGTGGGCCTGAACAAGACCACCGCAGGCACCGTCACCCTCAGCGGCGCAAACACCTACACTGGCAAGACCAGCGTCAGCGCAGGCATCCTCAGCATCTCTGCAGATGCCAACCTCGGCGCGGTCCCTGGCGCGGCCGTTCCTGATCAGCTCTCGCTGAATGGCGGCACCCTCCAGACCACCGCGGATCTCACGGTTTCTGCCAGCCGCGGCGTCACCATCGGCGCATCGGGCGGCACCATTCTGACCGCTGTCGGTACCACCGCCACCGTCAGCAGCGTCATCACCGGCGCAGGCACCCTCACAAAGGATGGCGCCGGCACCCTCGTCTTCACCGCCACCAATACCAACAGCGGCCTGACCAATGTCAATGCCGGCACCCTGAGCGGCACCGGCGTTGGTGGTGCCCTCACAGTGAACACTGGCGGCACCATTGATCCCGGTGTCGGTGGAGCAGGACTCCTCACGGTTGGTGGAAATCTCACCGTCAATGCAGGCGGCACCCTCCTCATGCAGCTCGGCGGCGCCACGCTGAATGATGCGGCCTCCATCGCCGGCAACGAAAGCTCACTCGCCTCCCTGAACCCCTCCATCATCAGCGGCTGGGAAAACGCCAACACACTCTCGCTGCACGATCACATCTTCTCCAATGACACCAGCGCTCCTGTGATCAATGGCACCCTCAAGATCGACTCCAATCTCTTGAACGGCTACACACCGTCCTACGGCGATGTCTTCGATCTCCTCGACTGGGCCACGCTCTCCAACAGCATCACTGGCACCACCCAGTTTGACTTCAGCGGCGTCAATCTCGGCGGCCTCGCCTTCAACACCGACCTCTTCGCCAGCAACGGCATCCTCGTCGTCGTCCCAGAGCCCGGCCGCTGCCTCCTCCTCCTCCTCGGCCTCACCTCCCTCTTCTTCCGCCGCCGCCGTCGCTTCTCCCGCTGACCCCAAGCCACGCACCGCAAACCGTCGTAGGATGGGCGTGGCGAAAGCCCGCCCGTCCCTCAGCGTGTCGCAGTCCCCAAGGCACACGATTTCCCCAGCAGCCACGCGCTTTAGCAAAGCGAGCGTAGCCCCCCTGAAAGCTCTCGACGCAGCCTGCTTGGAAGTCCCACAGACACTCCTGTCTGTCGCTCAGCGCGTGTCAAACACACTGCCGTTACGCCATTTTCACAGCGGCTTTTCTTGGCGCTGCACAAGATCACTTCCACACCCAGAGCCGGTAGGGCGGGCTGTCCAGGCTGTGTGAAAACACTCTTTTTAGAGAGGCCTGCCCGGAATGCCGGTTAAATTCTGGCATTCTGCCAAGCGATTTTGCCTTCAGTGCTGTGCTGCTTTCCTGAGCGCTTGTAATGCGCTT
>NZ_JBGAGS010000004.1:0-441739 GCF_044226605.1 Prosthecobacter sp. | reverse complement strand
TCGGCCGACTCCGCTACGCTGCGTCAACCGAAAGGCAACGCAGTTCCCGCAACAACCAAGAACAAAGACAACACCCAAACCAAGCCGTTAGCCACCGTCAGACTCTCATAGAAACTGGCTCAAGCTCCGGGGGCAGATCACGGGCAGGCTGTTTTGACGTGGGACGCACGGAGGAACTGCGGCGGGCGCACATCACGCCCAGCCTCATTGCGGCCTCCGGTCTGGGCTGGGATTTCTGTGCGGGGAGAGTTCCGCTCTCGGACCTGCAGCCCGTGGGCAGAATGCAGGAGAGGCAAACCAAGCCGCTTCCTCTAGGGTAATACCCTCAGCAGAGGAAAACGGTTTCGTGTGTTGATCCGGACGCAAGTCACCTGCCGCGATCAGACTCAGCCCCGAAAGGATCCTGCCTTTAATTGATGAACTGCGGTGCCGCCGGGAGAGTCATGGCTGGGAGCGCCGGTTTTCAATCGGTTCTGGGTGCCGCTCCGCAGGCGGTTGAGCACCGCCCTTCACATCTTAGTTTCCTTTCCTTGCGATGCCTCATGGGTGCCCGACCAGAGCCGGTTAAAAACCGGCGCTCCCAGTGCTGCAGAGTGAATCGGAAGTGCGGTCCGTTTTCAAGGGGGCGTGGCTAAATGCGGGGGCTCCTGGAGGAATTTGCTGCCTTGTTCGAGGGCTGGGGCCTGCGTCATCGGGCAGGTTTCAGCACGCGCGTGATCATCTCGTAGCTGGCCTGGCGCTCGGCATCCGGGAAATCGTGGTCGGAGTCGGGATGAAGGATTTTGAGGTGTGACTCTGCCCCGTGGAGGCGGAACAAGGGCAGAGCTGCGGCTGCGATGCGGTCCACGCTCTGCCACTGGAAGTTTGAGTCCTTCAACGGCGCATTTACAAACACGTACCGCGGGGCGAGGCAGGCGATGAGTTCGTAGTGGTCCCACGGGCAGTCCTGGGGGCGGCCCAGGTAGTCCGCCATGCGCAGCATGTAGCGCTCCTGCACGTAACCTTTGATGTCACCGCCTTTGTAATCCAGCAGGGAGTCAAAGCCGCAGCTGGAAACGATGACTTGGATCCGGTCGTCAAACACGGCGGTGAAGATGGCATTGTGCCCGCCCAGCGAATGCCCGATGGCGGCGTAGCCATGGCTGCGATCCACGAAGGGCAGGGAATCCAGGTAGTCGAGTCCGCGAATGTTGTCCCAGATGGCCTTCATGGTGCCACTGGGCATTTTCAGAGCTTTCAGATCTGGCTGGTAGTCCGCCAGCAGCGGGTAGCTGGGAGACAGCGTCACAAAGCCCTGCTCCGCCAGTTCCTGCGCATACTGCCGGTGCGGCTTGCCACCCAGACCGACGACCACTTTGAAGCCGATGTTGTTCTCCGTGGGGTGCAGGCACAGCACGGCCGGCGTTTTTGTCCCTGCCAGCGCCGTTTTGGGAACGCACAGATACGCCGGCACCGTGCCGCCGGGCTGAGCGGTGTAGGTGATGAGCCGCCGCACGTAGCTGCCGCAGTCGGTTTCCTCCAGCACCTTCGGCTCCAGCGCACAGCGCATTTCGGGGCCGGGCAGGGGACCCGCCACCTGCTGAAAGCCCGCCAGTGCCTCCCTGCGGCGCAGCTCCCACTCGGCCGGTGTGGTGGCGATCTTCTTGGTGCCGTCTGTGGCGTGATACTCCAGCAGGTTCGTCCGGCTCAAACCCCGCAGCGGCGGAATTTCTTCGGCAAAGGCTAGGCTGCAGGGAAGGACAAGAGCGAGGGTAAACAAAACGCGGCGCATGGGAGCCATACGCCGCGTTCCTTCAGGATCTTCGTTCGCGCATCGCGACTGTCGTTCGTCAGTCGTTCGTCAGTCGTTTCTCAGTCGTTTCTCAGTCGTTTCTCCGGCCGCCGAGCATGATCATCACGTAATAGAGGAACTGCCCGAGCGCGCTGATAAACGCCGCCACGTAGGTGAGCGCAGCGGCGTCCAGCACGCTGCTCATGGCGGCCGTTTCCGCGCCGGGGGCCACGGCGCCTGTGCTGGCAAGTACGCGCTTCGCACGGGCTGTGGCGTCAAATTCCACCGGCAGGGTGATCAGCTGAAACACCATCACAATGCCAAAGCAGACGGCGAGCACGGGCAGGGCGATCCGGGGCATCAGCCACAGCAGCCCCATGCCCATGAAGGGAATGATCTGCCCGGCGATGGTGGTGATGCCCACCGCCGCCATGCGCCACTGCAACGGCGCGTAGAGCTGCTGGTGCTGGATGGCATGCCCGCACTCATGCGCGGCCACGCCCAGCGCCGCCACGTTGGTGCCGTAGTAGTTCTCCTCGCTCAGCATGAGCTGCTTGTTGGAGGGATCATAGTGGTCGCTGAGCTGGCCTCTCACGGCGTGGATGGTCACATCGCGAATGCCGTTCAGGTCCAGGATGCGCTGGGCGATCTGCGCGCCGGAAAGGCCGGAAAGCGCCGGCACCTGGGAATAGCGTGCGTAGGCGGACTTCACGCGCCAGGAGGCGTAAACGGAAAGCGCCATCGTGCCAAAGAATATCAGGAGATAGAGGGGATCAAAGTACATGGGGTCGGAATTCGGATTGGATTTGAGAATAGATACGCATGAAGCCCGCCTTCTGGTAGTATGAGCGCATTGCAAAACTGAGCGTAGATTGTCACACAAAATCACGTGTTGCTTCCTCGGCTGCCTGCGATTGAATCTGACCTTTCATGGAAAAAAACGCCCCCGCACCCATCTCTCCCACGGAGCCCATCATCTGCCGCGTCACACGCTGGTACTTCCGCCGTATGAGCATGATGGCCGGTCTGCTGCTGGTATTCGGCGGCTTGTTTCTTTATGATGGCCTTTGGGGCTACCCCAAGGCCGTGGCCATCGCACAGAAAAAGGAATGGTTTCTCAAGGAATACCAGCCCTCGTTTGAAGCCGCGCGGAAAGAAGGGCGCATGCAGCAGTGGGTGGCCGATGCCGAGGCCAGGGGACTGCCCATCGGTGTGGATGGAGATCTTCCGCGGTGGAACAGCTACGCCGCGAAGAATGGCTGGCCTGAGGAGCCCGCTCACTATAGCGACCATGAGATCGCCGAGCAGTTCTACTTTGCCTACGGCTGCTTTGCCCTCGGGCTCATTCCTCTGGGCATGATGCTGCGGAATCGGAACAAGGTGCTGCGGGGAGAGGCGGACTTCTGGGTGACCCCGGAGGGTGTACAGATCCAGTACACAGACGTCCACCGTGTGGACAAGCGGAAGTGGGAGGTCAAAGGGCTCGCCTACGCCTGGTATGGCAAGGAGGGCGCCGCTCCCAAACGCGCTGTGTTTGACGACCTCAAGTTCGCCGGTGCGGACAAGATACTGGACCGTTTGCTGAGTCGTTTCAGCGGCGAGCTGATCGAAAAAGTCAGCGAAGCAGCCCCTGCGGAATCTGCTCCTGTGGAGTCCGAAAAATAACGGCATCTCTTGGCTTTTGAAAAAGCCGGGAATTTCCCCTTGCCAAAACAAACTCAGCCGCTAAAGCTCCGCCCCATCCCAACAACCCCCATCTATGGCAGAAAACATCACAGAAAAAGTCCGCGACATCATCGTTGAACAGCTTGGCGTGAATCCCGAGCAGGTCACCCAGGAAGCCAAGTTCATCGAAGATCTCGGTGCTGACTCCCTCGACACCGTTGAACTGGTGATGGCCTTCGAAGAAGAATTCGGCATCGACGTCCCTGACGAAGAAGCTGAGAAGCTCCAGTCCGTGGGCGACGTCGTCCGCTACGTGGAAGAAAACGCGGAGTAATTCGCCGCCTCTTTCTCAAACACTTTCAAAGAAGCCAGACGGGAAACCGGCTGGCTTTTTTGTTGGTGGTAAAGTGATGGATGGCCGTGGTGTTTGGACGGCTTTATTTGGAGCCGAAGCGGAGCGTAGGCAGACAGCTATAGGCTGCCCCGAAGGGGTGGGCGCAGCGAATCAATGCGGGTGTGCAGCGAAGAATGAGCGCAGCTACCGCTTTCCGGAGGCTGCTAGGCTCACGAACACCCAAGACATTTCAAAGCAGTCTCCACTCGGCGCTCGCAGGCTGCGTCTGTTTACGAGAACTACGAGACTCTCGAAAGCGGCAGCTTCGCGTGCCGCAGTCCAAGTTCGCTCAGCATGACTGCAGCGTCTTTATTCCTATGCGGTGATCAAGATGATCCCTCTCCTCCCTCCCCGCCATCCACCAAATCTCCCGCATCACCGGCTCAGCGAAAGCCGGATGAAGACTTTCGCTTCGTGGCCGCTGCCGGGAGTGACGGGCACGCTGAAAATGTGGGTGCTGCCGCTGCCGGTGTCGGGGATGCTGGTCCAGCCTCCAGGCTGCAGGGTCTCGCTCCACTGCGCTGAATAAGTCACGCCGCTGACGCCGCCGGGCTCAGTGAAGGTGAGCTTGAACGTGCTGCCGTTGTGCACCGGCGATGGCAACAGCCGGGAGGCGCTGTGCATTGGATCGAGCCCAAAGGCGTACTCGGCGAGGTTGGCCACGCCGTCCTTGTCCGGATCCGCTTCGTCCGCCGCATTGCCGGTGCTGCTGGTGGTGCCAAAATACGCCATCCTCCAGCTGTCGAGCGCTGTCAGCGTGGTCACGGCAGCCGCGGCACTGTAGCTCGTGCCCAGGCTGTTGGTCGCGTAAACCTTGAAGGTGTAGGCGGTGGCCGGCTGCAGGCCTGTGGCGGTGGACTGGATGGTACTGCCTGCGCCGCCACTGCTGCCGCTGATCAGCGTGGTGACGCCTGTGCCGCCGATGATGGGATCTGCATTGGCGGATGTCGCGGAAATGACGACGCCGCGCTGCGTGATCGATGCGCCGCCTGTGTGCACCAGAGTGCCGCCGAGTGATGCCCCGCTGCCGGCGACGGCATACACCGTGGGCTGCGCCAGCACGGGCGGTCCCGTGGGCGTGGTAAAGGTGCTGACGGGGCTGGTGTAGCCGGTGCCAAGGCTGTTGTCCGCATAGGCAGCGAAGGAGTAGGCGGTGTTTGGCAGCAGGCCGGTGATATTCACGGTGAAGGTGCCCGTGGTGCCGGAGACGGTGGCGGTTTGCACACCTGTGCCGAAGAGACGTGGGTTGTTGTTCACGGACGTGGGCGCATAGACCACACCGCGAGTCATGGTCAGGCCGCCGTCGCTGATGACCGTGCCGCCCAGTATCGCAGTCGTGCTTGTGATGCTGGCGCTTGTCGGCGTGTCCACTCGCGGCGCGGCCGTCGGCGTGGAAAAGGTGGTGACCGGACTGGTGTAGGTCGTGCCCACACTGTTGATGGCATACGCCTTGAAGCTGTAGGCAGTGTTCGGCGTCAGGTCCTGCACATCCGCAGAAAAGAAGTCCAAGATACCCGGATCGGAATCTGCCAGCCGCTTGGTCACGCCCGTGCCGCCGATGACGGGGTTCGCGTTGACGGAAGTCTTGGCAAACACGACTCCGCGCTCCGTGATGGCCGCGCCACTGTCGCTGGCCATGTGAGCGCCCAGGCGTGCGTAGGTGTCCGTGAACACCGTTGCCGTGGGAGTGTCCAGCGCCGGCGGCCCGGGCAGCGTGGTGAAAGTCGTCACCGGCTCCGTGTAGGCCACGCCCAGGCTGTTGATGGCATACGCCTTGAATGAGTAGCCCGTGCCCGGCACCAGGCCGCTCACCGCCTGCGTGAAGGCGCCCGTGCCCGTGCCGGAGCGCACCACCCGCGTCACGCCCACGCCACCGATCATCGGGTTGCTATTCGTTGTGGTGACGGCATACACCACGCCGCGTTCTGTGAGACTGTAGGGGGAGTAATACGTGGCCGATCCTCCCAGTGTGGCCGTGGTCTGTGCCACCCCCGTCACCGTGGGATTGCTCAGCAGAGGCAGCCCCAGTGTGGTGAAGGTGGCCGCCGGACTGGTGTAAGCTGTGCCCACGCTGTTGGTCGCATAGGCTTTGTAGGAGTACTGTATGCCGGGCTGCAGGCCCGTGACACCCTGCGTGAAGATCCCCGTGCTGGTGCCGCTGCGCACCACCTTCGTCACTCCGGTGCCGCCAATCGTGGGATCGCTGTTCTCCGCCGTGGTAGAAAATACCACTCCGCGTTCCGTGAGGGTGGCGCCGCCATTCGCCGTGACGGTGCCGCCCAGCGTCGCGGTGGTGAAGTTGAGGCTGGCTGCCGTCGGCAGGTCCAGGGTCGGCAGCGCCGGCGTGGTGAAGCTGGACGCCGGGCTCGTGTAGGTGGTGCCCTGGGTGTTGCTCGCATACGCGCGGAAGGAGTAGGCCGTGCCTGGCGCCAGGCCGCTCACATTCACGGTGAAGACGCCGCTGCCGCCGCTGCTGGCCGGCGCATCCACCACGCCCGGGTCCCCCAGGGCAGGGGAGCTGCTCACCGCCGTGGGCGCATAAACCACGCCGCGTGTCGTCGCCAGCCCGCCCGTGTCCGTCACATTCGCCCCCAGCGTGGCGCTGCTGCTGGTGATGCCTGTGCTCGTGGGCGTGGTGATCACCGGCGCGGAGGTCAGCGTGGTGAAGGTGGCCACGCTGGTGCGGCCGTCTCCGGCGCCGTTGCTCACCTGGGCTCTGAAGGCATACGTCGTCCCGGCGGACAGGCCGGTCACAGGCACCGTGAACACACCCTCCCCGCTGCCAGCGGCCACCGTCGTCACCCCCGTTCCGCCCATTAGCGGATTGCTGTTCACAGCGGCCACGGAGTACAGGATGTAGCGGCTCGCGTCAGGCGCGTTGCCATCGTCCGTCACATTTGCCCCCAGCGTGGCACCGGTGGCCGTGATGTCCTGCCCCGTTGGCGTCGTGACCACCGGCAGCAGCAGCGTCGTAAAGGTGCCGGGCGCCGGCGTGTAGGCTGTGCCCGAACTGTTGGTGGCGTAAAAGCAGAAGGCGTACGCCGTGTCAGGAGTGAGTCCCGTGAGCCCCGTGGCCAGCGACCCTGACTGTGTGGCGGAGAGAATCGTCCGGCTCACTCCCGCGCCGCCGATCGTCGGGTTCGCGTTCACGGCCACGGGCGACCACACCACACCGCATTCTGTGATCGTCCCGCCGCCATTGTTCGTCACGGCACCGTAAAGGTTCACCGTGGTGCTGCTCACGTACAGGGCCTGTTTGTAGCTGTCCATCACCGGCAGATCCGGCCCCGTGGTGAAGGTGGAGACCGGCGCTGTGAACACCGTGCCCGCGCTGTTCGTCACATAGGCGCGGAAGGAGTAGGCGGTGAGCCTCGTCAGCCCCGTCGCACTGACCGTGAAGGCCCCGGTGCCATGCGGCCCGCTGGCGGGGAAGTCCAGCACGCCTGTCCCGCCGAAGTCCGGGCTCGCATTCACCCCCGTAGGCGCGCACAGCACACCGCGCGCGGTGATGGCACCGCCGCCGTCGCCCGTCACCGTGGCCCCCAGCGTGGCCGTGCTGCCGGCGATCTGCGTGCTCGTGGGCGTTCCGATGCCCGGCAGCGCCACCGCCGTGGTGAAGGTGGAGACCGGCGAGGTGTAGCCCGTGCCATAAGCATGCGTGCCGTACGCGCGGAAGGAGTAGCTCGTGTTCGGCAGCAGCCCGGAGAACAAAATGCTGAAGGCCCCCACTCCTCCTGTGCTCGTCAGCCTGGTCACTCCGGTGCCGCCCACCGCCGGATTGCTGTTCGTGGCCGTGGGAGCCAGCACCACGCCGCGCTCAATGGTGCCGCCAGACACGCCGGTGTTTACCAGGGTGGCGCCCAGAGTCGCCTGCGTGGCCGCCAGTCCAGCCACCGTCGGCGTGTCCAGCACCGGCGGGCCCGCCAAGGTGGTCACGGAAACCGCCGGCGTGGTGTAGGTGGTGCCCAGCGCGTTGGTGGCATAAGCCTTGAAGGAATGCAGCGTTCCAGGCATCAGGGGAGCCGTCAGGGTGAAGACGCCCGTGGTCCCGGATGTCGTCACTTTCACCACGCCCGCACCGCCGATCACCGGGTCACTGTTCGTCGCCGACGGCGCAAACACCACGCCCCGCTCCAGGATCGGCGAGCCGCAATCCGAGGTCACATTCCCGCCCAGCACCGCCGAACTGTTCGTCACCGAGGTGCTCGTCGGCGTGCTGATCGTCGGCGCCGTCGGGGCGGTGGTGAAGGTCGCCGTCGTGGAGTAAACGGTGCCCATGTTGTTTGTGGCATAGGCGCAGTACACATACGCCGTCCCCGGGAGCAGGCCCGTGGCGCTGACGGTGTAGGTGCCGGTCTGGCCGGCAGTGGTGAAGCTCGTCATGCCCGGCCCGCCCGTATAGGGAGTGCTGCTCACGGACTGAGGGCAGCACACCACGCCGCGTGCGGTCAGCGTGGTGCCACCGTCCGTCACCACCGTGCCACCCAGCGTGGCCGTGGTGGTCAGGACCGCCGTGCTGGTGGGAGTGGTGACCGTGGCCTGCGTCCGCACGGTGAAAGTGCCGGAGCCGTTGGTCAGCGTGCCGCTGAAAGGCGTGCCACTGGAGGTGCCGCTGTAGCTCCCGCTCATCGTGTAGGTGCCGGCATAGGCGCTGGTAAAGGTGAGCTGCGCCGTGGAGTTTTCCGTCTCGGTGAAGCCCGTGGCCACCGTGTTGGCCCGGTAGCTCAGCGTGGCCGTGTTCGCGCCCGTCTTGGTGTAGGTGTAAGTCCCCGTAGTGAAGGAGCCGTCCGTGAAGGTGGTGGCCGAATCAAACAACATCGACCGGTTCGTGGTGATCTGCTGCTGCGGCATCGAGTCATACACCGTGCCATTGTACGTGGCCACCGCAGGCACAGGCATCGTGCTCGGTGCAAACTGGGCCTGCACCTGCGAAGCCAGCGCCAGGAGCACCAGCGCCCCCCAGCACAAGGAGGCGGGCGTAAGGCAAAGCCCGGTTGGTGCCCCAGAATAATTGCGACATCACTCCGGCTAAAGATGCATCCCCATGCCTTGTCAACGGTCAATGTCTAACGGGCCGAAAGTGCTTCGCGTAAGTTGGCGGCAAGTCGCCATCAGCACCCTCAGGGAATGCCTGATGACTGCGTCTAACCGGGCCGTTCATGGCATGCGCGGGGGATGGTGAGGGAGTTGGTGCTGGGGGAAGGGAAAAAAGGGGCATGCCTCAGCGCTGGCTGGTGCATTCGTTGCTCATCCCATCGAGCAGGCGCGGACTATTTCACCTGGGTGCGCAAACCGCGCTGTCACTGAACGTTTCTAGACTCCATCCACGGAAAATTGGAAAATGACTCGGGACAATCACATACTCAATGCCGCCAGTGGCACCGGCTTCAGTCGCAGCGCTTCAGGCGCAGTTCACCGCTCTTGGGGCCTTGGCTTTGGATTCCTTCTTTGCAGCTTGTGGCTGCATGCGGAGCCTCAGCGTCGCGAATTTTCTCTCAGTGTTTCGGTGGATGAAAAGACCCAGACGGCGTCGGTTTCCATGTCCGGAAGGAGGATCCTGGATCAGGATTTGAAATGGCTTGGCATGCCGGCGGAGACCCAAAAGTTTTCCATCTGCACTTCTTCGCCCGAGTTGATCTCCAGGAAGGGATTTGCCGAAGCATTCGCACGGGTGCCGCTCAAAGAAATCTCGGTCTCAAACCTCCCCGGGAAAGACATGGATTTCGTGCTGGCGGTCGGAGACATGAAAGGGCTGCAAAGGCTGCACATGCACTTCAACACCCTCTCCGCCTCGCTGATCGAGACTCTCGGCAAGATACAGCGCGCGCCAGAGGACGGCCTCCTGGAGTTGTCGATCACCGTGAACGCCGGCAGCGTCGGCATCTCTGCGGAGGACTTGCTGAAACTGGACGGACTGGCCGCCTTCACCACCGTGCGTTTGACGGCCACGTTCAATGCCAAGTCCTTGATCCAGCTCGCGCGTGAGCAGGCCGGAAAGCTCAAGCACGTCTCCGTGCTGACCTCGGAGGACATGAGAGCATGGCTATACGCTCCCGCGGCCTCGAAGTAATGCCCCCCAAAAGGGCAGACCATTCATTCCATCCCCGTCCCCTCCGCCTCGCTGCCCCTCTGCGACAAAATCGAGCATCTAAGTGCGCAAAGACGAGGTGCTGCTGGGGTTGCGTGGGAAGGAGTTTTGCGTGTCTGCGTTTCAGAGAAATTGTGGGCAGAAAGATTCTTCCAAACTTCTGATTCTGAAATCTTTCTACCCCTAATTTTTCTACCTTCTTTCTGCTGTCTGGCCCTGGGGCATTATGCATGGGAAACCGACACAGCTACATCGCTGGTTCGCCCGATGCGATGGCCCTCGGCGGAGCGATGGGTTCAAGTGCAGCCAAGCACCTCAACCACGAACAAAACGGCTGACGCACGTGGCGGAGCAACTTGAAACTTTAAACATGAAACTTTAAACTCTGCCCGATGATCGAGTGCGAGCAGGTGTACGAGGACAATTCTCCTTCGTTGGCAAGTCCTGGCCTCTTTCCGCCTTCTAAAACTAAAACCTCAGCACAAACTCGCCTTCCTTCTGCAGGTGCAGGCGGTCGCGGGCGGCCATTTCGAGGTAGGCGTTGTCGCTTTTGATCCACTCCATGCGGCGCAGGAGTTTGTCGCGGTCGGCTTGCAGCGCATCGCGCTGGTCTTTGAGCTGCTCCAGCTTGCTGCGCATGGCGTTCTGCGTGTCCATGGGATTGTCGCACAGGACGTACACCACGGGCACCACCAGCAGCAGCAGGACGAAGCGGGCCACCTTGAGGAATGCGCGCATCCAGCTTTCCCAGCGTGACTGAGGCTCTGATGCGCGCACTTCTCGGTAGTTCATAATGGATCGATGAATGAATGGGGCTGATTAGACCTTCATGCGGCCGCCGAAGATGGCGTTCTCGCCCAGTTCCTGCTCGATGCGCAGAAGCTGGTTGTACTTGGCGATACGATCGCTGCGGCTCATGGAGCCGGTCTTGATCTGGCCGCAGTTCGTGGCGACGGCAAGGTCGGCGATGGTGTAGTCTTCCGTCTCACCGGAGCGGTGGCTCATCACGGCGGTGTAGCCATGGCGGTGGGCCAGGTCAACGGCGTCGAGGGTTTCGGTGAGGGAGCCGATCTGGTTCACCTTCACGAGGATGGAGTTGGCCACCTTCTGGTCGATGCCCTTCTGGAGGAACTCGACGTTCGTCACGAAGAGGTCATCGCCCACGAGCTGGGTGTTGTGGCCCATTTCCTTGGTGATGGTGCTCCAGCCTGCCCAGTCGTTTTCGGCGCAGCCGTCTTCGATGGAGATGATGGGGAACTTCTTCTGCAGCTCGGCGTAGTAGGCCACGAGCTCGGCGGCGCTGCGCTCGGACTTGTCGGACTTCTTGAAGACGTACTTGTTCTTGGCCTTGTCGAAGAACTCGGAGGAGGCCACGTCGAGCGCGATGAAGATGTCTTCACCCAGCTTGTAACCCGCCTTGTCCACCGCCTGGGCGATGACTTCCAGCGCGTGGTCGGCGCTCTTCAGGGTAGGGGCGAAGCCGCCTTCGTCACCCACAGCGGTGCTGAGGCCCAGATCGTGCAGGATCTTCTTGAGGGAATGGAACACCTCAGCGCCGTAGCGGAGGGATTCGGAGAACGTAGGAGCGCCCTTCGGCATGATCATGAACTCCTGGAAATCGATCGGGGCATCGGAATGCGCGCCGCCGTTGATGATGTTCATCATCGGCACGGGGAGCACCTTGGCGTTCGGGCCGCCGATGTACTTGTAAAGGGGGATGCCCATGGTCGCGGCGGCAGCCTTGGCCACGGCGAGGGAGACGCCGAGGATGGCGTTCGCGCCGCACTTGGCCTTCGTCTTGGTGCCATCGACTTCACGCATGGCGTTGTCGATGCCCACCTGGTCGCAGGCGTCTGCGCCGATGATGGCGTCTGCCAGCTCATTGTTCACGGCATCGACGGCCTTCAGCACGCCTTTGCCCAGGAAACGCTTCTTGTCGCCGTCGCGCAGCTCGAGCGCTTCGTGCTCGCCGGTGGAGGCGCCGGAGGGGACTGCCGCACGGCCCATAGCACCGCCTTCGATGTAAACGTCCACTTCAACAGTGGGATTGCCGCGAGAGTCGATGATTTCGCGTCCGATGACGCGCGAGATGGTGAGTTCGTCCATGTGGATAGATTATTTAAGTTTTGCTAATTAATTCGGATTTTTCAAGAAAGGTTTCCAGAAATCTCCGGGGGGGGGCTTCATTACACGGGTGCAGCGGACGCTCAAATGGTAGTTTTTGACGATGCAGCAAGATGCGCGCCATGTGCGGCGGGGGGAGGGGGCGCTCTGAATCCTCCTCTTCCTCCCGGCTTCGGGGGGAGCGGTTGCCTGGCCTCAGCGCAGGCGTCGTGCTCTTCAGGATAAGGAAGATTGGCTGGAAAGTGGTGAGGTGGTCGCGGAGCGTTGAGGGACCAGGATGGTCCCTCAACGCTGCGCAGGGGACGGCGTTCTCATCTCGGGGGCCGCAGAATTCGACTCTAAGACAGACCCGTGCTCAATAGACGGGGTAGCAAATCAAATCCATTGCACTCCCGGCCTTGATGTCTTGATTGGATTAATCAAAAGGATGAAGTACTCGCTTTCGCTTATACCTCGTTGTGTTTCCACATGTGTCGTTGCGCTGCTGCTGATAATGACAATGACGATGAGTTCTGCCTTGGGGGAAGGGCTTTCTCAGTTTGTGGAGGGGCTGGCGCAGAAGGCGGACGGGTGGAAGAACACGCCGCTGCCGGGCGAGTGGAAGCCGCTGGCCGGGCCTGCGGGGCCTTCGCGCAAAGAAGCTGGCGGAGCGGCTGAGGCGGTGTTTGGCACGCCCGTGCAGCGGATGGTGGCCACGGAAGATGGCGGCAAACTCACGCGGCTGGATGTGCTTTTCATGGAACGTGCTGCGGGCGCAGCCGCCGATGAAGCCTATTTGCAGTCCATGCGTCAGGCGGCGTCTAAAACATCGGCGGGGTTGCAGGCCAAAATGGGCAAGCCCGGGCAACTCGTGAAGCCTGCCGCCGGTGCCGCTCCTGGCACGGTGGTGCAGGAGTGGGCCGGTGCGGCTGCCACCATCCGCCTCACCCTGGAGCCCGGCGCTCGCCTGTATGTCTCCATGATTCCCCTTCAGGCTGCCGGGACCGCCAAAGCCTCACCCACGGCACCTGCCACAGCGGCCAAGGGCAAGCCGGTGCTGCTGAAATCACGGCTCGAAGAAAAGCCCAACGGCGATGTGATGATCACCGGCCTGCCAGAGCTTCAGCCAATGGATGACGAGTCCAATCACGCTCTGCGGGTGGGCGAATGCCTGGCCGGATACTACGGCTGGACCATGGATGTGCGTGCCGTGGCGACCGCCAACGGCTGGACGGCGAACGCCACCCTGGACAACACCTTTGAGGTGCTGGAGGCTTTGTCAAAAGCCGCCAAAGTCGAATGGACCCAGCAAGACATCTCGGATCTGCGAAAGAAGGATCAGCCGCTTGATATGATGGAGGCGAGGCGCTGGATCGACAAAGGGCGGCCCATTGTTTACCGGCACATGTATTCCGAAATCCGAGAGGCCTTCCTGTTTGAATTTGCCAAGCAGTACGAGCAAAACCCCCAGCTCGAACTCCCCAGCCCCAAGGACCCTGTCGAAAAAAGCAAGTGGCTGCACTATGACGAGAAAGACGATTTCTACGGCAGCACGGCGGTGATCATCGGCTACAACAAAAAGCGCGGAGAGTTCCTCCTGAAATACCCCGGTTATGCAGCGGGGAGCCAGATTATCC
Organism: Prosthecobacter sp.; assembly: GCF_044226605.1. Classification (GTDB taxonomy): domain Bacteria; phylum Verrucomicrobiota; class Verrucomicrobiia; order Verrucomicrobiales; family Verrucomicrobiaceae; genus Prosthecobacter. Next base: position 428,081 of record NZ_JBGAGS010000004.1, on the reverse strand, counting down.
GCATGCGGGAGGAGGAGCTTAACACCTCCTTGCTGCGTGTTTATTACGTGCCGCCGAGTTAGTCCCCATGAACACGCCACAGTTCATTTCGCACTCGCGTTTCAGCTTTGCCCTCCTGCGGTGGTCACCTCTGGTTGCTTTGGTGGTGCTGCCGTTCACTTTTTCGGATGGGGCGCTTCAGCCCAAGGCATTTGCCACGGCATTTCTCGTTGCCATTGCCTGGTTGATTTCGCTGCTGCGCTTCTGGAGGTCACGCAATCTTTTTTGGGTGGCGGCGGGCTGGATGGCGCTGTTCTTCGGCTCCAAATGGAGTGGTGTCAATCGTGCCGACGTTTCGATGTCAGCATTCTCCCAGTGGCTCTGCGTTGTGATCATTTTCGCGGGTGCTCCGCTGCTTCTTTTTCGCCTGCGGCTGCTCCGCTGGGCGGGACTTCTGGTCTAACAGATTATACCACGATTTGTGGAAAACGAGTCTGTGTTTGTTCCGGCTGAAGGCCGTCTGTCGCGAGATCGAACTCAGGCCCCATGAGATCTCGGGCGTGGCTGAGGAACTGCGGTGCCGCTAGAGTGACTCATGGCTGGGAGCGCCGGTTTTTAACCGGCTCCGGGTGCCGCTGCGCATGCAGTGAGCATCGCCGTTCTCATCCCAGCCTCATTTCTTTGCCATGCCTCAAGGCCGCCCGACCGGAGCCGGTTAAAAACCGGCGCTCCCAGTACGGATTTTGCTCTGCGCCTCAGGATGCCTTCCTCAACCAAACAGCTCGGTGAGCGGCCGGCCTTTGTCCACGACGGTGAAAGGGCGCTTGCTGGGGCTGTAAAGGACCTGGTCAAGCGGGATGCCGAGGGCGTAGGCGATGGTGGCGTTGAAGTCGGGGATGGTCACCGGATTGTTGATGGGCTCGGTGCCGGTGGCATCGGTGGCGCCATAGACCTGACCGCCGCGGATGCCGCCGCCCGCCATGAGGCAGGTGAAAGCTTTGGCGTGGTGATCGCGGCCGTCATTAGCATTGATCTCGGGCGTGCGGCCAAAGTCGGTGGAGAGAACGACGAGGGTTTCTTCCAACAGGCCGTGGGCTTCCAGATCCTGGAGGAGCGTGCTGAGGGCGGAGTCGAGTTCATCGCACAGCTCGGGCACGCGGGTGAAGTTGGCATTGTGGGTGTCCCAGCTGCCGAAGGAGACTTCCACAAAGCGCACGCCGTGCTCGACGAGGCGGCGGGCGAGGAGGCAGCCCTGGCCGAAGCGGTCGGTGCCGTATTTGTTGCGCAGGGCCTGCGGCTCGGCGTCGAGGTCGAAGGCGGCGAGTTCTTCGCTCTTCATCATCTTCAGCGCGTCATCGTACATGTCCGAGTAGGCGCGCACGTTTTTGACGTTGTAGGTCTCGGCAAATTTGCGGTCGAGCTGCCTGGCCACATCGAGGCGGCTGTTGAAGCGCTCTTCGGTGAACCACTGGTTGGTCTTCACGTTGTTGATGCCGCTCTCGGGGTCATTGATCATGAGCGGGGCGAAGCGGCTCTCAAAGAAGCCCGCGCCGGGATGGCGGCTGTCATTGCCAATCATGACGCTGCCAGGGAGCGTTGGGTTGCCACGGTCCTGAAACTTCTGCAGCCACGCGCCCATGGAGGGATGGCGGATGCTGCTGCGCATGGTGTAGCTGGTGTGCTGGTAGTAGTTTGCCTGCTCATGCGCGCCCTGCGTGGTCATCATGCTGCGGATGACGGCGAGCTTGTCCATCTGGCGGGCCAGCAGCGGGATGCTGTCGGAGACGCGGATGCCGTCCACATTCGTCTTGATGACCTTCGTCAGGCCCATGACGTCCGCCTTTTCGGGCTTGGGGTCAAAGGTGTCCAGGTGGCTCATGCCGCCGTTCATGTACAAGTAGATGACGTTGCGTGCGGTGGCGGCCTGCTTCAGCGGAGACGCGCCTGCTCCGGGGGCGGCGAGAATGCGGGAGCCCAGGTGCGAGGCGGTGCTCACGCCCAGAAAGGTCTTGGCAGCGCCCGAGACAAAGGCGCGGCGGCTGAGATCGTTGCGGAGGGGATTCATAAAGGGGGATTTGGGGGGATGTGGCCGTAAACGCAGCGGCGTGAGGGACTTATCACAGAATTTCAGCACAGCGGGAGGAAGGGGGAGAACGGGGCGGCAAAGGCGAAGGCGGGAAGGGGGGCGACTCGCAGGGGCGACTTGGAGTGATGGAGCGGTGAGTCTACGAAATGGAACTCTGTGCCTGTTGGCTTGGATGCTGTCGTGAAAATGGATGCCTTGTTTAACCACAGAGCACACAGAGAAGCACAGAGGTTAGAGGGAGAGATGAGATGAATGGATTTGCTGCCGCCTGCAGATCGAGAACTTTATGGCGTCGAAGTTCTAAAATCCTGCGCCGCCTCCAGCATCGGGCCGCCTCAACTGTCAGACATGAAAATGAGCTGCAGGAAGCTCAGGCAGCATGCAACGACCACGAAATAGATGAACTGCCCCCAATGCCATCGTTTGTTGATGACAAGTGCCAGGGCCACCGTGAGAGCCAGCGCTAAAGTCCCAATCACCGCCAAGGCCACGGATTCCTCAGAATAGTTGGCCCATGCCACCAGCCGATAGGAGATGAAATGAAGCCCCGCTAGAAAACCCATGCCGATCAGCAGTTCGATGAACTGCGCGGTACGCGGGTCGGCGTGCTGGGTTGTTTTCGGTGGAGTGAGCATGCAGCGTCCTTGATTCCTACTCCCGTTTGGGAGGGCCGCTTTTGGAGAAAAGGTCCACGGCACTCAGTTCGCGCGTCAGCACGGCCAGATCGGCCACGCTGTAGGCATGCACCCAGGCGTGGACTTTCCAGTAGTCTCCCATGTCAAACACGGTTGCTTGGGAGAGGGAGCCATCGGGGCGGTGCTTGCGGTGCCAGGTGACCTTGTGAGTGCCAAGGCGGCCTGCATGCTTTTCGTCGCCCTCAGCCGCCTTGAACGAAGGATGCCCGCCGAGGTAAAAGCCGACCTCTCCCTGAAACGGTGGCGTGGGGAAGCCGTGGTAAACATTGAAATCCGGCCCGGCCACCTTCGTCCATCTCAGCGCTTTGCTGGCACCAGGCCCCAGGAGGTTTGCCTGCTCCTCTTTGGAGGGCTTGTTGGCCGTGCTGGAGCATGAGGCGAGCATGGCCGCTGCGAGGAGCATGAGGAGGCGTGTGAGTGTGCGAGTGAATGGGTGCATGGATGGCTGGGGGGGCGGGTGGTTATGGGAAGACTCACTTTGTCTCGTTGATGTGTTGGGGCGGGGCGTATTGCTTGAAAAGAGGCTGATACTCGGCGTCGTTGCGCCGACCGTAGATCACATTCAAAATGCAGAAAATGATGATCACCACAGATGCGATACGATAAGTCCAGCCGGGCACGAACAAACCGGCCAAAAGCAGGAACCCTGGCAGGGTGATCAATGGCTCGCTCTCTGAGAAAGGACTTCCGGCAGGAGTGGATCGGATCGTAAGGAAGAAAAACCAGACAACGACAGTCCAAAACACGAAACGGTGCAGCAGCCTGAGGGGACGAGGAAACGAAAAGGCGCAGGCCTGCGGAGCACTCATGGGGGGAAGGTGGGACTGCCTGCCTGACTGATTCATTTCGTCTCTGGAGCGGCGGCGGCAGGGAGGGTGAAGCCGAGTGCGTCTGCGCGCTTCTTCATTTCGAGGAGGTAAGTTTCCGGCTTCACCTTCGCGAGCACCGTGGCGAGCCACAGGCCCTGATCGGCTGGCAGGGTTTTGTCGGCATAGATCGCTTCGCAATGCTCCAGCACCCGGGGATGAGTGGTGCAGTTGCTTTGGAGCGACCACATGGCCGACTGAAACGTGGCGTCCAGATAGGCGGTCTCTTTGTCCTTGTCGGTCTTCTCAGATGTCTTGAAGCGCTCGAGGGCGCCGGCATGTTTGGCAAGGCTCAAGGCGGTCACGATGCGATGGATCGGCGCGGCATCGCCCGTGGCCATGAAGTAGCCCCAGAGCATGTCGAGGGCGCTGGGATTGTTGACCTCCATTTCCAGGATGTTCGGAGCCCTCTTTTTCAAAAAGACCTCCTGCTTCTCCTTCTGGAACACCTCACGTGCTTCATCGGTGTCGGAATACCAGGCAGCTGCGAGGAGGATCTGGCGCTGCTCCTTTGCCAGATCGCTGAACTCCTCCAGCCATCCTGCGATGCGCGTTGGGTTGGCGGCCATGACGCGGCTGAGAAAGGCCACCAGCGGCGGCTGTGAATTTTCATTTTTCAGCACGCCCTGATCCACCAGTGCGCGCACTTCCTCGGAGAAGGCGTCGGGCGTGGGAGCCTTGTAATAGGTGGTCAGCCAGTCCTCCCTGGCCTCCGCCGCGAAGCTGGAGTGAGTTCCCCAAAAGACGAGAAGCAGGAGCAGGAGTGATTTCATGGTTTTAGCCAGGCAGAGGAGGAGAGCGGATCGGATCGTAGCCGTTCTGCCCGGCGTGTCATTCAGGAAGATGCGTGGTGCAGCAGGGTGACAGAGCTAGAGCAATCGACTAGCTGAGGGCCTTGGCTTTGGAACGCTCACACAAAAGCCTCCTTTAAAGCAATGCGGGCGATGATTGTTTGCGCTGGCAAGAGGGATGGTCGTTTTTGCCGAAGCGAGGCGGGGAGGCAGAGGGCGGAGATTGGGTGAGGCCGGAAATGAAGGTAGAAAGATTAGGGGTAGAAAAATTTCAGATTCGGATGTGAATCTACCTGCGGGAATGCTTATGGGGTTGGCTGGTCACTTCCGCTTTGCTCCACACCCATCGTCTCCAAATCAGGGGACCAGGAGGGTCCCCCTCCTGCCGGACGCTTTCGCGCATGCGCAGCGCTCGGGCAGGAGTGGGATCATCTTGATCCCATACGCCTCCGTCACACCCACATCGCAAGCCTGCGCTACACCTCCAGCTCCAGCGCTTCCACTTCCGCATACCGTCCGCACAGCGTCTGGATCTCCTCGGGCTCCATGACCATGAAGGCGGTGGACAGGGCGTCAGAGAGAGCCGCTGTGGGCGCGAGGGCATAAGTGCGGCGTTTTTTGATAGGCACGGGAGCAAACAGGCGCGGGTTCATGATGTGCGCGCCTTTCACCGCAAAGCCGGAACCGCTTACGGCGCGGTTTTTCAGCTGCGTCCGCGTCTCTCCGCCCCCCAAGGTGATGGACCAGGCGTCTTTGCCAGAAGGGGCGCCGATCGCGAGGATGGTGCTGTCTCCGGCGTTGAGGACGAAGTTGTTGATCTTCCAGTCCTGCAGCATGTCGGAGGCTTGATCCAGCGCATAGCCTTTGCCCATGGCTCCGAGATCAAAAATCATGCCGCTGGCATGCACTGTTACGCGCATGGTGTCTTCATCCAGATCAAAGCGCTGGCTGCCGATGATCTGCCGCGCCTCTTCCAGCACCTCCTTGCTGACCTGACGCGGCTCGCCTGAGGAGGTGACAAACAAGTTCATCATCGGGCCGATGGTGATGTCAAAGGCGCCCTGGGTCTCCGCATGCATGGCCTTGGCAAGGGACAGGCAGTCCCAGGCGGCCATGCCCACAAGAATGCTCTCGCCTGCCTTCAGCTGGCCCAGGCGGTAGATGTCGCTGCTGGCGCGGAATCGGCTCAGTTCGTCCTCGAGACGGGCGATCTCCTGAAACACGGCCTGCGCGGCCTGTGAGGCATAGGTTTCATCCGCATCGGCGTGATTGATGAGCACGTCAAAGGTGGTGGCCATCGCATGGCAGGTGAAGCGATGGTGCTGGTGGGCTGGCTCGCTCACGGCAGGGAGTTTTTTCGCTGCTTCTCCTGATCCATGCGCAGCGTGTAGCGGTCATGCAGGGTACGTTCGATCCATACGTTCAGCATCACTCCGGGACGCAGTCCGAAGAGGTCCTGCTGCACATATTCCTTGCCGTTGAACTTGGCCTCGAGCGCGGCTTTCATCTCGGGCTCGGCAATGATGACGCGCGCATCCAGCGTCTCGGGAATGGTGTTGGTGTAGTGCACGCTTTTGATGTCGCGCCAGTACCAGGGCAGCGGCCAGCCGGCATCGCGGTTCACCACGAGTACGTTGAAGGCGTCATCTGGAGCGGTTTTTTGCAGCTCACGCACCAGCGGCAGCAGTCGCAGGAGATTGCTGGAAGTGTGGGAGTACACATACGGATTGCGCGAGTCCGCCGCATAGGCGTGGATGGCCAGGCTGGTCTGCGCCACGAGCTGATACAGGCCGAGGCCAAAGAGGACTCTGAAAACCATCCTGCCCAGTCCGCTCTTCAGCGCCCCTGAAATGGCCGCTGCACCCACACCGGCCAGCAGCGTCAGCGTGTGCTGGGCGCTGAGAATGCACCACGGGGTCTTGTAGGCAAGGAAGGAGTAAATGCCAAACAACGCCAGCGTGTACACCGAAAGAAATACCAGGAATGCCTGCCGCGCGGGCTGCTTCATGTGGTTTCCCAGAAACGCATACAGCATGCCCACAATGCCCAGGCCGCCGATCATCGCCTCGCTCCACACCAGGCTTTCCTTTCGGTAGAAGATCAGGGTCAGGTAGTAGTGCCAGGGCTTTTCGTGGCCGCTGCCTCCGGAACGCTCAAAGTAGTTCAGGTAGGTCAGCGCGCTGTCTTTCACCGCCTGCCAGTCCTTGAAACCCTCCGAGTAGATGGCGATGCTGGTCGCCACGGCCGCTACGACGACCCACAGCCAGGGCATGGATGCCCGACCTTTGCTCGCCGCCGTGTCATAGCCGCTCCGGCGTGGTGCGAAGTCGCCGACCAAAACCTTGGTGACCCCATAGCCAAGCAGTCCCGCGACGACGTTGATGGCAAAGGTTTCCTTGGTGGCATGCTGCAGGCCCAGGGAGATGCCTGCCACCACCAGCCACCATCGCCCGCCGCCCTGGGAGTAATGCCAGAGCGCCGCGATGCAGAGAGTGATCCACAGCACCAGCGGCACCTCCATGATGAAGTAGCGCGAGTAATACACCATCATCGGAGAGATGGACATGAGCAGCATGGCGAAGCCCGTGCCGAGCCGTCCCAGGGCATTTCTCAGCAGCAGGGTGGAAAGGAGGAGCAGCAGGCTGCAGATCACCGGCACCGTGCGCAGTTGCGCCTCCGTCCACTTCGAGGAATCTCCCCAGCCCGCCAGCCTGGCCCAGAGCAGGGTGAGGCGGTGCATGACCGGACCGTGATAGTCTTTCGGGTCGTAGTGGAAATGTCCGGTGGCTTGAAATTCGGCTGACTTCATCGCCAATATCGCCTCGTCGGTGTGCATCGGGCGGTCGCCAAGGGTGGGGAAGCGATAATAGGCGCCGATGGCTAGAGAAACGATGGCAAAAATGGCCAGTCCGATCAAGCTGAGAGAGTTTTTCTGAGGGGGAGGCATGGGGAAGGGACGAAGTCAGAATGACTTGCTTGCTTGATTCACAGCCGCTCGCGGCGTTCGACGAACAGAATGCCCTGGCGGTTTCGCCGGAAATAGAATTTCTCACGGGCGGGTGCCAGGGTTTCACTCCCACCGTGCTCGATCAGCACGGAGGCGTTTTGCGGATGCACGGTCATTTCCTCAAACCGCAGCACCGGCGTTCCGCGGGTGCGGAAAAAGCAGTGCAGCGGCACGTGCGGATGCGCGGCATTCCAAAGCCAGCGCGCAGGGGTGAACTGCTCTTCATCCATCAGCGCGCAGAGGATTTCCCGCATGACGACCTCCCCATGCCTGCGGGACCACTTCCAGGCCTCGCGCCGGTTCATGAGCTCGTTGAATTTGGCCACGAGCGGGTTGGCGTGCGCCTGCTCCATTTCCTGGATCAGTTCTCCCGCATGCACCGCCATGGCGGTGCGAAACTCTTCACGGCTGATTCGGCCGCTGTCCAGCCAGCGGAACAGCTGCTGCGGCGTGGGGACTGGGTCGAGGGAAAGCATGGCGTTTCCACCCATTTTGACGCGTTCGCAGCCCTGCGCAAATGGTCCCTGCGGGCGCGTCGCGCGGATATAGCGCGGAGCCGGAGCCAAGCGGAGACAGCCGAAGGCAATTCCGTTTCCGCGGCGGGGGCGACTCGGTATCGGAATACTGAGCCACATCAGCTCATGCTGCACGCCAGCAGCACATCATCGTTCGGTGCGAGAAATCCGGACCAACCCTTCGTCTCTATTCGTTAGCCTTTGCTTCTGCCTTTGGTTCCTCCGCTTTCGGAGCCTGCGAGGTGGGAGTTACCGGCAGGGGGTTCGCTACGGGCGGCGCGCTCGATGGAGGGGGCGGTGCAGGTGCAGGTGCAGGTGCAGGTGCAGGTGCAGGTGCAGGCGGCGCGCTCGGTGCGGGAGTCGTCGGCGGTGTGCTCGGGGCCGTTTGAAACTCCGCGTTGGTCTTTGTCTCCATCTTCGGCAGCTCCACTGTCGGTGCCTGTGGGAGTGGCGGCGCAGAATCAGGCTCCGGCACCGGCGCAGGCGAAAATTTCCGTCCTTGCGGGGGGAGCGGCACAGGCAGTGCACCCGGCTGGAGCTGGATCTGCGTGTTGATCTTCATGTCCGACGGGGGCAGTTCCAGTTTCACGGTTTCCGCGTTCGGCTTGGGTGTGAACTCAAACGCGCCCGACGGCTTTTGCTTTTGCTCTTCCTTCTCTTCGTCCTCGGCATTTTTCGTGTTCATCGGGATGTCCAGGATGCGCAGCAGATTGTGGTAGCGGTCCGTCCACAGGCGCACGTCATGCTTCAGCTCCACTTCGGTGCCCAGCAGCTCGGGCGGCGTGGCTTTGAGGAAGGTCTCATTGCGAGTCACCAGGATGTAGTCTGTCGAATCCTGGTCGCCTTCAGGGTAGGTGGCAATCCGCGTGGTTTTGAACTTCGTCTCAGCGGCGATTTTTTCGATCACCGGCGCCAGCACCAGGTAGCTGTTGGTGATGTGAACGGCGATGATGCCGTCCGGCTTCATGTGGCGGTCATAGATCTCAAAGGCCTCCTTCGTCAGCAGATGCACCGGCACCGAGTCGCCGCTGAAGGCGTCCAGCAGCAGCACATCAAACTGCTGCGAAGGCTCGCGCTCCAGAGCCAGCCGTGCATCGGAGACCACGATCTCCACCTTGGCCCCGCGGCGCTTGGCGTCTTCAATGTAGGTGAAGTATTTCTGCGCGATGCGCACCACATCGGGATTGATGTCGTAAAAGCGGATTGTCTGGCCGCTTTTGGCGTAGCAGGACACGGTGCCCGCGCCCATGCCGACGATGCCGATGCGCCCGCTTTTGCTGTGTTTGAGGCTGTCCAGCGCCTTGCCGATGCCTGTGTCGTGGCCGTAGTAGCTGGTGGGCTCCTCCTTCATGCCAAACTCCAGATTCTGCATGCCGTGGATGATTCCGCCATTGGTCAGCTCCCGGGAGATGGGTGTGAATTCGGAGTTAAGCTCCTCGCTCACGGAGAGCATGCCGTAGAAGTTGCGCATGCGCTCCAGCTTCTTCTCGTGTTTGAAGCCCATATCTCCCATCATCAGCAGCACAAAGGTGAAGAGGATGCCCAGCATGGTCACGGAGAACAGCGCGGGCCGCATGAAGCCCTTGACCATGCTGCGGACGATGAGCACCACGAAGCAGAGGCCGATGACGCCCAGCGCGCCGTAGATCATCCACGGGGAGGGGATCAGATCGGCGTTCACGTGCATCATCTCGGGATCCGGGTTCAGCATCGCGGGATCCAGGTGCAGCTTCTTCCTCAGCTCCTCCTGCGTGAGCAGGCCGTTTTCCACCAGCACATACGCCACTCCGCTGGTCATGGCGGTGATGACCAGCATCAGCAGCCATTCCCACACCGAGCGCATCTTCAGCACCGTCCGTAGCAGGATGAGGCAGGCAAGCGCAGCCACCGCGATGAGGCTGATCGGCCATTCCGCAAAGGTGGTGAAGACATGCGGCGCACCCAGGCTCACAAACAGCCCGCCCAGCGCCCCGCCAAAGGACATGAGCAGGTAAAACTCCGTCAGCCGCCGTGGTGCCGGCTTGAGCCGTGTGAGCTCGCCATGGCACAGCATGCAGGCCAGGAACATCGCGCCAAAGCTCCAGCCCAGCTCCCAGACAAAATTGGGGGTCAGATCAATGGTGGTCAGGTTCAGGTCCAGATGCGTGATTTTGTTCAGGTCTGCCTGCACATGGTTGTGCATCCAGTTTTCAAAGCGCGTCCAGAAAGGCTGCTTCTGCATGAGGTTCTCCGTGCAGGTGATGAAGAGTACAGGCAGCGCGATCAGCGCCCACAGCGCGCTGATGCGCGCATACCAGCGCTCGTGCTCAAAGCAGATGATAAACGTCAGCAGATACAGGCTCAGCGGCACGACCCACAGAAAAGGGATCACCGCCACATCCTGGCAGACGTGATTCGTTGCCGCGAGCAGCACGCTGCTGGCCAGCGCAGGCAGCAGCACCCACAGAATGCGCCGCCCCCACCCCGGGTGCTCCGCCGCTTGATTTGCCTTCATTTTCAGGGCCACCTCCGCCGCTGAGGCTGGCGATGGCTCTGCGGATGCCGCCGCTCCGTTTTCCGCAGCCGGATCTGCCGCCACAGGTGCAGGCGCATTCAGTTCGGCATCTGCCTTCGTCTCACTTTCCAGCGCATGCGAGCGGTCCATCCAGATGCCGGCGAGAGACAGCACCACAAAGGCCCCAAAGCCCACCGCCCACAGCGTCGTCTGCTCCAGCACATCCCAGTGCACTTCAAAGAAAAGCGGATAGCTCAGCAGCGCCACCAGGGAGCCGATGTTGGAAAGCGCATACAGCCGCCAGGGATTGGCGCCGCCCGTGGTTCGCGTAAACCACACCTGCACCAGCGGACTCGTGCTGGAGAGCACAAAGTAAGGCAGACCCACGCTCACCAGCAGCAGCAGCAGGATGCGCAGCGCCGGATCCTCAGCCCCCGTCGGCTTCCACATCTCGCTCGGCGCGATCGGCAGCATCGCGATCGCCGCGCCCAGCAGCACGCCGTGCACGATGCCCTGCCAGCGCCTTGGCAGCAGCGTCAGCGTGTGCGCATACGCATAGCCTGCAAACAGCACCACCTGGAAAAACAGCATGCATGTCGTCCACACCCCCGGGCTGCCGCCAAACCATGGCAGGATGAATTTGCTGATGATCGGCTGCACCTGAAACAGCAGGAAGGCGCTCAGCAGGCTCAGTGCCGCGAGGATGAGACCGGGTACGACACGGGAAGGAGTGGATGACATGGGAGAGTGCGTGGAGGCTGGCATAGGAGCCAGATTGTGGGAAGATAAAAGTAAGGACATTGTGCGGAGCCGCTGGCAATCCCCGTCCGCCGCGACATACATGCCGCATGCCTCCTCCCCCACGCCGCCCCTTCCGTCCCCGCCCCTCGCCCCCACGTGAGCAGGACAGCCGCGAGCAGGGCGAGCGCGAGGACGGCCAGCGCGAAAGCAGTCACCGCGATCAAAACGAGCGCCAGCAAGGCAATCGCCAGCAATATGGCAAACGCGCCCACGGTGCCCGCCCGCAGGGAAATCGCGAGCAGCAGACCATGCGCCCCCAGCAGGGCGCTCGTGCGCAGCACAGCCCCCGCCAGCAGGCCGGGCGCGAGCACGGCACATCCTGGGAAAAATCCGCCGACTGGTACGACCGCATCATCGGCGAGCGCGGCTCCGAGTTGTATCAGGCCGTCGTCATTCCCGGCGCTCTAAAATTGCTCGCGCCAAAACGAGGCGAACGCGTGCTCGATCTCGGCTGCGGCCAGGGAGTTTTCTCCCGCGCCCTCGCGCAGGCGGGCTGCCAGGTCACCGGTGTGGATGCAGCACCCACGCTCATTCAGAAAGCCCGCACCTATCCTGTGAAGCCCCCCGTGCGCTACCTCGCCCGCGATGCCGCGCAGATCGAAGACCTCGGCGAATTCGATGCCGCCTCCGCCATCCTCTGCGTGCAAAACATGGAGCACCTCGATGTCGTCGCCGCTGCCGCCGCCAAAGTGCTCAAGCCCGGCGGCCGCATGCTCTGGGTGGTCAATCACCCCGCCTTCCGCATCCCCCGCCAGTCCGCCTGGGGGCACGATGAAGACCGCAAGATCCAGTTCCGCCGCACGGATGCGTACAGCAGCACGCTCAGCATCCCCATCGTCATGCACCCCGGCCAGGCCGAGAGCGAGAGCACCATCTCCTTCCACCGCAGCCTCCAAACCCTCACCGCTACCGGCTTCACCGCCGGCCTCCGTCTTGCAGGCATCGAAGAATGGTACTCCCACAAAGAAAGCCAGCCGGGTCCGAGGGCACGTGCGGAGAACCGCGCCCGCAAAGAATTCCCCCTCTTCCTCGCGCTGCTGTGGGAGAAGCGGTGAGCACTGGCCGCGTTGATATTTTGACGATCAAGAACCAACCCGCACACCGACCTCATGTCCTCCCGACCTTTGGCCAATCCGACACTCGTGCCGCTCCGTTGGATGCTCGGCCTTGTCCTCTCTCTCACGTGCGCAGCCCAAGCCGCCGAGTGGAAGTTTGCCTTCGGCTCCAGCAAGCCGCCGCCCGGTTTCACGCAGGTCACTCCGCAGACGCTCTATGACGCAAAGCTCGGCCACGGCTTTCTTCCCAGCACCCCCGCATTTGCCGGCAAGACCATCGTGTTCGCGGTCGATGTCGAAGAAGGAAACTACGACGTGACCATGCGCTTCGGGGATCCCACCAGCGCCACCTCCACCACCATCAAGGCCGAATCCCGCCGCCTCATGCTGGAAAAAGTGGAGACAAAGCCGGGCCAGTACGAGACGCGCTCCTTCACCGTCAACGTCCGCAAACCCGCTATCTCCACCGGCGGCACCACCAGCCTCGGCGATCGCGAGGAAGGCCCGCCTGCCGTGGCCGACTGGGACGAGCACCTCACCTTTGAGTTCAACGGCCAGCATCCCGGCGTCGCCTCCATCGGCATCACGCCCGCCAAAGATCCGCTCACCATTTTCCTCGCCGGAGATTCCACGGTGACCGATCAGGCGAAGGAACCCTATGCCGGCTGGGGCCAGATGCTGCCGCGCTTTTTTCAGCCAGGCGTGGCCGTTTCAAATCAGGCCTGCTCCGGCCTCGCGCTCTTCTCCTTCCGGAGCCAGAAGCGGCTCGAAAAAGTCCTGAGCATGATGAAGAAGGGCGACTACCTTTTCATTCAGTTCGGGCACAACGATCAGAAAACCAAGAACCGCAACGCCGGGCCCTTCACCACCTACAAAGCCGACCTCAAGCAGTTCATCGAAGCCGCCCGCAGCAAAGGCGGCATCCCCGTCCTCGTCACTCCCATGGAGCGTCGCCGCTGGAATGGCAGCAAACTCGAACCCACGCTGACCGACTACGCCGAAGCCGTGCGCCAGACCGGCGCCGAGAACCAGGTGCCGGTGATCGATCTCAATGCGATGAGCCTGAAACTCTACGCTGCTCTCGGCCCCGACGCCTCTGCCAAAGCCTTCGTGCACTACCCCGCGAACACCTTTCCCGGCCAGGACAAAGCGCTCAAAGACAACACCCATCATAACGCCTACGGCGGTTACGAGCTCGCCCGCTGCATCGTCGAAGGCCTCAAGACCAGCGTGCCCGCCCTCGCCGCCCACCTCGCCAAAGACGCCGGAACCTTCGATCCCACCCACCCCGACGCCCCCGAAAAAGTCGCCATCCCCCCCAGCCCCCTCACCGGCCCCACCGAAAAGCCTGCGGGGAATTAGCCGCCGGCGTGAGTGGCGGATCGGTTTTTTGGGGAGATGTCATTCGTGTCTGAGATCTTTTCAGGCAGGCGCCGAGATGTCGTTAAGCTGTGTATCACAGCTGCGCGTCAGGGCTGGGAGCGCCGGCATCCTGCCGGCTCTGGCTGAAGCTCCGCAGCAGTATGGACTGCCGAATGGATCGACACTCTCGTTACCTGCCGATGCTGTAAGGACGCACCCCGGAGCCGGCAGGATGCCAGCGCTACCAGCACAGAACATCCCGGCGACGCAACAGCACGCCGCAGGCAACGAAGCTGCAGCCGCTTCTCTTCCATTCCAACTCTGACCCTCACTTCTTCCCCACCGCCGGATGCGCCACCAGCGCACCCACAGCCGCCTTCAGCTTCTCCTGCGCCGTCGCATCCTCAGGCAGCGCTTTCTCCCCACATGCAGAGTAGAGATGATCCCAGATCGCATTCATCTCCGTTTGAAAAGCACCCGAGTCAGCGGTGATGGCCACCACCATGTCCTTCTCGGGGATCACCAGGCAGAGCTGCCCTGCACGGCCATCGCCGCGGAAGGCGTTGTGCGTGCAGCGCCAGAACTGGAAGCCGTAGCCCTGCGTCCAGTCGATGCCGATTTTCGAGTGGCTGGCTTTCTCATTCGGCACCTGCTTGCTCGTCGCCTCCGCCACCCAGGACTCAGGCAGCAGTTGCTTGCCATTCCACCTGCCCTTTTGCAGATACAACTGCCCAAACTTCGCGATGTCTTCCGTGCAGAGATACAGCCCGTACCCGCCCAGTGAGTTGCCCTCGGGGCTGGCATCCCATTTGGCATTCTCGATGCCCAGCGGCGCAAACAAACGCGACTGCAAATACTCCAGCGAAGTCTGCCCCGTCGTCTTCGTCACAATGGCGGAGAGCATGTAGCTGCCCGGCGTGTTGTATTGGAAATGCGTGCCCGGTTGGTGCGGCACCGGGTGCGCCAGGAACTCCTTCACCGTCGGCGCATTGTTTACAATTTTGACCTCTGTGTCGTGCCCGCAGCTCATCGTCAGCAGATCGCGCACCTTCATAGCCTTGAGATTGGCCGAAGGCTCCGCCGGAGCTTCAGTGGGGAAGAATTTCAGAACTGGATCATCCAGCCCCAGCTTGCCCTCCGCTATCGCCATGCCCACTGCGGTCGAGTTGAAGCTCTTGCTCAGCGACCACAGCACATGCGCCTTGTCCGCCGCCTCCGGCTTCCACCACCCCTCCGCGATCACGTGACCATGCCGCACGATCATGAAGCTGTGCAGCGTGTTGATCTTGTCCACCGCCTCCACAAAGGCGTTCACGCTCTTCGTCGAAACACCCTGCTCCTCCGGCGTGCTCCTCGGCAGTCCCTCCGCAGGCAGGCCGGAAAGAGGGCTGATCCAAACGAGGGCGGTCAATGCCGGAATGAGCAGGTGGTATTTCATGGTGGGGCAGTGTAAACGCAGCCTGCGCCAGATCTTGCAAATCCCGCCTCCGCAAACAGCCAGTCATGCACTCACTCACTCCTTTCCCCAGCTCGGACTGTAGGAGGTCGTCGTGCCTGTGTTAAACGTGATCGGGCGCTGCTGCGTGCCATCGCTTTTCATGATCCAGATGTCCATCGCGTTCCTGCCTTCCGGCGTGCGGGTAAAGGCTATCCACTGGCCGTCCGGAGACCAGGCTGGCTCGGAGTCGCGAGTCTTTGCCTTGCTGATGTTCTTCTTCTCTGAGCCGTCGCTCTTCATGGTGAAGATGTCGCCATATTTCATGTAGGCGATGAACTTCCCGTCCGGGGACCACGAGGCATTGTGGCCGTAGGAGCCTTCGGTGAGATTGGTCAGGTGGCTGCCGTCGGCGTCCATCACATAGAGGTCGCGGTGGCCGCCCGCCTCCCCTCCGCCCGGTGGCTCATTGCGCGTGGTCTCAAACAGCAGCCGCCTGCCATCCGGAGACCAACGCGGAGTCCAGTTGAAGCCGGGGCCGTCGGTCACCTGCTTGAGGTCCGTGCCATCGAGAGCCGCCGTCATGATCTGCGATCCTGACTCCCCGCCCTGCACAAAGGCGATCCTTTTTCCATCAGGAGACAGGGCAGGGGAATCCGCCTCATCATTCCTGGGCAGCAGCCGCGTGTTGGTATGCAGCGTCAGATCGTAAAGGTGAATGCCCTTCGCCTCTGGATCATTGGCGCTGTAGAGGATGCTCCTCCCGCCGTCCACAAACTCCAGATCCCGCGTTTGATGCGCCAGCGTCATGGTCCGGACATTGCCAGCCATCAAAAAGATGTTTCCTGACCGTCCGAAGTTCTCGCTCGTCACATAAGCAATTTTTCCCACCGGTAGCGCTACATCCGCCGCCGCCGCCGCTTTTTCCTGCCCCCGGAGCGGACCGCCCGTGCAAACCATGACAGCCAAGGCAAAGAGAAGCAGAAGGAAGGCTTTCATGCAGCGGAGTTTAACAACGCCGCCCCGCATGAAGCAATGCTAATCAAGCTCGTGGCTGTGAATGCCGAGGGCATAAAACTCGACCTGGCATTGCCTTCTGAAGTCCAGCTCACCGCCGACCTCAATCGCGAAGTCATCGCGGCATCCAAAGTAGTTCATCATGGTGTGGTTAGCGATTGCGGAACTCACATCACTCTCACATACCTCCGTCCCGGCAGCGCCCGGATCAGCCGCTTCATCTCCAGTCGCACCAGCGTGGCTGACACGGTTGACTGCGTGAGGCCGGAAGCAGTGACGATTTCGTTGATGTGGGTTTCGTCCGTGCTGATGGCGTTGTATAGAATGCCTTCTTCCAATGTAAGCGCGATCGCCGGGGTAAACTCTTGCACGCGTGGCGCCTTGGGTGCCGTGGGGAAGAGGGTCATCAAATCGTCGAGCACATCGGCACCATCCATGATGAGTTTGGCTCCCTGCTGAATCAGACGATTGCATCCTGCGGAAGTCGGTTTGTCGATCGGGCCCGGCACGGCGTACACTGTCCGCCCTTGCTCGGTAGCCTGCTGCGCGGTGATCAGCGAGCCGCTTCGAAGCGGACACTCCACCACGATCAAGCCGCAGCTCCATCCTGCCACGATGCGGTTGCGATACGGAAACGTTTGTTTGTCGGCGGGCCGGTCCACCGGATATTCGCTCACCACCGCGCCGTTTTTTGCGATGCGCTCTGCCAGCGCCATGTTCTCCGGCGGATAAAGCCTGCCCATGCCGGAGCCGATCACTGCAATGGTACGCCCGCTGGCGGCCAGCGCCGCTTCGTGGGCCGCAGTATCAATCCCGCGTGCCAGGCCGCTGACGATGGCATAGCCCGCATACGCGATCTGAAAGCTGAGCTTCTTCGTGGCTCCCAAACCGTAGTGCGTGGCATGGCGGCTGCCCACCACTCCCAGCGCGTTGTGGTCCCGCTTCGTCAGCTCGCCCCACACCGTGAGCACCAGCGGCGGATTGTGAATGTCGCGGAGCAGGGGTGGGTAGAGTTCATCCTCCTGGGTGATCAGCGTCAGATCCCGCTCCTTGATTTTCCGCAGTTCTCCGTCCAGATCGATCTGCGATTCCCAGGCGGAAATCCCCTCCGCCTGCACCAGGCCAAAGCCTTCGATCTGGAGAATTTCAGACGCCTTCGCACTCAGCACGCGCTCCGGAGTACCGAAGTGCTGCAGCAGTTTGCGTACACGCACAGGGCCCACCTGCGGGAGCAGGTTTAGCGCCAGCCAAGCCTCGGTGCGGGTCATTGCACGCTTGGGCTCAGGCGATGCTGGCGGCGGTTTCTCCGTTCTTGGCGGCAGCAGCCGCGGATTCGGGCAGGGCCACGTTGTTCTGGGCCGAGCCAGAGCCGATCAGCTTGCGGAAGATCTTCTGCGGGATGGACTGCCCGCGCTCCTCGTTTTCCAGTTGTCCCAGTGCGGTGGACTTGGCCATTTCCCAGGCCGGCGCAAAGCCCGGCGCGGTGATGATCATCTGCTTTTCCGCTCGGGCCAGGATTTCAAGCTCGCGCTGCATCTTGTTGTCCGGGCGCTCGTTCAGGCGGGCGATCTGCATGCGCAGGTTTTCATTTTCCTGCTTCAGCGCAGCGCGCTCCTTGTTGATGTCCTGGCTCTGCTTGGAGTCCAGGTCCAGCTTGTCGCTCAGCATGCCTTTGTAGCGCTTGAGTTCGCGCTTGGTCTTCCAGTGGCCCCACAGGGACTGCACCAGGAAAATGCCGCAGAGCACGATGCCGTAGATAAAAGTGTTCTGAGGGGAGAGGAGGTCTTTGAACATAGGGATGGGAAATCTAATGCATGACCCGTCTTGTGCAACCAGCCAAAAGCGGTGCGGGGCAGGGCACAAATCCTACGGACCTGCGCGGCCCCATGGATGCATCTCCATGCCTCTGCTGTGTCAGGACGCCACTTCGTTCCCACAGTTCGGGCAGGCCACCCAGCCTAGTGCATCCCCGCAGCCGCAGGTGTAGCAGTCCGACAAGACCCGCATGGGCTTCGCCGCGGGATCAAATTCACTCCTCGGGTGCGGGCTCACGTCGCAGATCTTCTGCCCAAGGGGGGCTTTTCCAGTAAATTTTCTGCCACAGGTTGCATTTGCAGATGGCGCTCACCTGTTTCCCCGAGGGGAGCACTAGCGTGACTTCGTAGAATGTGGCATACCTGTCTTCGCCAAACGGAATCCAGCGGATCTTGATGAGTTGTGCCTTAAACTTCGTCAACTCTGCCCGAATGGCCGATTTGTGCCCCCTGATCGCCAGCCAATAACAGAAGATCGCGACGGCAATGATGAGAATCGCGACCCCGAACGGTGGGGTTTGGCGGGTGGTTATCGCGAAGATCATGCTGGCAAAAGGTGAGGCACGAAAACGCGGGTGTCGATTCCATTTTTTGCGCCGCATTCGCACCCGCGAGAGGACTGCTTCCCCGTCGAATGCTGAAGCGCATGCATGTCCGGTTGCATTCTGCGGCGGCTTCGGCCAGATACAGGCTGGATTCTGATTCGCGGTCATTCGTCTTCGTTCGCGTTGAAAAAGCTGGGGTTGAGACGAGGACATTGGGGGACGCTGAAGCGCCTGTGCTTTGTGCATCCACGGAAAGACTCGCATGATGTTCGCACGCTAGGCCAGGTGATTCGACTGATGGGTTGATTTGCCTTTCCCGCCGTTATAGCTTTGCGCACTACGGTCCCGCTCCACTCAGGGAAGACGGGTTGGTCTATGAAAAACGCATTTCAAAGGATTCTAACGTTGTGTGCTTTGTTGTTGTTCCAAAGCTGCGAAACGGCGCGTGTGTTTAAGATGGAAGCCGCAGGGGCTTCTCCCGGCACAAAAGAGGCCCCGCATGTTATCTCGCCAGAACTTCAATACCGCTCTCCTCCCGGCGAGGAACCGTATGTTCCTTCGCCTGACATTCGGAAACGCTTCGGCGCGGCAATGATGGAGTTTGAGTCAAAGTATGGGTTCATTATTGATCCAAAGACAAACGCTGGCAGGCATCCACCCCTTGATCGGGCAGCAGCAGCTTTGACCCTCGTTCTGCCTCGAAAAGGTCGGTCCGTGGAGCTATCGCACCTCAGAGGCTCGGGGCATAACATACGTTTGGTGAGAACCCCTCAGTTGTGTTATGCGTTGCTTTCAGATCTTTCGACTTCTGCGGAAAGGCCCTTTTTTCGTCATCTTGCCAATGATCTGGATGTCATCGTGGCCAGACACCTGCCGGAAGTGAAAATGAAAATACTATCCTACCGCTGGGTGTACTTGAACCTGCTGAATTGACCTGGGTGAATGAAGTGACTGTGTCCTGCGGCCTGACAGACATCAACGCTCCGCGCTATTCATCTCAGTGCCGCAGTTTGGGCATGCGTCCGCCCCTTTAGGGATGCCGAAGCCGCAACGCGTGCAGTCTGCCACGATACGGAGCCCACGCGTGTCCGGCAGCCCGGTTTCAGTCTCGGTTGTCCGTGTCGTGTTTTTGGACCAGGGGGCGTCCTTCCAAAAGACCCCATTGGTGAGGTCGCAGCTGCACTCGGTCGTCATGCGGCTTCCTGAGGGCAGGGATAGCGTGACTTCGTAAAACGAGGGGCCGCCTCGGCTGCCCGCGACGCTGGGAAGCCAGCGGATGTGGAGCGGCTTGGCGCCTTTTTTGCGGATCTCCGCACGGATCTCCGCCTTGTGGCAGCCGATGGCGAGCCACTTTAGAAAGACTATTACCGCCACAGTGAGCAAGACCTGCCAGCCTGAAAGTTGAGAAGAGTCGGCCAGCAAGTTCATGCCGGGCAGGCTAGGGGCATGGTCCCCGGATGTCGATTCCATTCGCCCCCCCCTGTTTCCATCCAGCCCTTGCGCATGTCCGGTTGCATCCGGCGGCGCTCTCGCCTAGATGCTGGGAGCTACCACCCATGCCCCACGCCCTTCTTCTCAAGTTTCCCGGAACCAACTGCGATGCCGAAACCGCCCGTGCCCTGGAGGCGGCTGGCTTTACCGCCGAGGTACTGCCTGTGGCTCTGCTGGAACCCTCCTCGCTCGACAAAGCGCAGATGATCGTCTTTTCTGGCGGCTTCAGCTACGGCGACTACGTGATGTCCGGCCGCATCGCCCAGCTCATCACCAAATCCAAGCTTGGCGACCAGCTCAAGACCTTCGTGGACAAAGGCGGCTACGCCCTGGGCATCTGCAACGGCTTTCAAATTCTCACCCAGCTTGATCTCCTGCCCAAAGGCAGCCTCATTCACAACACCAGCGGCCGCTTCATCTGCCGCTGGGTGGGCCTGAAAAAGACCAAGACCAAGGCCAGCCCCTACCTCAGCAAGCTGCCCGAAAACTTCGAACTGCCCGTCGCTCACGCCGAGGGCCGCCTCGTCACCGAGGGAGACGCCGCCGCTGGCTACGTGAAATCCGGCCACGCCGCTCTGCTGTACTCCACCAATGTGAACGGCTCCACCAGCGCCATCGCCGGTCTGCAGGACGACACCGGCCGCGTCTTTGGCCTCATGCCCCACCCTGAGCGCTTCATTTTCAAGAGCCAGCACTACGATCCCGATTGGAACGGAGACACCCAGTACGGCTGGGGCCACTACCTCTTCCAGTCCGCCCGCGAGGCCCTGAACTAGAGTAGAGAACAGCGGGCAGCGAAAAGCCACTCCGGCAGGAGAGGGATCATGCTGATCCCTCAACGCTCCGCCACACCCACCGCTCCCAAGTCGGGGAGGGGACCAAGATGGTCCCCATCCTGCCGGGCCGCTCTCGCGCTGGCGGAGCACTTCCGACAGCAGAGTGATCATCCTGATCACTCTTGCGCTACGTCCCCCAAGCTCCTCTTCTCACGTCCCATTCACCGCCTTTAGTGCCTCTAAAATTACGGAAAATATCGATAAATCATCATTTAGCACTCGATTTTGTTTGTATTAATATGGTATTTATATAAAATACTAGTTAATCATTTAGATCCATGAAATCAGTCGCTCCTCCCGCCGCACTCCCATCCCGTGTCCGCTCGACTCAGTTCGCCCTGGCGCTGATTCTCATGCTCTCCGGCTTCTGCTCCCTGGTTTATCAAACCGTCTGGCTCCGTGAGTTCCGCCTCGTCTTTGGCGGTGCAGCCCCCGCCGCGGCGGCGGTGATGGCCGTCTTCATGGGAGGACTCGGCTTTGGCGGCAAGCTCTTCGGCTCCTGGGTGGAGCGCGTGGGGCGTCCGTTTCGCTTTTACGCCCGGCTGGAAGTGGGCATCGCCATCGCCGCGGTAGCCTCGCCCGCCATGCTCGGGCTGGCCCGCTCTCTCTATCTGAAAACCGGCGGCACTGCGGGCATGGGCCTCGGCCCCGCCACCTGCCTGCAACTCCTCATGACCGTCCTCGTGCTCGGCGTGCCCTGCTTCCTCATGGGCGGCACGCTCCCCGCAGCCATGAAGTTCGCCCAGCGCGATGACGATCCCCGCCGCTCCACCACCGCTTTCTTCTACGGCATCAATATCGCAGGAGCCGTCAGTGGTGCCATTTTGAGCACCTTCTGGCTGCTGCCCACGGTGGGAAATCAGGGCACTCTCACCATCGCCGTGCTGGCCAATCTCGGCATCGCTCTCGCCGCAGGTGCCATCTCCATGGTTCAGGAAAAAGAGCCACGCCAGCCCGCTGCAGCCGCCACCAGCCCGGAAACCGAAGACAGCGTGGCCGCGAAAGCCCCCGCCGCCTTCGTCCTCGCCGCAGCCTTCATGAGCGGCTTCACCTTCTTCGTCGCAGAGCTCGTTTGGTATCGCGTCTCCACGCCGCTGCTCGGCGGCTCGGTCTATGGCTTTGGCCTCGTGCTCTGCGTCGTGCTTGCCGGCATGGGCATCGGCGGTCTGCTGTATGCGCTGATCTTGAAAAAAGCCGAGCCGAGTATCGCCGGTTTCACCATTGTTTCCGCCTTGCAGGCGCTCGCCATCCTGGCCCCCTTTGCCCTGGGAGATCGCATCGCGCATCTCGCGCTCATCTTGAATGACAGCCTGCGCGGCGTCGGCCTTGGCGAGATGGCCCTCGGCTGGGCCGTCGTCATGGGCACGCTGGCCTTCCTGCCTTCGCTGCTCAGCGGCATCCAGTTTCCGCTGCTCGTCTCACTCCTCGGCCGTGGCAATGCCGGCGTGGGGCAGCAGCTGGGCCGCGCCTACCTTTGGAACACCTTTGGGTCCATCACCGGCTCCTTGCTCGGCGGCTTCCTTCTGGTGCCTCTGCTCGGACTGAAAGGCTGCTGGCTGCTCGCCGCCCTGCTCGTGGCCGCCATGTCCGCCGCGTCCCTCTGGCTGCAGCTTCGCCGCCGGGAAGGGGATGCTGAGAGCTTCGCCGCCCGCTTCAACTGGAATGGCCGCATGGCCCTCGCCGCGCTCCTCGTCTGCGGCTTCTTCGCCTTCGGCACCACCGGCCCCACCGCCGTCTGGATGCACACTCCCATCGGTTATGGCCGCGTCTCCCAGGAGTACCGCACCGCCATCGGCCTGGAAACCTGGCAGCGCAATGCCCAGCGCTCCCTCGTGCAGGCCTACGATGGCCGCGAGACCAGCGTCGCCGTCGTCGGCGGCATGCAGTACGCCTTTTTGACCAATGGCAAGAGCGATGGCTCCGCCGTCAGCGATGGCGCCACGCAGGTCATGCTCGGCATCACGGGTGCCATCCTTCACCCCAATCCGCAAAAGGCCTGCGTCGTCGGCCTCGGCACCGGCACCACCGCCGGCTGGCTGGCGGACGTCCCCGGCATGCAGCGCGTGGATGTGCTCGAGCTCGAAGAGGAAATTCGCAAGGTCGCGCAGTTCTTTGAACCCGTAAGCCGCAACGCGATGAAGCATCCGCGCGTCAACAACATCACCGGAGACGCCCGTGAATTCCTCCTCACCAAAGGCGAGGACTACGACCTCATCGTCTCCGAACCTTCCAATCCCTGCCGCGCCGGCGTGGCCAATCTCTACACCCGCGAATTCTACCGCAATGCCAGCCAGCGCCTGACCAAGGACGGCATCTTCTGCCAGTGGCTGCAGGGTTACGAAGTCGAGCCCGGGACCATCACCACCGTCGTCGCCACCCTGCGCCAAGTTTTCCCCAAGGTGGAAATCTGGGGCACCCAGAGCGTGGACATGCTGCTGGTCTGCTCCAACAACGACACGCCCTGGCAGCTCGCGTCCCTGCGCCAGCGCGTCAAACTCGACCCCATGGCCGAGGCACTGCGCCGCTTCTGGAAAACCGACAGCGCCGAAGGCTTCCTGACCGGCTGCCTCGCCAACAGCGACTACTGCTCCGCCCTTGCCGCCTCCTGCAAAACGGTGAACACCGACGACATGAACCGCCTCGAGTTCAGCTTTGCCCGCAGCGTGGCCAAGCGCATCAACTGCTCCTTCGATCTCGCCCGCGCCGCCACCCGCGCCAGCTGCTACCTGCCCAAGGTCGATGCCGCCATCGATACCCCGCTTTACCTCGCCGAGCGTCTCCACATGCCCTGCCGCCTGTGGGACTCCGCCTCAAATGATGTGCTGCCCGCGGACGCTCCGGCCGAAGTGCGCGCCCGAGTGGCCACTTTGAAGCAATACTGGAAGCAGGACTACGCTGCCTATCTGGCCGCCCCCATGCCCGCCAGTCCCGTGATGGCAGACCGTGTGCTGCAGGCATTTGCCAAAGCCCGCACCGGCGCACCGGATGCCCTGGCCGCCATCGATGCCATCGCCCCTCATTTCCCGGCAGACGCGCATTTCCTCCGCGCCATCGCCTGCCATGCGCAGAAGCAGCCCGCCGCGGTGCTGGTTCACATCGAGCACGGTCTGGACAGCCTCATGAAGTCACCGTGGTGCAATGTCTCCCTCGTCAGTGAAGCCACAAACGCTCTCACCGAACTCGCCGCCTCCAAAGAAACCGTGAAGGATCCGCATTTCCTCTCGATCTTTGAAAAGCTCGGCCGCGACTACCCCGTCCACGTCGCGCGCAATGTTCTCCTCGGCATGCGTTGTGAGATGGCCATGCACCTCAAAGTGCCCCAGCAGCTTGCCGCCGTGGAGAGCCTCGGCCTGCCCTACCCCTGGCAGGGGCGCGCCCTCGCCCTGCGCGTCAGTGCCTACCTGCAGGCCGGAGATCCACGCCTCTCTGTCGCCATGGCAGACATGAACCGCTTTCTCGATCAAGGCGGCACCATCGGTGGTGAATCTCCCCCCTTTGTCGTCCAGGTGAAGCCCGCCCCTACACCTGCCGTTGCTCCCGTGAAGGAGATGGTCGTCGGTGCCAAGGCCCAGGGCGGAGAGTGATTTTCAGCAGCGGTCAGATCGTGGCAATTTCATGCGATGGCGTCCGTATGACTCCATCCCCCCTGAATGTCTTTTCTCGCCGCGCATCCCGTACTCCGACTCATCGCCTCGCCCCAGCACCTGTGGCGCACCCTTTCGCTGGGCATCAAGACCATCTGGCTGCACAAGCTGCGCTCCTTTCTGACTGCCCTCGGCGTGGTCTTTGGCGTCGCCTCCGTGGTCGCCATGCTCGCCATTGGTGAAGGCGCCAGCTATGAGGCCCAGGAGCAGATCCGCAAGCTCGGCAGCCAGAACATCATCCTCCACAGCGTCAAGCCCCCGGACGGCCAGGGCTCCAGCGGCGAGTCCCGCAGCATGATCAGCGAGTACGGCATCACCCTGCGCGACATCGACCAGATCCGTCAAACCGTGCCCGGCATCCGCGTCGTCGTCCCCAGCCGCTACATCTCCGAAAACATCTGGAACCTCGACCGCAGCGTGGACGGCCACGTCATGGGCGTGCTGCCCATCTACCCGCAGATGCGCAACCGCCGCATCATCCAGGGCCGCTTCTTCACCGAGATGGAAATGAAGGACAACGTCGCCGTCTGCGTCATCAATGAGACGGTCGCCGCCCGGCTGTTTCAGCTCTCCACGCCCGTCGGCAAATCCGTGCGTGTGAAAGGCTTTTACTACAAGGTCATCGGCATCATCCAGGACGAGGGCGCCCCGGTCGGCGCCGACACCTCCGGCGGCGATCACTCCGCCCAGGCCCAGGCGCAGATCATGATTCCGTTCACCACCCTCATGGATGAGTACGGCGAAGTCTTCTACCGCTTCCGCACCGGCAGTTTCGAGGCCGAAAAAGTGCAGTTCCATGAAGCCGTCATCCGCGTGGACGACGTGAACATGGTGGAAAGCCGCGCCGGAGCCGTCCGCCATCTCATGACCAGCAACCACAAAAAGGAAGACTGGCGCATCATCGTCCCCGTGGAGTTGCTCAAGCAGGCCGAGCGCACCAAGCAGATCTTCAGCATCGTGCTCGGCAGCATCGCCGCCATTTCACTTCTGGTCGGCGGCATCGGCATCATGAACATCATGCTCGCCAGCGTCACCGAGCGCACCCGCGAGATCGGCATCCGCCGCGCCCTCGGCGCACGCCAGAACGACATCGTCGTGCAGTTCCTCATCGAGACCGTCCTGCTCGCCGGCGTCGGCGGCATCCTTGGCGTCGTGCTGGGGCTGAGCATCCCGCTCGCCGTCACCAAATTCGCCGGCGTGACCACCGTCATCAAAGCCTGGTCCCCCATCCTCGCCTTCTCCATCTCCGTCCTCACCGGCATCGCCTTCGGCATCTACCCCGCAAGACGCGCCGCCCAGATGAATCCGGTGGAGGCGCTGCGGCACACGTAAGGGCAGGGGACGACTTCCAGGCAGCGATGGTTTCATCACCCCAGCCACCTTCGCGTCCTGCGGTGCGCATGGTCCGGTGACGCCTCTCTTTCCTTAGCTATCCCATGAAAACATCGAAAAAAACTTTGCCCCTGATGCTGTCAGTTCTCGCGATGGCCGGACCCTTCCTGCGTGGGCAGGATGCTGCGAAGACGGAGTTCCCTGATTTCTGGAAGACAACGGGCGAAGCCGTGGAGCAGGCGCATGCGACTCTCTGGAGCACGCTGGTGGACCGCCATGGTGTCATCCTCGACTACGTGGGCGAGCTGCCGACACCGGAGGACTGCAAGCTGGGGCGGCCCAATGCGATCGGTTGGTGGAGCCCGATTGAAAACGGGCCGATGTTCTCCGGGCTCTACATGCCCGCCGCCTGTGAGCGGGCGCGGCGCAGTGGCAGCGAGGCGGACAAGACCAGCGCGCGCCGCCTGGCCGAGGGGCTGATGAAGTGCGCCTCCGTCTCGGAGGTGCCGGGCATGATCGTGCGCGGCCTGGGCACCGATGGCCTGTGCCACTACCCGCTCGGCTCGGACGATCAGACCCACCCCTGGTTTTATGGTTTGCACGCCTATCTCATGAGCGGCCTACCCACGCAGGCAGAGCGGCAGCAGATCGTGGCCAAAATGAAGGAAGTGGCGGACGTGCTGCAGGGCACCGGCTGGCGCGGCCCCTGTGACGGCGATTTCAAAGGGCAGTTCCGCGGCGGATTTCAAGGCCACCTCTTCCGCGATGCGGTGCGCTACCTCTTCATGCTGCGCGCCATGCATGAGGTCACGCAGGACAAAATCTGGTTGGAACGCTATCAGATGTCGGCCGCCGAGCATCCCAAAGGCAGTGAGAACACACGCGCGGAGATTTGTGCCGCCGGCTTCGGCCCCGACCGCGAGCTGATCAAAAGCCTGGAAGATCACGCCCTGTGGATTTACGTCGGCTCCCAGGGATCACTGCAGCAACTCATCGCCATGGAGAAGGATGACGCTCTCCTGCAGCACTACCGCGCCGGTCTAGCCCTCAATGCGCGCACCGCGCTCGGTGCCATCGGCAGGCATCAGGAGTTTGACAACGCAGACACCAAGCTCTTTGGCGATACCCACTGGCGCGAGGTCTATGTGCCCTGGCAGCCGCAGAAGACGCAGGCCGAAGCGGAGACGCAGGCCCAGGTCGCGGACAAGACCAAGCGCGGCCCGCGCAAATACTACGAGACGCGGTTCATGCGCAATCCCCTGGCCGCTGCCGCCATCGCCGCGATGACGGGCGACGGAACCGGCCGCGACGCCATCGAGCGCGCGATCCGCCACTACGACTACTCCAAGATCTACCGCGCCGAGTTCTTCTTCGCCGAATGCGCGTTTTACGCGCTGCCAAAAGAGTAGCCCGATGAATCAGCACGGATGCGGCACCCGATAGAATGGCCCTGGCGGAGCGGTAGTGCTCTCACATTCGCCTTCGCACCCACCATGCCTGCACATCCCGCACCGCGCCGCCTTGCCGCCCTTCTTGTCTTTTGCATCAGCGCCGCGGTGTGTGCGGAGGATGCGCTGCCAGAGACGCTCATGACGACGCGCGGCAGGCTGCTCGTCAGCGAGGACTTCGGCGGGTCGCTCGCTCCCTACACGGGCAAGCCGGTGGGTTTCGCCAGTGGGTTCAGCGGCTGGAAGTACAACAGCGGCCCCGGAGTGGTGAAGTCCGGGCGCTGGGAGCTGGCAGACGGGGCCTTCAGGGGGATGGAGCACCCCGAGGCGCACCACCCGGCCACGGCATCTTATGGCATTCAATACCAGGACGCTATCATTCAGTGCGAGGTGCGCCTGAACGACGTGCCCGACGAGGGGCGCAAGTACCGCTACCTCCAGATCAAGGCCACCGATGCGAAGGACTACGTGTGCGTGCTGACCGTGGGCGGCGGCGGCCTTTCTGGCAGTCCGTATGACGACTCAAAGATCAATCCCACCACCAAGCAGCGCCTGCAAGGCCCGGCGACGAAAGCGGCCCAGACGGTGAAGCTGGGAGAGTGGCACACGCTGGTGCTGGAAATCAAAGGCGGCGAGGCGGTGGGCACGCTCGATGGCCGGAGCGTCACCCTTGAAGACCCGCTCATCGGCGTTGCCAAGCACAGCTTCATGCTCGTGGCCGGCACCGAGGCGAGCTTTCGCCACCTGCGCATGTGGGAGGCGCTGCCCAATGCGGACTGGCCCAGGCGCAAAGCGGAACTGCAGGCGAAGAGCAAGCCTGCAGCGGCGGATTCAAAAGCAGCCGCCCCCTCGACCGCTGAAACCTTCCGCGCCGAAAAGCTGGCGGAGCTGGACAGCACCATCGACCACGCCATCGGCGAAAAGCAGATCGTGGGCGCGGCGCTGTGGGTGGAGCGAAACGGCGCAAATTATCACAAGACCTACGGCAGTCGTGCGCCCGCACCCGCCACGGAGCTGATGACGGAGGACACGATCTTTGATGTCGCCTCGATCACCAAGGTGGTCGCCACAGCCACGGCGGCCATGCAGTGCATCGAGCGCGGCCTGCTGCAGCTCGACGATCCGCTCTCCAAGTACATGCCCGAATTCACCGGAGAAGGGCGCGAGAAGATCACCCTGCGCCATCTGCTGCTGCACACCTCCGGCTTGAAGACCAACCTCGATCCCAAGACGCAGCCGATCTCCAGCCGCGACGACGCCGTGGCGCATGCCTGCAAGGAAAAGCCCGTCTTTGAGCCCGGCACTGCCTACGCCTACAGCAGCGTCGGTACCCTGCTGCTGGCAGCGGCGATCGAAAAAGCCACCGGCCGTGCCTTTGATGAATACTGCACCGCCGAGATCTTCCGCCCGTTGGGAATGAAGGACACTGGCTTTCGCCCAGCGGCGGACAAGCTCCCGCGCGTGGCCCCCAGCAGCGCCCCGCAGCGCGGGCAGGTGGATGACTTCATGGCGCGCAGCATGGGCGGCGTGGCCGGGCATGCGTCTCTCTTCACCACCACGGCGGACCTCGCACGCTTTGCCCGCATGATGCTCAACTCCGGCGAACTGGACGGCGCGCGCGTGCTGCGTGCAGACACCGTGAGCCTCATGACCCGCGTGCAGAGCCCGCCTGAACTGCGCGCCCCCGGCGCGGGGAATCTCCCCGTGCGGCGCGCGCTCGGCTGGGACATCGACACCCCCTACCGCACACCGCCGCACCCCTACGGCCTGCACCGTGGCGCGCTCTTTCCCGTGGGCAGCTACGGCCATGCCGGCTGGACCGGACAGATGCTCTGGATCGATCCCTTCTCCGGCACCTTCGTCATCTTCCTCTGCAACCGCTACCAGCCCGGCGCACCGGTAATCCCCGACGCAGCCTATCACCTGCACCACCGCATCGCCACACTGGCTGCGGAATCCGTAAAGGGCTTTGATTTCCAGCACGTCCCCGGCGCGCTGCCGCGCCTGCCATGATGTGGTATTCGCCTCATTTGCGGCTCCCAGCATCCCGCTCGGTGATTTCTCGTTATGAGTGAATGAACTGCTTCAGCGGGAAGGGACTGTCCTCACCTCCGCTCCCCCTTGTGCTTCGCAAAAATCGCCAGGCACTTGTCCCGCTCCGCATGATGATCCACCATCGGCAGAGGGTATCCCCTCGCCAGGCTTTTCCCGCCCTTCGGCACTTCATGCAGATCCGCCGCAGGTACGTCCTTGAGTTCCGGCACCCACTTCTTGATGTACTCTCCCTCGGGATCAAAGCGCACGCTTTGCAGCCAGGGATTTTGAATGCGGAAATACGGCGCGGCATCTGCTCCGGTGCCGGCGCTCCACTGCCAGCCGCCGTTGTTGCTGGCGTTTTCACCATCCACCAGATGCTGCATGAAAAACGCCTCTCCCAAACGCCAGTCGCAGTGCAGGTCCTTGGTAAGAAACATGGCGGTGATCATGCGCAGGCGGTTGTGCATGACGCCGGTTTGCAAAAGCTGGCGCATGCCGGCATCCACGATGGGAAAGCCCGTGGTCCCGGTCGCCCAGCGCTCGAAATCGGCCTCCGTGCCGGGCCAGGGCAGGCCCACCCAGTCTGGGTTGAACTCCTGCTCAAACACATGCGGGTAATGCCACAGGATGGCGAGGTAGAATTCACGCCAGGCGAGTTCCTTGATGTAGGTGTCGATGGAGCTTTGGGCTGCCGCCTTGCTCACGTGCTCGGGGCGCTGGTCGACCGACTCTAGGCAGCGCTGATAGATCTCTCGAATGCTCAGCAGGCCAAAGCGCAGGTCCTGGCTGAGTTGGGAGGTGCTCTGTCCGGCGGGGATGTTCCGCTTCTGGCCGTACTCATGAAGAATACCCGAGCCGATGAAATGCTTCAGCCGCTCGCGCGCGGCGCGTTCACCCGGCGTCGGGATGTCAGCCGTGCAGGCGGGCAGCTTCCAGTGCGCCAGCGTCGGCAGGGCATGGCTCTTGATTTTCTCCGCCGCCGCCGGTCCCAGCTTGGCGGTGCGTCCCAGCGGCTCCGTCTTCGGCAGGTTCAGCCAGTTCTTGGAGTAGGGAGTGTAAACCCGGTAGGGCTGCCCGCTGCCTGTCAGCACCGCGTCAGGTTCATGCAGCACGCGATCCTGATGCGAGTGGCACTCGATGCCAAGTTTCTCACAAACCTTCTGCACCTTCGCCTCCATGGCACGGCCATAGGGATCGTAGTCGCGGTTGAAGTAGATCGCTTCCGCACCGGTTTCCCGTGCCAGCTTTCCCAGTTCCTCCTCCGCGCTGCCGCAGCGAACGATGAGGCGGCTGCCCAGGGCATCAAGGTTCTTCGCCAGCGACTCCAGATTGCCGCAGAGAAACTGCTGCCGGTTCGGCCCCGTCCATCCGTGGTGCTCCTTCCAGTCGCTCAAAATATAAACCGGGATCACCTGCTCGGCTGCCTTGGTGGCGTGGTGCAGAGCCGTGTTGTCAGTCAGTCTCAGATCGCGGCGGAACCAGTGTAAAACAGTGTGTGGCATGGGTGGGGCAGGGGAGTGGTGCACAAAATACGATCAGGATCGGACAAAAGTCGGAGTGAATGTTTGCAGTATCGACCATCAGGTTCCTGATGAATATTTCGCTGGGCTGCCGTTACTAGAAGCGCCATATCATCTCTTTCTCCCCCAACCCCGAACTCCCCCTCCATGTCTTCGCATTCGCCTGAAACCGACGAACCGAAACCCTATACCGCCGCCTGGATCACCTCGATCCTCCTGATCGCCGTGTTTGTGGTGGGCCTGCTGATTTTTCCGCCGCTCTATGAGGATCCCAAATCCGATGCCTCTAGCTTCGTGCTGTTCATCGGCCGCTTCCACCCCATCTTCTTGCATCTCCCGGTGGGCATTTTGAGCCTGCTCTGCTTTTTTGAGCTTATCTGCTCCACCCGCCGCGGGGAGGAGAAGTATGGAGATGCCTCCCTGCTCATGCTCGTGCTCGGCTCCGCCGGTGCCATCCTCGCCGTTTTTGCCGGCATCATGCTCTCGCGTGAGGGCGGTTACGTCGGGGGCAATTTCAGCCTCCACCAGACCATGGGCTTGATCGGCACTTTTGGGGTCCTTGCCGCACTCGTCATCCGCCTCACCGCCATGGGCCGTGGCAGCATGGAACTCCTCAATGCCTACCGTGCGGTCTATTTCATCAGCTTTGGCATCATGGGCCTCGGTGCCCACTTCGGTGGCAACATGAGCCATGGCAACACCTTCCTCACGAAGCATGCGCCGGAGTGGATTAAAGCACCGATGGTCGGCATGGAGAAGTGGATGCTGACCTTTGTGGAGAAACCCAAGGAGGAAAAGAAAGCCGCTCCCACGGTCGTGGTGGCACCGGAGGTTAAACCGGAGGTCAAACCCGAGATGGCCGATAAAGGTTCGCCCACACCTCCGCCCACGCCACCCACACCTCCGCCTGCTCCCGCCAGCGATGAAAAGCTGGTCTTCCAGCATGTCATCCTGCCGGTCCTCACCGCCAAGTGCAACAAGTGCCACAGCGAGGAGAAGTCGAAGGGCGACCTGCGCATGGACACCTATGAAATGGCCATGAAGGGCGGCGAGAACGGCAAAAACTTCGTCGCCGGCAATCTTGAAGAAAGCCTCAGCATCGCCCGCATCATGCTGCCTGACAGCGATGACGAGCACATGCCGCCGGATGGCAAGGAGCAGCTGACCAAGGAAGAGACAGACCTGCTCAAGTGGTGGGTCAAGGAAGGCGCCAGCGGCACGCAGACGGTCAAAGACGCCAAATTCCCCGCCGAACTTCAGGCCACGGTTGATGGAATTCTGAAAGGCTCGTCCAATTAGCCCCTTTTGTTGCCTTGTTCATTTCCTGCCGAAAAACTGTCCCCTTCATGAAACCAACCTCCCTCTTCTTTGCCCTGGCACTTGGCCTCACCGCGCATGCCGCCGATGACAAAGCCGCCGCCGACCCGGCCGTGGCCGCAGCCGTGCAGAAAGTAAACGCCACCGGCGCTTCTTTGATGCCCGTCGCAGCCGACGCCAAGACCTTCCGCTTCACCGCTCTGAATGTCGCCAAGGAATTCGGAGATGCTGGTTTGGAGCCGCTGGCTCCCATTGCCGACAAGATTGCCTCGCTCGACATCGCCCGCAGCAAGGTGACGGATGCCGGCCTCAAGGCCGTCGCAGGCATGAAGACCCTCAAGGAACTCCACCTGGAAGGCACCACCATCGGCGATGCCGGACTCGATCAGCTCAAGGGACTCACCGAGCTCGAATACATCAACCTCTACAATACCAAGGTCACCGACGCCGGTCTCGCCAAGCTCGCCGGCCTCAGCAAGCTCAAGGCTATCTATCTCTGGCAGAGCGGCGTCACCAAGGCAGGCGTGGCTGCTTTGAAAGCCAAACTGCCCAAGGCCCACATCAACACCGGCTGGACGACCGAAGATGATGCCAAGCCGACCGCCGTCGTCGCAGCCGCACCGCCCGCGCCGGCTCCAGCGAACACTCCAGCACCCGCCGCCCCCGCCAAACCAGCAGCGGCCCCTGCTCCCGCGCCCGCCCCTGCGGCGCCTGCGGCCGCTGGCAAGCTGGACCCCGCCATTGCCGCCAAGGCCGTCATTTATAAAGACGTCGTCGCCCAGATCATGAGCGCCAAGTGCACTTCCTGCCACGGCGTGGAAAAGAAGAAGGGCAAGCTCCAGCTTCACGACTACGCCTCCATGCTGAAAGGCGGCGGTGACGGTGCCACGACAGTCATTCCCAAAAACACCAAGGAAAGCCTCCTCCTCGTCCGCGCCAATCTCCCCAAGGACGACGACGATCACATGCCTCCGAGCGATGAGCCTCAGCTCACCAAGGAAGAGGTCGCCGTGCTCACCTGGTGGATCGAAAACGGTGCCTCCGAGACCGCCACCGTCGCCTCCGTCAAAGCTCCGGCCGAAGTCGAAGGCGCTCTTGCAGTGCTCCTCGCCAAAGGTCTGCCCAAAGCAGAAGTCGCTGCCAAGCCCGCCAAGCCAAAGGCCAAGCCCCTGACCGAAGCCGAGAAAAAGCAGGTCGCTGAAATCTCCGCCAAGATGCAGGCCCTCAATGCCTCTCTCATGCCCCTCGCTCAAGACACCGAGCAGCTTCGCCTCGGCGTCATCAATGCCGCAGACAAATTTGGCGACAAGGAACTCGCACTCCTCGCTCCCATCGCCGGCCAGATTCTCTGGGTCGATCTCTCTCGCAGCCAGATCACCGATGCCGCCGCTGACACCCTGGCCAAGATGGCCAACCTCGAGCGCCTCCATCTCGAAAATACCAAGATCACCGACGCCGGCCTCGCCAAGCTCGGCGCCCTCCAGAACCTCGAGTACCTCAACATCTACGGCACCAAGACCACGGACGGCGGCATCGCCAAGCTCGCTTCGGCCAAGGATTTGAAGAAACTCTTTGTCTGGGAAACCGGCGTCACGCAGGCCGGAGCCAAGGCCCTGGAAGGACAGGTCCCCGGCCTCAAAGTGAACGTCGGCCTCACCGCTGATGAAATTGCCAAGCTCACCGCTCCTCCTCCTGCGCCCCCGCCCGCACCGGCTCCAGCCAAGAAGGACGAGGCCAAGCCCGCCACCCCCGCTCCCGCCGGCAGTGACGTCATCAAAAACGTCATGAAACAGTATCACAAAGGCGATGACGCCCTCTGCAAAAAAGTCGGCACCACCGCCTCCGATGCCGACCTGGCCGCGCTGCTCAAAGGCTATCAGGACATGTGCGCCGCCACTCCGCCAAAGGGAGACAAAGCCGCCTGGGTGGCCAAGTGCCAGGCCCTCATCGGCGCGGTGAAAAAAGTGCAGGCGAAAGATCCGGCCGGTGCCGCCGCCTACAAGGCTGCCGTGAACTGCAAAGCCTGCCACACCGACCACAAGAGCTCCTAGGCTCTTCAGGTTTCGCTGCCGGCACCTATCTGCGGTGGGAGGGAGCATCTTCGTGGTATTCCGCGAGGATGCTGCTAATCATCCCGCCCTCTCACACGTTTCCCCCTCGATGAAATTCCTCCAGCCATCCTGCGCGCTCCTCGCGTGCAGTCTTCTCATCACTTCCTGCAATCGCTCGCCGCAGGAGCGTGAAGCCATCACCGAGACGCGTGAGATTTCCAGCCACGCGCCCAAGCCGCATGTGGACATCCCCAGTTCCACCCGTTTTTATGATGACGCGAAAGAAGAGGAGCAGCCCCGGCGGCCGAGTTTCCGCGAACTGCTCACCTGGACTCTTCCCGCAGGATGGACGGAATCCACCACGCCAGATCCCATGGGCATGCGCGTTCTCGACTTGAGATTTGGCCCCAATCAGGAGGGCGAATGCTACATCTCTCTCATGCCCGGCCCCGCAGGCGGCCTGGAGGCCAACGTCAACCGCTGGCGCACGCAAATGGGTCAGAAACCCTACACGGCGGAAGAGATCGCCAATCTGCCGAAAAAGCCGTTCTTTAACCGGGATGCGGCCTTTGTCGCTTTTGATGGCGACTTCAAAGGCTTCGGCGCCACCGAGGCGAAGAGCGGCTACAGCATGCTCGGCCTCATTCATTCAGCCGACCAGGCCACCATCTTCGTCAAGCTCACTGGTCCCAAGGCCCTCGTCGAACAAAACGCCGCCGCCTTTGATGCCTTCTGCCAGTCCATCAAGCCCAATCCTGCGTTGAACCAGCAGTAACTGCCGGATCCCTGTCATGCGTCCCAGCACACGAATTCTCATTGGCGGTGTTTGCATGCTGGTCGGCATGTTTTACCAGCACATTCCCGGCATGCAGGGGAATCCCGCATGGCAGGTGCCCATGGGGATCCTGTTCGTGATTGGCATCGTGGCCTTCTACCTGGGCTGCCTCC
The DNA here is from genome assembly GCF_044226605.1 of Prosthecobacter sp. Classification (GTDB taxonomy): domain Bacteria; phylum Verrucomicrobiota; class Verrucomicrobiia; order Verrucomicrobiales; family Verrucomicrobiaceae; genus Prosthecobacter. Next base: position 392,995 of record NZ_JBGAGS010000004.1, on the reverse strand, counting down.
GTGCAGCCCGTCTGGCCGAAAAGGCGTATTGTTTGTCCAAAAAGAGCGACGCGCAGCCCTCCCAGCCTGCCGCTCAAGACTGAGGCTTTTCCATTTTTTATTCCGTGTCTTCTTCATCCAAATCTCTCCCCGCGAAAATCTTCGCTTTCCTCTCCAGCTTCGGCCTCGCCACCGCGGTGCTCATCATGCTGCTGCTGCTCACGCTGCTCGGCACTCTGGAGCAGGCGGAGCACGGCCTCGTCGCAAGCCAGGCCCGCTACTTTGAGTCGGCGTTCATTGACCGCATCGACATCGGCGCCTGCTGGCGTGCGCTGGCCTTGGACGGCTATTGGAACATTGGCAATGTCAGCCTTCCGCTCTTCCATCTGGTGCCCGGTGGCTACACGCTCATGGCGGTCCTTTTCGTGAACCTCCTGTTTGGCGGCATCCTCCGCATTCGCAAGGCGCCGAAGACCATTGGCGTCATCATTTCCCACTTCGCCATCCTTTTCATGATCGCCGCCGGCGCGGTCACCCATCACTTTGCCAAGGAAGGAAATCTCAACCTTCGCGAAGGTGAAACTGGGGACGAATTTCTCAGCTTCCACGACCGCGTCATCGAGATCGAAAAAGTGCAGGCTGACCCCGCCGCCAAGCGCAGCGTTCTCGTCATCGACGAATCCATGTTCCATGATCTTGCCTCAGGGCAGGGGCGTACCTTCACCCACGAGAGCCTCCCGTTTGATCTCATGATCACCGGCTGGAAAAAGAGTGCCGAGCCCCGCCGCGATGCCGGCAACAGCCGCAGCGATTCCGTGGACGGCTACTTCATTCAGGAGATGAGCATCCTCGACGAATCCGGCGCCGCCAAGCCTGATGAGCAGCTTTCCAGCGCCTGCTACGCCATCGCAAAAATCAAAGGCGGCGACGAGGTGCAGAACGGCATCCTCTGGGAGTTCGCCGCCGCTCCTTGGACGGTCACCGCCGGCAAGGAAAAGTTCCTCGTCTCCCTCGTGCACCGCACCTACAAGCTGCCCTTTGCCATTCGCCTTGACCACACCGAGGAGGAAAAGCACCCCGGCACCGAGCGCGCCCGCCGCTTCAGCAGCAACGTCACCAAAATCAGCGGTGGTAATGAGGAGAAGCGGCTCGTCACCATGAACGAGCCTGTGCGCAGTGAAGGTTACGCCGTCTTCCAGAGCACCTTCAGTTCGGGCGAAAAAGAAGGCACCGGTGTGAAGAGCTCCGGGTTCATGATCGTGGAAAATCCCGCTGATCACTGGCCCCTCATTTCCTGCATCATCGTCGCGGAAGGCCTCCTCCTGCACTTCCTCATGATGCTCGCCCGCTTCCTCAAGGTAAACCCCTGGATCTTCGCCTTCAGCCTCATCCTTGCTTTCAATGCCGCCTTCGCGCTCGCCATGTGGAAGCTGCTCTAACCTCCCTCGTGCCATCGTATCTCACTGCATGAAAACTCTCCGTCTCGTCCTTCTTGGGCTCTTCTCGCTCAGCGGCTTCGCTGCCGCTGCGGCAGTCGAACTGCCCTCGCTCGATCTCTTCCGCGACAAGGAAGTCGTCGAAACCTTCGCTTCACTCCCGGTGCAGGAATCCGGCCGCATCAAGCCGCTTGAAAATGTGGCCAGCTACCGCCTCCTCCGTTTGCGTGCACGCCGCAGCATCTGGCTCACCGACTCCGGGGAAATGGATGGCAATCCCCTGATCGATCCCGCCACGCAGAAAGCCATCACCAAGGAAGGCGGCAAGCCGGTGAAGCTCAACGCCGTCGAATGGCTGCTCATGAGCTGGTTCCGTCCCGACATCGGCCAGATCGTTCCTCTTTTCAAAGTCGACAACTCCTCCGCCATCACGGAGCTGGGTCTGAAGGCCAAGGCCAAGCGTGACCAGTACACCTTTGCCGAGATCGAGCCCGCGCGTCAGGAGTTGATGGAAAAAAGGAAGTCTTACGTTCTCATTCCAGCCAAAAAACAGACGCCCGAGCAGCGCATGATCGTGCAGCTCGCCGCCAACTTCCTCGACTACGAGATGATCACCGGTCATTTCGATTTCATTCGCTCTCCCCTGGGAGAAAAGCCGGAGAAACTGCCGGAAGGCGTGCAGATGCCCGTGCGTCTTTCCAAGAGCCTGAACCCGCTCATCGCCAATCTGCACAGCGGCGGCGCCCCGATGCAGATCCCATGGTTCAGAGACCTGTTCCGGGCCGCTCTCGGAGCCATGATGACCGGCACTCCCGAGCAGCAGCTGCGTATCTTCCCACCTGCCCCTGGGGCAAATAACGTCTGGGCTGGACCCGGTGCCATCATTTTGGACGCCATCAACACGGGCAAAGACACCTCTGCAGATAAGCTCGCCTGGCTCGCGCTCTACGAAGACGTTTACCTCTCGCTGCCAGACGCCGCCAAATTCAAAGCTGCCTCCAAGACCCTCCTTACCAAAATCCAGGACGCTGCCAAACTGCGCGGGGAAGGGCAGTATGTGACATTGGAACGCCACGCGATGCGTGCCGACTACTTTTTCTACGCCCAGTGGATTTTCCTCGCCGGCTTTGTGTTTGTGGCGCTGACCTGGGTGTCTCCTGGAACCCGCTTTGAAAAAACAGCGCGGTTTGCCGCATGGCTGCTGCTCGCGAGCGCCACGGGGCTCGCTGTGACTGGTGTCGTGATTCGCTGCATCATCATGCAGCGTCCGCCGATCACCACCCTGTATGAGACGATTCTCTTCATCGGGTCATCCTGTGCACTGCTCGGCTTGATCGCAGAGTGGATCACCAAGCGTGGACTTGGTCTGCTGGTGACAGCCATCGGAGGCACCGCATGCATGCTTCTGTCCATCCAGTTCGAAGCCTCAGAAGCAACAGACACGCTGCAGCAGCTGCAGGCCGTGCTGATCACAAACTTCTGGCTCTCGACCCATGTTCCCATGATCAATCTCGGCTACGCCGCCTGCATGGTCGCTGCTCTGATCTCAATGATCTACTTCATCCAGCGCATGTTTTGTGTGTTCAAGACGGGTTCCGAAGATGCGCGCTTGCTGTCCCGGGTGGCTTATGGGTTCATTGCAGCAGGTCTCTTCCTCGCCCTTGTGGGTACTGTGCTCGGTGGCATCTGGGCCAACTACAGCTGGGGCCGCTTCTGGGGCTGGGATCCCAAAGAAAATGGCGCGCTGATGATCGTGCTCATGTGCCTTGTGATTCTCCATGCGCGTCTCGGCGGCTACATCCGCGAGATCGGTTTGCACTGCTGCAATCTCATCCTCGGCTGCATCGTCATCTTTTCGTGGTTCGGCGTAAACCAGCTCGGTGTTGGCCTGCATGCCTATGGCTTCACTGAGGGCATCTGGCCCAAGATCTACCTCTACTGGCTCAGCCAGTTGCTGCTTCTGGGCTTCGGATTAGGGCTCGGCCTCTACGAACGTTTTACCCCCAAGGCCGCCAAGGCAACGCCCCCGCCTGTGCCTGCTACCTCGGCATCCTAATCATTCGCAAATCAAGTCATTGACTGCTGCCTGATCGTCGCGCCACCATCTTCCCGGTTCTATACCTGGGGCTGCATACCATGGCAAGATAGCTTCAAAAGGTGATACCGGGATCGATTAAACACAGGTCTGGCTTATGGTATGAGGTGCGCCCCTGGCTGCTGCGGCTTTCCTGACACAGCAAACGAGCGCCAGTGTAGGTCACGCCCTCCTTCTGCCTCACTTCGACTTCCGAAACGCCACGATGCCCTGCGCGATTCCTTCGGCGATCTTTGCACGAAATTCTCCGGTCAGCATGCGCGCACGCTCGCTCGAATTGCTCACAAAGCCGCACTCCACCAGCACTGCAGGGTTCTTCGTCGTGGCACGGATCACATGAAAGTTGGCGCTCTTGACCCCGCGGTTTGTCATGCCTGTGCGCTGCACAAGATATGCCTGAATGTAGGCCGCCAGCATGTAGCCCGAGGTAAAATGATAGTACGTCTCAGCACCGGCTCCGCTCCCGCCCCGGTTGTAATTGTAATGGATGCTGACGAAAATCGCGTCGCTTCTGCTGTTGCCCAGCGCGGAACGGTCCTGCAAGGGGATGAAAACGTCCCGGCTGCGCGACATGATGACCTTGAGTCCTTCCTTGCGCAGCAGCTGCTCCACCCGGCGTGCGGTGTCCAGTGCCAGATGCTTTTCATAGACGTATCCAATCGCCGCTCCGCGGTCGTGGGCACCATGGCCTGGGTCCAGGATCACGGTGTCAAAGGCCCGCGCAACACTCGTAAGCATCAGCGCCGCCATGACGATCCAGCAGGCGCTTGGAAACGGGCGGTTCAAAGCATGTCGGGAGGGGGCGTGGGGCGGCATGTGAAAGTCGGGAGGTAACGGCAGAGCGCTTATGGACAACCTGCATACTCATCATAAGCACAGTAAGCGGGGAAGCCAAGGAAGGATCGAGCAGTTTGCCTCAATTCCTTGGAAATTCGGGGGGTAAAAAAAACCGCCGGATGGTTCGCATCCGGCGGTGTGGATTGTCTTTCAGGCTTGGCCACGAGTCTTACAGGCCCGAAGGTGGCAGGCCACCAGGAGCACCGGCAGGCGCGCCAGGAAGGGGAGCGGGAGGAACCGCGCCGCCAGGCATTCCGGGAGGGGCACCAAGAGGAGCACCGCCAAGGCCTCCAGGAGGCTGGGCACCCATTGTTTGCCCGCCGATCTGGGTTCCGTTCGTGTAGTTGCCACCGAGAATCACTGGCAGGACGCGCTGTGGCTGGCCCTGGGATGCCTGGGTGAAGAGATTGAATCCACCAGCCATGACTTTCGGGCCGATCATGCCCTTCTTGCCAGCCAGTGCTTCGACTGCGGCACTGCCGTCATTGCGGCCAATGATGATCTTGCCACCAGGCCAGGTGCGGCCAGGGGCCACCTGACCGGCCACATCTGCATTCCACAGCGGAGGCCAGTTTGGGGAGACGGGGTTTTCAAACACCACGGGCATGTTGCCCACGGTGGCGTCCGTCTGGTTGCCCGTCATGGCCCAGTGGTTTTCACCTGGCTGCAGTGCGTTGCCAAAGGCGGGGGCCTGACCGATGTTGGCGTCCGGGTTGAAACCGGCTGGGCAGCCGAAAATGCGTTCATCACTCACGATCTGCTCCTGGATCAGGAAGCGGAAGGCATCGTTGGCGCTCTGGGCCATGCTGCCCGTCTGTGGGTTGGCCACGGAGTCAGGGTACTGGCTGTTGTAGTCTTTGGAGAACTGCTTGAGAGACATGATGATCTGCTTGCAGTTGCTGACGCCTTTCATCTGGTTTCCGTTGGTCTGCACCATGTTGAATGCAGGCACGGCCAGGCTCGCGAGAATCGCGATGATCGTGATCACCACCAACAGCTCAATAAGAGTGAAGGCTTGGTTTCGTTTCGTTAGTTTCATTGGCTGAGTATTTTTTATGGGTTGGTTATGATGTTATGCGGACGCCCGATTTTATTCAGGTGTCCAATGATTAGACCCAAATGCGGTCAAAAATGCGAGAAAAAAATGACAGTGCCCGGCTCAGGACGGCAAAGTCATCCAAAATGCTCACGTTGAACTGGTTGCCCGCCTATGAATCCAATCACAAAAATGCCACCGGACGGAGCACATCCGGTGGCATCGCTAGATCATCGGCTCAGAGCCGAGGAGGCGCTCATTTTGAGTAAAGCACGGGCAGGATGCGTTCCGGCAGGCCCTTGGAGGACTCGGTGAAGATGTCATTGCCATTGATGACGATTCTCGGACCAACCTTGCCTTTGTCTCCGGCCAGATTTTCGACCGAGACGCTGCCGTCATTACGCCCGATGATGATCTGTCCACCGGGCCAGGTGCGGCCGGGCTGGATCTGGCCTGCCACGTCGGCATTCCACTTCGGCGGCCAGTCTGTGGTGGAGGGGTTTTCAAAAACGAGAGGCATGCTGCCCACCGAGGTGTCCGTCTGGCCGCCAGTCAGAGCCCAATGGTTTTCACCGGGTGTCAGGGCATTAGTGTAGCCAGGAGCCTGCCCGATGTTGTTGTCCGGACTGAAACCGGCTGGGCAGCCAAAGATGCGCTCATCGGTCACGATCTGTTCCTGGATCAGAAACCGGAAGGCATCATTGGCGTTCGTTGCTATGGCCACGCCTGTCACCGGGTTTTGCACTGTGTCGGGATACTGGCTGCCGTAGTCTTTGGAGAAAATCTTGAGCGCGATGATGATCTGCTTGCAGTTGCCAACCCCTTTCATCTGAAATTGCTGAGTCTCGCTCATGCTGGTGTAGGCGGGCACCGCCACCGCCGCGAGAATCGCGATGACCGTGATGGCGATCAATAGCTCGACGAGAGTGAAGGCTCGGGTAAGTGTCGTTTTCATGAAGGGGATCTGTATATTTTTTAAATAGGCCAGTGTCTGATCTTATGCATTGCCTGATTTGCGCTTAATTCAATTTAAATGGCCGCTGAAAGCGAGAAAAAACGCTGTCCCCCATTAAGAAGTGGGCGCAAAGACTCCAAACACAAAAAAGCCGCCGGACGCAATGCATCCGGCGGCGTGGAGGAGTCTTCAGGCTGGAGGATTACTGGCCCAAAGTCGAAGGTGGCAGGCTGCCGTCGGCCGAAGGCACAGCGGGAACCGGAGGAGCCACGGGTGCACCATTCAAGGCGAGAGGTGGAGCATCAATGATGTCGCGCGGAGAAGGTCTCTCGTTGGCGTAAACCACAGGCAGAACGCGCTGAGGGACACCTTGGGAGGCCTGCGTGTACAGGTCAAGACCACCGGCCATGGCTTTGGGGCTGACCATCCGACCGGAGCCCTTCAGAACTTCGACAGCGACGCTGCCATCATTCCGACCAATGATGATCTTGCCACCCGGCCAGGTGCGGCCGGGAGCGATCTGACCCGCAACCTCCGCATTCCACAGCGGCGGCCAGCTAGGGGTGGCAGGATTTTCGAACACCAGGGGCATGTTGCCCGGCGCTGCGTCCGTCTGTCCGCCCGTCATGGCCCAGTGGTTCTCACCGGGCATCAGGGCGCTGCCATAGTCAGGACCCTGACCGATGTTCAAGTCCGGATTGAGTCCGGCGGGGCAGCCAAAGATCCGCTCATCCTGCACGATCTTCTCCTGGAACATGAGGCGGAAAGCCTCATTGGCATTTCGGGCCACAGCCCCGGTCTGTGGATTGGCCACAGTGTCGGGATACTGGCTGCTATGCTCCTTCGCGAACAGTTTCATCGCCATGATGATCTGTCTGGCGTTGTTGGCGCCTTTGGTCTGATTGCCCGTCGTCTGAACGATGTTGTAGATGGGTACCGCCAATCCCGCGAGAACCGCGATGATGGTGATAACCACCAACAACTCGATCAGAGTGAAGGCGTGGTTTCGTTTCGTTTTCATTGTATGCGTATGTTTACCTGTCGTTTGTTTTATTATGTTATGTGAATGGCGGAATATCCCGCCACCCGCCCCGATTAAACCCAAACGGGAACCGAAATACGATACAAAAATTTCGCCATCCCGGGTGGGGGGACGGACGTAAGGAAGCGCACCCGCGGCAGTTCCGACCCTCCTGGCAGGCTTGCAGCAGAGCACAAAAAAGCCGCCGAATGAGGAGCATTCGGCGGCTTGGAAGTTGGGAGGCTGAATGCCAGTTTTACCTGCCATTATAAACCACAGGCAGGACGCGTTCCGGAAGGCCCTTCGAGGCTTGAACGAACATGTTCGTGCCGCCGGGCAAGATTTTAGGGCCGACTTTGCCGGTCGTGCCAGCCAGCGTTTCGACAGCCACGCTGCCGTCATTACGTCCGATGATGATCTTACCGCCCGGCCAGGTGCGACCGGGCTGGATCTGGCCTGCGACATCGGCATTCCACTGCGGAGGCCACCCAACGGTGGCGGGGTTTTCAAACACGAGCGGCATGCTGCCCTCCGAGGTGTCTTTCTGGCCGGCGGTCATGGACCAGTGGTTTTCACCAGGCATCAGGGCATTGGCGTAGCTGGGTGCCTGACCGATGTTGTTGTCAGGATTGTATCCGGCAGGACAGCCGAAGATGCGCTCATCATTCACGATCTGCTCTTGGATCAGCATGCGGAAGGCGTCATTGGCGTTCTGGGCCATGCCCCCGGTAATCGGATTCTGCACGGAGTCAGGATACTGGCTGTCGTGGTCTTTGGAGAACTGCTTCATGGAGAGGATGATCTGCCTGCAGTTGTTCACCCCTTTCATCTGCCGTTCCTGGGTCTCGGCCATTTTGCTGCAAGCAGGCAGGACGAGGATGCTGAGAATCCCGATGACCGCGAGCGTGACCAAAAGCTCGGTCGAAGTGAAGGCTTGGTTGCGTTCTGTGTTCATTTTAGGCATTGGAGTAAGGTGAGAAAGTGTTGGTAGTCAGCAGTGCCCCGCCATTAGAGCCGAAAGGCGCAATAATGCCATAAAGAAATTTCGCCCTCCTTCGCCCGAACTCATCCGTAGGAATATCACTCCAACGCGACGATCGTCACTTTGGCCTCCTGGCACAGCCGAAAGACCTCGTCTTTTCCCAGGAGCAACGTCATGCCAGCCTCGACGGCAATCAAATCCACCCCAGCTCCGGACGCCGTGCGGATGGTTTCCGGTCCCACCACCGGCACGTCAAAGCGCATGTCCTGGTTCGGCTTGGACACCTTCACCATGGTCGCCCCTCCACGCCCGAGGGCACCACCCCGCTTTACCGCTTCATTCGTCCCTTCAAAGGCCTCCACCGCCAGCACCGTCCCATTCTTCACCACCACCGTCTGCCCGATGTCCAGCCGGCTGCTCTCCTTGGCAATCTTGAAGCCAAATTCCGCGTCTTCCTGCCGCCGCTTTTTGATCTGCGGCCCCACCACGTGTCCGGCCTTGGGCATGAGGTCGTCTAAAAAAGTCGTCGCTGGCAGGAGCGTGATGCCATCCTTCGCCAGTTCATTCGCGATGCCGCCAAACAGCGTCTCAGCGTTCCGCTGCTTCAGCTTCGCCATCATGATCAGCGTGCGAAAATCCGGCCGCAGGTCGAAAAGATTCTTCGGCGCGATCTGCCCCACCATCACCGTCTGGGTCACACCCTGTTTTTTGAAAAAGGAGATCATCTTCCCCAGCTGCCCTACTCGGAACCACTCGATGGCATCCACCATCCCTGCCAGCTCCGGCTTCGTCTCATTTGTAAACGCCGCCGCCACCAGCTTCTTCACCCCAGCCTTGCGCGCCGCCGCCACAAAGGTTTCCGGGTAAATGCCGTTTCCGGCGATCAGGGCGATGGTGTCGAGGCTGGGGGAGGTCATTACAGCTTAAACTTCTCACACTGCCCCATGAACGCACGCGGATTGTCCCACGCCACGCGCTGAATCATTTCCGCGCTCCAGCCACGCTGCCGCATGGCCTGCATGGTCTTTGGCACGGCGAGGGGGTCGCTCACGCCCCAGTCGCAGGCGCTGTTCATCCAGATGCGTTCCGCATGGCGCTGCTCCAGCATGTCGATGGCCCGGTTCGGCGTGCATTTGCTTTCAGGGTAGAGCGTGATGCCCGCCCAGAAGCCGTGGTCCAGTACGTGGTCGATGGTGTGCTCCTCCACGTGGTCGATGATCACGCGCTCCGGCTTGATTTTTGGGAAGTTTTTCAGCGCATCCACGATCAGCCGCGTCCCCTTCAGCTTGTCCTCAAGGTGCGGAGTGTGGATCAGAACCAGCGCATCATAATCCTGCGCCACCTGCACATGCTGCTCGAAGATTTTCAGCTCGTTGCGGCTGTTCTTGTTCAGGCCGATCTCGCCGATGCCCAGCACGCCTGGCTTGTCGATAAACTGTGGGATCAGCGCAATCACGTCGTCAGCCAATGCCAGGTCCTCCGCTTCCTTCGGATTGATGCACAGCCAGCAGTAATGTTGAATGCCAAACTTCGCCGACCGCTTCGGCTCATATTCCGTGATCTGCCGGAAGTAGTCATAAAAACCGTCCGCGCTTGCCCGGTCAAATCCCGCCCAAAACGCCGGCTCACAGATTGCCCGGCAGCCGGCGATGGCCATGCGCTCGTAGTCATCCGTCGTGCGGCTGACCATGTGGCCATGGGGTTCGATGTAGTTCATTGGGGGAGTTTGCGATTCAGTTCTTATACGCTCCGATCGCCCCTTGCATTGCCGCCTTTGCCACGGGTTCGGTGCTCGGGTCGCTGAAACTCAGCAGCACATCACGCGCGCGCTGGGGTTGCTTCTGGGAAAGCAGGGAAAGGGCGTTTTTCAGGGCCTGCACACGGAAGTCGCCATCCTGACCGGCACGCTGCACACGGTCCAGAAAGGCGGCGAGGTCGATCAGCTTCGAACGCGAGTCCATGAAACCGAGATCGACCAGATTGACTTGGGTTGGGGGAGTCCAATCAGGCATGGAGAGAATGTAAGCACGCCATGCCTCGCCGCAACCGCTGGATCATTGCGCCCGCGTTTCTCCATGCCATGTTAGGCCCCTCATGCCCGACCTCAACCCCGCCGAACTTTCCCGCTACGCGCGGCACCTTGCCATCCCCGAATTCGGGATCGAAGGCCAGCGCAAGCTGAAGGCCGCGCGCGTGCTGTGCATCGGGGCAGGGGGGCTCGGCTCCCCCATCACTCTGTATTTGGCGGCGGCTGGCATCGGCGGACTCGGCCTTGTGGATCCGGACAACGTTGAGATCACCAATCTCCAGCGCCAGATCCTCTTCGGCCAAAAGGACCTTGGCCGTAAAAAACTCGAAGCCGCCCGTGACCGTCTCGCAGACGTCAATCCCCACGTGGACATCCAGGTTTATCCCGAGCTCTTCACGGCAGCCAATGCCATGAAGATCGCCGCGGACTACGATGTCATCATCGATGGCACGGACAATTTTCCCACGCGCTACCTCAGCAATGATGTCGCCGTCTGGCTGCGCAAACCGAACGTGTATGGCAGCATCCTGCGCTTCGATGGTCAGGTTGGCGTTTTTGCCCCGCACCTCGGCGCGCCCTGCTACCGCTGCATGTGCCCCCAGCCGCCGCCCCCGGGCATGGTCCCATCCTGTGCGGAAGGCGGCGTGCTTGGCGTGCTCCCCGGTCTCATCGGCACCATGCAGGCCCTGGAGGCCATCAAGCTTATCACCGGCGTCGGCCAGCCGCTTCTCGGCAAGCTCTTGCATGTGGACACGCTGAGCATGCGCTTCCGCACCCTCACCCTCCGCCGCGATCCCGACTGTCCCGTCTGCGGCGACCACCCCACCATCACCGAACCGATCGACTACCAGGGCTTCTGCGGCATCCCCGCTGTGGATGCTGCCCCCGCCATTCCAACCATGACCGTCCACGAACTCAAACAACTCCGCGAATCAGGGGACAACCACTTCCTGCTCGACGTCCGCGAGCCCCACGAGCAAAGCATCTCCCGCATCGAAGGCGCCGTGCTCATCCCGCTCGGCGAACTGGAAAACCGCACCGCCGAACTCCCGCGCGACCGGCGCATTCTCGTCCATTGCAAAAGCGGAGGCCGTAGCGCCCGCGCCGTCAGCAAGCTGCGCGAGCACGGCTTTGAGGACGTCTGGAACATCTCCGGCGGCATCATCGCCTGGGCACGCGAGATCGACCCCACCATGGCTGAATACTGAAGATGCAGAACGAAACTCCATGGCTTGAAGACTTCCTCCCGCTGCTGCGCTGCCCGGACACCCACCAGCCCCTCCGCCGCGCCACGCAGGAGGAATGCGCAGCCCACAAGGTCGAGGCCGCGCTGACCACCCCGGACGGCGCGCGAGTGTTTGTGATTGATCAAGGAATTCCTATTTTGCTGCCGAAGCAGGGGTGAGTCCGCGCTTGTGGCCTTCGGCTGCGATGCTGCTGCTTTCGGGCATTCGTCAGCTCACCCGGCTGCTTAGAGACGTGGCACCTGAGGCGCTCACGCCACCTTCATCACTTCCGGCACATCCTTCTGCATCGCCGCGGCGATGATCTGTTCCGAATGCGTGATCGGCAGCGAGTAGTGCCCGTCGATTTCCGACCAGTGTGTCTCCGCCTGAGGAATGAGCTCGGCAATCTGCTGAGTGTAGGTCCACGCGATGTTGCGGTCATCTTTTCCATGCCAGAAACGGATCGGAAAATTGATCTGGCTCACTTCAAATCCCCACTCGTTCAAATAGATGTCCGCATCCGCGATCACGCTGCGCGGCCCGCGACCCAGCGCACCCAGCGTGGCATCGCGTACCACATCATAAATGCCTGGCTGCAGCAGCACGCGCCGGTCTTCCGCTCCCAGCAGTTTCATCAGCAGCCGCAGTGGCCGATTGCACGGGTCCCCCTTGCAGATGACACCTCCCAGCCTCAGCACCAGCCCCAGCAGCGTGGGAAAATAATGCCGCAGCTGGATCATAAAACGATACAGCCAGAACATCTGCCGGTCTCCCAGAAAGGTCAGCGGCGGCGCACCGCAGATGATCGTGGCGGAAAGCAGCCGCTTGTGCAGTTTCAGCGCAGTCGCCAGCACATACGGGCCGCCTCCTGACCACCCGATCACATGGTAGTTGTCCGCGCCTACATGCGCGGCCAGTTCAGCCAGCGTGTCCGGCCATTCCAGAAGCGTGCGCTTCGCTTTAAAATCGGACAGGCCGATTCCAGGCCTGTCGGGGCAGATGAGGCGCAGGCCGTATTTTTTCGCATGTTCATCAAACAGTGCCGCCTGCAGCCGTGAAGATGGCCAGCCATGAAAGTAAAACGCCGCCTCGCCACGCGGATCACCATACTCGCAATAGCCCAGCTTCAGGCCGTTGGAGAGAGTGAAAGTTTGGTCGGACATGCGGCGCGAAAGTGGGGGCTTCAATGTACTCCTTCAAGCGCTGTTTCTCCCAGCAGCGAGCTGCTCCGCGGCACACGGAAGCGGCGCAGGCCAAACTGCTTCACCGCCTTTTCCTGCAGGTGCGCCACAGCTTCTTCCACAGAATCCGTCCATTTGATCAGTTGCAGATCCTCCGGGCTGATGGTGGCGCCACGCAGCATGTGGTCCATGAACTGTTTCATCTCAGGCCAGAATTCGCTTCCCATGATCACAATCGGAAAGTTCTTGAGCTTCTTCGTCTGGATCAGCGTCAGCGCCTCAAACATCTCGTCCATGGTGCCAAAACCTCCAGGCATGATGATGAATCCGTAGCTGTATTTGATGAGCAGCGTCTTGCGCACGAAGAAATGCTCCATGGTCACCCAGCGGTCGAGATAAGGATTGTGGCTTTGTTCAAAAGGCAGCCGGATGTTGCAGCCGACGCTTCTCCCTCCAGCATCTTTTGCGCCACGATTCGCGGCTTCCATGATTCCAGGGCCGCCGCCGGTCAAAACTGTGAAGCCCATCCGAGCGATCGCCGCCCCCATCTCCCGCGCCAGCTTGTAAAAGGCATGATCCTCATGAAAGCGGGCCGAGCCAAACACCGTGATGCACGGCCCCACAAAGTGCAGGGCGCGAAAGCCCAGAATGAAATCCTTCGCCACACTATACAAAAGCTGCAGATCCCGCAGACGGCGGTTCGGGCCGCTAAGCAGCGCGCGGTCCTCCAGCTGGCTGCAAAACTTTTCATCCGCATGGATTTCTGCCGGCGAGGCTTGAGGGGCAGGGGGAACGCAGGTCGCCGCAGTCACGGTTTCGGGTTCCCGGTCGAGGAGTGTGGGAGCTGGCATGGTGGGTTTGTAAATCTTGGAAGGCTGATCCGGTGCTTTTGTTCACCTCTTTGGGAGGATTTCTGCAAAAAACACTCAGTGCGCCATAAAAAGCCCGCAGGCTCATGCAAGAACCTGCGGGCGCTGTGGAGCAAAAGGTTTCAAGAATCTCAGGCCGCCTGGGCTGCTTCCTCTGAAGGAGCGCCGGAATCTTCACCCCGGGTGTTGGGCTTGGCGCCGCTCAGCTGCAGCGGACGGCCCATGAAGTCCTTGCCGCTGAGTTCCTGCACGGCGCGGCGGGCTTCCTCCACGCTGCCCATCGTCACAAAGGCAAAGCCCTTGGAGCGCTGCGTGCGGCTGTTCACCACCACCTCGGCGTTTTTGACAGCACCGACGCCGTTGAAGAGTTCAAACAGGTCGCTCTCGGTTGCGTCATAGGACAGGTTGCCGACATACAGGCGGTCGGTGGTGATGTCCGCCGGATTCACCGCAGGAGGGGCTTCACGGCGCGGACGGGGCTCGCGGGGCTCACGCGCTTCGCGCGGCTCGCGCATCGGGCGTGGATTGTCATTCGTGGAGCGTGGGCCGGAGGCAGCGGGGCTGCTGGTCTGCGGGCGGCTCTTGCTCTTCTGGCCGAGGCCGAAGAAGCCGAGGATCTTCTGGAAAAAGGAAGGGGCGTTGCGGCTTTCGCGGCCTCCTTCACGTGTTGGGCGCGGACCTTCGGGACGCGGCCCGCGCGAGCGGTTGCGATTGCGGTTGCGGCGGTTGCCATTGTTGCCTCCGCCATTGCGGTTTGGATAGTCGGACATGAGTTGCGTTACTGTAGGGGTGGGTTGCGTATGTGAGCAGGGCCGGGGTGCTGGAGGGGGCGGCGGGCGGGAACGGGCGGCTTGCCTCTTCCACGGGTCCGCGGCACGCGGCCGGCCGCACATGCGACCTGCCACAGCACCACCACGGGCTGCTGCAGTTTTCAAAGCTGGGCCGCACTGGCCCTGTCAGCTCAAAAGTCACTCCAGCGGGCCTCAGCAGCTCACGGGAGATTTCTTTCGGACCTTCCATCCTCTGGAACGGTTCCTGCTGCGCAGTCTGGTATCGGAGATGGCGCATGGGGAGTTGGCGTTCGGAAGGACGGGCTTCGGAGCACGGGGTGAGATTGCTCTGAAAACAGCCCGTCAATTTTAAACAGGGCAGGGGGGTGGTCAACCGCGAATCACGCACCCTTCGCTTGCCCAGGTCCGTATCCCCGGGCATCATTCCCTATGATCAAACCTACTGTCTACGTCAAAACTGGCTGCCCTTGGTGCGAAGAAGTCACCGAATACCTCGATGCCCGGCGCATTGATTATGAACTCGTCACCGTCTCCGGCAACCGCGACGCTATGCAGGCCATGATCGATCTCAGCGGCCAGAGCAAAGCTCCCACCATGGACTGGGATGGCGAAGTCCTCGCCGACTTCGGCGTGGACGAGTTGGTGCCGTTTTTGAAAAAGAAGGGCCTGGCTTAGAAGGGGAAATTGACGATTTACGGTTCATGATTTCCTGAACCCAGCACTTGTCTTTCGATCTTCCGGAGTGCAGGGCACGTGAAAATCATAAATCATCAATCGTAAATCATAAATCATTCGCCATCTTCCCACCATGACCTCCCCTGACTCCCGCCCCGCCTCCCGTGCCATCCTGCTCCCGCTGCTGCTTGTGGTGGCCGCTGCGGCATTTCGCTGGGCCAAGCTCAAAGGCCTCGTCCACTTCGAACTGCTCGAAAACTTTTCGCCTTGGATGGCGCTCGCCTTCACCGGCACGCTGGTCTTTTCCAAGCGTGTGTCCTTCCTCGCCATCCCCCTGCTGCTGGCGCTCATCGATGCCGCCGCCACGGGCGCTCAGGTCCTGCATTGGGAGGCCGTGGTGGTTTATGGGTGCTTTGCCGCCGCCGCGCTGCTCGCCAGCCGCTGGCGCGGGCAGATGAGTCTGCTCGGCAGTCTCCTCGGCGTGGTGGGCTGCTCGCTCGCGTTTTATCTCATCACCAACACCGTCTCCTGGCTTTGCAGCCCCGTCTCCGCCTATGCGTATGATTTCTCCGGCTGGATCCAGGCCCTGACCACCGGCGAGCCCGGCCACCTGCCCACCGTCTGGTTCCTGCGCAACTCGCTTGTGAGCGATCTCGCCTTCAGCCTCCTGCTGCTGGCCGCCTACAATACGGAAGCCTCCTTTCGCCAGCAGCAGCGCATCCCCCTGCGTCAGCCTCTGGCCGCCTAGGTCTTCCGCTTCCCGGCCATGAAGCGCTTCGCATGGCTTTGCTGGCTGTTTTGCGCCACGCTCACTGCGCAGGCGCAGACCCTGCACCTCTACACCTGGGCTGACTATATCAGCCCCGAGGTGGTGCAGAAGTTTGAAAAACAACAGCGCTGCAAGGTCGTAATCGACACCTTCGACTCGAACGAAAGCATGTACGCCAAGTTCAAAGCCGGCGCCACCGGCTACGACGTCGTCGTGCCCACCGCCTACATGATTCAGGTCATGCACGCCCAGGACATGCTTGCCCCGCTCGATCACAAGCTCCTGCCCAACCTCCCCAACATCGATCCCGCCGTCCTCGGCAAGGTCCTGGACAAAACCATGGACCACAGCGTGCCCTACACCCTTGCCTATGCCGCCATTGCCGTGCGCAAGGACAAGCTTAAAGGCGCGCCACCTGAGGCCTCCTGGGCCATGTTTGAACGCAGCGACCTCGCCGGACGCATGACTTTGCTGGACGACATGAGGGAAGCCATCGGCGCCGCCCTCAAATCCCTCGGCCACAGCATCAACACCCGCGACGACGCCCAGCTCGCCGCCGCGCGCGACGTCCTCATCCGCTGGAAAAAGAACATCGCCCGCTTTGACAACGAAGGCTACAAGGCCGGCATCGACTCCGCCGAGTTCCTCCTCGTCCATGGCTACAGTGGCGATCTCTTCCAAGTCCAGATGGAAAACCCAAAGGTCGAAATCATGATCCCAAAGGAAGGCGTCACCATCGGCTGCGATGAAATGGTCATCCCCAAAACCGCCAAACAGACCGCGCTCGCCCACGCCTTCATCAATTTCCTCCTCGACCCTGCCATCGCCGCCGAGAACATGGAATGGATGGGCTACTACTGCCCGAACAAGCCCGCCCTCGACAAGCTCAGCCCCGACTTCCTCAAGAACCCCGCCATCACCATTCCCCCCGACCTCCAGGCCAAATGCGAAGTCATCGAAGACCTCGGCCCCGACCTCGCCAAATACACCAAAGTTTGGGACCAGGTGAAGGCAGCGCGGTAGCTCCGTACTGGGAGCGCCAGTCTGTGACTGGCTCTGGTGATCGCTCCGCCACACTCACAAGTGCCGCATTTGCACGGTCTCGATGACCCTTCACCTCAGCGCAAAGCAATCCCCAGCATCCTCCGCCTCAGCATGTCCAGCGCCGCCTGCGAGGTCAGCAGCTTGAAGCGATCTCGCGATCCCGGCGAGAACTTCTTCTGCGCCCACGTCTCCGCGCCCTTCGTCGCCAGCGCGATCCACACCGTGCCCACCGGTTTCTCTGGCGTACCACCCGTCGGTCCTGCCACACCGGTCACCGCCAGCGCATGGTCCGCTCCGCTGTTGCGTAGCGCGCCTTCCGCCATGGCCCGCGCCACTTCCTCGCTCACCGCTCCGTGCGTTTCGATCAATTCCGTCGGCACGCCGAGGTGCTGGTGCTTTGCTTCATTCGCATAGGTGACCCATCCGTGGCCAAACACACGCGAAGCACCGCTCACATCCGTGATGCGATTCGCAATCGTCCCGCCCGTGCAGGACTCCGCCGTGGCCAGCCACTCCCCGCGCTCCTGCAGCAGCTGCACGATCACCTCTTCAATGATGCGCCGGTCTTCCGAGACGATGCAGTCTCCCAGCGCGGCACGCACCACGTCTGCCGCCTCGTCCACCGCCGCCTGCGGCCCAGCCAGCCGCACATCCACATCGCCATTGCGAATGCAGTACCCCAGATCCAGCCCTGCGATCGCCTCCAGCCGCTTCTCCACCGCTTCCACGATGTCCGACTCGCCCACGCCTGTCACCTTGAGGTACAACACGCGGCGGGAGGCCCCGTCCGGCAGCCAGTTCCTCAATCGCGTCTCCACCTCGCTCTCCACCATCGGCTTCAGTTCGCGCGGCGGGCCGGGGAGAAGAAAGATGTGAGCATTCCAGCCCAGCGCCGCGCTGAGTTCCGGCGGAAAGTAGAGTCCCGGAGCTGTGCCAAAATGATTGTGCAGCACCTCCGCTCCACGCGGTACCATGGCCTGCCGCTGCGTGGCCTCGCTCACCGGCTTGCCGCGTTTGGCAAAGTACTCGCTCAAATGCTGCATCACCCCGGCATTCAGCTCCATGTCCAGGCTCAGCAGTTCGGCGGTGGATTCCCGCGTCAGGTCATCGTTTGTCGGTCCCAGCCCTCCGGACACCAGCACGACGTCCGCGCGCTGCGCCGCCTCTGCGATGGCCACCCGGATCACCACCCCATCTGGCACAATCGTCTGCCGCGAGACCTGCACTCCCAGCGCCGCCAGCCGCTGGCCTATCCAGGCCGCGTTCGTATTGATGGTGTCTCCCAGAAGGAGTTCGGTGCCAGTGTTGACGAGTTCGACGTTCATGGATGAGTCTTTACGCGTGGTGCTGCCCTGCGGGCAACCATCTTTCGCTGAAGCATCCCGAACCGCAAAGTGCTGGGAGCGCCGGTTTTTAACCGGCTCCGGGAGCCCCGCCACCGCAGCAAACTCCGCATCTGCCCAAAGCCCATTTTCCCCTCACCACCACCTCGCACCCCTATTTCTTCTTCTTTCGCTCCTGGCAGCCAAGCTCGCTCACCATGCCATCCAGCACGGCGAGGCCGAAGCTGATCTTTTTGAAGAAGGAGGGATTGTGCGGCACCAGCATGAATTTCGGATGCTGGCTCCACAGATCCCGCAGCTTGCGGTCCAGCTTCACGGCCTGCTCGATGGTTTCGTTGCGGATAGGGTTCCCGCCTTCGATGCTCATGTGCCCCACCGCCGCGCTTTCAAAAAAAATCACCGCATCGTAGCGTGCCAGTTCGCGCTCCAGCGTGCTGCCGATGTCTTCAAAGAAGCCCTCGGGGCCGCTCGGCCAGTAAGCCGCGCCGTCCACCGTGCCGCGATCGCACAGCAGGATCTGCTCCGGATGCTGCGCCATCACAGCCTCCTCCAAATGGATCTGCACATGATAAATGGCACGCTGTGCCGCATGGATCGCCCCTGGATGCTGCACGCGTGGGAAGCCTCCGCTGAACATCATCGTGGCCGCCTCCGGCACCAGCACCACGTCTTCGCCCATCTCGCGGCGGAAGAGATCGCCTGCCGTCGTCTTGCCCCCGCCGGGGCCTCCGGTCAAAACGATGCGGCAGTGGCCGTTGGTCGGAGGTTTGGGTTTGCGTGGCATGCCGGTACTGTGGCGGTGGCTGCTGCATGGCGTCAAGCATCGGCGCAACTTTGCACAATCATGGCGTAGTCCGTTTTCAGCGCTGCCGGTAGGCTTGGTGCATGATCACGCGCTTTCTTCCCGCACTCTTCCTTCTGGCCGGCTGCTCCCTGCTTCCACCCAGCCAAACCGCCCGAGAGCAGTACTTCCACACCCAGGTCAAACCCGTGCTGCAGCAGCACTGCCTCCAGTGCCACAATGGCCGCCTCCCACCTCCTTCACTCAATCTCACCAGCCGGGCCTTGGCCTTCACCCGCAGCCCCGGTGGCCGTGAATACATCCTGCCTGGAGATCCAGACTGCAGTCTGCTTATCAGCGCCGTCCAGCGTGGCGGCACGCACCCCAAGATGATGCCTCGCACCCAGGTCAGTCTCACCGACGATCAGATCGGCATGCTGCGCGAGTGGATCGAAGACGGGGCCTTTTGGCCCGAAGGGGCGGCAGGCATGCTGCGTCCGCAGAAGAGCGCGGAGAACCCCTGAGCGTGCCGCCTTCCTGCGTACACGTCGGTAGGTCATCACAATCATACCGCCTGCGAGTTATTTCGTATGCGCACAAAAATATCGCGACAGGCTGCAAAGCGAGTAGCAGCAAAACGCAGTCACGTGCATCATCGTTCCATGGGCAAAGAATTCAGCATCACACCACAGACCGTTCCACACGTCGAGACCAAGCATCGCCGCATCTGCACGCCACTGCCGCACCCAGATTCCGTCCCCACCTTGGAAAAGCTGCGTCACTTTGAGCCCCAGTCCATGCGTGGCATGCCCCCCATTGTGTGGGACAAGGCCATCGACAACGCCATCTTCGACAAATACGGCAACCAGTGGCTCGACTGGAGCAGCGGTGTGCTCGTGACCAATGCTGGCCACGCCGCCCCCGAAATCTGCAAGGCCATGATCGACCAGATCCAGAGCGGCCTCATTCATAACTACGTTTTCCCCAGCGAAGAGCGTGCCGAAGCCGCTGAACTCATCGCCTCCGTATCGCCCGAAGGCCTGAAGAAAGTCTTCCTCCTCAGCACCGGCAGCGAGGCCACCGAATGCGCCATCAAGCTCAGCCGCAGCCATGGCATCAAAGTCGGCGGAAAGGAAAAGATCGGCATCGTCGGTTTCACCCGTGGCTTCCATGGCCGCACGCTGGCCAGCCAGCAGGCCGGCGGCATGGCCGGGCAGAAGGCCTGGATCGTGAATGAAGACCCCGCCATTCTCAATGCGCCCTTCCCGGACGGTTACTGGACGGAGGACACCAGTTTCGAAACCTTCCTCAAAACCATCGCCGACAAAGGCCTCACCGGTGCTAACATCGCGGGCGTCATCATCGAGAGCTATCAGGGCGTGGGCCCCGACTTCGCTCCCGTCGAGTACATCCAGAAACTCCGTGCCTGGTGCGATGAGCACAAGGTCGTGCTCACCTTTGATGAAGTGCAGGCCGGCTTTGGTCGCACCGGCAAGTTCTGGGCCTTCGAGCACTACGGCGTCACCCCGGACATCATCTGCTGCGGCAAAGGCATCAGCAGCGGCATGCCCCTCAGCGCCGTCATCGGCCGCGTCGAGATCATGGACCAGTTCCCCCCTGGCAGCATGACCAGCACGCACACCGGCAATCCCGTCTGCTGCGCCGCCGCCGTCGCCAATATCAAAAAACTCCTCGACGAAGACCTCACCGGCAACGCCGCCCGCCTTGGCCCCATCCTCCTGGAGCGCTGCAAAGCCATCCAGAAGCGCCACCCGCAGGTCGTCGGCAATGTCACCTGCGCCGGACTCGTCGCCGGCATGCAGATCATCATGCCCGGCAAAAAAGAGCCGAACCACGATCTTGCTCACCGCATCATCGAGCTCTGCTATCAGCGCGGCCTTCTCCTCTTCGCCCCCGTCGGAGCCTGGGGCCAGACCGTCAAGATCTGCCCCCCTCTCACCGTCACCGAAGAAGCCCTCATCGAAGCCTGCGACGTCCTCGACAGCGCCGTGGATGATGCCGTGGCCGGGAAGTGAGGTTATCGTATAACCTTCACGTCGGGCCGCTTTTTCTCAAAGGCGTCCACCCCGGCGCTGGTAAAACCAGTGCCGGGCGGGCCGATGGGAGCGCCGTCAGAATGTCGTGTCTCAAGTGTCTTCAGGGAGCGAATTCCCGCAATTTCCTGCAGTCCTGCGTCGGTGATCTGGGTGTTGAATATCGTAAGATGCTCCAGGTTTTTGAATGTCTTTAGGGTGGAAATGCAGGTGTCCGTCACTTTTGTTTCGCCCAGCCCCAGTCGAGTGAGGCTTTTGAGGCCTTCGAGTTGGGCAAGCTTCATATCGTCCACTTGCGTTCCCACCACGCCCACGTCCATGAGGCCTTTGAGGTTTTTGAGACTCTCCAAGGATTTTGCCTCGATGTTTTTGCCTCCCCAAAAGTCAATGCGCTGCAGGCTTGGAAACTTTTGTGAAAGGAGTGGCAGCACGTCATCCCGCACCCGGTCGTTCGTCGCAGCGGTAAAAACCTCCAGCTTGGGCAGCAACGGCATCGCAGCGACCATCTCAGCATTGATTTTTGCACCGAAACTCAGGTATCGCAGGTTCTTCATGCTGCTGAAAACACTCAGTGCGGCTTTGTCGGTAATGAACAACCCCAGCAGATCCAAGTGCTGAATGGGGGCATTCTCCAGCACTGCCAGGTCACCCGCGGCAAGGATGTCTCCTGGAAAAGACAATTCTTCCAGCGTCGGGATCTGGCACAAAGCCCGCAAGGCCGCTTGAGTCAGCCTGCCGTGCGGCAGGCTGATCCTGCGCACATCCTCCAGTCCCAGCAGACGCATGATCTCCTGATCCGTGATGCGTGACCAGTCTTCCTCTTTGGGCGGAGAGCACTGGAGCTTGCGCACGAAGAACTTCTCCTTCGGCAGCAGCGCCTGACTTTGGATCACCTGTTCCGCTTTGCCGGGTTCTTGGATGGTCACGCTGGTGCCGCCACCCTGCGCCGCAAACGACAGCACCCATTCGGCGGCCTCCCGTTCGGTGAAGGCATTCTTGGGTTTGGCGATCTTGCCCGGCTTCGCCGAGGGGGCCATCCGCTCGCTCTTGTCCGCCTCAGGCTTCGCCGTGGCAGAGCCGCCCGCACCGGCTGCCACTAGGGCAGGGGAGTCATTCGCAGATGCGTCGGCGAGCTTCTCGCGATACTCACGCACGGTCTTGGCATCCGCCACGCGGTCTTTCTGCGTCAGGTTGGATTCGAGTTGTTTGAGACGCAGCGCCAAGGGAGTGATGAGCGTTTGCAGATTCGTGCTGCGTGCGGCGGCGATCTTTGCATAAGCCTCGCGATAGATCGCGCGCAGCCCTTTCAGTGTCGCTGAGATTTCCGTGCCATCCTCGGCAGGGATGGGCCGCTTGTCCGCGATCAGCTTCTTTTCCGCCTCAAGCGCCAGCACGCCATCCAGATGCCCGGCAGTTTTCTCCTCGCTG
Source organism: Prosthecobacter sp. (assembly GCF_044226605.1). Taxonomy (GTDB): domain Bacteria; phylum Verrucomicrobiota; class Verrucomicrobiia; order Verrucomicrobiales; family Verrucomicrobiaceae; genus Prosthecobacter. The sequence continues at coordinate 370,464 of NZ_JBGAGS010000004.1, read as the reverse complement.
ATCTTGCGGTCAATGCCGCCGCTGTACCCGGCATTCAGCTTCGCCACACCAGCCTCGAAGGGCGCGGTGACACGCTCCGCTTTCAGTTTCACAAACTGCTCATGCAGCACCGCCAGTTCGGGGATCTCCACTGCGCTTTGCATCACCTTCTGCCGCTCCGCCTCGTTCTTTTCCTGCGCCACCAGAGCGGCCCGCGTGTCATTGCCTTTCGCATCCACTCCCACGATTTTCAGAGCTTCGGCTTCGGGCAGTCCATCCAGATTGATCACTTCGATGTCGAAGAGTCTGCCTTTGAAATTGTTGATGATCATCAGCCCGCCATCCCGGATTTGATCGTCTTCGATCGAAGCCTGTAGCTTGTCCTCATCCGTGCGGACCACCAGGCGGTTGCCAATCGCGCAAAATTCATACTTCCGACTGGGCCGCTCTGCACCCGTCAAGGCGAACGCGGTGAGGGATTGATTCGGGTTTTTCTCATTCGATTGATTCCAGCGGGAGATGCTGGTGGGATTGATTGAGTAATAGGCTCTGTTGTCTAGATCACGCAGTCGCGCAGTCAGCATGCCCCCTGTGTCCAGGCTGAAACGAATGCCGCAGTTCTTGGGGCGTCCGATCTGAGTGATGGCTCCAATATGGGCGCTCTTGGTCGAGATCAGGACTCCATTGTCCCAAGTCACACCACTGTCCGGCTTCAGCAGATTCGCGGGCAGATCTTCCCGCTTGGTGAAAACCTTCACCCATTGCCCCACAGGAAACTTGGGATCGGCAGACTTGGACGCAGCAGAACCACTCACAGGCGTGGGCGCAGCACCAGTCATAGCAGTCGCAGATCCGGTCGTCGGGCTGGGACTTGCGGCAGGGACGACGGGCGGGGGAGAAGGCGCGGGTGCAGATGTTGGGGCAGCACCTGGCGCCACCGCTGCCGCCGCCACCTGCGCAGGCTTCGGCAGGCGCCAGATTTGCACGAGGTTGTTTTCGCCACCGGAAGGCACCTGATCATGCCTGATGCGAATCACCGCAAAGTCACCGTTCGGCGAGCCGGTGCATTCGCCAAGGTATTCGTCCGGACGTGTCAGCGGCAGGTGGGCTAGCAGCCGGCCGCTGCTGCGCTCCCACACTTTGAGCCCCCGCATCTTATGGTCAGTCGCCCCGCCGGCGTCCCCCATGCAAATCAAATCGGTGCCCGCAAAACACAGTGTAGCGTTGGAGGTCGGTGAACCCTCCAAATTGATCACGCGCCTTCGCTGCTGGGTATCCCAGACGCCCAGCTTGCCGGAATCTGCCGCGACAAGCCACCGGCCATCGGGACTCAGGGCGCTGTACCATTCGGCAAGTTCAGCCACAAAGGTCTCGGCCTTACCTGGTGTGCCGAGCTTCATCAGAAATGAGCCGCCTCTTCCGGTGGAGATGAATTCCTGGTCGTTCAACGCGTGCGTCGTATAACCGATCATGTCGCCCTGACCTTCCCAGGTGTGTGTCGGTGCGTTCCGGCCCTCTTCGAAACACACGAAGGTCGACTGCTTGGAGTCTGGTTTTCTCACCCTTGCCACGAGGGTCTTTCCCGAGGGGGCCAGTGCGATGAATTGATAGCCCGTGTCCTGCCCGCTGGTGGGGATGGTCCAGTCCTGGATCAGCGCGCCCGTGGCTGTTTCACGCAGGCTGATTTTTGCCTCTGTGGCCCCCATCTGGCTGCCAAGGGGCTTCCCGCCCGGACCCCGCAGATAATAAACGGCAAAGCGGGTGCCATCCCGGGTCAACGCCGCCGCGAAGTAGCCGCCGCCGTCACTCATCGTCCACTTTGGCCGGCCAGTCTCGATGTCCACCAGTGCGATTTGCGGAGAGGAGAAGGCCAGCATCCTGCGGTTGTCAGGGAGCACCAGGCTCGTTTTCAAGAAGCCTCCCCGCACCTCAAACTCCTTCATGAACCCTGCTTCACCCGCTGCCAGCGGCTTGGCTGGGGCCACACTTACCGCAGGCGCTGCCGCAGGTCGTTGCGCGTCGGATGCAGCCGTGGCCGTTACAACCTGCGCCGTCCCCTCCGGCTTCGCCGCCTTCTTGCCTCCCATCATCAGGAATGCACCAACGCCAATGGCCGCCACGGCACCGATGCCTATAAAGAGCGGCGCCTTGGATTTGCCCGCCGTGTCCTTCGCCGGTGCCGGGCTGGCAGGCTGCTGCATCGCAGGCTTCTGCTGCGGCCCTTTGCCGGCGGGCTTCTGGACAGCGCTGCGTGGCGCGGGCGCCTGCGCCACCTCCGCCATCGGAATCGCTGCGCTCACCGGCGCATTTTTTTGCACCAGCGGCACACTGAGGATGGTGTCCAGCTCACGCCGCAGCTCTGCACTGCTCTGGTAGCGCTGCTCGCGGTCATACTGCATCGCCTTGAGGATGATGTGATCAAAGCGCACATCCGTGCCCGGACTGATGACCGAGGCCGGATGCCACGCCCCTCGCGGGATCTGGCCGGTCAGCATCTGGTACAGCATCACTCCTACGGCATACAAATCGGCCCTTCCGTCCACCTTTGAGCCGAGCATCAGCGCTTCAGGGGCCACGTAGTCCGGCGTGCCCATCGCGTAGCCGGTCTTCGTCAGACCATGGCTGCCAGGGTCTTCGATCTTGGCGAGTCCGAAGTCAGCCACCTTTACCTGCCCCTTCATGTTAATGAGCACATTGGCCGGCTTGATGTCCCGATGTACGATGCCAAGCTCATGCGCGGCAGCGAGCGCATCGCACACATGGGCCGTGATCGCAAGCGCATGCTCCGGCGGCAGCTTTTTCTGTGCGCTGATCATCTGCTGCACATCACTGCCGTCCACATATTCCATGGCAAAGTACAGGAGCCCGGAGCTGGTCTTGCCGAAGTCATACACGCTGACAACGGCGGGATGATTGAGCCGTGCCATGAGCTTCGCTTCGCTCTTGAAGCGTTCGGCAAAGCTGGGGTCTTCCTTTTCCACCCCGGGTGGTAAAATTTTGATCGCGACGGGCCGGTCCAGATTCGTCTGCACTCCACGATACACCGCGCCCATGCCGCCACGGCCCAGCAGCTTCTCAATCGCGTAGCCGGGCATCAGTGCCTGAAGCTCCGCGGCGGTTGGCGGCTCCCAGCGGAAATTCCCGCCGGTCGTGCGCGGAGATGGCGTCTCTGAGGCAGAAGAGGGGAGGGCAGATTCGTCTGTCATTCAAAAGGCTATTTACGAATCGCTGCATACATGGCAAGCGCCGTATTAAGAGCAAAACGCATATCAGTTTCCATGCCTTGGCATAAAAAACGCTGGCTTGCTTGATCAGTCAGCCATGCAAGAGCGCTCCACGTGCCCCCGTATTCCACCGCATGATTTTCAGCCCCCATTCAAACCTCGCCCTCGTGCTGCTGGCAGTCGCGCCCGCCTGGGCTGCGGCAGCTCCTGTGATGTTTGAGAAAGACGTGCGCCCCATCCTCAAAACGCACTGCTTTCAGTGCCATGGAGAGGACGGCGAAATGAAGGGCGGGCTCGATGTCCGCCTCGCGCGCTTCATTCTCAAAGGCGGCAAGGACGGCCCCGTGATCGTTCCCGGAAAAGTGGCGGAGAGTCATCTCCTCGATCTCGTCAAAAAAGGCGAAATGCCGAAGGGAAAGACCAAGCTCAAGGACCAGGACATCGCCACCCTCGAAGCCTGGGTCGCCCAAGGTGCCAAGACCGCCCGCCCCGAGCCCGAGAAGCTCGGCCCCGAACACGCGTTCACCGATGAAGAGCGCGGTTGGTGGTCCCTCCAGCCCATCACGAATCCCAAGGTTCCAAGTTCTCCACAGACCGCCAAGCCCAAACTCGGCATCGATGCCTTCATCGCCGCCAAGCTTTCGGAAAAAGGCCTGTCCTTCTCGCCCGAAGCCGATCCCGTCACCTTCATCCGCCGCGCGACCTTTGATCTCATCGGCCTCCCTCCCACGCCTCAGGAGGTGGACGAGTTCGTCGCTGCTTACATCAAGGATCCAGAATCGAGCATCCAGCATCTGGTCGATCGCCTGCTTGCCTCCCCGCACTACGGCGAGCGCTGGGGCCGCCATTGGCTCGATGCCGCAGGCTATGCCGACAGCGAAGGCTTTGGCGAAAAGGACCTCGAGCGCCCCTGGGCCTGGAAGTATCGCGACTACGTCATCAACGCGCTCAACAAGGACAAGCCCTTCGACCAGTTCATCCGCGAGCAGCTTGCCGGAGATGAGATGGTGCCGCAGCCGTACAAAGACCTCGCGCCAGACGCCATCGAAAAACTCGCCGCCACCGGTTTCCTCCGCATGTCGCCAAACGGCACTGGAGAGACGAGCGATCTCGCCACGAGAAACGCCAACATCGCCGACACACTCAAGATGGTGGGCACCTCCCTCTACGGCCTCACCATCGGTTGCGCCCAATGCCACGATCACCGCTATGACCCCATTTCCCAGGCGGATTACTATCGCCTTCGTGCGGTGTTCGAGCCTGGTTTCGACACCAAGGCATGGCGCAGTCCCGCCGGTCGCCTCGTCTCTCTGCAGACAGAAAAAGAAGCTGCGGAAGCCGCCAAAATTGAAGCAGAGGCCAAGAAGATCGACGCCGCCCGTCTGGCCAAAGGCGAGGAGTTCATCACGGAGGTTCTCGAAAAGGAGCTCGCCAAGGCCCCCGAGAAAGACCGCGACTCCCTCCGCACCGCCTACCGCACCGAAGTGAAAAAGCGCACCGCAGATCAGACCAAGCTCCTCAAAGCCTGGCCGCGCGTGAACCAGCTTAGCGCCGGCTCCCTTTATCTCTACGACACCACCTACAAAACCAAGCACGCCGATGAACTGAAGAAGATGACGGAGGAAGCCTCCGCCGTGCGCGCCACCAAGCCGAAGCAGGAGTTCCTTCACGCTTTCACCGAACTGCCCAAGAAACCTGAGGCCGTGCCTGCCACTTACATTTTCAACCGCGGTCAGTTTGACCAGCCGAAGGAGCAGGTGAAGCCGAGCGATCTCACCGTGCTCGCCGCCTTCCGCAAGATCGACATCCCCGAGAAAAACGCCGCGCTCGCCACCACTGGCCGCCGCCTTGCCCTCGCCACCGAACTTACCGATGGCAAGCATCCTCTCGTCGCCCGCGTCATGGTGAACCGCATCTGGATGCACCACTTTGGCAAAGGAATCGTCGCCAGTGCAGGGGACTTCGGCCAGCTCGGCAGCAAGCCCACCCACCCCGAGCTCCTTGACTGGCTGGCCTCAGATTTCGTGGCGCGTGGCTGGAGCATGAAGCAGCTGCACCGCCAGATCATGACTTCCCGCACCTACCGTCAGGCCTCCACCCGCGATGCCACCCGCGACCGCATTGATCCCGACAATGCTTATCTCAGCCGCATGAACGTCCGCCGCCTCGAGGCCGAAATCCTGCGCGACAGCCTCCTTGCCGTCAGCGGCAAGCTCAATCCCCAGGTCGGCGGCAAGCCCGTACCTGTCATGTTCAACGAGGAAGGTCAGGTCGTCATCGGCATCGACACCACCGACACCGCCGGCCGTCCTTCCGGCAAAGTTGTCCCGCTCAATGGTGATGAGTTCCGCCGCAGCATCTACGTGCAGGCCCGCCGTTCCCGTCAGCTCGAAATGTTCGCCACCTTTGACGCCCCCATCATGGAGCCGAACTGCGATGCACGCACCGTCACCACCGTCAGCCCCCAAAGCCTCCTGCTGATGAACAGCACCACCATGCGCGTCCATGCCCAGCAGTTCGCCCAGCGTCTCCAGGCCGAGGGCGGCAAGGATACGGCGGACCAGGTGCGCTACGCCTTCAAACTGGTGAATGGCAAGGCTCCTTCGGAATCAGAAGTGCAGCAGAGCGTTGAGTTCGTGCAGGCCCAGACGGAGTTTTACAAAGCCAATCCCACTCCGCTCGAAGTGCAGCTCGGCGCCCCTGCCAAGACTCCTGGAGACCCCGCCTTTCTCGGTCTCACCGCCCTCTGCCACGCCCTGCTCAGCTCCAATTCGCTGCTTTACGTGGACTAGCCTTCAGCGGTCACCCAGTCCGTGTTTTCCAGTTCCAGCGTTGGCGAAAACACGGCGAGCGGAAACGGCTTTTCCTCATCCGAGGACCACGAGTTTTCTGGCTCCGTGAAAAACTGAAACGCAATTTTCACCCGGCCATCGTGGCTCAGGGAGATCGCTTTCGGTGTCAGAGTGACGGCCCGGCATTCCTGCAGCGGATGCGGCGGTGTCAGAAGACCCGCCTCTGCAGCGGCGACCAGATTTTCGTATCGGGAGATGAACTGCTGCCACTGCGCCACCTGGATTTCGGATGGACCATCACCGCATCCATTCAGCGACACCTCCCGTCCGGTGGGCAGCAGGGGTGTGGAGTGCCAGGTCTTAAAATGGGGCACGCTCTCATAGTCACCAAGGATGGCGTGGGTGCCCGGCAGACGTTCCTCCTGCCGTTTGCGCCGGGCAGATTGATACAAGGAGAGCGTCGCGAGAAGAACTCCAAAGATAGCGGCAGATTTAAGAACCACGTGCGCTGCGGCCAGTTCTGGAGGCTCAAAAGGGAACCCATGCACCGGCATTTTTAACCCTGCGGCTCCTTTTCTGACGAGCCATGCCACAAAAAAGAGCGCGGCCCCCAGAATGCAGACTGTCAGAAATCCAGACACAAAGACCACCAGCCACCCGCGCACCGTTGGCTGCCCAAAAGCGCTGGCCTTATGGGATCGGGATGCCTTCATCGCGATGGATGCGGTTCTGGAGTCAGGGAGATTCTTGAAACCATCGGATTAAATTTTTATTCAATGGTGCATGACGATGTCGAGTTTTTTCGCTATCGAATAAAACGGGCTGTCATCGGTGTAGGCGTTAAGCCCATCTGGTTCTACCCATCCAAATTGCTCGCAAAACCATTCGTCATTCCTCATTCTCCCTTCATCATCTTTCCATGGCTCAGGCAATCATGAATCCCGAGGAGGTCCGGCGCTTTGCGCAGGAGTTGAAACGTTTCAATACGGACATGCAGCAGCGCTCCGCCTCCCTGCAGAGCCGCTTCGCCGCCCTCGGCGAGACCTGGCAGGACGCCGAGCATGAAAAATTCGCCGCTGAGTTCAACACCACCATGAAAGCCATCAAGCGCTTCATGGAAATGTCCGAACAGCACACCCCCTTCCTCCTCCGCAAAGCTCAGCGCATCGAGGAATACCTTTCCCAGCGTTAATGATCCAGAGCCCCAAACCAGGAACAAGGAACCAGAAAAGACATGGCTGACCAGGCACGCATTTCCAATCTCGACTCCATCGAGGCCTTTCGCGCTGCTCTCATCGTCTTCATCAGCAAGACCCGTGTCACGCTCGATTCCGTTCAGGATTCCGTGAAAAAAACGCGCGGATGGCTGCAGTCTGAGCAGCCCGCTTTCTGGGCCACCCAGATCCGCCAGCGGCAAAACAAGCTCGATCAGGCCCAGCAGGAGCTCATGACCGCCCGCATGTCTGAGTTTGTGGAGAATCCCGCCTTCCAGCAGATGGCGGTGCGCAAAGCCCGCGCCGCCCTGGAGGAGGCTCAGGAAGGGGCCAAGCGCACCAAAGCCTGGGGGCGTGACTTTGACCGCACCGTCGATCCTCTTGCCCGCAAAGTCGACTCCCTCCGCGACTACCTGGAAAACGATCTCGCCAAAGCCGTGGCCTACCTTGTGGAAATTCAGAAAATACTTCAGGCCTACAACGAAACCCCGTCGCCTTCGTCGAGTTCTCCTTCCTGACCTCCCTCCACCGTTTGCTTTCCACCGGCCGCTGTTTCCATGAATCTCATCCAAAACGCCCGCGAACTCTCCGAGCACTGGCATGCCACCAAGGCGCACTGGCGCGATGCCAAGGCTCTGGAGTTTGAAAAAAACTATCTTGAGCCCCTGCCGGGTCTCATCACCAAGACCGGCACGATGATCAACGAACTCGAAAATCTGCTCCGCAAGATCCGCAAAGACTGTGAACAGCACCCTTGACCTCCGCTCCTCGCGCATTGTTTCTCTCTTCAACACCTTGCGCGAGGCCATAGGTGGCTTTGCCACGCGCAGCGAACAGATCGCCCGCGAGATCCGCTCCAAGCGCTACACCGCAGAGCAGAATCACATCCAGCAGTTGGAGGCCTTCGACGCTCATCACACGAGCACGGTCGATGCCGCCGCTGCGGAATGGGATGAGTATGCCAAGACCATCCACGCGCGCCATGCCCGTCGCACCACCTCGTTCAAGCGCTACGAAGACCGCATCCGCCGCGATCTCCAGGCCATGACTCAGAAGGAGCGCGAGCGCTGGCTCGGACGTCAGCAGATGCGCCGCGTCCATGCGGATTCAGTTCGCAAACGCGGCCTGCAGCAGCTGGATGAAGACACCAATGCCCTTCTCGCGCGTCTGAATGCCGCCAAAGACCGCCTCCTCGTCGTGCTGAAGGCCACGGGCGAGCGCCTTGGTCGCAAGGCCGCCCCTGAGCCTGATGCCGCCCTCACGCTCGCGGACATCCCCGCCCGCATTGCCACCATCGAAGCACACGCGCAGAATCTCGAAGAGCAGATCGGTGCCGGCAAGGGGGGCGGCATGTTCAAGATGTTCTCCAAGCCCCGCGTGGATTTGCAGGAGCTCAGCCTCGCGGTGCTGGACTACGAAACCTGCCTGCTGGAGCTCAATGCCGCCAAGGATGCCGCAGCCGCCCAGCTCCAGGCGGATTATGAAAACACCGACGCCCAGGTCACTGCCGAGTGGAACCGTGCCGACGAGGTGGCGGACAAATTCCGCAACGCCATGCTCAAGCGTCTGGCCACTCAGATCCCCGCCTGTCTCGCCCGCAATGAGCGCCTTCTTGCGCGCAATCTTCATCGCTTTGAAGTGCAAAAAGCCGCCGCCCTCGCCCAGGTCAGCGGTCCGCTCGCCCAGCACCGGCAGCAGCTTGTCGATCAGCACACCGAGTCCATGACCGCCATGCAGACCACCGCTCAGCAGCGCTGGACTGCCCTGCAGAAGGAATGGGAGCAGAAAGTTCCGCCCTTGCTCGCCGCTGTCGATGAGGTCCAGCAGGCCGCCTCCGCGAAGCTCGAACCCTGGACCTCCAGCTACACGCCTCATTCGCACTTTCCACACGCCGTGCGCTTCGGCGCTCTCAACCTGGATCTCAGCACCTCCGCGGCCTTGTTCGCCAAGGAGACGCCTCTCAGCCTCAGCGGCCACGAGCACATCTCTCTCCCGCTCGCTCTCGCCTTCCCACAGGAGGGCTCTCTCCTCATCGAGACCGACGACGACGGCGGCAAATGGGTGTCTGATGTCATGAACGAGGTCATCTTCAGCCTCTTCACCAAGGCTCCTCCGGGCAAGGTCCACTTCACCATCATCGATGCCGTCGGCCTCGGTCAAAATTTCGCCGGCCTCATGCACCTGGCCGACTACGAGCCTGCCCTCATCAACCGCCGCATCTGGACCCAGCGCGAGCACATCGAGGAGCGCCTCGCCGAGCTCAATGAGCACGTCGAGAAGGTCATCCAGATGTACCTGCGCAACGAGTACGCCACCATCACCGAATACAACGAGCAGGCCGGCAGCGTGGCGGAGAAGTACCACTTCCTCGTCATCGCCGGACTGCCCGCCGCCTTCAATGAAACCGCCATGGCGCGCCTGAAAAGCATTGTCATGAGCGGTGCGCGCTGCGGCGTGTTTGTCCTCATTCATTGGGACCGCCGCCAGCCTTTGCCGGAAGGACTCAGTGCGGACGACCTGCGCAAAAACTGTGTGCGTCTCGTGCGTGAAAAGGGCGTCGTCAGCTTCAGCGGCATCAAAACCCTGGAACTTGATCCCCCGCCGCCTGACGCCGTCGCTGCCGACCTCGCTCATCAGATTGGCCAGGCCAGCATCGACTCCAACCGGGTCCAGGTCCCCTTCAGCGTCGTCACGCCCAAGGAGATGTGGTCCGAAAGCACCACGAGTGAGCTCAAAATCGCCATCGGCCGCACTGGCGCCACCAAGCTGCAATACCTCGCCATTGGCAAAGGCACCCGCCAGCATGCCCTGCTCGCCGGTAAAACCGGTTCCGGCAAGTCCACGCTGCTCCACATCATCATCACCAATCTCGCCCTCACCTGCAGCCCCGACGAGATCGAGTTCTACCTCATCGACTTCAAAAAAGGCGTTGAGTTCAAATGCTACGCGGATGCCCGGCTTCCCCACGCCAAGGTTATCGCTATTGAGAGCGATCGCGAATTCGCCCTCAGCGTGCTTCAGCGCATCGATGAAGAACTCCGCCGTCGCGGCGAACTCTTCCGCAAGGCCGGCGCACAGGATCTGGCTGGCTACAAACGCGTCCCTGGCGGTGAGCCCATGCCGCGCTCCATGCTCATCATCGATGAGTTCCAGGAGTACTTTACCGAAGACGATTCCGTGGCCCAGGGTGCCGCCTTGCTGCTGGACCGCATCGTGCGCCAGGGCCGCGCCTTTGGCATCCATGTCTTCCTCGGTTCCCAGACTCTCGGAGGTGCCTACACCCTCGCCCGCACCACCCTCGGCCAGATGGTCATCCGCATCGCCCTTCAGTGCAATGAGGCAGACGCAGCCCTCATCATGGACGACACGAACACCGCGCCCCGGCTCCTCTCCCGCCCGGGTGAAGGCATCTACAATGACGCCGCCGGCGCTGTCGAAGGGAACAGCCCCTTCCAGGTCGTCTGGCTCACCGACGAAGAACGGGACGCCAACTTGGTCAAAGTCTCCCAGCTTTCCAAGGAACGCGGCTTCGACAAAAAGCGCCCCATCGTCTTCGAAGGCAACATGCCCGCGGACGTTCGCGACAACACCCTTCTCGCCGCGGCTCTCGCCATTCCCTCTGTCAAAGTCCCGGTCGATCCCAAATGCTGGCTTGGCATGCCCAATGCCATCAAAGGCCCCACCGAGGCCATGTTCCCACGCCAGAGCGGCCGCCACCTTCTTCTCGTCGGTCAGAACGACGAAGCCGTCGCCGCCATCATGGGCCTCGGCATCCTTGCCCTTGCCGCTCAGCATCCGCGCGATCGCGCCCCCAAGTTCTACCTCGTGCACAGCGCCCTTTCCGGCACGCCCGACTGCGAATTTCTCGAGAGCATCGCCCAGGGCCGTGCGCAGATTTCCCAGGGCCATGAAGCGCCCGAATTCATCAACGAAATCCACGCCGAAATGCGCCGTCGCAACGACGAAGGTGCGTCCGGAGATCCCCCCATCTTCCTCTTCATTCTCGGTCTGCAGAAGTTCCGCAAGCTCCGCTACGAAGACGACTTCTCCTTCGGCGGAGACGATGCTCCCAAGCCCGGAAACCAGCTCAACGACATCATCTCCGAAGGCCCGCCCGTCGGCGTCCATCTCATCACCAGCCTGGACACTCTCAACAATGTCAACCGCTCCATCAGCCGCAAGGCCGTGAGCGAGCTCGGCATGCGCGTCCTCTTCCAGATGAGCGCCAACGACTCCGCCAGCCTGATCGACTCTCCCAAAGCCAGCACCCTTGGTCTCCACCGCGCCCTCTTCTACAGCGAACACGAATCCCGCCTCGAAACCTTCCGGCCCTTTGCTCTGCCGGACCCCTCTTGGGTCCAGGAAACTCTTCAATCCTTCGCATGAGCGATTGCTGATTAATCACGTTTTAATGACGCTTTAATCACGGTTTATTGACGGATGAGAGCATCGCAAAGCGGTTCTCCCTCTCCCCACCCCTGACACACAACGTCATCTATATTTTCCTCTGGGGAATCGCAGCGAAGCGAAGATAGACTGCCGCAGGCAGCCCAAAGGGCGAACGCAGTGAGTCAAAGGGCAGGGGTGAGGGTTCGCCTTCATCTCCGCGCGACTTCTAGCGACGGTTTATCAGCTCACGTTCGCGAAGATCTGCCCCCGCTCACTCAAGCTCCTTCTCAAACGCCAGCAGCTCCTCCCGCAGCCGCGCCACTTCCTCGGTCACCACGGCCAGAATCTTCCCCGCCTGCAGCAGATTGCCCGTCCTCGTGCATTCCGTCAGGGCGGACACCGCGTTGAAGGCCGGCGTCGCCGCATAGTTGCCCACCAGTCCCTTCAGCGAATGCGCGGCGTGGTGCAGCGCTTCGCCATCCAGATTGTGCAGCGCCAGGCAGGCATTGCCCAGCATTGGCTGCGACTCTTCGCAAAACAGCCGGATCAGCTCCACCATCAGCGGGCCGTCTCCAATGTTGTCGCTGAACGTCGCCGCATCAAACACCGGCTCGTTGCACGCGATGCCATAGGGCAGAATCTCCGTGGGTTCGTGGCTGAGATCCGCATACTTTTCCAGCAGCGGATAAAGCTCCCCGGCATGGATGGGTTTCGCAATGTAGTCGTCCATTCCCGCCGCAAGGCACTGCTCCCGGTCGCCCTTCATCGCATTCGCCGTCATCGCAATGATCGGCACATGCTTTCCTGTCCCGATCTCGCCCTGCCGGATCGCTGCCGTGGCCTCCAGCCCGTTCATCTCCGGCATCTGAATGTCCATCAGGATCGCGTCAAACTCGTGCGTGGCCAGGATCGCCAGCGCCTCGCGGCCATTGTTCGCCAGCGTCACCTCATGGCCCCGGTCCTCCAGCATTTTGATCGCCACCAGCTGGTTCACCCGCCCGTCTTCCGCCAGCAGCAGCTTCATCGGCACCACGCCCTGATGTCCGTCAGGTTCATGGTGTGCTCCGGTTCTTTCGTCGGCGATCACCCCTCCCATCGCACGGCTGATTGCATCAAACAAATCCGAATGCTTCACCGGCTTTGTCAGGCAGCGCTCATAGCCCAGGTCTTCATCTCCGAGCTGCGCGGTCAAATTTCCGCCCGAGGAAAGAATCAGAATCTTCGGCGCTCCGCTGCCCAGGCGTTCTTTGACCTGCCGGCACACTTCCGCACCGTCCATCTCCGGCATCATGTAGTCCAGCAGCATCAGCGGGATCGGCCTGGATTCACGGCGTGCTTCCTCCAAAATCTCCATCGCGTCGGCGCCGCTTGCCGCCAGGATCGGCCGCAGTTCCCAAGTCTTGAGCATCTCCTCCAGGATCGTGCGGTTCGTCGCATTGTCATCCACCACCAGCACCTTGAAATCTCGCAGTTTCTCCGGCAGCAGCCTTGCCGCATCCGGCTTGGGTGTGCCCAGGTCAAACAACGCTGTAAAATGAAAGGTGCTTCCTTTGCCGGGTTCGCTCTCCAGCCACATGCGCCCTTTCATCAGCTCCACCAGCTGCTTGGAAATCGCCAGTCCCAGTCCCGTTCCGCCAAAGCGCCGCGTCGTGGAGCTCTCCGCCTGCGTGAAGGATTCAAACACCTGCGCCTGCTTCTCTTTCGCGATCCCGATCCCCGTGTCCGAAACCTGCACGTGCAGGGACACCTGGGTCTTCGTCAGGCTCTCCACCCGCAGTTCCACCACGATCTCTCCCCGCGGCGTGAACTTGATGGCATTTCCCACCAGGTTAAAAATGATCTGCCGCAGGCGGCTGACGTCGCCAATCAGGCAGTCCGGCACATCCGGCTTCACCAGGTAGGCCAGTTCGATTTCCTTTTCCGCAGAGCGCAGCGCCAGCGTCTGCAGCGTGTCTCCGATCGCGTCCCGCAGGTCAAACTCGTGCCGGTCCAGGTCCAGCTTGCCCGCTTCGATCTTGGAGAAATCCAGGATGTCATTGAGCACCGTCATCAGGGAGTCCGCCGACTGCCGCACCAGGTTCAGGTAGCCTCGCTGGTCCGCCGTCATCCGCGTGTTCAGAAGCAGCTCCGTCATGCCGATCACTCCGTTCATCGGTGTGCGGATCTCATGGCTCATGTTTGCCAGGAAGGTGCTCTTCGCCCGGTTGGCCGCCTCCGCCGCCTCCCTTGCCATGCGCAGCTCGTCCTCGCTGTGAATACGCTGCGTGATGTTGCGCGCCGCCGCATAGATCGCCGTTTTTGTGGCGTTCGGGGCCGCGGTCCATTCGATCCACCGGTAAGTCCCGTCCCGATGCCGGTAGCGGTTGATGAAGTTCACCAGGTTCTGTCCCGAGGCCAGTTCTTCGACCGCCTCCACCGTCTTGAACCGGTCTTCCGGATGCACAAACTCCATGAAGGGCCTGCTAAGCATCTCCTTCTCAGAATACCCCAGCGTGGTGTAAAACGCCGGGTTGATCCTCTTGAAAAAACCGTCCATCCCCGCGATGCACAGCATGTCCAGCGCCACCTGAAAGAAGGGGCCCAGCCCGCTGCTGGCTTCCTCGGCCTCCCGCTTCGCCCTCACGAGTTCGTCCTCTACCCGTTCCCGCAGCGCCAGCTGCTGCTGCAGCTCCAGCTTTGTCTGCTGCAGCTCCGCCATCGACTTCTCCAGCAGCGCCTTTTGCGATGCCAGCGCGGCATTGGCCCGGTACAGCGCCTCCTCCGTCTCCTTCAGCGCCGTGATGTCCTTCGAGATGCCGCACGTGCCGATGATGCTCCCGTCCGCATCGCGCAGCGGGATCTTCGTCACCAGCGCCCAGCCCGTGCGCCCGTCCAGCAGCAGTTTCTTCTCTTCCTTGCCCGCGATCGATTTGCCCAGCCGCATCAGCTCCTGCTCATCATCAAAGGCCGCCTGCGCCAGCGATGGCTCGAAGTAGTCAAAGTCAGATTTCCCCACCACCTCCGCTGGACTCGTCGTCCCCAGATACTCGGCCTCAGAGCGGCTCACCAGCACAAACGCGCCCTGCTTGTCCTTGAAGTAAATCCGGTCGGGAATGTACTCCAGCAGGCAGCTCAGCAGCTTGTAGTGCTCCTGAACGCTGCTCAGTTTCGGCGTGCAGTCAGCGGAGTTCTCCTGCTTTGCAGTGGCTGGTTTGGCGTTGGGCATCAGTGGTCACCTGCGGGTCACCCCAACATATCACGGCGCACCCCCACGACATCAAATGCAAAATCTCTCTCTCGGCATCCGAGCGAAGCGAGTCCTCCGTAGCTTTAGCGAAGGATGGATAGCCCCTACTTCCCATACCCCTGCCACAGCCACTCCAGCGCCTCCGGCAGGATCTGCGGCTTCGCCGGGCCAATGCCATGCCCGGTGTTCAGGCAGTACACATACTGGTAGTGGTAGCCCTTCGCCTTCAGCACCTTCGCCATCCGGTTGTTCGCGTCCACCCAGTCATGCATGTTGTCCCGCATCACATTCGGGTTCAGCAGGTCGCGGTCGCCCACGGCCATCCAGATCCGCAGCGGTTTCACCGGACTCTCAGGGATGATCTTGCTGTGAAATCCCCACGCACCATCCGGCGTCTCAGGATTAAACGGCCACTGCTGGTTCACAAACGTCCCCGAAAACGTCAGCACCCGGTGATACAAATCCGGGTGATACCACGCCATCGCCAGCGCCGCCGAGCCTCCCGAGCTGTTGCCCATCGTCGCACGTCCTTCGGGATCCTTCGTCAATTTCACCCCATAATTCTTCTCCACCCGCGGCAGTACCTCGGCCTCGATGTACTCGGCATACAGCCCGCTCATCGTGTCATACTCCAGCCCGCGCTCATGCCCCTGCGCATCACCGCCGCCGCTGGAAACCATGATGGCGATCATCGCCGGCACCCGCTTCTGCGCGATCAGGTTGTCCAGCACATGCGCAAGATTCATGTCCGGCTTGCCCATGCCCGGACCATCATGCGTCACGATAAACGGCGCCGCCGTCCCTGCCACATACTGCGCCGGCACATACACCGTGACCGTGCGCTTGTAGTCAATCTTGTGCGTCTCCACGATCAGCGTCTTCGGGTTGTTCGGATCCACCGTGCCAAACACCTCCCGCGCGATGCCCGGGTTAAACAGCTTTGTCTCTTTCGAGTCGATCTGAAACTGCTGTACTTTTCCCTGCGGCACACCTTCCACCACCTTCGTCTCCGGTGCCGGCGCATACTCCGGCCCGATCACAAAATCCCCCTCCACATTCACCGGCGGCACTGCCCCCACCTTGCCATCCAGCCTAGTGAACTTCGGCGCTCCCGGCGCATCCATCGCTCTCGTCGGCGGCTGCGGCCTCTCCGGCTTCTTTTCCTTGTTCTGAGCAACAACAGGAAGGGTGATAGCCGCGAAGCCAAGGCAGAGCAGGGGACGAAATGAGATCATAAACATGGAAGGGCAGGGAACAACGTCCCCCAAAGCCACGAGTGTTCACGAAAAATGGCCGACCGCGTCGAAAGCAGTTCTCCCTCGCCCCGCCCCTGACCCACGATAACTCTTTTGATTCTCTTCGGGGAGAGGGCCGGGGTGAGGGGACGACGGAAACCAGTCATCAGCAGACTGCCTCCCTCACCACTCCCTGGAGTCCACCCTCTAACCCGGCGCTCTCCTCCCAAACTTCCTCTCCAGCTCCGACGTCGAAATCTGCACCAGCGTCGGCCTCCCATGCGGGCAGCAGTACGGCATCTCGCAAGCAAACAAATCCTTCAGCAACGCCTGCAACTCCGGAATCGAAAGCACATCATTGCTCTTCACCGAAGCCCGGCACGCTGTCGTGGCGATCGCATCCTCGCTCAGCCTAAGCGTTGACGACTTCGAGCTCAAACTGCTCAGCTCTTCGATCACCTGATCCAGCCACGCCGCCGGATCATCCGTCTTCAAAAACGACGGCAGCGTCTCCACCTTGAAAATGTTTGGCCCAAACGGCTCGATCTCAATCCCCAGCCGGTTCAGCGACGGCAGGTTCTGCTTCAAAAGGTCCGCATCCCTTGGCGTCGTCTGCAGCGTGATCGGCATCAGCAGCCGCTGGCACGGCACACCACCCGACTCCAGCGCACGGCGGAACTTCTCAAAGTTCACCCGCTCATGCGCCGCATGCTGGTCCATCATCACCAGCCCTTCTTTGCTCTCCATCAGCACATACAGCTTCTGCAGCACACCAATGATGCGAAACTCCGGCGGCGCGGCAGCAGCAGAAGAAGATGAAACCGAAGTCGAAGACGCAGTCTCCACAGCAGCTTCAGTCTCCGCAGCCTCACCATCTCCCTCCTTTGCATCTTCCGTCTCCGCCTCGGGCATCACCGTCCTCTCTGGCACCACGATCTTCTCCACCGGCTTCCTCTCCGGCGTGGCCTGCGGTGCGCTCCATGAATCCCTCGCCGCAGGAGCCAC
Organism: Prosthecobacter sp.; assembly: GCF_044226605.1. GTDB lineage: Bacteria > Verrucomicrobiota > Verrucomicrobiia > Verrucomicrobiales > Verrucomicrobiaceae > Prosthecobacter. Next base: position 353,400 of record NZ_JBGAGS010000004.1, on the reverse strand, counting down.
CACCGGTTGCGGCCGTGTCGGTTCCACATTGCGCAGCGGCGCCGTCGAGGCATCCACCGGCATCACAAACTGCTCCTGCCGGCTGCTCGGCACCACCGGCGTTCGCGCCGCGGTGGGGGAGGGCAGGGGACTCCGCGCCGGAGCATGCCCCGTCGGCAGCTTCGCCGCGTTCTCCAGCGTGTGGCTCACACATCGAGAGATCGCGTCACGCACGCTGTTCCCGTCGTGAAACCTCACCTCCTTCTTCGCCGGATGCACGTTCACATCAAACGCCTGCGCATCCATCTGGATGAAAAGAAACGTCACCGGATACTGCCCCTTCATCAAGGCCGTGTGGTAGCCCTCGCGCAGCCCATACGAAATGCTCGCGCTCTCGATTGGCCGCCCGTTCAGGTAGGTCGTCTGCATCTGCCGGTTGGATCGACTCATCCCCGGACCTCCAATGTACCCGGAGACCGTCACTCCATGGATCGTGGTCGCATCCACTTTCAGCAATCGCGAAGCCAGCTCATCACCCACCAGCCCGCGAATCCGCTCCAGCATGTCCCGCGTTGCCGGCAGGTGCAGCACCAGCTCGCCATTGTGCGTCAGCGTGAAGGCCACCTGGGGATTCGCAATCGCATGCAGCCGCAGCTGCTGCTCCACATGGGCAAACTCCGTATTCTCCGTCCGCAAAAACTTGCGCCGCGCAGGCACATTGAAAAACAGCGACCGCGCCTCGATCACCGTGCCCGGAGCACCGCCATGGTCCTTCACCCCCATCAGCTTTCCGCCGTTCACCTCGATCTCCGTGCCCACCAGCGCCTCCTTCTCCCGCGTCGCCAGCCGAAAGCGCGACACGCTCGCGATGCTCGGCAGCGCCTCCCCTCGAAATCCAAAAGTATGGATCGCCCCCAGGTCCTCCTTCGTCCGGATCTTGCTTGTCGCGTGCCGCTCCAGGCACAGCATGGCGTCCTCCCGGTCCATCCCGCTCCCATCATCCACAATCCGGATCATCGCGATGCCTCCGCGTTGCGCATGCACCTCAATGTGCCGTGCCCCCGCATCCAGGCTGTTCTCCACCAGTTCCCGCACCAGCGCCGCCGGCCTCTCCACGACTTCCCCGGCCGCTACCTGGCTGGCGAGTGCGTCGGGAAGAATGCGAATTTTGGCCATGAAATTTGGATAAAGTGGGGGATGACAAGCGTAGCCTCTTCTGCCACACAAGATCGTCACCTTGGATGCCGGTTGGGGATTTGCAATCTCCGCACTTCGCCGCCATCCGTCCCTTTTCTTCTCTTGTCCTGTCCCGCATGATTTCCCTCACCTCCAGCGCCGTCGAACACCTCAAATCCCTCATCGCCGAAAAGCAGGCAGATGCCTCCACGGGCCTGCGACTCCGCGTCGAAAAAGGCGGCTGCGCCGGCATGCAGTATGTTATGGGCCTGGATCACTCCACCCCAGCTGACTCCGTTCAGTCTCAAGATGGAGTCTCCATTATCATCGATCCTGAGAGCCTCTCCTTCCTTCGCGGCAGCCAGATTGACTACGTGGACTCCCTCTCAGACGCCGGTTTCAAGCTCACCAACCCCAATGCCGCCCGTAGCTGTGGTTGCGGCACCTCATTTGAGCCTCAGACCGCCTAAAGATAAACCTTGTTCACCATTTCTCATAACTTTAGTCTTCCTGATCGAAGTGACTGAAAATGAAGCAAGCTTGCTGCCAACTTATTCACAAAATTTCCTTTTCAAATTCCGTCGATATTGTAGAATTTGAATATTCCTAAGTTATAATAACTAAAATTTTCGCAAATCTGTCATGCAAATCCGATTTTTGAGCGACGGCAACGAGTACCGTTCATACGGTGGCGGGAGCTTTTCCAAGAAAAAAGATTCCGGCGGCATCTTCTGGTGGACCATTCTCATCACTCTGCTGATGGGCTTCGCCACCTTCTGCTGGTTCTTCAGCATTATGGTCTTCGCTCATCCTGAGAAGCCCTTCAACTACCGCGTCCTCGCACGCTTCGACAAGCTCGATCCCCTTCGCAAGTTCACCAACTACACCGTGCCACAGGGCAAGTTCCTTCCTGCGCGCGATCTCCTTGCGGAGTTCTATTCCTTTAACAGCGAGCAGCTTGCGGTGAAGAACGACCTCCTCAAGCGTTCCTACATTCGCAACTACAAGCAGGAGCAGCCCCTTTACGTCAAAGGCAGCTTCCAGGTCATCAACGCCCGCCCTCTCACCACCAAGGACGTCATCACCGAAGGCTGGGTCGTTCGCGCACGTTCCTCCGACATCGAAGACGTGGACATCGAGATCGTTCTTCCTGGCAACAAGGATAAAGCAGATCCTTATCAGGCCGGCGACACACTCGTCCTCGATCAGAAGAGCACCTTCGCTGCTGCCCTCCACGTGCAGAAGTTCGATCAGGAGCGCGTTTGCGTCACGCTCATGCCTCTCTCCTACCAGGGCTTCGTCACCAAGAACGGCAAGCAGTTCCCCATGGCGCCTCCAGCCAAGCTCAACATGGACGCTTACTGGCCCCTCACACGCGACCCCGGCGCCGCCGTCCTCGAAAACGCCGAGAAAGTCGTCTCCAAGCAGAACTAGAAATCATTCCACCCCATCCCAAAAAAGCGGAGGCTCACCCCTCCGCTTTTTTTATGCCCATCATACTAAACCACAAAATACCACTAAAGAGGAAAACATGGTATTGCATAACGCAAAGAAACACTCAGATCGCTCACATCTTAAGTCTCCCCTCTGAAATTTTTCTGCCCAAAATCTTTCTGCCCTTCTCCCTCTCCCCATTCACCCCACGCCCCCTCTCAACAAAATCTTCCTAGCCCTAATCTTTCTACCAAAATTTTTCTTCTCCAACAGTCTCCCATTTTTCCTTTCCTCCCGCTCGTTCCTTGCATCCCGCCCTCTCCATGCCATTAACAAAGCATGCCCGCAGACTACACCCCCGCCACCATCGCCGACGTCCGGCGCTTGCGTGACACCTTGGATCAACAAGGAAAAAAACTGGTGTTCACCAATGGCTGCTTCGATCTCCTCCACGCCGGCCACGTCCGCTACCTTGAGCAGGCCCGTGCCCTTGGAGACGCCATGGTGGTCGCTTTAAATTCAGACGCCTCCGTCCGCGTCCTCAAAGGCCCCGACCGTCCCCTCAATTCCCAAAACGATCGCGCCGAAGTCATGGCCGCCCTTCGTGCCGTCGATGCCGTCGTCATCTTCGACGACGCACGTGCCACCGCACTCATCGAAGCCATCCGCCCTCACGTCTATGCCAAAGGCGGCGACTACACCGTCGAGTCCTTGAACCGCGAAGAACGCTCCGCCCTCGAGGCTGCAGGCAGCCAGATCTCCATCCTCCCGCTCGTCCCCGGTCGCTCCACCACCAGCACCATCAACAAGATGCTCGCCACGGACTGCACCCTCGCGAGCAACGCCAAACTCCGTCTTGCTGTCCTCGGCTCCGGCGCAGGCTCCAATCTCCGCGCCATCATCTCCGCCATCCAGGCCGGCACCCTGAATGCGGAAATCGCCATCGCTCTCAGCGATCAGTCCGAATCCGCCTTCCTTCAAATCGCACGCGAGGCCGGCCTCTCCGCACTCCACGTCGATGGCGGTGCCAACCCGCGCAAATTCAGCGACGCCGCACAAAAGGAAATCTTCGAGCACCTCGAACGTGCCCGCGTCGATGTCGTCGTGCTCATTGGTTTCATGCGCATCCTCAAAGACCCCGTCATCAGCGCCTACGCCGGACGCATCGTCAATGTGCATCCTTCATTGCTCCCAAAACACAAAGGCGCCAATGCACCTCAGCTTGCCATCGATGCTGGCGATCCCGAAACCGGTTGCACCGTCCACCTTGTCACCGCGGAGATCGATGCCGGCCGCATTCTCGCGCAGGCCACCGTTCCGGTGCATGCCGGCGACACCGCCGAAAAACTCCACGCCCGCATCAAGACCGAAGAACACAAGCTCCTCCCTCAGGTGCTCAACGAATGGCGCGAACGCGGCCTGCCCGTCCGAGGTGCGGGACAGCCATGAGCGGCTTCACCGGCACACTCAATGCGCAACAGCGTGAGGCCGCGACGCACATTCACGGCCCGCTGCTCATCCTCGCAGGCGCAGGCACTGGCAAGACCCGCGTGCTCACCGCCCGCATCAGCTACATGGTGAATGAGGGCATCAATCCCAAGAACATCCTCTCCGTCACCTTCACCAACAAGGCCGCCAATGAAATGCGCGAGCGTATCAAAGGCATGGTTCGCGATGGCCTCGGCAAAAAAGTCGTCGTCGGCACCTTCCACGCGTTCTGCGTCCGCCTCCTCCGCGAGTTCGCCGAGCACGTCGGCTACAAAAACAACTTCGCCATCTACAGCGCAGGCGAGCAGGAAACTCTCATCAAGCGCGTGTTGCAAAGCCTGCTCGTCAAAGACGAAACGCTCGATCCCAGCATGGCCCTCATGCGCATCAGCAAAGCCAAAAATGCAGGCGAGGGCCTCGGCGATCCAGAGACCAATCTCGACGCCGCCGTCATGCAGAAATACATGGACGAGATGCGCGGCCTCAACGTCATGGACTTCGATGACCTCATCATCCTCGGCGTGAAGCTCCTCGAAGAAAACGCCCAGGTCCGCGCCACCGTGCAGAGCCGCCACCATTACGTGATGGTCGATGAATTCCAGGACACCAACTCCCTCCAGATGCGTCTCCTCCGCGCACTCGTGCCCGCACCCTACAACGTCTGCGTCGTGGGAGACGACGACCAGTCCATCTACGGCTGGCGTGGCGCCGAAATCACCAACATCACCGAATTCGAAAACTTCTTCCCCAATCCCCACGTCGTAAAGCTGGAGGAAAACTACCGCAGTACCACGCCCATCCTCCACACGGCCAACAGCCTCATCAAAAACAACGCCGGTCGCCGCCCCAAGTCCCTCTGGAGCCGCAATCAAGGCAGCGATCTCGTCCGTCTCATTGCCAACGAGGATGACAAGGAAGAGGCCGACATGATAGCCAAAGATGTGGAGACCGCCCACTTTGCCAACAAGCAGCCGCTCGAAGAGTTTGCCGTCCTCTTCCGTACCAACGACCAGTCGCGTATTCTGGAGCAAGCATTCCGCCAGCGCAAAATCGCCTACCGTGTCGTCGGCGCACGCAGCTTCTTCGACCGCCGCGAAGTGAAGGACATCCTCAGCTACCTCAGCGTCCTGCACAATCCGCACGACGACATGGCTCTGTTGCGCATTCTAAACACACCCACTCGCGGCATCGGCAGCGCCACCGCCGAGTTGGCGCGCGAGCGCAGCATGGAAAAGCACCACAGCATCTGGGTGGCGCTGTGCGATGAGGATTTTCTGCGCCAGATTCCTGAAAAGGGGCGCAATGCCATCCGCACCTTCACGCAGCTCATTGTGAAATTTGCCGGACCTGCCACCACGCCGGGCACCAATCTGGTGGACATGACGCAGGCGCTCATCCTTGAGGTCGGCTACATGGAATATCTCAAGAAGGCCGCCAAAACCCCCGATGATTTCGCAGGCTGGGAGAACGGCATCAACGAACTGCTGAAAAGCATGACGAACCATGCCGAGCGCGACCGCGCCAGCGGCCTCGCCGGGTTCCTGGATGAAGTCAGCCTCAATGATGACCGCGAAGAAAAGGACGACATCGAAAAGAAAAAAGGCGTGTGCCTCATCACCATGCACGCCTCCAAAGGTCTCGAATTCCCCGTCGTCTTCCTCCCCGGCATGGAGCAGGGCATCCTCCCGCACAAACGCAGCTTCGACGAAGGCCGCGTCGATGAAGAGCGCCGTCTCTTCTACGTCGGTATCACCCGTGCCAAGCAAAAGCTCACCATGAGCTACACCCGCACGCGCATGAAGTGGGGCAAGGTGCAGAGCAGCATGCCCAGCACCTTTCTCAAGGAACTCGACCGCAAATACGTCGAGGAGCTCGACTACACCAAGCACATGAACGAGACCACCACGCAGGAGGAAAACACCAATTTCTTCTCCGGCCTCCGCGCCATGCTCGCAGACCCGAAGTAACGCCTTTTCTGAGTACGTAATTCGGATCGTAGCCCTCTCCGGAAGCCCTGCATGTCCCCCTCACGCCTCCAGTTCTGCCTCGACGCGCAATCCAGCGACTCCCGCGCGCGCGCCACCACGTTTCACACGCTGCACGGCACCATCCAGTCGCCGCTCTTCATGCCCGTCGGCACGCAGGCCACCGTGAAGGCTCAGACCCAGGAGACCCTGCACACCTCCGGCTCGCAGATCCTCCTCGCCAATACCTACCACCTCCTGCTACGTCCTGGTCCCGATGTCTTCACCAAGCTAGGCGGCATCCACAAATTCATGAACTGGCCCGGCTCCGTCCTCACCGACTCCGGCGGCTACCAGATCTTCTCGCTCCCCCACTCCCGCTCCATGACGGAAAAGGGTGCCGTCTTCCAGAGCTACGTCGATGGCCAGCGCATCCTCCTCAGCCCCGAGCTCAGCATTCAAACCCAGCGCGCCATCGGCAGCGACATCATGATGGTGCTCGACCAGTGCATCCCGTCCACCGCCGACGAAAAAACAACGCGCGCCGCCCTGCAGATCACCCAGCGCTGGGCCCTGCGCAGCCTCGCCGCGCGTGAAGACTCCCCGCAATCCATGTTCGGCATCGTCCAGGGCGCCCTCTACCCCCACCTCCGCCGCGAGAGTGCTGATGGCCTCATGCAGATCGACTTCGACGGCTTCGCCATCGGCGGCCTCGCTGTCGGCGAAGAAAAGAGCGAACGCGAAGACGTCTGCGAGCTCACCGCCGCCATGCTCCCCTCAGACCGCCCCCGCTACCTCATGGGCGTCGGCACCCCCGTCGATGTTCTCGAGGCCGTCCATCGCGGCGTGGACATGTTCGACTGCATCATCCCCACCCAGGTCGCCAAACGCGGCACCGCCTTCACCTCCCGCGGCATCGTCGAGCTCCGCCGCTCCGTGTACAAATTCAGCGAAGACCGCCTCGATCCCACCTGCACCTGCCCCGTCTGCGCCACCCACACCCGCGCCTACCTCCACCACCTCACCAAAACGCAGGAGCCCCTCGGCTGGACCCTCGTTGGCCAGCACAACATCCACTTCTACCACCAGCTCATGCGCGAGATCCGCCAGAGCATCCTCGAAGACCGCTTCCTCCCGCTCTACCGCGAACGCCGCGAGATCCTCCCCATCGAAGACATCGATCACCCCGTCACCCATCCCAAGCGTACCTCCGCCAAAATCCATCACGAAGGCGACTACGAGCTCCACGGCCAGCCACCCGCGATCCTCCACACGCCCTCGCTGCGCATCGTCCCCACCACCCCGCAGCTCGATCCCGCCATCGAGTCCCAGCTCATCCAGTCCCTCCGCCAGCCCGCCGACTCACCGCCCCTCATCGTTTGGGACACGCACCTTGATGCCGCCGCCACCGCCATCGCCATCATCCTCCTCTACGAAGCCGAATCCGCCAAAGGCCCCATCCGCCCCCTCCATCTCGTCAGCTTCAGCACCGACCTCTCCCCGCTGCGCCTCGCCCTCCACCACAAGCGCCACTTCCCCTACCTTCGCCACGGCGCCGCCGACACCCTCATCCGCCGCGATCACTGGGCCTCCCGCTACTGCCCCGGCCTCCGGTGGAGCCTGGTGCAAGGTGGCATCGCCGGTCCGGAAATGCCCGCTGCGGACCTGGTGGTGCAATGAAGTACTCGTGAGCTTTAGCTCACTCCGGGAAGGCGTGGCAGCCCCAGAGGGCTAAAGCCCGGGACTACTTTCGCTTGATGGCCTGCGTCATTCCTTCGTCACCTCAATGTCATGCGTCTTGGGCGTTCCCGGCTTTTCCTCCGGCTTCTTCCGCTTCAGGAAATGCCCAATATCGAAGCCAAAGTAAGCCATGCAGTTGATCAGGAGCGCCGTCGCCGCCGCCTCATCCAGATTCCCAATCAAAGGAAAATTATCCGGGATGAACTCAATAACACCTCCCGTGGGATTCAGCAGGTACAGCGCCGACAGAATGCCCGAAGCGAGCACCAAAAGATCGCGAATGAATTTCATAGAAAAGAAAAAGGGCAGGGGATCAAAGCCCACTCCAGTATGCCCCTCTTCCGCTCGCTACGCCAAAACATCCTTGGCCCAAATTTGGAATGACATGGCCGCTTTGGTACGGCCAAGGTTCCCATTTGAAACCCATCAGCCACTCGATTTTAGGCAGGAGCACCGGCTCGACAGGGCCATCAGATCGTTTTAGGCTTCGCTCCATCCGGTTCGACAACGGTGCAAATCAAATGGCGGCAGACTACAACCCTGAAGTTTTGGCGGAGAGATGGAAACAACCCCTCCATGGATTTCGCGACCAATGCCAGGCCCTCTGGGAGGCCGGGCGTCCGCGCCAGCGCTGGTTCTCCTTCAAGCCTCCCGAGCCCGATTTGACCGCGGACAAAATGACGCCCAAAGCCGACCGCCTCATCCTGGCCTATCACGGCTACGTCGTTCTGGGGCATTTTGCCCGCGCCTTTTTTCCCGCTTACATTCCGGGGCAAAACACCCACTATGGCAGCGTGGTGTATTCCACCAATCCATCAGACTGCCCCGCCGTCTTTGACCTGGCCTGGAGAGTCAATGAACTCCGCTTCGGGCAGTCGCCACCACCGCCTAAAACCGAAGCCGTTGCCAACGCGATCCGCGACGACCGCTCATCCTTCGCCGTGATCAAGCTGCCGCCCACGCTCGGTGCCAAGCCTGGAAGCTGTTTTGGCAATATCTGCATCCAGCGCACCCGCCTGCCCCTTGGCTACATCCACACCCGTCTTGTGCCAATTCTCATACAACCTGAAAAAACCGACTGGTGCACCCTACTGCCACTCCGCTTTTGGAGCCCGGATCTGATCAAAATCTGGCAGGGCGGCCCCCCGGCATATCCCCCGGAACCCTTCCTGGAAGAATGCCGCCGCTTCGACGTCACCCCCTGACGCCCTCAAAATCAAAATCAGCAAACAGAGAACAGAGAACAGAGAAATGACCCTCTCCCAAATCGACCACCTCGCCCTCCGCTGCGCCTCTCTTCAGGCTACCACGGACTGGTATGTCTCCACCCTTGGCTTCGAGCACGTTTATCCCGGTCACGGCGGTGGCGTCCCCGTCTTCCTTCGCCTCGGTTCCACCTTCCTCACTCTTTTCCCCGAAAAGGAAAATCAGCCCTCCGCCAAAAACGGCCAGGCCTGGCACCTCGCCCTCCGTGCCGCAACCTACGCCGACTTCCAGTCCGCCCAGGACGAACTCCGCTCCAAGGGCATCGCCTGCCAGTTCCGCGACCACGACATCTCTCACTCCATCTATTTTTCAGATCCCGACGGCTTCCTCCTCGAAATCACCACCTACGATCTGCCGAAGGAGCCACGCTGATGTCCATTACCCTTCATGCAAAACATCGAAGAAATACGCGCTGAAGTCCTCCGCTGGTTCGATCCCACCTCCCGCGAAGCTGACTCCGACAGCGAGCATCACTCGCCCGACGGCCGCTATTCCCTCCGCTGCACCGGTTTCCGTATGTCCGATCCCCGGCGAAACTGGGTGGTTCTTGAAGTGTGCGTCATCGAAAATGCCTCCGGAGAGCAGCTCTTCAAATTCGTCACAGACCACGACGAGAGCTTTCATGCCTGGCTGGTCGTTCATGGCACCGATTACCTCATTTTCCCCGAGGCGCAGGGCGGCCAGACCGTCTTCGATCTCACGCACCGCAAATTTGCCAGCCACTTCACCTCCGAAGACGAGTTCATCTGGGTGGGGTTCCATCTCTCACCTTCCCGTCGTTGGCTTGCCATTCAGGGATGCTATTGGGCCTGCCCTGACAGTGTGATGGTCTATGATTTCTCCAAGCCGCTCTCACTGCCATTGCCCAAAGTCCGCGAGATATGCGAAGACTGCAATACCAGCTTCTCATGCTGGACAGAAGCAGATGAACTCATCCTCACTGACGGCCAGCTCTTTAAAATGCCGGACGCCCCATGACCCTCCACTCCAACACCGAGCCGGGCGGCAAACCCACGAACGAAGATTACCTCATCGCCCGTCGTCACCCGTCGGCCTCTGACACCCTCATCTGCCTCCTCGCAGACGGCCAGGGTGGCCAGTCAAACGGCGCTCTTGCCGCACGCACCGCATGCGAAAGCGCCTGGATCCACGCCCTTCATCGCCCCGCTCACTCACTCTTTGAGGATGGCACATGGCCAGATATCCTCCAGCAGGCCGACCACGAAACCTCTCTCACCGGTGGCTTTACCACCCTCATCGCACTGGCCGTCACAAAGGACTTCGTCGCCGGCGCGTCCTCCGGCGACTCCAAAGTCTTCTTCAAACACCGCTCGCGTAGCGATCTCCATGAATGGACAGCCCATCAGCACAAAAATCCCCCCGTCGGCAGCCAGTCCGCGGACTTCGTTCCCTTCATGTGCCATGCCGTTGGCGGCGGCCGCATCTTGATGCTCTCCGATGGCGCTTGGAAATACTGCGGCTACGACGCCCTCACGCAGTCCTTCGACCTTTCCGCCTCTTCAGTTCCAGACCACCTCCGCAATGCCATTCTCAGCAGGTCAGGCCCCACATTGCCCGATGACTTCAGCATCATCACCGTGGACATCGATTGAATATGAAAACGCCATCACCCCGTATCTTGCTCAAGGCGCTCTCAAAAAACGGCCCCTGCCTCCGCCGCTCCCGCCTTCTCTGCGTGGTCATCTCCCTGGGCTTCGCGGTCTCCCATGCCGAGGATAAGACTCCCGCGCAGAGCTACGAGGAAATGTTCATGGGACAGAAGCGTCCCTTCGCCCAGCGTGGCCCGGCTCCTGTGCCCGGAGCGAAGCCGGAGGACACGGCCAGAGCGCTCTACTCAAACGAGGTCTTCTTCAATCTGCGCAACTCATTCCCTCAGCCCATCACAGACTACCTCTCTCCCTGTTTCTCACCCGGTCTGCTCCAGCATTTCGCCCAAAGCCGTGCGGATATTCAGGAATGGATGACACTGCACAAAGACGACCTCATGAAGCTGCCCATGGGCGAAGGCTCCATCTTCCTCTCATGCTATGAAGGCGGCGATGAGTTCTCCATCGGCACCGTGAAAGTGGAGGGAGACAAAGCCGAAGTCACCATCAAGCTCAACTACCATGAAAATGGAAAAGCCTATCCCTGGCAGGACGTCGCCGTCCTCATCCGCTCCTCCGGCAAATGGCTGCTCGACGACATACGTTTTGATGTAGAGGAAAACACTGGGCGCACCCTTCGCAAGCGCACCCAGATTCCCAAAGCAAAGCCATGAGGAGATGCTCCCGCATCTGCCCGCATCCCTCACTTCTTCACCCACCCATCCTTCAGCGTCACCGTCCGGTTAAACACCGGCGCGCCCGGCTTGCTCTCCACTGGGTCCGCATAAAAATACGCCACGCGCTCAAACTGCCAGTGGCTTCCCGGCGCTGCATCCTTCAGGGAAGGCTCCAGCTTCGCCGTCACCACCTCGCACGAGGCCGGATTCAGAAACTTCGCAAAGTCCCCATCCTCGCCCGCGTCAGCATCTGGCGTCTCCACCGTGAAGAGCCGGTCATACAGCCTCACCGTCGCATCCACCGCATGCCGCGCACTCACCCAATGGATGATGCCCTTCGGCTTCGTGCGTCCTTCCGGCTTCTTCCCGTGCCGCGTCGCATCATCATACGTGCAGCGCAGTTCCACGATCTTCCCGTCTGCATCTTTGATGACCTCCTGGCAGATGATGCAAAACGCAAACTTCAGCCGCACCTCGCCACCCGGCTTCAGGCGATGAAAGCCCTCAGACGGAAACTCCATGAAATCATCCGCCTCGATGTACAGCTCACGGCACAGCGGCACCTGCCGCGTCCCCGCAGCCGCATCCTCCGGATGATTCGGCGCTTCAAAGTGCTCCACCTGCTCCTCCGGATAGTTCGTGATCACCACCTTGATCGGCCGCACCACGCCATACGCACGCATCGACACCTTGTTCAGGTCCTCACGGATCGCATGCTCCAGCAGCGCGATCTCCGTCAGCGAATTGAACTTCGTCAGTCCAATCGTCTTGCAAAAACTCCGAATCGCCGCCGCCGTGATCCCCCGCCGCCGCATCCCCGAAATCGTTGGCATCCGCGGATCATCCCACCCGTTCACCAGATCATCCTTCACCAGCCTCAGCAGCTTCCGCTTGCTCATCACCGTGTAGGTCAGGTTCAGCCGCGCAAACTCCCTCTGATACGGCGCGCCCGGCAGCCCGTCCACATTGTTGATCAGCCACTCATACAGCGGCCGATGATGCTCAAACTCCAGCGTGCACAGACTGTGCGTGATGCTCTCCAGCGCATCGCTCAGCGGGTGCGCATAGTCATACATCGGATAAATGCACCACGCATCTCCCGTCCGGTGATGGTGCGCATGCAGGATGCGATACAGCGCCGGATCGCGCAGGTTCATATTAGGAGATGCCATGTCGATCTTCGCCCGCAGCACCCTCTCACCTTCCTTAAACTCACCCTTCCGCATCCGGCGGAAGAGATCCAGATTCTCCTCCACACTCCGCTCCGCACCCGCGCTCCGTGTCCCCGGAGACGTCAGCGTGCCACGATTCGCCCGCATCTCCTCATGCGTCTGGTCATCCACATACGCCAGCCCCTTTGTGATGAGCTGCTCCGCAAAGGCATACAGCTTCTCAAAGTAGTCGCTCGCATAAAAAAGATGCTCACCCCAGTCAAACCCCAGCCACTTCACATCCGCCATGATGCTGTCCACATACTCCACCTCCTCCTTCGTCGGATTCGTGTCATCAAACCGCAGATGGCAGCGCGCATTCGGCGCATGCTCCTGCGCCAGCCCAAAGTTCAGGCAGATGCTCTTCGCATGCCCGATGTGCAAATAACCATTCGGCTCAGGCGGAAACCGCGTCACCACCTGCCCCCCGTTGCGACCCGCCGCCAGATCGGCAGCGATCATTTCACGGATGAAATCAAGAGAGGCGGTGGGGGTGGCGGCAGCTTCAGACATGAAAAAGGGTGAGGGCGAACGTAGGAGACGGAAGTTTAAAGTTCAAAGTTTAAAGTTCAAAGTTCAAAGTTCGCCGTTCTCTGTTCCCAGTTGCGCGCCGCCCGAATCCGTTGTTTTTCCCCCCATCCATGACCCATTCCGCCCCAGCGCCCACGCACCTCGATCTCTCCCAGCTTGGCGAGCCCGTTTACCGCGGCTCCGTTCAGAATCTCTACGCCGTCCCAGATCATCCCGGCTACGTCGTCTGCGAGACCACCCCCGCGGGCTCCGTCTTCGATGTCGGCTCCATCTTCAATATCGAAGGGAATGACCTCAACCGCGCCATCTTCCGCCACGCCATGTACTCCCGCCTGGCCCAGCCTGCCACCTGGCAGCGCGTGAAGGCCGCCATCGAGGCCACCCCCATGGACCCCGCCTGGCGCGCCGAGCTCCTCTCCGGCCCCATGGAGACCATGCTCGAGCGCGGCGCCTCCACCCATCACCTCGGCATGGTCGATGCCGTCACCGGCGAGATCGTCCGCGAAGGCCTCCCCGTCAATCCAAGCTGCTACAATGTCGTGCGTCGCTTCCCCGTCATGCACCCGCCGCAGCGCAATCTCCTCGGCACCCACGTCTTCGACTACGTCCAGTTCCACCAAAGCTCCACCTACGTCGTCCCTCTGGAATACATCGTCCGCTTCGGCGTCACCAGCGGCTCCTCCATCCTCAAAAAATATCAAGGCCTCAGCGAATCCGCCAAGCGCAGCTACGAGCAGGAGCTCGGCCTCAGCAAGCCCATGGGCGTCTGGGAAATGCTCGAGCGCCCGATCTACGATCTCACCAGCAAATACGAGCCCGAAGACCGCGCCGTTAGCAAGCAGGAGGCCCTCATCATGTCCGGCCTCAGCAGCCAGGATTTCCTGCACACCGTGAAGCTCGCCATCCTCGGCGGCTGGGCTGTCCGCGAACTCCTCGAATCCGCAGGGCTCCTCCTCTGGGATCTCAAATGGGAGTTCGCCGTCGCCGATGAAGAACTCCTCTTTGTCGATACCATCGACGCCGACTCCTTCCGCGGCACCACTTTCCTCGACGTCTCAGGCCGCAAGCTCGTCATCCATTACAACAAGCAGGCCATGCGCGACTACTACCGCCTCGTCCACCCCGACTGGTACGCCGGCATCAATGAGGCCAAGGCCCACGCTCAAAAAATCGGCACCCCCTTCAAGCAAGTCCTCAAAGCAGGTCAGATCGAAGGCAAATGGCCCCACACCCCCGAAGTCGATCCCGCCTTCCTCGATCTCCAGGCCCTCAAGACCGCCCTCATCCGCCAGCACGTCGCCTCCGAGCGCGACGCCCCCTCCATCCGCGCCGACCTCGAAGCCACCGGCCAGGCCGAAGTCGAATTCTACCGCCTCCGCGGCCTCCTTGACCAACTCCTCGCCGCAAACTCCGTCGCATAGACTCGCTCTCGAAAAGCCTGTCCTATTGCGCTTGCACACGCAGCACCCCAGCTAGAAACCGCAAGCGCACCCCTCCGTCCGTAGGTTGGGTGTGTTTGGCGTCGAGACCACACCCGTGGTCCAACCCATCCTCCGCCAAACCGCCCGACTGCGAGGACTCCCGCACCTCCCACACCCCCACCTCACTTCGACTGCCAGCCCCCCCTGGGAGCGCGACACTCCGATGCCGCAGCGTTCCGCTCTCGCGCAGCGCTCCGCACCTCCTCAGACCTCTTCCTCAAGGACTGCTCCAACAATCGCGCTCCAGCCACTTGAACAGGACGCAGAAGAGAGATCCACCCGCAATACAATCATCATCGCAACGGCAAGGCGCATTTTGCCGCCTGCCATCGTGCCACAGGGAAGGGGATAAGACACCCCACCTCACTACGAACAACCCTCCAGGGACGTGTTCCGCACATGCCATGCGCTGCTCCGTTCCCCACTCACCGCTTGTCTCCCTCCACGCTCATCACATCATCCATTCCCCAGACAGACGCCCTCTCAAAGTCATCCGAAGGCCACAGCAGCCAGCTGAGCAAAGACGTCCCCTCGCACATCACCGAGATGCGGCAGTCATGAAACCTGCGTTTCGGTACAGGAATCTCCATCTTCACGCTTCCAAACGGCGCCACCCAGTGATCCATCGTCGAAGTGCACCACGTCTGCAGATCTCTGCGCCCATCTCGCATCATCTCGTACGCTGGAAGATGATCGTTCACCGCCAGGTAACGCACCGGCGTGATCCGGTCATTGATCAGTTCGCATACCAGCCGGCGTGAACCATCCTGATTTTCTCGGATCTCCCGCACCGCCATGTGCAACTGCCTCCGGTTCAGATGCAGCGCCACCACCTCAAACAGCAGCGCTACCAGCAGCAGCAGCGTCAATCGTTGCATGATTTTCCTTCGTCTCATCAGGTTCGTATCACGCAATCCACGCATTCTTCTTGGGCATTCCTTGCGCGAATCCCTCGCCCCAAAAAAAGAACTCAAATTGAATGGATAAAATGCTTGCGCGAATCGCGAGAACGCTTATCCATCTCGCCCCCTTCCTCGGAACGGGGAAAAGTGATTCCTGAGTAGCTCAGCGGTAGAGCGGGTGGCTGTTAACCACTAGGTCGTAGGTTCGAACCCTACCTCAGGAGCCATTTGCAATGGCAGAGTAGCTCAGGGGTAGAGCAGAGGACTCATAAGCCTTTGGTCGGGAGTTCAAATCTCCCCTCTGCCACCACGATTAACCCCTTCAGATTCGTGGTCGGCCAACACGATCTCAAAGAAATCGTCCTCGTCCTCCTACTCGAACTCGTCCTCGATCACAGAGTTCCGCCCCAGGACACCAGTAAAAGTGTCCCCACATCACCGCTGCTGCGCCAGCTCTCTCCATTCGGGATTCGCTTCGCAGCATTGCTTTCCTGCTCTAGCGAAAGTCCTGTCGAGCGTTCAAGAGCAAAACGATCTCAAGCGTATCACCACCGCAGTTTGGCAGCGAAGTGATGCGGGCACTCCTGCCCGCACCGAACGTCCCTCCAGCCCACGCCCTGCTTTCCCGCAGTCCTCCCGCAGAAAACAGCGTCCCTTCTGTCCTTCGGACATGCCACGCCCTCTTTGTCCACCACCACCCCACCTTGCCCCAATCACCCCACTCCGCTACTCTCCATCCCCACGCTCGCCTGCACCGGACAGCCGCAAAAAAACGCTCCACCCATGCTGCCCCTTCTCATCTCCCTCGCCGCCGTCTTCCTCGCGGCCATCGCATGGCTCCATTTCTACACCACGCGTCTTCACTCCCGCCAGCTTTCCACTCTCGCCTCCATGACCTGTCCCTACTGCGGTCATCCTTTCGGCCAGACGACAGCCATCGCCTCACGAGACAGGTTCCTCGCTCAATGCAATGAGACAAGGCTCAGGCTCCCAAACTGCAAGATCAACTTCGCCCGCATCTGGCCCGTTCACTGCCCCTCCTGCTCTGCCCCATACGAGTTTCATCTCGATACCCTTCAACTGCGCTCCCCTCGGCCTCAATCATCCTCTGCCGTCTGACTCGCTCAGCCATCGCTCTCCATGAAATCAGCCATCGCCCTCACCATCGCCATCCTCGGAGTGCTCCTCTCCGTGGCGAACGGCTACGCCGTTCTCAGGACCACTCACGCCGGCACCTCCGCAGCCCTGGCCCTCATGCGTTCGCCCGCCCCTGATCCATCCCATCTGAGTGCCATCGTTGGGGAAACCATCATTGCCGTCACCAGCCACGGCATGTTGGCCATCCTACCAGCCACGTTGCTTTACGTCGCGCTCACCGCTCTCCGGGTTCGTCAGCACTGGTTCTACTCCTGCACCACCGTTGCCGCCATTTACTTCCTCCTCGTGCCACCCTTCGCCACGCTTTACGGCATCATTCTGCTCGTCGCTCTACGCCGCCGAAAATCCGAGTTCGGAGCCCCCGCCATCCCACCATCGACTCATTCCCCCGAGAATGAACCCGTCTGACACAACGGTCATTCAATACCCGCCGGTATCCCCAAACTTCCCCCCCAGGCGCCATCCATCCTCTCAGCCGCATCCTGCGAGTCACCGTTTTTCCACCGCCCACCACGCAACCACCCCGCTTCCCCGGCCCACCATCGCCCCCTCTCGCCAAATCATAAATCAAAAATCGTAAATCATAAATCCCCGCCCCCACTCCCCCTTTGCCCTCTCCTCCTCCCCATCTATATTCCCGCCCCGATGCACCTCCCCATCCGCCCGCGCCGCAACCGCCAGTCACCCGCCATCCGCGATCTCGTTCGCGAGACCGAGCTCACCCCAGGCCATCTCATCTACCCTCTCTTTCTCCAGGAAGGCACTGAAAACACCCCCATCGCCTCCATGCCCGGCTGCACCCGCTGGAGCATCCCCGGCCTCGTTCAGGAAGCAGGCGAAGCCCACGCCCTCGGCGTCCCCGCCGTCGTTCTCTTCCCACGCATCCCCGACGAGCTCAAAACCCGCGGCGCAGAAGCCTGCCATGCCGATGACGGCCTCGTCCCCCGCGCCATTCGCGCCCTCAAAGCCGCCCACCCCACGCTCACCGTCATCACCGATGTCGCCCTCGATCCCTACAACAGCGACGGCCACGACGGCCTAGTCACCGACGACGGCCGCATCTTGAACGACGAAACCGTCGCCGTCCTCTGCCAGCAGGCCCTCTGCCACGCCCGCGCCGGAGCTGACATCGTCTCCCCTAGCGACATGATGGACGGCCGCGTCGCCGCCCTTCGCGCCGCGCTCGATGCCGCCGGCTTCCAGGCCGTCTCCATCATGAGCTATACCGCCAAGTACGCCAGCGCCTACTACGGCCCCTTCCGCGGCGCCCTCGACTCCGCCCCCAAAGCCGGCGACAAAAAGACCTACCAGATGGACCCCGCCAACTCGCGCGAGGCCCTCCGCGAAGCCGCCCTCGACGAAGCCGAAGGCGCCGACATCCTCATGGTCAAGCCCGCCGGCCCCTACCTCGACATCATCGCCAAACTCCGCGCCTCCACCACACTCCCCATCGCCGCCTATCAGGTCAGCGGCGAATACCTCATGATCAAAGCCGGAGCCGCCGGCGGTTGGATCGACGAAACCAAAATCATGCACGAATCCCTCATCGGCATCCGCCGCGCCGGCGCCGACATGATCCTCACCTACTTCGCCAAACAGTGGTCAAAATCCTGGCGCTGAAGCCCGGCCACATTGTGCCAAACCGTCCGATCACGAGGTGTTCGCACGGTTTCCTACTTTCCGTACGCTGACAGAAGGGCTGGCTCCCCGCGCCTCTTGCCCGCCTCCACCTCCCACCCCTTAAAAACTCTCCGCCATCTCATCCAGTTCCCGATTGATCCGTCCCTTCCACTCCGCAGAAATGTCCAGCTTCAGCAGTTCATCAAACGTCTCGATGGCCTTGATCTTCCTCCCCGCGGCCAGCAGCGCACGCGCATAAGCTTCCAGCAGACCGGCCTTGGCGGTGAGGCTGGAGATTTTCGTGAAATCCGTGCCCTCAAAGGCCTTCACCGCTTCCTTCGCACGCTTGTCGTCCACCAGCAGACGTGACAGCGCCGCGAGGCTCTCCACCCGCCACGAATAGTTCGCGGGCGTCACCTGGATCGCCTGGCGGAACTGCGCCTCCGCCTCCTTCGTCTTGCCTTGCTTGAGATACAGCACGCCCACCTCGCGCAGCGCACGTCCGCGCACACCCGGCTCGGCTCCGGGAGACTCCGCCGTCAGCTTCCATTCCTGCAGCTCCGCTGCCGCATCCTTCCGCGCATGATGAATCCCCGCCAGCAAACTGTGCGCCTGGCTGCGGCAGCGCACTGGCCAGGCATCTATGTCCTTGCCCTTCACCAGCGCCAGCGCCTCATCGTACCGCTCAAAGTCCGCCAGCACGCGCAGCCTGGCGAAGTCACGATGCGCAGGCTCCTTCACCTTTTCCGCCAGCGCCAGCGCACGCGGTGCGTCCTTCAGCGAGTCCACGGCCATGCCGATGGCGAAGTCGAGGTACGTGAAATTCTCCGCCGCATCGTCGGTCTTCGCCGCCATCGTTTCCAGTTTCTGAATCGCCTCGTCATAGCGCTTGTCCGCACGCAGACGCTTCACCGCGCTCATCTGCGTGTAGTCAATGGCCAGGGCGGAAACCCCCAGCAGGGAAAAGGCGGCAATGATAAAAAATCGGGTCATGAGCGGGGAATCACTTGAAGGTGGCTTTGCCAAAAGAGGCGTCTCCCGGGATGTGCGAGGCGTTCAGCTTGCCTGTCCATGCAGAAAGTTCCCGGCTGGTTTTCTTGCCAGCGGCGTCCAGAAAGTGCACGCGGCCCACATTCAGATACCACGTCTCCCCAGGCTTCGGCGGCTTCGTGCGCAGCGTTTCAAAAGGGATCACCGCCATCGACTCCCAGTGGCTCTTCGCAGGCAGCAGCTTCGTTTCAAAGCTCCACTCACCATTCCAGCCCTCGTCATTCCACCCGTAGCGTGGGTGCAGGTAGTCGGAGATGAAGCCGTGCTCCGCTTCATTGAAGGAGCTCGCCTCAGGTTCATACGCAAAGTAAAAGTAGCGCGCCCGGTCGCCGCTCGGAGACACATTGATGACAATGCTCTCCTGCAGCCACAGCTCCGCATCGTGCCCGCGTGCCGCAAAGCTCATCTTATCCGCCGGCTGCGTGCCGCTCACACGCACATAGAGATTCGCGTCATCGCACAGCACGCGAAAGCTCGTGGGCGCTTGCAGTGCTTCAGCAGATCCGGACGGCAGCATCGCATGCTCTGCCGCCTTTTCCCACAGCGGCGAGTCCAGCGTCACAGCGCCGCTCACACGCTCGATCGCCAGCGCCTGGCTCTTCTGCAGCAGCGCCTCAGGATTGGCGCGCATCTTCGCCGTGTCCCAGTTGAAGGGCGCACGGTCCAGATAACGGCCCGCATATTTCAGCGAACTCTCACTCGCGTATCGATACGCAGGATTCTTCTTCTTCGCATACTTCGCATCGCCATTCACAACGCCCGCGATGAAGGCATTGCGCGCATCAATCGCATCCAGCAGTTGTGTCATTGAGGCCGCGTTGTTCATCGCCTGATGATTGCGCCACGCATTGATCACCAGCGCCAGGTGCTTCAGGAAATCAAACTCATAGCGCACCATGTCCAGCCTGCGTTTCACCTCGTCCAGTTGCGCTCCGCTCTCCGCCGCCGCCAGGTCCTCCTCCAGGGCGTTCACCACATCCGGCGTCCACACTGTTCCCAGCGCAAAGATGGGGTCGCGCCCTGATTGATACGCGTACGTCCGGATCGCCTGCCACAGTTCCACGCGCTTCTGCACATTGGTGAAAAAACGCCGCATCGGATTCTCACATTCACGGAAGGCCGCCTGCAGATACTCGTCAAACAGTTCTCCCGCGCTCTGGGTGGTGGGATCAATGCCCAGGCGCAGATACACATAGATGTTCGGTCCCTCCAGTCCCCACTGCCCGCCTCCCGGGCTGCCGTTCACCTGCACGGAGTGCACGCGGTTGCTCACCAGCAGACGGTTCTGCTCCGCGATCATGCCCACCGTCGTCAGCGGCGTCAGCCCCACCAGGTGGAAGTTGCCCCAGTTGTAAAGATACGCCGAATATCCGCCCGGCACCTTGAGCTGATTCCACGCCGCGAAGGCCTCCGCGTCCGAGTGCATCATCTCAATGACAACGTTCTCCGGAAATTCTCGGAAGCTCTGCGGCGGCTGAATCGTGGGGCCGTAGGAGGTCATGAGGATCTTCTTGCCCGGCCGGTCCTTCAGCAGCCGCAGCGCCATGTCCCGGTGCATGATCCACAGCTTCTCGCCCCACGCCCGGTCATTGTTGTAGGCGATGCCGTCGGTCGGCTTCGTCGTCGGTGCGATGCCATACAGCGCCGCGCATTCCGCGCACTGGCATGGCCTGTAGCCATCCGCCTGCCCCAGCTCCACCATGTCAAATCCATCATCACAGCGCGCCACGATGTGCTTGTAGATCAGCTCCTGCACTTCCTTGTTCGAGAGGCAGAGCTGCCCGTCATCCGCGGAGAGCGCCGGCTGCCGCACGCCCGCCGTCATCATGAAGTACTCTGGGTGCGTTTTTCCATATTCCTTCATCGGCACCGCAGACGGATGCTGATGCCCAAACCGCGACCAGATGCGCGTGAAGCGCAGCGCGTGGTTGGCCGTGTAAAAAAGCTCCTTGCCGCTGTGCATGTCATGCTCCGCAAACTGCGGCGCACTCAGCACATCCAGCGTCGGCGGCACATGGATGATCGACTGCGGCACAAACGTCGTGCCCGCCTCATCCGGAGAAAGAAACCGCGCCCCCACGTAGCGGTGCACAAACTCCGCCACGCCAAACAGCGTGCCCTCATACGGCCGCGCCTCATCCCTGCCCGTGCTGCGCTTGCCCGCCAGCCGGTCTGGCTCGTCATTCCCTGCGATGATCACATCCTTGCCCACCACCTTGTGCGCAAATCCCCAGCCGTTCAGCTTCTTCATCTCCACCCCCTTTGCCGCCGCAAACTTCGTCGCTCCCAGATAAAAGCCCGGTCGCGCAGCATCCGCAGCCGACTCCTTCACCACAGCCAGCACGATCTTGTTCGCCGCAAACGCCTGCTGCAGCAGTTCCGCCCCGCGCGCCACCGACGACTCAGCCACTTCGTTCACCGCCACATCGGGCACCACGATCTGATACTTCGACCTCCCCCGAAACCCAAGAATCATGTCCTCCGGTGCGTCCTCATCATTCACCTTGGTCTGACCAAAGGCCGATGCAGCGAGGGCGAAGAAACAAACGAGTAAAAAAGTCGGGCGCATGGTCGGTGTCGTGAGCAGAAAATGGATGGACCCACGCAAACGTCATCACCCGCCACGCTTTGTCGTAAACTATCACCAACTGCTCTTTTCTTTAGACTTCACGCAGCAGCTTCGCCACGTGCATCCCGTGGAAAAGAGGGATCATCCTGATCCCTCCAACGTTCCGCGATCACTCAGCGCCCCGAATCGGTGCAAGCCTCGATTGCAGAAAAGATTTGAAGACCTCTTGCCAATGATTGGCAGTATCATCCCTCACCGAAAGCGAAACACCTTGAACATGCGCTCAAAAGCCTCGCTGTCCTCGGCTGGCAGGGTTCCTGGCGTGATGCTCACCAGGGACAGCATCTTCACTTCGTTGCACAAATAGCGGCTGCGGATGATGAGAGACTTGTTCCGCGGTGATCTCGCCATGATCTCAACAATCGTCTGATCTTTCTCCGAGAGATCCTTCCTCGACAAAACTTCTCCATTCCGGACGTTGGCCAGGTTGCGCTGGATCTCCGCCTCAATGATCGCCTCACGCTGCGCCTGCGTCTGCATTGGCAGTTCGGGCAGCGCGTAATACATCAGGAAAAAAGCCGCGTTCCCCAGGTCCTTGCCAAAGCTCGACATCTGCCCGCGCCGCTCCAGCAGAAGCAGGTCCGAAGTCGAGTTCATCGCTCCATCCAGAGCCTCAAAGGAGATCCGTGGCATGGTGCTGCCCGCCGCGGTCGGCACATGGGCAAAAGT
Organism: Prosthecobacter sp.; assembly: GCF_044226605.1. Classification (GTDB taxonomy): domain Bacteria; phylum Verrucomicrobiota; class Verrucomicrobiia; order Verrucomicrobiales; family Verrucomicrobiaceae; genus Prosthecobacter. The sequence goes on along the minus strand of NZ_JBGAGS010000004.1, from coordinate 330,818 downwards.
GGTCAGCGTGCTGCCAGGCCTCCCATCCTTCACCACGGACTTGAGATCCAGTTTCTCCGCCTGCCTGCGCGCAGCCTCCAGAAACGATTGCGGTGGCCGAATGGGAAGCTCGACATGAGACGCCGCCAGCAGATCGATGACCTTCACCGTCTCCATCCCCAGCAGCTTCGTGTCCGCACCCACGTTCAGTTGAAATAGCACCAGGCAGGGCAGGGGATCTGCCTCCGCCGCATCCAGGCGCGTGCCGGCTCCATTCATTTCGCAAAAGACGCAGAGCAGGCTGGCAAGGATCGGTCGGAACCACTTCATGCCAGGAATCTGGAACTTCATGCAGCCAATTGCAATCCGCGAAGAACCGCGCATCCGCACGCCTTGTTGCTGGCTGCACGCTGAAGGGCAAACGTGCTGCCCCACACCCACCCTACGTAAGATGGTATGCAGGCACAGGCTGTCACCGCCCACCCCTTCAGCACGCCGTCACGCACTCCGTGACCACTGCGGACGCGGGTGCCCTCGTGCCCTCCTGTTCGCGCCTCCCGCCCCCACGCCGAAACATCCACGCCACCAGCGACAGCGTCACCAGCGAGCTCAGCGGCATCAGAATCGCCGCCAGCAGCGGGCTCAGATGTCCCATCAGCCCCACGATCACTGTGACAATGTTATAGCTCACCGAGAAGCCAAACACCGCATGCACGGCACGCCGATGGGTTGCCGCGATCTCCAGCAGGCTGCTCATGAAGCGCATGCTGTGCCCAAGGAAATAGAAGTCCGCCTTATGCTCCAGAAAGCTCCGCCCCGTCACCGGACTTCCCGCGCAAGATGCCGCATCAAACGCCAGGCTGTCATTCGCCCCGTCGCCAATGTACAGTGTGCTCTGCGGTTCATGCGCCGAGATCCATGCCGCCTTCTCTTCGGGCGTCAGGCTGTGCTGCCATTGCCCCGGTTGCAGATGCAGCTGTCCCGCAATCGCCGCCACCTTTGCTTCGCGGTCACCGCTGAGAATGCTCACCCGCAGCCCCCGCGTCTGCAGTTCCTCCACCTGCGCCAGAGACTCCGCGCGCAGCGCATCGCGGAAGCGGAAGGCACACAGCGTTTCCCCATCGCGTGTAAAGACCACATCTGCCGCCGTGTCCTGCGGCTTCGAGAGGCTCCACACCACGCCCGCATGCTGGCAGCGCAGCCCCAGCCCGGCCTCTTCACTCACTTCCGTGCTCAGGCCTTCACCCGCCAGATCACCCAGCGCATCATACAGACTCCGGCTCACCGGGTGCAGATTGCCACTCGTCAGGTGCCTCAGCACCTGGCGCGCCGTGTCATCCAGTCCCTTGAGAGCCTCTGGATTCAGCAGCAGCGGATTCTCCAGCGTCAGCGTCCCCGTTTTGTCAAACACCACATGCCGCAGCCGCGTCAGCTTTTTCCACAGCCCCAGCGTCCTCACAAACACACCTTGGTCCGCTGCGCGCGCCGCCGCGATGTCATCCGCCAGCGGCGCAGCCACGCCCAGCGCACAGGGGCAGGACACCACAAACACTGAGATCATCACCTGCAGCGCCCGCGTCCATTCACCCGTATGCCACCACCACCACAGGCCGCCCGCCACGCCGGCAAGCACCACCACCACCAAATAGCCCCGCAGCAGCTTTTCCAGTCGCAGATCCCGCTGCTCACCTCCGCGCCGCGCCTCCAGCAGTTTGTGCAGCGTCGAGTCCTTCCAGCCCTCCAGCGCCACCGCGTTCAAGGCCCGTGCCCCCGCATTCAGCGCACCCGAGGGAAGCAGCTGCCCGCCGCTGCGCGAGCAAGAATCACTCTCCCCGCTGATCCACTCCAGGCTGATGCTCGCATGCGCATCCGTCAGTTTCGCCGCCACCGGCACCGCCTGCCCGGGCTTCACGCTGAAGCTCGCTCCAGCCTCCAGCGCCTCCAGCATTTCCTTGTCGGGGATGGAAGGATCACGCAGCAGCTTCCGGCGGTTTCTCACCACCGCCATCTGCTGCACCAGCCGCCCTGCAAGCATCAGAAAGATGAACATCGCCACAAAATCAAAATACTTCAGCCCTGCCTCCCCGCTCATCCACCCGATCAGCGAACCCGCATAGGCAGCCACGATCCCCAGTGTGATCGGTGTGTCGATGTGCAGCACACCCGCGCGCAGCGCCAGGTATGCCCGTTGTGCAAAGTAGCTGCCACCCACCAGCATCGAAAGCGTGGCCGAAGCCGCCGCCACCAGGTCAAACCAGTGCGCAAAGGGGAAATCCGCCGGCATGCCAAAATACGCCGGCAGGGAGAAGGCCATCGCATTCATCGCAAACGCTCCGCACACCCCGGTCCGCCGTTCCAGGCCGTTGTCGCTGGTCTGGCCGCCATCCACTCGTTGCATCCCCAGCAGATAACCAAAACGCTGCAGCTCCCGCGCAAACTCCACTGGCTGAAATTTTCCCGGCTCCCACGCCATGCGCAGCTCACCGCTCGCTATGTCCACCTGAATCTGCGTCCCACCCATTTTCGCAAACACCCGTTCAATAAGCCAGATGCACGCCATGCACGAAAGCCCCTGCACAGACACTCCCAGCTCAGCCGCCACATCCGCGCTCGCCCGTGCAGCCTCCGCGGCCATCGCCGCATTCTCCAGCCACGCATAGTCCTGCTGCCTCATCGCCTGCGCCGGCACCGGCGGCAGGTTCAGGCCGGATTTCAGATCGTAGAAATGCTCCAGCCCTTCGTGCTGCAGCAGATCATGGACCGCCCGGCACCCCGTGCAGCAAAACTCATCGCTTCGCGTGTCCGGTACCGGTGTGCCACAGTGTTTGCAGACAGTTTTCATATTCGTTTATAACATTTCATTGGGCCATACCCTCGGAGCGCAGGCCTCCAAGCCTGCAGAACTCCTCAGACACCCGCCGCCCCACTTCTGAGTACGTCGTTCGGCCCTTCGCGTTCTTCGTAGCTTTAGCGAAGAAGGGAGCCCGCTCCGAAATCCCCGCTTCACCCCAAATCTCCAACCCACCCAGCACACGTATGGTAGCATCGGCTTTCGCCGGAATCTGGAATGCCGCTTCGCGCAGCAGCCTCCCAAATAAACTCCCCGCCCCCTCACTCTGAGTCTCTTGTGTCGCGTTCATGCTCATCACCTGCGTCGGTCAGTTGTTCATCGCATGGCAGCAGCTCGCCGCCTCATTGCTGCCGAAGTCCAGCGTATCCCTCAGCCTCCACGCCAGGATCACCGCCGTCACCAGCGCCAGCCCTCGCTGCACCTTGCGCATCGTCTCCGGCTGCAGCCTTCCGCCCAGCAGATGCAGCTGCGTCTGTGCCAGAAAAAGCAGAGGCAGCGTCCCCAGTCCAAAGGCCACCGCAAATCCCGCGCCCTTCGTCGCGCTCCCGTTCGCCGTCGCCAGCGCCAGCATCATGTAAAGAGGCCCGCAAGGCAGCAGCGGCGTCGCCAGTCCCAGCAGCCCCGCACGCAGCGTGCTCTTCATCCGAAACGCCGCCGCTTGCACCTTCCTCAGCCCCGCAGCCAGAAACTTCGGCTTCGGCAGCCACTTGTCCAGCCCCAGCCCCACGCAGGCAAAGGCCAGGACCAGCATCCACGGCAGCACCATCCCCGCTCCGTGCTGAAAAATCGCCAGCGGCACAGCACCCGCCATTCCGGCGATCGCTCCCGCCATGCCATAAGATACCATGCGCCCGCCATGGTACAGCGCCGTGCTCCGCATGAATCCGCCGCCTTTCCCTGCGATCGCCCACGAGCAGGAGAGCGGTCCGCACATTCCCACGCAGTGCACACTCGTCACCATCCCCGCCACAAAGGCCGCCGCGCTCGTGTCGATCTCCATCATTCCACGCTCAGATGCTTCAGCGGCACAGCCTCCGGTTGATTGTTCAGTGCGATGTAGAACAGAGCGCTCCACGCGCTGATCAGCACCACAAACGCAAACACCACCCACAGCCAGGGCCTTTGCCCGAAGAACCCGGGGCTGTCTGCGTTACTTTTGGAGATACTTGCTGGCATCGAGGTAGTCATTGGTGGTCAGGGCCGCATCCGGGCCGGTAAACTCGAAGGGTTTGGTATGGTAGCTCTTCCCATCCTTCGTGTCGGTGATGCAAATGCTGAGCTTGAAAGGGGCTTTGTACGCGGTCTCCGGCAGGGTGATCATCATCGGCTTCAGTTCCTCTCCCTGCGCTGCAATCGTGATCGGCACATCCGCTCCGGCCGCAGCCAGGCCGTTTGGCAGGGTGCCTTCCATCGCCATCGTGAAGGTCCGCGGCTCGTTGCGCTTGTTGATCAGCCGCACCAGAAACTGGTTTCTCACGATTTTGTTCGTCACATAATACGGCGAGCCCTGCATCCTCAGCACATTCGCGCGCATCGGCTCGATCCTGCTCGCCGAAAAGGCAAACACACCCAGTCCGATCACCAGCAGCCCGGTGTAAAACATAATCCTCGGCCGCACCAGCCGCGTCTTCCCGCCGCTGAAGCCTTTCATCGAGTCATAACGCACCAGGCCCGGCTTCCGCCCCAGCTTTGTCATGATCCCGTCGCATGCATCCACACAGGCCGCGCAGCCGATGCACTCCAGCTGCAGCCCGTTGCGGATGTCGATGCCCGTCGGGCACACCTGCACGCAGCGCAGGCAGTTCACGCAGTCTCCCACTCCGGCAGTTCCGGCCTTGCCTCTGGGCTCACCACGCTTCTTGTCATACCCCACGCTCACCGTGTGGTCGTCCGTCAGCGCCGACTGCATGCGCCCATACGGGCACATGATCACGCAAAACTGCTCCCTGAACCAGCTGAACGCCCCATACAGACCCGCCGTCAAAAACAGCATCACCCCAAAGGCGATCATGTGGCCCTGCGGCGAATGGTGCATCATCTCATACAGCTTCTCCAGCGAGACGAAGTAGCTCAAAAAGATGTGCGCGATGATCAGCGAGGTCAGGATGTACAGCCCATGCTTCGTCACCCGTTTCGCGATCTTCCCCGCCGTCCACGGCGCTGCATCCAGCTTCCTCCGTGCCGTGGCATCTCCATCGATCAGCCGCTCAATCCTGCGGTACACATGCTCCAGAAACACCGTGTAGGGGCATGTCCAGCCGCACCACACACGCCCAAACAGAGCCGTCACATAAAACAGGGAGAAACCCAGGCCCGTCACCAGGAAGAAGCCCACCCACAGGTCCTGCACCGCCAGCGTCAGTCCCATGAAGTGAAACCGTCGGTTCAGCACATCCAGAAACACCGCAGGGAATCCGTTCACCGGTATCCACGGCAGCGCCACATAGATGATGATCAGCATCAGTGCCACCACCCGCCGGCCCCTCGTGTACTTCCCCGCCACATCCGCAGGATGCAGCGTCTTCTTGCTTCCATCTTCATTGATGGATCCGAGGGAGACTAGGTTTAAAGGGGAGAGGGGCATCTTGATTCCTTGCTCTTATTGCGCGTTCGATGGGTTTGCAGGGGCCGCTGCCGGCGCAGGTGCAGCAGCGGGTGCGGTGGTATTGGCCGCAGGTGCGGGTGCAGCTCCCGTGGCTGCCCCGGGCGCTGGCGTCGCTCCCGGTGAATCCGCCGCACGGGTGATCGGTTCGCCTTCCTTGTGCTTGCTCAGCACAAACGCCACCACCTCGCTCACGCGTTTCATTCCCAGCACTTGCTCCCATGCCATCATGCCTTTGGTGATGTCGGGCGAGCCTTTGCGAACGATTTTGAAAATCTCAGTCGGCTTGCCGCCGTGCTTCCATTCCTGGTCGCTCAGCGGCAGGCCCGGCAGCTTCGCTCCGGCCAGCGTTCCATCCAGGTTCGGTCCGTGGCATGTCACGCACATCCCCTGCGTCATGAAGGTGGCTTTGCCCGCCTCCACCGCCGCTGTGTCGCGGGAGAGTGCCCACAGCTGTTCGTCCGTGATGCTTTCCATCTGCTTGTCTCGCGCCACCTGCATCTCGGCCATGACTTTGTCCATGATGGCCGTGTCGCTGCTGCCCAGCCCCAGCTGGTAGTAGCACAGCCAGTGGATCACAAAATACGCGATCGTGATGTAGAGGGTGAAGAGCCACCAGTTCGGCAGCTTCTGGTCATACTCCTGAATCCCGTCATAGACGTGATCGCGAAGTATTGGCTCGTTGGTTTGGGATGGCTTCTTGGAGTCCATGGTGATTTTTTTATTCGAGGGGAAGACGTGACATGTTTTCGGCTTTGTCCTTGCGCAGCAGCATCCCGCGCAGGGTCATGATTCCAAAGACGAGCACGGTGGTGGCGAAGGAGACGAGCGGCACCACGAGGTGCCAGTTTTCATAGATGATGCGCTTGTACATGGTCGTGGATTCGGGTTTGTGTCTCGGGTTACTCCGCGCCATTGGCACGGCGCGCTTTGTCTGGAATCACCGGCGCCAGCGGGAAGGGGACTCCCTGGCCTTTCTTGGCCAGCGTCTCATCCACCTGCGGCTGCTCAAATTGTCCCAGCTTCTGCAGGTAGGCGATCACCGCCACCATCTCGCTGTCAGGCCGCACCACGATGTTCGATTTCTTCAGCTCCGTGGCGATCTTCACGCCCTGCTCCAGCGCCTTCATCTTGATCTCCGTGGCGTCCATCGGAGGGTAGGGGACCCCAAGGCGGCGCAGCACGGCAATCTTTTCCGGCAGCGTCTTCTGATCAAACGCCTTCGTGCTCAGGTGCGCATACGGCGGCATGTTTGACTGCGGAGACATCGAGCGCGGATCCATCAGGTGCTCATAGTGCCAGGAGTCAGGCCGCTGTCCGTTCTCACGGGCAAGATCCGGACCTGTGCGCTTCGATCCCCATTGGAACGGATGATCATAGATGCTCTCGCCCAGGCGTGAATACTCACCATAGCGCATCACATCCGGCACCAGCGTGCGGATCATCTGCGAGTGGCAGTTGTAGCACCCTTCGCTCACATAGATGTCACGACCCGCCAGCTCCAGCGGCTCATACAGCTTCTGCACGCGGTCCTCCACATTCTTCGCGCTGTTCACCGTCACCGTTGGGATGATCTGGATCAGCCCGCCGATCACCACTGCCACAAAAGTCAGCACCGTGAAGGGCAGGTAGTTGTGCAGCAGTTTCTCATACCAGTTCGCCCACGTGTGGCTCGTCTTCTTGAACCGGCTCACCGCCATGATGGAAAAGATCACCGCGCAGATCAGCGAGGCCACATCCGCCCCCGGTGGCAGAAACAGCCAGCCAAAGATCAGCAGCATCGCCCCGATCGTGCAGGCCGTAGGGTCGTTCAAAAGCGTCTCCTTCATGCCCATCGTGTCAGAGCCGCCCTTCGTCAGCACCGCCACTTCGCGCACTTCATTCACCGCCTTGCCGCTGCGGATGGTCAGCCACAGGTTCACGCACATCACGATCCACCCCACCAGGAACATCCCGCCACCAATGATTCGCAGCCCCATCAGCGGGCGGATCGCCTGCAGCGTGTCCAGGAAGGTGTTCTTCAGCGCCAGCCCGTCTGCGGTCACCTGGTTCAGCATCAGGCCCTGCATCACACCGCTGATCCACATTGCCACCACGTAGAGCAAAATCCCAAACGTCCCGATCCAGAAGTGGAAGTTCGCCATGCTGATCGAGTGCAGCCGTGTATTCCACAGCCTCGGCGCCAGCCAGTAGAAAAGGCCCGCCGCCATGAATCCATTCCAGCCAAGAGCGCCGCTGTGCACGTGCCCGATCGTCCAGTCCGAATAGTGCGAGAGCGAGTTCACCGCGCGGATCGAAAGCAGCGGTCCTTCAAAGGTGGACATGCCATAAAATGTCACACCCGCGATGAAAAACTTGATCACCGGATCCGTGCGCAGCTTGTCCCACGCCCCGCGCAGCGTCAGCAGGCCGTTCAGCATCCCGCCCCAGCTCGGCGCCCACAGCATCAGGCTGAAAAACATCCCCAGCATCTGCAGCCACTTCGGCAGCGCCGTGTTCAGCAGGTGGTGCGGTCCCGCCCAGATGTAAAGAAACACCAGCGACCAGAAGTGCACGATCGAAAGCCGGTACGAATACACCGGCCTCTCCGCCGCCTTCGGCAGGAAGTAGTACATGATCCCCAGGATTGGCGTCGTCAGGAAAAACGCCACCGCATTGTGCCCATACCACCACTGCACCAGCGCATCCTGCACTCCCGCAAAAATCCCGTAGCTGTGTGTCCAGCTCGTCGGGATCGAAAGATGGTTCACAATGTAAAGCATCGCCACCGTCACAATCGTCGCGATGTAAAACCACAGCGCCACATACAGGCTCGGCTCGTTGCGCTTGTGCAGTGTCAGAAAGAAGTTCACCGCAAACACCACCCAGATCACCGCCACCGCCACGTTGATCGGCCAGATCAGTTCCGCGTATTCCTTCCCGCGTGAAAGGCCCAGCGGCAGCGTGATCGCCGCAGCCACAATGATCAGCTGCCAGCCCCAGAAGTGGATCGCACTCAGCGTGTCGTTCCCCATCCGGCATTTGCACAGCCTCTGCGTGGAATAATAGATCCCCGCAAACATCATGTTGCCCACGAACGCAAAGATCGCTGCATTCGTGTGCAGCGGTCTCAGGCGGCCAAACGTCAGCCATTCGGCCAGGTTCAGCTGGTGGAAGTTGAGCTGGCTGGCGATGAACACGCCTGCGAGCATGGCAACGACTCCGAAGATGATCGAGGCCAGCATAAACTGGCGCACGACCTTGTCGTTGAACTCAATGGGTACTTTGGTGGCTGCGGTGCTAGTCATGGGAAAACGGAGTGCGGGATCGGGATGCTGGCACGGTCATCCGTGCTCCCTCAGGCTCATCCAGGGGCAGCAGCGCATCCTGTTCGATGCTGCCCCTCCGCCGCTGCACCCGTTCCGCCAGATAAAGGGCCGCAAACAAGACGGCAAACATCAGGCTGACAAAGATGGTGACGGCGAATACTTCCATGAGGGTTTGCGGAGCACTGGCTCTCGCTGCGTCCACAGAAGCGCAGAACCCTCCCCCCCGCTCCACCCCCCTTGGTATAGCCTCACCCGATCTTGTGGCTCTGCACAAATCCTGCGCAAATGGCGCGTTAGAAAGCACCCCCACACCCCGTCAGAATGCGCCGAATCCATCCCGTCCCCTGCCTTCATCATCCTCGTGAAGACTGGGAGCCCTCGATCGAAAGCACCAGTCTCTTAACCTCCTCCGCAACCGCTCGGATTGCAGCAGTCACAATACCATCAACCCGCAGCGCCTAAGGCCTCAAAGCGAAACCCCTCTCCCCATCGAGGACAAACGCAAAATGCCCATCGTTCTCTTTGGGGAGAGGCCGGGTGAGGGGCCACCCATCACGTCGCTGCCGACCGATGCTTCGTCTTCACAATAGTCTGAATCCCACAACAACGTGCGGCACCCCGCTCGTTAGCCGCTCCCACCCTTTCTCAGTCGTCCCGGTTCGTTTCTTCCACCCATCACATCCGATGCTCCAAAGCGACCATGAGCAAGCGTTCCCCATGTCAGCAGACAGGCCCGCAAACGCCCCGCGCCGTGGGCCAAAGGCCCGCCGCACTCAGCCCAGGGTGCCAGCCCTAGGTTCTGGCCACGCGGCCCTCTCACTCAAAGTCGCGCTCTGAAGGAGCGCAGGAGAGTCCGCGCAACCACCCGCACCGGGCAGACCCGTAATAAATTGAGCATGGTATAAAGCTCCACTCAGCATCACGCCAGGCATGCCATAGGAAGAAAAATCTCAAAAACGCCGGGAAGCCCTGAAGCAGCAGCGGCTTCCCCATGCTCCCCTCCATCCCTCACTTCTTCTTCCCCTTCGCCTTTCCACTCTCGGCCTTCTTTGCCGCCGTCCCCTTCGCCTCACCATCACCACCCTTCACCTCGCCCACTGGCGGCGTTACCGGCGTCAAAACAATCGGCCCCGTCGCCGGGCCGGGCAGGGGACTCGTCGTCGTTCCAGCAGCAGACCCTGGCGCAGGTGGCGGCGTCGTGATCGTCCCCGGCACCCCCGGAGTCGCCGCATCACTTCCAGCTCCAGCCGCAGGCGTCGTTCCCGCCGGGGGTGCCCCAGTCGGAGCCGCGCCCGAACCCGCACTCGCCCCAGCCGCAGCAGGCATCGTCGTCTCAGTCACCGGCGGCGTCACCGGCTCCGGCTTCTTGAAAGGATCCTCCCACACATGCAGCGCAAAGCCCGCGCCCACGCCCCCCACCTCACCCAGCAGCGCCTGGCACTTCTCCTGCCACTTCACCAGGTTCGGCGCACTCCGCTCCTTCTCCGCCGTCCCTGGGAAAATCAGGTACGTCACCTTCAGGTCGCTCTCCGGCCGGATGTACGGCGTCGCCTTCGCATTCACCGTCTTCGCCATCAGCAGAGACGCCTCCCCCATTTTAAAGCTCGGCCCGTAGTCCCCGCAGATCGCCGGATAAATCTTCCCCTCATGAATCACCGCCGCGTAGTCCCCGATCTGCGGCGTAAACTTGTTCTGGTCCCCATACCCCCGGAACAGCAGCGAGATCACAATGAACGGATCCTTCTCCGCGATCAGGCTGCTCCGCGATTTAAATTCCCCGATCTCTACCTTCAGCTGATTGATCATCACGCTCAGCTCCCGGTTCCGCGCAGAGCTCAGACCCTTCTTCGAAAACTCCTCCTGCGCCTTCGCCAGCCGGTCCTCCCACTTCGCCAGCAGCGGGTTCGCATTCTTCGTCGTCTTCGCCCACGCATAGCTCGTGAACGGCTGGTAATAATCCGACAAATAAATGTACTCATCCAGCGTCGGCATCCGGTCCCCGTCCGAGCCATCCGCCACCACGTCCATCTCAGACTGGATCAAGAGCGCCCGCCGCTGCGTCGCCGGGTGCGTCAGCTCCAGGATCGTCTCCGTGTCATAAAAATTGTGCCTGTCCAGGATCTTGTTCAGCCGCGTCAGGTCATTCTGCACCCGGTTCGTCTTGTTCTCATACAGCTTGTGGTAAAAGCCGCTCACCTTGCCCGCCGGCAGCATCGTCTCCAGCCCCGGCAGCATCGCCGGCAGATTCTTGTTGATCCTCGAGAGCTCCACCAGCGTCTGGTTCGCCTTTGGCACCCGGATGCTCAGCTGAAACTCCGCCTTGTACGCCTCCGGATCCAGCCGCTCCAGACTCGCAAAACCGCCCTCCTCCGTCATCAGCTTCGTCTTAACCGTGATCCCGTTGAACAGCGTCGCCACATCGATGTCCTTCCGCGGCACATACTTCTCCGGCAGCGGCGGCTGCACCTCACGGATCACCTCCTTCGTCACTTCCTTCACCACCGGCACCTCCTTGATCACATCCCGCATCACATCCCGCGTGATCACGCGTTCCTTCGTGCTCCTCGCGGAGGCCACAATGTCCTGGATCCCCTTCTTAATCTTCCCCGCATAAGGCGTAAAGGGCAGCACCAGCCCCACGATCAGCACCAGCAGAAACACCATCCGCAGCATCGAGCCAAAGCACCCCCGCTTCCGGCGTGGCGGTTCATACGGGGCGGGCATTTCAGGTTCCGGCTGGGGCAGGGGAGAATCCAAAGACATACACGTGCAGAAATCTAATCTCGTTTCAGCGCATCCGCGACTGTATCATCATAGTCATCATCATCTTCTTCAGCCCTCTTCCAGCCTGCCCTCCTTCAGCAGCAGCCGCCGGTCCCCCCGCTTTGCCAGGGTCTGGTCATGCGTCACCACCACCAGCGTCTTCTTCGCCTCATCCACCACCTGCATCAGCATGTCGATCACCCCGCTCCCCGTGCTCGCATCCAGGTTCCCCGTCGGCTCATCCGCATAAATGATCCCCGGGTTGTTGATCAGCGCCCGAGCGATCGCCACCCGCTGCTGCTCCCCCCCGGAAAGCTCTGTCGGCAGATGCTGCAGCCGCGCAGTCAGCCCCACCTTGTCCAGCAGTTCCCGAGCCCGCGCCTCCGCCTTCTTCCCCCCGATCATCGAAGGCAGCACCACATTCTCCAGCGCCGTCAGTTCCGGCAGCAGGAAGTAATGCTGAAACACAAACCCCATCACCTGGTTCCGCGTCCGCGCCCGCTCCGCCGCCTCAGCCTTGTACAGCGAGCGCCCATGTACCATCACATCCCCGGAAGTCGGCTGCTCCAGTCCCCCCAGCACATACAGCAGCGTCGTCTTGCCCGCCCCCGACTGCCCGCACAGAAACACCTTCTCCCCAGCCGCCACCTCCACATTCACCCCCCTCAGCACCGGCAGATCATGCCCTCCTAAATGATACGTACGATGCACATCCTGCGCGGCGAGAGGGGCTGCTTCCTGGCTCATGAAAAAGAAAGAAAATGGTGTCTAAAAAAGAATCCCCCACGCTCCCGCAGACACCCCACCCCGTCAAGCCATCATCCCCCTCTTTCCCACCCCTCCCGCACGCACAACTGCCCCTCTGGAAATACTCCTACCCCTTCAACCCGCATCCTCAAATCTCTGCCTCTTTGCCGCTACCAAGTAACTCAATCTGGGATCACGCGTGGGTGTCGCTTGGTATTCCGATACCGAGCCGGCACCGTCGCGGCATCGGAATACCAAGCCACATCACCCATGCCACCCGCTTTCAGCAAATTCTCCGGGGGCCTGATCCCCGCGAGTTCATCTCCGTTTCCCACTCATGCCGCCTTGAGTTCCGGCGCTCTGCGTTAAAACCGAACGTCTCAAATCCCGTCCACCACCACCATCCGCTGCAAACCTCGGCCCGCCACGCCAGCTCCGAAAGCCCGTAGGGCTGTCACAACCGTAGCCGTGGGTGCCAACCCACGGAACGCATCACCCACACCCCTCAAACCCGTGGAACCGCGTAGCGGTGACACAAACCGCGCCACCTCAAAACGCTCCACCACACAAATCACGGCTGCCTCACCACCCGGCACACCATCGGCATCACAATCACCATCTTCTCCTGCACCACCTTCCCATCCCTCCTCATCACCATCGGGCTCAGAGACCAGTAATTCCCGCCCAGCTTCGCGCACACAAAGCCTCAGGCATCCGTGTCTATCCATGTGATCCGTGGTCCTACCATTCTGAAATCGAAAACCAACCGCTCCCCACCTCCGGCCAGTTTCCAATTCTCATTTTTCAGTTCCCAGTTTTCAGTGCCCCCGCGCCCCTCTCATTCATTCGCCAACTCCACCACTCCTCTGCCGCACCGCCTCATACATCACAATCCCCGCCGCCGTCGCCAGATTCAAACTCCGCGTCCCCTCCATCGGAATCCTCAAGCATCTCTCCATCTCCATCACCGACGCTGGAATTCCCCGCGTCTCCGGCCCAAACACCAGATAGATCTCCTCCGTCCTCAGGTCCGCGTTCCAATACGTCTTCTCCCCCTGGCACTCGATGAACCAGCACTCAGCCCCGGCCGGTATCTCCGCCTTCAGCGCCTCCCAGCTCTCCCACACCCGCACCTCAATCTCCTGCCAGTAGTCCAGCCCTGCGCGCTTCAGCTGCTTGTCATCCAGACTGAAACCCAGCGGCTTGATCAGATGCAGCCTCGCCCTCGTCGCCAGGCACAGCCTCCCGATCGCCCCCGTGTTATGCGGGATCTCCGGCTGAAACAGCACCACATTCAGCATCGCGCGTCACCCCTTGAACACAAAAAACTTCCGGCACACAAAATTCACCAGCGTCGATGACACAATCAGCAGCAGCTGCGCCGACAGGGTGCTGATGCCATACATGCGGATCAGGGGCGGGCCAGCCAGCAGGCCGATGGCAAAACCCACCGAGCTGACCGTCGAAAAATAGATGAACTCCAGCACCCTGTGATGCCTGCCCGGAGTAAACACCCAAAGGGAGTTCGTCACGTAGGCAAAGATATTGCCAAAGAAAAAAGCGATGATGTTGTTGTAAGTCACGTGCAGCGCACGCACTTCGTCAGACACTCCGCTGCTCACCAGCGCCGGAAACGGGCCCCACCTCGAAATGCAGTAAAAGATGGCCGTGGTAAGCGTCAGCGAACCGATGCCGCAGATGCCGTACTTGATGAACTGGATCAGCGGATCGGTGTCGCGCGCATTCAGCCGCGCGAGAATCGAACGCCAGCTGTTTTCACGTACAAATTGAAGAACCTCACCGATTTTTGACATCATCAGGTGAGGCTCTCCGGGGATCGTTGCTCTGCAAGCAAAGGATGCGTTTAATAGTAATGGTAGTTCCCGTTACGATCGTAATATCCCTGCTGCTGCGGCGGGCGGCCATAGCCCGGCTGTCCGTAGCCAGGCTGGCCATATCCCTGTTGATAGTTGCGCTGGTCACGCGCATTGCCGAGAGCATTGCCGCCCAGGGCACCAAGGCCAGCACCGATCGCAGCGCCTTCAAGTCCGCGACCACTTTGATTGCCGACGATGCCGCCAACGGCTGCGCCGCCCAATGCGCCCAGGACGGAGCCAGTCTGAGCATTAGGACCCGATGCGCAGGAAACCAGCGACACCGCGGTAAGGAGGGTAAGGAGAGTGTTCTTCATGATATTGGGTGATAGTCTAGATACGGTGCAAATGGCTCCTTTTTAGTAGTAGTAGCCACGACGGCGATCCTGAGCGTTGCCAATGGCATTTCCGCCCAGCGCTCCGAGGCCGGCACCGATGGCCGCGCCTTCCAGGCCGCGTCCGCTTTGGGAGCCAATGATGCCGCCAACGGCTGCACCACCGAGGCCGCCAATCACGGCACCTTGTTGTGCGCCAGGTCCGGTTGCGCAGGAAACCATGGAAGTGGCAGTAATGAGGGTGAGGATGAGGTGTTTCATAATGTTTGTTTTATGATCAAGCAGATTGCTTTGTCGTGAAATACGCCCGGTTTGTTCATAAAGAAAAGTAAAATCCTTTGTGCCGGACTTGGTTCTGCCTTCAAATCGCGCACCACCGTTGCTCCGGTCTTGTCTGTCTTTCTTTATTTGACGCGCATTCTGCCAGAGCTTACAAACCTTCCCGCCTCCGACACCAACTTCCCATGCAAGTGCATCTTTTCCTTCGCAGCCTTTTCGCCGTCTCCCTCCTCAGCCTCACCGCTCTCCCAGCTAAGGCAGACCAGCTGCCCCTGGACCATCCTTGTGCCACTTTGGTGAAGAAATACCTCACCGCAGTCGTGCAGCAGGACTGGAAGACGGCCTCCCAGATGCTCGTGCCCTCCTCCTTGGAGCGCCGCCAGCAGGAAACCGTCGGCATCATCAAGCAGGCCCCCACCATGTCCGACGAGGAAAACATGCTCTCCGGCTACAACGTGAAGGGCGTCAGCGACCTTGAAAAAATGTCCCCTCAGGAGTTCTATCAGGTCGACCGCGAAGCCTGGCACAAAAAGCTCAAGCTCACCCCTGAAGCCACCAAGCGGAAGCAGGAAACCCTCAAAATCATCGTCCTTGGTCTCGTCGACGAAAAGGACAAAGGCTTCGTCCACGCCACCGTCCGCACCTCCCAGGAAACCCTCACCGACCGCATCGAAGAGCTCTTCCTCATCTCCTTCGTCACCGATCCCTCCAACCCGAAAAACTACCTCATTTCCCCCGAAATGAAGGATCGTCCCGTCATCACTCCTCTGGACGGCTCGGCTCCCAAGGAGCCCAAGTAAGCGTCAAAGCAGCCCCCTCAGCTCGGCGAGTTTAACCTTGCCGAGCTCACTTCGCGGAATCGCCGGCACATGGCGCACATCATGAATGTGCTCCAAAGGTCTCAATAGGTTGTTGAGACTTGTTTGCAGTATTGCGGAATCCGACACACAAGTACCGCTCACCGCGAGCACCAGCTGGCTCTCTTTTCGGCCATCCGGCACATCACACACCGCCGCATCCGCACCACCCAGCCCCAGCTGAAGTTTCAGCGCCTCGATCCGGTCCTGGATCGGCTCCAGCGCCACCAGCTCTCCCAGGATCTTCACGATCCCCGACTCCCGGCCCAAGAACCGCAGGCAGGTTGCACCTGCCGCATTTTGCCACACTTCCACACGGTCGCGCGTCCGCATGCCGCTGGCGGGTATTTCCTCCCAGCGCCAGACGCCACCCTCTTGGATCGCATAGCCTTTGGCCAGGGCCGGGCCGCTCACACTCAGCACGCCCTCCGCGCTGGTGCTCACTTTCCAGATTGGCAGCACCTCCATTCCTCCGCCTGCCTCCCGTTGCGCTGCTACGCCAGAAGCCGTCTCCGTCATCCCATAAGTACGTCGCACCGGCCACCCGAGATCCAGCGCTGCTTGTTCCAGTTCCGGATTCAAAGCCCCGCCTCCGACCAGCACAACGCGCATCGTTCCCGGCGCACGCAGCCCTGCCGCCACCAGATCAAAGACCTGCGTCGGCACCAGGGAAGCCAGCGTAGCGCCAGCCTCGGCGCACTTTTCTACAAAGACCGCGGCATCCCACTTGCCCTCATACTGCGTCACTTTGCTTCCACTTGCCACCGAACGCGCCAGGATGCCGAAGCCGCCCACATGATAAACCGGCAGTGCCAGCAGCCAGTGATCATCTGCAGTGATGCCAAAGTGCGTGTTCACCGCCCGCGCTGAAGTGATCAGCGCCTCCTTTGTCAGCCCCACCCACTTCCGCGTGCCTTCCGTGCCGCTCGTTTGAAAGAAGCACGCATCCTTCATTCTCAGATGTTCGGCTGCATATTCCGCCAGGCTGCGCCCGTCTGCGTCAGCGTGCGCCTGCGCGATCCACACGCTGCCATCCTGCCAGAACTCGGACTGAAGGATCAGAGACGTCTCCATGGCAGCCCCTCCAGCACTTCGCCAAATCCCAGCCCGCCTCCGCTGCGGTCAGCCGACAGATGGCCGCCGTGCGTCGAGATGCGCTCAAAGAACGCATCCTTCTCAAAAAGGTGTTCCGTGCACAGCCCGCAGTAATCCAGAGCCTGCCCTTCAGACCAGGCCACCGCCGCCTCATACGCGGCAAACATCTGCCCAAGTCCATGATCCATCGCCGAAGTCAGCACCAGCGGGTGGTTCGGATGCATCTGCGCCACCGTGCGCCAGTCACGCCGCGCGGGCTTCACCACCACGGCATCAAAACCCTGCGTTCCAGTTTTCCAGGCCTTGTCCAGGGCGAACCGCACACCCCAACGTTGCCTCATGGCCTCCCAGGCCTCGGCATCGTACGGGAAGGGGTCTTCCACGAAGTCCAGCGCGCGATACACCCGCAGCGGCATGAACTCGATGAACTTCCCAAACGTCAGCCGGTCCAGCACGCCATTGAAGTCCACCCGCAGCCGCACACCCTGGGTTTCAAATCGTTTGGCGCAGCCTTCCAGAAAGCGCGTCGTTTCGCCATAATTGGCAAATCCCTTCGCTTTGATGGCGGGCCAGCCTTCCTCCAGAATGCGCTGCATCTGCGGTTCCGTGTCCGTGGCAAAACTCCAGGAGTAATGGCTGCGTGGGATTTCCAGCCCTTCGAACAGGCTCACGCCGGCACGTCGTGCAGCACCATCCAGCTCCGCGCAGCGCAGTGCCATTGCTGTAACTGGAGTGGTGATGCCGTCGCCGAGCAGGCGCAGTTGCTCCTCCACGGGTGGATCGCCAAATTCCGGCCAGGGATGCACGCAGCCGTAGCCGCCATCCACAAAGATCAGCGCCCCGGCAAACACCCGCCGCATCGATACCGCATTCAGCGCCACGCCGCTGCGCAGGAGGTATTCGTGAACGTAAATCGGGGAGGACTGCATGCGGGAAGATACGTCAGCGCATGGCTTCCGGTGCATGCACAATGCCCCAGCACATCAGTCCTGCGAACATCAGCAGCTGACCTCCGCTCATGGCCAGCAGGCGGTTGTGGCCAGGGCCGGGCGGTTCGGCGATGACGCGCCAGCAGACGAACAAGCCGATGGGCAGGGTGATCAGGGGCAGGGAGAAGGCGCGCGGCCAGCCTTGATGGAACCAGTAGATCCCCACCAGGTGGGCGGTGACGATGAGCAGCACGATCTCCGCCCGCGCAAAGCCCACTCCTAGCCGCACCGCGAGCGTTTTCTTGCCCGTCTGACTGTCTTCCGCAACATCGCGCAAGTTGTTGATGGCAATCAAGACCGTGCTTAGGCAGCCGATTTGAAAACCTGCGACCACGGCGGATTCCAGCCATTCGCCGGTTTGCACAAAGGCCGTGCCCGTCACGGCGACGAGACCGAAAAACAAGATCACGAACAGCTCGCCCAGTCCGCGATAAGCCAGCGGCATCGGGCCGCCGGTGTAGCCGAAGCAGAAGTAGAGAGATGGCAGGCCGATGAAGAGGATCGGCAGACCACGTGCCTGAAACAGCGGCACCGCGAGCAGCGTGGCCACGCCGAGCATCAGCCATGCCGCGATGTTCACTGTGCGTGCTGAAGCCGCCCCACTGGCCGTGATACGCCGCGGACCGATGCGTGCCTGCGTATCGGCACCTTTGATGGAATCCAGCGCATCATTGAAGAAATTCGTGGCAATCTGCAGCGCCCCGCAGCTTCCCAGCGTGCAGAACGCCAGCCACCAGTCGAACCTGCCGGATATCTTGGAGGCCAGCGCACAACCGACCACCACCGGCGCGATGGCCGCCCCAAGAGTCTTGGGGCGTGCAGCGGAGATCCAGTCGAAGATCGAAGTCATTTGGGCATTTCCACCTGGCCGTTCGACATCAGGTAAGCGATGAGGTTTTTGACGTTTTCGTCTCCAAGCGCCGTGAGGAGACCTTCGGGCATGAGGGAGACGGGAAGCTGCTCCTGCTTCACGATCTGGGTGCGCTCGATGGTGAGACGTTCGGCGGGTGTTTGCACCGTGAGGGTGCGTTCGGTCTGCTCGGGGATGACGCCGGTGATGGTGCGGCCGTCTTTGAGATTGAGGACGCTCACGCGGAAGTCAGCGGGGACGACGGCGCTGGGGTCGAGGATGTTTTCGAGGAGGTACTTCAGGTTGTGGCGGTCGCTGCCGGTGAGTTCGGGGCCGATGGCACCGCCCTGGCCGTAGAGCTTGTGGCAGGCAGCGCAGGCGGCGGTGAAGATCATGCGGCCTTTGGAGGGATCCGCTTTCTTCAGGGTGTCTGCGGTGAGGAAGCCTTCCCATTTGGCGAACTCGGCTTTCTTGGCTTCCGGGGTGTCGCGGATCTCGCCCCAGGCTTCGGTGAGGAGTTTGGTCAGCGATTCATCGCCGAGGCTGCGGATCTGGCGTGCCTGGAAAGGAGAGAGAGCCGAGGTGGGGACTTTCTTGGCTTTGATCGCTTCGAGCAGTGCTTTTGCATAGCTGGGGCGGGAGGTCAGGGTGGCCACGGTGGCGGCCTGCTGCTCTTCGCTGCGGCCCGGCCAGGGATTGAGCATGGCCTTGGGGATGTTTGGGTCATCGTAGGCGGCCAGTGCGCTGCGGGAAACGGTGCCCAGCACCTTGTCATTGATGAGCCCACGAATGACGGGCAGCAGCTCCGGCTTGGCGGTGCGGCTGAGGCTCTTGAAGGCGTTGAGGCGCGCGTTGGCATCGCCCTCGGCATTTTTCACGATGGCGACGAGTTCGTCCGCAGCGCGACCGCTGCCGAAGACGGCGGAGAGGTTGCGTGTGAGTCTAATGGTATTGTCGCTGCCGTCACCTATAAGAAACTTTTCCAGCGCATCCCAACCTTTCGGTTTTTTCGCGTTGCTGAAACCGTCAAGTCCTGCGGAGAGGCCCTCAAGAACATCGGTTATTACTTTGTCGGATGCTGCCGTGGACATCACTTGTACCAGCGCATTCACCGCTTCCGGCTTCGCTTCAATCATCTCGGCGATGCGGCGTGCTACGAGGCGGCGCACAGTGGGCAGCTTGGCTTCTTTGATCAACTCCACGCCCTTCATGGGATCAGCTGCCACAGCGGGCTCGATGCCATACCAGATCATGAGAGGCTGCTGGCGGTCGTTGGCGTCTTCTTCGTGCTTGGCCAAAGCGGTGGCGATGGGCCAGCGCTGGTCGAACGGCAGGAGCCGCATGTCGGAGGCGGTTTGCAGGCGAATGAGGCCGTCCTTGCTGTCGGCATCCGCCAGTCCGCGCAGTGCGCGAGGAGCGGGACCGGCGCCTTTTTCGTACTGCTGCTGCAGATCCATGCGGGCCCACCAGTTGTTGCTGGCGGAGCGCTCCGCTTTCTTCGACTCCCCATACACAATCTTGTAAATGCGCCCGCTGGTGCGGTGGACGCCGTCGTTGTCGTGGCATTCGCCGCTGTCGCTCCAGTCGGAGACGATGACGTTGCCGTCGGGGCAGGTGAGGAGGTCGATGCCGCGGAACCATTTGTCCTGGGCCTGCATGAAATCGGGAGCGTGCTTGCCGACGTAGCCGCAGCCCTGGCGCTCGAGCTTGTCCATGTTGATGCGGTTGCCGTGGAGGTTGCAGGTGAGGACGGCGCCGTGGTATTCCTTGGGCCAGAGGCCGCCCTGATAGATGAGCATGCCGACGTGGGCGTGGCCGCCGCCGAGTTCGAGGGTCTTGTTGCTGATGCCTTTGCGGATGTCGCTCCAGCTTTCAGAGCCGGTGTCCCAGTGGAAATGGTCGGCGGTTTGCTCGATGATCTCATACACATGCGGATTGAGATGCGTGCCGAACATGCGGCGGTAGTAGGCGCCGGGGATCACGTGCCAGAGGTGGCCGATGACGGTGTTGATCATGAAGAGATCGCCGTTTTCGTTCCAGTCGTGGCCCCAGGAATTCGTGCCGCCGTGGGCAACGGTTTCCAAAATCTTCTGCGTGGGGTGGTAGCGCCAGATGGCGCAGTTCATCTTCACGCGCTTGTCCGCAGGTGTGCCGGGTGCGCCGACGCTGGAGGTGTCTGTGATGCCGTGGCGGCCGTAGAGCCAGCCGTCGGGGCCCCAGCGCAGGCCGTTGACGATGTTGTGGCCGATGGTCTTCACATTGAAGCCGTCGAGCAGCACTTCGGGTTCGCCATCGGGGATGTCATCACCGTTTTTATCCGCGATGAAACTCAAGGTGCCATTGTGCAGCACCCAGACGCCGCCGTAACCGATCTCCACGCTGGTGAGGTAGCTGCCGCCTTCCCAGAAGACCTTGCGGCCGTCGTGTTTGCCATCGCCGTCCTTGTCTTCGAGGATGATGACGCGGTCGCGCAGCTTGGTGTCCCAGCGCATCGGGTTCTCCGCATAGGTGTAGTTTTCCGCGACCCAGAGGCGGCCCTTGGCATCCCAGCTCATGGCGATGGGCTGCTGCACATCCGGCTCCGCGGCGAACACAACGGCTTTGAAGCCCTTGGGCAGCTGCATGGTGCGCGCGACTTCTTCCGCTGGCATGGGATCGCCTTTCTCGGTGTTGAAGGGCTTGGGGAACTCGTCCGCATGCAGCGCGGAGGTTATGAGGGCGAGCAGGGAGAGAAGCGTGGTGGGGCGCATGGGAAGACGGGATTTTTGAAGCGGGGGAGACTAAATCGCAAATGAGAAGGCAAAGCTGGCAGGAAAAGTCGGGGGAGGGGGAACCGATCTCTGATGCACGTAAATGCTCGCATGGTGCGTTTCCTGCATCAGAATCCACCCATCATGCGCCCCTTTTACCTCCTGCTCCTCACCGGCCTGCTGCTGGGCCAGGCAGACGCGGCCCCGAAATCGAAGCCTGTTTCCAAGCCGGTGGCCAAGGCGCCTCCTGCCGCACGCACGGCTGCCGAACTGGCGGAGATGATCCGCCCTTCGCTGGTGAAGATCTCCCAGATGGGCCGGGAAGGCACGGACGGCATCGGTTCTGGATTCATCATCCGAGAGGATGGATTGATCGCGACAAATCTGCACGTCATTGGCGAGGCGAGGCGGCTGCAGATCGAGATGCATGACGGCACGACGCATGAGGTCAGCACGGTGCAGGCCAGCGACAGCCACCTGGATCTGGCGCTGCTGAAGATCGAGGCCAAGGGACTGAAAGCGCTGCCGCTGGGAGATTCCAGCAAGGTGCGGCAGGGGGAGCCTATCGTGGCCATGGGAGCTCCGGAGGGACTGGGATTCAGCATCGTGCAGGGAGTGCTCTCCGCGACGCGTGAGATCGAGGACCGGCAGATGCTGCAGGTGGCGGTGCCGATTGAGCAGGGGAACAGCGGCGGCCCCATGCTGGACATGCAGGGGCGCGTGCTCGGGCTGCTGACGCTGAAGTCTCTGAAGACGGACAATCTCGGCTTTGCCGTGCCGGTGAACGAACTCAAAACGCTGATCGAAAAACCGAATCCGGTGCCGATGTCCCGCTGGCTGACGATTGGGGCGCTGAATCCGAAGCTGTGGAAGACCCATCTGGGGGCGCAGTGGACGCAGCATGCGGGGGTGATTCGTTCCGAGTTTCCGGGGTCGGGCTTTGGCGGGCGGGCGCTGTGCCTTTCCACGCAGAAGGTGCCGGAGGAGAGCTTCGAGATCGCCGCGAACATCCGTCTGGATGATGAATCGGGGGCTGCGGGGCTGGCGTTTTGCTCTGACGGCGGAGACAAGCACTACGGCTTTTATGCCTCGGGCGGGAAGCTTCGCTTCACCCGCTTCAATGGACCGGATGTGTACTCGTGGACCATCCTGGCAGATGTGCCGAGCGATGCCTACAAGCCCGGTGAATGGAATGTGCTGAGGGTGCGGGTGGAGCCGGAGCGAATCGTCTGCTTTGTGAATGGAAAGAAGGTGGTGGAGAGCGATGACACGGGGCTGCGCGGCGGCTCCGCCGGGCTGTGCAAATTCAGGACGACGGTGGCGCAGTTCCGCAACTTCCGTATCGGCACCGACCTTTCTGAGAAGGCGCTGGATCCCGAAGTGGCTTCGAAGATGAGGTCAAAGGTGGAGGAGTTCGTCGCCGATGCGACCAGCTCTGAAAAGACTCTGGAAGGGCTGCTGGAAAGCCCCGCTGCCGCAAAGCGTGTGCTGGTGGAGCAGCGGCGAAAGCTGGAGGAAGAAGCGACCAAGCTGCGGGAGCTGGAGCGCGAGCTGCACCGCCGCGCGATGACGAAGGAAATCCTGGCGGAACTCGCGAAGCCGGAGCCTGAGATCAACCTGCTGCGCTGCGCGCTGCTGCTGGCGCGCCATGACAACCCCGAGGTGGACATCGCCTCCTACCTGACGAGCTTTCGGGCGATGGTGCTGGATCTCAAAGAAGATCCGGAGATCAAGGCGGGGACGATTCCTGCGGTGAAACGCCTGAACCGCTACTTCTTTGAAGAGAATGGATTTCATGGCAGCCGGGGTGACTACTCCAACCTGTCCAACAGCTACCTGAACGAGGTCATCGATGATCGCGAGGGGCTGCCCATCACGTTGAGCGTGCTGTATGTGGAGCTGGCCTCCGCACTGGGCGTGCAGGGAGTGTTTGGTGTGCCACTGCCAGGGAAGTTCATGGTGGGATTTCGCGATGGTCCGGAAGGAGAGCTGCAGCTGGTGGATGTGTTTGAGCATGGCAAGCTGGTGACGGTGGAGCAGGCTGCGCTGGATCTGACGGAGGACGGGCGCTTTCCGGAAGATGCGCTGGCCCCCATCACCAAGCAGGCCGTGCTGCTGCGCATGCTGCGCAATCTGATGAGCAGCGTGTTTGACAACAGCCGGTCACTGCGGGAGTCGCTGCCGTATCTGAACCTGTTTCTGGCGATCGACCCCAAGGCTGCGCCTGAACGGCTCACGCGCGCGCAAATACGCCAGCGGTTCGGAGAGAAGGCGGGAGCGCGTGAGGATGTGAACTGGCTGATCGACAATTTCCCTGAGGGCGGGCCGCCCGAACTGATGCAGCAGCTGGATGTGTGGATGAGGGCACTACAGGAGTGAGTGTGGCGGGATGGAGATGAAGCGGAGCAGGTGGGGTGGGACGTGGAGCGTGAGCAGCGTTGCCATAGGACTGCCGTGGCGTAAGCCCGTCCGTCTGCGAGCGTGAGGCGGGCTTTTTGGAGTGCGAGCGTCCCAGCAGTCGGCGGTTTGTGAGTGCGACAGACACTTTTGTCTGTCGATCAGCACGCGGCGGAGACACGAACCATGCGCGCCTTCCCAGACGTCTGGTTGGCGAACGCTTGAGGGCGTTCGAAGGCTTGGGAGCTTGCGAGAGCGTTGATCGACAGACAGGAGTGTCTGTCGTACTTCAATTAAGGGACGGGTTCGCCGGAGCCGGGGTAGATCCAGCGGATGACCTGGCCGTCGCGGATCTGGGCCTGAGCTTCGGCATCGAGGGGACCGCAGAAGGCGATGGTTTCGTACCAGAGATTGAGGGTCCAGGCGGGCTTGTTGTCGATGGTGGTGGCCTGAGGTGTGCCCCAGCGTTTGATCTTGGCGGGCTTGATGTCGGTGACCTGGCCGGAGCGCATGCTGGCCAGCAGGAGGTCGTAGCTGCCGTCTGCGTTGGCTTTGGGTTTGCCCAGAGCATCCACGGCATGGGGCAGGCTGGCAGCGTTGGAGCCTGACGCGAGCCTTTGCTTCCAGGCGGCTTGTGCCTGCTCGATGCGGCCTTTTTTCCATCGCTCGTAGGAGGCGCGCACCTGGGTGGGCATGTCGGTGTCGTGCACGAAGATCTGCCCGCGAGCCTGGGAAGTCTCCGTGGGGGCGACGAGAAGCACATTGCCCTGAGCGGAGAGAGCGAATGCGGTGGCGCCTGCGGGGAGAGTGGAGGTGCCGGCGGCCATGCGAAGCTGCACGGGCTTGCTGAGCCTGACCTGGCGAGGGAAGGCGGTGGGAGGAAAAACGGTCCAGTTTTTGGTGAGCTGCTCCAGAGGTTCAATCTGTGGCGGGATGAAGCCTGAGCCGGTGTTTCGAGGCTGGGCAGGGGAGTCCGGGAGCGGACGGGAGATCGGAGCGGCATGGATGGAGATGGGACGCGCAGGGGTCTCGTCCGGTGGCAGAATCAGCGGAGGATTTTCAAAGACGATGCGGCGGCCTGCAGGCGTGACGAAGCGATCATAGATCAGAAACGCCGACACAAAGATCAGCAGGGTGATGAAAAGCGCTTTCATGGCTTAGGCCAAGCTAAGCAACAGAACGGATGGAGGCAAGGGCGTGCGCAGCCTTGCTCATTACGGAAGGCGAATTAGCATGGGGGGAATCAATGCTGAAACACCTCCTGCTGCTCTGCCTGTTTACTGCTGCCGCCCAGGCTCAAGACCTGGGCCCGGCCAAGGATGATCCGTCCGTGCCCAAGGACAGGGACACGATTTTACGCATCCAGATTTTTTTGGACAAACATCTCTTTGGCCCCGGCAAGCTGGATGGGGCGATCGGTGAGTTCACCTACAAGGCGGTGGTGAACTACAACTATGCGCACGGATTCAAGGACCTGTACAACTGGACGCGCATTCAGGAGGCTGCGGAGGCGGAGGTGCCTGTCATTTTTGCTGCATTTAAAGTGCAGCCCGAACTTCCCAAGTATGTGACGCCTGAACTCCCGGAAGACTATGAGAAAGCATCGGTCTATCCCTTCATGGCGTATCGCAGCATGCTGGAGCTGATTGCGGAGCGCTTTCATACCGATGAATCTTTTCTGGGGGTGATCAACCCCGGGAAGAACCTGGCCACGCTGAAGCCTGGAAGCATCATCGTGGTGCCGAATGTGAAGTCGTTTCGGATCGAGGACATCAAACCGATGCAGAGCTTCAAGACGGACAAGCTGCTGAGCAGCCGGACGATCGTGGTGGACACCACCGAGCGCATGGCGGCGATCTACAGCGACAAGGAGGAGATGCTGGCGGCGTTTCCCATCACGCCGGGCAAGCCGCAGTTCATCCCCGTAGGCACGTGGAAGGTGATGACCATGATGGCCACGCCGACCTTCCGCTACGACAAGCAGTTTCTCGAAGAAGGGGTGCGCGGTGAGGAGGCGTTTCAGATTCCCCCGGGGCCGAACAGCCCGATCGGCGTCATCTGGTGCGGGCTTAGCAAGTCGGGCATCGGCCTGCATGGGACGGCGATGCCGAGAACGATTGGGCGTACGCGCAGTGCGGGGTGTGTGCGGTTTGCGAACTGGGATGCGATACGACTGCCGCAGCTGATTCGGCCGGGGACGAGGGTGATTGTGAGGTAGGCAGAAGTCTTGCTGGAAGGGCCATCCTCGTCCGCGCTTTGGGTGAGGCGTGAGCGTGTGGCAGTGAGGATGATCCTACTCCTGGCGAAGGTTCTGCGCTGGTTTCAGGTAAATGAGGGGCTGCAAACTGCGTAGAAGACGGCGAGGTTTTCTTCACTACTTTCCATCATGCGCATTCTCATCGCCGGCCTTTTTCACGAGACACACACCTTTCTCGACGGACTCACAACGCTTGCTGATTTTCAAATCAGGCGTGGGAATGAAATGTGGGCCAGCAAGGGGGACGCGTCGCCGCTGGGCGGGGTGCTTGAGCTGGCGGATGAATTTGGGTGGGAGATGATTCCGGCGGCGGATTATCGCGCGCAGCCTTCGGCAACGGTGGCGGATGAGGTGATTGAAGAGTTTTGGAGAGACATTGCGCCTGCGGCGGCGAAGGCTGACTATGATGCGGTGTATCTGGTGCTGCATGGGGCGATGGCTTCGCAGACGATTCCGGACGTGGAGGGGGAAGTATTGCGCCGGCTGCGTGGGCTGACGAAGGCGCCTGTTTTTGGTGTCTTTGATCTGCATGCGAATTTTTCACCGCAGATGGCCGAGCTGGCGGACTGCCTGGTGGGATATCGTGAGAATCCGCACACCGATGCGCGTGAGGCGGGATTGATTGCGGCACGGCTGCTGCATCGGTGCCTGGGCACGGGGCTGCGTCCACGCATGCAGCTGCGGCAGCCTGGCCTGAACTGGCCGCCGACGGGTACGGCGACGGCGAAAGATCCGATGCTAACGCTGGAGACAAGGGCACGGCAGTTTGAGGCAGAGGATGATGCGCTGTGGGCGATGAACGTTGTGGCGGGCTTCAGCTTTGCGGATACGCCGGACACGGGAGTGAGCTTTGTGGCCTGCACGACGGCGGATGCCAAGGTGCAGCTGGATGCACTGGAACGCTGCGCTCAGGACCTCAATCATCTCGCGCAGATCGTCGATCCGCCTGCGGATGAAGTGCTGGCACAGCTCAAGCCGCTGCCAGCGGGCTTGACGGTGCTGGTGGAGCCTGCGGACAACATCGGAGGCGGTGCACCGGGTGATTGCACGGGGCTGCTGCGTGCGCTGATCCGGCATGGGATTGAGAATGCGGCTGTCTGCATTGCGGATGCGCAAAGCGTGAGTGAACTCGAGGCGGGGGCACGCACGATCAAGCTCGGTGGGAAGGGCAGCAGGCTGGATGCAGGGCCGCTGGAACTGGAGGTGGAGCTTGTGGCGCTGAACGATGGACGGTTTCAACTGGAGGACAAGAACAGCCATCTGGCGAGCATGTGCGGGGATGTGTTTGACATGGGCCGCTGTGCTGTGGTGAAGCATGCGGGGCTGACGATTCTCATCACGAGTGTGAAGACGCCGCCGTTTGATCTGGGGCAGTGGCACAGCCAGGGGATCGCGGTGGAGAAGCTGTCGGCAGTTGCGGTGAAGGCTGCGGTGGCGCATCGGCGTGCGTATGACAAGATCGCGGCGCGGATGCTGTGGGTGGATACGCCGGGGCCGTGCAGCAGCAATCTGGCGGCGCTGCCGTATCGGCATTTGAAGCGGTGAGCGGGGTGCGACGAACGTTGGTTTTCGCCACCGTGATAGCAGCAGACCATGCGTGGAAGACTGATGCTTTCGTCGGCTGGGTGGAATTTTTTGAGAACGTGGGGAATGGCGGTGGCGCTGACCGACAGACTGGAGTGTCTGTCGTACTTCAGCCCCCTGACGATAAGTTGATCCCAAGAGAAATTTAAGTGCGGCGTCATGCGGTGTGAACATCACGCTGTCATGAACCCGAACGATCCTCATCAGCCTCCCGTGTATCAAGTTCCACCCGGATGGGAGAGGTTTCAGCCGCCAGCGGTGGCCGAGCCTGTCTTGCAAGCGGTGCAGGTGGAGGATGCTTCGCCGTCATCGAGTGCGCCTGCGCGAGGTGCGAAGCGGTCTTCTCCGTTGGTGCGAATCTGGCGGCAGATGGGCGGAGGGTCGCTCATGCTGAGCATTGCCGTGCATGTGGGGATGTTGCTGCTGGCGGGGGTGATTTTGGTGGGAACGCAGATGACGAAGAAGGAGATCGATTTTATTCCTGCGGGGCAAACGCAGGCCGGTGTGGAAGCTTCGCAAGCCCTGGAGCATCGCGTGAGCACCAAGCGGCAAACTTCAATGGCGAAGAAACAGCCGCAGACACGCCTTGCAGCGATTGGCGGCGGTGGTGTTCCTATCATGACAGATGCAGGAGACGTGCCTTTGCCAGAGGCCGGGAATGGACTGGCGGACGGAGGGGGCAAGTTGGGAACTGAATCGCTGGGGGGAGGAATGAGGGGGACCGGGCTTCCGGCTGTGGTCATGAATCTGCCCAGCACGTTTTTGGGGCGCTGCTCGGTGCAGAATCGTCTGGAAAAACTACGGCAGAATGGTGGCACGCCGGAGTGCGAGTCGGCGGTGAGCCAGTCTCTCGCGTGGCTGAAGACACAGCAGAATGCGGATGGCTCGTGGGGGCGGAACAACAAGGCGGCGATGACGGGGCTGACGCTGCTGTGCTATCTGGGGCGCTGCGAAACTCCGGACTCACCTTTCTATGGCGACAACGTACGCAATGGCATGCTGTATCTGGTGGAACTGTCGCGGAAGAATCCGCAGGGTATTGTGGCGGAGCAGCCGATGTCGAAC
This sequence comes from Prosthecobacter sp., assembly GCF_044226605.1. Classification (GTDB taxonomy): domain Bacteria; phylum Verrucomicrobiota; class Verrucomicrobiia; order Verrucomicrobiales; family Verrucomicrobiaceae; genus Prosthecobacter. The sequence goes on along the minus strand of NZ_JBGAGS010000004.1, from coordinate 302,236 downwards.
TCAGCGACGTATGAGCATGGCATCGCGACGTATGCGCTGGGGGAAATGTATTCGTTTTATCGCATGGGAAACAGCAGTCTGCCCGGGCTGCGGGATGCGTTTGAAAAAGGCGTGCAAACCATCATTGCGGAGCAAAACAAGAAGGGGGCGTGGACTTATGGTGGCAAGGATGCGGGGATGCCGTCTGCGTATAACAAGGAGAGCGGTGGCGAGGATTTGTCCGTGACGGGCTGGCAGTTTCAGGCGCTGAAGGCGGCGAAGCATTCGGGTTTGAAAATCGCGGGACTGGATGAGGCGATCAAGCGGTGCTGCACTTATCTGGAATCGAAGCAGACGAAGGATGGCGGCTTCGGCGTGACGAATCGCGATTCACACTACAACCAATGGAGTCTCACGGGCTGCGGGGTGCTGGGTTTGCAGACGCTGGCGCGCAACAAGGCGACTGCGGTGAAAAAGGGAATCCGATTTCTGCGGGAGTTTCTGGCGGACGAGCCGCTGGACTGGGAGCGCAACTGCAATCTCTACTGCTGGTACTATTACACGCAGGCTTTCTTCCAGGCGGGCGGAGATGACTGGCGGTTTTACAACTCCCAGTTCCTGCCGCAGGTGCTGGGAGCGCAGCTGCCAGATGGCTCCTTCAAACGCGGACGGCCGAACTGGCCTGCGGGCGATGCAGCGGATGCGATTTACAGGCAGTGCCTGTGCACCCTGCAGCTCGAGGTTTACTTCCGTTACCTGAAGGTGGCGGATCGCGGCGAGGGATCGTTCTTCGAGCGATGATGGTATTCGTGCCGCATATGAGAAGTACGACAGGCACTCCAGCCCGTCGGTCAGCGTGCGGCAAACAGACTGCATCCACGCGTTGCCTCAAATCGTCTGCATAGCGAAAGCCGGAGATTTTTCGAAGGCTGTGTCAGCCTGCGTGAGCGCTGATCGACAGACAGGAGTGTCTGTCGAACTACCAATCTCCAGGACACCCTACCGGCTTAGACTGCGCCACACGGCGGGCAGTCTTTCGCGCACCAGTTTGGCGCTGTTGGTGGGGATCAATGCGGGAGACATGGGAACATTCTTCGTGTCCTCGAAGTCGAGCTGGCCGGGGCTGCGGGAATACTTGTAGTCTTTGTCGAGGCTGCCATCGCCGGAGAGCTGGATGCCGACTTCCTCCACGCGGGGCACGGAGAGGTAGAACTGGTGCTGCTCGAGGACGCAGACTTCGCCGGACTTCAGCCGCAGTCTTGCCTGAGCGAGTTCCCGGAAGAGTTCGCGGGCGGTGGCTTCGGCGGGGTTCACAAAGGTGCGCTGCTCGGCGATGAGATCGCGAAATGCATCTTCCTTGCGCAGTTCGCCAAAGGCGGTGTCGATTTCATCCCTGGCGAGCGGATAGTGAGTGCAGCCGAGCACGATGGTCTGCAACGGAGAGGTGGGTTTGGAATCGCGATAGGCTTCGGTCAGAGCACGGGCTTCTTTGAGCGCGTAAGCGGCCACCGAGTCAGGAAAGGCGGTGTCTCCCTCGATGGCGCCCGCGAGGGTGGGGCTGCCCTGCTGCGCGATGACGGGCACGCTCTTCCCAGCGCGACCGAGCGTGCTGGTGATGGTGCGGGGATAGACTTTGCTGGAGCAAGTCCCCACGGTGGCGAGGATGCCGATGCCGCCGGTGGTTTTGGATTCCAGAACGCCGCGCGCTCCGGCTTCCACCACGCCGATGACGATGACCGGAAGCTTCCATGCGGCGACGGCTTTGCGAATGTCTTCGAGGCCGTAAGCGGTGGCGGTATTGCAGGCGATGACGATGGCCTTCACCGGGGGCTTGTCATACCTGGGTGAGGTTCCTTGAGCGGGCCAGACGCGGCGGCCCAGCAGGAAGACCGCGTCCTTCACGATGAGTTCGCGCAGGTAGTCGGTGCGGTTCACGGCGGAATAGTTGCCGTAGGGCATGTTGGCCTGGTCGCCGAAGTAGATGAAGCGCTCCTCGGCAAAATCGGGAACTCCATCCGCGCCGGGCTGCAGGGTGGTATTGTTGAAGGCGTCGAGTGTGAGCAGCGCCTCCAGCACGGTGAGTCCGCCGATGCCGGAGTCAAACACGCCGATGGGAAGGTGGCGAGCGGCCTCGGCATCGCTCCAGGCGCTTGCATCAAAGGTGAATGCGGCTTTGCCATCTGCATGGGCGCGCGCGTGCTCGATGAGATCAGCAGCATGAATTGCGGCGGCGAGCAGGAGCAGCGCGGAGAGAATTTTCATGGAAGAGTGGCAAAAGGGGGCCTGAAGATACGCAGCATGCATGCCAATCGATCAGCAAGTCAGCTGGGGAGGGGGCAATTGGGACGATGCCTCATTCGTCACACAAACGCAAACAGCAGCCGTCCGAAGAACACGGCAGCCACCATGCCGACGAAGTCTGCCGTGAGCCCCGCCACGAGCGCATGGCGAAAGCGGCGAATGCCGACGCTGCCGAAATAGACGGTGAGCACGTAGAAAGTGGTCTCGGTGCTGCCGTAGAGAATGCCGGCGGTGAATTTCACCATCTCGCTCAGGTCAGGCCGGGTGAGGATTTCATTGAGGATGCCCTGCGCGCCGGAGCCGCTGAGTGGGCGCATGAGGGCAAGCGAGAGAAGCTCCACCGGAAAGCCGAGGGCATTCAGCACTGGCGCGAGTGCATACTCCAGCAACTGAAAGGCCCCGGATTCGCGCAGGATAGCCAGCACGGCCAGCATGGCTACGAGGTAGGGCATGATGCGCACCGCCACCTGAAAGCCTTCCTTGGCACCATCCACAAATTCTTCATACACCTTCACACCGCGCGCCCAGGCCACACCTACCGCGAGGATGAGGATGGCGGGAATGGCAAGGCCGGAAGCGCCATCCATCACCCGCCGCCATACCGGTGGCTCGGCCTTCTCCTGGGTCGAGGCTGCAGCTTTTGCTTCTTCTTTTTTCAGTGCGAGGGTCTTTTCGGCCTCCGCTTTCCTTTGTGCGGACTGCGCCAGCACTGTCGAGAGGCCGGTTTGATCGAGGATGGTTTTGCGCCAGTGAGGCGGGCCGAGCTCGAGCGCAGAAACGCTGATGAACAGGAGGCCCAGCAGCATGAGCCAGAACCTGGCCAGCGGGGAGATGCCCGCAGTTCTGACGGAAGCGGCCTGGGCCTCTTCGGCGGCGAGTTCATCTGGCTGCGCGGCAAAACCTGGCAGGCGCTGAAAGGTCTTGGCCGCGATCACCGCCGCCGCGGACGCGCAGGCGGTGGCGAGAATGGTGGGAACGATCACACGGAAGCTGTGGCTCACGCCGGCGGCATTGAGGAAATTCATGGCCGTCATCGGGATGAGCGTGAAGGCGCCAGTGTTTAGCGCGAGAAAGGTGATCATCGCATTGCTGGCGCTCTGCTTGTGCGGATTCAGCTCCTGCAGGTGGCCCATGGCCTTCAGGCCCAGCGGCGTGGCGTTGTTGGAGAGGCCCAGCATGTTGGCGGAGAGGTTCATCACCATGGCGCTCATGGCCGTGTGGCCTGTGGGGACATCTGGAAACAATCGGCGGAGCAGGGGAGAGAGCAGGCGCACCACGGCCTCCAGCACGCCGGCCTTTTCCAGCAGGCGCAGAACCCCGAGCCAGAACATCATCATGCCAGCCAGCGGCAGAGCGATGCCCATGACCGCCTTTTCCGCGCCCTTCATCGCGGCATCGATGACACTGGCGTCTCCCGAAATGCGTCCCACCAGGCCCGCAACCAAAAGTCCGATGAAAAGAAGGGTGGCCCAAATGTAGTTCAGCATGGCTGTGGCGGAAAGTGTGACAACGTGGTAGCCAGATGCGGCTGGAATGCGTAAACGTTTCAGCGCCGGCCTCAAGTGCCAAGTACCCATTCGACTTTGCTGCACGTTCCTGTTCCCTCATTCGTTCACTCCATTCATGCCCTGTCCTATCCAGCTCGCCAGCAAGCTCAGCGGTCTCAGCCAGCATGTGATCCGCATCTGGGAGCGGCGCTACAGCGCGCTGAGCCCCAGCCGCACCTGCACCAACCGGCGCATGTACTGTGACGAGGCCGTGAAGCGCCTGAAGCTGCTGAAGATCCTCACGGAGAACGGGCATCGCATCGGCGGGGTGGCGCGGCTGAGCACGGAGGAGCTGGAGCAGCTCGCCCAAGGCACGGTGCCGGTGGCGCGGCCGGTGCCTGCCATTCCGGCAGATCCCGCAACACCTGTGCCAGCGGACGATTTCGTGACGCAGCCTCAGCCGTCGGATCCCGGCCACTACGTAGAAGCCGCCATCGCCGCCGCCAAGCGCTACGACTCTGAGGGTCTGCGCCGTGCGCTGCTGCAGGCCCGGCTGCAGTTTGGCCAGCGCGGCATGCTTCATCAGGTGCTGTGCCCCCTCATCGTCCAGATTGGCAGCAACTGGCAGCACGGAGAACTGCGCGCCGGACACGAGCACATTGCCACGGCGGTAATCCGTGAGCTGCTTTTGACTCCGGTGCCCGGCAGCCAGCTTCCGGCGCATGCCCCTGAACTCGTCGTCGCCACACCGGCGGGGGAATTTCACGAGCTGGGAGCCTTGATTGTGGCCGCTTCGGCGCGCGACCTCGGATGGTACGTAACTTATCTCGGCCCGAATTTGCCGGTGGAGGAGATCGCAGCATGCGCCCTCGCCCGGCACGCCAAAGCGGTGGCGCTGAGTGTGGTGTACCCTGAAAACTGTCCGGTCATTGTGGAAAAACTCCGCCGCATGCGCGAACTGCTGCCCCCTTCCGTGCGCTTCATCGTGGGCGGGCGGGCGTCAGACGGCTACCGCGCCAGCCTTCCCGATGAAAACATTCAGTGGGTGAACTGCCTGCACGGCCTGGACGAAGCCCTCTGCAAGAATCAGCGCTGAGGCCGGTTGCACACGCTGAATGCCGCCTCTAGTTTGCGTTCCCATGCTTCTCTACCGCACCACCACTGGCAGCTACATTCAGACCGCGAACTCATGGCACGCCGTGCCTGAATCCAACTGGGACGCACTGCTCGAAATCGTGGGCCTGTCCGCCTATCTTGCGCAGATTGCCGCCAGCTCGGCACCCGTGGCTGCGCCGGCACCGGACACCATCCTGGCCCCCATCGTTTCCCAGGAAGTGTGGGCCGCGGGCGTCACGTATTTCCGCAGCCGCACCGCCCGCATGGAGGAGAGCAAGGACGCCGGCGGCGGCAGCTTCTACGACCGCGTGTATGCGGCTGAGCGCCCCGAGATTTTCTTCAAGGCCACTCCGCAGCGCGTCGCGCACCCCGGCCAGCCCATGCATCTCCGCAGCGACTCAAAGTGGATGGTGCCCGAGCCAGAGCTCACCCTCTGCATCAACAGCCGTGGCGAGATCATCGGCTACACGGTTGGCAACGACCTCTCCTGCCGCGACATCGAGGGAGAGAACCCGCTCTATCTGCCGCAGGCGAAGTGCTTCAAGCTCTGCGCCGCGCTCGGCCCTGCCATTCTCATTCAAAACGAAGCGCCCGCGCCGACGACGCGCATTCATCTGCAGATCGACCGCGCCGGAGCCGCGGCCTTTGAAGGAGAAACCACCGTCTCCCAGCTCAAGCGCACGCCCACGGAACTCGCCGGCTTCCTTTTCCGCGACAACACCTTTCCCACTGGCACCTTCCTCATGACGGGCACCGGCATCGTCCCTGGCGATGAGTTCACACTTCAAAGCGGGGATGTCATGAGCATCACCATCGAAGGCATCGGCACGCTGGTGAATCCGGTGGGGTGAAGGAGCGCGGAATTTATTCCGCGGCACTCCGCAAACGCCAGTCTTCTCCCGGTGGTGCATGAGCCCGGGACGACTGGTCGCCAGCGGCGGAAATGAAATCAGGAGCATCCTCTCTTCATCACCGCGTGCGACCGTTATTCGTAAACGTTCCCACGCAGCGCTGCCCAAGGATGCTCCTCTCCGCCTGGGTATAGTGTGGAGGGGGCGCGTCCGGGTCACGCTCTTCGTAGGGGACGCAGCTCGACACGGACAATGCACTCACGGCGGTCATCAGTACTAACAATGCCTGCATCGTCGGGAGGGAAATGAGCTGTTTCATGGGTGTAAACCGGTTGGTTGCTGGCTGAAACGAAATCCACGCGCTCCTCTTGCTCTTATAGGCTCATTATTTCTTAATGAATAAAGCATTTCACATTGCGTCGGATGCAGCTTCAATCTGCCGACCTTCCATGAATGCGCTTAGTATCCCGCTGGTATTCGCCGTCATGCTCGCCGCGGGCTGTGCTTCACGCCCGAGCGTGGCCGTCACCAGCAGTCTCGGCTCGCATGCCCTGAAAGGCAGGACGGTTGCGGTGGGAGGTTTCGCCGCCAGGGATGTCATGACCTACCCGGGACAGACGGCGGAGGCACTGATTGTATGCGATGCGGGGAAGGCGCTGCGGCATCGCTTCAAACATTCCTACGCCATGACGGCGGAGGCCACCTGGTCCGTCGCCGGGCCGCCTGCCACCAAGGTCAACCTCGGCATCCCGCTCACGCTCGGCCACAAGCCCACCCCGGACTTCATGAGGAGGACGCGAGCTGAAGGTGTGGATTACCTGCTGTGGATTGACCTTTTGGAGAACTCGGTGGGAAAGGCCAGCAAGCAGTGGGTGTCCACTCGCAGCAGCAGATCGCTCTCGAACAGCGGCAGCAGAAGCAGGTCAACGAACGTCTATCCCAACACGCTCACCACCGTTGTCGCCTACCATCGCTCCGAATCCGCGAGCCGCAGTCTCGGCGCCAGCTACACCCTGCTGGACACGGCCACTGGCAGGACGGTGTGGCGGGCGGACTCCAAACTCTCCGGGGAGAACGTGAACTACTCCCAGTCTCCCACCGGATACCCCGCGCCACCGCGCGTGCCTTTGCCTCCGGAGGAAGATGTGCTCATGAAGCGCATGACGGCTGCGGCGATTGATGCGCTGCCGAAGTGAGGGAAGCAAACGTTCAAACTTCGGCCTGTCTGACGGCCGATTTGCCGGAGGAATCTTGGTAAATTTCCCAGATGCCGTGTTTGTCTGGGGAATAGATTTCAAACCTTCCATCCGGCAGGCGGAACAACCTGTCCACAGGGTGATTTGATGTGGTCAAACGGGGCTTCCGGGCCTGTCCGTAATGGATGCGCTTCGGGTGGTTTACAGCCATCAGGACCAGTTCATGCCGCACATTACACGGATTCCGGCCGGGATGGTCAACTGCGAATCGATCCCGAATGTGTTCCAGGCTCGCAGGTCCATCGAGTTTCATCAGCGTTTCCAACACCAACTGCCAATTTGAGGGGCGTGCGTCCGGTGGAGTGCCCACCTGCTTTTGTGGCGCTTCCGGTGGCTCCAGATCGGGTGCTAAAAGTCTCCGTACGTCTCGCTTGGCTATGATGGTGTCTTGGGATGGCTCCTTCAGCATTTCCGCGTCAGCACCGGCATGATCCAAACCATCCACATGAAAGCAGAGCGAGCGAAAACTCTCCGGCTCCTGGGTGTAGTCGCTCCAATGGGCGGTGTAACTTTGGCGCAGCTGGATTGGCTGCTCCCGTCCCTTGATGCTTCCCTGGCCTGCACTCGGGTGCCACCTGAGCGTGCCTTGAAAGAGGCGGTTATCTGTCAGCTTAAATTGCTCATCGATGCTCGGCTTGGAACGGGACGGAGGTTGCGCCCAGTAGCGAGAATCATTGCTGACTACGATCACAAAGCCTTCTGAATTCGGCGTCTTGCCTACAAAGTTTTCAATCCGGCACAGATCCTTGAGGATGTCGTAGGCTCCCTGATCAGTGGCTCCCTGATTTTTGAGTTCAAAAAGCTCTCCCTTGTAATGGTGGCGCGCCTCACGTGTTTTGTATTTCAATTCGAGATAGACGACACGCTCACCTGACCGGACGATCAGATCCACATAGCGCCGCTCTGAATTGAGAGGAAGCGGAACCTCAAGGCGAATATCGAGGCTGGAGTCGATGTGCCGCAGCTCCCAGGCAAGCGCATGCTGAAAGTCGGCCTCCGAATGGAAGATGGGGCGATGCTTGGACAGGCTGGCCATGGCTCGGGCGATGGTGATTTTCATGCTTCATTTCCTTGGCAGTGCTAGGTGTTCGTGATCAACTCGTAAAAGCTAACAACTTTAAGAATTGAGGAGTGGGAGACTGGCTGGTTTGGGCGGGCCTCGCCTTGCCCACGCACGAATGCTGGACGAAACCGCATTTCTCTTTTAGAGACTCACCAACCATGACACTCACTGGACATCACTTCATCGCAGGCCGCGAAGCGGCTCCTCACGGCCATCTGTTTTACGCCTATAATCCCACCACCAGCGCCCAGCTGGAGCCTGCGTTTGGAGATGCCACCCATGCCGAGGCTGATGAAGCCATGCAGGCGGCGGATGGCGCCTTTGACGCCCTGCGTTTCGCCACACCAGAGACTCGTGCGACCTTGCTCGACACCATCGCGGATGAAATCACCGCCTTGGGAGATGCGCTGCTGGAGCGTGCACATGCGGAGTGCGCCCTGCCCATGGCCCGCCTCACGGGAGAGCGCGGTCGTGCGATCGGCCAGCTCAAGCTTTTTGCCGCGCTGATCCGTGAAGGCTCGTGGGCCACTCCCTGCGTGGACCACGCCATCCCGGACCGCCAGCCGTTGCCAAAGCCGGATGTGCGCCGTGTGATGATGCCGATAGGCCCTGTCGTCGTCTTTGGTGCCAGCAATTTCCCCTTCGCCATCGGTGTCATCGGCACGGACACGGTCTGTGCACTTGCGGCGGGCTGCCCGGTCGTGGTCAAGGGGCACCCCGCGCACCCCGGCACCTGCGAGATGCTGACGCGCGCGGTGCTGAATGCTCTGCACAAAGTGGGTCTGCCTGCGGGATGTTTCTCCCTTCTGCATGGCAAGTGCAATGACATCGGCACCACGCTGACCAAGCACCCGCTTACACAGGCGGTGGCTTTCACTGGTTCGCTCCGAGGCGGCCGTGCCCTCATGGACGTGGCTGCGGCCCGCCCTCACCCGATTCCCGTCTATGCGGAAATGGGTTCCGTGAATCCGGTCTTCGTGCTGCCAGGTGCTCTGAAAGAGCGTGCCTCGAAAATCGCGGAAGCCTACATTGGTTCGGTGACGATGGGGGTTGGGCAGTTCTGCACCAATCCAGCCGTCGTCCTCGGCCTGAAGAGCGATGGCTTGAACCAGTTCATCAGCAATGCCGCCGCCCTCGCGGGCAAAGTGGCGCCGCAGACGATGCTGCATCGCGGCATCTGCGAAGCTTACGATGCCGGCACCGCCGTGTGGCAGACCGTCAAGGGGCTTCAGCTTGCCGGGCAGTCGGAAACCGCGCCGAGTGAAAAAGCTTCCCAGGCCGCCTGCCGCATCTTCACCACTTCGATCGATGTGCTGGAGTCCAATGAAGAACTTCGTCGCGAGGTCTTCGGTCCGTGCTCCATCATCACCCAATGTGCCGGGCTCGACGACATGCTGCGCTACGCAAACAGCCTCGAAGGACAGCTCACCGCCACCCTGCACGGAACTGAGCAGGATCTGCGCGACTTCGCCCCGCTCGTGCGTGTGCTGGAGCGCAAGGTGGGCCGCATCATCTTCAATGGATTCCCCACCGGCATTGAGGTCTGCCCCTCCATGCACCACGGCGGTCCGTACCCAGCCGCCAGCCATAGCTTCTTCACCAGCATCGGCTCTGGAAGCATCTACCGCTTCGTGAGGCCTGTGTGCTACCAGGGCTTCCCGGAAGAAGCGCTGCCTGAACTCCTAAAGGACGCGAATCCACGAGGCGCGATGAGGATTGTTGATGGCGCTCTGACGCGGTAAAAGAAAGTACTCGCGAGCTTTAGCTCGCTCCGGAAAACGTCGCTCCTCACAGCATCCGCAAGTCATGCCGGCTTGCGGATGCACCGCAGCATGTTTGGTGGGCGGTCGCGGAGTGAAGAATGAGCGGAGCCGGCGCTTGCGCAGGCTGAGTTTTTCGGAGGCGGCGTGTCCCATCTGTGCACAACACCGTGCATGGCATGCGTCGGTTCTTTGAGTCTGCGCCAAGCAGAGGCCGCTCGAAAGCGGTAGCTCCGATGCAGGCTTGCGCCGTGCATCTGCGCGACCGCACTCCAAAAAAACCGGCGCTTCGGCAACGACTTGATCTTTGGAACCTTGGCTGCTGACGACGCGCTTCCCGGAGCGAGCTAAAGCTCTGGACTACTTTTCTAGCGCTCCTTCTTCGTGTTCGACGGCGCGTTGAGGAACTTGCGCATGTCGTTGAAGATGCTGTCGGGGCCTTCGTGGGTCTGCGCGTGGGTGCGCACGCCTTCAAACCACTCCTGGGTACTCGGCGTGTGCGCCTTGGCCACCGCGAGCAGAAGTTCCAGCGTGATCGGCACGGGCTGACCTGTGTGAATGGCCGCAGACAGGGCGAGTTCGGCGGCACGGTCAAAGACCCATTTGAGGTCGGCACCGGAGAAGCCGTTGGTGGCTTCGATCAGCTCCTTGGTGTCGAATTCCGCAATGGGTTTATCCTTGGCCAGCAGCTCGATGATCTGGGCACGGGCAGGAGCGTCCGGCGGGGCAACGAAGATGGCCTGGTCAAAACGACCGGGGCGGCGGAAGGCTGGATCAAGCGCCCAGGGCTGGTTTGTGGCGCCAATGACAAGGATGCGCTGGTTCTCGCTGCGGATGCCGTCCATCTCATGCAGAAACTGGTTCACCAGATTGCGCATCTGGCTCTCGCGCACCTGCCGGCGGTCCATGGCCAGGGAGTCGATGTCATCAAACACAAGGACGCAGGGCGCATTGGCGCGCGCGGTTTCGAAGATTTGATGAAGGTTGCGTTCCGTGCTGCCGAAGTAGGGGTCAAAGATCTCGTGCAGGCCCACGGAGAGGTAGTTGCACGGGACTTCTCCCGCGACGGCGCGGAGGATCAGCGTCTTGCCACAGCCTGGCGGGCCGTAGATCAGGATGCCGCCACCGGTTTTACGGCCGTAAGCCTTGTAGAGATCGGGGAACTGCAGCGGGTAGGTGATCTTGAGGCGGATCTCCTCCTTCAGCTCCTCCATTCCGCCAACATCTGCGAAGGTCACATTGCCACGTTCGGGGTCGCCGGGGGCGTAGAAGGTCTCGGGGCGCCATTCAAAGGGCGGGTCATCAAAGGGGTCTTCGAAGAATTCATCCTGATCGCCACCGCCGGACATGGGAGCCTCCTGGCTGGAAGGTTCGGGTGCCGGGGCAGGGGCGGTTTTGCGGGCATCGCGAGCGGTGCGGCCCAGCTCGCGTTCCAAGGCGGGATCGCTCATTGTGCCGTCGATCTGGGCGGCGCGGTCAAAGTGTTCGATGGCCTTGGCGCGGTCTCCCTCGCTGAGGTAAACGCGGCTCAGCAGCAGGTGCGCCTGGGCATTGGTAGGCTCCAGAAAGATGACGCGTTCAGCGCGTACAGCAGCACCGGAAGTGTTTCCTTCCATGAACAAGACCTTGGCGATGCCAAGCATGGCGTCCGTCTGATCCGGGTCGAGATCCAGAGCCCGGGTGAAGACCTCGCGCGCCTCATCCAGATGGAGTTCTTCGAGGCAAGCACGACCGTAGAGCAGGAGCAACGACAGGTTGTTCGGTGACTGAGTCAGAGCGTCCCGGAGTGCGGTGGAGTTTGGCATGATTTTATATGTGAGACAGCCGCGGAGGCGATCCTGCTGAGATTTAAGTGCGCATGGAGCATGCCGCCAATGATTTCTTGGTACAGCTTCCTCCAATTTGTGGCGTTCTGATGACAGCGGTGGCAGCACCGTGCCACCACCACCGGATCATGCTTGATGTTTGCGTGTTACAGTTAATGATAAAAGGGCTTACTGAGCGGGACGTCGATGAAAGCATGCCTCTTATTACTTTTTTTGCTGGGGATGGCACGGCCAGACTGGGCAGCACAGCCGGCTGAAGATCCTCTGCTCTCACCCACGATCGTTCTTTGTCTGAAACCGATACGCATGGCACAGCAGCCAGGGATGCGGGAAGCGGTGGAAACAGTGAAGCGGCTCGACTCCTTTTCCAAAACCCAGGAAGGAGCGTCCAGGAAAGCTGTCGATGCTCTGGTTTTCATCTTCAAAGATCTTTTTCAAAAGGAGCAGGAACTGATCGATGCCGAGGACGCCCTGGCATTGGCCGAGCGTCTGGCGGGCGCCAAGGATGAACTGGCCACGCATGAGGAGACGGTGGGCAGCCCGCTCTCCGGACCGAATCCCGGGCTGGCGGTGATGATTCGCAAGGAGGGCGCGGACATCCGTGGCAAGGCGACGCGCAGACGCGATGAGGCCCTCAAGGTGATGAAGGAGAAAGTCGCCGCCTACAACATGTCCGTGGGGTACTTCAAGGATCAGGGCAATACCGAAGTGGTGGTCGCGCTGGCGAGTTCCTTGTTTGCCGTGGTGGACCGTCACATGCCCAAGTTTGATTTCAAGCCCACGGTGTCGCGGGAATGGATCGAAAAGCAAAAGCGGGATGAGGCTTGATCAAGGGGCACGGTTTGGAAAATGGTGCTGCCTGTCATCAGGCAGCTGCATTTTTTCCCAGGGAGATCACCTGCGACCTTTGACCGTTACCATTTCTTCTTGAAGCCGCCGCCACCGCCGAAACGATTGCCGCCACCACCGAAGGGGCGCTTGGGCGGGCCGCCGAAGCCGCCGCCACCGGCATCCTCGCGCCGCGGGCCGTCATCGCCGCCACCGTAACCGGGGCTGGGGCCTTCGCCTTCACGCTGCTGCCAGGGTTTGCTGCCGAAGCCGCCTTTCTTGAAGCCACCGCCGAAGCCGGGCTTCTTGAAGCCGCCTCCCTGACCGCCAAAGCCTTTGAATCCACCACCACCGCCGCCGCCGTGGCCACCTTTGTTGTAGCCACCGCCGCCGCCAAAGCCGCCCTTGTTGAAGCCGCCGCCGAAGCCGGGTTTCTTGGGAAATCCGCCACCGCCGCCGAAGCGCTTGGGCCGCACGCCGCTGATGTTGTCCGGGCGATCCGCGTGGTCCATGCGGATGTCTCGGCCACGGATTTGAGCACCGCGCACGCCTTCGAGAACGGCCTCCACGTTGTCCCCAGGAACTTCGACGAAGCTGCATTTCTCCAGCACATCGATGGCGCCAATGCTGCCGGGGGTCAGATCCTGAATGGTATTGTAAAGCATGCCGGCGATGTCCTGCGGGCGCACGTTGTCCATGCCGCCGACGTTGATGAAGAGGCGCACCATGCCGGAGCGCGGGCCTTTCTGCACCCAGCTTGTCTGCTTTTTGGGCAGAGGACGGTCATCTTCTTCGTCAGATTCGTACTCGTTGTCGAATCTGGCTGGAGCGGGACGCGGGGCAGGGGCCGAGACTGGGGCTGCTGCCTGATGATTGGTAGGGCCTCCGTCTTCCTCAGGGGCGCTTTCTGCGGCTGGAACTGCAGCAGCAGCGGTGTTTTCCACCGGAGAGGTGCCTTCGACAGAAACGGCAGCAGCTGCGGAGGTGGCTCCAGTACTCTCAGCGGCTGGCGCTGGAGCTTCGGTGGCGACTTCGGAGGGGACAGCAGCGGGGGCGGCCTGCGGCGCCGGTGCGGGCGCCGGCCTCGGCGCGGGGGCAGCGGCCTGCGGGCGTTGCTTGAAATCGGGCTTTTTGCCGGCCCGATCTTCAACGATCTGCTCGGACTCGCGACCCTGATCCTTCATGAGCAGGTCCATGAGGGCGCTGGCGATCTCCGTGGGGGAGAAGCCAATGTCCAGCAGGCGCTGAATGCTGTGCTCGTGATTGGTGTAGCTGGCGCCTTCCAGCACTGCTTTCACCTTCTCAAAGGTCTGGTCCACGCGGGTGGCTTCCAGCTCCTCCTGAGACGGCACCTTGGCGCGCTCCACGCGCACATTGATGAAGCGCTGGATGCGCTGCATGAGGTAAATTTCACGGCCGGCCACGAGGCTGACGGCCTTGCCACTCCGTCCGGCGCGGCCCGTGCGGCCGATGCGGTGCACGTAGTCTTCGGCATCGTAGGGCAGCTCCAGATTGACGATGAGATCGATGTCGTTCACGTCCAGTCCACGGGCGGCCACGTCGGTGGCGACCAGGACTTCCACGTTGCCGCTGCGGAAGTTCCGCATCACGCGCTCGCGCATGGTCTGGTTGATGTCCCCATGCAGGCGGTCGGCGGCGTAGCCACGGGCCACGAGGGCGTCGGTGGCGTCATCCACGGCACGCTTGGTGTTGGCGAAAACGATGGTCAGGCGAGGGGACTCGATGTCGATGACACGGCAGAGGACCTCCAGCTTGGAACGGCCCTGCACTTCGTAGTAGCGCTGCTCGATGGTCGGGGTGGTCAGCGCCTTCTGCTGAATGGTGATCGTGGCGGCATTGCGCGTGTAGTTTTCCACCAGGCGGCGGATGCGAGGCTCAAAGGTGGCGGAGAAGAAGATCGTCTGGCGCTCCTCGGGCACGGCGGCCATCAGGCGGTCGATGTCGTCGCTGAAGCCCATGTCCAGCATCTCGTCGGCTTCGTCAAAGACGAGCGCCTTCAGGCCGTCGAGCTTGATCAAACCGCGCTCCATGAAGTCCAGAATACGGCCCGGGGTGCCGACGACGATCTGGGAGCCGCTCTGTAGCGCACGGATCTGGCGGTCGTAGGAAGCGCCGCCGTAAACCGGCGTGGCGCGCACGCCTTCCTTGAAGGAGGCCAGTTTGTGGATCTCTGCGCAGACCTGCATGGCCAGCTCGCGGGTGGGGCAGAGAATGAGGGCCTGCACATGGCGCTGGGAGCCGTCCACCCCCTGCACCACGGGGATGCCGAAGGCCATCGTCTTGCCGGAACCGGTCTGGCTCTGGCCCACGACGTCACGTCCGGTGATTGCCACGGGAATGGCTTCCGCCTGGATGGGTGAGGGCTGCTCAAAGCCGAGGGATTTGACGGCTTCAAGAAGCTCGGGGGCGATTCCCAGTTCTGGGAAGGTGTGGGTACTCATAAAACTAAAACGAAACGTGCCCTCAGAATTTGAGGGGTGTCATACTTCCACCGATAGAGGAGATAAGCAAGGTGTTTGATCGCCAGGGGGAGGGGAGGGGGAGGGCCGGGCCAGCTGGCGGCGGGCATGCAGGCGAAGTTCCAACCCACTTTTCAAAGGGCTGCAGCGGCTGCTCGATGATGGGATGTGCGTCAGCTCAATGCCTTGACACGCGCAGGCGCACGAAACGTTGGGCCACATCTGCGGCCGCAGGCACGGTGACCTTTATTTGCTGGGTCAGGCCATCGTCGCTGACCACCAGGGGCGCGCTGGTGCCGTTGGTGCTCCAACTCTGCGGGTTGAGATCATCGCTCCACTCGACGGCATAAGTGATATCCGTCGCCGCCTTGTTTCTGGTGTAAGTAAAGTCCAGCCCTCCGCTGTTTCTGGATGGAGTCGCTGGCATGGCGTCGCTAAGAACGGGATTTTTGGCCGTGGCGAATTCCATCAAGTTCACCACCCCATCACCGTCTGGGTCAGCCAAATCGCCGCTGATCGACAGATCTGCCAAGGTGCTGGTGGAGAAACGTGAGGCGAGCCAGGCATGCCATGCTGTGCCGGGCGTGATGGCCGCGAGGGCGCTGGGATCTGCCAAAGCGGCGTTGACAGGAGCGCTCAGAATGAGCCGGAACAAGCGGATGTCAGCGGTCGTCGTGTCAGGCAGCAGGGATATGGTGATGGTCTTGCTCGTTTCACCGGCGTCGAAGGTCAAGGCGCCGCTGGCTCCAGTGAAGTCAGTGCCGGCCAGCGCTGTGTCGTTTTGGGTGGACCAGGAAATGCTCACCGATTGAGTGGCAGGGAAGGATAATGCGACGGTGAATGTTACGGTCGAAGCGGAACCGTTTGCTCCGAGCAGCGGGCCCATGCTGGGCTGGATGCTGGCAAGCTTGTTCTGGTCGACAGTCGTCCAGTCATCGGCCACGATGCCGCCGGTGTCGCTGCTGTTTGGATTGAAGCACCAAAAAGTCCAGCTGATGCCCCTTTTTCCTGCCTCGAGGTCGTTGCTGCCGTTGAGGTCGAAGTCTCCATCCATGTAATCGGTGAGCTTGTCCATCCATTGCTGGTCGCTCAAGGTCTGGAGCTTGCTGCCAAACTCGCCGACGATCACAGGTGCGAGGTTGTTTCTGAAAACATAGCCCCAGTAGCCGTCCCATACGCCGCCGAGGTTCTGCGGATAGTTTGCTGCGCTAAACCAGCTCTGGGCGGCGACGCTCGAGGGGTAGTCGTGGATGGAATAGACCAGCTTGTGCTGGGTATTCAAAGTCACAGGCAGGGTGGCTACTCCCTTTAAATTCCCGCCCCACCAATAGGACTGTCCGCCGAACTGTTCGACGCCCTCGATGATGATGAGCCAGTTTGGATTGGCCGCGAGAATCGCGTTGCCACAGCGTTCGGCGGCCTTGTTCCAATCCGTCGCGGGAGAGCTGTTTCCCCAGGTGGCGGTGCGCTTGGGTTCGTTGGAAAGATCAGCGCCGATCACCGTGGTGTTGCCTGCATAGCGACTGGCAAGCATCACCCAGTCATCAGTCCATCGTTGCTCGGTGTAATAAGCATCACCGCTGATGAACCAGAGGTCTTCATTCAAATAACCGTCTGCGGCGGAAGAATGGCGGTCCAGGAACACCCGCAGACCTATCTGTCCGCAATACTCGATCACCTTGTCGAGGCATTGCAGGGGGGCAAGACCCTGCAGCTCGGGATTAAGGGCAAAGTTGATGCTGTTCGTGGCGGCCCCTGCGCGCAGCATCGCATTGGAGTACGGGAGGCGCAGCGTGTTGAAGCCAAGAGTTTTGATTTGATCCAGGGCGGATTTGTAGCTCCGCGCCCAGAGGCCGTGGAGGACCATGTTCGTCGTCTCGAACCCGAACCAGTTGATCCCGGTGATGCGCACTGTGCTGCCCGCTGCATCCACAATCTGACTCCCGTTTGTGGAGAGAAATCCGGTGCCCGCGGAGACTGCGGAGCGCACCACCGTCACGTCACTGATCGAAATCGCTGGCGGTGTGCTGACCACAATGGAGAACGTTTTCGATGCCGTTTTTGCAGGCGAGGAGCTGTCCGTAGCCACTACCGTAAAGTTTGCGGTGCCCGTCGAGGTCGGTGAACCGGAGAGCACCCCGGAGGTGCTGAGAGTGATTCCAGCCGGCATGGCGCCCGCGCTCAATGACCATGCATAAGGTCCCGCGCCGCCCGTGACGGCGAGCGCCTGCGAATACGGGCTGCCAACGATGCAGCCGGGCAATGCGCTGGTGGTGATGACGGGGTTGGATGTGCTGCCGCCCACCGCCACGCCATTGAAGATGTAGTTGGTTGGCGGCTGCGCTTGATCGGCCGGGTCGGCGCTGAAGCCGACAGCCACGCTGGCACCCACCGAGATGGCGGCATTGTAACCGGCGTTCTGAACGATGTAATGGGTGCCGGTGTGACTTGTGATGGTCCCATTCCAAAGATTCGTAATCGTGCCGGCGAAGTCGAACTCCAGCGTCCATCCGTTTACCGATGTGTCGCCGTTGTTGGTCACGGTGATTTCACCGTTGTAGCCCGTCGCCCAGGAGCTTGTGACTGAAAATGCCACGGCCACGCTGGAAGAAAAAGATGGATAGGCATTCTGCACCAGTTCCACGAACTGGGAGTCGAACCAGCGCCCCGAGACAGGTGCGTTCGGCAGGGCGCCGGTCATTTGATAGCCATTGAGCGAGTTGCCCTGGTAGGTGGGGTCGCACATGCGGTCAAAGCCCTTGCCGTCGGGGTTGTCGGGGCCGGTGGGAATCAACGAGCTGGAGCCGTCCGATTCACCCGGTGGTTTCACCCAGACGAAAGCATCGTAGCCTGGCGCGGGATTCACCATGGGCCTTGCGCCGATCCCGGCGCCGCTCTGGTTGCCCCAGTTTCCTTTGTGGATCCGTTTGTCGAGCGTGGTCGCGCGGACAAAAGTGCTCAACGTGGTGGATGTGGAGGGCCCGGCCGGACGGCTCGTTCCGCCCCAGCCATTGCGCGATGTGTCCAGCAACAGGCCGATGGTGGCCGGATAAGCATCCGTTCCGCTGATCAACGCTGCGCGCAGTGCTGTCGCATAGTGCTGTTCGTCGATGAAATCATTCCAGTCATACCACACCGCCACAGACCGCACGGGTTTTCCGCCGATCATCTGGCTCGCGGTCATATACGGCTCCGCAAAAACGTTGTAGTTCGCTGTGTTGCTGATAAAGCCGTCCACCTTGCTGATGCCACCCGGAATCCCCGCGCCGACCTGTTTCAAAAGGGTGACAAAAGGATTGAAGTTGTTCGACCAACCGAGCCATCCCGCATGGGCCACATCGATATACGCATAGGTATTGGGCAGTGAGCGCAACGTGCCAACGGCATATTGGATGCCCTGAACATAGGCACCCGTCGAACTGGCCTCCGCGACCTTCGGGAAGCTCAGGTTGGTGATCAAGTTTGGCAGCGAGTCGGGCTCGATGACCATCACAATGCGCAGACCGCTGTATTTGGGCTGGCTGATGATGTTGTAAATGGCGTCGATGTATTCGGTCTTATAGCGAAGGAGTCCATTTTGTGCGATGAGCAGTTCGCCATTCGAAGCCAGTGCTGCGCCGTCGCGATTGGGCAGGTCGTAGATGACGATGCCGACCGCATTCGCGCCCTGGATCAGCGCTTGATCCAGGTGGCCGGCCAGGCCGCGAGGATAGGACCCAGTGCCATTCACCGCGGCGATGCTGTCCAGCCAGAGGAAGGTGGGATAACCTGCAACCCGTCGCATTTGCTGACCCAGCGCGCCCCCATGAACATCGGCGGATGCATTCACCAAGCTCGTGTAGTCCACGTTTCGATAAAACGTCGCGCCGACGAAGGGGTTGTCCAGATGCACCGGTGTCTGCGATATGGCAGTCGCCGATAGCGCCAGCGCGGCAATCGCATTGGTCAGAGCCCATGTGAGGGGAAAGCGCATGACTTTCAAGTTTTCGAAGATGAGTTTTTTCCGGTGATGATGTTCCTGCGCCTTAACGCAAGGCATGAAGCAGGATCGCCAGCAAGACGACACCCAAGGCTCCGAGGACTGCGAATGCCATTTTGCGCCGCTGGCTGGACGACGCTTTTTGGAATTTGCGCCACAGGAAAGCCGAGCTGACAAGGCAGACCGCGATGTAAACGACGAAAGACAAAGGGGAGCTGTTCATGGCAAAGAGGTGCGTGCGGCCGGTTGCTACTTGTCCTTCCGCAGGATGATGCTCCTGGCGGTGAGCCTGCCGCCGTCCGACACGGACTCCACGGTCACGCTGGCGCCGTCTTTAATGTCGGAGATTTTCAGGGGCTTGCCTTGCTGGCGGATCTTGGTGCTGTCGGTGATGGTGAATGTCAGTTCGCGCCCGGCCATCACTACGACCTGTCTGGCCCCCGCGTCCACTTTCGCAACTGTGCCAAGCCAGGACTGCGGAGTGCCTGTGTTGTCCACGGCGACTGGCTGCGTTTCCAGCTTTGTAATCATACCGTACTCGGCGAAAGACGCTTTGTGATGAGCGGCCAGTTCGTCGTTGAAGCCTGGCGGCTGGAGCGTGGCAGCCCACGAGGCCAGCCTGGTCTGCAAGCGCGCGGCGACCTCCGGCTTTTCTTTGATCAGGTTGCGACTCAAGTCCTCGCCCTCCGGTGTGGTGATGTCGAAGAGCATGCGCTCGTGTTCGCCGAGCTGAATGAGCTTCCAGGGATGCTCCTGGATGGCCGCCTGGGACAACCAGCGCCAGTAGATCGCCTCATGAGGCGCCGCCTTGTTCTGCCCGGTGAGGAACGGCATCAAGTTCACGCCATCGAGATTGTCGTGTGGCAGGCCTGCGAGAGCGACGGCCGTGGCTGCGACGTCGAGGCTGATGACGGGCTGGTCGTAGATCGTGCCTGCGGGCCATTTGCCGGGCCATGCTGCAACGAACGGCGTGCGAATGCCACCCTCGCTCAGCATGCCCTTCTGCCCGCGCATCGGAAGGTTGACGGAGCCATCCCACCCCTCGCCGAGAGGCGCTCCGTTGTCGCTGATGAAGAAGATGAGGGTGTCTTTCTCCGCTCCCATCTCCCTGAGCTTTGAGCGAATGCGGCCAAGACCTTCATCCATCGCGGCGATCATGGCCAGCGCCTGCCGTCGTGGCAGAGGCAGGTTTGCAGGTGTCTGTGAGAACCAAGGCTCTGGAGATTCCAGCGGCACGTGAGGTGCAAACCAGGCGAGGTAGAAAAACCAAGGCTGCTTTGGCTGCCTGGCGCGGCGATCAAGGAACCCGAGCGCGGCCTCCGTCTGCACCTCCACACGAAACCGGTCGTCCTTGACGAGGTGCGGGGCGTCAGCAAACGGCCGGCCCTTCAAGTCGTGCGAGGCATAGTATTGGGTGCGCTCCCCGCGCCAGTATTCATCGAAGCCCTGCGCGTGCGGCATGAGCTCCTTGTGCAGGAGCGGTGCATTGCCCTGGCCTTTGCTTATGTCCAGGCCCCACTTGCCGGCCATGCCAGAGACATAGCCCGCGGGCTTGAGCCGTTCGGCAATGGTCAATTCGGAAAGAGGCAGCAAGCCCCTGCGGTTATCCTCCAATCCGAACCGCTGCTGGTAGCGACCTGTGAGGACGCCTCCGCGGGAGGGGGCGCATTGCGGTGCAGTTACGTAGCCGCGTTTAAAGAGCACCCCTTCGCGCGTAAGCTGGTCGAGATTCGGTGTGCGGATGTCCTTGTCCGCTCCTTGCGCACCCAGATCGGCCCAGCCGTGGTCATCGGAGTAGATGAGCAGGATGTTGGGCTTGTCTGCGGCGAGGCTTGAACTGCAAAGCGTGCAGAGGAGCGCAGCGCGAATGGCGTTAAGTTTCATGGATTCGAGTTGGGAAATTTAGAGGCTTCGATGATTCGATACAGGCAGAGGCAGGCGCTGGGTTCGGCTCTTCAAGGCGCGAATGGTGGATAAGCATTCCGCACCAGTTCCTCGAACTGCGCCTGGAACCAGCGCCCGGCGGCGGGTGCGTCCGGGAGGGCATTGGTTCGGGTATGTCCGTTCAAATCGTTGCCTTTGTAGGAGGGATCGCACATTCGGTCGAAGCCCTTGCCATCCGGGTTTTCAGGGCCTTTTGGGATGAGTTTGCTGGAACCGTCGGAGTATCCCGGAGGCTTCACCCAGACGAATGCGTCATAGTTAGGCGCTGGATTTGCCATCGGACGTGCTCCGATGCCTGCGCCGCTTTGGTTGCCCCAGTTGCCTTTATGGGTGCGTTTGTCGAGCGTGCTCTCTCGAACGAAGGTGCGGAGATCGGTCGAGGAACTTGGGCCTGCGGGCCGGTTCGGGCCGCCCCAACCGTTGCGCGATGTGTCAAGCAGCAGACCGAGGGTGGCCGGATAAGCATCGGCTCCCTTGATCAATTCGTCGCGCAACGCATTGGCGTAGCTTTGCTCCTCAATGTGATCGTTCCAGTCATACCAGCCTCGCAGCGAGCGCACCTCCCGCCCTTTGATTTTTTGATCTGGCCTCATGTAGGGTTCGGCGAAGACGTTGTAGTTTGCCGTGTTGCTGATGAGTCCGTCCACCTTGCTGTTGCCGCCGGGGATGCCTTTCCCCACCCGCTTCAACAGTTCGGCGAAGGGCTTCAGGTTGTGCGGCCAGCCCAGCCAGCCAGCGTGGGCCACATCAATATAGGCGTAGGTGTTTCCAAGAGATCGAAGGGTGCCGATGGCATATTGTACGCCCTCGACATAGACGCCGGTGCGCTGCGCCTCGGCAACGCGGGGGAACTTGAGGTTTGTGATCAGATTTGGCAGTGAATCCGGTTCGATCACCATCACGACACGCAGCGCGGCATACTTCGGCTGGTTCAGGATTTTGAAAATCGCGTCGATGTATTCGGCCTTGTACCTTTGAAAGCCATTCTGCGCGATGAGCAGTTCACCATTCGATGCGAGTGCCGAACCATCGCGGTTCGGCATGTCGTAAATCACAATGCCAATGGCGTTTGCGTTCTGGGCAAGCGCTTCATCCAAATGCCCCGCCAGGCCGCGCCCATAGGAGCCGGCACCTTGCACTGCAGCAATGCTGTCAAGCCACACAAAGGTGGGAAACTCAGCCACGCGGCGCATCTGCTGTGCCAGAGGGGCCGTCTGGCCGTCCGCTGCCGCATTCACCGCGGCAGTGTATTCCACGTTTCGATAAAAATTCGCCCCCACGAAGGGATTATCCAAATGCCCGTCATCGGGCTGGGAGGTGCCCTCGCGGATCTTCGACTCGTCCGCCGGCAGTCGGCCCACCACCCCGCGCTCAGCATCGAGCACCAAGGCTTCGCCAGCAACCAGCAGGACGGCGGGTTGCTCCGGGGGCGTCACTTCCACGCGGCCCTCAAACACATGCACCTCGACACTTTCAGCCCCGGCCGCCAGAACGCCAAATCGCGTGCCAAGGTCCACCACGCGACCCGCGCATGTCTCGACTGCAAACCCTCGCCCCTCGGGCGGGACGGCGACCGTGAGACGTCCGCTGAGGAGCCGCATTTCCGCAGGCCCCAGACGCTGGACGCGTGCGGGCCCGTGAACGGTAACTCTGGCGCCATGAGCGAAGTCGAGCGTCGTCGAACCACTCTCAACCACCAGAGGAGCAGGCCCCTTTGCCTCATGCCACAAGTTCGCCACGAAGAATACGAATACAAGTCCCGCCGCCGCAGCAGCCAGGAGCGGACGCCGTGAAAACCAGCGCTTCTCACGGACTGGCGCGGATGTATCTGAAGAGGTCAGCAGTTCATTCACGGCCTCCAAGGAGACTGCATGAGCTTCCAGGGCCACGTCCAGGTTCATGTAGCGCAGATACAACCGCGCCACGGCATCATCCTGCTTGAGGGCAGCTTCCAGAATCCTGTCTTCCTCCTCCGTGGTGAGTCCGGAGATGTGGCGCTGGATGAGATCGTGCCAGTCCGTTTTCATATGGGTTCTTCCGTTCCAAGAGTGCGCTCCACACAATCAAGCAAGGCATGCCGGATGCGGTGGAGCAGTTTGTAGAGCGCCATCGGCGTCTGGCCGCGCCGGGTGGCAAGATCGTCGATGCGGGTGCCTTTCGTGTAGGCGGTGAGCACGAGATCTTTTTGTGAGACGGGGAGCTTTTGCAGGCAGCGCTCCAGTGCTTCGCGCTCCGAAAGATGCTGCGGCTCCTGCTCTACGGCCAGGTCCGCCAGGCGGCTCACCAGTTCGTCATCAAACACATGGCGGTCACGCACCCGGCGCCGCAGGTGCATCCGTGCCATGTTTCGCGCTACGCCAAAGGCCCAGGGCCGGAACTCCTCCGCCGAGGCGAAGCCCTGCCAAAGTGCCACGATGACCTCCTGCATGACCTCCGAAGCCTCCTGCCTCGTGGGCAGCAAGGACCGGACGAATGTATGCAATGCCACCTCGTGCTCCGCATAGAGGCGGAGAAACTGGTCATGCTGAGGAAGGTTTGACGGTGGAGGCATGGTGACGACAACACCACTCGTTGCCAGTCAACGGCTCATTTGCCGAAAAAAATTTCAGGAGCGGGGCGCAGCAACTTCATTTCCTGCCCATGGATGACTGCGACCGATGGTTCCGCCAGAGGTTTGAGGCGTGTTTGGAGTTTTGCGCGGCGCGGATTCATAGTGACATGCCTGCGCGGTGAATGTGGAAGCTGATTTTAAGACAACAGCCTTTGCCACAGCTGCCAGAATGCGTCGTCCTCGCCCCCCTGACAGCCAAAAAAAAGCCATTCTCCAGCATGGACGAGTGCAAAAGTTTCCCTAGAATCGCGTTTTCGTCAGTTACCAACCCACGGGCACCACCATGCCCGTACTCCAACCATGTCCACAGCTTCAGCTCCTTCGTCGTCGTCTCCCACGTCCCTGCGCAACGCCGTCATCCGCCTCGCGGGCAATTCTCAGGACGGCATTCAGTCCATCGGCGGGTTCCTCGCACGTCTCGCAGGCCGCACGGCGCAGGAAGTGATGACATACATGACCATTCCGTCCACGATTTCGGGCGGGCCTTCGATTTTCCAGGTGCATCTGGGTTCTGGCGAAGTGCTGCATGAAGGGGATGAGGCGGACGTGCTCGTGGCCTTTTACAAGCACAGCTACCAGAACCACATCGGCGCTCTGCGTGATGGCGGCATCTGCTTCTACGACACGGCAGACATGACGCCCGAGGACATCAAAAACGAGCGTGGCATCATCCACATCGGCGTGCCCTTCACCTCCGCGACTGTGGAGGCGGTGGGCGGATCCACCCGCGACCGCGGCAAGAACATGTTTGTGCTTGGCATGGTGTGCGCCGTCTTCAATCTGGACAAGGAAAAGCTGGTGGGCATCGTCAGCCGCCAGTTTGGCAAGAAGGATGAAAGCGTGCTGCGCAATGCGCTGCTGGCCTTTGACGCCGGCTTTGCCTACCAGGTGGGCGACGTGGAGAAATTCGCGTTTGTGCCTGGCGAAGCTCCCGGCGGCCACCGCATCAGCGCAGACGGCAACCAGATGCTCACCCTGGGCCTCATCGCCGCTGGTGTGCGCTACGGCTCCGCATATCCGATCACTCCTTGGTCTTCGATCATGGAAACGCTGCGTGCTGAACTTCCGAAATATGGCGGCATCTACGTGCAGGCCGAGGACGAACTGGCCGCTGTGGCCATGACCATCGGTGCCGCATTTGCAGGGCACCTCGCCATCACCGGCAGTGCAGGCCCGGGCCTGAGCCTGAAGATGGAAGCGCTCGGCTACGCCAGCATGGCGGAAATTCCCCTTATCGTGGTGAACGTGCAGCGCGGCGGCCCTTCCACAGGCCTGCCCACCAGCGTGGAGCAGTCTGACCTCATGCAGGCCATCTACGGCAGCCACGGCGACAGCCCGCGCATCGTGCTCGCTCCGAAGGACGTCGAAGACTGCTTCTACATCGCTCTCGAGGCTGGCAAGCTCGCCAAGAAATTCTCCTGCCCGGTCATAATCCTGAGCGATCAGGCCCTGAGCAGCCGCATCGAGGCTTTCGAAGAGCCCGATCTCGACAAACACTGGGTGGAGCCGGAGCTGGATCTCTCCACGCGCCCTGCCGACTTCAAGCCCTATCCGCTGGACGCCATCACCCGCCATGCCCCTCCGGGTGCCAAGATGGCTGGCGGCAAGTACCCTATCTCCACCGGTCTGGAGCACGACGAAATGGGCCACCCCAGCGGCAGCCCGAAGATGCACACGCTCATGACCGCCAAGCGCCGCAACAAGCTGGTGCAGCTTGCCAAAGAACTGCCGCTACCCGAGATCCATGGCGATCAAGAAGGGGACGTCCTCGTCATTGGCTGGGGAAGCACCTACGGCCCCATCAAGGAGAGTGTGGACCGCATGCGCGCCGAAGGGCACAAGGTGGGTGCCATGCACCTGCGTCACCTGCACCCCATGCCGGACGGACTGGACGGCCTCTTCAAGAAGTTCAAGCACGTCGTCTGTGTGGAGATGAACGACTCCGGCCTCTACGGCTACGGCCAGCTCGCCACCCTCCTGCGCGCCAGCCTCGCAGATCCGCGCATCAAATCCGTCTGCAAGACCGACGGCCTCGCCTTCCGCATCCGTGAGATCGTCACCGGCGTGGAGAAAATCATGAGCGCCCAGGCCTGATCTGAAACCGCAGCAGTACAATTTTTAACTTTCCCATCCCCATGTCCACCGCCATCGACACCCCCGCCGCTCCTGCCGCGGACAAGCTCACGAAAAAAGCCCTTACCGCCGACCACCCGACGTGGTGCCCCGGCTGCGGCGACTTCGCCGTGCTGAACATCTTTTACCGCGTGCTGGAGAAGCTGCAGTATCCCCATGAAAACATCGTCTGCGTGGCCGGCATCGGCTGCTCCAGCCGCTTCCCGTATTTCATGAACACGCACGGCATCCACTTCATCCACGGCCGTGCTTTGCCCCTCGCCACCGGCATCTCCCTCAGCCGTCCCGACGTGCACGTCTTCGTCTTCGGCGGTGACGGCGACGGCTTCTCCATCGGCGGCAACCACCTCAACCACGCTGCGCGCAAAAACATCAAGCTCACCTACGTCATCATGGACAACTTCGTCTATGGCCTGACCAAGAAGCAGACCAGCCCGACGAGCCCCATCGGCTTCAAGAGCAAGACCGATCCGACCGGCAGCATCGACCGCCCGATCAACCCCATGCGCCAGCTCCTCGCCAGCGGCGCCACCTTCATCGCCCGCACTCATGCCGCGCAGGTGAAGCACATGGAGGCCATGTTTGAGCGCGCCATTTTGCATGATGGCTTCAGCGTGGTGGAGTGCCTCAGCGAGTGCGTCATGTTCTACGCCGGTGCCTTTGACGACAGCACACCCCGCAAAGGTGGCACCTACGACCTCATCGACGAAACGCAGCACGACGTCACCGACGAAACAGCCGCGTTTAAGCTGGCCGAAAATCTCGCTCCTGGAAAATTCGGCGTCTATTACCAGGTCAACCGCCCCACCAAGAATGCGCTGGAGCAGAAGTGGATCGACGACACCCAGTCCAAGCTCGGCGGTGTTTCGCAGAAGGAGATTCTGCAGAAGCGCTTTGAAGCGATGCGCTAGAGCAGCGGCTGCGCCGTCAAGGCGCGGTCCATGATCAGACTTTAAGCCCCGCCATGACAGGCGGGGCTTTTTGCTGTAAGGGAAGTGACGCAGGCGCTTCTGCCTGCAAGTCGGGTTTCCCAACGTTCTTATCGCAGCCTCGCAAGCACTTCATGAAGAAAGCGCTCAAGTCCTTGCTGCTTGCATGCCTCATGGCGAGCTGCCAGTCCCATGAATCGCGAATTCCGCTTTTTGAAGCGAGGCATGATCAGCCGATTTCGGTCACGGTCAGAACCCGTGACGAGGCGGAACTCAAGCTCTGGGAAAACTGCCACAGGCGTGATGTGGGGTTTGTTGTCAAAAACTCCCATGGACAGTCAATGCCACGCACTCTTGTCTGCATCTTCTGGGCTGACACCTCAGAGCTGGAGCGTGCAAGACACGATGCCACGGAGATCAAGGTCCTGGTGCAAAAGGAAAAGGAAACGGACGCGTTTCTGATTGGTAAGCATGACGCCATCATGCTGGGGCAACGAATCGAGAAGCCGGGAACGTACCTGCTGGAGTTTTACGTCCATTGCTATGATCGCAAACATCGCCTCCTCTACTCCGGCAAGACCAGGAAGATTCGCGTCCATATGGCAGACCGCACCTTTTTGGAGGGGCGAACAAGCCGAGAGGCTTCGGAAATAACCTTGTGGGTCCACTCGAGTGGTAAGCTTTGAATGAGACGGCTGCGGCGTCTTGACCTCGCGGCTGGCTCCGCCACCTTGAAGACCTCCCCTCATGCGCATCCACACCCTCGATCTCCACTTCATCGGCATTCCCGGCCTCATCGCTTCGTTCCTGGTGGAAAGCGGCGGGGAATATGCGCTGATTGAAACGGGGCCAGGCTCCACACTGGAGACGCTGCGTGCGGCGATTCGTAACTCGGGTGTGAATGAAGCGGCGATCAAGAAGGTCTTCGTCACCCACATTCACCTCGATCATGCCGGGGCTGCCGGATGGTTCGCGCAGCAGGGGGCCACGGTGTACTGTCACCCGAATGCCACCCGGCATCTGATTGATCCATCCAAACTGATCGAAAGCGCCCGCATGGTCTACGGTGATCAAATGGATACCCTGTGGGGCGAGATGCTGCCTGCGCCCGCGGAGCGCGTGGTGGCTTTGCAGGACGGTGAAAAGGTGCCGCTTGGCGAGGTCGAGATCATCGCCTGGGACACGCCCGGTCATGCGCGGCATCATCATGCCTTTCTGATTGGCGATGTTTGTTTTACGGGCGACGTGGCTGGGATGCGCCTGGAACACAGCCGCTACCTTTCCGTGACCGCTGCGCCACCGCAGTTTGACCCGGTCGCTTATGGGCGGTCGCTTCAGCGCCTGCTGGCGGCAAATTTCAAAACACTTTACCTCACTCATTTTGGCAGAGTGGATGATGTGGAATGGCATCTAAGCCACTACCGGGACCGCGTCTCTGAAGTCTATGAGCGCGTGGCTGCTGATTTCAAAGCGGGTGTCAGCACGGAGGAAAATCGCAGCCGGTACGCCGCTGCCGAGCACACCATCGCCATGGCGGCGGGCGTGGATGAAGCGCTCTGGCGCAAAGGGGAGGACGCCAACGTCACGTCCATGTGCGCCGATGGCGTGCGCCTCTATTGCGAGAAAGGACGCTGAAGGCTCGGACGTTTTCTGACGGTCAGGTTGAGCAGCCACTCCACAACCCAACCCAACCGCCAGCATGATCGAGCTGTGGTCACACATTTTTTATGCTTGGGGCGAAGAATTTCAAAAAATTCCCTTAACCATTCCAAAATATTGATGTAAGTTTACAAATTGTTGCAACGGAAACGATTATGAGTAACCTCGCTTTTGAATTGGAAAATGGCCGGGAAAAAAAGGCTTCGGCCATCCCCGGCATCTCGGCAGGACGCATGGTGGAATTCTCCGCCGCAGCAGCCGACGCGCAGGCTACTTACGAGCGCTGGCATGCAGAACTCCAGTCTGTGCAGGGGCAGCACCGGGCGCGTGCACTGGAGCTGCAGCAGATGACGCGGCTGCATGAGCAGAAGACTTCCGAGGTGAACCGCCTTCTCAGCCTGGAGGCCAGCATGAATGAGCAGCTGTCCAAGCTGAACGGGCACCGTGAGCTGCTGCAGGGCCGGTTGCAGGAAATCAACAACCGCTACCTGCAGGAGCAGGGCCGTTTGGAGAAGACACAGCAGCAGGTGAGCGAGTGGGAAGGGCACAAGCAGGCCATGGAGGCGCAGGTGGCCGCCGCATCCAAGCAGCTGTCCGGTCTGAAGGCCGAGTCCGCGCTGCTGAATGAACGCAGTTCGGAGCTTTCCGATTTGCTGCAGAAGGCGATCGATGAAGTGACCCGCCAGCAAGAGCGGATCGTCGAGGCGCGTGGCGCCGTGGTGCGGCACGAGACTCGGCAGCAGGAACTCACGATCAACATCGCGCGGCTGGAAGTGAATGCGCAGCAGATCGAAGCGAACGTAAAGCTTAAGCAGGAGCGCCTGAACTATCTGGAAGAAGCAGGCAGCAGAGCCACGGGGCATGTGGTGGACCTGACCGCGCGCTACCAGACGCTGGAGCAAAATTTTTCACAGCTCACTGCGCAGTGCCGCGAGAGCGAGGCCTCGCTGAATCTGACCCGGGGTGCCATCTCGGACGAGCGGGCACGGCTTCAGGAGATTCGGCAGGCGGTGGAAAAAACCGGCCGGCACCACACCGATCTCGAAAATGCCATCAGCGACCTCGCCAACCAGCGCGAGGCGGCGGCGGCGGCACTCAATGACCTTCATGCCGAGGCGGATCAGCATGAGGAAGCCTTGCTTCTTCTCCGACAGCAACGTGCGGAAAGCCAGATCGAAATGGAAGACCTGCGCGACCGCGAGAAGGCGGCTGCACAGACCTTGCTCGCACGGCGGGAAGAACTCGTCCGAGCGGAGGAAAAGCTCGGCATCACCCTCAATGAATGTGCGGAGGCTGTATCCCAGCTGGCAGATCTGGGGCGTGCGGTGGCCGAGCAACAGCGGCTGGAAGCCGGGGTCGCTGCGCAGATGCAGCTTTTGAAACAGGAGGTGGCGGACCTCGGAGCCAAGCGCCAGGAACTGCAGGAACAGATCGGCCAGAAGGAAAGTGCGCTGGCAGAACTGGGAGAGCAGCATCGCTCTCTCGGTGCGGAGATTGTCGTTTTGACAGGCACGCGGCAGACCACGGCAGATGCGGTCGAAGCCTGCCGCGCCGAACTGGCCGGCACGCAGCAGAAACTGCAGAACACGCAGAGCGAGTGTGAAGCCGCAGAAAGACGCCTGAGCGCACTGAATCAGACCTTGCAGGTGCGCACGGAGGAGGAAGCCATTCTTGGCGACCGCATACACGCCCTGGAGCAGAAGTCGAGGCAGCTTGAAACGCAGACCCTGGAGCAGACCAGCGCACTCGAAAAGCTGCGGCAGGAGCGCATCGGTGCGGAGATCGAGCTTCAACGCCTCGGCCAGCAGCATGAAGAGGTGGGCATTCGCCTTGAGACGCGCCAGACAGAACTGGACGCCACCACGACTCGCCTGCAGCAGACGCATTCCGAATGCCAGCAGGTGGAGGAGAGACGCACCGCCCTGAACCACGAGGTGGAAAATCTGCTCATGCGGCAGCAAAACCAGGAGGCAATCCTGCGTGAGATCGAAGCGCAGATCGCCCGCCGTGAGCAGGAGCGTGAAACTTCCACCGCAGCGGCCCGGCAGGCGCAGCAGGAGCACGAGGCCGCCGCTGCCAGCGTTGTGACCGTGCGCAAGGAACTTGCCGAGCAGCAAGTCTGCCTGACGGAGACCACGGCCAAGCTTTCCGAACTGCAGTCCCGGGTGCAGACGACCGAAAACAGCCTCACGAGCACTCGTGTCACTCTGGCCGGCCAGGAGCAGAAGCTGCTCGAAACGCGCGGAGCGCTCGATGCCGTGACGCAGGAGCTTGCGCTGGCGCATGACATCAAGGTCACTCTCGAAGCGCTGACTTCACGGCAGGCCAACGTGGCGGCTGCCGAGCAGCATCTGGCAGATCTCAAGCAGCAGGTGGAGACGGCATCCCAGCGCCGCACTCAGCTCGACTCCGTGCTGAGCGAAACCACCCAGCAGCTCGCCACCGCCACTGCACGTTGCGATGCCGTCAATCATCAGGAAACCGAATCCCGTCAGCAGGTCGAACTGCTGACCGCCCAGGAAAAAGACCTGCGTGAGGAGATTGCGACGCTGACCACCTCGGCGCAGCAGGAGCGCAGCATGTACGACGAACTGCGCTCTCTTTCGAAAGAAGCCCGCCGCGTGCACGATCAGGAAAGCGCGGAGCTTTCATCGCGCATCCAGCACGCGCGTCAGCAGCTCGCTGGCTGGGAGTCGCAGATTACTTCGTTGCTTGACTGGAAGGAGAGGATGGACCGGAGCCTGAAACAGCAGCAGACCGCCGAGCCTGACTCTGCGGAAGCGCGCAATGCCATGCACGAAGTGCACATGACTCTCGGCGCACTGCGCCACCTGGTGGAGCAGTTCCAGGCGAGCAAACTGGAGCCCGTTTCTCCAGCGCCGGCCGCCTTTGCAGCGGATGCCCCGGCTGCCATTCTGCGTGCGAAGCTTTCGAGCACGACGCTCGCCTCCGCGAACGCCGCCGGTTTGTCCTCCCTTGGCGAAGGCAGATTGAACGGCGGGCTCGGCCGCCTGCGGGAAGAACTTCAACGCGAGGAAACACGCCTGCACCTGCTGCGCCAGAATTCCCGCACCTTGGAGCTGCGTGCGCGCAGCCGTGCGCAGTTGCTCGCCGGTTCGGACGAAGGAGCGGTGCAGACCACAGAGGCCCTGGAGGCACAGTCGAGCTGGGATGCACGGGTCAAGCAGGCCGCGCTTGATGAACAAAACCTCATGGAAAAAATCACCACGCTGAAAGCTCAGATCGCCGAGATCCGGGGAGAATACCAAGCCCAGATCGAAGCCTCCAAAGGCGCCGCTTGATCGCGGCTCCTTGGGCGAGGGAAGAAACGAGCATTATCTGGGACGGGGGCGGCGGCGGGTGCTCACCACGCGGGAGCGGGCGCTCAGCTGCATCTTGCGCCCCAGCACCAGCAGGATCATCAGCACCACAGCGCGGGTCATCCACCAGCGCTTGTCACTGGGCTCCGAAGCTACCGCCGACTCCAGTGCAGACGCGACTGCCGCGGACGGTTTCACCGCTCCGGATCCTCCACCAGGCACAGCCATGGGCATTGTGGCTGCGGGAGCGGCCAGCGTGGCCGGGGCCAGTGTTGCGGCGGGCGGGGCAGGGGCAGGAGCCGGGCTGGTCATGGAAGCACTGGCGGCTTTTTTGTCCGCCTCCTGCTCGAAAGGATCATCAGCATATTCGGTGTCATAGGTGTACTCGGGTTCCTGCACACTGAAGGGCACCTCGGTCACGCGTCCGTCCTGCTCAAACACACCACGGATCGTCTGCATCGGTCCGGTCTGCTCAAAGATCTCGAAGCCCAGCCAGAAGTCCTCAAGACGTTTGCCATAGATGACCTGCGTGAAGGTCACATCCATTTTCCGCGCGGAATAGTCCGGCTCCGTCATCGGCGGCGTCTGCGCCGGCTCCGGCCACAGCGCCTCAAAACGCACCCCAGAACCGAGCGTGGCCTCCTGGGCATTGATTCGCAGAAGCACGTGCTTGTTCAGATATTCCGCGATGCGCGGCTGCGCCGCCGTCAGTTCCGCCATGCTGATCTTCTGGTCTCCATCCGTGTCGATGCCCACAAACCTTGTGAGCGTCAGGAGATTGAATGTGAATCGAATCTCCAGCTGGTGCGGCTTCGGGCGCACGCGCATCTCGCTCTGGTCCGCAGGGTGGGAGAAGGCGGACTGACAGAGGACGAATGCTGCCCAAAAGCAGAAGCTCTTCATGCCTGAGGTTGTTGAAAGCGGCGCCATCGGATGATGCCATAGACGAGCAGAGCAAGGGCGAGGGCAACAAAAAGTACTTCATCTGACTTTAACTTATCTGCGTTACTGATCAGATTTTTGAATGCTGACATTGCAGGCAGAGAAAGTGCAAAAAGAACCGTTATTACGACTGTGAAGGTCCACCGACACAAGCGGCTTGGAAGCGCTTCGTTTGAAGTCAGGCTGATGAGCGCGAAGCCGAGGCTAAAAGCCAGGATGCCAGACAACATCGACCATGTTTCTTCGGGGAAAATGTATTGCACCCAAAGCGTCAGACGCGGCTGAAGGTCTTCAGGTTTTGGATGCCAGACAAACTCGGAGATTTGAATCAAATTTCCCGCTGCATAGTGAGCGATAAGCAAAAACCAGCCAAATAAAACGCCGTCCACGACAGCCAGCAGCCGTCTTGTCCAGCGTTTGTTGGGTTCAGTGGTCATTCATCATTCCAGCGTGATCCACATGGGCGAGACCCACACAAGCTCTCCGTTGGTCTGCTCGCCGCGGAAGTAGTAGTAGCTGGTCTTGCCTTTCTCGGGCTTCGGATCGGTCCAGGTGATGTCGATGGTTTTCTCCTTGGCGATGGTCATGGGGATTTCGACGTTGTCCTTGACCATCGTGACTTTCTCAAAGGGCATGGTGCCGATGAGCTTGAGCTTGAAGGTGGGCGCGCCTTTGACGGAGAATTCGTCTCCCATCATGCGCTCTTTGCCGTCGGCGGCAGTGCAGCGGCTGTCGGCGATGATGTTGTCGGTGGCGCCGTAGGTGTGACGCTGGCGCATGGCTTTGATGATGCCTTCGCGGCTGTAGTCCTCGGCGAGGATCATGGCGTAGCTGATGTGGGTGCTGCCGTGGTCGCTGCTGCTTTCAAAGCCGAAGCGGTAGCCTTTGGCAAAGGCATCGCTGATCCAGCCGCCCGGTTCCCAGCCACCAATGGCGTCGTTCTCTGTGGGGCAGCGGGGGCAGCCGGGGTATTCGTAGTTTTGGCGTGCGCCCTGGTAGACTTCCACCATCGGCTCAAATTCTCCGCCCCAGTTGCGCCAGTCCGTTCCCATGCTGCCCACGCTGGTATGGCTGGCGCAGACGCCACCAAATTTTTTGAGGTATTTGTACAGCATGTTGGTGTCCGGGGCGGGTTCGTGCACTCGGGCGTCGCTGATGGGCAGGCGGGGCAGGGTACGCACGCCACGCTGGGCAAAGACCACATTGCGGTGGCCTTCGGGGTAGCTCACGCTGCGCTCGTAGCTGAACATGGGGGTGAAGGCCTTGGGCAGGAAAAAGGCGTCCGTGGTCTTCTGCGTGAGCCACCAGGTGTACTCGCGGCCTCCGCCGTTGTCGTGGTCACCGTTGCCGATCCAGTCCATGGAAGCGGCGTCGATGGCGTAGCGCCACATGTCTTCCAGCGGGCCGTCATTTGCGCCGTCTCCGCTGATCTCGGTATGGCGGTGGAATTCTCCGCGCAGGATCTGCCGCTCCGTGCCGGCAATGGTGGAGCGATAGCCGCGTATGGCGCTGAGTTCCGCGCGTTCCGCCGTAGTGCGCTTGCTGGGAGCTGGATTGTCCAGCACAGCGGCGGTGAGGGGACGCAGCTCGCACGGTTTCACGGCGCCTGCCGCGTTCAGGCGGCTGAAGTACACATCATTGTCAAAGGGGTCCTTGCTTGCGTCCAGAGAGGCATTGCCGCCTTTGCCACCTGGGATTTTGGCGCGGTTGAAATCGGCCATGCGGTCCTGGCGGTGATCGCTGCTATGCGCGAGGAAGAGGGCCTTGGGTCCCGCCGCGAGTGCGGGAAGATTGTACATCAGGTTGTCGCTGTGGGGGATGGTGATGGGACCCACCCATTCCTTGCCATCGAGATAAGCCGCCACGCTGCCCCAGGTGCTGCCCAGCGGGCCACGGAAGCTGTTTAAGCGCGTGCGTGCGATGAGCCAGATGCGCCCTTCAGTGTCGCAGATGATGCGGCCAAGATTGTTGTAGGTCTGCGGGCCTGTCGCTTCGGCGTGCGCCCCCGGTGCGCCTCGGCGTTCGGCAGGACGCTCAAAGGCGAGTCCATCCGGAGCTTCAGGGCTTTTGGCAGGCGCTGGAGCGGTGACGTCCGCGCCGCGGCCTTTGCCCTTGCCTTTTTTGCCAGCTGCTCGGGCGGCCTGGGCGCCCGGCATCGCATCGGCGATGCTTCCCTGCGGCTCCTGCAGCGTCTTGCCGTCCCACACCACGATGCCGATTTCACGATTGCGGTACAAGCCGATGCCGTCATTGCTGTCATAGGCGCCCCAGTCCTTGCCCCAGGTTTCTCCGCTTTTTTCATACGCCACCCACACCGCGCCCTGATGATCGTAAGCCACAGAGGCGCGCGCTTCATACTGGGCGGTGTTTGCCACGGCCATGGGCTTGAAAGGGCCGCTGCCATTCGCGCCAAGCACGCACAGCCACACGTCGTAGTCGCCCTTTTCATAGGTGTCCCAGCCCAGGGCAAACTGACCGCTGCTCTCGGCGCGCGGATCCGCGCTGAGAGATGGATTCCAGCAGTTGCCGCTGCTGTTGGAAACAGTCTGTGCAGCCGCCCACGCTCCATCCTGATGGGTGCGGGTGCGGATCTCAAATTTGCCGTCCTTCGCCGCCATCCACGCCACCATCACCGTGCCTTTCGTGGAATGCGCTGCCACAGGGCAGAGGTCATTGCCCGGGGAGCTGGAGAGGTTCTCCACCGGCCCGAGCTTCTCCTGGGTGTAATGACGCGCCAGAACCTCGAAATTGCCGTCCACTCGCTCGCTCCACACGATCCATGCTCCGCCCTTGCCATCGAGCGAGACGGCGGACTTGTAAATGTCACGTCCGGCTTCCGTGACGGCGATGCGGTCCTCCTCCCATTTGTTCCCCTTGCGCAGGTGCAGCCACAGCTGGTCGCCTCCCGTGGGCGTGGCGAGGTAGGAGAAGTCCTCCGGCTCCTTTTCCAGTCTTCGTGCGCGTTCATCGCGGTCCAGGCCGGGGGTGAAACTCTGGTAAACTAGAAAGCCGTGTCCATCCGGGCCGATGGCCAGGGCAGGGAAGTCATCATCCGTACGCTCTGGAGAGAGCTTGCGCAGATTGAAGGCCGTGCTCTGCACTGCCACGCGCCCATCCATGAGGTCGAGCGCCTCGCCGGGCGTCACATCGCCCAGTTTGAAAGTTACGTTGCACTGCGCGGTGGTGACCTCCACGCTGCTTTCGGGAGTAATATCCTTGAGCTTTACATAGACCCCGTTTTCAAAAATAGGGCCGAGCTGCTTGGCCATCCCGCCGATCTTTTTGGGATTGTTACCACGCGCACCCTTGGCACCAGCCCCCTGCGGCGTGCGGGTGGATGCCTTCCAGGAAGTCTTGTCCTTGACGCCATCCTGCTGCTCAAAGCGGTAGCCCGTGACTTCCGATACCTCCCCGGGTGTCACCTTGATGCTGCCATCCCAGACGGTGCCGGCTTTGTCATTGAGGCCGAGCTGGATCAGCAGCTCGGTATCGGCGGCGGAGGCGAGGCCACCGAGCAGGACGAGGGGAAAGAGAATGGATTTCATGGCTGGGAGCGGCGTTAAACGAAGGGATTTGGCCAATCTCGCGCCGAGTTTTGAGAAGATTTCGCGCCGATGTAAATCGGGAATTGACCTTCGACATGGAAACCGCCTAAAACGATAAACTGAATGAATGCCATCCGGCGGTTGGTAAAAAAGCTGCTTGGATTGCGTATGTTCAGGGCCGTGCGCGCTGCGGCTCTCTCATCTGACAAACCTAACATACTCCTACATTACATACACCACATGAAGAAGACAGCACTCACCCTCCTCTGCATCGCCGCCAGCCTCGCCACCGCCAGCGCGGACGACGTCATCAAGGGCGCGATGAAGAAGAATTGGAAACCCGAGGATGCCATCGCCAAAAAGGTTGGCAAGGGCGAAGCCACCGACGCCGAGCTCGACACCTTGATCAAGTGCGTGCAGGCCATCTGCGCCGCCACGCCGCCGAGGGGCGAAAAGGCTGCCTGGGTGGAAAAGTGCAAGGCCATGGTTGCCGCTCTGCAAAAAGTGAAGGCAAAAGACACCGCTGGAATCAGCGAGTTCAAAAAGGCCAACGACTGCAAGGCCTGTCACAACGTCTTCAAGCCTGCCGCCAAATAAGGCCCGGCTGACAAAATTGGTCTCAATCGAGATTTTCGGAGGCTCCGTTCACCCGAACGGAGCCTTCTTTATTTCTGCTTCTTGCGTGTCCCGGCGGATGCTCCAATATCCGGGCAAACCATGCCCACCACGTACCACATCGTCCCCACCGAAGCCCACAACGCCCTCGTCCGCGCCGCCTACCAGCACCGCGGCTACACCCAGGCTGAGGCCGAGGACGGCGCCCGATTTTGCGAGATGGCCTCGGCCCACGGCATTCGCACGCACAACGCCATCAAGGCCCTGCACCTGGACCACCTCTTCGGCAGCGCCACGGGCGGCTGCAAGCCCGGCGCGGAGATCGAAGTGATCAAGAAGCCCTTTGCTGCCAGCGAGGCCTGGGACGGAAAGCTCAAGCTCGGTCAGAGCGTCGCCTTCAGCGCCATGGAGCGCTGCATGCAGATGGCAGACAAGTACGGCATCGGCCAGGTCAGCGTGGACAATGCCTTCCACTACCTCTGGGGCGGCGGCTACGTCATGGATGCGGCCAAAAAAGGCTACATCGCCTACACGAATTGCACCTCCACCCTTGGTGAGGTCGTTCCCTTCGGCGGCAAGTTCCCTGTGCTCGGCACCAATCCCCACTCCTGGGGGCTGCCTACGCAGGACGCCTGCGGCTTCCCCATCGTGATCGACTGGGCCACCTCCACCGTGGCCATGGGCCGCGTGCAGCAGCTCAAGCGTGAAGGCAAGCCCCTCCCTCCCGGTGCTGCCGTGGACAAGGACGGCAAGCCCACCACCGACGCCAACGAAGCCGCCTGGCTGCTCCCCTTCGGCGCGCATAAAGGCTACGGCCTCTCCCTCCTCATCGAAGTCATGGGCGGCATGATCGGCGGCGGCATCCCCACCCTGCGCGGAGGCGGTGCGCACCCCGACATCAAGTCCAAGCCCTTTCCAGCAGGCGAGAAGCGCACCTCCTCCTTCTACTTCCAAGTCATCCACCCGGACGCCATCAGCACCGGCCTCTTCTCCAACGGCCGCAGCTTCAATGAAAACGTGAAGGTGGTGATCGACGACATCCTCGGCCACGGTAATGAGTCCTGCATGCTCCCCGGCCAGCCCGAAGCCCAGAACGCCGCCCACACCGCCAAAGCTGGCGGTCTGCTCTTCAGCACCGCGGAAGTGGAAGCGCTGAACGAAATTGCTGATGAGGCAGGCGTGAAGCGCTTCGATGTGGCCGCGCTGGGCACCTACGAGGTGCCGTAAATCCGGGTCATTCCAGGTTGAAGAATTCAGGCTGCCGCAGCGAGGAACGCCGAGAAGGGGCTTCGCGCGGCTGCGTGTGCGCCATGCGTTGCCTGAATCGCTCCGTTAGCCGGGACGAATCTGACCGTGGTCAACAACACTCGGGCAATGACCTCGTGCACGTCTGGGTCCGAAACTGTGTCTTTGCCTGGGGCCTCAATGCCAACGGCGAACTGGGAGACACCACCACCGACAATCGCTCCGTGTCCGTGTTTACCCACCTCTCCCTCACGGCACCGCCGTGAGCGGAGCATGGAGTGCCATACGTTCTAGATGCCGTGCAGGACCTGTCCTGGCTGCGCGAATCTAGTAAATCATCGCATTGTCCGGCGCGGTCGTTTCTTCCACCTTGGTAGCTTCGATGATTGGAACTGTTTGATTGCCTTCCTTCTTGTAGTTCATTTTACCGACAACCTTGACCCAGGTCATGTCTTTGATCTCGGGGGCTTTTTTGCCGAAATCGATGGGGACGGAGTATGGGCGGGCATCAGCGGCGCAGCACTGGACGAGCATGCGGAAAATGCGCATGCGGTGGCCTTCGGCGTTGTTGACCTTTTCAGGGAGGATCTGCGCCACGGTCTCGACCATCTGGCCGGTCAGCACCTTCTGAATCTCCGTGTCGCCGCCGGTGTAATACAGTTCGGGCACTTCGAGGATGAAGTTGCCTTCCTTGCTCTGCGGCACCTGCTTTTTGAGGTCTTCAAAGGTAAAGCTGCCCTGGCTTTTCGCTGCCTGTCCGGGAGGCGGCATGGATTTCGGCGGCGTCTGGGTCTCCGCAGCGGCGGCAGAGGCGGTGGCGACTCCGGGCGGCGGAGTTCTGGCTGGCGCGGTGGCTGCAGGAGCAGTGGCTGTAGGAGGGCTGTCCGTCGTTGTGGCGGCCGGAGGCAGATCGGTTTGTTTCGTGGTCGTGATGACGGCGGCCACTTCGGGCTTCGCTGCAGCCTTGGATTTGTTTTGCAGGGAGAACTGCTCCGCTCGTGAGGTGTCCTGGTAATTCGGATCGTACAGCCCTTTGTTGACGATGGCATTCGGGCTGTATTGATCCGGGGTGGAAAGCGCAGCCCAGGACAGCGGTGCAGCCAGAATAAGCAGCACGAGGATGCGGCCCGGCCAGGAACTTTCCTCTAAAATGCCGTGGGCGTGGCCCTCATGGCTGTGATCGTGATGATGATGCCCGTGCCCGCAGCAGCCGGCTTTGTGTGCGTGATCGTGGGAATGGTCATGCCCGCAGTCCTTGTGCTCATGATCGTGGTCATGGCCGCAGGTGCCGTGTTCGTGCTTGTGCTCATGGGCGTGATCATGCCCGCAGTCGCCGTGCTGATGTTCATGGCCGTGGTCGTGTCCGCAGCCACCGTGCTTGTGCGCATGGTCGTGGCCGCAGTCCTTGTGATCATGATCGTGGGCGTGGTCATGGTCATCATGCGAGTGGCCGTGGTCGTGGCCTTCGCAGCCCGCGTCTTCGGCTCCAATGGTCAGCAGGTTGAAGAGTCCGAGCACGGCCAGGCCGATGCCGGACACGAGTACCATCGGGCGGAAAATGCCGTCCGGCGGCAGGTAGTTGACCAGCCGGCCGCTGGTGTAAAAGTACAGCAGCACGCCGCCCCAAAGCAGGAGCATGGCGACACTGAGAAGGTGAACGAGGGTGCGGGTGGCACTCATGGCGGTTTAGGATTTGGTGTGAAGTTTGAGGATCAGGTCCATCCAAGGCACAGAAAGGAGACCGATCAGGACGAAAAGCCCCACGAGCAGGTATACGACCACCTTGCGCTGGAAGACGCTGGAGTACATGAAGAGAAGCTTGATGTCCATCATCGGGCCGAAGACCAGGAAGGCCAGTTTGGCCGCCATGGAGAATGCCGTCATCGGCGCGGCAATGAAGGCATCCGAGGTGCTGCAAAGCGAGAGCACGATGGCCAGTCCCATGAGGGAGGGAATCGCCAGCCAGTCATTGCCAGCGACCGTGTTCAGTAGGGACTGGTTGATCTGGGTGTTAAAGCCCGAAGTAATCACAACGCCGATGGCAAAGTACATCGCCGTATCCAGGAAGTCGCGCATGGAGCTGCGCATGGCGTGCACCAGCTTGCCGTTAAATCCCGCAGCAGGAGCGTGCACATGACCGCCGTCCGCCTCGAGGCTTTCGATCTTATTGGCGATGCTCGCCCGCAGCACCTGGCCCGGTTTGAAGCGCAGCACCACAAGGCCGATGATCACCGCGACTAGGTAGCCGAGAGAGAGGCGCGCGATCGTCATGCTTGCATTTCCAGCCGTGGCCACGGACAGACCCTGAAACTCCTTGAAGGCCGTCATCGTGCTGATGGCTACGATGGGGTTCATGATCGGAGCGGACAGCATGTACGTCACCGCACAGGAAAGAGGGAGGCCCTTCTGCACCAGCCGGCGGATCACTGGAACCACGGCGCATTCACACACCGGAAACACCAGTCCCAAAAAACCCGCGATCAGCGTGGCCAGCACCTTGCTCTTCGGCAGCACCCGGTCCAGCAGCTTCGCCGGCAGAAAGGCGTCAATGATGCCCGAAAAGATCGTTCCAATGAGTATGTAGGGAGCGCCTTCGAAGACGATGCTCAGGAAGGCCATGAGGAAATCCCCAAAGCGGCTGGGTGCGGGCAGATCGGCGAGAAAAATCATGAGGTTGGAACGGAGAGTCATAAACGCGCCGGGAAGGCGGGTTCAAGCGGGAAAGAACGGGGGAAACGCGGAATGTTGTATGTCAAACTCCGAATGGGATTGCGGCGGAGGAGTGGTTTTGGTGGAATATCCCCATGAATGAGAGACCGGAACGGCGCTGGGGGTGTCTGCAATGGAGTATTGTGCTGGCCGTGGTTTTGCTGGGCGGGATGCTGATTGCATCGTTTTTTCCCATGGTTTCCAGACAAGGTCGGCAGACGGAAGGGGTAAATAACTGCAGGCAGATTATTATGAGCTTGAAAATGTATGCCAGGAACAACGGTTCAGCCTATCCAGATTCAGTTCATTACGAAAAGGCAGCTTCATCGAATCAAGCGTTTCGCAGGCTGTTCCAAGAGGGAATTGTGGAGGCTGAAGGCATCTTTGGCTGTTCTAACAGCGTTTTCGTTCCCGATGGGAAGATTGGGAATGCTCCGGGCTTCACCAAGGCTCTTACTCCTGGCGAGTGCCATTGGATGCTGCTAAAATCTCAAACGGACACATCCGCTGGCGATATTCCTGTTGTCGTGGAAAATGCACTCAATGCTTCTTGGCCGCCGAGATGGGATGCCTCGGGAGAATCAGGACGCAAGCGTGGACGCTCATGGCCTGGTGGCAAAATCCTCATCGGTCGCAATGACGGCTCAGTAGCTGCTGAAAAACTACGCCCGGACGGCACCGTTGACTGGCACTCTTCAGGCGATCTCGGTCCGGATGGAAAAAGCTGGATCGACTCACTGACTCCAGAGCAGGGGGGTAGTC
Organism: Prosthecobacter sp.; assembly: GCF_044226605.1. GTDB lineage: Bacteria > Verrucomicrobiota > Verrucomicrobiia > Verrucomicrobiales > Verrucomicrobiaceae > Prosthecobacter. Next base: position 260,896 of record NZ_JBGAGS010000004.1, on the reverse strand, counting down.
TTTCCTACTGGGACATTGAGGAGAAATAGCCCCGCACTGTGCCTGCTTTGCGCATCCATGGGCAGGATTTGCGATGCTCTATGAAGGTGGGGGAGGTGTGCGTTGATGGGGTAACGCGCACCAACTCCACACCGACTCATACCATGAAATCCATTCTTGTTCCCCTGTTCCTCAGTCTGGCCATGACCGCCACCGTGTTCGCCGCATGGCCCATCAATGACGAGTGCCCGGTGGACCACAAGGCTTCGCGTCCGATCTACCGCGTGAAGACGGACGAAGGCTTTGTGTCTTTCTGCTGCACCGAATGCATGCAAAAGTTTGCCAAATCTCCCGGATCCTACCCGGTGAAGAAAAAAGAAGTGGCGAAATGATCACGCGCCAGCGTCTTGGAAGATAGAATCCTGCAAGCAAACTGCGTTTGTGCCGGGAACTATCTTCCATCGGCATGCCAAATCATCCTTTCGATCTCAGCCAGCGTTCCATCTGGGTCTTCGGCGGCGCGGGTTATCTCGGCGCTGCCGTGATTGCACAACTGGCGGAGTTGAAGGCCCGCGTCCTTTGCGTGGATCTTGAGGACCGTGCTGCGCAGATGGTCGCCAAGGCCGGCTTGCAGGCGCAGGTGGCTGCAGCCTCGCTCAATGCATCGGACGTCTCCGCTGTGGAGGAGTTTGTTCAGGCTCAAATCTCAGCTCACGGCGTGCCCGACGGGCTGGTGGTGATGACGTATGCCTCCACAGCCAAACGCTTCGATGATCTCACACCGGAGGATTTTGACATGGCAAACCACGGCAATCTCACCGCCACCTTTGCCTTGGCTCGTGCCGTTGGGGCTCGGATGGCGGAGCAGGGCAGGGGCAGCATGGTGCTGTTTTCCAGCATGTATGGCAGCGTCTCGCCCGATCCCGCCGTGTATGCCGCTCCGATGAACCCGAACCCCATCGAGTATGGTGTCGGCAAGGCTGGAATCCAGCAAATGGCGCGGTATCTGGCCGTGCATTGGGGCAGGCAAAGCGTTCGCTGCAACAGCATCTCCCCCGGTCCCTTTCCCAATCCCTCGCTGCAGCTTCAGAAGCCGGAATTCATCGAGCGCCTCGCGCAAAAAGTGCCGCTTGGGCGCGTTGGGCAGGCGGCGGAGATCGCGGGGGCGGTGACTTTCCTGCTCAGTGATGCCTCTTCTTTCATCACCGGCCAGAACCTCGCCGTGGATGGTGGGTGGACGGCCTGGTAGCACTTACAGCGTCTCGCCGCGAATCAGCTTCGGCATCAGGCGGATGGCCCGCGGAGGCAGTGTGCCGGTCTCGGCCAGCTGCCGCGCTGCTTTGCACACACTGCGGGCGAACTGGCTGGTGTTTGAAGCATAGCGGGTGGCGGCCGGCACCGTGTGCTGCAGAAAGGTTTCGTCATCACGCGAGATCACCGCCATGTCCTGCGGAACGCGTTTGCCACGCTGTGCAAGAAACATCAAAACCGTCACCACATGCAGCGCCCGTGCCACCACGCAAGCCGTGGGCGGTCGTGAGGAGTGCAGCGCTTTTTCCAGGGTGGCACAGAGGCTTGCGGCCGTGCCATCGTGCAGGATCACCTGCAAGGCGGGTGCTTGGCTGCTTGCCAGGGCCTCGCGCAGTCCCTGCTCGCTCTCAAGATCTCCGCCGTAATCTCCCGTGGGCCGGATGAATGCGATGTTGCGGTGGCCTTTCCGGCAAAGCATGCCGCCGGCATGACGGCAGAGTGCGCGGTAGTCCGTGTCGATGGAGGGCAGGCTGATCTCCGGCGCGCAGGAACCCACCACGAGGCAGGGCACATGCTGGCGCATGAACCAGCTTTGCACCGGGGCCAGGGAACCAAACAGCAGCCACGCCGCCGCCGGGGAGCGCGCCGTCAGAGCCTCCAGCGCACGTGCCGGCTTGGCGGAAAAGCAGGCGGTGCTCACGTGCACCTCGAAGCTGAAGCCGAAGCGCGAGAGCTGGTCGCGCATTTCATCGACCATCACCACTGTGCTGGGAGACATCTCCAGCAGAGGGCGTGGAGAGATGAGGGCGATCGTGCGTGAGCGCGTCGTTCGGGTCTCGGCTTTGGCGGCCAGTTTGATGCGCCGTCGCTGACGGTCCGCCACCTCCACGCTGCCATCCCGCTCCAGCTCCTGCAGTGCCTCGCGCAACGTGTGCCGGCTTACCTGCAGGCGCTCGCACAGCTCCCGTTCTCCAGGCAGGTGGCCCTGCCAATGCCCCGCGAGGATGGACTCCCGCAGACTCTGCGCCGTCAGCGTGACAAGCGAGACACGCTGCGGAAGGCGCGGGCTGGTGGAGGCATCGGAAGACATCTGGTTTGGATAACAGACCAGAATCAAGGCCTTGTGGCAACTCGTTTCGACTGCCTCTTCTCCGCAGAACTCATGAAACTCTTCGCACTTTGTCTCGCCTTCGCCTGTCTGGCCCGTGCTGAAAGCACCGTCACTTTCAATCTCGATCCCACGCCGGAAAATCCGCGCAATTCGGAAGGCTCCTTTGCCACTCTGGCCTCCGGTCGCATCATTTTCTGCTACTCGCATTTCTACGGCGGCGCGCGCGATGAGAGCCCTGCGCGCATTGTGCGGATTCATTCCGATGACCAGGGCCGCACCTGGAGCGCTCCCGTGACTGTGGTGGAAAACAACGGCGGCAACAACGTGATGAGCGTGTCCCTGCTGCGTCTTGCCAGCGGCAAGCTGGCCATGTTTTACTGCATCAAGAACAGCTGGATCGACTGCCGGCCCTACATGCGCGTCTCCACCGACGAAGGCGAGACTTGGACAGAGCCGAAGCTCGCCCTCCAGGCTCCCGGCTACTTTGTCATGAACAACGACCGCGTCATCCAGACCAGCAAGGGCCGCATCGTCATTCCGCTGGCCTTCCACCGCTCCCGTGGCACCGATCCCAGCACCATCAAATCCTGGGACGGAAGAGCCATTGCAATGTGGATCTACTCGGACGACGAAGGCACCACATGGACTGAGTCTTCAAGCTGGTGGGCCATGCCGGTGCCAAGCGGAAGCGGATTGCAGGAACCGGGCGTCGTCGAGCTGGCAGACGGCTCCCTCTTCTCCTGGTGCCGCACGGATCGCGGCGCGCAGTACGGTTTCTACTCCAAGGATGCAGCCAAAACGTTTTCGCCTCCGGAGCCGACGGAAATGAAATCTCCGAACGGACCCGCAAGCATCAAACTTCTGCCTGGCAGCAGCGACCTTCTCGCGATCTACAACGACCACTCCGGCAAGTTTCCGTTTCCGCCCAAGAAGCGCAATCCCTACGTCGCCGCCATCTCGTCCGACGGTGGCAAAACCTGGCCGCAGCGCAAGCTTATCGAGAGCGACCCCGAAGGCATCTACCATTACACCGCCATCCACTTCGTGGGAGATGCCATGCTGATCGGCTATTGTGCAGGCGACAGCAAAGTCGGCGCGCTCAACCGGCTGCGCATCCGCCGCATCAGCCTGGACTGGCTGAAGCAGCCCTAACATGATAGAAGACACGCATGCGCCTCCTCATACTCCTCCTTTGCTGCTGCGCCTCTGCCATCGCGGCTGCTCCGCTAAAAACAGCCGAGCTCCTGGCAGCAGGGAAGGAGCCGGTGCGCATCGTTTGCATCGGGGACAGCATCACCGGCGTGTATTATCACAGCGGGGGGCGCAGGGCCTACCCTGAAATGCTTCAGCTCGCGTTGCAGCAGCTTTACCCGCAGGCACAAGTCTCGGTGCATAATGCCGGACGCAGCGGCGACACCACCACGGGCGGGCTCAAACGTCTGGAGGCCGACGTTCTCTCGCACAAACCCCAGCTGGTGACAATCATGTTTGGCATGAACGATCTGGTGGGCACTTCGGTGGAGGTTTTTAAAAAGAACCTCCGCGAGATGATCACTCGCTGCCGCAATGCGGGTGCCGAAGTTCTCTTGTGCACACAGAACTCCATTGTCGAAACTCCGCAGCGGCCTTGTGCCCGCCTCGCGGAATTCACGCAGGCCATTCGTGAAACCGCGAAGGACGAATCTCTCGTGGTTGCGGACTGCTTCGCTGCCTTCGAGGCAGTGCACGGCGCTGATCCTGCTGAATGGGATCTTCTCCTCAGCGACACCATTCACCCCAACATGGCCGGGCATAAGCTCTTTGCCGAAACTCTCGCACAGGCCATCACTGGGAGCTCCGTATCGCTCCAGAAAGTCGGGCCGCCCACGCCTGCGCTGGCGCACACGTTTGCAAAGCTCAAGGCAGGGCAGCCACTCCAGGTGCTTGCCATGCCGCCGTATGACGCGCTCATCACACCCGCAATAAAACGCCTGTTCCCCGAAGCAGTCGTCAAAGTGGCATCCTGGCCCGTTGAAGGCCAGTCGCTGGCGCAGCTTGAGACATCTGCACGCAAGGTGCGTGGCGCAGTGCAGGATCTTGTGATCATCGCGGTTCCCGTGGAACTGCCGCTGGAGAATCAGGTGCAGTTTCATCACAGCTATTCATGGATCATGAACTGGTCCCTGAGCTTTGGCATGCAGCAGTGGGACGTGGTCGCGGCACTGCCATCAGCGGCAAGGCCGGCGCTCAGCCCGGCGGAACGCCGCCAGGAGGCCTTCGCCCGGCGCCTCATCATGGCGCAGGATCTTTCCATGATCTCGCGTAACAATGAAGACGACTCTCCACTGGCCGAAGTCCTTGCTGGCTGGCTGTTGGCTCAGATGTCCATGGATTCCGCAGGTCATGCCATTCCACCTTTGCGCCAGTGAAAATGATCTTATGAAACGCGTCCTGCTGTTCATCGCTTTGTTTGCCCCGGCATTGCTCGCGGCGCAGCCTCCACGTCCGCACAACGCTGCCAGGCTTCTCGTCGTCAATGATGACGGCTTCAGCGCCTTTCACAGCGGACGCTACAAGTCAGCCGAAGATTTGCGCCAGGCCATGCTGACCTACAAGGACACCCAGGTGGCCGTGATGGAATGGTGCATCATCGCCGGCAGCCGCGCCAACTACCCGAGCAAAGTCACCCAGTTGATCGGCGCGGGCATGACGGAGTTTCCACGTCGTGGAGACAAGCTCGCACACGAAACCCTCCAGCGCATGGCGGATGCGGGAGAAAACACGCTGAAGATTGTGGCAGACGCCTGCCATGAGGCCGGGCTGTCCTGCTATGCCTCCCTGCGGATGAACGGTGACTATGCGGCAAACATGTGGGGCGGCAGTTTTCCGCGCTACGCCAACAGCACCTTCTGGTGGGAGCATCCGGAATTCCGTGTGGCCGATGCCAAAGGCCAGCCCACCGCCCGATTTTCCTTTGCCTTTCCTGAAGTGCGCGCGTTCAAGCTGAACATCCTGCGCGAGGCCGTGAAGCAGGACATCGATGGCATCAATCTCGACTTCCAGCGCCATCCGGTTTTCTTCGGTTTTGAGAAGCCCATGGCAGATGCGTTCATGGCCAGATATGGCGTGGACGCCGCCACGGTGGGGCAGGATGACCCACGCTGGGTCCCCCTGCGCTATGCCGTCATGACGGAATTTGTGCGCGAAGTGCGGCAGATCCTGAATGAAGCAGGCAGGGCAAAAAACAAGCGCCTCGGCCTCTCGGTGCGCATTGACTGGCAGAAGTATCCCACCTGGGGTTGCGACATAAACACATGGCTGAAAGATGGCTTGCTCGACTACCTGGTGGTGGGCCAGTACGGCCTCGGCGGATACGATTTTGACATCGCGCCTTTTGTACAAATGGCGAAGGGCAGCGGCTGCGCGGTGCTCTTTGGGGAGGAGGCGATCACCAAAGGCCATGATCGCACCGCCGAGGAGGATCGGCTCATCGCCGCTGGCAAGCTCAAACCGCCGCCCAGCGAGCATCTCACCCGTGCGCAGTACGAGGCGCGCGCGGCCAAGGTGTATGCCGCGGGCGCTGATGGCCTGCATCTTTTCAATGAGACGCGGAAAGAAATGTTCCTGGGACTCGGTGATGTAAAGACTGCCTTGCAGCGTTGAGCCATGCTCGGCGCTGCCTGTCCTCTGTTCACCATCCCATCATGAAAGCACTGCTCGTTCCAGCGTTCCTACTCTCCATCTTCTGCATGCTGCCAGTTGCTCGGGCGGCCGAGACGGTTCGCATCGCCACCTTCGACGTGGATGCCACGCCTCCGCTCGGCGCTGCCATGGCCTATGACCCGGTGAAGCGTGTGGATGACCTCACCCTGCGTTGCCGTGGCATCGTCATCCTCGGGGGCGGTCAGCCGGTTGTGCTTTGCGCCGTGGACTGGATCGGCATCGCCAATGAAGGGCATGACGCTTTTCGCACTGCACTTGCGGAAGCAGCAGGCACCGTGCCTGGTCGCGTGGCTGTGCACACCTTGCATCAGCACGACGCTCCCGGTTGCGACTTCACAGCAGAGAAAATCATCCAGGAACTAGGAGTGAAAGGCTACACCCGTTTTGAAGGCACCTTTCACCGGCAGGTCATCCAGCGTGCGGCAGATGCCATTCGTGCGGCCCTGCCAAATGCGCAGCCTGCCACGCATTATGGCTATGGTGAGGCCGTGGTGAAGGACGTGGCTTCCAACCGCCGCGTGGAGCGCACCCCCGAAGGAAAGGTGGGCCGCATGCGCGGCAGCAGTTGCAAAATCGAAGGCCTCATCGCCTTGCCTGAAGGGCTGATTGACCCCGTTGTGTCCCTCCTCAGTTTTTGGAATGGAGACAAACCCATCGCGGTGCTCAGCGCCTATGCCTGCCATCCGCAGAGCTACTACCGCCTCGGCATTCCCAGCCCGGACTTTCCGGGCATCGCACGCTTCATTCGCGGGCAGGATGTGAATGCCGCGCTGCATGTCCACTTCAACGGTGCCGGTGGCAATGTCGCGGCAGGCAAGTACAACGACGGTGCGCAGAGCAACCGCGTCATTCTCGCCACCCGTCTTGCTGCCGGCATGAGGGAGGCCTATGACAAAACCACAAAGCAGCCGCTTGCCACCACAGACATCGGCTGGGGCAGCGTGCCTGTGAAGCTGCCGCTGTCCCCGCGGCTGAACGAGGATGACTTGATCGCAAAGCTCAAGGCCACCGAAGCCAAAGGCTACATCTCCTTTGCCGACCAGCTTGCCTTTGTGCGCCGGAGCAAGGCTGGGAAGGAAATCGACATCACCTGCCTTCAAGTTGGCGACTCACGCATGCTGCACCTGCCTGGCGAGCTCTTTGTGGAATACCAGCTCGCAGCCAAGGCCATGCGCCCGGACCTCCACGTCATGATGGCCGCCTATGGCAACTACGGTCCCGGCTACATCGGCACCGCCGCCGCCTACCCCGAGGGCGGCTACGAAACAGGTCCCACATCTTCCAATGTTGCCCCCGAAGTTGAACAGGTCTTGACGGCTGCCATGCAGCACTTGCTGGGAAAAAAACCGTGAGGTGGGAACGCGCGCTGACATAGTGAAGCTTCTCGCATGACCACCGAAGACCTTCTGCCACGCCTTCAATCCGCCGGTCTGATCGGCGGTGCCGACATACGCATCACACCGCTGACGGGGGGAGTCTCCAGCGACATCGTGCTGGTGGAATCATCCACGCGGAAGCTTGTGGTCAAGGCGGCCCTGGAAAAGCTTCGCGTCAAGGATGACTGGTTCGTCGATGTCTCACGCAATCGCGTGGAGCAGTCCTTCTTTGAGTATGTTGCTCCCGTCATGCCCGCCTCCGTGCCGCGCATCCTGGGCGGCGGCGATGGCTGGTTTGCCATGGAATATCTCGGAGATGAACTTCAGAACTGGAAGTCCCTGCTCCTCGCGGGTCAGATCGAACCCGAAACCGCACGGATGGCAGGCGATGTTCTCGGGCGCATGCACGCCGCATCCTGGGGCGATCCCGACGCCCGCGAGCGCTTTGCCACCTTGCCGAATTTCCAGGCGCTGCGCATCGATCCCTACCTGCTGACCACCGCCGGCCGCGTGCCGGCCGCCGCCGCATTTCTGCAGGCCGAGGCCGCACGGCTCGCGGCTGCAAAACTCGCGCTGGTGCATGGCGACTACAGTCCCAAAAACCTGCTCGTCGGCCACGGACGGCTCATTGTGCTGGATGCCGAGTGCGCGTGGTTTGGCGATCCAGCCTTCGATGCCGCCTTTCTGCTCACGCATTTGCATCTCAAAGGCCTTTTGAATCCGCAGGCACTTCAGCTCGTGCCAGCGTTTTGGTCTGCCTACACGTCCGCCTGCGGTCACGATCTTGAACAAGACACCGTGCGCCTTCTGCTCTGCCTGCTGCTTGCGCGCGTGCATGGAAAATCGCCCGCCGAGTATCTTTCCGCCGAACATCGAGACATCGTCACGCGTTTCGTTCAGTCCCATCTTTTATCTCCACCGCTCTCGCTGGCCGCGCTTACGGCAGCGTGGGCCGCGCATTCATGAAAATCACTTCTCTTGACGCTCTGCAAATCTTCGACAGCCGCGGAAATCCCACCGTGGAAGTCATCGCCACACTGGAAGACGGCACCACCGGCCACGGTCTTGTGCCTTCCGGCGCATCCACCGGCCATCATGAAGCCCTGGAGCTGCGCGATGGCGACAAAGCCCGCTTCCGTGGCAAATCCGTGTACAAAGCCGTCTCTCATGTGAAAGGCGAGATCGCCAGTGCCGCCATCGGCCGCGAGGTGTTTGATCAGGCCGGACTGGATGGTGCACTGATTGCGCTTGATGGCACGCCTGGAAAATCCCGCCTCGGCGCCAATGCCATTCTCGGTGCCAGCATGGCTGTGGCCCAGGCTGCGGCAAATGTGAAACGCATTCCCTTGTTCGAATCCCTCGGAGAGGGGCAGGGGACTCTGCTGCCGCTTCCCGAAATCCAGATCTTTGGCGGTGGCAAGCACGCGCAGGGCCGCATCGATATCCAGGACTTCATGATCATGGCTCTCACCGCGAAGAGTTATGAGGAGACGCTTGAAGTAACCGCCAATGTCTTTCACGCTGCTGCCGAGGTCATGCGCGAGCGGGGGCTCCTCGCCGGTGTGGCCGATGAGGGCGGCTACTGGCCCATGTTTGACCGCAATGAAGACGTCTTCGATGCGCTCATGGTGTCCATCGAACGCGCAGGCTACACTCCAGGGAAAGAAGTCGGCATCTCTCTCGACATCGCCGCCACAGATCTGTTTAACGACGGCCACTACACACTCGGCTTGGAGCAGCGCCGGTTCACCTCCGAGCAGTTCGCCGCGCTCATGATCGAGTGGGTGGGCAAATACCCCATCGTCTCGATCGAAGATCCCATGGCCGAGGACGACTGGGCGGGCTGGAAGATCGTGCGTGAAGCCATCGGCGGAAAATGCCAGCTCATTGGCGACGACCATTTCACCACAAACATCGAGCGCATAGAGCGTGGCATCGCTGCAAACACCGCCAACGCCGTGCTCATCAAGCTCAATCAAATCGGCACCGTCACTGAAACCCTTGCCGCCATCCGCCGCACGCAGGCCGCGGGCTGGCTGCCCGTTGTTTCTGCACGCTCTGGAGAAACCGAGGATGCCTTCATCGCCCACCTCTCCGTGGCCACCAATGCCGGACAGCTCAAAGTAGGCTCCTTCAGCCGCAGTGAACGCATGGCCAAATGGAATGAGGTGCTGCGCATCCAGCGCCATCTCGGCTCCCGCGCCCGGTTCATCGGAGCCGGTATTTTCACCAGTGCGGGCATTCACCTTCCATGACTCCCGCCGTTCAACTCGTGACCGATTATGAGAACGACGGTGTCGTGCTCGTCCGCGCGTTTCTCAGTGCTGAAGAAGTGGCCGCAGTGCGTGCCGAACTGGAGCGCTACATCCGCGATGATCTCAGCGCCCAGCCTCCGGATGCCCGTACTTTCGAGAAGGATGAAAAAACCGTGCGCAATCTCTGGCGCCTGGAAAAATACAATGAGTGGTTCCGCCAGCTCGGCGAACGCGCCGACATCCGCGCCCTCGTCGCGCCACTGCTGCATGGCGAGCCGGTGCTGGTGGGTGTTGAGACTTTCAACAAGCCCGCACGCATCGGCTCCGGCGTCCCTTATCATCAGGACAACGCCTACTTCTGCCAGACACCGCCGGACATGCTCACCGTCTGGATCGCCATTGATCCGGTCACCGAGGCCAATGGCCCCGTCTTCTTCGTCAAAGGCTCTCATCATGCCGGCATGCAGCCCACAAAGCCCAGCGGCGTGCGGGGCAACAGCATCGGCATGGCGTCTCCTCCTGCCGTCCCACTCCGCGATCAGTTCTGCGGCCTGCTCGCTCCTGGAGATGCCACCATTCATCAGTGCGAGACGATCCACCACTCCGCGCCAAACACCACGGACTTCGCCCGGCTCGGTTTGCTCCTCGTTTACCGCGGCAGCCACACGCAGACCGACCCCGCACTCAAAGCCGCCTACTCCACCGCTGTGGCCATGACTCCACCCGCATGAATCGCATTTTACGCTTTCTTCTCCTGCTCGCTGCATCCGCCGCAGCGCGGGACATCCACGTCGGCACAGACAAGGACATGCCCACGATCGCCCATGCCATCAAAGCTGCCCTTCCCGGCGATGTGATTCATCTCGAGCCCAGGGTGTATCGCGACTATGCCGGTTTCTACGGCAAGAAAGGCGAGCCCGGCAAACCCATCACCCTAGATGGCCACGGCGCGATCTTGGAGGGCAGCGATACGCTAAATCCGGCGCAATGGACCGAGGTTTCTCCCGGCCTCTTTAAAAACGAGGCGCTGCTGCCTCGTTTGGATGACGCTGTGATTGGCCGCTGGTTCTTTCTGTGGGGCGGGCAGATGAACCACATGGGCCGCACCTCCAAAGGCCGCAGCGCACCTCTCAAAAAACCTGAGGATCTCCAGCCCGGTGAATGGACCTTTGTCAAAGATCCCTCCCGTGCGAAGCCTTCCTCTCTGCAGATCTACGGCGACTTCTATCTCAGGCTGCCGGCCGGCCAAAAGCTCGCCGACGCTCAGATCTTTGCCCCGGTGCGCAGCGCAGGAGTGCAGATGGGCGGAGACAATGCGCATCTTGTCATCAAGAACCTCACCGCCACTCATCCTTACAATGATGGCTTCAACATTCATGGCGACTGCCGTGACGTCGTTTTCGAAAACATTGCTGCGATCGAGTGCGGTGACGACGGCATCAGCGCGCATGAGTCGGCGCAGTATCGCGTCGATGGCTTTCTGAGCATCGGCAACAGCACCGGCATCACGGACACAGGCACGGCACAGACGAGTTACACCAACGTCTTCCTCGCCAGAAACATCGGCTTCGATCTCTTCTTTCTCGATGAAGGGCGCTACACCCTCACCAATGCTTTCGTGCTGTCGTCCGCACAAAACGGTCTCTCCATCACCGGGCGCGCCAATGGGGACTGCCGCATGAAAATGGAAAATGTCCTCCTCCGTCGCCTCGTGAAACCCCACACCGGCAGCGTCGCCGCCCGGGCCGCGCTTGAGGCAAAGAACTGCACCTTTGAAAACATGGAGATCAAGGTGGAAGGCAGCGCACACTGGGACAACTGCCTCATCAACGGCCGGCCCTTCCCCGAAGGCGCCCCGGCCACCGGTGCTGATGCCAGTGCGCTCATGAAACTCATGCCAAAGGATTTCAAACCGTGAGAGCCATTCTCTTCCTCCTCTTTGCTGCTCAGACTTTCGCGGAGGATGTGAAGCCGTCCATCCGGGGCATTTGGATGATGGGACAGTCCTTGTGCGATGGTTCGGAGTCGCTGCCGGTCGTCACGGAAAGAGACAGCGGCTGGGGAAATCTGGCTTTTCAGCGCGGAGTTCGCACCTGGTTGCCGGGTGATCATTCGGCATCTCCGGAGCAGCGTGCGGCCGCGCAGTTTGCCATCATGCCCCTGTGCGCGCAGGTCAATGGCGGCCTCGGCGAAACCGCCGCAAACGGCATCGCAGACCATTGGCGCGCGGCGCTGGTTTCGAGAGACAAATCTCGGGTTGGCAAATCGGTGCCGCCTTTTCTCGTGGCCTGTGCAGGGCAGGGGGGACGGCAGATTCAGGAGCTTTCCAGCGCCGATCTTTCCACCGATGCCCGCACGCCTTCTTCGCGTCAGCACGGCGGTGGTTACTATAAGACAAGTCTGGACGATGCACACCGTGCCGTCGTTCAGGCAAAGGCTGCGGGGAAAGAGTTTCGCATCGCCGCCCTGTACTGGATGCAGGGCGAAGGCAATGGCGGCCCCACGGGCGGCATCGTCCCGACGCGCTGGGATGCTGAGCTTCCCCATGCTGAAGGTCTCGCATGGTATCGTGATCAACTCATCGCCTACCGCAGGCAATGGTCCGCGGATTTGTGCGCCATCACCGGTCAGAAGGACCCTCTGCCGCTGTTTACTTATCAAACTCTTGGTCCGGCGGGCGAGGCACAGCTGATGGCGGCGGATGCAGATCCAAACATCTGGCTTGTGGGTCCCCACTACGCTGTTCCCAGCGCCATCAACAGCCGCACCAAGCCCGATCGCCACGGCGATCCCATCCATCTCTCCGCCGATGGCGAGCGCTGGTGGGGCGAGCAAGTGGGCAAGGTCATGCATCGCGTGCTCGACCAAGGTGAGGACTGGCAGCCTGTGCGGCCACGCAAAGCGCAGCTCGATGCATCTCGCGACAGCATCCTCATCGACTTCGCCGTCCCCCGCCCGCCGCTGGTTCTGGACACCGATTTTCTCGCCCGCCAGGAGATCGTTGCCCCGGGCGGTTTTTCCTCCCTTGCAGGCTTTCGTGTGCGCGAGGGCACGGGGCAGTTGGTCACTCTGAGTTCGGTTGAAGTCGCTTCTCCCACCCAAATACGCCTGCGTCTGTCCCAGGCGCTGCCTGCAGGCAGAAAATGCCAGGTCAGCTACGGCCATCCATTTTCCTTTGCACTCGGTACGATTTCCAAGCTCACGGAAGGAGCCGGACCGTTGGCAGAAATGGTGCTGTCAGCGTCGGCCGCCGGGCGGCTCCGGCCGCTCCTCGCGGAAGGCGCCTTCTTTGTGACCACCATTTCGGGTCCGGTGACTCGCGTCCCAATTCGGGAAGTGGGCGAGGTCAATGGCACGACCGTGCTGCGCTACTCTCCAGCGGAATTGCGCAATGGAGTCAAATTCGCAGCCGGTCAGGAACTCGTGGTCCAGCGATCTTTCAGCTATGGCAATCTGCGCGACTCCGACGACGAACGGTCTGTCCATGTCTTCGGAGACGCCACCTATGGCACCCGCGCAGGCCGGCCCTATCCCTTGTGGAACTGGTGCGTCCTGTTCTCCGATTTCAGCGTGGATTAATTCGACACGCCATCTGCGCAAGAATCTGCGATGACATGACCGTTCTTACCATTCGCCCATGAAGCTCTCCCTCTGCCTTTTCAGCTGCCTTCTGCACCTCCCGCTTTGTGCGGCCGAGAAGGTCTTCTTTGCCTTCGATGATCACAATGTCGCCTGGCAGCACAATTTGAAGCTGACGTTGGAGACGGCGCAGAAACATCCGGGAAATCCGGTGCTGCGCAATGGCCCCCCAGGCTCTCCGGATCACGGCCACGCCGTTCTCTACGGAACGGTGCTCAAGCAGGGAGATGTCTTTCGCATGTGGTATCTCGGCATGCATGAGCCTGCGGTCGTCAAAGGTCAGGCCCCCGGCTGGTGGCGTCCCATGTGCTATGCAGAGAGCAAGGACGGCATCACCTGGACCAAGCCCGAACTCGGTCTTGTCGAGTTCAATGGCAGCATCAAAAACAACATCTGCCTGATCGAAGGAGATCCTTGGTCCATGACTCGCGTGAACGATTTTCTCTCGGTGCTCTATGAGCCTGATGAACCCGATCCCGCAAAACGCTTCAAGTGTGCTTTCATCGCACACATGCCCATTGAGGATGTCAAAGGTGGTCGCAGCAAGATCGGGCCCAACGAAAAGCGCTGGGGCGCCTTCGTCACCGCCACCAGTGCAGACGGCCTGAAATGGAAATGCGTCGGCGACCGTCCCGCCAATGCCGGGGGCGAGCGTTTTGAAGTCAGCGGTCTCTACCGTTTCGGCGATTTTTACTATGCCACCGGCCAGCTCCTCAGCCCATGGTCATGGCGCGCGGACGGCAGGGACATTGGCCGCGACATGCTGGCCTATCGGTCCCCAGATTTTGTGTCTTGGTCCAAGGCGAAGGCCTTCTCTTACGCACGTCCCGGCCAGCTTTCCGACCCGCCCGTCAAAGGACAGCAGATGCACATGGGCGCAGGATTGTGGAACCGCGGCAATGTCATGGTCGGCCTCCATGGCATGTGGCAGGACGCCGAAGAAAAGCCCCCCAAGGACAAGAGCTGGAACTTTGGCGTGCGCGTGGACCTCGGGCTCATGATCAGCAACGATGGCGTGCACTTTCGCGAACCGGTTCCAGGGTTTCAGCTCATCCCTCGAGGAAAGCCCGGTGAGTGGGATGACATCGCCATTTTGCAGGGCCATGCTTTTGTCAATGAAGGAGACAAGACCATGATCTGGTATTCTCATTGGAATACCGGTGGTGATCTCGAAAACATGGACATCGGACTCGCCACCTTGCGCCGCGATGGCTTCGGCTCCCTCTCATGCAAGGTGGCCGACGAAGAAGGGCATTTCATTACCAGCACGTTTACTGCCAGAGACATCGCGGTGAATGTGGACGGCATCATGCCAGAGTCTCCGCTCAGCGTTGAGTTGCTCGATCACCTCGACCATCCGCTTGCCGGCTATACGTGCAAAGTATCCACCAATGGCGTCCGCGTCCCCCTGGCCTGGTCCAGTCCTCTCCCGGCAGGCAAGAAACTCGCTCTGCGCGTGAACTATGCCCCGGGCAGCTCGGCAAAGGTTTATGCGGTCTACATCACTGAATAGCGGTCATTTTCCTGCGCACCCTAAAGATTTGATACAGCCGCTTTCATGAGCCGCTGCGAAACAGCGGGCGCCCAGGCAGAAAGGATCCATTGCGTGCCAGGACAGGTGCCGGTTGATCGTTCGGATGAAGGGAAATTTTACTGGAAAAAGGGTGCCTGCACCGGACAATCGATTTAACTCAAGATCATTTTTTTACCACGATCATGCCACCATTGGACACCCCTCTCCGTTTTCTGAGGTTGATAGCTTTGTCTGGAAGCCTGCTGGCTCCTGTGATTGCAAAGGCAGCGGTTTACGAAGTAGGCCCGGGCAAGACGCATGAAGACATCGGCTCCGTGCCATGGCACGCACTGGCGCCCGGAGATGTGGTCCGCATCAACTGGCGCAAGCAGCCCTATCATGAGAAGTGGGTGCTGGCCTGCCGCGGAACGGCAAGAAGTCCCATCACCGTCAGCGGAGTGCCGGGGCCGGGTGGCAAGCTGCCAGTGATCGACGGTGAAAACGCAATGACCAGCCCCATGGTCAAATACTGGGGCGAGGAGCGTGGCGTCGTGAAGATTGGTGGAGCGAATGTGCCGGCAGTGACAGCACCCGCTCATATCGTTCTGGAGAATCTCGACATCCGAAATGGCAGGTCCTCTTTCAGCTTCACCGGCAGGCGTGGTCCTACCCCATACAAAAAAGATGCCGCGAGTGTGAATGTAGAGATCGTTGATCATCTGGTGCTGAGAAACCTGACTCTGCACGGCAGCAGCAATGGTCTCATGATCAGCCCGCAATCCAGAAATGTCCGCGTGGAACGCTGCCATATTTATGACAACGGCAACCCCGGAAGCATCTCGGAGCACAACGCTTACACCGAGTGCAACGGCATAGTCTTTGAGGGCAATCACTTCGGACCGCTGCGCACAGGCTGCCTGGGTAACAATCTCAAGGACCGCTCTGCAGGACTGGTGGTGTCCTACAACTGGATTGAAGGCGGCAACAGGCAGCTCGATCTCGTGGACGCCACCGGCAATCCGGAGCTCAATGCATCGTCTTCTTATCGCGACACTTACGTCTTTGGCAATGTTTTCATCGAGCGCGATGGCGACGGCAACAACCAGATCGTTCATTACGGCGGAGACAGCGGCAAGACCGGCGGTTACCGCAAAGGCGTCCTCCACTTTTATAACAACACCGTCGTATCCACTCGGGACAAGCCCATCGCTTTGTTCCGCCTGTCGACGGAAAATGAAACAGTCGACTGCCAGGGAAACATCCTGCATGCGACCACCAAAGGAAAAAATCTTTCCCTCGTCTGCAAGGTTGGCGTGCTGAAGATGGGCAAAAACTGGCTCACGGAAGGCTGGATTCCCACGGAAGATGAATTCACCGGAACCATCGAAACGCTGACCCCCTCGGACGTCGGTGCCGATCCCGGCTTCGTCTCCCTGGCAGACCAAGATTTCACCCTGGCTCCCAATTCGCCGTGCCTGGGCGCGGCGCCTGAGCTCTCTCGCGGGCTGCTTCCGGTGCTCTATCGTTACGTCCGGCATCAGCAGATCGAAAAGCTGCCCTCTGACCAGAAGCGGAACATGGGGGCGGAATGAAGCAGGGCGCATCTTTTGCCATGAATCTCCGCCGTGTCATACTGCCTCTTCTGATCGTCACCGAAGCATGCTTTGGGGCAGCGGTGCCGCAGCTTCAGGATCCATGGGATGCAGGCTATTCCAATCTGGACGCCACCGGCCCTTACGTGATGGGCTGTTGGAAGTTCGATGACATGCCGCAGACCGATGCCTCTGGCCGCGGTGCCAGTCTGTCCCTTTATCCCGCTAACCCAGTTCCGGATGGGCGTTTTTACGGTGGGCTCAAATGTGGTCCGCATGTCAGAACCCTCCCCGGGCTGCCACATCTTTCCCCTCAGGGCGCATTCTCTGCTGAAATGTGGGTGAAAGTGACAGACAACTCATCGTCTGCGCAGGCGGCGCTCTGTTTGTTGGACAAACAAGGCGCGCAAATGGAGGACTTTTGCTGGAACCTGTTGCCGGCCGACGAGCGTGGCCTGCGCCAGATGATGGTTCGTTTAGGTTTTGGAACGTTTGTCAAAGAGCACGTTTCCACCCCAGTGGCTCTTCCACTCAATGAGTGGCGGCATTTGGCCTTCACCTATGATGGAGCGGGCAAAGTGGTGTTTTATGTCGATTCGCAGTCCGTCGGAGAATCTTTTGCGGAACGCTGCGGTGCCTCCCATCCTGGTGCTCAGCCGTTGAGCGTGGGCGCCAACGTCCTCGGAAACGCGGTGTTTCCGGGTGTCGTCGACGAGGTACGCCTCTGTTCGGGCGTGCGCGAGTTCGCGGCTTTCGCATTGGAGATCCTTGGCACCTCTCATGTCTGGGAACGCTTGTCGCGCTCCCAGTCCATGAAGATCAGATGCGCCAATCTGCGCACGCAGCCATTGCGCGGCATGGAGATGACCTATGTGGTCGATGGTGTCCCGCAGTCGTTCATTTTTCCCGACCTCGCTCCGGGTGCTGCCAATGAAAATGAATTCGGCCCGGACACTGCCCTCAAGCCCGGCACCTACACGCTGGAGGTGGTCATGGGCAGCGGCACCACCCGCGTCAGCCGGAAAAAAGATTTTAAAATCATTGGCAGGCGCAGGCAGATGTTTCCGGTCATCATGGATGGTGTCGGCCAGAGCGACCTGCCCTGGCTGCAAGCCCTGGGCTGCACACACTGGGCGGGCATCGGCAATGATGACGCACCCTACGCCGGCACTGCTGACAGGCAGCGTCCACCGCTGGTTCAGGCAAAGCTTGAGGCGGGTCTTTTGTCCGGCCTGAAAGCCGTGGGATCGGTGAACTATGACAAGCTCATGCTCGCCATGAAGCATTTCAAGGTGGGGCGTGATGGCAAGGAATACTCTCCGCCCGAGCTCAATGTCGCCAGCCCGGAAGCTGTCGCCTTCATGTTCGGCTGCGGCAACATGTTCACCGTTTATTACCGCGCCAACAACCTGTGGTCCGGCGTCATGATCAATTCTTCGCTCGGCAAAGCAAAGCCGGGTTTCAGTGCCAAGGAGCAGGAAGCCTACCGCACCTTCAGCGGGCAGGACATTCCCGCCGAGGTCCAGGGGGAATCCGTCGACTGGCGCATGCTTGCCGGCTTCCCGGAGAATCGCATGATTTCAGACGATCATCCCATCCTGAAATACTACCGCTGGTACTGGTCTGAAGGCAATGGATGGAAGGAAATGAATGATGCCTGGCGCCGATCCTACGATCGGCGCAAGCAGGACCGTGATGAAACCTGGATCATGCATTACCCCTCGGTGCGTCAGCCGTCAAAAGCAGG
The DNA here is from genome assembly GCF_044226605.1 of Prosthecobacter sp. Taxonomy (GTDB): domain Bacteria; phylum Verrucomicrobiota; class Verrucomicrobiia; order Verrucomicrobiales; family Verrucomicrobiaceae; genus Prosthecobacter. The sequence goes on along the minus strand of NZ_JBGAGS010000004.1, from coordinate 242,731 downwards.
TGCTTACAGCTTGGTTGCGAACATCGGAGACCAGAGCATGGACTCTCGAAACCCTTTGCTGGCAGGTCTCTGTGCGGATCAGCAGATCGCCATGAGAGCTGCGCATGGAACTGAAATGGGCATCTATGGCATCGTTCCCCTGAGCTGGGAGCGCAGTCTGGTTTCTCCTTTTGGAGCAGAAGGCACCGTGGATGCCATCGTGCAGGCAGATCGCACGGCGCAGTTGCAGCGCATTACGATGGCCTCCGCCATTCTGAAGGAAAACGTCTGGATGACGATGTCGCGCCCGGTGAAAAGCCTCGTCCTCACCGACGGCTTCGCCCTGCGCCCGGCTGAGAAGGACGCATCTTATAACAAGTTCAGCACCACACATCCGCAGAGCAGGTCTGCCTTGAGCGATGTCGCTCAGCGCCTGCTTTTCCCGCTGGGCCCCATGCTGGCAAGACGTCAGGTGCTGCGTTCTCCGGTGGTCATGCTCGAAAGTTTCACTTCGCAGGTGATGGCGGGACGCGGTCTTTATTGCGGTGGTTCGCCACGCACCCTGGAAGTATGGCAGGCTCTGCAGCATGCCCACATTCAGGCAGATCTGCTGTATGAGGAGACTCTCCTTCAGGGCGGCTTGGATGACCGCAAAGTCCTGTTCCTCACCGACTGCGATGTCCTCCCCGTCAGTATCGTGGAAAAAATCAGGCAATGGCAGGAGGCGGGCGGCAAAGTCATCGCAGATGATCATCTTTGCCCTGCGCTCAAAGCCGATGCCGTTCTGCCAGAGCAGGCGGCACCCGCCACACCCGCTGTCGCTGCCCCGGCAAACAGTCCCCCCGTGGACAATTCGGGAACTCCGCCTCAGGATGCTCCTCCGGCTCAGCCTCTGTGGGAAAAACTCGCCCAGGCTTGCAAAGACTGCGGCTGGCAGCCGGCACTAAGCTGTGACAGCCCGGACATCATTCTGCATGCCAGCCAGACTGGAGAGGCAACCTGTCTTTTCGTCATGAATGACCGCCGGGAGCCCGGCATCTACGTCGGCCAGCATGGCAAGGTGATGGAGTCCGGCCTGCCCGTCTCTGCCAGCCTGAACCTTGGCCAGGAAAAAGTGAACGTCTATGATCTCACCCATTCACGCTTCTTGCTGCCAAAGCGCGAGGACAGCGGACTCGTCATTCCATTGCAGCTTGGCCCGGCGGAGGGCCGCGTGCTGCTGCTCTCGCCTTCTCCCTTGATCGAAATGCAACTCGATGTGCCGGTGGTTGGCACCTGCGGAAACGTGGCCGAGGTGCGCATCGGCCTCAGCACCTCGGGCGGAAGGCCCATGCCGGCGGCCATTCCGGTGGAGGTGACCATTCGCGATGCTGACGGCGCTCCCGCCGAGTTTGAAGGTTACCACGTCGTGGACAATGGCGAGCTGATCCTGCCTCTGGATCTCGCCAGAAACGAAACGCCGGGAATCTGGGAGGTGCGTGTGCGCGAGCTTGCCTCGGGCATGGAAGCGGTGAAGTGGATGCGCGTGAGCCGCTGAGATTGCGGTCGCATTTGCACATCGAAACATCCGCGCCTATCTGAAAGCGCATGATGAAAGCATTCTCTCTTGAAGGTCGGACGGCATTGGTGACGGGTTCTTCGCAAGGCATCGGCCTTGCCCTGGCGGGCGGCCTCCACGCCGCAGGCGCACAGGTTTTTTGCCATGGCCTGCCGCAGAGACCTTCGGACTTCCCAGATTGGGCCGGCTATCTCTCCTGCGACCTCTGCGCACCCAATGCACCTGCGGAACTGGTGGCCTCCGCTTTTGCCAAGGCGCCGAACCTGGACACTCTCATCTGCAATGCGGGCAGCTTCTTCGATGTTCCGTTCCTGGAAATGACCCGCGAACGCTGGGACAAAACCGTGCAGCTCAACATGGCTTCGGTCTTTTTCACCGCGCAGGCATTTGCACAGCGCCTCGTGGCGGAAAAGCGCGGCGGCTCAATTGTGATCACCTCCTCGACGAACGGCTTCCAGGCCGAGGCGGACTCCTGCGCCTATGACGCCAGCAAAGGCGCGCTGGTCATGCTCACAAAATCCCTCGCCGTCGCTCTCGCAGATCACGGCATCCGCGTGAACGGCGTGGCGCCGGGCTTGATCAAGACGCCGCTGACCTCGCAGTTGCAGGATTCGCAGGTGCAGCACTACGAAAAGAAAATCCTGCTGGGCCGTCTCGGTGTGCCGGAGGATGTGGCAGGCGCCGCCGTGTTTCTCTGCTCGGATGCAGCAGGCTACATCACCGGCGAGACCATCATCATTGATGGCGGCCTGACGACGTGGCAGATCGGCCGGAGGTGAGCAGTCCGACCGTCAGGGTGATCACTGTTCCGAGCAGGCTGAACCAGATGAAGGAAAACAGCTGAACGGGTTTTTCGGCGGTGAAAAACCCGTTTTGATACAGATACAGGGCCACCAGAGTGACAAACCCCACAAGGCATCCGGACAGCGCACCGCGTGTGGTGGCCCTGTGTGTGAACATCCCCAAAAAGAACAGCCCTAGCAGCGGACCGCCAAACAGCCCCATGACGGTGTTGACAGACTCCACCAGATTTCCGGACATAAGCGAGACTGCGAAAGCGAGGCCCACGACAATGATGCCATACATCACGGTGATCCAGCGTGCATGGCCCACCTGCTCGGCGTTGGTTTCTCCGCTCGCTGCACCGAGGCGCTGCTTGAAATCCACCACCGTGGCGGACGCCATGGAATTGAGTCCCGCCGAGATCGTGGACATGCTGGCGGCATAGATCGCTGCGATGAGAAGTCCCGGTAGTCCGGCTGGAAGCTGCGTCACCACGAAATAAGGCAGGATTTGATCCTCCTTGGCGATCAGCCCGGCCGCCATCGGGTCTCCATGCGTCTTGTAAAAAGCGTAGAGCACCAGCCCTGTGCCATAAAACAGCACCAGGACAGGCAGCAGCATCAAGAGCTTGATCCACAGCGACTGCTGCGCCTCCCGCAGACTGCCCGCGCTCAGATAGCGCTGCACAGACACCTGGTCGGTCGCCATTTGCACAAGGTGCAGGAACGCCGCTGCGCACAGCACCGACCAAAAGTTCACCCGCTCAGTGAAGCTGAAGTTAAAGCTCAAATCCATGAGCCCGTCTGACACCGCCGTTGACCACACGCCTCCGAGTCCCCCGGGGATTTTGCCTGCCGCCACCAGCATGATCGTGAGCTGTCCTCCGAACAGCACGATCAGTTGCAGCACGTCCGTCCAGATCACCGCCCGCATGCCGCCCATGGCGGTGTAGATCGTCGTCAGCGCACCACTGGCAAGAATGGTGATCCAAAGCGGCATGCCGGTGACTTTTTCCAGCGCTAGGGCAGGGGCGTAAGTCGCCGCTGCCAGCCAGAGCGCCACGCGGAAAATGAACAGGCCAGAGGCCAGCAGACGCACGGAAAGAGAAAAGCGTTCTTCCAGAAACTGATAGGCGGTGAAGTAGCGCGACTGGTAAAACTTCGGCAGCATGTAAACAGCCGCGAATGGTGTGGCGAGGAAAAAGGCCAGCATCACATAGCCAAAGTCGAAACCATTCTTATACACGTCCGCCGGCCCGGAAAGATAGCTGATGCCCGAAAACAGCGCGGCCAGAATCGACATGCCCACCAGCATGCTGTTCATGCCACGGCCGGCCAGAAAGTAGTCTCCCAGAGACTTCGAGCCACGTGCTGAAAGAAGGCCCACCCCCACCGATGCACCGAGGTACACGCCGAAGATCGTATAGTCGAGCCAGGGAAAATGCGTCATGGGTCAGGTGCGTTAATGGCACAGTAAAACGTGCCTGGACCATGGTGTTTCTGGTCCGATTGTCATACCACTGTTTTCAGAAGAAAAGCGGCTGGTTCGGCGGTATTTAAAAGCATGAAATCTGCGGCCCTGCCATCCACCACCTCCCTGGCGCTCTTCTTTTCCTTGCTGCTCGCTTCCTTGGCTCCCCACCTCCATGGCGGAGATTGGGAGGCCCTGCCTCCTCTTCCGCAGCCAAATGGTGGATTTGTCTGCTGCACCGCGGAGGGCAGGATCGCCATCGTCGGCGGCACCAACTGGAACGGAGGAGTGAAGAACTGGCTGAAGGCGCTTCATGAGTATGACCCCGCAGCCAGGCGCTGGACTCATGTGCGTGATCTTGAATCTCCGGTGGCCTATGGCATCAGCATTCAGAACGGGTCGGCTCTCCAGTATCTAGGCGGGAGCGATGGCAAAGCTCCTTCCCGCAGGCTGGTGGTCGTGAATCCAGTGGAAACGATCATCGCACAGGGCATCGAGTTGCCGCCGGCGGTGGTGTTGTCAGCCGGTGGCATGGTGGGCGAATCCATCGTTTTCACGGGCGGCACGGATGATGCGGCAAACATCGCAGGTATCACCCGGAAGACTTATGAAATCACGCGGGAAGGGGTGCAGGAGCGCGCAGACTATCCGGGAAAACCCTTTGCCGTCGCTGCATCCGCCGTGGTGGGGCATGAACTCTTCGTCTTCGGTGGCATGAATCAGGACGCCTCTACGAAGGAACCCCTGAACTCGGCGGAAGCCTTTGCATTCTCGCCAGCAAAGAATGAATGGCGAAAGCTGCGCTCCCTGCCTGCCGCGACTCGCGGATTGTCCGCGGTGGCGCTGGATGATCGGCACATTTACCTCGCAGGCGGCTACACCAGTGATTTTTCAGCGGAAGCCCTGATCTATGATGTGAAGTCCGACAGTTACGCCAAAGCAAGGGCGCTGCCTTACGCGGCCATGGTGGGCCTGGTAAAACTCGACGGCTTTGTCTATTGCCTCGGCGGTGAAGACAAGAAGCAGTCGCGCACGGACAAGTTTTTCCGCATCCCATTGTCGGATCTCAAGTGAATCAGAAAGATCACGTGCCGCCGGTCTCGATCTGATTCATCGGACCTGCCCCGCCTGTTTGGCCGCGCGATAATCGTCGATGCGTTTTTTTGAATCGGGTGTCAGACGATCCAGTTCAAGTTCAAACGTCTGTCCGTCTTCGCGCTGGATCAGCACGGCATCTTTGGTGAGTGTCAGGATCTTGGCGCGCAGGCTTCTGCCATCCGTGCTTTGCAGTTCTATCATGCCGCTCTCTGCACTGCGCTCAGGTAGCGCGGCTGCCGGATTCTTCTGCACCGCGGGTGCGGGCACAGGCGCTGTGAAAACTGGAGTGCCAGTGGAGTTCGGCTGAGACGCATCTTGAGAGAAATACATCCATCCGAATACCCCGGCGCAGCCAAGCAGGGCCGCCTGAAAGACATACCCCAGGAGCGAACCTGCAGCCCCAGCCTCTTGTTCAGCGGCGGATTCACCCGGTGGGTCGGGCGGATACAGCTTGGGGTGCAGCTTGTGCTTCGCCGCCTCCCATGCGTTCTGATGCGCATTCCCCGCAGGACCTTCAAAGACAGCCTTGATCAAGTTGCTCGCGCCACCCCTTGTCGGCGGCACAGGCATCTTGAGGAACTCCAGCACCGCTTTCTGCTTCGGCAGGATCGGCTCTTCGCGCCAGGCTTCGCCCGGATGTTTCGCATTCGCCTTGGGCGGAGTCTCCATGGGTGGTCGGTGAATGTGGGCGGCTTACGCGCGGTTGCAGCGTGACGCTTTGGACTTGGCTACGGAGTCACTCGCATCTTCTGAAACGGCACGCTTTCGCACACTGCGAGGATGATTTCCTGCATGCGGTTGCCGGAGACCTTTGCTTTGCGCAGGATCTCTTCCACCGACGGCTTGTCGGAATACTCGAGGCCGCGCCCCAGGGCGTAAATGAGAAGATTGTCGGCGAAGTTCTTCACAAACTGGTCGCTCATGTCGCGCACCAAAATGCTGCGCAGGTCGGCCAGATTGGCAAAGGTCTGTCCCCGCACCAGCATGCCGGAGGCGTCGATCGGCTGCTTCTTTTCTTCGTCTCGCCAGTGGCCGATGGCATCGTAGTTCTCAAAGGCAAATCCCATCGGGTCCAGGAAGGCATGGCAGCCGGCGCAGGAGGCGTTGCTCCGGTGTTCCGCAAACTGCTGCCGCAGGGTCATCTTGCCAAACTGCTGCTTCTTTTCATCCAGCGGAGGCACGCCGCCCGGTGCTGGTGGTGGCGGTGTGCCAAGAATGTTTTCCAGCAGATACTTGCCCCGTTTGACCGGAGAGGTGCGCGTGGGCGTGGAAGTCAGCGTCAGTATGCTCCCCTGCGTGAGGATGCCGCCACGTGGCGTCCCCTGCAGAGACACCTTCTGGTACTTTTCACCTTTCACACCTTGAAGGCCATAGAAGCGGGCCAGCTTCTCATTCACAAACGTGTAATCCGCATTGAGAAAGGCGATCACGTCCAGGTTGTTGCGCAGGATGTTGTCAAAGAACGTCTGCGTTTCCTTCTTCATCATGTATCCCATCCCACCCTTCCAGTCGGGGTAGCGTTTCTGGTCCACATCCACGATGTCCATGTCGCGCAGCTGCAGCCACTGCCCGGCAAAGTCTTCCGTCAGGCTCCAGGCGCGGTAGTCGCCAATCATCCGCTTCACTTCCTGACCAAGGTTTTTCCGCAGCTCGCCTTTGGCGGCCAGTTGCAGCAGCTTGTCATCGGGCGGGGAAGCCCACAGAAAATAGGAAAGACGTGAGGCGAGGCTGTACTCGTCGATCAAAGCGACCCCGTTCTGCGCCGGTCCCACGGGCATTGGGGAGCTGTGGTATAGAAATCCCGGAGACATCAGCATGCCGCGCAGCACATAGCCCAGGGCCTCCAGCGGTGGCAGGTTCTCCTTGAGGCCCAGGTCTGCAATGCCTTGCCATTTGACCTTTTCGGCATCACGCAGCGGACGGCGGAAGACGCGCTGCCCGAGTTTTTCCACCAGACCGTGAACGTCTGCTGCAGCAATGCCGCCCGGCTGGTCCGTCGGACCTTCCACTGTGAGCTCATGCAGCCAGAAGTTGCGGTCCTGGTGTGTCTTTTCATCGTAAAAATCGTTCAGGAACCAGACCTGGATCTCTTGCTTGCCCGCTGGAAGCTCGACCTCTGTTTTGAACCATTGCGGCGTCTGGTCTTTCGCCGTGATCGAGAAAGAGCCCGCGTTCTTGCCGCCGATGCGCACATCAAATTTCGCCGGTTCGCCTCCCGCCTGCTGCGCGCCGGCCTTGATGATGAGACGATACTTTCCTGCCGTGGCCAGATCCAGGTGATGCTTCACATAGCCATTCGAGGGCAGTTCAATGGTGCCTGTGTCACGGGAAGCATTGCCCTGGCCGTTTTCGAAATCTTCGCCGCTGAGCTTGATGGCTGGAAGTCCAGCAGGCTTGCCATCCAGCAGCCACTGCACCAGCCGGGTGCCTCGCGGCGGCAGCAGTCCGTCTGGTCCCTCGACGTCGATCTTGTCCAGCGCCAGATTCCGGTCGCGCTTGTCGGGATCAGGATTCTGGGGATCAGCGAAATCATTGAGGAATCTCACCACGATTTTGTGTTCTCCGCTTTTCAGCGGGATTGTTTGCTGAATGGTCTGCCAGGGGCCCTTGTCTCCGCGATAGGGGGCTGTGACATCAAACGTGCCGAGCTCCTTGTCATCGACCAGCAGCGCTGCTTTCGCCGCATCCGGCCCGGCCTGTGTCGCGGACAGTCGGAATTTCAGCTGGTAGTTGCCGCTGGCTGGGGCGGTAAATTTGGTCGCGGCATCCGCATTGCTGTGGAACCAGCGCACACCATCCCACTCTTTGGTCTCTCCCTTCTGATTCCAAAATTTCTTGGCCCCGAGCTCCAAATCCAACCGTTCCACATCCGAGGTGTCCAGCGCCTTGTCCGCCACAGCATTGGCCGCGCGAATGTACTTCTCCATCAGCAGCGGGGAGATGCTCAGCACATCCCCGATGTTGTCAAAACCGTATCCGGTGTCATCGGGCGGAAATTCATTGGCCGGCTTCATGTCCACCAGCAGCAGGTCACGGACCGTGTTGTTGTACTCAGTCCGGTTCAGGCGGCGGTAGGTGATGTGCCCGGGATCAATCTTTTGCGGATCAAACCAAAACACCGTGTTGTCGATCCACGCCACGATCTCATCGCGCTCCGGCAGCGAAGGTTTCTCCTTCTTCTCAGGCGGCATCACATGCGTGACAAGCTGCTGCCGGGCATGATCCCACAGCACCTTGTCGCCGATCAGCTTGCCATACTCAGGATACTCATCCAGGGCGAAGTCGCCCTTGTCCGTTCCATCGCCGTGGCAGTCGTAGCAGTACTTTTGCAGCAGCGGCAGAATGCGCTGGTTGTAGGCATCCTGGCCACGCTCGGCGGCAGTCAGCAGGCAGGGCAGGGAAAGAGTGGACGCGAAAAGAAAACGACGAAGCATGAAAATGGGGAAGGGGGGTATTTTTGAATACGCTCCCAAGGTGGCAGGGATTTCGCCGAAACCAACGGCACATTGTGCGTGATTTGCGGTTGCGTGCCCGCGGGCTTGCGCTGAAGAAGCCCGCCCCCTTTTTGATCCCATGTCCCAATCCGCTCTCGAAACCGGCAAAGCCTTCCTCGCTGAAAATGCCAAAAAAGCAGGCGTCACCACCACCCCCAGTGGCCTCCAATACGAAGTGCTGACCCCCGGCGCCGGCAAAAGCCCCAAGGCCAGGGACACCGTCGTGGTCAATTATCGTGGCACCCTGCTCAATGGCGTGGAATTCGACAGCTCCTACCTCGCCGGACGCGAGCCCGCTGAATTTCCGCTCAAGCGCGTCATCAAAGGCTGGACCGAGGGACTTCAGCTTATGCAGGAGGGGGCCAAATTCCGCTTCTTCATCCCGTCCGAGCTCGCCTATGGCCAAGCGTGGTGCGGGCATCGACATCGGCCCCAACGAAACCCTCATCTTTGAGGTGGAACTCCTGAAAGTCTGGGAGGATTAGGCGCGATTTGTTCTGTCCATGAATCAAATCGACCTCAAGGACAGAGTTGCCATCATCACCGGTGGCGCATGCGGAATCGGCTACGCCATTGCAGAGCGCCTGTTGCGTTCGGGCGCGGGTGTGTGCCTCTGGGATATCGATGCCGCTGCACTTGAAACCGCCAAAGCCGAGCTTTCGTCTCTCGGCAAGGTCCATACCGCCACCGTGGATCTCACCAGCATCACCTCCGTGGAAAGCGCCACCGCATCCACCATCGCCGCTTTCGACAAGATCGACATTCTCGTGAACAACGCGGGCATCGCTGGCACGAATGCAAAAGTTTGGGAGACCGACCCCGCCGAATGGCAGCGCGTCATGGCCATCAATTTGAACGGCCCCTTCCACTGCTGCCATGCCGTTGTTCCTCACATGCTGAAAAACGGCTACGGCCGCATCGTCAACATCGCCTCCATCGCCGGCAAGGAGGGCAATCCCAACGCCGCCCACTACAGCGCCTCCAAAGCAGGAGTGGTCGCCCTCACCAAGTCTCTCGGCAAGGAGCTCGCCACCAGCAATATCATCGTCAATGCGGTCACTCCCGCAGTGATCGAGACCGACATCCTCAAGCAGCTGACACAGCAGCATGTGGACTACATGCTCTCCAAAATCCCCATGAACCGTTTCGGCAAAAAAGAAGAGGCCGCTGCCCTCGTCGCCTGGCTCTCCTCCGAAGACTGCTCCTTCACCACCGGCGCCGTCTTTGATCTCTCTGGCGGACGTGCCACCTATTGATCGAATCGGCTGCCACTGCAGGAATTCGATCACTGCCAGATTTATCCAGGTTCATGAGGAGGTGCACGCTCCTTGCCTGAGGCATTGCATTGTCCCGTGGCCGCCGGGTCAGGGATTTCAGCGTCTCTCAACGAAGCCTCACAAGACTTGAATGCGCATCATGCCTGATCGTTTTCGTGGCAACGAAGCGTACTTTGCAAATGTCCCTGATCTCCGCAGAAAACTCCAGGCCCGGATCGCATGACTGGCAGCTCACCCGCATGCGCCTCGACAAGAACGAGGGCTTCCGCACCTCCTTCATCGAAGGCTACTGCTCCCGCCAGTCCGTGAAGGCTGGCGATACCCTGGACATCTTCGTCAGCACCAAACCCACGGCGCGCTTCAAACTCGAAATCTTCCGCACCGGCTACTACGGCGGCTGCGGCGCACGCCTGATGCAGGAATTCGGCCCCTTTGAAGGCAAAGAACAGCCGGTGCCTCCAATCGGTGAAAAACGCCTCCGCGAATGCCGCTGGGAAAAGTCGACCTCCATCACCATTCCGCAGGACTGGCTCAGCGGTGTCTATCTCGGCAGGCTCACCACGCTGCCAGCCTCGAAGAACGAACCTTACTGGCAGAGCTACATTGTCTTCATCATCACCGATGACCGCAAGGCCGACATCCTTTTCCAGTGCAGTGACAACACCTGGCAGGCCTACAACAAGTGGCCGGACAATTACTCGCTCTACACCGATCCCAAGGGCAATCAGGGGCCATGGTCCGATGTCAGCTTTGATCGCCCGTATGCGAAGTATGCGCAGATCTACGAGAATCCTCAGTCCATGGGCAGCGGCGAGTGGCTGTGCTTTGAGTTTCCCGCCGCCTACTGGCTGGAGAAGGAAGGCTACGACGTGACCTACTGCTCGAATGCCGACATGATCACCCCGGATCACGGCTTGAAATGCAAGGCCTTCATCAGCATCGGGCACGACGAGTACTGGGACATCCGCCAGCATGACAGCGTGGCAAAGATGCGCGATGCCGGCGTCAACCTCCTCTTCCTTTCCGGCAATTCCGTCTGCTGGGTCACGCCTTTCTCACACAATGCCGATGGCTTACCCAATCGTCGCATCTTCCGCGGCGGGCCCTACGGGGGTGACTACAAGTATGCCGTGGATCGCGAGAAAGACCACGGCCCCTATCCGCATCGCGGGCCGGATGAGGGCTACCTCATGGGCGTGCGCAACATCGATCCCGTCAACGGCGGTGGCGACTGGATCTGCACCAAGCCCGCGCACTGGGTGTTTGAAGGCACCGGCATGAAACAGGGTGACCCCATTCCTGGCATGATCGGCTGGGAATATCATGGTGATGCCCCCAAGGATCTGCCCGGCCTTGAAATCCTTGCCGCCGGCACCGCGTTCCAGGGCGGCAGCAATCCGCAGCAGTGGCAGGCCGTGATCTTCGACGGCCCCAAAGGCAACTTCATCTTCAATGCCTCCACCATCTGGTGGGCGCAGGGCCTGAGCAAACCTCCCGGCCACATGCCCGTCTGGAGCCACTTCTCCCGCCCCCACGGCACCGATACACGCGTCCAGCGCATCACCGCAAATCTGCTCAAGAAAGCCATCAGAGGATAGTCGTTCCATCGGTCTTCTCGCCGTATGCAGCTTGCTAGCCGCCAATGAGCAAACGACACTAAAGGGTATCGCGTAGCCGTCAGCAAAGTGGTCCTCACAGTGTGCTCTGTGCGGCGCTCCGCAAGCATTTCCAGCCCCGTTCCCCTCACGCTAGGATCGCCTTCGCCACCTCGCCGCTCACATCCGTCAGCCGGAAATTCCTTCCCGCATAGCGATACGTCAGCCGCTCATGGTTGATGCCCAGCAGATGCAGCACCGTCGCATGCAGATCATGCGTGCCGATGATTCCCGTCTCCGCCGTGTTCCCCATCTCATTCGTGCTGCCATACGTAAAGCCGCCCTTCACCCCGCCGCCGGCCATCCACATCGTATAGCCGCCGCCGTTATGACCGCGTCCATTATACGGCTCATTGTCATACCCGCTACCCCGGCCAAACTCCCCACCCCAGATGATGAGCGTATCCTTCAGCATGTCCCGCTGCTTCAGGTCGGCAATCAGCCCCGCAATCGGCTTGTCAATCGACGTGCACTGCCTCGCCAGATTGTCGCGCAACCCATTGTGATGATCCCATCCCGGGGAAGTGAGCTGGATAAACCGCACACCCTTCTCCGCCATCCGCCGCGCCATCAGACACTGCGTCCCAAAGCGCTCCGTATTCCCATCATCCAGACCATAAAGCTCACGAATGTGCTGCGGTTCCTTGTCCAGATCCAGCACCTCCGGCACACTCGTCTGCATCTTGTACGCCAGCTCATAGCTTTGGATGATGCCCTCGATCTCCGGGTTCCCCGGATCACCGCTCAGCATCTTGCGATTCGCCTTCTGAATAAATTCGATCTGCTTCCGTTGCTGCGCATCGCTCAGCCGCCCATTGCTCAGATCCGGCACCCCGCCGCCTCCGCTGCTCAGCCGCGTCCCCTGAAACGTCGCCGGCAGAAACGCCGAGCCATAGTTCATCGCTCCTCCATTGTCCGCCGCCGGATTGATCGTCACAAAACCCGGCAGATCCTCCGCCTCCGTGCCCAGTCCATAGACAATCCACGCTCCCATCGAAGGCCGCACAAACGTCTCGCTTCCGATGTGCAGCGCCACCGTCGCCATCTGGTGCGCATTCGTCCGCGTCTGCATCCCGTTCAGCAGGCACAGATCATCCGCATGCTTTGCCAGCTCCGGAAACGCCTCCGAGATCATGATCCCGCTCTTCCCACGCGGCTTGAACTCAAACACGCTGCCCATGTATTTCTGCACCTTGTTCGCCTCCGCCTTCGCCAGCTCCGGTTTGTAATCAAACGTGTCCAGATGACTCGGCCCGCCCTGCATAAACATAAAGATCACCCGCTTCGCCTTCCCAGGAAAATGCGGCGGCTTCGGTGCCAGCGGATTGATCGTCTTCGGCGGCGCCGCAGCGCCCGCCCACTGCTGATGCAGAGCGTTAAATGCCAGCCAGCCAAAGCCGGTCGATGTGGATTGAAGAATGGAGCGACGAGTGGTCATAAGATAAAGGGAAGATCAAGTGCTGGGGTCCACATCGGAGTAAATTTCGGCATGACCGAGCAACCAGTTGAAGGCTCTGTGACGTTCTCTCGCGATGCTCATGGCCGATGCCAATTGCTCAGCAGATGCCTTGGAGATCGCCATTCCATTGATGGCCAGATCCCCATCCTCAAGGGCAATGCCTTCAATGTTCAGCGGCCCAAACCAAGCTGTCTCTGCAAATTTGGCAAAGTCGAGCCGCCGGCCGTCCATCTGGAACTGCCTGAGGCGCCAGTGAACGGCAAACGCCTTGCTCGCTTCAGCTTCAATTTCTTCCGCGCTCTCGAGTTCAATCTCCTCCAGAATATCCGCCGCATCTGGGTGCAGGAAATCGATCGAATCGGTCACCTCTTTCGGATCAACACACTTGTCATGCGCAGGAAGTTCGTGGAAATCGAGCGCCCATATCAGAACGACAAGACCTTCCGCCAGCCAGGAGGCATTGATGCGAACTTGCGGCTCGAGGCTGCCGGTTGGAGCTTGGATGCAGTCGGCCTCCCAAAGCTCGAGTTCGCCTTCCGCTCCCATGTCATGGAGCCACGCTTTCATGGCCGCTTGAAGATTGGCGCAATGTTCGTTGTCGGGTTCATCGATGAACGAACGGCATATCACGGCCGAAAGGCAGAACGCACGGTGAAGAATCCGCTCCACCGTCGGCGGCACCAGCGGCGGATCCTCATCAAGGTCTTCGTTCGATTCCATGGAGATGATCAAAAGGTTAAATTAAAACACATATCTGAACTCAGCCGTTCCTAGCAGAGCCTGCACCAGTGCAGCAAGCCCCACCTCACGTTTCAGCGCTTCCGCATCACTCAGTTCCTCCCCGCTTGGCTCACGATTCAGCACCAGCCGATACACCGCTTTCACATCTCCCTTGGCTTTCTCCGCCACCTCTCCGGCCCCCCCCTCCACAAACTCATTGTTCATAAAAAACAGGGCCTGTGGTGCCACCGTCGTCACATCCCGCTGCCCCTTGATCTGCGTTGGCCCGGGGAAATCAAACGTGCTGAAAAGCTCCGGCACATTGTCCCGCACCACCGGCAGATAGATCGTGCGATACGGCTCCTCGATGCCGAGCAATCCTCGCGTCAGCCCATGCCGGCCTTTGCCACCCGTGCCCGCCACCTGGATTCCTTCCGGCCGGTCCAGCGTCAGCTTCCCTGAGAGCTGCAGCAGGGTGTCGCGCAGCGGTTCCAGTTCCAGCCGCTTCGCGTTCATCCGCCACCGCAGCTTGTTGCCTGCATCCGCATGCTCCGGGTTCCCCGTGCTCGCCAGGCGGTACGTCCGGCTCAGCATCACCGTGCGGATCATTTTCTTCATCGACCATCCGCCTTCCACAAATCGTATCGCCAGATGGTCCAGCAGTTCAGGATGCGTCGGATCGCTGCCCGTAATGCCAAAATCATCCACCGTCCGCACGATCCCTTCACCCATCAGGTGCTCCCAGATCCGGTTCACCGCCACTCGCGAGGTCAGCGGGTGTGTCGTCTGCGTCATCCACTGCGCCAGCTCCAGACGCCCCGATGATTTCGCCGGAATCTTCGGCAGCGGTGGCAGAGCAGGCATGCCCAGTTTCCCACGATCCGGCGCCGCCTTGCGGTCATGCGGATCTCCTCCCACTGCAAGCTCGCAGTCCTGGATCTCTCCCTCAATCACCCCCATGCAAAAATGCGGATCCACATCGTAGCGGATCGTCGTCTTCGGATTCCCCAGCGCGCGAATGTCATCCATCGAATGAATCCCCTCCGGCAGTTTCTGCGGCGGTCCGATCGCCTCGTCCAGCTTCGTCGGCAGATCCACCAGCATCTCCGGATCCACATACCCTGATCCATTCATGTCGCTGCGGTTCGCCTGACCTGGCAGCGTGCGACTGCTGTAAAAGATGCCCGCCAGCGCATAATAATCCTTCTGGCTCACCGGCTCCGTTTTGTGGTCATGACAGCGCGCGCAGCTCAGCGTCAGTCCCATGAACGCCCGTGAAACCACGTCGATCTGGTCATCCACCTGATCCAGCAAAAACTGCTCATAGTCCCCCTCCTGCAAATTCACGCTCCCCAGCGCCAGCATGCCCGTCCCCACGATCTGATCCCGTTTCTGCAGCACCGTTGTCGCAGGCAGTAGATCCCCCGCAATCTGCTCCGCCACAAACCGGTTGTAAGGCTTGTCCGCATTCAGCGAATCGATCACCCAGTCACGATACTTCCACGCATACGTAAACGGCGCATTCCACACCCGCCCCACGCTGTCCGCATACCGCACCACATCCAGCCAGTGCCTCGCCCAGCGTTCTCCAAACCGTTCGCTTTGGAGAAACGCATCCACCACTTTGGCAAACGCCACATCATCCGGCGCAGAATCCCGCACAAAGCGCTCCACTTCCTCCAGCGTCGGCGGCAGCCCCCGCAGATCAAACGACGCCCGCCGGATCAGCGTCACTCTCGGTGCATCCCCAATCGGATGCAGGTTATCCTTCTCCAGCCGCGCGAGAATAAAACGGTCGATGTCATCCTTCGGCCACGCCGCATCCTTCACCGCCGGCACCGGATGCCGCAAAATCTTTTGATAAGACCACGGCGTGGCGTTCTCATATTTCTCCGCTGCAGTCAGCGGAACGATCAGCGCACAGCTGAAAAGACCGCAGAGACTGACGGCGATACGCCTGCAGGGTTGAGTCTTCATGGTTGGGAAATCAGTGAAAGTCTGTGGTTAAAAAAAGGTGCCCGTGCCTCATCGCTTCTCCTTCAGCCAAGTGCTCAGCGCCTTGACGTTCTGCACAAAGTCCAGGCTGTAGATCACACCGCCCGCAGGAGTTGTTTTCTTTCCGCTCGAATCGCGCATCCAGCCACGCTCCGCATCGGTGGCAGCCCACGAGCCATCCGCGTGTTGTTCCTTTAGAATCATCGCGATATCCGATTCCGTTGGCGGCGATGACCATCGTTCGTGCTCCACTCGTGGAAACACCACCTTCTCTCCACGGCTGATCTTTTGCCGGAAACTCTCCAGCGCATCCAGCTCGCTGTCCCACTTCCATCCATAGTTCGACGAGGCCTTCTTGTCCGAATACGTCAGCACAAACCCCTTGCCACCTTCTCCCCGTTCAAAATACAACGGCTTGTTCGTTTGCAGCTCATAGTAGCGCGCAATCCTCCCGTCCGGCAGCAACGACTTCCGCAGATAAGCAATCGCCCTCGGCAGCGGCTCCAGGTATTTCTTCTCCCCGCTCGCCGCAGCCAGCTTTAGCAGAGCCCACATCGCCGCCTGGCTTTCGCGCCCGCAGATCGCGCTCGGTTCAAAGGCTCGGCTCCAGGAGGGATGCATCTCCGCATCATACTGCTGCGCCCACGCAGGCTGCGGATCAGGCATCTGGGAGGTGATGAGAAAATCGCCTCCCCGCTTCGCCGCATCGAGATACTTCGCATCCCCACGAAGTTGCCACGCCAGCAGCAGCGTGCTCATCAGCGTGGCGTGCGTGTTGTCATTCAGCACATAGCACCCGGTGAAATCCTTCGGCCACTTGCGCGGCCAGTCGGCCGGGTAGCTCCCCGGTTTGATCGGATACATCGCCACGGGCGGTGGATTGCTCGGCCACGTATCCCAATTTGCGCTCCATCCACCCGCCGGATACTGCGTCGCCATGATCGAGCTCAGCGCGAAGTCGGCCGCCTCTCTAATCTCCGCATCCTTCCCACCCAGCGCATGATCCACCCGCACCAGCAACCTCGTGGCCGCCTGCGAGACATCATCATCAAACGTCGAGTAGTTGTTCTTGTTCTGATGACGCTTCCATACATGCCAGCCGCCTTCCCCCTGCGGCACCTTCTTGCGCTCGATCAGCCTGCCTTCCTCATCACGCCGATACAGCTGCATGCCCCGGTTCTTCGCATCAAAATGCCCGGAATAGTCCCACCCGCCTGAGGCGAGTTGCGTCCTCGTCACCGCGTGCGCTGCCTCCACCGCCGCTGCCAGGCACTTCTCATCCTTCGTGGCCTCATACGCATCCAGCATCGCCATACCCACCGCGGGAGTTCCCGGCGGCTGAATCCAGATTGTGTCCGGTGCAGGAATTCCCTCAGCCTCCCGCAGCGTGAAGTCAGCGCTGTAGCGGTAAACATACCCCCCATGCGCCGCCGCCTTGCTGTGGTAAAACGAAACCGCTTTGGTAACTGCTGCGATGACCTCCTGCGGAGTGGCCGCCTGCGCAAGAGGCACCAAGCTCGATGTCGAAATCAAGACGACGGCCGAACAACATAGAGTAAGAGATGGAACCCGCATGTTCATAGGATGGTTGAAATCTGGCTTCGAAATGAGGAGGGTAGGGGCATCTGGAATGAGGCGCTGAACATCAAGCCCGCCGCTGCGTGCGTGCAGCGTGGTTTTCGATCGCCGTTCAAAGCTTGCTGCTCGGGGCCTCGGTTACTCCGTCTGGATCCCCACGTTCTTGTTCCCGTTGTCGCGCACGGCATCCACCGTGTTGTTCATGGCGCTCATCGGCACATCGCCTTCGCCAGTCACAATGATCTTGGCACCAGGGTGCTCGGGAAGAAACGTGCTCAGGTGTCCGCGCAAACGGTTCATGGCCACCTCTTCATCGCCCACCATTACGGCTTCGCCGTTCTTGATCACCCGCAGGGTGATTGCCTTTCCCGATGCCGCCGACCGGTCGCCGTCGCGTGCCCCAGCCCTCTTGGTGCCGCCATCGCCATCACGCGCTCCAGTCTTGCCCGCTCCTTCGCCGTCGCCAGTGCCCGGCTTTCTGGCACCTCCCTCGCCATCGCGCGCTCCAGTCTTGCGCGCTCTTTCGCCGTCACCGGTGCCCGGCTTTCTGGCGCCACCTTCGCCGTCGCGGGCACCCGTCTTGCTCGCGCCTTCGCCGTCACCAGTGCCCGGTTTCCGAGCACCACCTTCGCCGTCGCGCGCTCCCGTCTTGCGCGCTCCTTCACCGTCGCCAGTGCCAGGCTTCTTCACCCCGCCTTCACCGTCCCGTGCACCCGTTTTCTTCGCGCCACCATCGCCGTCACGCATGCCGGTCTTCTTGGAGCCGCCTTCACCATCACGCATCCCTGTTTTCTTTGTTCCGCCATCGCCCTCGCGCATGCCCGGCTTCTTGCTCTCGCCCTCGCTGTCACCCGTGCCGGTCTTGGCGGGTTTTTCAGCCTCGGCAGGCGCACGCGCTCCATCGCGTGTGCGCTCTTTGGCTGGCACCTCTTTTTCCACCGCACGCGCGGTGGTGAAGGAGTAGCAAACAAGCGCGCTGAGGGTGACGGCGAGCATCAGTTGGAGCACAGGCTGGCGGGCGGTTGGGTGGGCGATCATGTGAATGCGTTGGCTCAGGGTAGGGTGGTTGCGCACGCATGGGGCCAACCCTGCCATGGCCGGTGGTGCAAAAAAGGTTTCCTGAATCCGCAGCAGCGTGTGCCCGTAGTCGAGCCGCTCCGTCGGCGAGAGCATCGCCAGAGCGCCCGCATCGCAGCGCAGTTCACGGTCCGCCTGAAAACGCGACACCACAAACCACACCAGCGGATTGAACCAATGCAGCGCCTGCACGGCCGTGGCCACCCAGTTCCAGATCAGATCATGCTGCTTCACATGCAGCAGTTCATGCAGCAGCACATGCCGCAGGCTGCCTTCGTCAAAGCGCGTCTCCCAGTCCTCCGGAAGCAGGATGCTCGGCTGCGCTATGCCCACCACTGCCGGTGTGCTGCCGGCCGGCAGCAGAAGCACTCGCACCGTCTTTTGAATGCCCGCCTTCCGGCAAAGACTCGCCACCAGCGCACGAAGCAGCGGGGCCGTGCCAGTTGGCCGCTGACGCAGAGCCAGACTAAAAAGCCGCTGCCGGTACAGCGCGGCCATGAAGACGCACAAGGCTCCCATCAGCCACACGACCAGCGCCCAAGTGTAAGCAGAAATCTTGCGCTCAGGTTCCGCCACAGCACCGCCCCTATCAGAAATCATCGCCACGCTGTTAACATTCGCAGTGGTGGCAAAGTCCGCTGGCACATCGGTAGCCACAGCCAAAGCAGCAGGCCTTGGCGGAGCTTCCTCACGCTGAAACCAGCCTCCAAGTCCAAAGCCCGCCGGAATGAATGCTGGCAGCATCAGCTTCACTCCCACCAGCATCCACAATCCAATGCGCCATGCCGGGCTCAAGCGCGTGCCGAGCATCAGCCGCAGCCCCAGCACGGCCAGAATCAAAAGGCTCGCCTCAAGAGACGTGCGCAGGAGCCAGTGCAGCAATGAGTCGGCATTCATAGTGGTGGTGCTACTTTTTAAGTTTCTTCTCGGCCTGATTCAGCACTTCACGAAGCGCAGCCAGGTCATCTTGCGAGACTTCTTCACGATCCATCAGCCCGGCCACAAATGGAGCCAGCCGTCCGTTAAACACCCGGTCCAGAAAGCTCCGGCTCTCCTCATGCTGGCACTCGTCCTGTGCCACCGCGGGACTGTAGCGAAACTCCCTCCCCACCGCCTCCACCGCCAGCGCCCCTTTGTCCGCCAGTCGGCGGATCAGGCTCTGCACCGTGCGCGGCTTCCAGTGCAGCCGCCCCTCCAGCTCCTTCACCACCTCTGCCAGCGTGCTGGTACCACGATGCCAGAAGACATTCATGACCGTCCATTCAGCGTCGGAAATCTTCGGGGCAGGAGGTGTGGGAATGCGGCGCGCCATGGCTTGGATTACAAATGTGATCCATGGATTACGCATGTAATCCAAATAGGCAAGCGCTTTTTTTCAAGCAGCCATTTGCAGGCAGGAATTCGAAGATTGTCTTGCCACTGCCGCATTCCGCAGCACAAAGCATCTATACATGGAAAAACTCATTGTTCACGGCGGCGCACCTTTGAAGGGCCGCATCAATATCAGCGGCTCAAAGAACTCTTCGCTGCCCATTCTCGCGGCCACCCTGCTTACCAACGACACCTGCACCATCCGTCGTGTCCCTGATCTCAGCGATACCAATTACATGGTCCGCATCCTCGGCGAACTCGGTGCCGAGGTCGAGCGTGCCAGCGGCGTCGTCGTCGTCAAAGCAGAGAAGATCAAATCCGTCGCGCCTTATGATCTCGTTCGCAAAATGCGCGCTTCTATTTGCGTCCTCGGCCCCCTCACTGGCCGTCTCAAAGAGTGCACCGTCTCCCTCCCCGGCGGCTGCGTCATTGGCGACCGCCCCGTCGATCTCCATCTCAAAGGCCTCGAAGCCCTCGGTGCTCAGATCACCGTCGAAGGCGGCGATATCTACGTGAACGCCAAGAAAGGCTTCAAAGGCGGCCCCATGAATCTCATGGGCAAGCACGGCTCCACCGTTCTCGGCACAGACAATGTCATGATGGCCGCCGTCCTCGCCAAAGGCACCACCGTCATCGAAGGCGCTGCCGCCGAGCCTGAAGTCGAAGACCTCGCCAACTTCCTCATCAAGATGGGCGCGAAGATTGAAGGCGCAGGCACCAACCGCATCACCATCGAAGGCGTGAAGGAACTCCACGGCGCAGAGCACGTCGTCATCCCGGACCGCATCGAAGCCGGCACCTTCCTCGTCGCTGGCGCGATGATGGGAGATGGCGTCACGCTCAAGCGCGTCATGCCCGAGCACATGAAGGCCGTTACCGACGCCATGATAAAGTGCGGCTTCCCGATCGACATCACCAAGGACAGCATCACCGTGAAGCCCAATCCAAACGCCAAGGGTTTCGATCTCACCACCCTTTGCTACCCGGGCTTTCCCACCGACATGCAGGCCCAGATGTGTGCCCTCGCCTGTGTCATCAATGACGTCAGCACCATCACCGAGACCATCTTCCCCCAACGCTTCATGCACTGCGCCGAAATGAAGCGCATGGGTGCCAACATCGATCTCCAGGGCGCCACCGCCCGCATCCGCGGCGGCAATGTTCTCAAAGGCGCCCCCGTCATGGCCTCCGATCTCCGCGCCTCCGCCGCCCTCGTCCTCGCCGGCCTCATCGCCGAAGGCAAAACCGAGATCAACCGCCTCTACCACATCGACCGCGGCTACGAACACCTCGACGACAAACTCGCCGCCCTCGGTGCCAGTGTCGAACGCGTCCCCGACCGCTGATCCCCCAAAATCGCCCTTTTCATCGTATTCAGTAAATGACCAGGACGTTCCGCAAACGCACGATCGTCCTCGTCCTCCTACTCGAACTCGTCCTCGATTAGATCGCTCCGCCGAGCCTTCACCCTCCGCGTCCACCTAGAGCCTCCGAGTCCGACCCTCTTCGCATCGTAGTCCCGGCTTTAGCCGGCTCCGGGCATCGTACCCAAGCCCTGAAAACATCCAGCTTCCCTCCAAAAAAGTGCGATGGACAATCCTGTCCGTCGATCAGCGCTCGCAAAAAGCAGCACAGCGTACCATCTGCCCCTGGCCTCCATTCAAGCAGGTCCGCAGCCACCCAACTCTCCGCGCTCCTCAGTTCCCCCGTTACTCCTCTGGCTTTGCGCGTCGATCACATTCGACGCTCCCCAATCCCGTCTGCTCGGCGCCTGACTAATCCAACGCAGCCAAAGCATCTCCCCCTCTCCCCGCTCTAGGCTGCATAACTCTGAGCATCCTCCTGGAAGAGGACAGGGGTGAGGGGACAACCATCAACCACCGTCAGCATATTTCTACGCTGGTAATTTTTCAGGGCGCTCATGAAAGGCATCGGGAATTTTGACCCTCAGCCTCAGGTATCCGTGTCAATCCGTCAATCCGTGGGCAAACACTCTGGAAAAGCTGGCTTTAGCATCCCGGCCATTGGGACTTACCAAAGTAGAAGTAACTTCGTTACATCGCATCCTTCAACCCGCCGCAAAACCTGAAGAACGCAATTCAAACTCTGAATGACGCTCCTCCTTGCCCGGCGTTTACTCCCACATGACCAGCCGTCGCCGCTTCCTGAAAACCCTCTCCGCGCCCGCCCTCGCGGCAGACCCGCCGCCGTGGAAGCTGAATTACATGCTCGCTTCCTCCATGTATGGAAATCTGCCTCTCGCGGAAATCCTGCCTGAAGTCAAAAAGACCGGCGCCACCAGCATCGAACTCTGGCCCAAAAAACACGCCACCCAGCGCGAGGAAATGGACGTCATCGGCCACGACAAACTCGCCGAAATGCTCAAGTCCCAGAGCCTTACCTTCGGCGGTACCACCCGCTACGATCTTGGCCCCTTCCGCCTCACCGATGAAATCCCTATCGTCAAAAAAATGGGCGGCACCTTCATCGTCACCGGCGGGGCAGGGGACTGGAAGGTCAAGCCCGAACAACTCAAGCTGAACGTCAAAGCCTTCGTCGAAAAGATGAAGCCTCACGCCGCCCTCGCCGCCGAAAACGGCGTCACCATCGGTATCGAAAACCACATCAACAATCTCATCGACACCCCCGACTCCCTTCGCTGGCTCGCCGATGACATCCGCACCATCCCTGGCCTCGGCATCGCCCTCGCACCTTACCATCTGCCACAGGACACCGCCCTCATGGCCGATCTCATCAAGCACATCGACCAAAAGCTCACCCTCTTCTATGCCTGGGAGCACGGCATGGGCTGCTCCAAGCCCATGCCCAAGGACGAAGAAGTCCAGCAGATGCCCGGCCGTGGCAAACTCGACTGGAAGCCCCTCCTCCAAGCCCTCAAGTCCACCAACTTCACTGGCCCCACCGAAATCTTCATGCACCCCACCCCCCGCGGCATCCCCATCATGCCCACCGCCGCAGAGACCACCGCCGAAATCGTCCGTGCAAAAAACCACCTCGACAGCATCATCGTCTGACGCCGCATTTATGATTTATGATTTGGCTTCGCCTCACTCGTAAATCGTGACAGAAATACTCCACAATCCCAGCCCCCCCAATTTCTCCTTTTCTCGCTCACCATCCCCAAAGTCCCCACCGCCGAAATCATAAATCAAAAATCATAAATCATAAATCATAAATAGTATGTCCCAACCCCAAGTTCTCATCATCGTCGGCGACGCCACCGAAACAGTTGACACCCTCTATCCCTTCTACCGTCTTATCGAAGGCGGCTACAAGCCCGTCGTCGCGGCGCCGGAAAAGCGGAAATACCAGATGGTGCTTCATGAAATCAAGCCCGGATGGACCATCACCAAAGAGTGGGAAGGTTACAGCATCGACGCCGACATCGCCTTCAAAGACATCAAGCCCGAGGAATACGTCGGCATCTTCTTCAGCGGTGGCCGCGCCCCCGAGTATATCCGCGAAGACGCCGATCTCCTCCGCATCACCAAGTGGTTCTGGGAAAACAAAAAGCCCTGCGCCAGCGTCTGCCACGGCGTGGAAATCCCAGCCCGTGCCGACATCGTCAAAGGCCTCCGCATGGCCACCGTCGCCAAGTGCAAGTTCGACCTCGAAATCTGCGGCGGCATCTACGTCAATGAACCCTGCGTCATCGACCAGCACATGTACTCCGGCCGCACCTACCACGACTCCGGCCACTTCGTCCTCCCTTGGATCAAAGCCCTCGACGAAGAAAAAAAGCGCATGGGTCTCTAATTCAGAATGTGCATGGCCGCAAAGCGACGCAAAAAACGCAAAATGAATACCTCAAAACTCTGGACCCTTTTTGCGGCCTCTGCGTTTTTTTGCGGCCACCTTCGGGCCCACCCTCTCCAGGCTGAGCCCATCAACCACGCTTTCGTCCCCACCTTCGACCAGTTCAACATTCCTCAGGATCCGGACGAATCTCTGGTCAATGGTGGACTGCTCCTCCTGGCTGAGCTTAACTGCACCACCTGCCACACGGTCCCAAAGTCCTGGGAGCAGCGCCTCAAGCCCAAGCCCGGCCCCGATCTCAGCGGCGTCGGTTCGCGTCTCGATTCCGACACTCTCTGGCTCATGATCCGCAGCCCCCAGAGCCGCAAGAAAGGCACGCAGATGCCAGGCTTGTTTGCTGGCGCGGAAGGCGACGATGAAAAAGTAGAAGCCCTCGTCGAGTACCTCAGCGCCATGGAGTGGGACGCGCCGCAAGTCCCCGCTGGCGATGTGGAGCGTGGCAAAGAACTCTACCACAAAGTCGGCTGCGTTGCCTGTCACGAGCCCGCCAAAGACGTGCGCCCGCCCAAGGTCGCAGCCGATGCCGAAGTCGAAAAGCCCGGCGATGCCTCCGTGCCCATTGCACTCGCAGATGCCTATTCCTTCACCGCGCTCTCTCATTTCCTGAAAAACCCTCTCGCCATGCGCCCCGCCGGCCGCATGCCTGACCTGCGCCTAACCGCGCAGGAATCCTCAGACATTGCCGCCTACCTCCACACCGGCCGCGTCGCCGAAAAAGCGACCGCTCGCGCCGCCCTCAAGCTCCCCAAACAATCCGCTGAAAAAGGCCGCGAAATCTTCGAGCAGATGAACTGCATCGCCTGCCACAAATCAGGCCCTCAGAGTATTGTAGTACCGGCTTTTGCCGGCTCCGGCAAAACAAAGCCCCTCAAATCCCTCTCACCCACCAAAGGCTGCCTCGCCGAAAAACAGCCCAGCGGCACCCCTCGCTTCGATCTCAACGACCTCCAAAAACGCGCCCTCACCCTCGCTCTCGCGCTAATCCAAAAAGAAGACGCCCCCAAACTCACCGCCCAGGAAAGCGTGGACTGGCAGATGACCCGCCTCAACTGCTACGCCTGCCATGACCGTGATGGCAAAGGTGGTCCAGATCCTGCCCGCCTGCAGTATTTCGGCGTGAATGATCCCGGCGCCGAATCTCTCGGCCAGCTCGCCAACATACCGCCGGCTCTCGACAAAGTCGGCCGCAAGCTCACCCACGGCTGGTTCGAAAAAATCCTCTGGGGCCTGGACGGCAGCGTGCGACCTTACATGGACACCCACATGCCCAGCTTCGGTCGCGAACAAACCGAGATGCTCATCACCTGGCTCAATGAAGCAGACGCCTTGGAAAAGCCCTTCAAGATCGACGTCACCGGCCTCGCCAAACACCACCGCGCCGAACTCGGCCGCCAGCTTCTCGGTGCCAAAGGCCTCGCCTGCGTCGCCTGCCACGGCCTCAAAGATCGCAAGTCCCTCGGCCCTCCCGTCATCCGCCTCACCCACACCACCGAGCGCCTCCAGCCCGAGTACTTCAAAGAACTTCTCCTCAATCCGCAGGTCACCCAGCCCGGCACCGTCATGCCCCCCATGTTTGTGGGTCGCAAATCCGCCGACAAAGACATCGAAAGCATCTGGACCTACCTCCGCGAAGTCGAAGGCCAGCCACTCCCCGAAGGCCTCATGTCCTCCGAAGACTTCGAGCTGAAACCCGATGTGCAAAAGCGCGTCATCATCTTCCGCAGCTTCATCGAAGGCGTCGGCACCCACGCCATCGGAGTCGGTTTTCCCGGCGGACTCAATGCGGCCTTCGATGCCAAAACCAGCCGCTGGACCCTCCTCTGGAAAGGCCGTTTCCTCGATGCCATGAGCAACTGGCAGGACCGCTCCATGCCCCCCATCAAGCCCCTCGGCACCGACCTCAAACCTCTGCCTCCATCCACCACCGAGCGCACCTATCTCGGCTACACCCTCGCCAAAGACGGCACCCCCACCTTCAAATACCTCGAAAACGGCCAGCAAGTCGAAGACACCCTCCGCCCCGTCAAAGGCGGCTTTGAGCAAATCATCACCATCAACGGCAAGCAAACAAAGGAGACCCTGTCATGGTAGTCGCGAAGCGTCTTGGAGTGCGGTGGCAGAGAGGCAAGCGCAGTCTTGCCTCGGCGACACCGCTTTGGTCTGTCACCCGCTTAGCTCGCCGAATGTCCGAGCGTCTGGCGTCCTATCGCAAAGCAGCATCCTATGCCGCTGCCTTGCTCCTCCTCGCCACCACGGCTCACGCCCAGGACCAGTCGGCCTACTACCGCATCGAAACCTACGAGTCCCCCAAAGGCGTCAACTTCGAAGCCAGCGGCATCGCCGTCCTCCCCGATGGCAAGCTGGCCGTCGGTCTCCGCAAAGGCGAAGTCTGGATCGCCTACAATCCCACCGACCCCGCCAAGCCCGACTTCCGCCTTTTCGCCTCCGGCCTCCACGAAATCCTCGGCCTCGCCTGGCATGATGGAGCACTTTATACCACCCAGCGTTCCGAAGTCACCAAGCTCCGCGACACCGACGGCGACGGCAAAGCCGACGAGTATCTCTGCGCCTCCACCGGCTGGGGCGTCTCCGGTGCCTACCACGAATACGCCTACGGTCCCGTCTTCGACAAAGAAGGCAATCTCTACACCTCCCTCAATTCCAGCATGGGCAAAGCCTGGAAAGGCGCGGGCGATGAAGAAAAGCATCCCCTCTGGCGCGGCTGGGTCGTCCGCATGACCACCGCCGGCAAACTCGAACCCTGGTGCGCCGGATTCCGCAGCCCCTGCGGCATCGGCGAAAACGCCGAGGGCGACATCTTCATCACCGATCAGCAGGGCAACTGGATCCCCACCACCCCGCTCTTCCACGCCCGCAAAGGCGCTTACTTCTCCCACGCCGAATCCATCCCCGACGCCCAGCGCCCCGAGTCTCCCGTCAAAATCGCCACCAAGCAGCCCGACGGCATCACCGTCGCCGAAGCCATGAAGACCGTGCAGGGCTACACCCCTGCCGCCGTCTGGCTCCCCTACGTCAAGATGGGCCAAAGCGGCACCGGCATCGCCTGCGATCTCAGCCCCGGCAAATTCGGCCCCTTTGAAAAGCAGATGTTCCTCGGCGAATTCGTCCTCTCCGGCGTGAACCGCGTCTTCCTCGAAAAAGTCGGCGGCGAATACCAAGGCGCCTGCTTTCCATTTATTGACGGCCTCCAATGCGCCGCCCTCGCCCTCAATTTCCTCCGCGACGGCTCCCTCATCGTCGGTCAGTCCAATCGCGGCTGGAACAGCAAAGGCAATCGCCCCTTCGGCCTCCAGCGCATCGTCTGGACCAAGAAGACCCCGCTCGAAGTCCGCAAAATGGAGCTCACCAAATCCGGCTTCCGTTTCACCTTCACCCTCCCAGTCGATAAAGCCAGCCTAGGAGACCTCACCGGCAAAAGCTACACCTACCCCTTCCAAAGCAAATACGGCGGCGAAGAGCTCGACACCCAGCCCCTCACTATCCAAAGCGCCACTCTCAGCCCCGACTTCCTCACCCTCGAAGTCAAATGCACCGAACTCCGCCCCGGCTATGTCCACGAGTTCGAACTCCCCCAGCTCAAATCCACCGACGGCACCCCACTCTGGCACCGCATGGCCTACTACACCGTCAACAAGCTAAAGTAGTACAGAGCTTTAGCTCGCCCCGGAAAAGTACTCGTGAGCTTTAGCTCACTCTGGAAAGCACGTCACCCACCCCAGAGCGAGCTAAAGCTCTGAACTGCTTTCTCCCCAAAAAAAGAGATCGCCTTGCCCCCATTCCCTCGGGTAAAACGCATGCCATGAATCTCTTAAAACGCATGCTGACCTGCCTAGCGTTATTTCTCGGCACACCGCTCCTCTCCGAGGAAGCGCCACCCCTCATCCCCATGTTTTACCATGGCAGAGAAGTCCACTTTCCAGAAGACCCGCGGCAGTTCAAAGGCTGGCGCCACTTCGGCCAAAACACTCCCTTGTGGCAAGTCTCCGCCGAGCTCCCCAAAGACGTCTTCACCTTCACCCGCCTCCGCTATCCCACTCGACGCGGCGGCCGCTGGACCGCCGACTATCCGGAAGCCGATCTCAATTTCTCCTTCCGCCTCCACCAGCTCACCTCCGTCCAGGTCAACCCCTGTCCCACCATCATCGACATCGAGGAAAAGCAGCTCCGCGGCCACCCCTTCCTCTACGTCTCCGAGCCCGGCCACATGGACATCACCACCGAGCAGGCCCGCCTCCTCCGCGACTACATGCTCAATGGCGGCTTCATCCTCATGGACGACTTCTGGGGCGGCGACGAGTGGAAAGGCTTCGCCCCCTCATTCAAAAAAATCTGGCCCGACCGCAACTACGTCGAGCTAAAACCCGACCACCCCATTTTCCACAGCGTTTTCAATCTCACCTCACCACCCCAGATCCACAGCAACGTCTATTGGCAGGAGATGAACCAGCATGGCAAAACCAACATGCACAATGAGATCCGCCCCGACTCCGCTACCCCGCGTTTTCGTGCCGTCTTCGACGACCGCGGCCGCATGGTCATGCTCATCTGCCTCAACAACGACCTCGGCGACGGCTGGGAGCAGGAGCAAAGCGACCCCTGGTACTTCACCCACGTCTCCGAAAAACACGCCTACCCCCTCGGCATCAATATCGTCTTCTACGCCCTCACGCATTAGGAGCGCGAAGCAACGACATCCGGAAAGTACGACAGACACTCTTGTCTGTCGGTCAGCGTTCTCGCCACCCACCAGGCGCTCCCGCTAGGCCCGCACCCACCCTGGGAGCGCGGCACTCCGATGCCGCCCCCGCTCCGCAAACCCTCACCACCCCGCGCTAGCCATCCCATCCAGTATCCAGCATCGAGGATAGGATCTAGCCCTTCACTTCTCCGGCACCGTCACCACATCCCCCGCCTCCAGCACCTTCGCATTGCCGTTGGGAAGATCCAGCACCGTGGCTTGCGCAGCATGTTTCGGTCCGCGCCTCAGCTCCACCTTCGTCGCATCCGCCCGCTCGCTTAGCCCCTGAGCCTCTTTCACCAGATCCCCCACCGTCATCCCTGGTTTGAAAGCGTACACCCCCTGGCGCTTCACCTGTCCCACCACCGTCACCGCGGCGTCCGCCACCCGCACGTCGGCCGTGACGTTGGTCTTCGCCACCTCTTTCCCCGCCTCCACCACATCCGCCTCGATCACGAAAAACATCAGGTCCTTCGTCTTCGGCATCCGGCTCGTCAGCTGCGTCGCATCCGGGCTCCCCAGCCCTCCAAACACCACGCTCTGCCCCGGCTTCATCACAAAGCTCGCCGTCGTTTTCATCGTGTAAAAAATCGGCTGCTGAATCTTGTTTTCAGACACCACCTTGCCCTCGTGCGTGATCGGTGCGCCATAGTCCATGAACCCCTCAAAGCTCGTCGCCTCAGGGGTTACCTCCAGAAAGAGGTTCCCGGCTTCCTCCAGCGTTGGCACCACCTCCATCTTCACCCCCACCTTCTTCATCTCAAACGCCGTCGGCGTCGTGGGAATCACCGGATCTTTCTGCGTCGCCTGCTTCGGCGGATCAAACTCCGTCGGATAGATAAACTCCCGCGCCACCTCCACCGTCGCCTTCGCACCGCTGCGCGTCGTCACCGAGGGCGCGCTCATCAACTCCACGCCCTTCTGCTCGCTCAGCTTGCGCAGCAGTTCCTTGGTTTGTTCCTCATTCAAAAGCCCCAGGCTCTGCAGCCCCGGCGGCTGCTTTTCATCCAGCACCAGCCCCGCCTCCGCCAGCACCGGCGAATCCTTCGGAATGCTCACAAACCGGCTCCTCACCAGGATCTGCCTCGGCACCTCGTTCGTCGCTGCCGCCCCCGCCGTCGTTTCCGTCTTCCGGCACGCACTCAGCCCCGCCAGCACAAACGCCACGCCCAGCATCGGCACCACCATCGTCACCTTTTGCATCAAAGAATAGCCGCATCGTCCGCGACCCGCCTGCACCAGATTCGTCAGCCTCAGCCGCATCGCCTTCGCATTTGCAGACACCGCCATCGCCATCGCCATGGCCAGCGCCAGCGGCATCCACGGCCGGGCCCGCGATGCGCCCTCGCCACCTCCCAGCCCCGCCACCGCCGCCAGCAGCTCCTCCGCGAAATCCTCCGCACTCTGTCCGCTACGCTCCAGCGCCACATCATCACACGCCTCCTCACGCGCCCTTCCACACGCCCGCAGCATCACCCACACCAGCGGATGAAACCACAGCAGCAGCGCCGCCACCGTCGTCATCAAAGTAATCAGCACATCCCCGCGCGCGATGTGCGCCAGCTCATGCCGCAGCACCAGCCTCAGCCGCGCCTCACTCCACTCCGCCGCCGCCTCCGGCAGCAGCACCGTCTTTTGAGAAATCCCCCACGTCATCGGCACCGCACACGCCCCGCTCATCCGCAGGCACCCCTCCGGCAGCCTCAGTCCCAAACCCTCCGCCTCCTCCTCAAAACAGCGCCGCAGCCTCGCATCCACCACCACTCGCGCTTCCACCCGCAGCCTCCGCAGCGCCAGTGCCGAGCATCCCAGCACCACCGCGCCTACACCCATCCCCGCCAGCCACAGCACCGACCACAGCGGAGAAACCGGCGACGCCTCAGCAGCCGCTCCCGCCGTCGCCACAGACACCGTCGAGGCAATCCTCGGCCGCACACAGCTGTAATCCAGATTCACCATCGTCATCAATCCGCCAGGCCCCATCGCCCCATCATTTCCCACTCCATCCTTCTCACCCCAGGACACCCGCCACACCGGCGCCACAAAACTGCACCCCATCACCACTGGAATCATGAGCAGTGCGCAAGCCATCACAAAATGCCGCCGCGCCGCCGCCATCCATCTCCCCCACACCATCACCACCCCTCCCGCCACCACCATGATGACCGTCACCTGCAGCCCCACATCCACCAGCCACCCCGGCGTAAAAGAATAGATCGATTCCAAGTTCATAGCATTCGTCTCCTCGTTCGTGTTTGTGTTCGTGGTTAAATCATCGCCTTCAAATCCAAAGCATCAGCCCCAAGCTCAACCGTCCCCCTTGGGACCGCGGCACTCCGATGCCGCACACGCTCCGCATCCACCGACCACTCCCCACATCCCCCAAGGCTCGCCCTCTCTCTCCGAGAGCGTCCCTTGGTCATAGCCCCATGCGTCAGCAGTGTGTAAATCATAAAATCAGTCCTTCATCTCTGCGGTCTTCTAATTTGCCTTCGGCTGCTTCCACTTCGTTCCAGAGCTGCGTTGTAAAACTCCGGCCCTTCATCCCAGCGCTCCCATCCTCATCCCTTCCTCCCGCCCTTCTCCTTCTTCGCCCTCTCCAAAAACCCCCTCAACTCCTCCACCTCCCCCTCGCTCAGCTTCGTCCCCGGAGCGCTCAGATACGCCGCCAGCGCCTGCGTCAGCGACCCCCCGAAGAACGTCCCGATCACCCGGCTCAGCGTGGACTTCCCCACCTCCTCCCGTGAGTGCACCGGCGCATAAATAAACTCCCGCCCCTCCTGCCGATGCTTCAGCTGTCCTTTCCCCTCCAGAATCGTCAGGATCGATCTCAGCGCCGCCCTCGTCGGCGCCTTCTCCATCCCCTCCAAAATCTGCGACAACGTCGCCTCCCCCTGCGCAAACACGAGGTCCATGATCTCCCGCTCACGGCGGCTCAAATGCGCTATTTTCTTCATGGGTTGAAATTTCAACCCATGTTGGCGCAGGTGTCAATATCAAAGATTGAATTTTCAATCTTCAAAAAAAATACCGCTCACTTCGAAGCTCTCTATTGCCTGAAGTAACCGGTAAGAATTTGAGGGCTGCTTATTTAAGCAAATTCCAAATCTTGATCGAAGCCGTCCGAATCCGGCTTTCCTTCAGACCGCCTTTTCACAGCAGCATGAAACGCTTTAACAGCTATTCTTTCTCTATCGGTTGCTTTTTTTAAGTCCACGTTATCTAGCTGCGATTTTAATGCCTCAACTTCAGTGAATTGTTCGATATCACTTAGGTTTACAAAATGTCGAACCGTCACTTTGGACCCGTGTGCGTGTGCTTCAATAAGTAAGACATTTGTTAGCCAAAGAGCCCCTTGGTGCTTTTGGATCTTTTGTTTGATCCATGACTTTGCTCCGGACGGATCCCAGTCTTTCCAACGCCAAAGCAAATAATCCGCTTGAGGATGTGTTATTATTTTCCCATTCGCGGCTATCTTGGCGATCTTCTGGACGCATATTTCACGCAATGTGCCGCAATCTTTCTCGCTGACTAGATAATCCTGACCTTGTTCGGCGTCTTTTTGTCGGCGGGTTTGAAGTGATGTTACAAGTGCCGGCAACAGTGATCCTGTTGACTCTTTAAAAGCGTTTATCAGAATTTTGAGACGCTCCTGCTCATTTTTCTCTCGAAGAAGACCAAAATGAATGATTCGCGCCGCCCTCATTTTCGCTTCCGTGTCAAACATACTTGGGCTTCTTGGAGGAAACGAATCGCTCAAATCTGAAAGTGCCTGAATCAAAGGTCTCATATTCTTTAAAGGAATTATTTCCTTGCAGGCATCCAAATGCTCGAAGGCGAGATGTATTAGTCCTCTGGACTGCAAAGTGCTAAAACGTTTGAAAAAATTTGAATGATCACTCGACTCGTCGATTAGTTGATCCAACTCAGTTTGAGCAAATTCGTCGTCGCTAACAGAAAGAGCAAAATACCGTTCAAACATATTTGGGTGGCACACCCTTGCATCTCGCAGCCAATCCTGGGAGTCTCTACCGCTCACCCCGTATTTGCCTGAATGAGTGCTGTTAGTTGGTGGGAAAAGGCCTGAGATGATGCGCCGGAGCGCCATTTGATTGTCTTCTGAACACAGTTGAACCAGTTCGTTGATGGAAGTTTCGATTTCCTCCTGTTTTATTTCTCCAAAAAGAGACTTTCCGGTGTCTCGTGTTAAGAGAGTTTTTAATGTGGAAATTCTTTCAAAAACTTTTGGTTCGAAGACTCTCAGAACTTCGAGTGTAATAAGATCGATAGGATTTACTTCGAAATGGCTAAGATGCTGAAATTGGCGCACATGAAAATCGAACGAAGATAAGAATCGGTACACGTGTCTAAGATTGCGAAAAAAGCCTTGTAGACCATCCAGGTAAATTCGTGACCATCGATCAGCATTCCAGCGCCTCAGGACGCCTGGCTTGGCCAGAATTTCATCGAGTTTTTCAAAGAGAATTTTTTGAATTGATGCTCTGGATGCCTTTGGAATGTGATAACCAACCTGAATAATTTTTTCTAAAAATTCAACTCCACGGCCACCCGATACAGCATCCAATGCGGTTGAAACTATACTTCTTTCGAACAGCATCAGGTATATAATTTGGGGAAAGTCTGCATTGACTTTGACGAGTTGAAATACGTCGAGTATTTCACGGGTCGTCAGGCGGTCGATGTCATCAATTACGACAAGCAACGGACGTTGCATTTTCCGCAATGATGCATCCAGTGACTTCTTCAATTCGAAGAGGGATGAGTCGTCCGCTTTATCGAGTTCATCTAATGTCTCTGCGCCTGATTTTGTTACTTCAGCTGCATGATTTAGCGCTTCGGCTGCTGCTGCCGAATTAATTGCTGCCTCGGGCTCCCCAAGAGCTGCAAAAAGAGGGCTAAACATACGTCCCATGACGCTTCCAAAGGCGAGTCGTTTAGAATACCTCGATAGACGCTCTCTCACTTCAGTCGTTTTTTGTTCGCCCGAAACTGCTTTGGACGCCAATGTGATTTTGAGTTCATTGAGAAAAAATTCTGTGGTTCCGCCGGTGCCTGATAGTTGCCATGGATTAAATTCCAAAATCGGTATTTTACTCCGCCGCTTTTTCAGTGATGCGAGAACAAGATTTTTTAGAGATGTTTTGCCAACTCCCCAATCACCGTAGAGACCAATAACTAAAGAGCTATCACCATCCCAAGCTGCAATGTCATTTGCTAGACGTGTTGCAAATGAGCTTCGTCCTAGCCTGTCTTCGGGCAATCGGGAAATCGGTTTGTCCGATGAATATCGAGGCTGCTTTTTTTGACTCATGGCGAAGCCCTGTTGGATTCACTCGTTTACACCTCAGCTCACCAGCTCGCCACCACCTCATACGCATACCCTCGCAAATACTCCGTCTCCGGAATCGTTGCCAGAATCGGATGATCCGGCCGCTGCGTGTACGTCGTCACCCGCCGCAGCGTCTTCTTCGCATCCACCGCCGCATCCGTGATGCTGCTGTGAAACTCGCTCGCGCTCACATGGTGCGAGCACGTGAACGTCGCAAAGATCCCCCCCGTCTCCAGCATCTTCATCGCCCGCAGGTGGATCTCCTTGTACCCCCGCAGCGCATCCTTCACTGAACTCTTCGTCTTCGTGAACGATGGTGGATCCAGGATGATCAGGTCATACTTCGCCCCCGCCGCCTCGCTCCGCTTCAGGAAATCAAAGCAGTTCTCCGCGATGCACTCGATCTTCGCCCCAGCGATCCCCGCATTCTTCCGCGCCACCTCCGTCGCCGGCTCGCTGATGTCCACCGCCGTCACCTCGCTCGCACCCGCCAGCGCACAGGCCTGCGCAAACCCGCCCTGATTCGAAAAACAGTCCAGCACCCGCCGACCCTTCGCCAGCCGCGCCACCTGCTGATAATTGTCCAGCTGATCCAGATACAGCCCCGTCTTCTGCCCCTCGATCAGGTCCGCATGAAACGCGCTGCCCTGATACCGCACCACAAACGGCTCTGGCGTCTCCCCGCTGATCACTCCTTTCATGAGTTCCATCCCCTCCGCCTTGCGCACCGCCACCTCATTGCGCTCCACAATGCCCCGCGGCTTCAGCACCTCATTCAGCGCCTGCACGATCAGCTCCTTCCGCTGCTCCATCGCCAGCGTCAGCGTCTGCAGCACCAGAAAGTCCCCATAGCGATCCACGATCACCCCCGGCAGCCCATCCGACTCACTCCACACCACGCGGCACAGCGTCAGATCCACCCCCGACTCCTCACGCACCTTCAGCGCCCGCTGAATCCTTCGCGTGAAAAAGTCCAAATCCAAGTCCTGCCGCCGATACGAAAACAGCCGCGCCGAAATCTGCGACTGCGGATTATAAATCGCACTCCCCAGCGGCTTCCCCCTCACATCCTGCAAATGCACCACATCCCCCGGCTTCGGATCCCCAAACCGCTTCTGAATCTCCGTCGCATAAACCCAAAGATGACCATGAAAAAGACGTGCACGCGGCTGAACAGTAAGAGTAGGCATGATTGAAGGGCAGGGGAGTGATGGGTTGGTAAACAGTAGTGGGCGAGATGGTAGAGCAGACCTGGCAAATGACGAATGCCGAATTCAGAATGCCGAATGAATGACCAAGCTCAAATGAGTTGTGCGGAGCTTCCGAAACTCGGCCTCGAGTCCAAAACTCTTAGTATTGTAGTAACGGCTTTAGCCGGTCCGGAAGAGCCCTCATCCCACCCATCTCCTCCGCCATCCAACATCGTCCTCGTCCTCCTACTCGAACTCGTCCTCGATCACATCCCTCCGCAAACACCCTCCTTCCCGAATTCTCCATCGGGTCGGCTCGCACCTCCTGCATCACTCAAAATCCAGTCAATCCGCCGTCAAAAAAACAACGCCACCTTTCGCCCACCCTCATCTTCACCATTCAAAACCTCCCTTTTTCCGCGTCTTCCGCGTGTTCCGTAGGCCATCCATTCCGGCTCTCAATGCCATATCGTCATTCGTCATTAGATCCCCACCACCGCCTTGATCACCCTCGACTCCGGCAGCAGCCATCCTTCCATCTCCCCCGGCAGCTCCTCAAACGCACACCGGTGACTGATCCACGGCCTCGTATCAATCTGCCCGCTCTGAATCATCCCCAAAATCCTCGGAAAATCTGACGCCACCGCATTCCGGCTCGCCAGCAGCGTCAGCTCCCTCCGGTGAAACAGCGGATCATCAATCCCCACCGGCTCCTTCGTGATCCCCACATACACGATCCTCCCCGTGAATCGCGCAAACCGCAGCGCCCCGCTCATCGATCCCGCGTGTCCCGTCGCATCAAACACCACCTGAAACGCCGCCTCATCAGGCGCCGTCGCCACCACCTGCACTCCCGGATAATTCTGCTCCACAAAAAGCCGCCGCGCCGGATTCAGCTCCAGCACCGTGATCGCCCCCTCCGCCGCCCGCGCAAACTCCAGCACCGTCAGCCCGATCGGCCCCGCGCCAACAATCAAAACCTCATCGCCCGGCGCCACCTGCGCCCGGTTCACCGCATGGCACCCGATCGCCAGCGTCTCCACCAGCGCCAGCTGTTCAAACCCCAGCGCATTGCACACATGCAGCTTGTGCGCCGGCAGCACCATCCGCTCCCGCATTCCCCCATCACAGTGCACCCCCAGCACCTGCAACGTCTCACAGCAGTTCGTGCTCCCACGTTTGCACGAGTGGCACGTCCCACAGTTCAAGTACGGCTCCACCGAGCATCGATCCCCCACAGCGACATTCGTCACCCCATCCCCCATCGCCAGCACTTCCACCCCCAGCTCATGCCCCAGGATCCGCGGAAACTCAATGAACGGCATCTTCCCCAGATACCCGCTGAAATCCGTCCCACAAATCCCAATCGCCCTGATCCCCACCAACACCTCACCCACCCCCGGCCCCTCCGCCTCCGGCAGAGTCGTCCATTCAAAAGTCCTGGCAGCAGTAAGAGTCAGCGCACGCATAACTCGAAGGATAGGCGTCCCGCCTGTCCGGTCTATCCCATAATTCTCCCCCCAACAAACAATCCACCCACCCCATAGTGGTCCGCACAGTCCTCTGTGCGGCTCGCACGTCCCTCAACCTCCCTCTCCCCCCGCGCCCCCGCATCAAACAGTCCCCTCTCAGAACCTCCGGGAAATTTTTCTACCCCTAATTTTTCTACCTTCACTCCCCTTCGACATTTTCCCTTTTTTCCCTCTTTCGGCCAACTCTTCCGGCCCCGTCCTCATCTCACCACATACTTACCATCCACCACCTTCACTCCCGGAACCCTCCGCTCTTTCTCAAACACCTCATACGCCGGTACCAGTCCTTGCCAAAAATGAAGATGTGCCGCCTCCGCCTCCTTCATCCTCTCCTCCGTCATCCGAAACGGAAAACAATGCACCGGCACACTCCCACCTTTCTTCACCGCCGCCTCCACCACCAGATAGATCTCCTCGATCACCGCATCTGTCATCGCAAAGCACCCCACGCTGCAGATGTCCCCATGCACCATGATCAGGCTCCCCGTCCGCTTCTGCGCCAGATCATACGCATTCGGATACCCCACATTAAAGGCCAGATGATACCGGCTCGCCGGATTCATCTGCTTCAGGGACACCTGGTAAAAACCCTCCGGTGCCTGCATGTCTCCCTCCCTTGTCTTCGGCCCCAGCTTCCCTGAAAAACACGCGATCGGATAACGCCGAAACAGCCGCCACTCCGACTTCTCCGCCTGCAGCCACAGCTCCAGTTCACGGCTCTCCTTGAAAATGCGCACAAACACTGGCTGCCCCAGCTTGCACTGCGTGGACGCCAGCTCCTCGTTCAGCCGAGGCAGCAGCCGCTTCCGCACATCACTCACCCGCTGCTCTCCGCTCAGGCTCTGCCACTTCCTCGCATCCGGCGGTGCAGGGTAGGGCAGGGGCATTTCTTGGTGAGTCATGATCTGCATGGCCGGTCGGATCCAAGCTTCCGCCTTCTCCATCAGCGACAGCGCGTCCGCCGCGTCGGCCTTCTCAGCAGCACGCGGTGCGGCCTTCGGCTCGCCTGTCGGTTCTCGGGATGCACCTGCTGAAGGAGGTTTGGAGGTGGATGTTGAAGGTGATGTCGGAGTAGAAATAGAAGCCGAACGTGAACCCGAAGCCGAACGCTCATGAGCCGCCGCAGGCCTCGTCGAAACCAGCTTGTCGAAAAAAGCAGTCTTCAACAAATAGCCGTATAAAACAAGCGATGCCGTCGCCAAAGCCGCTGCCACGAATTTCATGACGCGCACCTGGTTCATGCTTCATCCTTTCTTCAGGCCACAGGCGCAGGAGCCATCGAAGGCGGGGGTTGCTTTCCACGCACAATGTTCATCGCCCCGTTCAGTTCACCTCCGGGCTCGATCGACACCGATCGTGCCGTCACATCGCCGTTCACAGAACCGCTGCTGCCAATAAGCACCGGGCCGCTGCTGTAAATCGTTCCCGTCACACGCGCCTGGATCTCCACCTCATTCGCATGCACCGTGTTCAGAAAGGCCACATCCGCACCCTTCTCCACCACAAAGCGGTGGCAGCGGATTTCTCCAATGATGCTTCCCGTCGTCCGGAAAGTCGCGTCACCGGAGCACGTTACATTCGCTTCAATGATCCCTTGGCAGGCCAGGTCACGGCACTGCACGCTGCTGGCCGAAAGACGTCCGCGCTTGCGGATCAGCACGTCTCCACGTGTCTTGACCGCCTGCGTGGAGGTCATGTTGATCTCCACATCCTCCAGCGAAATATACGCACCGCAGGCCGGACAGTTGGCAGACTTCGCAGAGCGCCCGGTCTTGAACTTGTGGCCGCAGTCAAAGCACTCCGCGTCCTTGAAATACTGGTTCCGGTACATGCCCTGCTCCTTCATCTTCTGCAGCGAAGTGGCCGTTTGCGGCGCAGGTGCAGGCGTAGGGGGAGGGGAGTTGGACTGCGGCCGCCGCATGCTCGCAGCGTTGTTCTCCTGCATCGCAGGCTCCGTCGCGGGTGCCACAGCCGCCACAGGTGCAGGTGCCGGCTTGGTCGCGGGCGGTGCCGCATCCGGAGGTGGCGGCAGGTTTTGACTTTGCAGAAAGGCGCCAAATCCATCCGCCGCAGTCGGTGGCGGAGCAGGAGTCGGTTTGCTCTCGGGCGCGGGTTCCGCAGCCGGTTGCTTCACCGGTTCTGCAGCCTTGGCCGCAGGCGGGCTTGCCGGAGGTTGTTCTTTCGCCCAGTCATCGCCCATGCCCGCCCCCGAACGTGTCACCGCCGAGGCGATCACCCGGCGTTTCTCCAGCGGCTCATACTGAGCCGCGCCACAAGAAGGGCACACCACTTCGATTTGATTCTTAGGTGGTGTGGGAAGGATGCTGGTCTTCGCGCCGAAGAGCCGCCTGAACACTCAGGTGATAAGTTAAGGTTGTTTTGGACCGCCAAACGCTGGCTTGGAGTCAGACTTTTTACCGACCTGGGACTGACCCATGAAGGTAGCGCCTTCTTCGATGGCAAGGGTGCCTGCGGCAATGTCGCCCACGAGGATCGCGTTGCTCTTCAGCTCGCAGCGTTCCTGGACGGTGATGTTGCCTTCGACTTTGCCGAAAATGATGACGGAACGGGTTTTCACTTCACCCTTGATCAGAGCGTTCTCACCCACCGTCAGGCTGCCGTCCGAAATGACTTCGCCTTCAATCTTGCCGTCGATGATAAGGTCGTGCGAGAACTTGATGGAGCCTTTGATTTCGACGTCGTTGGCGAGAACGTTTTTACTGGTGGTCATGACGGGAGCTTGATGTGAGCGTTGGGGTTGTGCAGCGGGAGCGGATGCGGTGGAGAGAATTGGGGCGCGCTCGGCCGCGGGAGCCGGTGCGTGAACCTCGGAACGCCTGTCTTCCTTTTGCCCTTCGGGTTGTCCAATGATTTGCCTTAACATGAGATTTAAAATATAGCTGTCTATTAACTTGAGTGTCAATCTTTCGGTTGCTTATTTTTTGTCAGTTTGGTGTGAGTGATTTTTGGCGAGGAGGTTGCGTTGGGTGGGTTTTGCGGCTGTATCAGTCATGATGGAATCTGTGTTCATCACAGCCGTGGAGACGGCCTGTGTTCTTGGCTTGCGGGTGGAGGACTGCCTCACCGCGCTGCGCGCCCGGCGTGGCGGGCTGGCCCTGCCCGGCCCCCTCCTGGGTGCCTCCTTCGCCTCGCTTCCTGTGGGCGCGTTTCCATCACGTGAACCGCTGAAAGGCCGCCGCTATGGCGCTGCCAGCAATGCAGCCCTGCAGGCAGCCGTATCCGCCGTCCGTCGCGCTGGCTGGAGCCCGCAGGAAGTGCGCGGCTGCTGGCTTTATGGTGCCAGCAGTCGTGGAAATGCGGCTGAAATACTGGGGGAAAATGCATGGCGTCGACCCCTGCGCAAGTTCAGTGCCAGCAACACCATGCATTGCGAAATACCTGCCGCTGTCAGCATCGAACTCGGCATCCGTGGCCCCTGGCAGATGATCTCCAACGGCTGCTCCTCCGGTCTCGATGCCCTCGGCCTCGCCTGGATGTCCGTTGCCAGCGGCGCCGCCCCCCGCGCCCTCGTCGTGGCCGTCGATCTCCCTCTCATCGACGCCCTTCTTCAAGATTTCCAGGAAACCGGCCTCCTTTCCACTAACAACGTCAACGATCCCTTCTCTCCGCGCACCAGCGGCTTCTTCCCCGGCGAAGCAGCCGTCGCCCTGACCTTGGAACGCGACAAATCAGGCCTCTGCCGCCTCGAACACTATTCCGCCAACAGCGACGCCTACGACACCCTCATGATCCCCGCCGACGGCGGCGGCATCGAATCCTGCGTCCGCACCTCCATTGATGCGGGCGATCCCGCCAGAGTCGTCGCCCTCTGCCCCCACGCCACCGGCACCCTCAACCACGCCCGTGTTGAGCCACCCGCCCTCCTCCGTGCCCTCGATGGCCGCCACGTCCCCCTCCTGCCTCTCAAGCCCCACACTGGCCACACTCTCGGCGCCAGCGGCCTCCTCGACGTCGCCCTGCTCGCCCCCCTGATGGCCGAACACTGCCTCCCCGACACCCTCCCAGGCCTCACCCCGCCTGCCTGCGGCCTGCCCCTGAACAACGCCCCCCTTCAACTCAGTCCAGGAGACCGCATCATCAAGCTCGCCTCCGGCATGGGCGGCCACAACGCCGCCGTCTCTCTCTCCGTCGTTTGATTTCCGTGCTTGGCACCGGCGGCGGATTCGCGAATATCGCGCACCGCGCATGACCCGCCTGCCTCTCTCGATCTCCATCATCTCTCTCAACGAGGAGGAAAACCTGCGCCGCTGTCTCGCC
This sequence comes from Prosthecobacter sp., assembly GCF_044226605.1. Taxonomy (GTDB): domain Bacteria; phylum Verrucomicrobiota; class Verrucomicrobiia; order Verrucomicrobiales; family Verrucomicrobiaceae; genus Prosthecobacter. The sequence goes on along the minus strand of NZ_JBGAGS010000004.1, from coordinate 202,271 downwards.
AGCGTGGTCGATCTCGCTGAGGAAATCGTCATCGTCGATTCCGGCTCCACCGACCGCACCGCCGAAATCGCCGCCGAGTTCGGTGCCAGATTCATCCATCAGGACTGGCTCGGCTACACCGCCCAAAAAAATCACTGCCTCACCCTATGCTCCCAGCCCTGGATCCTGGCGCTCGATTGTGATGAAGAAGTCACCCCGGAATTGCGGAATTCGATACACAAGTTCTTCCAAAACGGCGACGACAACCGCTTCAACGGAGCCTGGATGTCCCGCCTCGTCTGGTTCATGGGTCGCTGGATTCATCACGGCGACTGGTACCCCGACCGCAAAATCCGCCTCTTCCGACGCACTGAAAGTCAATGGATTGCAGACGGTGGAGGCCAGGTCCACGAGCGCCTCAACGTCGCCGCCCCCTGCACCACCCTCCAGGGCGACCTCCTGCACTACTCCTTCAAAAACATCCAGCACTACCTCGTCAAGCACGCCCAATATTCCAACGTTTTCCTCCAAACGCAGCAAAACAAGCACAAACGCTGGTCGTTGCTTCACACCCTCTTCCGCCCTTGGTGGCGCTTCACCCGCGCCTACCTCCTGAAACTCGGCTTCCTCGACGGTTTTCCCGGCCTATGGATCGCCGCCGCCACCGCTTTTTTCACCTTCGACCGCTACAGCCGCATGTATGAGAGCGAAGCAGAGCGCAGGGAGAAGCAATAAGATGAAACTGGCCCTCATCCATCCCCAGATCATCCGCGGCTCCGGCGTCGAGAATTACCTCATCGAATTCGCCAAACGCCTCTCCGCTTCCGGCCACGAACTCACCTACATCACCTCCCTCACCACCCCGGAAATCGGCGCCACCCTCCCGGGCCGCTGGGAACTCCAGCCCCGCATTCGCGGCTCCGCCACCATGCGCATGTGGCATTTCAACCGCCTCGCCCCACGTGCTGTTGGGGATGCGGATCTCAGCATCGCATTTGGTCGCACCTGCATGCAGGACATCCACAGGAATGGAACCGGATGCCACCGCATCTACGGCAATCTGCTCCCCCTCTGGCAGCGCCTCAGCGTCAAGCACCTCTACGAACTCCACCTTGAGCGCCGCCTTTACACCCGCCGGGAAACAAAGCAGTTCATCTCCAGCTCCGCGCGCGTAGCCGCCCAGTTGCAGGGCGTTTACGGCAGCGATGGCGAACGCCATCGCATCATCTCTCCACCGGTGGAAACCCACCTCTTCAAACCGGCGGAAAACCGTGCGAACACTCGCGAAATCATCTGCAGAAAGCTGCAAACAGATGCAGCAAAGCCCGTTCTCATTTTCGTCTCCCTCAGTCACCGCCGACGCGGCTTGGAGCCACTGCTGGAAGCCCTGGCAAGGATTGACGCTACGCTCTGGATTGTTGGCAAGAGCCTCAGCCCCACGCTGCGCGACAAGATCAACCACCTTGGCGTCGCCTCACGCATCCGAGCCGTGCCGGTCACGAGTGATCTCGTGGAGCTTTACCAGTCTGCCGACTGGTTTGTGCATCCCACGCAGTATGATGCGTTTTCAAACACCGTCCTGCAAAGTATGGCATGCGGTCTCCCCGGTATCGTTTCCGTCATGGACGGTGCCGTCGATCACGTGCGCAATGGCGAGAACGGCCTCATGCTCTACCACCCGCAGCAGCCCAAGGAACTCGCCGCCCGCATCCAGGAGGCTCTCGCCTATGATGCCACCACATGGCAGGTCCTTTCCACGGCTGCACGTGAGACTGTCCAGGCGCTCACCTGGGACCGACACATGCAGGAGTGGACGGAGGTTCTTGAGGGAACGTAATGCAGTGCCTTGAGACTTGCTGCCTGTCGTCAAAGACAACAGGCAGCGCTCTTGCGACGCTTCATTCACTCACGGAAAAAAGCGGTGGCGTTCCGCGCCTTCGTAGCGGCCTGCGGCAAGGCAGCAGTTCTTGAAACCGGCGGCTGGAACCGCAGGGGCAGAGATCCTCGCGGCCGAGTTTCTCTTCCAGCCACTTGTCTCCGTGGACGATGCGCACGCCGCGTTTGACGCGTGTTTCGCTGGGGTAGCCTTTACGACGCTTGCTGGAGCGTTCGAAAAAAGGATGCCTGTTCGTATTGATCAATGTTGTTTTGCATAAGGCCCTCCTGGTTTGGTTTGGGACCGGAGGCTGGTGCAGCCATTGACTTTTTCAAGGCGTATGTTATGTCATAACCGCGTCTTATGACACCCCGCGTTCTCAAAATAGTTTCTTCAGCCCGGCTACGGCCAGGGCTCGGGATGACTATGTCATAGAGGACAGAAGTCAGAGTTTGCTGCTATCCCCGGGAGCCCTGAATGCCGCCAGTCTGCATCAGGGCCTTTTCATATCCACCGGGGAGCAGCGCGTTCCGAATCCGAACCTCTGACTCTTATGAAACTCAATACGACTGACACCGGCCGCATCCGCAACATTGGCATCGCGGCCCACATTGATGCTGGCAAAACCACGCTGACCGAGCGCATTCTCTTCTACGCAGGAGCCATCCATGCGTGCGGAGATGTGCATGAGGGCAATACCACCACGGACTTCTCGGACATCGAGAAGGACAAAGGCATCACCATTTCCTCCGCAGCCGCGCCCTGTGCATGGACGCAGCGTCCGGTGGAAGGACTGACGCGCCTGCATGCGGGCCAGCCGCACCGGCTCAACATCATCGACACACCCGGCCACGTGGACTTCACGGCCGAGGTGGAGCGCTCCCTGCGCGTGCTCGATGGTGCTGTGGCCGTGTTCTGCGGTGTGGGCGGTGTGCAGCCGCAGAGCGAAACCGTCTGGCGACAGGCGGACCGCTATCGCGTGCCCCGTGTGGCGTTCATCAATAAGATGGACCGCCAGGGGGCGGACTTTGCCCGTGTGGTGAATGAACTGCGTGCCAAGCTGGGCGCAAATGCCTGGCCTGTGCTGCTGCCTTGGGGCGCGGAGTCCGCACTTCGCGGACAGATCGACATCATCGACGAGCGTGCACTGCGTACGAATGCAGAATCGCCCGCCGGATTCATTGTGGAAGACCTTCCTGAGGAATGGCTCTCTGCAGTGGAAACGGCGCGGCGCGAGCTGATCGAAGCGCTTGCCAATCTGGATGATGAGATCGCCGCGCTGTGGATCGAAGGCCAGCCCGTGCCTGCGCAGGTGCTGCGTGCTGCGGTGCGTCGTCAGACCATCGCCGGGCACTTTGTGCCTGTGATCGGTGGCAGTGCGTACAAGCACATCGGCGTGTCAGCGCTGGTGGATGCCATCGTGGACTTCCTGCCTGCTCCTGCCGAGGTGCAGCGCACGCAGGCCATCGAGGCTCCGTTTGCAGCACTGGCTTTCAAAGTCGTGCGCCATCCGCAGGCGGGGCGTCTGGTCTATGTGCGTGTTTATCAAGGCACGCTGCAGAAGGGCGCTTCGCTTCTCAATCCGCGGCTCGGCAAAACCGAGCGCTGCGGCAGGCTGCTCCGTGTCTTTGCCGACCGCCGGGATGAACTCGAAAGCGTTCAGGCTGGCGACATCTGCGCCGTCACAGGTTTACGTGACTTCAGCACGGGGGACACCCTGTGTCTGGAGGACCACGTGATCATGCTGGAGCCGCCGGTGTTCCCTGAACCCGTCGTCAGCATGGCCATCGAGCCTGCGAAGTCCGCCGACCAGTCCAGGCTGGCAACCGCTCTGGGACGACTCAGTGATGAGGATCCCACGTTCCGTGTGCGCACTCATGAGGAGACGGGGCAGTGTCTCATCTCCGGCATGGGCGAGCTGCATCTGGAAGTGATCCGCGAGAAACTGCTGCGCGAGCATGGCGTCGAAACCATCGCTGGCGCACCGGAGATCGCGTGTCGCGAGACCATCACGCAGGCTGCTGAGGCCGACCATTTGCTCAAAAAGCAAAACGGTGGCTCAGGCATGTATGCGCGGGTGCGGCTCGTCGTGGAGCCTCTGGAGCGTGGCGCAGGTGTGGCCATCGAAGACGCTGTCATCGGTGGCACCATTCCGGCCCAGTTCATGGGCGCGGTGCGTCGTGGCATCGCCGAAGCAACTGTGGCCGGACCTCTGGCCGGCAGTCCGCTGGTGGATGTCCGCGTGCGCATCGTCGATGGTGCCTTCCATGCGAAGGACTCAAATGACCAGGCCTTCCGCATGGCTGCCGGAGAAGCCCTCCGCGAAGCTGTGCGTCAGGCGGCTCCCGTTCTGCTGGAGCCCGTGATGCAGGTGGAGTGCGCCGTTTCAGAAGAGCACCAGGGAGACATCCTGGGCGATCTGAACCGCCGCCGTGCCCGTGTCATGAACATCGACCATCGTGGAACCGAGGCGGGAATCCTCGCCGAAGTGCCGCTGGTGGAGATGTTTGGTTATGCGGGAGCCATCCGCAGCATGTCCCGTGGCCGCGCCAGCTACTCCATGGTGCCTGCTTCCTATGAAGTGGTGCCGGAGTCGGTGAAGGCGAAGCTGGTCAAAAGGTAAGTGAACCCTACGGCGGGGCCTGTTTTCGAAAGAAAGCAGGCCCCGCTTTTTTGTGTCAAGCGGTCAAGGTGTGGTCAAGCCGTCAAGGTGTGGTCAAGAGGTCAAGACGGGTTGCCGGTGAGCGTGAGTGCATGGGCTTCGGCAAGCGTGGGTACTTCCGTCTTGGCGAGCAGTCGATGAATCACCCTCTCGGGCACGTCGGCTTCACGAGCTTTGTTCTGCTTCAGGATGGTGGTCAAAGGCGGCTCAAGATAGATGATCTCGATGCGGGCATTATAGTCGGCAAAGAGGTCGATCCAGCGTTTGCGCAGAGAGGTGGTCAGATTGGTGGCATTAAAGGCGAAGTCGCGATGAGCGCGCAGGTGCCCGCGGCATTGCTCCCTCGCAGCCTGGATGACCTGGCCTTGGTTGTCGGTGGAGGAGACATCGAGTTCCTCGCGCACGGCATCCAGCGACACCACGGGAAGCCCGCGCCGCTCCCTGGCCAGCCAGGAGTCCTTGCCAGCCCCGGGAAGGGCGCTCATCATGGTGACGGTGCAGCGTGGCTCCTCGTGTGGTGTGTAATGGAGGCTCGTCAGTTCATCGCGGTGGTAGAGAAAGCGCGCCTGATCATTCGCAAAGGCATACTCTGCGGTGAAGCAACCCTGCTCCAGGGCCGTGTCCCGCCAGAGATGCAGCGTGTCTTCCGGCCGCGACATTTCCTCGGCATGGCGGCCGCGCGTGTCTGCCAGGGCAAAGAGGTAGAGCAGGCGATTCGAAAGCAGGCTGGAAAGCTGGATGACGCTGCGCTCGGGATCGCGCGACTCTAGCAGATAAGGCGGCCGCCCGTGATAGCGCACGAGGTTGACGATGTGCTCTCGCGTCGGCAGGTCGCAGTCGAGTTCACGCAGAATGTGGCGTGTCATCGCAGCTCCCGCGATTGAGTGTTTGGGTGAGCGCGTGCGGCCTGTCTCAGGATCCAGCATGGTTGTGGCTGGTTTTCCAGCATCGTGCAGCAGAGCCACAAACAGCAGCATGATCTGCTCCAGCCGGCTCAGGTCCGGATAGTCCGCCAGCCGCGTGACCTGTTCATACACCATGCCCGTGTGCGTCCACACATCTCCCTCTGCATGCCAATGGGCGTCCTGCATGCACTGGCGCATCGGCCCGGCCCAGGACTGCTTTCCGGCCCAGTCGAAAATGGCGGCATCGCTCGCCTTCAGCACGTCGCTCCAGTTTTTCATGACCAGATGTCAGCGCCTTCCGCGAGCACGTTGGGCACCATCTGCTGGTGCTGCCAGTGCTCGCTCTGTTTCACCTTCTCCACGAATTCAGGGCGAACGATCTTCGCGCGCCCCGTGGCCTCCCCATTGGCCTCGATGCGCAGATACAGGCCCTCCATGCGCGCGTCCGTGCCACCTGTCAGCGGATTTTCAAACTCTGCCCGAAAGGCTGATTCCGTGATGATCTCCAGCAGTCGCTCATGCTTCGCCGCTCCCGTGTGCACCACCGGCACCGTGTGCACGCCGGTGCCTTCGAGCAGATCAAGTCGGCGCTCCAGGGAGAGGAAGCAGCCCGCCTCCTTGTCATAGATATCGAACTCAAAGAAGTAGTGCGGCAGCGCCCGATAAAAGACGCTGTGCTTCGCATACAGCCATTCTCCGAAGAGGATGAAGCGGTCCGCCAGCATGCCCTCCAGCACGGGGCGCTTCACCGCCACCCACTGCTTGAAGAGATCATACTGCGGGTGCATGCCCTCCGTGATCTCATGCCCGCGGCATTGCAGCACCAGGCGCCCTGCGCCTGTGAAGTGGATGCCCACGTTTGTGCCATCCAGTTTCTCCTCCACGATCAAGGACGGATTGGCAATAAACGCCGCCGAATCCTTTGCCCCCATATGGCGGTCGTCCTCCGTGCCCTTCGAACCAAACAGGTGAGGGGTGCGGGGGTATTTGATAAAGTCGTCTCGTGTGGCACCCATGGCGTGAGGGTGGGTTCAACGGCTGATGGCGCCTGTTGATTAGAAATATTTTGCAGCCTGTGTTTATGTGCGTGAGCTGAGAAGGATTCTTCAGGCGGAGTCAGTCTGCGTATTTCAGGGCTTTGCTCCACTCTTCCTGCAATCGCTGCTCCTGAATCATCTCCAGCAAAGGCTGCCGATTCCAGGCGTCGCCGAGGCCGATCATCATCCGGCTGATGTCACGGAGATGCTTGCCTGAGCCGCCTTCGCGGAAGAACTGCATCTTTCGGACAATGACGTATTCCGGCGGCGCAAAGACCACTGTTTTTCCATTGATGTCTGCCGTGACGGCGTGAGCGATGCCCCAGGCGTGAAGATCATCTCGGCCGCTCAGGTAGATGTCGGCCTTGAAGCCCGATTCATGGTGGATGAGATTGAAATGCCCACGTTGATCCCGGCTGCGTTCGGATTCGATCACATCCAGAGGCGGGCAGTAAAATTTTTCATCGGGGAAAGCGTCCAGCAGGCGACGTGAGTCCTCGCGTCGCAGAAAGACAATGATGTCCACGTCATTGGTAAATCGCGGTTCCCCATAGTACATGGCAGCCATGCTGCCGCTGACCATGTAGCGGATGCCGAGTTCATTCAGCTTCTGCGTGAAGATCAGGTATGGCTCACGTGACTGCATGCATGAAAATTTTCTTCACTTTCTGCTGTACCTGCTCTTCGGTCCAGTCTGGGTGCTGCTGGCGAAGGCGTGCTGCTTTGATGTCGCGGGCTCCCCAGTATAAATCAGACGCCGTGCGCAGTTTCTCCGCGCCCGTCATGCGCTGCAGCGTGGCGATGTATTCAGGGGTGAGAGTGGAAGCCATTGGGCGAGGGTAATGTAAACAGGGCGACTTTGCACGAAAAAGGCGGCCGATATTCTGTGTCGGCCTTTTGCACCACGAGTTCCAATCCACTCACGACTGAATAACGCGGGCGCCGCGCTGCCAGGTGACGTAGGACCAGACCCAGTGGAGGAAGACGATGATGCGATTGCGCATGCCCATGAGGAAGAGCAGGTGGATGAAGAGCCACATGAGCCAGGCCGGAAAGCCGCGCAGATGCATGCCTCCGACACTGGCAACGGCAGCGCTGCGGCCGATGGTGGCCATGATGCCTTTATCAAAATAGACGAAGGATGGGCGGGGAAGGGTGGTGCCATTTTCGATGATGGTTTTGGCGATGAAACGTCCCATTTGAATGGCTGCCGGACTCACGCCGGGAACGCGGACGCCTTTGGCATCCGTCAATGATGCCACATCTCCGGCGGCGAAGACTTCCGGATGGCCGGGAAGGCTCAGGTCTGGCTGCACCTGGATGCGGCCTGCGCGATCCAAGGGGATGCCTGCGAGTGTGCGGGTCACTTCGCTGGCCTCTACGCCTGCGCCCCAGATGATGATGTCGGATTCAATGCGCTGATCCCCGGTGACGACATAACCGGCGCCGACTTCCTTCACAGGAGAGTTGAGGTGAACCGTGACGCCGAGCTTTTCCAATCGCCTGTGGGTGTAATCTGGCAGCGTGCCCGGGAAGGTGGCCAGGAGCTTGGGGCCTGACTCGATGAGGTGGATGTTGGCTGAACTGGGATCGATGCGGCGGAAGTCGTCCTTCAGCACCACTTTGGCGAGTTCGGCCAGAGAACCTGCCATCTCCACGCCGGTGGGGCCGCCGCCGACCACGACGATTGTCATGAGGCGCGCAGTTTCCTTGGGATCGTCCGTGGATTCAGCACGCTCAAAGGCCAGCAGCACTTTTTTGCGGATCGCCATGGCATCGTCCAGGCTTTTTAGTCCCAGCGTGTGCTGCGCCCAGTCGTTGTGGCCGAAGTAGCCAGTCTTCGCACCGACGGCGATGACGAGGTAGTCATACTCCAGCACATGGTCTTGCAGATGAACCTGGCGCGCGGCGAGATCGATGGTGCGCACCTCGCCCATCAGTGTCGTCACGTTTTTGCGATGGGAGAGAATGGACCGCAGCGGCTGTGCGATATCGGTCATGGCCAGACCTGCGGTTGCCACCTGGTAGAGGAGCGGCTGGAAAAGGTGATGGTTCCAGCGGTCCACGAGCGTCACGGAAAACTGGTCCTCAGGAAAACTTTTGGCACACTCCAAACCGGCAAAGCCACCTCCCAGAACCAGAACACGTTGTTGTTTCATGCCGCCATTAAAGCATGGCGCGGCGGCACGGCAATTTGCGATGCCCCGGTTCGATCATCGGGGAATGGAGGATGCGGTTGGTTTGAGCGCACAAAAAAGCGGCTGGGTTTCCCCAGCCGCTTTCGCGAGTTTTGGTGGAGCCAGTTGCGGCGCAACTGGTCAACTTCTAGCCGATGACTTCAGGCCATTCGGTGTGGAACATCTGGCCTTCGGGCTTGTCGGTGCGCTCGTAGGTGTGGGCGCCGAAGAAGTCGCGCTGGGCCTGCAGCAGGTTGGCTGGCAGGCGGGCGGCGCGGTAGCTGTCGTAGTAGCCGAGGGAAGCGGAGAAGGCAGGGACGGGGATGCCGTTCAGGGTGGCGATGCTGACCACTTCGCGCCAGTTCTGCTGGGTCTTGCTGAGCACATCTTTGAAGAACGGGTCGAGCATGAGGTTGGCGAGGCTGGCGTTGGTGCGGTAGGCGTCGGTGATGCGGTTGAGGAACTTTGCACGGATGATGCAACCGCCGCGCCAGATGGCGGCGATGCGGCCGAGGTCGAGGTTCCAGTTCTTCTTCGCTCCCGTCGTCTGGATGAGGTCCAGGCCCTGAGCGTAGGAGATGATCTTGGAGGCGTAGAGGGCGTCGTGCACTTTCTTCACCAGTTCGGCTTTGTCCGTGGTGATGTTCACGGTCGGGCCGGTAAGCTGGGTGCTGGCGGCGACGCGCTGCTTCTTCTGGGAGGAAAGGATGCGGGCCTCCACGGCGGCATTGATGGTGCTGATGACGACGGCGTTTTCAGCGGCGTTGAGCAGCGTCCACTGGCCGGTGCCTTTCTGGCCGGCCTTGTCCACGATGAGCTCGACGATGGGCTTGCCGGTTTCCGGATCCTTCTGCTCCAGAGCCTTGCCGGAGATCTGGATGAGGTAGCTCAGGAGGTCGCCTTCGTTCCACTCATTGAAGATGGCGGCCATCTCGTCGGTGGTGAATCCGGCGTTCTTGAAGATGTTGTAGGCTTCGCAGATGAGCTGCATGTCGCCGTATTCGATGCCGTTGTGGATCATCTTCACATAGTGGCCGGCACCGCCGGGGCCGATGTGGATGACGCAGGGCTCTCCGTCCACCTTGGCGGCGATGGATTCAAAGATGGGCTTCATGACTTCCCAGGTGGAAGCAGGGCCGCCGGGCATGATGGAGGGGCCTTTGCGGGCGCCTTCTTCACCGCCGGAGACGCCAGCGCCGATGAAGCGCAGGCCTTTTTCCGTGAGGTAGGCATCGCGGCGCTCGGTGGTCTGGTAGAAGCTGTTGCCGCCGTCGATGATGATGTCGTCCTTGTCCAGGAGGGGGATGAGCTGCTCGATCACGGCGTCCACGGCGTCGCGGTCGGTATCCTTCACGGCGGTGGACTTCACCATGATGTGAATCTTGCGCGGCAGGGCGAGGCTCTGGACGAACTCCTCCAGGGTATGGCAGCCGACGAGGGCCTTGCCGGGGTGCTTGGCCACAAATTCATCCGTCACGCTGGTGGTGCGGTTAAAGACGCTCACCTGGAAGCCGCGGCTTTCCACGTTGAGAACGAGGTTCTGGCCCATCACAGCGAGGCCGATCAATCCGAAGTCACTTTTTTTGCTCATATTTAGGGGTGGGAGACATAGCCGCCCCCTCCGGCTTGGCAAAGGGGAATTTCCTCATGGCTGGCATGAGCGGGATTGATGGCATCCGTCGTGATTTAAGGGTTGTGCCGCATCCCTTGTTTTGTTTAGCTCGCCCGGCTCCGAATTTACCCTGCTTACCCCCATGCAATATCACGTCGCTCAAAACGGAATAAAGATTGGCCCTCTGGAAAAAGAGGAAGTGCTGCGCCTCTTGATTGCGGGAGAACTTAAACCCAACGACCTGGGCTGGCATGAGGGCCTGGCGGAGTGGGAGCCGCTGTCAAAGCTGATCCCCCCGCCACAGCCGCAGGCGGTTCCGTCCGGCTCCGGGGTGTTCGTAAGCCCTGGCGGGCAGCCGGCCATGGCTGTGGCTCCGCAGGGCACCTCCGGCCTGGCGATCGCAAGTCTGGTTTTTGGCATCCTGGTGTTCCTGACCTTTGGGCTGGCCGGCCTGCCCGCTGTGATCCTTGGCCACATCGGCCTCTCGAAGATCAACAAATCCAACGGCGCACTTAAAGGCCGTGGCATGGCCATCGCCGGACTCGTCATGGGCTACCTGGGCTTTGGCCTCACCTTCATCGCCATCCTTGCTTCGCTGGCAGTGCCGGCCTTCACCTCTGTCCAGTCAAAAGGAAACCAGATGAAGGCGGTGAACAATGCCAGGCAGCTCGTTCTCGCCATGAGGCAGTATTCGGCGGACCACGACGGCAGTTTCCCGCCGACGCTCGAAAGTTTGTACGAAGAACAATATGTGACGGACCGCAGGCTTCTGGAGTTCCCGGCCGCCATGGACGTCCCCGGCCAGGGATGGGAATACCGTGGAAACGGGGTCAAAGACACAGACTCCAGCACCATCGTCCTGATCTCCAAACAGCCGGATCGCAGCAAAATGAAGATCGTGGCCCGCAGCGATGGATCGGCCTCTGTTGAGAAAGCGAGCACGGCGCCCTGAAGGCGAACGTGAACCGCCTTGCGTCCTGCCTTTTGTCGATGCGGGACTTGCTCTAATCACGCCGTGTCTGCGCAAAAAGGGCCGCACTTCCAAAGTGCGGCCCCCAAATTTCGACTCTCTTAGCGGCATTCTAGCCACCAAAGCCCTCACGGCACCGGCTGGCCTTTGGCGCCGATGCAGTAGAGCGAGTTCGCCGTGCGGACGTAGATGCGCTTGTCACCAATCGCAGGCACCGAATTGACCGGGCCATCGAGCTTGCTGGCGGCGAGCTTTTCAAATTGCGGCCCCGCTTTGATCACGATGAGATCGCCCTGCTGGCTGGCGCAGAAGATTTTGCCGTCGCCAGCCACCGGGCTGCTGAAAAACTTGGCGCTGCCCGCGGTGCCTTCGACGCGCTCTTCATAGATGACTTTGCCCGTCTTGAACTCCACGCAGCGCAGGATGCCGCCGTCGCCGAGAAGATACATTTTGTCGCCAATGACGAGAGGGGAGGGGACGTAGGGCAGCCCCTTGGGAATGTCGAAGGGCACGGACACAGGCTTGCCGCTTTTCAAGTCGAGCGCAGCGATCTCCTTCACGCCACCGCCGGTGCCGAAGGTGCAGAAGTAAAAGTCGTCGCTCAGCACGCCGGAGCCCAGACTGCGCTGCTTGTAGCCGGGATTGTGCTGCCAGTTGATCTTGCCGGTTTTCAGGTCGATGCCCATGACGCCGCTGCCCGTGTCAGCGCAGATCAGCTCCTTGGCGCCGCCCTTCAATTCATGCACCACTGGAGTGGAGAAAGTGTTGAGGCAGTTCGGGATGTCCAGCTTCCAGGCCTGCTTGCCCGTTTTGGCGTCCAGCGCCACGATGCAGCTCTTCCATTTCTGCTGTTCGGGAACTTCCGTGTACACCTTGCCGTCGCGCTGCCAGTCGAATTCGCTGCGCACGATCATGAGGCCATCCACAACGATCGGCGAGATCCCTGTGCCGTGTTCGTGGATGTAGTCGGCCACGTGATCGTTGCGCCAGACCACGTTGCCCGCGTGATCCAGGGCCAGAGCCTGGATGTTGGTGCCGCTGCTCCAGTTGATGTAAATGCGCTCCGCATCCGCAAAGGCGGAGCTGCTGGCGTAGGTGTTGTACGTTTTATGAATGGGGTGCGCGACGAACTCCTCCTCATGCCTCCAGAGTTCCTTGCCATCCTTGGCCGAAAGGCAGATGACCGCACGACGATTGGCCCCCGTTTCGGCCGTGACGATGACCTCGTTTTTCCAGAGCACGGGCGAAGACCAGCCCTTGCCCACACCAACCTTCCACAGGGTGGTGCTGTCATCGACCACCGCAGGCAGGCCCGTGGTTTCGGCGATTCCGGTGCCGTTCGGACCACGGAAGCGGGACCAGTCCGCAGCGGACAGCGTTGAGACAGAAAGAAGCGTGAGGAAAGCAAAGGAGAGTTTCATGAAACAAAAAGAACGCGGCTGAAGGGCGAAAAATTACCCAAACTCGTCAACTGACTCGCAGATGTCTGGCGCTAGGACAGCAGAGGAAGTTCCGGGGTGCCGGTGACGGCCGGTTCTTCACGAAGAACCGGGGGTGCAGGTGCTTCAGCCACCTGCGGCAGCGGCGCAAAGATGGCTGGCGCCTCAGCAGGAGGTGCCGGTTCGGATGGCTCCGCGACGGCTGCCACTGTTTCCACCGGACCCTCGGGTAATGCTGAAACCACAGCCTCCTCTTCGGGCCTTTCCTGCGGTGCTTGCTCAGCCGTGGGTGCTGCGACCACCGGTTCAGTCGGGGGCTGTTCTGGAGCTGCTGGCGGAGCCGTCTCAGCAACGAACTCTGGTGCAGGCGCTGGCGCTACCTCAGGTGTCGGTGCAGGGGGCTCAGGCGCAGGCTCTGGCTCAGGTTTTGCCAGGGCAGCCTTGGCCGTTTTGGCGGCTTCCAGGGCCTCGCTGAGGCGGTACTCGAGTTCGGCGATTTTGTAGCCGTCTTCCCGCGCACGTTTGCGCGAGTCCGCCTCCACGTGGGTGAGTTTCTCCTCCATGTCGCGCAGTTTTTTGTCGCTCGTAGCCGCAGGCGCTCCGGGAGACGGCGCGGTGGCGAGACCGACGGCATTCATGAATTCCTTTTGCACCATTTCGGTGCGCGCCTCCGCCGCCTTGAGGGCGCGCTGCAGGTTCGCGACTTTCGTTTCGGCCTGGTGGGTGGCCTCACGTGCCTTCGCCAGTTCGGCTTCCGGCCCGCCAGCAGCAGCGTAGGCGGCCTGTTCATCCCGGATCTTTTTCAGCTCAAAGGCGGTGTCCTGCATCTCCATCTTTTGCTTCAGCACCATGTCCTTGGCTTCGAGCATGCGTTTCTCGAAATCAGCGGCCCGGGCGTTGGTGGCCTCGATGGCCTGCTCCTGGGCCTTCACCCGGCCCTGTTCGGCAGCGAGCGCGGTTTCGAGATCCTTGATGCGCGACTGCGTGGGTACCAGTTGGGCGGCGATTTCACGCGTGGACGCCAGTTCCGCCTCCAGCCGGGTGATCTGCTGGGAGGCGTCATTGGACCTGCGCTCGGAAACTTCGCGGTGGGTGTTGAAGCGCTGCTGCAGGTCGGTGAAGCTTGCTGCCGCCTCCACGCTCGCTTTCCGGGCTTCCGCGGCCACTTTGGAGGCTTCCGCACGTTCGGCCTGCAGCACTGCTTCGGCCTCACTGCGCTGCCTGTCCAGAGTCGCGGCGGATTCAGCCTGCAGGCGCTTGAGCTTGCCCCTCATCACCAGCCACACGACCAGCGGGGGCAGCAGGAGTGCGGCGGCGGCCACAGGGGCAAATTCTTCCAGCGGGAAAGGCCCGATCAAAGCGAGTGTTGCTGTGGTAGACGTAGTTCCTGCAAACATACTTCCTATATGAACGCTCCGCCGGACGTCTGTCCAGCACGCATTGTTCCTTGAGCGCACGATAAAGGTGGCTAGTCTGCGCCCCCTTTCCCCAAAACAACCCCCATGTCCAAGTTCAACATCCTCATCGCCGGCAACAACGACCCTATTTCGAGCAAAGGCATCGACCTGCTCAAGGCGGAGCCGTCTTTCTCTGTCGAGGTCAACATGAATCTCAAGGCCGAGGACGCGATGATCGAGGCCTCCCGCAACGCCCATGCCATCATCGTCCGCAGCGGTGCCAAGGTGACCGCCAAGGTGATCGATGCCGCACCCAATCTCAAGGTCGTCGGGCGCGCTGGCGTCGGCGTGGACAATATTGATGTGCCCGTGGCCTCCAAGCGCGGCGTGGTGGTCATGAACACCCCCGGCGGCAACACCATTTCCACCGCCGAGCAGGCCTTCACCCTCATGATGGCCCTCTCCCGCAAGACACCCCAGGCCCACGCCACCATCGTCGGCGGCAAGTGGGACCGCGCCAAATTCAAGGGCACCGAAGTCTATGGCAAGACCCTCGTCGTGCTCGGCATGGGCCGCATCGGTGCGGAATTTGCCAAGCGCGCCCAGGCTTTCGGCATGAGCGTGGTGGCCTACGACCCCTACCTTTCCAAAAATCGTGCGGAAAGCCTTGGCGTGACGCTGTGCGAAGACCTCGATGCCGCCATCGTGCAGGCCGACTACATCACCATGCACATGCCGCTGACGCCTGAGACGAAGCACATGATCAATGCCAAGCGCCTCGGCACCCTCAAGAAAACCTGCCGCATCATCAACTGCGCCCGCGGTGGCCTCATCGACGACGCCGCGCTGGCCCAGGCCCTCACGGATGGCACCATTGCCGGTGCCGCGCTGGACGTCTTCGAAGTGGAGCCCCCGCCCGCCGACTACCCGCTTCTCAGCGCTCCGAACACCGTCTTCACCCCCCACCTCGGTGCCTCCACCGAAGAGGCCCAGGAAAACGTCGGCATTGAAATCGCCGAAGTCATCAAGGCTCACCTTCTCCAAGGCACCGTCGTCAACGCGGTCAACATGCCGAATGTGGATCCCAAGGTGCTCGCAGAAATCGGTCCTTTCCTCAAGTTTGGCGAGCTCCTCGGCCGCCTCGTTTCCCAGTTTGCCCCTTCACGCGCCAACGTCGTCCGCATCAACTACAGCGGCAAGGTCGGCAGCGGCGACACCACCCTTATCTCCCGCGCCGTGCTCAAGGGCTTCCTCGAACGCGCCGTCGGCGCTGAGCAGGTGAACTACATCAACGCCAACGGCGTGGCTGAAAATCTCGGACTGCGCTTTACCGAAAGCCGCCTCACCGACCCAAGCGAATTCACCGATCTCATCGAGGTGATCGCCCGCAACGACAGCAACGAGAGCTCCAGCATCGCCGGCACCTTCTTCGCCGGAGAGCCCCGCATCGTCCGCGTCAACAGCCACCGCATCGAGGCCCGCCCGCAGGGCACGCTGCTGTTCATTGAGAACATCGACCGCCCGGGAATGATCGCCGCCTACAGCGCCACTCTGGGCAAGAACCAGGTGAACATCGCCGACATGAGCCTCAGCCGCGACAAAGAATCTGGCAAGGCCCTCACCCTCCTCACGCTCGACTCCACCCCGGGCGCGGAAGTCATCGCTGAACTGGAGAAGATCCAGGGCATCAGCAAGGTGCATTGCGTGGAGGTTTGAGGCCTTTCGCCTTCAGATTCCGACAGGCTCAGGGGACGACAACATCCGTGTTGTCGTCCCTTTCTTTTCATGGCATCATGCAGAAGTATGATCGCCGAGAAACTTCCAGCCATCGCCGGACTCAGCATTGAAGAGAAGTTTGACCTTGCCGTGGAGCTTTGGGATGAAGTGTCCGCGCGTCAAAATGAACTGCCGACCCAGAAGGTGATCCTCGACGAGGTCGAGCGGCGTTTCGCCGACTATGAGCGAGATCCAAGCTCTGCGCTGACCCTGGAAGAATTTAAGCGTAAATTCAGCCTGCCGTGAGCAGCAATGAAATTGTGCTGCTCCAAGGCGCTCAAAGCGATCTTTTGAGCATCTACGCTGTGCAAGGAGAGCAGACGTACCTGCGCGTTGATCAGGCGCTCGGCATCCTCCGTCTGTTTCCTGAGGCCGGTCCGATGCACCACAAAAACAAGATTCGTCGACTGGTGGTCACACGCACTCATTTTGGCGTTTTCTATTCTATCACTGGCACTCGGGTCCTGGTTGGCGCTGTCATGGATTTGCGCCAGTCTCCGAGGCATATCGTAAATCGATTGAATCAACTCTGAATGAATACCGGTCACCTTATGTCCAGCCGCCGCCGCTTTCTTGTCTCCAGCGCCGCCGCTGCATTTCCAGTTTGGACCATTCCCTCGAGTGCAGAGTCAGTCCCGATGCCTCAATCCGTGGCGGAGCTCTGGGCGGACTTCGATCCGCGCAAAGACCCGCTGGAGACCGAAGTCATCCGCGAATGGACGGAGGATGGTGCCGTCCTGCGCCTCGTCCGCTACCTCATCGGCACCTTCAAAGGAAAGAAGGCATTCATGGCCGCCGTGCATGGCTTTCCGCAGCAGGCGCAGGGAAGCGTGCCCGCCGTCATGCACATTCACGGCGGCGGCCAGCGCGGCTCCGTGGCGGAGGTGAAGCTGCTCGTCTCCCGCGGATACGCGGCGCTTTCCGTCAACTGGGGCGGCAGCGGCACGGGAAAAGCCCCCTTCAATTTCTGCGAGAAATCCCAGCCTCAGGATCCCAACACCGACTGGGGCGCCGTGGACCCCAGCCAGCTTAACGTCCAGGGATATGCCTCCATGCTTCCCGGCCCCAGGCAGTTCTTTGAAGACCGCGAGCACCCGAAAAACAACAACTGGTATCTTCTGGCACTCGGCTGCCGCCGCGGCCTGACCTTCCTGGAGCAGCAGCCTGGGGTGGATGCTTCACGCCTTGGCGTCCATGGCTACTCCATGGGCGGAAACCTCACCATGTATGTTGCTGGCACGGACGCGCGCGTGAAGGCCGCCGTTCCTGGCGTGGGCGGTCAGGGCTGGCGCTGGCAGGAGCACGTCTTTGGCAGCTTCAAAGCAAGTCCCCAGGATGTCGTGAAGGGAGATGTGGAGGTTTTCCGCAAAACACTCAGTTTCGAAAGCTATGCACCGCGCATCGGCTGCCCAGTCCTGCACCGCAGCGGCACCAATGATTTCCACGGATGGATGGACGACGTCTACCGCACCAATGCCCTCATTCCGCAGCCCACGCGCTACAGCTGGTCGCCGCATCTGAACCATCGCCTCAGCCCGGCGGTGGCCGTCACCATGCCACTCTGGTTTGACCAGCATCTCAAGAACGGCACTCCGCTGCCCGACACGCCCCAGAGCCTGCTCACGCTCTCGCCAGCGCCCGCCTTCCAAGTTTCGCCCGCAGCGCACCCGTGGCCGGTGGCCCGCTGCGAGATCTTTTACTCCACCGATGATGATCCCCGCGCCCGCTTCTGGCGCAGCGCAGAGGTCTGCCCCCAGGTGGGCGGCGGGTTCACGGCTGAACTGGCCCTGCACACGCGCGAATCCGCCCTGCATGCCTTCGCCAATGTCTATTTCACCCTGCCGCAGCCGGTCTCGCTCTCCGTGCTCGGCGGCTACGGCGCGCCTGTCACGGAGGTCTGCATCAGCACCCTGCTGCACACCCGCAGTGCGCAAGAACTGCAAAAGGCACAGGTTCCGCTCAAAGCTGAAATCAGCCGCCTCATCGATGACTTCACCCACGGCCTGCGCGACTGGTATGTGCTCAATCAGGGCAACAACGCGCATCAGCAGTTGTGGACGCGCAAAGTCACCGATCCCCTCTGGCGCGGCCCCGAGGGCGCAAAGCTCGCCATCACCCTCAAAATGCCCCGCACCAACCGCATGGCTTTCGTCATCGAGGAAAACGAATGGCGCAGCTATCGTGGTCCGCGCAAAACTTTTGCATGCAGGCGCGAGATCGCCGGTGCCGAAGAGGCTCAGACTCTCGTGCTTGAATTGAAGGATTTCACCGCGCGTGACGGCTCGGCTCCCGGCAGCTGGGCTCAGATTGACCAGCTGGCGATCTGCGCCCATCATGCACAATCAGCGGATGCCGAAGCGCAGCCCCCTGTCTGGAATGGCCCGCCACCGCAGTTTCTCCGCGTGGACTGGATTTGATGCTCGGCTGCTCCAGCAGCCACGACTGATCATCCCCGGCAGGAACACGGAATCGGGATGATATCAAATCACCGCATCTGAGCTACTCCATCGGCGCTGCTTTGAAATCGAGATTGATGAGGGTCTCGTCGCTCACCGTGAGGTCTTTGTCGTTTCGATGGTTGGCAGTCACCGTGAAGCGTCCCTTGCCGACCCGCATCTCATAGTAGCCTTGAGCATCGGTGGTCGCCCAGCGCACGAGAGCCTCCTCCTTGTCTTCTACCGGAGAGCTGGAGTTAAGGCGCAGGCTGGCCTCATCAATGCGAGCACCATGTTCAATGAAGGTGATGGTGGCACCTGCAAGCGGCTTGCCCGTCGTTGAGTGGGTGACGATGCCGGTGACGAGCGTGCCTTCGTTCAAGAAGATTTGGATATTTTCCCGCGGTTCATTTTCATGCATGATGAGGCCGCTGATGCTGGGGGCTGCCAGGTCCATGTCAGTGACGGCAATGAGGTAGCTTTGCTCGGGAGAAAGCAAAAAACGAAAGCCGCCATCAGCTCCGGTGCCCGTGAGTACACGGCAATAATCGTTGGTCTTGCCGCGTCCCTCCGCTTGCAGGAGGATGCCGCTGGCTGGTTTGCCATCGGGGAGGAAAACGGTTCCGCGTGCCTCGACCATTTTGAATACGGAGGTCTTCAGCTCTGGCATCGGATCATCGCGGTGTGCGTCGGGCCCCCAAACCACTTGCTCGGGCTGGTGCCACTCTTTCGACGCGCACAGAAGGGGGATGCTCTCTTTGACGTCCTCAGGCAGATAGTCAAAGATGGCGACGCCCTTTGCGTCGGTCACGCGTTCCAAGCCCAGCGCATGAGGGGCGCCACTGACGTTTATATATTGGGAGCGGTCGAAAAGGTGGATGGTCCATGGGCAAAAGGCGACGCCTGCGACGGGATTGCCCTGGCGGTCGCAGGCTTTAATCCGGCACGGTTTACTGCGGCGCAGTTGCAAGGCAACTTCCGGGGGCGTGGGATTTGCATCCAACCACTTCTGCGAACTGGCGTTATCATAGTAGTCCAACCCGAGGCCAGCTTTGACTGCCATGATTTGGCGAACGTGGATGTCAGATGGAAGACTGATACGCGCACGACCATCAACACCCGTCGTCGTGGTGGCAATGAAGGCATGGTAAGCCTCCACGCCAACCTCTGCCTGCGGCACAGGATCGCCCTTGCTGTCCTTGACGGTGATTTGGACGGAAACGCACGGGCGCAGAGTGATGCGTACCATTTCGCGATGTTTGAGCGTTCGCTGGTCGGCGTCATTGCACACCCAGGTGCCTTGCACGGTGCCATCTTCGCTGCGGGCGAGGAGTTCTGCGTAGCGTATGCTGGGCGAGCCGAGGACGAATTCGAAATGCCCCTTGGCATCCGAGCGCACAGCGCGGGAGGGCTCGCTCCAGGGATGAATAATGGCTCCAGCCACGGGCCGGTTATCGGTGCCGACGACGTCGCCAACGATCACCGACGATTCGGGAAGTTGTGCAGCGGCAAGGCTGGCAGCTGAATACAGAAGGAGTAAGCAGGCTTTCATTGATGCTTCAAACGCACAGGCCGCCCGGTCTATTGGTCTCGTTTGAGGTTCCAAGCTGCGGTTTTTTATTGTCAGCACATCAATCACCCGCCCCGCGAATAGCGCGTGGTTGTCTCCATGCCGCCACACCGGGACACATACCTTACAAGACCTTAATGTTCCCGCGGTCATTCAACCTCTGAACCTCCTGTTTGGAGTAAAGGACTGACGGCAGATTATAAAGAGAAAAGCAGGTGTTATAATCACCCCAACTTTTTGCAGTTCAACGGTGCCTCCATCCGGGCTAGAGAGACGTAAACGATCCGACTTTTGCCTATTTTGACACCTTCCACTCTTTATACGCCCAACCTCTCCCCCAGTACTCTGCTGCAGCTCTCGGCCATCCTCGGCACGGATGTAAGCCCTGAGCGTGCCCGCACGGCCATCCTTCAGGCTACGCAGACGGAGACAGATCCTTTCGCGCAGCTCAGCGCCGCCGCTGCAGGCGCTGGCATGCGCATTTCTCCTGCACGCCTCCCCTTGAGCGATGCCCTGTGGCAGGCTCATGCGGACTCACCGGTGGTCATCTGGAGCACGGCGGAAAGCCGCTGGCTCGTCATCACCTACGCAGGCTGGTTCAAACTCCGCATGGCCGATGGGGAGCATCCGACCCACCGCATCAGTGTCACACGCCAGGCTCTCGCACGCCTCGTGGGAGTCACGAGCGTTCATGATGTGGTGGAGGCCGGCATCGTCCACCCAGACCGTGCCGCATCGGAGATCAGCACCGCGTCACAGCACGGGCATGACGTGGCTCATGAGCACGTCGGCCTGAGTCCCGCCCGGCGCTTCATTGGCCTGCTTCTGGCGGAGAAGCAGGAGGTCCGCACGCTGCTGATGTTCTCAGTCATTTCAGCGGTCCTCTACCTCGCCGTGCCCCTGGCGGTGGACGCCATTGTGAGCAATCTCGCATTTGGCGGCCAGGCCCGCCCCTACCTGCAGGCTCTGGTCATTGTGTCTCTGGCGCTCTTCGGGTGCCTGGGGCTTCAAGCTGTCATCAGCGCTTTTCAGTTCTATGTATCAGACATGATTCAGCGTCGCATCTTTGTGCGTGCCGCTTCAGACCTGGCCCACCGCCTGCCGCGTGTGAAGGCCCAGGTGCACGATGAAGTCCACGCTCCGGAAATGGTAAACCGCTTTCTGGATGTGGTCACCGCCCAGAAATCCACAGCCTTGCTTCTTCTCGATGGGGTAAACCTCGTCTTCGGCGGGCTCATCGGCATGCTGCTTCTTTCGCTTTACCACCCCCTGCTTCTCCTCTTCGCCGCAGTGCTGCTCATCCTCATCATCCTCAGCCTCTGGCTGCTGGGGCGCGGCGCGGTGGACACCAGCATCGAGGAGTCCCGGATGAAATACGATCTGGTGAACTGGTTTGAGGAAGTCGCTCATTTCCCCTTTCTCTTTAAAGGCCCCGGCGGCAGCCGCATGGCGCATGAGCGTGCGAACGAGCTCAGCACCGGTTACGTGATGGCCCGCAGCAGGCACTTTCGCGTGCTCATGCGCCAGATAGCAGCCCTGCTCACGCTTCAGGTGGTGGCTTCCGCCGCCCTGCTTGTGGTGGGTGGCTACCTCGTTATCAGCCAGCAGATCACCCTCGGTCAGCTCGTCGCCAGCGAGATCATCATGAGCGGCATCGTTGCCTCCCTCTCCAAGCTGGGCAAAAAACTCGAGGCCTGGTATGACGCCATGGCCGCCATGGACAAGCTCGGCCATGTCTTCGATCTCGAAACCGAGCGCGAAGGCGGTGAACGCCCGCGGGTGCATGGCAGCGGCGCCGAGGTGGTCGCCAGCCAGATGTCCTTTGCGCACATCCCCACCATGCCGCTCTTCAGCTGGCGCAGCTTCACCATCCCTGCCGGTGCCAGCGCCGCGATCGTGGGCCCTCATGGCGCGGGTGCCAGCTCCTTGCTGGACATTCTCTTTGGCCTCCGGACTCCCACGGCCGGCTACGTCACCGTCGATGGCGTGGATCTCCGCAGCTGGGATCTCGAAGCCCTGCGGGAAAGCACCCAGCTGCTCCGCCGGGATGAAATCATGGACGCCACCGTCGTGGAAAATTTGCGCCTCGGGCGCAGCGACATCGGCATGGATGAAATTCGCGCCGCGCTGAAACAGGTCGGCCTCCTGGAGGAGCTTCTGGCCCGGCCGGAAGGACTGAACCTGCGGCTCCAGATCGGCGGCGCACCCCTCTCTGGAAATCAGCGCATGCGTCTTCTCCTTGCCCGCGCCTTGGCGCAGCGCCCCCGCCTCCTGCTGATCGATGAATTGCTCGACAACATGGACGACGCCTCCTTTGCCCCGCTCTCCGCCGCAATCCTGGGCAAATCGGCTCCCTGGACCGTCATTGTCACCACCCGCGATTCCCAGGTCAGCAGCCGCTGCGACCAGATCATCGAGTTGTCTCCCTGCCGGATGACCGATGGCACCACCCCGCAAACCACCGCCGCTTAGTCTCAGCATCGTCCTCCTACTCGAACTCGTCCTCGATCCAAGCGCCCCGCACCTGCCCATGACGCCGATTACAACATCCGCTCCCCACGCTTGCTCCGCCCCCCCGCTGCCCGCGCTCAGTCTCGCCACCCCCGCGCGCTTCACTCGCATCTTCAGCCATCTGCTGCTGGGGGGCTTTGCCGTGCTGGCCATCGCCCTCATGTTTCTGCCCTGGCGCCAGTTCGTCGCTGGCACCGGGCGGGTCATTGCTTTCAATCCCTTGGACCGCCGGGTGAATGTGGAGGCCCAGGTCTCCGGCCGCGTGCGCAACCTTCACATCACCGAAGGCCAGCGCGTCAAAAAAGGCGAGCTTGTCATCGAAATTCAGGACAATGACCCCAACCTTCTGAACAATCTCCGTGCCCAGCGCGAGGCGATCGAGAGCCGCCGTGATTTTGCCCAGGGTCGTGTGGAGTCTCTCACCGCACAGATCACCCAGCAGGAACTGGCCAAAGCTCAGGCCATCGATGGCGCACAGCAGCGTGTGGCTGGGGCCAAAATCGCCGCCGAAACGGCACAGCTCAATCACAAACGCACGCTGGATCTCTTCAACAAGCAGCTCGAATCCCAGCGCAATCTGGAACTGGCCACCCTCCAGCGGGATGCCACCGCCGCCGATCTCAAATCCGCCGAGGCCGCCCTCAAGCGCACCGGCAATGACATGGACGCCCTCATCGCCTCCATCCACGCTTCCAAAGGCAGCGCCCTCGGTGAAGTCGCCACCGCCGAGCGCGATCTCTCCGCCATCGATGTCCAGATCAATCAGAACCTGCGCCAGATCGTGGAGGCTCCGCGCGACGGCGTCGTCCTTCAGGTCTCTGTCACCGATGGCACCTACCTGCGCCCCGGCTCGCTCATCTGCGTGATCATTCCTGAAAGCGACAGCCGCAACGTCGAAGTCTGGGTCGATGGCAATGACATGCCGCTCATCCACGCGCGCAAGGAGGAGAACGGCGTCGTCACTCCGGGCAGCCCGGTGCGCCTCGCCTTCGAGGGCTGGCCTGCCGTGCAGGCCATCGGCTGGCCGCAGCTCGCCATCGGCACTTTCGGCGGCGAGGTGGTCTTCATCGATGCAAGCGATGACGGGCAGGGGCGCTTCCGCGTGCTCATCGGCCCCGCGGATGACGTCGTGGACCGTGGCGACGGCCGGGGGCCTGTCACCGTCGGCTGGCCGGACCGCGAGCGCTGGCTGCGTCAGGGCACCCGCGCCAACGCCTGGTTCCTGCTGGATGAAGTGCCGCTCTGGTTTGAGCTGTGGCGGCAGATCAATGGATTTCCCGCCGTGAACTCCAGCGCGGAAGGCAGCCTGGACCCCACCAAAAAGTGACATTTCCTACCACACTGAACAGGCACTCCATTTTGAAGATGAAAATAAACACGCCCACCGCCCGAAAGACCATCGCCTTCGCCTCACCCTCCGTGCGCCGCTGCCGTGCCGCCATGGTGGCCCTGGTGCTGCCCTTTGCCAGTCTCGAGGCCGCGCCGGAGGAGAAGGAGAAAAGCCGCCCGCTGCTTCTTGCCGACGTCCTGCAAAGCGTGAAGACCCAGTATCCGCCCTACCTGGCTGCCATGATCGAGCAGGACATCGCCAACGGCCGCGCCCGACAGGCCATGGGGGCCTTTGACCTCAACCTCAGCGCCGGAGGCGCCTTTGCACCCGCCGGATATTATGACGGCCAGACGGCCTACACCATGCTGGAGCAGCCGTTTTCCAACTGGGGCGGCAGCGTCTACGGCGGCTATCGCCTCAGCAGCGGATTCCTTCCCAACTACAACAAGGATCGCACCAGCACCGATGGCGAAGGCGTTCTCGGCTTTCGCATCCCTCTTCTGAGAGATGGCACCATCGACCGCAGACGTGCCACTCTTTGGCAGGCTAAGATCGACCAGGAGCTGGCTGATCCAATCATCTTCCGCCAATACCTGGACTTTGTCCGCGCCGCCTCCATCGCCTACTACGGCTGGCTCTCCGCAGGGATGCGCCTGAGCCTCAGCGAAGAGCTTCTGCGCGTTGCCAAAGAGCGAGACTCCGGCATCGCCGAACAAGTGAAAACAGGTGCTTCGGCCCCGATTGTGCAGGTGGACAATCAGCGCCTCGTCGTCAGCCGCGAGATCGCCGTCGTCCAGGCGCGGCGCCGTCTGCAGGCCGCCACCATCGAGCTCTCTCTCTTCTATCGCGACCGTCGCAGCGCGGAACCCATCCTCGCCGCACGCACACGCCTGCCCTCGTCGTTTCCCAAGCACTCCTCTCCTTCGGACTCACAGCTCACCGTGGACATCGCCA
The DNA here is from genome assembly GCF_044226605.1 of Prosthecobacter sp. Classification (GTDB taxonomy): domain Bacteria; phylum Verrucomicrobiota; class Verrucomicrobiia; order Verrucomicrobiales; family Verrucomicrobiaceae; genus Prosthecobacter. The sequence continues at coordinate 177,641 of NZ_JBGAGS010000004.1, read as the reverse complement.
AGGCCCGCATCTTCCGCCCCGAGATACGCCGTATCGAACTCACCCTCGAAAAGGCGGACATCGACCGCCGCCTCGCCAAAAACAACCTGCTGCCCAGCCTGGAAGTCGGCGTGCAGGCCGCGCAGGGCCTCAATGGCCGGACGCCGCGCGATGTCGAACGCACCGAGATGGAGGCCAAGGTCGAGTTCAAAGTCCCGCTCCAACGCCGTGAAGCCAAGGGCCGCCTCGATGTGGCCCAGGCCCAGATCGACCGGCTCGATCAGGAGATGCTTTTCGCAAGGCAGCGCATCACAGCGGATGTGCGCGACTCCCACAGCGCCCTGCTGGCCGCCAATGAGGTTCTGCGCCAGACTCGCCGAAATGTGGACCTTTCCCAGCAGCTGGCCGGCGCCGAAGCTGAGCGCCTCAAGCAGGGAGCCACCGACTTGCTGGCCCTGCAAATCCGTGAGCAGGCTAATTTCGACGCCAAGGTCCTCGAAGTGGAGGCCCAGTTCGAATACTTCCGCGCTCTTGCCAATTACAATGCCGCCATCGCCGCAAGCCCCTGACCATCCGCATGGCGGTCCCGTCTGGGACAACGAGGATTCATGCAGGGCCCAAAGCAAACGACGCGGCCGAAAGGGCTGCGTCGAATTCCTGTCGTTGAGACAAATGGATGACTGCTGCTCTCGCTACTCCAGCAGCCATTTCACCGCCGTGCCTGCAGGCTCCTTGCCTTCGCCTTTCACCCACTGCGGCAGATTTGCCTGAAGAGCGATCATGCCCGGCAGATCCTGGTATTTAGCACCACCCGGCAGGAACATCGGATCGCGATAGTCCAGCAGCTTGCCAAAGCGGAAACCGTGCGTGTCGACCGCGGCGCGGTCGATCGCACTGCCAGCCAAGGCACGTGCCGCTGCGGCGATGGGGCCGGTCTGCTCTCCAAAGGCCGCCAGGCACACCGTCTTCGGGCTTGGGTGGCTTCCCACCTTGGTGTTGCGCAGGAAGGTCGTCAGCGTCAGCACATCATGCACGCGCTGGGCGTAGAGTGCGTTGTTGTAGCCGTAGGTGTAGCCGGCAAACTCACGCGGATTGGCCACCACCCGGTTCTGCTTGCCTTCCGCATTGCCTTGGAAAAGCAGGTCCACTCCCAGCACCGCCGAGCCGCCAGCCACCAGTTCCTTCACCTCTTTGCTGCCCGCCAGTCCAGACTTGCCCGCGTCATCCAGCCAGATCACCACGCGCCCGTTCCACTGCTTGGGATAGAGCCAGGACACTGCCAGCTCCTCCTGGTAGGTCTTGTTGGTCAAGGTGCCGCTCATGGCCAGGTGATCGCCCTGATCCTGCTTGTCCTTCAGCGTCCATTCCACCTCGCCCGCCTTGTCATAGCTGCGGCCGATGATCGCCTCCACGCCCTGCTGCAGCACCTTGGGGTCAGCCTTGCTCAGCTGCTTTTCAGCGTCGTCCGTCAGGTAGGTCAGCAGCTTGCGTTCAAATTCAGGATCCGCCGCCTTGGGGGCAGGGTGCTTGTCGTCCCACACCGTGAGCTGCTCCTTCGTCAGCGGCTCGTAGTCCTTTTCGATCACCGGAGAAGGGAAGCCCAGTTTGAAGTGCTTGTTCACGAACGTGTAAAACGCAGAGCGCGTCACCGCGTTGTAGTTGTGCGGGAAGTGCTCCCCGCGCAGCAGGAAGACGTTGTCCTTCTTGCCAAAGGTCGTGTACAGCTTCTGCAGATCAGGAAAGCCCTTGGTGGCCATTTCCTTGGTCCAGTCGTTGGCCGTGTTCATGCCCTGCGGCTTCGGAGCAAAAAGACCCGCAAACTCCACATTGCCCGTGCCAATGCGCAGCAGCGAGGTGTTCTCGCAGGTGCAGCCCCCCTGCATCGCCGTGCTCACCATCACGCAGGGAAACGAAAGCTTGATGCGGTCATCGATCGCCGCCAGCAGCATCGTCTGCGTGCCGCCGCCGCTCGCACCCGTGATCGCCGTACGTTCAGGGTCCACCTCGGGAATGGAGAGCAGGAAATCCAGCCCGCGCACTGCGTTCCACGTTTGCAGGCCCATGATGGACTGCAGATGCGCCTCCGCCTGCGGGCTGAAGAGACCCCAGTTCTTCACCGTGTTCATCTCCGGCCGCTGCTTGGCAAAGGTGTGCACCACTTCACGCGGGATCTGCACCGAGTCCGAATCACTCAGCATGTCCCACTGCCAGACGATGCAGCCCATGCGCGCCAGCTGCACGCAAAGCGACTGGAAGATGCTCTTGCCGCCCTGCTCAAAACGCTCGCCGCCTGCGGCGATCTCCGCGCGCACCTTGGCCTCCGTTTCCATGGACAGGCGCGCATCCTTCCAGTGGCCGTGCGCAAACATCACGCCTGGCACCTTGCCCTTGATCTCCTTCGGCTTCCACAGGCTGCCCGTCACGTAGAACCCCGGCGCGCTCTCAAAGTAAACCTTCTCCACCGTGAATCCATCGCCCTCCACCTTGCCATGCACCACCGCATTCAGCGGCGTCTTCGTCGGCATCGGCCACAGGCCCTCCGCCACCAGGATCTGCCTCCGCACCTGCTCCTTGCGCGCATCCCACTCGCTCAGCGACGAAGGCGGATTGAAGGGAAAATAGCCGTTCAGATCCTTGGGCGGCTGCAGGCGGCTGTCTTCGGCATTGGCCAGGGTGGAAGCAAGCGCGACGGCGAGGAGAGTCAGTTTGGGATTCATCGGGTTGGAATAGAGAGGACAGAGGCACACTGCTACGGAGCCAGGGCGGCAGGTTGATCAGCCAACGTCGAATAATCAAGCCTGGAACAGCCTCGTCGGAGGAGAACCTTCGGGAAAGCGCATGAACTCATGTCGCCCTGCTCACGGCAGTTGACAGGCCGCGCCGTTTGTCAGCTAGTAGGCGGCATGCCCATGCCATTTGACTCATCCTTTCGGTGGTTCGTTTTCGCCACAGTGTTCCCCGCTGCCTTGGCTCACCTCCACGCCGGAGACTTCACAGCACAGGTCAGCGAAGCGCGCAAAACCCACTACCAGCTGGCACCCATCGCGGCAAACACGCTGATCATGGAGGATAAATTCGATGAGGCGATGCAAGTCTTCATCAAGGCGGTGCCAGATGCAGAGCTGACCGCCGCGGACTGCATGGTGCTCGCCGAGTTCTTGTTCCGCCTCGATGATGCGAAGTCGCTCGAGTACTCCCGGCGCGCCAATGACAAGCTCCCTGACGAACCCGCCACCAATCTGGAACTCGCAAAGAGGCTCCACCGAGCAGGCAATCACACGGAGGCGCAAATACGCTACAAGTGGTCCCTGGCCGCTGACCCCGCGCAATTTCTCCCGAATGCCCTCCAGGCCGAATGCCTGACTCGCTCCCGCATGGCCAAGGAAGCCGTGGCTCACTGGGAAAAGGCCGGCCCAGAGGACAACGCCACCGGTATTGCCTACGGCATCTTTGAAGTGCACGGTCCGGCCAATCCCCTCAAGCGCCGCGCCGACCTTCTGAAAGCCGTGCAGCAGGGGCAGACCGCGAAGATCGAGGACCTCATCGCCCTCTCCGCGGTTTGGGACCGCGACTGGTGGAACTCGGAGGTGAACAAAGCCTTCCTGCAGCGGGACATGGAGATGGCCAGGAAGGTTCTGGCCGCAGAACCTCAGCGCCTTGCCGAGCTCAACCTCTACGCCCGCACGTATCTGGAGGAAGTAAACGCGGAATGGCTCAAGAAAGAACTGGAGGAAGGCGGCTGGCTCATCGGTGAAAAGAGCAAGCTGCCCTCCAGTGCGCGGGTGGCGGAGCGCCTCATCAATCTGGCGGGCAAACATCATCTCGCAGACGTGCCCACGCTGCTGTCACGTTTTGAAAAGGAGCTTCGCACCCGCGCCTTTGCCGACGGCCCCAAGGACCTGGGCGCGGTCAACCTTCTCGCGGGTCTGATGATCAACGCCGGCAAAGCCCGCGCCGCAGATTTGACCGCCGTCAAGCGTGTCGGCTGGAAGCTCTACCACGACCCCGTCATGGCGGGCGGTTACCTCGCCGACAAGCTGAACCAGAACAAGCTGGACTACAAAAACCTCGAACTCCGAAGTGCGCTCACCGAATTCCCCCAGGACAGCATGCTCTGCATGCTCGACGTGGTTCTGGCCAAAGAGGGAAGCTATTCCATGCGCGATCCTCTCCTGGCCGCCATTCCAGCCGAGTTCACCCAGCTCTCTCCCGACGTGGGCACAGTCAGAGGCATCTCACGCCTGAACGCGTACTTCGGCATGTTAAAAGAGTACCTGGACAAGCAGTTTGTGAAATGAGGCAAACCGAGGGTGACTGACGCTCCGCTTCATCTCGCTGTGATTCTGAAGCAGCCGGCTTTCTGTCTCAAGTCATAACCAGTCGGAAAAAAGCTTTAGCACCGCATTCAGCCAAGGCCCCATCATGCCTGCGCCCCATCTTTCTCTTCACAAGCGCGACGTTGATCTTATTGAGACTTGCGCAATAGACTGACACCTCTGCCTTTGAAGGCCAACGGCCTTCCGTATCATAGCGAAGGTTTCCCGAGCCTCGGCGAGGCCACCCTGGTACGGGGGTGCATCCTACAGGAAAGCAACCCAGCGCCTTCTTTTCACAACGCGACCTCCAGCAGCGTCTGCCTCGCCATTCCGCCACGCAGTCGGCGCGTCCTCGCATCACCCCCTCAGCCCATCTCCCGATACCCCAGCCGCTCCACCAGTGCCAGACACTCCGCCACTGGCTTCACTCCCTGCGAGGGCGTTGGGTCCGTGAGACACATCGCCGCGCTGCACGTGGCCAGCTTCAGGCGCTCGGAAATGGGCCACCCCTCATGCGTGCCGTGCAGATATCCGGCGGCAAACGCATCTCCCGCTCCCGTCGCTCCGGCGATGAATCCCTGCGGCAAATTCAGCGACGAATGAAAATGCACGCCGCCTTTCCTCTCTGCCACGAAGGCTCCCGCTTCAAAGTGGATCACCACCTCACGCTTCACGCCTCCCTGCAGCAGGATGTCCGCCGCCTTCTGCAGACGTCCCAGGTCCACCGACCCGCTCCTCAAATCCATTCCCGTGGCGCTGCCTGCCTCGATCTCATTGAGAATGAGAAAATCGGTGTAGGGCAGGGCGGCTGCCGTGATCTGCCGAAACTCCGGACACGATGAGCTGACCAAATCAACGCTCGTGAGCAATCCCGCTCCTTGTGCCGCCTCCAGCACCCGGCTCGCCACCGTCCGGCCATCCTCCAGCAGGCGGTCCATCTCGCTGAGAAGCATCAGGTAGCCGAGGTGAAAAATCTTCGCCTGTGTGCTGCTGAAATCAAAGTGCTCCTCCCCCAGCAGCGCGTTGGCGCCCAGCTGATGAAAAAACGTGCGCCTGCCGCTGCTCTTCACCGTCATCGCATCCGTATAGCTCGTGGGTGCCAGGTCCGTTTGCCGCAGATGTTTGATGTCGATGCCCGCCACCTCGCAATCGCGCAGGATCCATTTCCCGTTCAAATCCGCTCCCACGAGTCCGGCTGCAGACAGCGGATAGCCGCAGCGCATGGCGGCCAGATCTTTGAGCACGTTGTAGGGTCCGCCGCCATTGGAAGACGTCTCGCTCTGAATGAAAGCCAGCATGTCCTGCTCCGGCCACGCATCGATCAGCTTGACGTGGTCGATGATGAAATTGCCTCCGGCTAAAATCCCTCTGCGTGTCATCATATGGGGAAGGGGCGGTCAGAGAGTCGCAGCAGCCTCAGGGTTTGGTGCGCTGGTAGTACCCGGCGCTTTCATTCATGACAGTGCCGTCAGCCTTGGTGGTCCTGGACTGGAAGTCGATGCGGTCGGGCGAGACGATCCGCCGGGTGCCGCTGTACTGCAGTTCTGCAGGCGCAGCCCCGGCCTTTTTGAGCAATGAATAAGTCTGGGTTTTCGCGTCCCATTCCACCTCGGTTTGTTCGTCCGCCTTCAGGGCTGAGGAGCGGACTTCGAAGTATTTCTGCATGGCGGGATCGTAGTAAGTCATTACGGCGTCCACCTCCGGTTTGTTATTCGTCTTCGGCGTGCCGCTCGTGCTGAAGCCGGCAGGGAGATGAACCTCCCGCCAGAGGCCGGTGCCATCGTTCGTCCAGAAGTAGCGGACCGTGATCTTGTCCGCCTTGTCTTTGCCAGGCCCGGTGGTCCAGTGCATCGTCCAGTCTCCAATGAACGGTGCCAGGGCACGCATGGCATCGGTGCTCGGCCCGGTGGCTCCAGCCTTCGGCGTCTGGTACTCGTCTGCCAGCACGGCAGGGAAATCGTAGGGCAGGCCCGGCGTGAGCCGTTTGGCAAGGAGCAGCGCTTCGTCCCATCGATCATCACGGGAATGGTAAATCGAAACCTGCCGCTGGTCGGCTCGCTCAAGGGTGGCGGAAAAGGAGTGCGCTTTGAACTCGATGTGCGTGAGCCGGGCGCGGAACGGCGGCTGATCGCGCAGCTTAAAAAAGTCGGAGTAGATCACGTTTGGCGGCAGCTGCCCCGCGGCGGAAAGGGAGGGCGCCTGCGCACTCGTGCTGCTTGTTTGAGAAAAGAAGGTGCGTGTGCCCGTCGCGACTGCGGCGGTGAGCACGGATTTCGCCGAGGGCGGCGGCAGCGGGAGCGGCGGCACTTCCTTGGAGCTGCGGGTATAGCTGCCGCGCTTGGTGCTCAGCACCTTGCCGAGGGCGTTCTTCGTCACCGTTTTCCATTCGATCCGGTCTTCCGCCACAAACTTGGCCGTGTTGACGCGAAGCTCTCCGTTGGCACCCGCAGGCAGCGTGCTGGTGAAGGTCTGGCCCGCCTCACTCCAGGTGCTGCGCAGAGCCATGGAAGGGTCGGCTGCTGGGTCGGCAGTGAGGTAGCCCTGGGCCCTGGCATCGAAAACGATGCGGGCAATGTCGAGCGATGGAAGACTGCCGCCGCCGGGACGGTGAAAGGTCAGCTCCCTCCAGATTCCGGTGCCATCCGCCAGCCACTGGCAGTTCATCTGGATCGTCGCGGTCGGATCATCCTCCAAAGATCCCCTCCACGCGCCAATGTAGCGCCCCAAAACCGCAACCGCCGCTGACTTGGGCTTCGCCTTGGCCGCACGTTCCGCATCACCCAGCAGCACATCTTCCAGGGCTGCGGGAAACTCATAGGTCTCCCCCCGCCGCAGCCCCTCCGCGATGGCTTTGACCTTGTCAGAGCTGAAGGTGCCGCTGGCAAGATGCAGCTCTGAATCCACCCCCTGCAGCACGATCGAATACCCCGTTTCTCCAATGCCCAGATCCAGCACGATGGCACGAAAAGGATGGTCCTGGCCAAGTTCAAGCAGTCCGCTCGGCGGTTGATTTCTCCGCTCCGGAGCCGGCACGAACACTCCGAAGGGCCCTGTCGGAGTCGGCAGCGAGCGCAGCACGTTTACGGTTTGCTCCAGTCCAAGAAAGTCCACCACGCATTGGGGGAAGGCATAAAAGTGGTCGGACTTCAGCTGGGCGGCAAACTGCTGCTCCAGCGAGGGGCCGGAGCTGATGCACTCAAAGCTTCGGGTGCTGCCATCCGTGGAGCGCAGGGACAGCTTGTAACCGGTCAGGCTTGTGGAAACGCTGGAAACCTCCGCCACAAAAGGCCTGCTCTGCAGCAGCGTGAAAACACCGTCCGCAGCGGATGCCTGCCCATTCACGAAGATCGTGACGAGGGAGAAAATAAAGTCAGGCAGGCGCATGGGGCATCCTTTCTTCAGTACAAGATCACAAAACGTTCTCCCTCCGCGTAGGCGGTGCTGAAGCCCCAGACCGGCACGCCGGCTTTCACACCGCGTTCAGCCGTGGGCTTCCCCGCCGCATCCAGCACCACCCACCCCAGCTGACCGCCTTTCTGCCAGCCGGTGCCGATGCTCCAGCTCACCAGAGTCTCGCCGCGGGAATTCACCGCGAGCGCGGGGTGCCGGGCCTTTTCTTCAGAGACCGCCAGCGCTTCGGAGGTGGCATCCAGCAGCGCAGTGTACACCCGGCCTTCCGCTTCCCACGCCGCACGAGTTTTCGCCCCGGCTGCCACCACACTGGCACTGCTCATCGGGCACATGTTGATGGCCCACGGCCCGACATCCCGGTGCTGATGCGTCGCTCCGCCGTCCGTGGAAGTCATGAGCACGATGTCCCGCTGCCCCATGCTGCGCGCGGCACGGTAAAGGGTGAGCAGTTCGCCGCCGGGACTGACGAAAGTCTTGAGCGAGCAGCACGCGCAGACTCCGGGGTCATCCGCATTGGCAATCTGCGGCTTGGAAAAGGTTCCCCCGTTGTCCGTCGATTTGAGGATGAAGACCCGCCGGTTGATTTCTCCGGGTGCCGCGCCCGCCGGTGCACCATGCCACACCACAAACACCTCGCCCTTGCCGCTGGCGGCGATGGAGGCCCCGCCGTCCAGGCCCTGGGTGTCCGAGCGCAGGTCACGCTGGTTCTCAAACGATGCCCCCCGGTTCAAAGACCGGCTGTAATGCAGCGCAGCAGGCTGGTTCTTCCCCCCGGGCCCGTTCCACACCACATGCAGAGACTCGTCTTTCCCGACCGCAATCTGCGCCCCGCGGATCGTCCCCATCGCCACCGCGCTGCCCGCCTTGCTGTTGATCGTTCGCGGCTTGCTCCACTCCGGTGCGCCGGCCTTCTTGCTGGCGTAGCGCACATCACCACCCCGCGGATCTCCTTTCAAATAAACGAGGTGCAGCGTGCCGTCACGCGTGGCCACCACTTGCGGCTGCACCCCTCCCTCCGGCACACGTTCCAGGCCGACCTCCGCCCCTCGGGCAAAAAGCGGAATCAGCAGCAGCAGGGCAAGGATGCGTTTCTTCATGGCTGGAGTTCGGGTGGAATCAGGCAAGACGGAGGGAATAACGCTCGCCATGGCGGCTTAACTTCACCGGCGCTCCATAAATCTCGCTGAGGTTGCCGCTGTGCAGCACCTCTTCCTTGGTACCCGCCGCATGCACCTGCCCGTCCTTCAGCAGCAGGCAGTGGGAGATGCTGGGCAGGATCTCCTCCACATGGTGCGTCACCATGACGAGGGAAGGGGACTTCGGCTTCACCGCCAGGGATTGCATCCACTGCAGGTAATGCTCCCGTGCCACCGGATCCAGGCCCGCGCAGGGCTCGTCCAGGATCAGCACCTGAAATTTCGCCATCAGCGCGCGACAGATCAGCACCTTCTGCTTCTCCCCTTGGGACAGCGGCCCCCAGTACGCCTCCCGCAGGTAGGTGCACCCCACCTGCTTGAGCAGCCGCGCCGCCTCCCGCCGCACGCCTGGCGGTGGGATCTCGATGAGGTTCAGCTTGGCCTCACGTCCGCTGGAAATCACGTCGATCACCGGCTCGCTGCTTTCCAGGTAGGTCGTGAGCGTATTGGTCACCAGCCCCACCCGTCGGCGGACTTCGCGCCAGTCGTCATCGCCAAACACACTCTCGCCGATCCGCAAGGTGCCGCCCGTGGCGCTGTCGTAGCCTGTGATGAGGTTGATCAGCGAGGTCTTCCCGCACCCATTCGGGCCGAGGATGCACCAGTGCTGGCCGGGCTCCACCCGCCAGGAGATGCCTTTGAGAATGGGACGGCCGCGGCGGAAGGTGAGATCAGTGACTTCAAGAACAGGATTTGACATGCGGCCAGACTGTTGAATAACCAACGCGGAATGTCGAACGAGGAGTGGTTTTGTACGCTTCGTCATTCAACGCGGTCAGATTTTGTCCTTTTGATTTTTCTCCCGTGACAAAAATGACCATCCTGCTAATCTCATGTCTCTTTTTCGAAAAATGTCCGTCTTCCCAGCAGACCAATCTCACTGCCCAACCATGATCGATGTTTCGCGCCAGTCCGGGCTTGCGCGCGTCCGTCGTTTCCGTGCTCTTCGTATTGAGATGGAAAGCACCCTGCATACCATGAGACCTATTTTCTGCGCCGCCTTGGCTCTGGCCGTTTCCACGCCTGCGTTTTCCCAGGCTCCTCCGCCTGCGGCCCCCGCAGCTCCAGCCGCCCCCGGAGCCCTGAACATTCAGCAAGAAACCGAGTCATTGGTCAATGCCGCCGGTGCCTTGTTTGCCGAGGCCAAGTATCAGGAGGCCCTGGCCAAGCTCGCCATCGCCAAGAAGAACCTGAACAACAAGCCATTCGAAAGCATTCTTTTCACCGAAGGCGCCTGCTACTACAACCTCAACGACTACCCGAAGGCGATTGAGGCCCTGGAAGCCTACGTGAAGGAGTTCCCCACCGGTGGCGCGATCATCGATGTGCGCATGGCTCTCGGCCGTTCCTACATCGCCAGCAAGCAGGAAGCCAAGGGCATCGAAGTCCTCACGGACGTTGTCCGCAACTCCCCGGAGAAAAAAGCCGAGGCAGGTCTCATCATTGCCGACACTCTTAACAAGCAGGGCAAGCAGGAAGAATCGCTCAAGATCCTCACCAACGTCATCGAGGGCGGCATCCGCAGCGCGGAATCCATCCAGGCGGCCATGCTCGCCGCCAACATCTACGTGGCCACCGGCAAGCTCGATGAAGCCACCGCCCTGATGGACAAGGTGCGCAACTTCGCCTCCGGCGGCGACAGCATCGCCCAGATGAACAACATCTACCTCAAGCTCGGCGATGAGATGATGGAAAAGAAGGCCTACAAGGAGGCCCTCGGCGCCTACCAGCTTGTCCGCAAGAAGGCCGAAATCTCCCGCATTCAGGCTGATCAGATCGCCAAGCTGGAAGGCCAGCTCAAGACCGCCAAAGGCGTGCGCAAGGATGAGATCGAGACCAAGCTCAAGGCCAACCGCGAGATCATGGCCGAAATCGAGAAGCGCACCGACTACGACGCCTCCCTCTACTACCGCCTCGGCCGCTGCTACTACGAAATGGGCGCTCCCACTGAGGCTGGCCCGGGAGATCCTTCTCGCCTCTGGCAGGCCATCCTGGCGTTCGAGGTCATCGTCAACGAGTACAAGCAGTTCCCCCAGCGCGACAAGTGCATGTATGGCTTGATCACCGTCAATGCCGCCCTCAAGCGCATCAAGGAAGTGGGCGAGGAATGCACGACTTTTGTTGATCAGTTCCCGGACAGCGAAATGGTCGGTGAAGTGTCGATGATGAAGGGCATGATCCTTTATCAAAACAAAAAGCCTAAAGAGGCGATCGCCGCTCTCAAAGACGCCATGCGTGCCCCAAAGGCTGACAAGGAGCGCCTCAGCTTTGTGATCGGCAGCATCTTGTTCGAACTGCAGAGTTTCGACGAATGCCGTCAGAACTACGAAACCCTGATCCAAAACTACCCGCAGACGATTTACAAGGACGATGTCCAGTACCGCATCGCTCTGACCTACTTCTACCAGAACGACTACAAGAGCGTGACCAAGGCGCTCAAGACCTACATCAAGGAGAACCCCAAAGGCAACTACGTGGTGGATGCCCGTTACCGTCTGGCCTTCATTGACTTCCAGGGTGGCGACAAAAAGGCCGCCGAAGCGGAACTTCTGAGCATCGCCAAGGATGCTCCGAACGATCAGAACATCGGCCAGGTGCATGCCCTTCTCGGGGACATCTACAATCAGCGGACCGATTACGAAAATGCGATGATTCAGTTCGCCGCCGCCGTGGACAAGGCCAAGACTGACGATGTCCAGAATTACTCTCTCGACCAGCTGACCGATCTCTACGTCGGTGCAAACAAGTGGACGGAACTGGCAGAAACTTGGCAGCGCTACTACAACACCCACAAGGACAACGAAGACCTTTCGCTCAAGGCCATCCTCTGGATCAGCCGTGCACAAATCAAAGATGGGAAGATTGAGGATGCCAAGAAGCTTCTGGCCGAACACATCAAGACTCGTATTCCAAATGTCGCCAATCAGCAGGTCGAAGGTCTGATCCAGCAGCTGGTCACCATCAGCGCACCGAAACGCCGCCGCCCTGTCGCTGCCGCCGCTCCCGCACCAGCACCAGCACCAGCGCCCGCAGATGGCTCCAAGCCTGCCGAGCCCGCCCCGGCCGTGGCCGCTGCTCCACCTCCCGCTCCTGAGCAGACTTTTGAAGAAGTTGAAAAGCAGCTTGAAGAGCTTCTTTCCCCTCCGCAGGCCGCCATGAACGGCACCGCGCAAATGCGCATCCTCTTCGCCAAGACCTGGCTGGCCAAGACCATGAAGCTCCCGGAAAAGGCGGAGAAGTACTTCAACATCATCATCGAAGTGGCCAAGCCCGACGACCTCAGCCCCATGCTGCTGGCCACCGTGGGCGACAGCGCCCGCAAGAAAGGCGACCTTGCCAAGGCCGAGGCCTGCTACACCCGCCTGAACGATCTCTTCAAGGACAGCGAATACGCCGACGGCGCCGCCGTGGGCAAAGGCGAAATCGCATTTGAAAAGGGCGAATACGACAAGGCGCTGGAGCTCTTCCGCGCTGCTCTCTCCGACTACCCCGGCAGCTCCCGTGTGCTCGATGCCACCCAAGGCGAAGCCAAGACGCTCGTTAAGCTCAAGAAGTATGACGAGGCCAAAAAGATTTTTGAGCAGATCGCCAACACCAAGGAATGGCGCGGCCATGCCACCGCCAATGCCCTCCGCATGCTGGGAGACATCGAAGCTCTCCAGGGCAAGCACGCGGCTGCCATCGCCTACTACCAGCGTGTCTTCATCGCCCACCAGAAGTGGAAGGACGAAGTGGCCAAGGCCTACCTTAACTGCTCCAAATCCTTCATTGCCCTTGCCGAAAAGGACAAGGCCAAGGCAACGCTCCAGGAGATGCTTGATCGCAAAGATCTTCAGGAACAGCCGGAGGTCAAAGAGGCTGAAAAGCTCATCGGCACCCTGTAATTTTATGCGAACCCAACCCACGACCTCCATGCGCTCGTTCGCCCGTTTCATTCTCGCTTTCGCTTTCGTCGCCGCCAGCTCCGCCTTTGGCCAGGCCATCGTGCTCAAGGACGGCAACCGCGTCTTCTCCTCCGAATTCTCCATCCAGCCGGACGGCAAGATCGTCCGCACCGTCCAGATCGGTGAAAACAAGGCCACCAGCGTTCTCGACAAGAAGAACATCGAGTCTCTCGAGTGGCCCTATCCCGCCGAGCTCACCGAATCCGCCGACCTCCTCGCCAAAGGCAAGACCGATGAAGCCATCGCGGTGCTGAAGAAGGGCAAGGACTTCTTCGAACACTTCGAAGGCATCGAGGGAAACTGGTATGTGGACATCTACTTCGCCTACATCGAAGCCTTGAATCAGGGCGGCAAGTTTGACGACGTGGTGAAATCGCTGCCCGCCCTGCGCGCCCTCAAGCTCAGCGACGCCCAGAAAATGCGCCTGCGCATCATTCAGCTCGACATCGAACGCCAGACCAGCACCGACTACATGGGAGTCATTGTGGAGGCCCAGGGCATTCTCAAGGAAACCGACGACTCGGCCATCTGCGCCTCTCTTTGGGCCATCATCGCCGACGTCCACACCCGGAAAAAAGAATGGGAAAAGGCGCTGCTCGCCTACCTGCGCATTCCCGTTTTCTACGGCACCCAGATGCAGCGCGTTCCGGAGGCTGAGCTCAACGCCGCCAAAACCCTCGTCAAAATGAAGCGCTATGAAGACGCCAATGCCTTCTTTGCCCGCATCATTGAATCTTATCCCGGCTCCACGGTGGCAGATGCCGCAACAAAGGAAAAAGCCGCGATTGCCGGAATGAAAAATGTGGACGAGGAAGCCGCCGCGGAAGGCGATGCCAAGCCAAAGGAAGGTGAACCCGCCAAAACCACTGAGACAAAACCCAAAGCCTGAATAATCTCCCATGCAAACCAACACTGCCACCACCATGACCCGCCATATCTCCAACGGCCCTGCCCGCGCGTTCCTTTGCGTCCTGCTGGCCCTCGGTGTCTTCACCTCGTTCAACATTTTCGCTCAGGAGCCCGCGCCCGCTGAAGGTGCCGCCGGCGGCGAACCCGCGCAGCACTCCCTGATCGACCGCTTCATCGAAGGTGGCTGGGTCATGTACCCCATCACCGCCTGCTCCATCGCTCTCGTCTGGCTTACCGTTGACCTCTGGATGCGCACTGGCATCAAGAAGATGGCCCCTCCTGCCCAGGTCGCCCAGGTGCAGGACCTCTTCCGCGCCGGTGACTACGTCGGTGCCTACCAGTTCTGCAAAGGCAATCCCTCCGCCTTCACCAACACCACCCGCGTCGCCCTCAGTTTCCTCGGAGATGGTCATGACGCCACGGAAGGCGCTCTTTTCTCCGAGCTCAACAAGGCCAATGCCTCCATCCAGACCCGCATCAACTACCTCTCCGTTATCGGTGTTTGCACCCCCATGATCGGTCTCACCGGCACGGTGACCGGGATGATGAGCGCTTTCGCCACTCTGAAAACCAGCGGTGCAGGGGACCCCGCCAAGCTCTCCGGTGCTATCGGTGAGGTGCTCATCGCTACCGCCTCCGGTCTCTTCATCGCCGTTCCTGCCTTCATGTTCTTCTACTTCCTGCGCAACCGCCTCCAGGTTTCCATGAGCGGCCTTCAGGAAATCTGCACCTCCCTCTTCCGCAAGATGCCCTACTCCCACCTCAAGGACGCTCACGTCGGCGAGGAAGAGTTCTACGCTGCCATTCCAAACTGGGTGGCCGGCGAAGGCGCTGCAGCAGCGGCATGATTCCCCTCGGCATTCTTTTCCCTTCTTATCAACCCTTGACCTTCTAACAATATGGGCGGCGGCGGCGGCGGTGGTGATGGCGAACCGGAGTTCCAGATTGCTCCGATGATTGACGTGCTCTTGGTGTTGCTCATTTTCTTCATGAGCATCACCTCGGCGCAGGTGTTGAGCATCGACAAGGAGATCCAGCTCCCCGTCGCTGAAGACGCCAAAAAGAAGGAAAAGAATGTCATGAATGAGGCCGCGATCAATGTTCGCTGGACCAATGGCAAGGCCCTCATTCTCTTCGAAAACAGCACCTACGAAAACACGGAGCCCCTGGTGGAAAAACTCCGCGGTCGCAAGGAGTCCAACGCCAAGTACCGCGTCGTCATCCGGGGAGACAAGCGTCTCCCCGCCATCGAAATCCAGCGTGTGATGAGCGTCGTCGCCCAGGCCGGCATCGACGACATCTCCTTCTCCGCTCTGAACAAAC
Source organism: Prosthecobacter sp. (assembly GCF_044226605.1). Classification (GTDB taxonomy): domain Bacteria; phylum Verrucomicrobiota; class Verrucomicrobiia; order Verrucomicrobiales; family Verrucomicrobiaceae; genus Prosthecobacter. Next base: position 162,563 of record NZ_JBGAGS010000004.1, on the reverse strand, counting down.
AATAATTCTTCCGACTCATGTCTCACGGCCCCAAAAAGCCCCGCGAAATCGAACAGGAGCAGCTCGCCGTCGGTTTCCAGATCGCGCCCATGATCGACGTGGTGTTCGTCATCATGCTCTTCTTCATGGTCATGGTGGGTTCGGTCAAAGTCGAGCGCGAGCTCAAGAGCCAGCTCCCAGGCCTCGCACCACCCAGCGCAGACGCCCCTCAGGAGCTGCCCGACGAAATCACCGTCGGCGTGGAAGAATCCGGTGCCGTCACCCTCAATGACGAGGAATTCGACACCGGTCGTCCCGACAAAAAACTGCCCACCTTCACAGACACCCTCAAGCGTCTCAAGCAGGAGGCAGACAACCGGAACGCCAAGGTCATCGTCACCATCCAGGCTGAAGAGCAGGCCACCTACGAGCGCGTCATCGATGTGCTCAACGCCCTCGCCGTCGCCAAGGTCGCCAACGTGACCTTCACCGTCGGCAGCGATCCCGGATTCTAATTTTCTTTTTTTCATTGGGTCCCCCCAATAAACGGCACGGCTGTTCCGTCGTGCCACCCTGAAGAATTATCTCGCTCATGAATCCCTCGCAGCCCGGCAGCCCGCAGAATCCCCAAAACCCACAGCAGCCCCAGCCACAGCCCCCGCACCCCGGAGCCACACAGCCGCTGCCCCCAGGTTACGCGCCGCCCCCCGGTTATCCGCCGCAGATGCCAGGCTACCCTCAGGGCTACCCCATGCCGCAGGGTTACCCACCGCAGATGCCCGGCTATCCTCAAGGCTACCCCATGCCCCAGGGCTACCCGCCGCAGATGCCCGGCTATCCTCAGGGTTACCCCATGCCGCAGGGCTACCCACCGCAGATGCCCGGCTACCCGCCAGGCTACGTGCCCACCATGCCGATGCCGGCCATGATGCCCCCGCCCGCGCCAGCCACCGGCGCGGTTACGGCCTCCGCTCCAGCCCCCGCCCGGCCTGCCAGCACCGCAGTGCCCGTCGCCATGCCCGTTCCCGCTGCCGTGGCCCCCGCCATGCCAGCCCCTTCCGGCGCAGCTCCCGTCATGCCCGCGCCCAGCGCGCCCATCGCAGCCGCCGTCCCGGCACCCACCGACGACGCCGCAGCCCCCGCCTTCGAGCATCATGAAGGCGAAGTCTATCACCCCCCGGCCCTCACCCACATCGAGACTGGCCCTCCGCCCAATAAATTCGTCCAGATGTGGCGCAAGGCCGGAGCCAGCTCCCTCCTCCTGAGCATCCTCATTCACGCCGGCCTCGGCGTCCTCGCCCTCTTCATCGTCTTCCAGACCGGCGTCATGGACAAGCAGGTCGACTTCCTCCCCGGCGGCGGCACCGCCCAGGGCGCCAAGGCCAGCGCCGATCTGCAGCACAAAGTGCAGCAGAAGAAGCGCAGCACCATCAACAAGGCCATGCCCATGAAAAAGCTGGTCAGCACCAGCATGAGCTCCACCATCTCGCTGCCGGAAGCCCCGCCCGACGCACTGGACATGCCCGACGTCAGCGCCATGATGGGCGGCGGCGCTTTGGGAGCCAGCGGCGGCTTTGGTGCCGGCGGTGCCGGTGGCGGCTTTGGCAAAGGCATGGGCCTCGGCGCAGCCAATGGCTTCGTCACCCTGCCACCCTCCATGCGCAGCCGCTGCTCCACCCAGGAGCGCTTGGAAAAACTCCGCCAAAACGGCGGCTCCCCCGAGTGCGAGGCCGCAGTGTCCGCCTCCCTCGAATGGCTCAAGACCAAGCAGAACCCAGACGGCTCCTGGGGCCGCAACAGCAAGTGCGCCTTCACCGGCCTCGCCCTCCTCTGCTACCTCGGCCGCTGCGAGACCCCCGAGTCCCCCTTCTACGGCGACAACGTCACCAAGGGCATCATGTTCCTCCTTGAAGCCCAGAAGAAAAACAAAAACAAGCTCTTCAGCCAGGCCGAAAAAGGCAATGCCCCCGTCTACGAGCACGGCATCGCCACCTACGCCCTCGGCGAGATGTACACCCTCGCACGCCTTGGCAGCAAATCCCTCCCCGGCATGCGCGAAGCCTTCGAGCAGGGCGTCAAAATCATCATCGACAATCAGCAGGACAGCGGCTCCTGGGTTTACGACTCCGAGACCGGCTTCTACGCCGGCAAAAAAAGCCGCGAAGACCTCTCCGTCGCCGGCTGGCAGTTCCAGGCCCTCAAAGCCGCCAAAAACACCGGCCTCAAGATCGACGGCCTCCACAGCGCCATCACCAAGATGACCAAATACCTCGAGGACAAGCAGACCAAGGACGGCGGCTTCGGCGTCGCCAACCGCGACGCCCACTACAATCAGTGGTCCCTCTCCGGCGTCGGCATCCTCGGCCTCCAGACCATGGCCAAAGGCAAGACCACCCCCATCAAAAAAGGCATCGCCTTCCTTCGCGACTTCATCACCGCCGAGCCCCTCGACTGGAACAAAAACTGCAACCTCTACTGCTGGTACTACTACACCCAGGCCTTCTTCCAGCAGGGCGGCGACGACTGGAAGTTCTACAATCAGCAGTTCCTCCCCCAGATCCTCTCCGCCCAGCAGCCCGACGGCTCCTTCAAGCGCGGCCGCCCCAACTGGCCCTCCGGCGATGCCGCCGACGAAATCTACCGCCAGTGCCTCTGCACCCTCCAATTGGAAGTCTTCTACCGCTACCTCAAAGTCGGCGACCGCGAAGAAGCCAACTTCTTCGACAAGTAAGGGCAGGATAAGGCAGGGGCTTGTTCCCGAACTGCCACTCTTAACAGGCTCGTCACGAGCGCGGCGCAAAAAGACGCAGATCTCCCACCTCCGCTCCGCAGCGCCTAGCCCGTGTGGTTTTGGCGAAGAAGGTTGCGTCGCGCTCGATTCCTTCCTGCGGCATATCCAATCCGAGATTTGGCATGTGGTTGGGCAAATGGATGACGCAGGACTTTTCATCCTGCCTGCGGAACGCCTTGCCATTTCCCAGCCTCTCCGCTTTGATCCCTCCCAACTCATGCCCGATACCCTCAATCCCCGCTCCGGCCCCAAAGAGCGCCGTTTCTTCGATGCTATCCGCGATCTCTTCGTGGGGGCGAAGGTCGATGGCGAGTCCGGCTACATCAATCTCATGCAAATCAAAGCGGGCTACTTCGAGCGCATGGTCGAGCCAGCTCTGCACAAAGATGTCGGTGAAGCGGTGAAAACCTTCCCGGATTTCCGCGAGGAGCTGTTTGACAAGCTCAATGCGTTCTTCTCCCGCTATTTCAGCAAGAGCGGCTCCATCTGCTTCGCCTACACCCCGCAGCACATGAGCGTGTATGAGAAGGTCTATACCGATGAACAGGACGTGGTGCTGTTCTGGAAGACTCACATGCTTTACTATGTGAAGACCGACCGCCTCTTCCGCGATCTCAAAGCGGACATTGACGGCACCACCTTCTTCTTCGACTGCACAGCGCTCCAGCACAAGAAATCCAATGAGAAGAGAGAGCTCGTCTATGCCTTTGAGAAGATCGAGAATGACGGCGTAGTTCGCCTCGTCGTCACCTATTCCGAACGGGGGCGCATCACCAAAACTGAAGACATTCTCAAGGCTCTGAAAAAGGAAGGCAAACTCGTCAAGGAAGCCGTGCTGGAAAAGGCCATGCGCGTCTTCGCGCGCCAGAGCGAGGTGGACTTCTTTATCAACAAGGATGCCCGTGGCTTCCTGCGCGAGCAGTTCGACCTCTGGATGTATCAATACGTCTTCAAGGACGAAACGCACTGGGACGTGCGCCGCATCGCCCAGCTCCAGGCACTCAAGAGCATCGCCTTCCGGCTCATCGACTTCATCGCCCAGTTTGAGGATGAGTTGGTGCGCATCTGGAACAAGCCCAAGTTCGTGCGCGGCTCTCACTACGTTATCACGCTGGATCGCATCGCTGAGCGCGCGGGCGGCCTGGACTTGCTGGGAGACTTTCTCAAGCACGCCAGCATGAAGGACCAGGTGCAGGAATGGCAGACACTGGGTATCGTAGGCGCGGACTTCGATGCCAAAGCCATCCTGGAAGGTAAAGGCAAGGACCGCAGCCTCGCCGCCTCATGGCGCTCCCTGCCGCTGGACACCCTCCATTTCGGCAAGCCGCTGGAACTCCGCCTCCTCAGCCTCTTCGACGATCTCGACAACCAGCTTGATGGCCGCCTCATCAAAAGCGAAAACTACCAGGCGCTCAATACGCTCAAGGAAAAGTTTAAGGGGCGGGTGAAGTGCTGCTACATTGATCCGCCGTATAACACGACAACGGAAACATTGCCCTATGCCGACAACTTCCGGCACGCGTCATGGTTGTCGATGATCTATGACCGCCTGGACATGGCGAAAAGTTTCCTCGGCCCCAAAGGCGTGATCTATTCAAGTATTGATGCCAATGAGCGCAAAGCACTCGAAGGCGCGATGGAAAAAGTGTTCGGTGCTGCAAACCGAGTGGAAGAAATTATCTGGGTGCAAAACACCACCAAGAGCCAGTCGCCGACTTACTCGAACAATCACGAATACGTTGAAGTCTTTGCCCGCGATCTGGAAGCCGTAAAACAGGACGTAAGGATGTTTCGCGAGCCGAAGCCCGGCTACGCGGAGCTGATGGATCTCGTCGAAAAGATAAATCCGGACTATCCCAGCATCGAAGAAATAGAAAAAGCGATCCGCGCCGTATTTGAAGAGCACCGGTCATCTTTCCGTGAAGACTTGGAAGAGCAAGGCATCGAATACGATAAAACCCTCGACTTATGGAAAGGGCTCTACAACTACAGCAATGCAGAGTATCGCGACGCAGACGGCAAATTGGTTGCCGAGAAAGACGCGAAAGCCAAGAAGGCCAAGATTTGGATCTGGCGTGAAGACAATCCATCGATGCCACTCGTTTCAGCAGGCTCAAAGAAAGCGAGTGTGCGTGACCCGAATGATCCGAACTTCCGGTTCTACTCACCACCGCATCCCAAAACCAAGAAGGGATGCACCGTTCCTAAACGTGGCTGGGTTTGGGCGCGCAATCCACTCAAGGGTTTCTCGTCATCATTCAAAGAGATGGATGACGATAACCGCATTGTGTATGGGCCTGATGAGAAAAAGATTCCGCAATCCAAGAAATTTCTCCACGAGGTCGAAACCAACGTCAGCAAGTCTGTAGTGATGGATTATACTGACGGTGAAAAACAGCTCACCGAACTGACAGGCAGCACAAGGAGCTTTCCCAACCCGAAACCGACCACACTCGTTTCGAGGTTTATCCTTCAGACGGCAGACGAGGGTGAATGGGTGATGGATTTTTTCGGCGGCTCTGGCACGACTGGTCACTCTGTCGCAGAAGCGTACCACACTGACCGCATTCGTCGAAAATTGCTGATGGTAGAAGCTGCCGACTACTTCGATACCACACTGCTGCCTCGCATGAAGCGAGTATTTGCTGCGATCACTTGGAAAGGCGGAAAGCCGCTCGCCTTGAATGGAGCTGGAATGTTTTTCAAAGTAGCAGCCCTTGAACAATACGAGGAAGCCATCGCCAGAGCAGTCTATGCCGCAGAAGAGGGCGATCTTTTCCGCAACACCAAGACTGACCTCTATAGCCAGTACGTCTTCTTCCGCGACGAGAAGATGGCGCGAGCCATCGAGCTGGATTACGCCAAGGACGAGGTGAATATCCATCTCGACCGGCTGTATCCCGACATTGATCTGGCCGAGACGCTCTCCTGCGTCACCGGCAAGTGGATCAAGCGGGTGACTGCGGAAGAAGTGGAGTTCGCCGACGGTAGCAGGCAGAGCCTGACCAAGCCGGACTGGCGTCTGCTCAAACCGCTCATCTTCTGGGGGGCCATCGTCTAGCACGCCATGCCGCTCAAATCCCTCGAACATCTGGCCGAGAAGGTCGCCTTTGAGGCCCTGCCGCCGAACTGGAACACGTTCGAGCTGGCGCGCTTTTCCCCCGGCAAGAAGCTGTGGGACTACCAGCAGAGTGCGCTGCGCAAGGCGCTGGCGGTGCTCTGGCAGTACTATGATGACTTTGCAGACTTCGCTCCCGGCGAGGTTGCCACCGTAGCTGCGAAGCGCTGCGAGCGGCTGGCAGAGCTGTACGAAGACAAGATGCATCTCACGCCCAAGGAGCGCCGAAGCCTGAATCTGGACCTGAAGAAGGTGAAGCGCCCGTTGCTGGAACTCATCCATGACTTCTTCCCACTGAATGAGGAGGAGCCGATGCTGGACTTCCAAAGCCTGTGCAATCGAATGGGCTTCTGGATGGCCACGGGCAGCGGCAAAACCATTGTGCTGGTGAAGCTGTTGGAACTGCTGCACCTGCTGATGCGGCGCGGAGAAATCCCGGTGAACGACGTTCTCTTCCTGACCTGCCGGGAGGATTTGATCGAACAGTTTCAGAAAACCGTGTGGGACTACAATCACGCGCCAGACTGCCCCGTCCATATCGAGCTGCGGGAGCTGCGCGAGTATCCCGAAGCGAAGCGTGAAAGCCCCGGTGGTCTGCTGGGGCGTGACTCCACCTTGCGGGTGTATTTCTACCGCTCCGACAACGTGAGCGATGAGCACAAAGAGCGCATCGTGGACTTCCGCAACTACGACAACAACGGCCGCTGGTATGTACTGCTGGATGAAGCGCACAAGGGCGGTGCTGAGGACAGCAAGCGCAAGCACATCTACAGCATCCTGAGTCGGGCAGGCTTCCTCTTCAACTTCTCCGCCACTTTCACCGACACGCTGGATGTGGCTACGACGGTCCACAACTTCAACCTCGCGGAGTTTATCAGCCGTGGCTATGGCAAGCACATCGCCATATTGAAGCAGGAGCTGGACGCCTTCCAGAAGCGCGGGACGGGGGACTACAGCGACGAGGAAAAGCGCAAGGTGGTGGCGAAAAGCATGCTGCTGGTAGCCTTCACAGCAAAGAAGGTCCGCGAATTGCGGAAGGTGGCTCAGGAGTCCACGCTCTACCACCACCCCATGCTGATGGCGCTGGTCAACAGCGTGAACACCGAGGATGCCGACCTAAAACTCTACTTCGAACAGATTCTCGCAATCGGGCGTGGTGATGTGCCTGCCAAGGTCTGGAAGGAAGCAAAGGCGGAGCTGTGGGAAGAACTGAGAGACGAGCCTGAGTTCCTCTACGAAGACAAACGCACGGTGCAGATCGCCAAGGAAGAACTGGAAGCGCTGACGGTAAACGACGTGTGGCGCGACGTGTATAACTGCGAGTCTGAAGGCGGGGAGATCGAGGTGCTCGCCCGCCCCGGCAACAAGCAGGAGATCGCCTTCAAGATGAAGACCTCGGCAAAGCCCTTTGCCCTCATCAAAATCGGCGATGTGTCTGGCTGGCTGAAGGAGAAGCTGACGGGATTTGACTACATCGAGACACTCGAAACGGAGAGCTTCTTCAAAGACCTCAACGCGCTGGATTCGTCCATCAATATCCTGATGGGTTCACGCAGCTTCTACGAAGGCTGGGACTCAAACCGGCCGAACGTGATCAATTTCGTCAACATCGGCATGGGTGATGATGCGAAGAAGTTCATCATGCAGTCCGTGGGCCGTGGCGTGCGTGTGCAGTCCTGGCAGGGAGCACGGCGGCGTTTTGAGGAGTTAAGCGAGGAGTTCGAGAACAAAGACCTCTTCCGCCGCATCAAGCCCGCGACGGTCTATCCCGAAACACTCTATGTGCTGGGCACGAATCGCGATGCGCTGAACGTGGTGCTTCAGGAACTCAAAAAGGAGAAGCCGGACACTCAGCAGCTTCTGCAGCTGGAGGTGAATCCCCAGGTGGCGCAACGTCTGCTCTTGGTCCCGCAGTATCGCGAGATGGGAACGCCGCTCATTGAAGAACGTGTGCCGTCGAAATTTGAAGTCAAGGACACGGACTTTGATCTGCTGGAAGCCTACAACGATCGGGCGTCAGATGATCGCGTGCTGCTCCTTACGCATGGGGGCACGCCGAAGAAGCTCCAACACTTCCGCAAAAGCATGGCGGACTCAGACACCTACTTCCTCAAGCACAGCAACCGGGAGTATCGCAACATGGAGGTCATGGTTGGTCGTGTAATGGATTACTTCGGCCTGCGGCAGAAAGAACTGGAACGGCTGCGGGAAATCGGTGAGTCCGACATCGTACACTTTAAGCACATGGCGGTGGACAAGGAGCACGCGGCGGAGATTCAGCAGCGCGTGGACAAAGTGCTTTTCTCACAGACACCCGCAGGCCAGCAGCAACGCAAAGACATTGAGACGCGCTATCAGCAGGGAGAGTTTGACTTCGGCGAAGCCGCACGGCTGATGGAAGACGCTGGTCTGACAGGCAGGCAGAAATACAACGAGGATCTCGCGCTCGAATACATCACCAATCATTACTACCTGCCCGTGATGTATTCGACAGGGAGGAAACTCGAGTACATTCGCCACATCATCGACACCGAGAGCGAGGTGTTTTTCCTCAACAAACTGCGTGAAGCTGTCAAAAAACAAGACTGCCCCCTACGTGATCTGGAATGGTGGATGTTCAGCAAGCTGGACCAATACATCGACACTCCTTTCATTCCCTACTACAATCCGAAGGACAACCGCGTTGCCAGGTTTATTCCAGACTTCATTTTCTGGGGCCGCTCTGACAAGCGCTACACGATCCTCTTTGTGGATCCCAAAGGCATGGAACAAATTGATGCCGAGCGCAAGATCGACGGCTTCAAGCGCCTCTACGAGAATGCCGACGGAACACCGAAACTGTTTCGGCATGGTGAAATTGAAGTCCAAGTGCGCCTCTCTTTGTTCACCAAAGATCGCAACCGAAGCCCAGAAGGCTCCTATCGCCGCTTTTGGATGGACAGTGTGAAGCAGCTATGCCGGGAAGCATTTGTTGGGTAAGCATGTGGACTGCAGTGCAGTTTGGCCCGCGTAGCCTTCCTATCTAATCCGTTTTTGCTGGGTTATTAGTATTCTTGGCAATAGCACTTTCCCCAGTCTATTGCGGCGGGGGATTGGTCCCGCCGAGCCCTCACCTCGGCCTTCCCACCACGATCCCCGCATGGCTCTTGACCGAGTACAAATACTCATGAATCGTCTTATCAACGACCACCTTCTTATACGTCGCTGACGCATGCATGAACCGGCAGGCCCCATCCCCCGTCCGTAGCGCCAGGCCCACGTGCGAGCAGTACACATGCGCGCGATTCGTCACGATCCCGATGATATACCCGCTCTGAATCTTCCCCTCGCACGCCGCCACCTGATCCTTCGGAATGAAATCAAACGGCACCTTCTCCAGCCTCGCCTCCAACTGCCTCAGTTGCGGCACCAGGGCAGGGGACGCCCTCAAATAACGATACAGCTTCGGATTCAGCGACATCTCATCATTCGCTCTACCCGTCAGCCTCACCACCGGCCCCACCTCCCGCGTCACATAGCGAATGTTCCCCCGCGCCGCATTGTCCGTGAACCACTCATCCAGATAGTGAATCCGGTCCAGATAGTTCCCACGGCACACCCCGCCGCGATACCGCGTCTCCTCAATCTCCCGCAGCAGATCCGACGGCCCATAGGCGCTCTTCCGCCTCCCAATCATCCGCGCCAGCCCCAGCGACACCTCAAAAAACGTCCAGCAGTCCAACCCCAGAAAATTCACCGAAGGCGACTCCACCCGGTCATCAATCTCCAGCGTCCAGCCCACATACGGCGTCCCCCGCAGCGCCAGCCCGAACTGCGCCACCCGCGCCCCCATCGGCAGCGCCGCCCAGTTCTCCGCCATCGCCCGCGCCACCACCTGCTGGAACTTCTCCACCCCTTTGAAAGTCACCGACTGCGGCAAATGCTCCGCAGCCCGCAGCAAAGAGGAAGAAGAGCCCCCGCCCAGGAGGCCCAGAAGTAACCAGTCACGACGTGTCAGCATAACCCTATCAATACAGGTTTTCCGCCATACCTAAAGCCTCTTCTCCCGCCGCACACGCATTCAGCCACAGCGACTCCTCCACCAGCCCGAACTGCTTCGGCAGCAGACGGCACATCTCCACCAGCTGCCGGTCCAGCTCCCGCGCAAACGACTCAATCGCCTGCGCATACCGCTTCCGCCGCAGCGGCTGCTCCGCCGCCTGCAGGCACGACTGCAGCGGCACCTCCTGCAGAAACGGCTCCAGCCCATAGCCCACCATCGTGATCGCCTGGTCAGAGCCCGTGTCCACCAGCAGCATCACCAGCCGGTTCTCGCCCCCTTTCTCCACCGCGCTCGACAAGCTCCCGCGATTAAACAGCCAGAACGCATACGGCACCAGCGGCGCCTGCTGCGGCACATCCATCAGCACCACCGCCACCCCCAGCTGTGGAAACCGCCGCTCCACATCCTCAATCACATGCAATGCCCGCCTGTGAGCCAAAGGCCCCAGCACCCCCGCAGTATCCGCGATCGGCCCCTGCAGCGCCGGCGCAATCCCAAACGTCCGGTCCGCCAGTTCCAGCGAAAACCCGCACTGCCGGCAGGCAGCGTCAGTTTCCATCGCAGGAGCTCGGCAGGCAGGACAGCGCACACCTCACTGTACAACGCAACGCACCCGCTCCGCAACGATCATTCCTTCGCCATGCGCCTCTTCAGCATCCACCGCAAAAACCTCCTCGGCACCAGCCTGAACAGCCTTCCCGCAATCGAAACCCCCAGCCCCGGAAACACACAAGCCCGCCCCTCCTCCAGCGCCCTCAGCGCCTCCCCCACCACCTGCTGCGGCGGGATCCGCAGCAGCCCCTGACCCTCCCGGTTTGTGTCCCCCCCATCCTCACGCTTCGCCGTCTTGCTAAAATTCGTCGGCGTCGGCCCGGGGCACACACAGCTCACCGTGATCCCCCTCGGCGCCAGCTCAACCGCCAGCGCCTCCGAAAAACTCGTCACATACGCCTTCGAAGCCGCATACACCGCCAGCTCCGGCATCGGCAGCGTGCTCGCCAGCGAGCTCACATTGATGATCCCCCCCGGCCGATCCATCCGCGTCAGCATCCCATGCGTCAGCATCGTCAAGCCCGTCACATTCAAATCAAGCTGAGTCCGCGTCTTCTCCTCCGCCGAACTCATGAAGCTCCCATAATCCCCCATCCCCGCATTATTGATCAGCAAATTCGGCTTCACCCCGTTTGCCTCAAGGAACTCAAAAACATTTCGGATACCCGAATCTTTTGCCAGATCCGACACACAAGTCAGCACCTTCAACCGCTCCGGCAGCTCCCTTTTCACCCCCTCCAGCGCCTCCGCCCTCCGCGCCACCAGCACCAAAACCTCCGCCCTCGGCGCCAGCTGCCGCGCAAATTCCGCCCCCAGCCCCGAGGACGCCCCCGTGATCACCGCCCGGCACTTTTCCAAAGAAAATCCATTCGCTTCCATTAGGTGCAGCATTACCACACTCCCTGCATGACCATCAACCAGCTTTCCACGCAGAATCCCTTCACCACCAAGGACGGCAGCACCATCCGCAGCATCCTGGACCGCACCAACGCCCCCGTCCAAAACCAAAGCCTCGCCGAAGCCGTCGTCCCCGTAGGCCGCCCCACCGAACGCCACTACCACAAGCTCAGCGAAGAATTCTACTTCATCCTGGAAGGAAGTGGAACCATGGAGATTGATGGAGAAATGCGTGGCATCACGTCCGGCGATGCCATCCTCATTCCCCCCAACTCCTGGCACCAAATCACCGCCACCCAAACCCTCCGCTTCCTCTGCTGCTGCGCCCCGCCCTATTCGCACGAGGACACCTATTTCGAATCATAGCCCATGCCCTCACCGATCCGCCCGTGGTACTGGCCTGAGCGAGGCCAGCCTGAACGCACCGAGCCCTTCACCTGGATTGTCGAAGGCGTCATCGCAGCGTCTTGGTGGCCGGATCCGTATGTGTTTGATCTTTATGATGAGCACGGCATACGGGCCGTGGTGAACTGCTGCGAGTTTGACAACCGCGAGGACGTGCCGCCTCACCTGGCCTACCATCACATTCATGTTCCGGACTATGGTGTGCCTACGGATGAACAGATCGAGCGCTTCATGACGCTGATGGACGTGCACCAGGCTGCCCGTGAGCCCGTGGTGGTGCATTGCGTGGCAGGCTGCGGCAGGACAGGGCAGTTTATCGTGGCATGGTGTGCCAGAGCGGGCTTCATCCCCGCGGGCAGCGATCCGGTGCAGTGGATCCGTGCCCGGCGGAAGTGCTGCCTGGAAACCCGCGAGCAGGCAGACTGCGCCAAGCGGTGGATGAGGAAGTTTTGCTGAAGCAGAGGCCTCTGGACGGCAAAAAGCGCAGTCCAGAGGCGCGATGTATCCTTTTATGCCAGCTTGTAGCATTCTGCCCACTCGGCGCGCGGAGCCGGGCCTGCGAGGCGGGCATTGGCGGCGTCGTTGTTGATGAAGCGCTTGGTGGCGGGGTCGAACTGGAGATCGACGTTCATGTATTCGGCGATGGTGCCCAGATTGAGCACCTGGGTGAGCAGGCCGCCGACGCTGAATGGGGACTCGGTTTTGCCATTGCCCATGCAGGCCTGAATGAAGCTCTGGAAGTGGTTGTACTTCGGCGGGTGAAGGGCGAGGGCATCTTTAAACTCGATCATCTTGCTACGCGGATACACGAGGGAATGACGGTCGTGGGAGCCGCGCTGGACGAGGTAGTCGCCCTGCTTGCGATGGAGGAGGGAGCCGGTGGCGCCGGGATTGGGGATGACGACTTTGCCATCGGGGCCGGGATCGCCGAACTTTTCAGGGATCTCGATTTTGGTATCGCCGCCAGCTTTCCAGTGGAGCTCCACGGCGGGGAGTTTTTCGCCACGGGCGGGGAATTCAAAACGAATGTCGGAGCTCAGCGGATAGGCTACCTGATTGTAGTCCGCGAGTGCGAGCGGGGTGATGCGGGTGGGCAGGCCGAGCTTGAGGTGGTCATGGGCGAAGTCGATGATGTGCGCGCCCCAGTCGCCAAACATGCCGCCGCCATACAGGTGGAAGCCGCGCCAGTTGAAGGGGTGGTACATCTTGCTGAAGGGCTTCACCTCCTGCGGGCCGCACCAGAGGTCCCAATTGAGCGACTCGGGCTTCGGCTCTTCCGCTGGATAGCCTTTGACGAGCGCGCGCTCGGCGGCGTTCATGAACCAAAGGGAAGGGGACTTCCAGGCGTCGATCTTCACGATGTCATCGACGATGCCCGCCGCGAGCATCTGCTTGAACTGCTCGGCTCCGGCGGAGGTATGGCCCTGATTGCCCATCTGCGTGACCACCTTGAACTTCTTTTCCGCACGCATGAGGATTTCCGCCTCTTCAAAGGTGTGTGTCAGCGGTTTCTCCACATACACGTGCTTGCCCAATGCCATGGCATGAATGGCGGCGGTGAAGTGGGTGTGGTCTGGGGTGACGACACTGACGGCGTCGATGTCCTTGCCCATCTTGTCGAGCATCTCGCGGAAGTCGCTGAAGCGTTTCACGTCCGGGAATGCCTTCAAGTTTTTTTCCAGGCCCTTGGCGGCGACGAAGTCCACATCGGTGAAAGCCACCGGCGTGGAGGCGCCTCCCTCGGTGAGGCCGGGAATGACACTGCCGGCACGCCCACCGATGCCGATGCAACCCAGATTGATGCGGCGGCTTGGCGGGAGCTGGGGATTGTCGGCAGCGCGAGCGCTGGTGAGGTAGGCTGGGATGAAATTGAAGCCAAGGCCTGCGGCCACGGATTGTTTGACGAAGTTACGGCGGGACGAACTGGGGGAATTTTGAGGTGTTTTCATGGTGGTTCGGAAAAAGGACCAGATCATCATGCTAGATGTCCGGATGGAAAAACGCCAGTATGAAAGCGTTCTCGCAGGTCTAATTGAGCGCACCTGCGCGTTTCGCACCACCCATCTCATGATGAAACACCTGCTGCCACGTGCCTTTTGGGGACTGTTTTTGTTCGACGTTATAGCGATCACAGTGGCAGGAGCCGCCGATCCGCCGCGCATGTTGTTTTTGGAAGATGCCGGACACGATGCCACTGCGCCCAGCGGCACTCGTTCTGGTTATGCGATCCTACGCCGTGAGGATGGCAGCTTCTGTTTTTACAATCCCTACACGCCAAGGGCCGAGCCTCTGCGCCTGCCAGACGGCAAAGGTGAGAGATACACGCTGCTGCCAGCGCTGCCGGAGAGCCTGGCCAAGTCCAAAGCTCTCGTCACCAGCGGCATCCTCAACAATGCTCAAACTTTGCTGGCTGCCGATGGCACTGTACGCAGTCTCACAGTGAAGTCGGAGCGCCTTTCCAAGGAAGACGCTGCACGCATCGGCCTGCCGATGTATCTCGACATGTGGTATCAGCAAGGGAATGTGGATGCGGTGGGTGCTCCGGTGCGTACCTGGCGTGGCTATAATGGCTCGCAAATGGAATACCAGCGACTGGCCAGCGGACGGCTGCTGGTCCCGCATGGCAGCTTTCTTCCACACTCGAAAGCGGCTCCGCCCACGGGCCGCCACGAGACGGTGATCGAATATTCGGACGATGGCGGAGCAACGTGGCAGCTGAGCGCTTCGCGGCTGACCTCTCCCTGTTATGATGGCTTCAACGGTGCGAACGAAGGTGCCTGCGAGCCATGCTTTGAGGAAAGGCGCGATGGCTCCATCTGGATGCTGATGCGGACGCAAGCTGGCTGTCTTTACGAGTCCTTTTCCAAAGATGGAGGCAGCACCTGGTCGGTGGCCGCACCTTCGCGCTTTCGCACTTCCACGGGCCCTGCGAATCTGCTGCGCCACCGGGACGGGCGGCTCGTTTTGACCTGGAACAACTGCGAGCTGCCACCGAAGCACGATGGTGTGGGAGTCTACGGCGGGCGCGACGCATTGCACATTGCGATCTCGGATGATGACGGCCGCACGTGGCAGGGCTTTCGCGAGATCTACCTTGATCATCGCCGCAATGACAATCCCGCTGCTTCGGGAGATCGCGGCACGGCCTATCCGCTCGCGGCCTTTGATGAGCAGGGGCGCATCATCGTGCTGGCAGGTCAGGGCAAAGGCGGGCGCAATCCCATTGTGGTCGATCCTGCCTGGATCACCGAGACCGCGGCTGAGTCGGACTTCAGCGACGGGCTGGCGCAGTGGAGCACCTATCAGCACATCGGCCCCGCAAAACGCTGGTGGCGTGCGCGCCGCACTGGCTGTGAGCTCATCGAAACACCGGACGAAAAAGGCTCCCGCAGTCTGCATGTGCGCCACGCCGCCTCCACGGAGGCGCCCAGCGAGCCTGACACAGCGGTGTGGAATTTTCCCAATGGCTGGCGTGGTGAACTCACCGCACGCATCCGCCTTCCTGGCGGATCGCAGGGCGCGATCTTCTCCCTCAATGACCGCTTCTTTGATCCCTCCAACACACTCGGTGAAGACGCCGCGGTGTTTCAGGCAAAGGTGACCACGGGCGAGGCAAAGCCGGATGAGTGGCACACGCTCTCTATGCGCTGGGACCTCGCACGCGGCCAGTGCGAATATCGGCTGGATGATGCGCCGGTCTCCACGCTGCCGCTGCACTCGCGCACGCTGAATGGCGTCAGCTATCTGCGCATCCGTGCCGCTGCCGCCACGCCGGATGCTCAAGGCGTGATCATCCGCCACGTGAAAGCCCACATCGACGATCCCAACGCCCCGGTGGTCACTCGCGAGGATGTGGACGCATGGCAGCAGGAGTATGTGAAATCAATCGTGCCGCGCTGGTGAAGGCGGGGGTTACTTGGACATCTTGCGCTGCTGCCTGCGTGTCAGCGGAGCCGGTGCGGGATAGGGGGTGCCAAATTCGCCAAAGGGCTGCGCGAGCGGGGCGAGTGCTTGTTTGAGCTTTGCTTTCATGTCCGCGAGCACGGCGGCATGCGCCGGGTCGGCGGCGAGATTTTGAGTGTCCTGCGGTTCGGGGCCGCTCTTCATTTCGAAAAGCTGATCGGCATCAAACTGGAAGGGGAAGTCGTCGATGGACTTCATGTAGTTGTTGCCTTGCGTGTGCCAGCGCCAGGAGTTGCGGGCAAACTGCCACTGCTCGGGAGTGAGCGTCTTTTTGAACTTCTCGAAAAACTGCTGCGCCTTGGGTGTCAGGCGCGGGAAGTCTCCGGTGCGCTCTGCTTCGGCGATCTTTGCCTCCACATCGGGCGGATAACGCAGGGCGACGTATTTCCAGGCGTCGGTCACCACCGCGCGAGTGTGGCCGTTTTCGAGCAGCAGGGCGTCGCGCCAGGGCGCTTTGTCATCCGCGAGCACAGGCAGGATGCTGCGGCCATCCAACTTCATGCTGGCGGGCGGAGTGATGCCGCAGGCGTCGAAGATCGTCGGTGCAAAGTCGGTGTTGGCCACGATGCGGCTGCAGACGGAGCCTGCCTTGAAGCGCTGCGGCCACAGCATGAGCAGCGGCACGCGCGCTCCGCCTTCATAGAGGGTTTCTTTGCCGCGCTGGTTGTTGTCTGAAAAGACAATGACGAGCGTGTTGTCCAGCAGCTTCAGCTCTTCGAGGCGCTGCACCACCGCGCCGATGCCGCAATCAAGCCAGTGCATGCCAAACTGCTGCGCCGTTTTGGCCCCGGCGGCTTTGGCGGTGTCGTAGATTTCATTGCGCGAAGGCATCGGCACCTTGGGCGCTTCTGGCAGCAGGCCGCCCTCCGTGACGCGGCCATACTTGGCATAATCTTCCAGCAGAAGCTGCGGTTTGATGGGCAGGTGCAGCAGATGCGTGGAGAGATACAAAAAGAAGGGGCGCTGCTGGTTCTCGCCGATGAAGTTCAGCGCGCCCTGCACCTCCGCCTCCATGTTGTGGCTGAAGTCTTCGCCGTACAGGTCGATGCCCCTGAACTGCGAGGTGCGGAAGTCGATGGGCGCAGCGACGGAATCAAACCCACGTTCTTTGATGCGCCCCGTCAGCCACGCGCTGCGCTGCTTCAGCCAGGCATCTGCTTCGGAGCTAAAGACGCTGCCATCCTTGCCCTGGTAGCGGGCGTATTTCTCCGCCTCCAGGTGATATTTGCCGACGAAGCCGGTGCGGTACCCGGCCTTCTGCATCACGTTGGGCAGATTGGGCAGATCGGCCTCCAGCGAGATGTGGCCGCCTGCTTCATCATCCTCGGCGGCGTCAGCGTCCGCCGACGGGTGCTGCGCGCGGGAGGCGTAGCGCCCGCTGAGGCAGGTGTAGCGGCTGGGCACGCAGAGCGGAGTCACGGCATAGGCTCGGGTGAATTTCACCCCACGCTCTGCGATGCGATCCATGTGCGGCGTGAGACCCGTGCCGCCGTAGCACTGGCCCATGTAGGCGAAGTCCACGTTATCAATGACAATGAAGAGGACATTCGGGCGGGTCTCCGCTGCGACGGATGAGACAAGAAACAGAAAAAGGAAGAGCCATCTCATGGGGGTATGGGTGTGGGGCTGGGCGGCTTCTTCAACGAGCGCGCCGCCGCCTTGTTTCAAAGGTGTACACAGGCCTGCCTTCGGCGCTGTTTTGCGCCCGGCGGGCCGCGTGGGCCAGGGGCGGCCGACATGCCTTTACCCCCGAGAATTCGTGGGTCGTGCATAAAGGCGGTACGGGCTGCGTTTGTTTCACACTGACCTCCCTATGACCCGTTTTGTTTTCAGTCTTTCAGCCATCCTCGGCCTTGCCGGTGCCACCCGCGCAGCAGAGCCGTTTGACGTTTTTTTGGACAAATACTGCATCAACTGCCATGGCCCCAAGAAGGAGAAGGGGGATCTGCGGATCGACCAGCTCTCGCGCGATTTCAAGTTGGGGGCGGACAGCCACCACTGGGCGGAGATGATCGAGCAGGTGAACTCCGGCGAGATGCCGCCGAAGAAGGAGAAGAAGCCGACGCAGGAGGAGATCTCCGCCTTCGTCACCAGCCTGGACTCGCGGCTGAAGGAGGGCAGGGCCGCACGCATGGCGGCGCGGCCAGCGGTCGCGCATTACCGCATGAGCCGGAAGGAGTACCAAAACACGGTGTATGATTTGCTTGGCGTGCGTTACGATCCTTCCAAGCCGGGGGAGCTGAACGAGGACACACGATGGCATGGCTTTGAGCGCATCGGCTCTGAGCTGACGCTTTCGCCATCGCACGTGGACCGCTACTATCGCGCGGCGGAGCAGGTGCTTGACCGCGCCTTTCCTGCTGCCGCAACCAGCGAGCCTCGCCTCGTGCGCAAGACCGCGGCGGATCTGCGCTACAACGGCGGGAAAGATCAGCAGGCGGCGCTCGACCGTTTTGGCATCAAGCGGCCGCTGCGTTATCTGCTTTTCCCGGGCACGGTGCAGAATGCGCTCTCGCCAAACTGGTTTGGCAGGACGGGGCCGGAGCACAGCGGACTTTATAAAGTGCGCATCCAGGCCAGCGGCATCCGCCCGCCCGATGGCCAGCCGGCGCATCTGAGCATCGGCAAGAAGACGGGAGAGGAAACGGTGGACGGACTCATCGAGTTTGATCTCACCGCACCGGAGGACAAGCCGCAGGTGTATGAGTTTGAGGTGTTTCTTGAAATGCCAGTGTCGCTGGATTTCTGCGTGGTGGCCACCGATGTGGTGGACCGCCGCAGCGGCGCCGCCTTTCGCAATGCGCTCGGCAGCCGGGGTGGCTACATTTTCACACACAGCAGCGAGACTCTGCTGCTCAACCCGAACGCTCCGCAGATGTTCGATGACAAAGGGAATGGCGTCTTCTCGACGGTGCTGCTGGACTGGATCGAATGGGAAGGACCGCTCGTAACGCCTGCGGAAAAAGCGCGGCGTGCAGGTCTGGTGCCCGAGGACAACGCGACGCCTGAAGTGGTCGCCGAGCATCTGCAGCGCTTCGCCGAGCGCTCCTGGAGGCGGCCCGTGAAACTGGAGGAGCTGGAGGATTACCTGAAGTCCTACCGTGACGAACGCGAGGCGGGCGAGAAGATGGCAGACGCCTACCGTGTGGCGATGCAGGGGGTGCTGACCTCACGAAACTTTCTCTATCTCGTCGAGGGCGATCCAGCACCACGCGAACAACTGACCGAGTGGGAGCTGGCCACGCGGCTTGCGTATTTTCTGTGGAGTTCGATGCCGGATGATGCCCTCTTCACTGCGGCCAAAGGCGGCACGCTGAATGGTGAAGGGTTGAAAAAGGAAGTGGGCCGCATGCTGACGGACAGCCGGATCAACCGCTTCATCGACGATTTTTCACGGCAGTGGCTGCAACTCCATCGCGTGGGCATGTTCCCGCCGGACAAGAAACTCTACCCCACCTACGATGCGTGGCTGGAGACGAGCATGGGCGAGGAGCCGGTGGAGTTTTTCCGCGAGATGCTGGTGAAAAATCTGCCCATGAATGCCTTCCTGGATTCCGACTGGACCATGGCCAATGCGCGGCTGTGCGATTTCTACGGACTGCCAGAGCCAAAGACGAATGGTTTCCAGCGCGTGGCGCTCAAGCCTGAAGATCATCGCGGCGGCCTGCTCACCATGGGTGCATCGCTCGGGCTGACTTCGGATGGAACACGCCACCGTCCGGTGCATCGCGGTGTCTGGCTCAGCGAAGTGATCTTGGGCAAGACGCCCCCGCCACCTCCCGCCAACGTGCCTGCCATCGAGCCTAATCCGCCGACCAGCGCCAAGGCCACTCTGCGGGACAAACTGGAGGCGCACCGCGATAATGCGAACTGTGCCGCCTGCCACGCAAAGATCGATCCCCTCGGCCTCGCCTGGGACAACTACGACGCCATCGGCCAATGGCGCACCCATGAGAAAGTCGCCGCAGGAACAGGCGCCGACCCTCTGATCAATCCTGCCGGTGCCATGCCTGACGGCCGCGCCTTCAAGGACTCGAACGAGTTCAAGCGTCTGCTCATCGAAGACCGGGACAAGTTTGTGCGCGCCTTCATTGAACATCTTTGCACTTACGGCCTGCGCCGTGTACTCACGATTGATGACGAGGACGACATCAACGCCATCGCGGCCGAAGCGAAGAAAGACAAGTCGGGCGTGAAAGACATTGTGCGCGCGGTGGCTTTGTCTGACCTCATGCGCAAACGTTAACAAATTCTGTCACTCCACCACTCCATCCTATGAGCAACTACCTCTCCCAATCCTGGCTGATTGACCGTCGGCATGCCTTGCGTGCGCTGGGCAGCTTTATCTCGCTGCCTTTTCTTGAGTGCATGGTGCCGCTGCGGGCGGCGGAAGCTGCCACGGTGGCACCGAAGCGCAGCGCTTTCATCTATCTGGCGAACGGCGTGCATTCGCTGAACTACCAGATCACCACGCCGGGGAAGGACTACAAATTTTCGCGCTCGCTCGCGCCATTGGAGAAGCATCGGCAGGTCGTCACGCCCATCAGCGGGCTGCATCATCCGGGCAGTCTGAGTCATCACCATAATTGCATCAACATCTGGCTGACAGGAGGAAAGCTGGGGCCTTCGGATCGCAACACGATTTCCGTGGACCAGAAGATGGCGGAGATCACGGCGCAGCATACGCGTTATCCGTCGCTGGAGGTGGCCATCACCCAGGAGTCGCTGGCATGGACGGCAGACGGCGTGCGTCTGCCGGCGATGCGGCGCTGCAGTGAGATTTTTGCGTCCATGTTTGCCGAACCGAAAGGCGGCGTGGCAGCGCAGCGGCGTGCCCTGCGCCGCAAGGGCAGCGTACTGGATGACAATCTGGCGGAAGTGCGCCGGCTGGAGAAAAAGATGGGCACTGCGGACAAGGGACGCATGGAGCAGTACCTCACTTCCGTGCGCGAGGCGGAGATCCGCACGCGGCGTGCGGACGCATGGCTGGACACACCGCTGCCTGTGATCTCCGACGCAGATCGCAAGCGCACCGATCGCGACATTCCCGACACCAAGGCGGGTGATTATTTCCGCACGGTGTATGACCTCATGGTGCTCGCGTTTCAAACGGATGTGACACGCGTGGCCACCTTCAGCCTGGGTGGCGAGGGGCAGGCCATCGCCATTCCTGAAATCGGCATCACGGAGTCGCGCCATCAGCTCAGCCACCACGGCGGCGACCTGGGCTACATGGAGAAGCTCACCAACTACGACACCTTTGCCATTGAGCAGTTCAGCTACTTCCTCACGCGGCTCGAAGAGACCAAGGACCTTGACGGCAAGTCCCTGCTCGGCTCCACCATGTCTCTCTTTGGCAGCGGCATGTCCTATGGCCACAGCCATGGCAATGCCAATCTCCCGCTCGTGCTTGCGGGTGGCTCGGACCTCGGTTTGAAACATGGAAGCCACCTCGACTTCAACCTGAAGGCCGCCGGCTTCCAAGGCTACGCGCTGGGCGCGGACGGCGGACTCACCACCGCGCACTACCAGACCTGCAGCCGCCCGGTGAACACGGATGCCCACATGAGCAACCTGCTGCTCCTCATGGCCCAGCGCATGGGCGTGGAGACGGACACGTTTGGAGACAGCAACAAGGTGATCGCGCTATGATGAAATACGTTCTTGGGTCTTTGTTCCTGGTTCTGGGTTTGTGTGTCAGCGCAGAGGAGCCTTTCCGCCCCGAAGCCGGGAAGTTTCCAGCGGTTGAGAAGGCGCACACCTACCGGGGTGAACTTGTGTTTGTGGATCACGCCAATCGGCGCGGCAGCCTGCGTGTGCAGGGGGCGGGCGGAACGTATTTCCGCAATGCTCCGCATCCCTTCGCGCTGCTTCCGTATGCCGTCGTGCGTTATCACGGCGCGCCGGCGGATCTGAGGGACATTCCGCTCGGCACCGTGCTGCATGTGAAGGCTTTTCTCCCGCCAGACCCCAAGCTCTCCGCCGTGCCGGTGCTGCCGGTGGACAACAAGGATAAGATCGCGGGCTACAGCGGCACCGGTGTGGCACCGGCCGAGAATCATGTGCTTCTGCTCGAAGACGAAGCCAGCCACTGCCAGCGCGAAGGCCTGGTGTGGAAGCTGAAGGATGTGGACATCAAGAACAACGAAGGCATGATCGTGGCAAGCTGCGAACCCAAGGACGGCGGAAACGCCAAGCCGACGACAGAAAACCTGACCTTCGATGCAGCCACGCGGATCTGGCGCGGCCGCGAATGTCTCAGCGTTGCTGATTTGGTCGCGGAAGGCCTCTGGCCTGCGAGTGGCAAGAAATCGCTGGATGGCCAGGCCGTACAGCTTGGCATCACCTGGAGGCCCACGCCGGATGGTATCTTCACCCGCTTCCACATTTCGGACCTCTGGCTGGATGATTCCGCCATGCAGCGTGCCACGCTGGTGCAGACTGAGACGCACAAGGCCTTCATTCGCAGCCGCTGGATGCCCGCCTTGGTGGACAACGTCGAGTATGGCAAGTTTGGCCGCGCCACGGTGACGGCGACTTTGTTTGGAGGCATGGACACCTCCCTCTACGCCGATTTTCAGAAAGGCGGGCAGGTGCTGGCCAACGGTGCTGAGAACACGCTGAAGCATGCTGGCGGAGCCTATGGTCCGGCGCACATGGCGTCCAAAGGGACACTCCTTAACGTCACGAAAGCAGCAGTGGAGCCGCCTCTGGGAAGCAGCGGCATCCAGATCCAGTTTGAGACGGATCTCGTCATCGAAGGACTCCGCCCTGGCAGAGTCTTCCGCGTGCGGCCCGCGGGCTGGCCCCAGGTGCAGGTGCCCCGTGAGGAGTATGTGGGCGACGGCTCCAACGCGGAGGACCGCTTTCCGACACCCATCATCTTTCCCAAGTACTGAGACGAGCGCATGAGATTCATCCTGCTGAGTGCCGTTTTAGGCCTGCTCACCCTCGACGCAGCCGGTGCTGACGAAGCGTTCCGACCTGAGGCGGGGAAGTTTCCGCCGCTGGAGAAAGCCCATTCCTACCGGGGCGAGCTGGTGTTTGTGGATCACGCGAACCGCCGGGGCAGCCTTCGTGTGGAGGGAAGCGGGGTGTTCCGCCGGAATGATCCGCACCCTTTTGCCATGCTGCCTTATGGCATGGTGTGCTATCATGGAGCACCGGCGGACCTGCGGGACATCCCGCTTGGCACGGTGCTGCATGTGCGGGCCTTCCTGCCGCCGGACCCGAAGATTTCCGCAGTGCCGGTTCTGCCAGTGAACAACAAGGAGAAAGATGCAAACCACAGTCGTGGCACTGGCATCGCCCCCGCTGAGAACCATGTGCTCCTTCTCGAAGATGAGGTCAGCCATTGTCTGCGCGAGGGCAACGTCTGGAAGCTGAAGGAAGTGGAGATCAAGAACAACGAAGGGATGATCCTCGCAAGCCGGGAGGCGAAGGCAGGTGGAGATGGCAAGGGCAGCGAGGAAAGTCTGAGCTTTGATGCCGCCACGCGAATCTGGCGCGGCCGCGAATGTCTCGACGTCGCTGATCTGGTGGCGGAAGGACTCTGGCCTGCCAGCGGGAAGAAATCGCTGAACGGCCAGGCCGTGCAGCTCGGCATCACCTGGAAGCCCACGCTCGGCGGTGTGTTCACCCGCTTTCACATCTCGGATATCTGGCTGGATGACACAGCGGTGCAGCGTGCCGCCCACAACCAGACCGAAACGCACAAGGCCTTCATTCGCAGCCGCTGGATGCCCGCGTGGGTGGACGCCGTGGAGTATGGCAAGTTTGGCCGCGCCACGGTGACGGCGACGTTGTTTGGCGGCATGGATGCCAGTTTATACGCTGATTTTAAAAAGAGCGTCCCTGCACTGATGAATGGTGTGGAGAACACCCTGAAGCATACCGAAGGGGGCACGGCAGGACCTGCGCAAATGGCCGCGCGAGGCACCATCCGCGATGTCACCCAGGTGCCTGGAGAGGTGCCTCTGGGCAGCAGTGGCATCCAGATTCGTTTTGAGACGGACCTTATCACCGAAGGCATGCGTCCTACAAGAATTGTGCGCGTTCGTCCTGCCAGCTGGCCGGATGTACACCTGCCGAGGGAAGAGCACCTCGACAGCGGAAGCTTCAGCCTCGAAGACCGCTTCCCGACACCTGCCATCTTTCCGAAGTATTGAGGCGTTTCGGGGATCCGCGTTTTAGACCAACTCTCAAAATCTTGTCACATTGCCCGGACGGCGGAGCGGCCCCATTGGCCCCATTGGCCCCATTGGCTGCGTTGGTCGCTTGCCTGTTATTTTCAAATAGCAGACGGCGCTCCCGCCTTGCCACTGGGGCCGCTGCGCTCGACGGTCAAAATGACAATCTTTCCGAGAACTGGTCTAAGTCATTGCAGCCGCTTTGAACCTGCTGTCTTCCTTCCGTGTGACGCAGGAGCCGCTTTTCAAACAAGTCGCAAATACGGTGGAGAAAATGATCCACGATGGAGTGCTGCGGCCGGGCGAGCGGACGCCCTCTCTGCGGGCGGTGTGTGATCAACATGGCGTGAGCATGAGCACTGCGGTGCAGGCGTTTGTGGAGCTGGAATCGCGGGGGCTGGTGGAGCCGCGGCACAAGTCGGGCTTTTTTGTGAAAGCGCCGCCCAAGGTGATCATGGATCTGCCGGGACCTCCGCGTGTGCCGATGTCCGGGAGTCTGGGCAACCGCCATGCCAGCCTGTTTGATGCGGTGGTGGCAGGCAACGTCATCGCCCTCGGGGGCGCGGTGCCGAGTCCGGAGATCCTTCCTACGGCGAAGCTCAACCGCATGCTTTCTGAGAAAGCGCGGAATGCCGGCGCCCGTGGCGTGATGTATGATCTGCCGCCCGGCTCAGAAATGCTGCGACGTCAGATCAGCAAACGCATGACGAAGGGCGGTGCGGTCGTCGCGCCTGCAGACATCATCACCACCTGCGGAGCCACGGAGGCGCTGATGCTGTGCCTGCGTGCCGTGACCAAGCCGGGGGATGTGGTGGCGGTGGAAACTCCGACTTACTTTGGCATTCTGCATGTGCTTGAAGCGCTGGCGCTGCGGGCGCTGGAGATACCCACCGATGCCCGGACCGGCCTGAGGCTGGATGTGCTGGAGAGCGTATTGAAAAATCAGCCAGTGAATGCCTGCATCGTTCTCCCAGCCTTCAGCAATCCGCTTGGAGCCTCCATGCCGGACGATGCCAAACAACGGCTGGTGGGCATGCTGAAGGCGAGGGAGATTCCCTTGATCGAAGATGATGTGTTTGGCGAACTGCCTTTCGGGCCCAAGCGAGGCCGCACCTGCAAATCGTTTGATGACTCGGGGCTGGTGCTGTTTTGCAGCTCCTTTTCAAAAACACTGGCACCGGGATATCGGGTGGGCTGGGTTGTGCCGGGGAGATACTACCATGCGGTGCGTATCGCGAAGCTGACACACACCATGGCGACGGCCACGCTGCCCGAACTCGCGATCGCCAGCTTTCTGGCGGATGGAGGGTATGACCACTGGCTGCGGAGCGCGCGTGCCATTTACAAAATGAACGTCATGCGAATGCGGCGTGCGATCCTGGAAGAGTTCCCGGCAGGAACGACGGTCACGACGCCGCAGGGTGGATTTCTGGTGTGGGTCACCATGCCCGTCACGGTCAATGCGCTTGAGCTTTATGACCGCGCTCTGGCCAAAGGAATCAGCATCGCGCCCGGGCAGTTGTTTTCCTTGGAGCCACGCTACGCAAACTGCATTCGCATTTCCTGCGGAGAGCCGTGGTCTCCGCGGATTGAGGGAGCCGTCCGGACTCTGGGCAGTCTGGCGAAACGGCAGGTGAAATGATATCTGCCGGCGTTCAGCCATCTGTACTGTTCGTCAATTTGACCATCTGTATCTTTTGGCTTCTTGGGCGCGTGCGAGTGTGGCGGCATGAACCCTCCATTAACTCCCTTGTTTGCAGTGATGAGTCCCGAAGGAATGCTTGGCCTTAAGGTGATCGGTGTGCTCGGATTGATCGCCATTATTCCTGCCGGTGTGATCTTGTATCGGAATCAAGACCGGTGGTTTGGCCGCAGCAGCGACACTCCGAGCGAAACCAGCGGCAGCCTGGTTTACGGTCTGGCGCAGACGTGGCTGGTGTATGTGGGCCTGCTGCACCTCATGCTGTGGCTTGCCTTCGGCCTGTAAGGTGGAAACCAACGAATCGGCGGTGCAGATCAGCGCCGGTCGATATCCCAGCCGCTACGACCGAACTCGTAGGGTTCGTCGAAGCGGCCCTTGCCGGGGGTCCAGGTGGTTGGGAAAGCCAGCTTCACGTCTTCGTGATATTTCGAAGGATGCTCGGAGAACTGAAAGGGGACACCGGGCGAATCTAGAATCTCTCTAACCGGAGTGCTGAGCACCGTGGGCTGCACCTCCCATTTTTTGCCATTCGGGTAGTAGAACATGCGCGATGAGCGCTGAAAGTAGGCCTCATACCGCGGATAGTACACATAGTTTCCCGAGTTCCCGAGCCGCGGAGCGTGGGCAGACAGTCCGCCTGGATAACCGTAGCCCGGAGCGGCAAGACCGAACTTCGCATTGCAAGCCGCAAGCAGGAACACCAGGCAAAGCATGAAGAAGTGGCGGAATGTCAAAGACGGGCCGTTAGCAGGAGTGGAATTCATGCCTGCTCTTTAGCGGGAATTTGACGCCGGGCAATCGGGAGGTGGGCAGCATCGGCACTGATGGAACGGACCGCCCGATGTACTTCCTCTTTGGAACCGATGGCAAGATCATTCAAAAAGGCACGACTGCCATGGGAGGTGCCGCCGGGGCGAAGCTGGTGAAGGAATGGACGGGCAAATAAGCCTGCTGTCCCGCGCCTTTTCCGACCAGCCACGCAGGTTCACGCCGCATTTGCTCCTGCCGCGATGAGGGAAGTGCGGCAAAGACGCGCATACATCCCCTCCTCGGCGATCAGTTCGTCGTGGGTGCCCTGCTCGATGATGCAGCCGCGCTCAAGAACGTAAATGCGGTCGGCGTTGCGCACGGTGCTGAGGCGGTGTGCGATGACGAAGCTGGTGCGGTGGGCCATGAGATGCTCCAGAGCTTCCTGGATCTGGCGCTCGGTCTCGGTGTCCACACTGGCAGTCGCTTCATCGAGGAGAAGGATGGGGGGATTGCGCAAGAGCGCACGGGCGATGCTGATGCGCTGCTTCTCACCCACGCTGAGCTTCACGCCGCGCTCGCCCACGTGTGTGTCGAGCAGGTTGGGCAGGCGTTTGACGAAGGCATCTGCATTGGCGCTTTTCAGCGCCTCCCAAAGCTGCTCGTCGGTGGCATCCCGGCGTCCAATGACAAGGTTTTCGCGCACGGTGCCATTGAACAGGAAGCTCTCCTGCGTGACGTAGCCGATGTGGCGGCGCAGCCAGGCTTTGTTGAGTTCATGCACCGGAGCGCCGTCAATGGTGATGACGCCCTCATCGTACTCGTAGAAGCGGGTGAGGAGATTGATCAGCGTGGATTTGCCGGCACCGGTGGGGCCGACCAGCGCGATGGTCTGGCCGGGATGCGCATCGAGCGAAACACCATGCACGGTGGGGGTTTTGCCTGCATAGCTGAAGCCCACGTTTTCATAGCGCACATGGCCGGAGATGGATGCGAGCTCGCGTCCTCCCGTGGTGTCGGCCTCGGGTTCGGCATCGAGGATGTCAAAGACGCGCTCTCCGGCAGCACGCCCGGTCTGCAGAATCTGATTGAGCTGATGCAGGCTTTCGATGGGGTCGTAGAAAAACTTCACCAGAAGCAGGAAGGCGGTGAGATCCCCGGTCTGGATTCTTCCGGCCATGAGCTGGCGTGCCCCCACCCAAAGCACGATGACCATGCCGACGCTGGTGAGGAAATTCATGCCGGGACGGTAGATGGACCAGATGCGCATGACGTGGAGCGTGGCCTTGCGCAAGGCATCGCTGGCGTTGTTGAAGCGGCTGTGCTCCTCGCGCTCCATGGCATAGGCTTTGATCTGGCGCATGCCGGAGACATTGTCCTGAAGCAGGGAGTTCATGGCGCTGCTGGCCTTGCGGACCTTGCGGTGGCGGTCACGCGAGGTACGGGTGTAGATCAGCGCGCCAGCCATGAGGAAGGGCAGGGGGATAAGCGCATAGAGGGTGAGCGTGACATCCGCCTGCAGCATGAAAACACCGACGACAATGATCTGGAGGATGGAAATGAGCCCCTGTTCGATGCCATCAATCAGCACGCGCTCGACGGAGGGGATGTCCTCGGAGACCGTCGTCATGATGTCGCCGGAGGGCCGGTTGTCGAACCAGCGGAGCGGGAGGGTTTGCAGGCGCTGGTAGATATCGCTGCGGAGGTCATAAATGACCTTCTGCTCAAAGGTGTTGTTGAGCTGAATGCGCAGAGAATTGAACAGGTGCTGGGCAAAATAGGCGGCGAGCGCCCAGAGGGCGAGGGGTGTCAGGCGGTCCCATTGTTTTCCAGGCACCACGACATCCAGAACTTCGCGGGTGATGTGCGGAAACACGATGACCATCATTGTGCCGGTGATGGCGCAGGCGATCTGGGCGGAGCCGAGCCAGGGGTAACGACGGAGGTAGGAAAAGACGCGGGCGATGGTTTTCAAATGGGAAGGGAGCTTGATGCGGGCTGGTTAGCAGCTATCTAGCATACGACCTACAGCAAACGGCATATTCATGAAATACCATCTGGCACGCGGCGAGGAGCAACTCGGCACATTCAACGACCTGGATGTGAGCGCCGGATTGAGGGCTGGCAGGTTCAAGCCCACGGACCTCTGCTGGACGGAAGGCATGGCGGACTGGAAGCCGCTGGGAGACCACCTGCAGGAGTTGAATCCGGAGGCCTCCCCCCCGGTCCTGGAGCCAAGCGCCATCTCGGCCCTGCGCGCCGAAGTGCGGATGGACCGCGTCATACGCCTGGAACTGGCTTCACGCGGGCAAAGACTGGCGGCGAAGCTGATCGATTCTGTGCTTCTGCTGGCACCCTTGTGGATTATTCTGACGATGTTTTTCAATCCGGCATTTATTGAGGAATACCGGAAGCTTGAGGACAATCCCACAGAGCTGATGAACTCCATTCAGCGGCGCTCCGAAGAGGTGCGAACCTCAGGGAATGTGGTGCTGCCGGTGGCGAGCCTGGTGTTTGACACCGCCGTCATCACCAACCTGGTGCTGCTGAGCCTCAGGGGCCAGACCATTGGCAAACTCATCCTGGGAATCCAGGTGGTGCGGTTTCCAGAGGGGTTTCCTGCCGGCTTCGTGAAGGCTGTGCTGCTGAGGAGCCTGGTTTTTGGCATTCTGATCTTTGCAGGGATCGTTTCCTTCGGCGGGCTGGGGCTGCCTCTGCTGCTGGCAGACGCGCTTATGATCTTCCGTCAGGACCGCCGCTGCCTGCACGATCTGATCGCCGATACTTTGGTGACGAAGCGCAACCGCTGATTAGTTGGCAATGCCCGGCTTGCTGTTGTGCTGGTGCCGGTCGAACTCCCTGGCGTTTTCCCGCTGTTCCGGCGACTGGGTGCGCTGCTTTTCACGGAAAGTGTAGGTGGCACCAAGCACGAAGCAGGACACGTCCACCACCAGAATCGCCATGGCAACGACGATGCCGTAACGCTTCAGGGCTTCATCGATGACTTTGTTCCGATTGACTGAAAACGTTTCCGATTTGGAAAACATGGACTGAAACAGCCGCCGCCAGCCTCGTGGCTCCCGAGCAATGCTGAACGACCAGATGAACAGGGCGGTCAAGATGACGCAGGCAATTTGGTAGTGGATGGGAATTTCGCGCATGAAGTGGTTGCCGCGGACAGCAGGCTTCGCAGGGGCGATTTATAGAATGCCCTCGATATGTGTGCAATCAGCGATTTATCACGGTGCCGCAAATTGATCCTGCGCGGGGGTGTCACCCACATGGATGATCCGAGCCTGGGCGTTTGCCGCCAGATGATTGAGCATGTGGAAGGCGTCCTCCGCGTCGATTCCGAGTTTGGAAGCCACTTCTTCCGCAGAACGGCCGGTGCCGGAGAGAGCGGAGCGCACCTGGGCGAGCTGAGTGAGGAAGTCAGTGGCGGCCTTTTTGCCGGCCTCCACCCCCGGCTGGTGGTAGGCATTAATATGAACCAGGCTGGCGTAGAAACTGACGGCGCGCTCAAACAAGGCAATGAGCATGCCGAGACTGAAGGCATTGAGTTCCTGGATGTGGAGGGTGATGGACTCACGCCCCTTTTCCGCCAGGGCCTTGCGGGTGCCGCGGAGGAATCCCTGCAGGTAGTCGCCAGTGGTGAAGCCTGGATCGACTTCGATGGAGGCAGCCTCCCGTGACCTGCCCACCTCAATGAAGGTGGCAAAGAAGTTGTTCACCCCATCGCGAAGCTGCTGCACGTAGGCATGCTGGTCGGTGCTGCCCTTGTTGCCATAGACGGCGATGCCCTGGTTCACCACAGCACCGGAGAGGTCGTGCTCTTTTCCAAGGCTTTCCATGACCAGCTGCTGGAGGTACTTGCTGAAAAGAACGAGGCGGTCCTTGTATGGCAGCACCACCATGTCCTTCAAACCCTTGCCTTTGCCGGCATGGTACCACATCAGGGCGAGCAGCATGGAGGCATTCTCAATGGCGGGCCGTTGACGGGTTTCCACATCCATCGCGGCGGCTCCGGCCAGGAACTGCAGGACGTCCACGCCCTGCAAAGCGGCGGCCAGCGTGCCCACGGCGCTCATCAGGCTGGTGCGTCCGCCCACCCAGTCCCACATGGGGAAGCGTGCCAGCCAGCCCTGCGCGATGGCGTGCTTGTCCAGCTCGCTGCCCACGCCCGTAACGGCCACGGCATGCTTGGCGAAATCGAGGCCCGCTGCTTTATAAGCGGCTTCGGCTTCGAGCATGCCGTTGCGGGTTTCCTTGGTGCCGCCAGATTTGGAGATGACGATGGTGAGGGTCGTGGCCAGCTCCGCTCCGATCTGTGCGATCACGCGGTCAATGCCGTCTGGATCCGTGTTGTCGAGGAAGGAGATCGCCATGGGCGGGTTGGCGGGGGTGATGGCGTTCGCCACGAGCTGAGGACCGAGGGCCGAACCGCCAATGCCGACAACCAGTGCACGGGTGTATTTCTGGCCGCTGGGCGCGGGAATGGCGCCGGAATGCACATTGGCGGCGAAGCGCAGCGTGGCGGAAAGCGTTTCACTGATCTCGTGCTGGAGCTCGGCGTTGGGAGCCAGCCGCGCATTGCGCAGCCAGTAGTGCCCGACCATGCGCTGCTCATCCGGATTGGCGATCGCTCCGGACTCGACTTCGATCATCGCCTTGTAGGCGGCTTCAATACGGCCAGCCATCGTGGTGAAGATATCGTCCTCAAAAGCCATGCGGCTGATGTCGATGGAGAATCCCAGATTTGAGTAACGAACGAAGTATTTCTGAAAACGGTCCCAATGGCTCATGAATCATTTGGAGCATGCGCGATGCCACGACGCAACCTGTTTGAGCCGTTGACGAAAAGAGCTCTCTGCGACACTCTCGCGGACCATGAAATCCGCCCTTTTTGCCATTGCCATTCTCCTTACAGCCATGACCACCCTCGCCACCGCCGCCGACGCCCCCTACCGCCACGTTGTGTTCTTCAAATTCAAAGACAGCGCCACGCCGGAGCAGGTCCAGGAGATTGAAAAGGCCTTCATCGAGCTGGTGAAAAAGGTCAACACGGTGACGGGTTTTGAATGGGGAACCAACGTGAGCCCGGAAGGACTCAATGACGGATTCACCCACTGCTTCCTCGTGACCTTCAAAGACAAGGCGGGACTGGAAGTGTATCTTCCCCATCCTGAGCATTCGGCGTTCGTGGCCAGGCTCAAGCCCGTCCTCGACAAGGCCTGCGTGCTTGACTTCGTGGCGAAATAAATCAGGCGCACACCGCGCAGTCCCGCCGTTTGGGCAGTCGCACTTTGCGGAATTGCATGGTGGAGAGATCCATCGAAAGCAGTTCTCCGCAAAGTGTCTGACCGATGCCGGTGATCAGTTTGATGACCTCCATCGCACCAATGCATGCGGCGGTGCCTGAAACAGCGCCGAACACCGGAAACTGACGTTTCCAAGTGTCTGGCACTTCGGGAATGTAGCAGGCCAGGCAGCCTGTCTGTCCGGGGATGAAGGTCGTGACACTGGCCTCCAACGAATGCATGGCGCACTCCACCATGGGCTTTCGTGCGCGCATGGCGGCGCTGTTCAATGCCAGTCGTTCCTGAAAGAGTGGAGCCGCGTCCACTACGATGTCCGCCTGCTCCACCAAGGCGGAAGCATTGGCCTCGGACACGTTTTCGGGCACGCCCAGGTATTCACCATGGGGATTGAGTTCCCGGAGGCGGCGAAGGATGGAATCCATCCGCGGTTTGCCGATATGATCATGCGTCTGTAGCAGCTGCCGGTTCAGGTCTGAGGGCTGGAGGTTTCCGCCGTGGGCGAGCACGAGTTTTCCCACGCCCGCCGCCGCCAGTTCCAGGGCCACCAGGCCGCCGAGGCCACCCACGCGAGAGATCAGCACGGAGGCTGCTTTCAGTTTTTGCTGGCCTTCCTCTCCGACTCCGGGCACCCACATCTGCCACTCGTAAAGTGCTCGTTCATGGTCGGTTAGCTGGGGGAGGTCAGGCATAGGGGCAGAGATGAACGAAAGGGGCGGGCTGGCTTGAGCAAAAATAATTTCATCTTTTTTCAACACTCCA
The DNA here is from genome assembly GCF_044226605.1 of Prosthecobacter sp. Lineage (GTDB taxonomy): Bacteria > Verrucomicrobiota > Verrucomicrobiia > Verrucomicrobiales > Verrucomicrobiaceae > Prosthecobacter. The sequence continues at coordinate 130,101 of NZ_JBGAGS010000004.1, read as the reverse complement.
GACACTACCCCTACTAACACCAGTGACAGTTGATGCGGGGATTTCAGCCCTCCATTAACTGGGTCTTGAGAGTGATTGGTTGTTAACTAAAACCCCTGCTTCACCGCAGGAAAAAGTTGAGGTTGATTTAACCAGAGGCCGGGCGGAATCGGGAGCCGCCCGGCCTCAATCATTTATGGGTGAGAGATTCAGCAGGGATCCGTCTCAGGCACCTGTCATGGTGGACTGAACCCATGAAGTGCCGCCACACCATTCGCGGGCTTTTTCCGCCAGTTCCAAGGCCTGCGGAGGCGTTTCCGTGATGGCAAACATGGTGCTGCCAGATCCGGACATCAGCGCTGCACGGACTTCTCCCTGCTCCAAGAGCCAGGTTTTCAAGGTGGGGAGCAAGAGATGCTTTTCAAAGACCGGGCGCTCCAGATCGTTCGACATGGCTCCCCAGGGGCAAAGCTGGGGTGAGTAGAGAATGCCAGGAAGCTCCTTCGAACCCGCCCAGCGTTTGTAGGCCCAGGGTGTCGGTATGGGGAAGGGGGGCTTGATCAAAACGAGCGGCAGCTGCCAGGGGAAATCAACCGGCGTCACCTGCTCGCCCCGGCCTGCGCCATCGGCAGCGGGTGTGTCCAGGATGAAGCACGGAATGTCTGAACCGATCTGAGCACCGATCTCGATGAGATCCGCTTGCGTCAGGGGAGAACCTGCGAGCTTGTTGGCCGCCGTCAAAATGGTGGCGGCATTGCTGCTGCCGCCGCCGAGACCGGCGCCTGCCGGGATCTTTTTTTCAAGATGAATCCGCCAGGAGGACTGCCTGCCGGTGCGGCTTTCAAAAGCACGCAAGGCACGCATGGCCAGGTTTGATTCATCCAGAGGCACGGTGGGGTCGGAACAGGTCAGCGCGACGTCCGTGCCTTTGCCGCGGAGTTCAAGCTCGACGGTGTCTCCAAGCGCCAGCCGGCAGAGGCGGGTCTGCACCTCGTGGAAGCCGTCGGGGCGTTTGCCGAGGATGCGGAGCCAGAGGTTTATTTTGGCGGGAGAATGAAAAGTCATGATGATCAGGCGGTGCGGCCGAGCAGCGCCAGCATGCGCCCAGTGCGGCCTTTCTCCATGCGGTAGGAATAAAAGCGGCGCAAATCCAAAGACGTGCACAGGCCGGTATCGTGAATCTGCGAAGCGGGCACGCCCGCATCCAGCGCCTGCTGGCGAATCTGTGCAGCGAAATCGATCTCGTAAGCAGGAGGGCGGATGCAGGGGCTCAACTGAACGGTCAGATCCGCGGGATTTGAGCCGAAGTGCTGCTGCATTTTCTCGATGGCGTTGGTGGTGATTCCCGACTCGGAGCCTTTTTTGCCGGAGTGAACAATGCCGAAGGCGCCGGTGCGCGGATCCGCGAGATAGACGGCGCAGCAATCCGCGACGTAAATGCCGATGACGAGACCTGGAACATTGGAGATGATGCCGTCGGTTCCTGGAATGACGGCATTCGAGGGGGCGTTCAGCACCGCGACTTCGCAGCCGTGGACTTGTTCAGCGATGGCCAGGGCAGAAGCGGAGAAGCCCATTTCTTCAGCCTGGGAACGGTGCCAGTCCCAGAGACGTGCCACCACCACGGAGCGCTCGTCATCCACATCGATGTCAGGATGTCGCAGGGTGAAGCGATGGGCAAAGCCGGGCAATGCTTCGAGGGCAGGGAAGGTCATCCACGGCTGGGAGGTGTTCATGGCAGGTCTGTTCTGCCATGAAAAAAACAAAGGCGCACGAAAAACGTGCGCCTTTGGGAAAAGAACCGCGTGGAGAAACGCTTAGCGAACCACCGAAGTATCGAGCGAGCGATAGGAGTTCATGAAGCTGTCCGCATCTGCGGAGGAGGTCTCGCTCATGGCATCTGCAATTTGATTTTGCAGTTCGTCGCGCAGACGGCTGACGAGTTCGATGCCACGGGAAGTGATGCGGACGAGGACTTTGCGGCGGTCATCCACAGCGTGGGTGCGCTCCATGAGGCCGAGCTTTTCAAGACGATCCACGAGGCCGGTGGCGGCAGCGGTGGAGTGCCCCATTTTGCGCGCGATGTCCGTCATGGTCAGTTCCTTCGATGTCGCCAAATAGCCAAGCAGGAAGAACTGAGCGAAAGAGATGTTATCTCGGTTCAGCTCACGGGAGAGATTAAGCAAAAACTCGCGCTGACTGAACAGGATGAAATCTGCCAGTTTGGCGTGGTCTTTAGCGGGGGTTTTGGTTCCGTTAATCATGGGAGGTGGTCCTTAGAGCTATGGTTTCCGAGAAAATCTCGAACTTCGATTAATGTAACAAGTTCTAATGGTAGGATCAAGATAAAATCATAGAATCCATAAATTTTTACTCAAGCGCGACAAGAACTTCTTATTTGTGAGAGTTTAATATAAACTTATTATTAGCGATGAAAGACTCTTTGGCAAACAATCTTTCATTAGAGGAGATTCGTCAATGACCCCAATTGGGGGTTACTGCAGGGAGCGGCCCTTGGTCTCGGGTGCGAACCATACCAGAACCATGCCAACCAGGTAGATGCAGGAGAGCACGGAATAGGCATGCGCCTCCGCGTGCAGTCCGCCGGAAGAACCTCCAAAGAAGGCAGTCAGATTGGCCAGCTGCAGTGCGCCGACGGCGGCAATCAGGCGGCCGAAATTGAAGCAAAAGCCCTGGCCGGTCGCACGCACGCTGGTAGGGAAGAGCTCGGGGAAGTAGAGAGGAAAGAAGCCGTAGAACGAAGCCGTGATGCCACCGAGCAGGAACGCGGTGACGATGAGGGAGGTCGGCGCAGAATCTCCGGTGAAAGGCTTGTTGAACTGGAAAAATGCCAGGGCGGAAGCCAGGGCGGTGATGCAAAGCAGCGTGTAGGTGATGCGGCGGCCCAGCTTGTCTGCAATAAGAGGGGTGATCAAGGTGACAAGGATGGCACCCAGCGCCGTGGAGATGACGATGTAGTCGATGATGGGGATCTTGGATCCCTGGGGAGCGAGGGCGGAAGCCCAGCGCGCGGCCTGCTGGGCGGAACCCCAGGTGCCCAGAAGAGCCACCGCAGCCAGACCGGCGCCAATGAGCAGATTGCGCATGATGGTGCTGCGTTCCGAATCGTTCACGCCGCCCGCGGCATGGGAGCGGTGCATGTACTGGCGCACGGGATGCAAGTATCCCCACAGCGCCACAGCCAGCCCGACGAGAGTGATGGCTGAAGCCGCAGGAGTATTGATCCAGGCGGCCCTGATGGGACTCCAGACATAGATGATGACCAAGGCGGCGGCGCATGCCACGAGGACGCCCATAAGATCGATCGTCGCCCAGTGCGAAGTGCTGCCAGCCTTCTTTTCCTCCTCCCACTTATGGGATTCAGGCACGAAGACGAGGATGAAGAAATTGATGAGTGCAGGGAGCGCGCTGCTGACAGCGATGAAGCGCCAGGCGCGGTTATGCAGGAGGTATTCGGTGTTTTCGGGAGAGAGGCCCATGGCGTGAATCCAGCCCGTGACGACTTCCAGGCTGGCGTTCAGCTTGAGGCTGATGAGGCCGGTGAGCAGGAAGCCGATATTGGAGGCAGCACCGATCATGCCAGCGATCCAGGCGCGGTTTTTGCCGCCCCAGATTTCATTGACCAAAGCCACACCCAGAGCCCACTCGCCGCCCATGCCGAGAGAGGCGATGAAACGCAGGCCGGCGAAGTGCCAGGCCTCGGTGACAAAGGCGCAGAGGCCGCTGAAGATGGCATAGGTAAAGATGGCCAGCGTCATGGCCTTCACGCGCCCGAGCTTGTCCCCCAGCCAGCCGAAGAGAACCCCGCCCGTGGCTGCGCCGACAAGGAAGACGGAGATGATGACCGTGAACCACTCCACATGCTGGTTGGTAGGCGCACCGGGCAGGAGATCCTGCAGCGCGGGCTTGCCGATGAGCGGGAACAGGCCCATTTCAAAGCCGTCAAAGAGCCAGCCGAGGAAGGCTGCGATCAGGGCGGCCATGGCACCGTTGTTGGAGGATTTGGGCTGAGACATGTGGGAGTGAGGGAGTGTGTGGGAGAGATGAGGGAGGAGCTTGAACGTGGCTAAATGCCGCGGGTGATCAAAAAACAGGCCGCTGGGGTTCAGCGGCCTGTGGGAGATCAGCAAAAAGACATGCGGTTATTCTTTGGCGACGCCGTTGTTCCAAGCGGCGTACATTTCTTCCACGGTGGGAATCTCCAAGGGGCGCACGATGCGGAAGCCAAGCCAGGTGGCGTCTGTCAGATACCAGATGCTCTTCGGCAGCTGGGGGTCCTGCTGCTTCCAAAGGGGATCTGAAGCCTTGCGGGCGGCGCTGCGGCAGAGCTCAGGATCGTCGTCATAAGTGCCGCCTTTGGCCACGTGCGGATAGGGGGTCTTCGAGCGCACCCAGTCGTTGCCAAGGATGGCCGCAGCAGGGGTGGTGGGGGTGTACTGGTCCAGGCACCATTCGCAGACGTTGCCGTAGATGTCGTAGAGGCCCCAAGGATTCGGCTTCTTGGCACCGACTTTGGAATACTGGAAGTTCGGGGCGTTGTCGAAGTACCAGGCGTATTCCTTGAGCTGGGCTTTGTCATCGCCAAAGAAATAGGCGGTCTTGGTGCCGGCACGGGCGGCGTACTCCCATTCGGCTTCGGTGGGCAGGCGATAGAACTGGCCGGTCTGGGCGCTGAGCCACTGGCAGTACTTGTTGGCGGCATGCTGCGTCATGCAGATGGCGGGCATGTGCTCGCGGCCCATTCCGAAATCCATCGGCTGGTAGGGGGGAGTGGGCTGAGAGATGAGGTCTTCCGGCTTGTCGGTCGGTTTCCACACCTGGCGGGAGCCGTCCTTGTTGCGGCCAATGCTGGTGAGCTGGAAGGGTTCATATTCGTCCCAAGTGACTTCGTATTTGCCCATCCAGAAGGGCTTCATGGTCTTCTTCACCTGCGGGCCTTCATCGTCGCCACGGCCAGCTTCGCTTTCGGGGCTGCCCATGGTGAATTCACCGCTCTTGATCACCACCATGCTGAAGGGGACGCCGGTCTTCGGAATCTTCGAGTCGTAGGCCTTCATCTCGGCCTCTTTCTTTTCCTTGGAGGTCTGCACGATGAAGGCGTGAATCTTCTTCACCAGCTCCATGTTGTCCGGGTTGTTGGAAGCCGGTCCCTTCTTTTCCTTGGCGGTGAGTTTGAGGTCATCCGGCCAGGGTGCGCCCTGCTGGATCCAGAGCTTGAGGTAGTTGATGTCCTCCTTGCTCAGAGGGCCGCCGCTTTTCTTCGGAGGCATCAAATCGTCGTCATCAGCCGCCAGGGTGGTGGAGTGGTAGATGGCGCTCTTGAGGTCAAAGGGCTTGATGTTCGGGGCGTTTTCGCCGGTGGAGAAGGCTTCCTTCTTGGTGGTGATGATCCAGTCACCCTTGGCCTTGTCCGCATTGTGGCAGGAGACGCAGTTCTGCTCGAGGATGGGCTGGATGTGCTTTTCAAACTTGATGCGCGGGGTTTGCTCCAGCACCACGCCAGAGGGCCATTCTGCACCCTGTTCGATCCAGGTCTTGATGACTTCGATCTGGGATTTTTCCAGCGCACCTTCCTTTTTCGGCGGCATGGCGGTGTCTTCGTCAGAAGCGAGCAGCAGGGTGGTGTAGATGGAACTCTTCTTCAAATCGCCCGGGGTGAGACCGGGGCCGTTCTCATTGCCCTTTTTGATGTCTTCCAGCGTGTGCATGCGGAAGTCGCCCTTGTCTTCTTTTTCGCCATGGCAATGGGTGCAGGCTCCTTCGAGGAGGGGCTTGATCTGCGTGTTGAAGTCAACCTTCTCCGCAGCGCCGAGAAGCGCGGGAGCCAGGGCCAGGACAGATAGGAGGGGTCGGGGAGAAAACATGGGTTGTGCGAATAGCATAGGCTTGGGGGGATGTCCAATACGAGGAAAGGTCTTGGAAAATACGGGACCTTGAACTTTTGCCCTAATTGAGGCGGAGGTCTTAGCGCCGAGAAATGAATGGCAGCAAAAAGTTGCGATGTCCCGGGGGGCACTCTTATGATTTAAACACAGATGACAGCAGCTCACAAAAAGGCAGCGGAAGCTGGTCAGGAGGAGGGCCTGAATACACTTCCAGCCCGGCTCTCGGAACCGCCAGAAGGCTATTCCGGCTGGCTGGCCGATCTAAAGGACCGCATCCACACAGCCCAGCAGCGGGCCTCCCTGGCAGTGAACCGGGAACTTGTGCTGCTCTACTGGCAGATCGGGCAGGACATTCTGGCCCGGCAGGCTGCCCAAGGCTGGGGTGCGAAGGTCATTGAACGCTTGTCTCAGGACCTCGGTGCCGCTTTTCCGGAGATGAAGGGGTTTTCTTCCCGCAACCTCAAATACATGCGAGCTTTCGCTGAGGCGTGGCCTAGCGAGGAATTTGTGCAGCAAGCTGCTGCACAATTACCGTGGTTTCATCTTTGCACCCTCATTGACAAGCTTAAAACGCCCGAAGCACGCGAGTGGTATCTGCGCAAAGCCGTCGAGCACAACTGGTCCCGAAACATCCTGGTAATGCAAATTGAATCCCGCCTGCTGGAACGCAGCGGCGCGGCCGTGACCAACTTTGCTCTCAGCCTGCCAAAACCGCAGTCTGATCTGGCGCGGGAATCTCTCAAGGACCCGTACCGTTTCGATTTTCTGGGACTGACGGAGGAGGCGCAAGAAAGGGAAATCGAGGGTGCGCTGGTGAAGCACGTCACCAGCTTTCTGCTGGAACTGGGCGCGGGCTTTGCCTTTGTGGGGCGGCAGGTGCTGCTGGATGTCGGAGGGGAGGAGTTCTTTCTGGACCTGCTGTTTTACCACCTCAAACTGCGCTGCTACGTGGTGATCGAACTCAAAGCCGGTAAGTTCAAGCCGGATCAACTCGGACAGCTGAGCTTTTACCTGACTGCAGTGGATGCCCAAGTCAAACACCCGACTGATGGACCCACTATCGGGCTGCTGTTATGCAAAAGCAAAAACCAGGTGGTGGCTGAATACGCCCTGCGTGACAAATCGCAACCGCTCGGGGTGGCAGAGTATCAGTTGGTGGAGTCACTGCCGCCCGAGCTGTTGAGCAGTCTCCCGAGCATTGAGCAGATCGAACGCGAACTGGCGGGCACTGGGTTGCCAGAGCGTGAGCGGATGGACTGACACCGTTCGCGTTGCTTCACGCCACCTCAAACGCCCTCGCGCACACTTCCATAATTCCCGCGCGTGTGGTGCAGCGGCGCATTTGATTGAGGAAGGTGTCAGGATCGGCGAGGCCCCAGGCGAAGAAGTTGAGGTGCTTTTTGATGCGGTTCACCATGTCCAGCTCGCGGGTGTTCGGCATCGTCACGCATTCGTAAAGCTCTTCGACGTAGCGCAGGCGGTCGGCGGGGGTGGGTTCGAAGACGGGTTCTCCACGCACATGCTGGCGGATCTGGTCAAACATCCAGGGATTGCGGATGGCACCGCGCCCGAGCATGTGGCCGCGCACGCCGGTCTGCTGCGCGACGGCGGCGGCATCGAGGTGGGAGTTGATGTTGCCATTGGCAAGAACGGGGCAGGGCAGGGCGGCGGTGGCCTGGCCGATGAGATCGTAGCGCACGCCCTCGCGGTACATCTGCAGCACGGTGCGGCCGTGAATGGTCACCAGGTCCACGCCGTGCTTGATGAAGAGAGGGAGGAGGGCGTCGATGGTTTCCGTGTCGTCGAAGCCGAGGCGTGTTTTGACGGTGAACTTGATGGAAACAGCGTCCCGCAACGCACCGAGGATGCCCTCGATGCGGGGCACGTCCCGCAGCAGGCCGCCACCGGCGCATTTTTTGTAAACGACAGGGGCAGGGCAGCCGAGGTTCAGGTCCACGGCGGCGATGTTGTAGTGTTGAAGCTCCTTCGCGCTGCGGACCAGGGAAGGGATATCGTTGCCGATCATCTGCGCGATGGCCGGTCTGGCGGTGGGGTTGTGAATCAGCGAGGCGAGGATGGGCTTGTCCAGGTGCGAGTCTGGGTGCACGCGGAAGTACTCCGTGTAATACACGTCCGCCCCGCCGTAGCGGGCCATGAGCCGCCAGAATTCCAGATCGGTGACATCCTGCATCGGCGCCAGCGCCAGCAGCGGCTCAGGCCGGGCGAGGAGTTGGTCGAGATGGGCGTTTGGGGTCACAGCCGTCTCTTAAACACGGATGCGGCGGATGTTCATGGGAAAAGGTGGGCAAGGGCGCATCCAAACCGTTCGACGAAAGGGGTTTTGGGGGTTTTGGGGGTTTTGGGGGTGCGTTTTGGATGGAGGACATTTTTTCGCAGGTGCGAGTTGCCCGCCCAGGGTTCGTGGAACTCGTGAAAACGCGCTGCCCCAAACCGGTTTTGATGGTTTCGGAGGTTTCGGAGGTGCCTTTTGGAAGGAGGACATTTTTTTTGAGGAGGCAGGTTGGGGCGGCTGGCTTCCATTCCATGGCAAGTTTTTCCTTCATAGGTCCTGTGATGTCCCGATAGGTCATGGTATTCTTTGGTTTGCCACGGGCCTGCTTTTTCTCCTGGTGGCAAACAGGGAATGATGTGCCTGGATGAGCAAGGCGGTATTTCATCCTTTGAGGCTGGTACACCATGGGGCATGGTTGATCATGGATGCTGGCCTCTAGTTGATGACCAGTAAACTTAGACCAACTGCAAAAGCCGCTCCTCTTAAAAAGAGACATCAAAACCAACGAAACCCCTTCGGAATTGGGTCTGGGGAGGTTTGTTTTTGGCACACCTGCAGGACAGGATGCTCTGGATGAGGTGAACCATCTCGGACCACTCTCAGGCTCTATGATACCACCGAGTGAACGAGGGAGCGTGAAGGATCAAGATGATCCCTTTCTCTCATACCGAAGCTTGGTCATCAATCATCAGCCCTGATGCCCCGCAAAAAAAACAGGACTCTCCAAAAAGAACCCCCAAAACCTCCGAAGATGGGGGGCGAAATGGCAGAACCGGTCACGGATAGCTGATCTGCACGCGGTAAAATTTGCGGGTCGAAACTGCGTCGGGGTCGGTCACCGTGCGGGTCTGGCCGTTGTCCTGGATGGTGGCTCCGGTCAGGGGCAGCCAGTTTTGGAAATTGGTGCTGTATTGCACGGTGTAGGTGCGGTCGGAGAGGCGGGGGCTGAGGGTGATGGTGCGCCCGCCTGTGCCGCCTGAGGTGGTGAAGAAGCGTGCGGCGTGGTCGGTGGGGTTCAGGCCGGCGGTGTATTTGAAGAGGTTGTTCTGCCCGGTGCCGCTGGCGTCCGCCGTGGCGATGCCGAGGGGATTGTTCACGCCGAAGTACTGCGCTTGCCAGGTGTCCGGGATGCCGTCGGCCGCGTAGATTCCGAGGTCGTCCGTGCCGGTGTTGACGATGGTGAAGCCAAGGGTGCCGGCGATGCCGCGAAAGCTGCCCTGCACGGTGGCGGCGGTGTTTTGGTAAACGTTTGCCGCGGTCGCCAAACCGCTGCTGCTGATGCTGGAAATGGGACCGCTGACGACACTCCAGCTGAGATCGTTGCCGAGCAGGGCGGTCGTGGTGGCATCGTCCAGAGTCGCGGTGGCGGTGAGCTGCTGGGTGGTGGTCTCATTGAGAGTGGTCTGGGTGGCTGCGAGCTGCACCGCCGTCACCTCCGTGAGCTGGGCGATGTAGCCGCTTTTCAGCGTCTCTGCCGGAGCCGCCGCGGTGGAGATGCCGCCGAACCCGCCAAGGCTGGCATCGCCACTGTAACTGGCGCTGGTGGCATGCCCGCCGCCAGCGCTGAGGCTGTCTGCCGTGATCGTGTAGCTGGTGCTCGATCTCGGCGCGGCGTGAGCAGGCACCACGGCCAGGAGCAGGAAGAGAAGCGGGAGGTGTCGCATGATCTTGGAAGGGTGAGTGTTTGAATCAATCAAGGCCTGCGGTAGAGATAGTAGGACTGCGGAGGCGTGTAGCGATAGCCTTTGTCAGAAGGACTGCCAAAAAGCACGCCACCGACGTTTGAAGTCCCGCCCCACATCACCATTTCGCTGCCAGTCCAGACGCTGGAGCCAAAGGTGGCGGCAGGAGCGCCTGAAGAGGAAAGGCTGCTCCAGGTATCCGTGGCCGGGGTATAGATGCCGCCGGCGTAGCTGGTCGTCGGTGTGCCGATCCCGCCCCAGAGGATGAGGGAGCTGCCAGTCCAAACGGTGGAGGCATTCTGGAAAGTCCCGGTGGGGCCTCCGGTGGCGGCGGAGGCCTGCCAGTAGTCCGCTGTCGGAGAGTAGAGGTAGAAGCTGCCACCGGAGCCGGTGCCGGAGACAGATCCGGGCGCAAAGGCGGCAAGTCCGGTGCCAACCCAGAGCGGGAGCACCGCCCAGGGTGTGGGAGTGTTCAATGCCATGGGAGCTGCTGCCATCGTCAGCCAGGTGTCAGATGCCGGATAGTAAAGTCCGCCGTTCATGAGGGTGGGGCTGAAGACCATCATCTCTTTGCCGGACCAGGTGACGGAAGGCACGGTGAAGCTAAACGAGGCGTTGGGTGCATTGGTGGTGGAGAGGCTGCTCCAGGTGTCAGAAACCGGATCGTAGCGGCTGCCATCGGTGACCTGCATGGAAAGACCGTCGGAAGTGCCGCCCCACACGATCATTCGATTGGTGGGAGCACCCGCCCAGACCAATCCCGGCTGCGCGCGTGCGGAGGGAGCGGAGGCGGTGGTCATCGGCGTCCAAGCATTGGTCTGCGGATTGTAGCGCGCGCCGGTGTTCAGCGTGGTCATAATGGGGGCGTTCCCATACATCCCGCCCCAGACGATCATCTCCGTGCCCGTCCACACCGCCGAGTGTCCGAAGCGGCCGGAGGGGGCATTGGCTGCAGGCAGGGGCGTCCACACACCGGTGGCGGGGGTGTAACGAGCGCCGTCGTTGTAGGTGAAGTCAATGCCATTGGCGGGGGCTGAAAAGCTGCCTGCCGTGCCACCCCAGACGATGAGATCCGTGCCCGTCCAGACGGCGGTTTGCCCAAAACGTGGGGCGGGGGAGCCATTGGCCAGCGTTGTCCAGGTGCCGGTGGCCGGCTGGTAGCTGCCGCCGTTTTTGAGGAACTTCGAGGTCGTGCCAAAGTCCGGTGTTTGCACGCCTGCCCAGACGATGATGCGGTCGCTGGCGGTCGTCACCGTAGCCTCGGTGCGGTAGGGCGGGGCATTGCTGGCGGTCACGCTCTGCCAGGTGTTTGCCACGGGGTCATAGATGCCGCCATCCTGGTAGAGATTTACCGACACAGGAGGCGCGCCACCGGATGAACTCTGCCCGCCCCACACGATCATCTTGCCACCCAGCATCACGGCTGAGTGGCCTGTGCGTGCCGCAGGTGCGCCTGCGGTGCTGACGCTCGTCCAGCTCGAAGTGGTGGGATTGAAGCGATAGCCGGCATTGCTGTAAATGGACGTGCCGTCATAGCCGCCCCATAGGATCATTTCATTTCCCGTCCAAGCCGTGGTGAAGCCCGTGGTGGGGAGGGCGGGGTTTCCCGGCACACGCGGCAGGGTCTGCCAGGTATCCGTGGCGGGGGTGTACTTGCCGGCCGACGGCAGCGTGGAATCTCCCACGGTCTGACTGCCCCAAACGATCATTGAAGACCCCGTCCAGACTCCCGACCAGTAGATTGAAGGTCCTATTTCGGGCGGATTGGCCGCCATGCTGGACCAGGTGTTGGTGGCCAGATTGTAGCGCTTTCCCACGCCCCCGCCGCCTGGGTAGCTGAAGCCGAAGGTCAGGGGAGTCATGCTGCCACCCCAGATGAGCAGATCCGTCCCCGTCCAGAACGCCTGGGCGCGGCTGCGACCGTCTCCAAAAGGAATGCTGCCATTGGGGGCCATCGCAGTCCATGTATCGGTGGCCGGGGTGTAAATGCCGCCGGTGGCCAGCACCGTCGCCGGTGTACCGCCGGTGCTTGAGGTTGAGGCGGTGGTTTGCCCGCCCCAGACGATCATCTGCGTGCCCGTCCATACCGCACTGTGGTAAAAGCGCTGCTGGGGTGCGCCCACCGTGGAGATGGGGATCCATGCGCCGGTGCTGGGATTGTAGCGCAGGCCGCGATTGATGGCCTTGTAGGCGGGGGGCATGCCCGTGTTGGTGTTATCGGGCACCACGCCGCCCCAGACCAGCAACTCCGTGCCGGTCCACACGGCGCTGTGCCCGGCCACGGCGTCTCCGCTGGGCATCGGCGTCCAGCTTTCTCCCAAGGTGGTGCTGGAGGGATCCCGCACAAAGCCCTGGGCCAGCAACGCGGTGCTGGCGGGATCATTGGAAGCCACGATGCCGCCGCTGGGTACTCCGGACACGCCGCCTGCGGCGAGATTGGCGGCAGCGGCACCGGGAGCCAGCTGCGATGTTCCCACAGCTCCTGGCGCCAGCATGCTGCTGGTGATGGCTCCGTTGGCCACACCGCCTGCTGTCATGGCATAGCCTACCGCGGCGATGCGCTGGTCGGGTGTCAGCAATTGAAATCCATTCACCCCATCATTGAACCACACGCGCAGGCGCACATCGGGATTGCCAAAGACACTGGCTGGCACGGTGGTCATGTTGGCGAGCGTGGTGTCTCCCAGAAGCACTGAGTAAAGGCCCTTGGTCACCGCCAGTGTCACGGCGGCTGCCGGCTGGGCACCAGCGGTGCTGGTGCCATCATTGCTCCAGAAGGTGGTGCCGCCACCCGAATTGACCAGAGCAAATTTGAACTGGCCTGAGCCATTGAAATTAACGGATCCCACGGCCACCCGTCCCTGATAGTTGAGCAGCCCGGGTACCTGCGCATGAACGGCACAGACTGCCAAGATAAGCCAGAACAGAACGGCGGGGAGAGAGGAACAAGCACGCATAGAATCGTTTGGTGAAGAGGAAAATGGCGCTGCAGCGACTCCAGCCCACCCGCAAAGGTGAACTGAACTTCATCATCAGGATTCCGCAGTATGTGGAATGCCTCCCGCGTGTCGAGGGAATTCTGGAGAATCCCTAAGCAGGAAGCCGTCGGCTCACTTTAGACACCGAGACGGGCAAGCAACTCGGTTAAAGCGCGGCGCGGTACAGTGAAACAAATTCCTCCACACTCGGGACGCGCGGATTGAACTGCGCGGTCCATTGTTTGGCGGCCATTTCGGCAAGTTCCTGCAGGTGCTCTTCCTTGGCACCATAGTCGCCGATGTTGCGGGGCATTTTGGCTTCCCACAGAAGCTCGCTCACACGGTCGGCGAGGTCACCGTCGAAGTAGCTTTTGTAAATGGCTGCGATCTCGGGGTCGTGGGAGTTGAACCGGATGACGTGCGGCATCATCACGCCCACGGCTTCGCCATGCACGACGTGAAACTTGGCCGTGAGGGGATTGGCGCAGGAGTGGGCGGCACCGAGCATGCTGTTCTCAATGGCAATGCCCGCATAGGCCGCGCCGAGCTGCATCATGCCACGTGCTTCGATGTCCTTCGGATCGCGGAGCACCCGGCTGAAGCCGCTGTGGCAAAGGCGGAAGCCCTCGCGGGAATACAGGGAGGAAAACGCGTTGCGCTTGTTGGTCACGGCGGTCTCCAGCACGTGGGTCAGCGCATCCATGCCGGTGCACACGGTCACGCGGTGCGGCTGTGAGACGGTGAGCTCGGCATCCAAGATGGCCACCTTCGCAGCGGCCTTCGGATCTCCGCAGGCCATCTTCACATGCGTCTCCGCATCGGAGATGAGCGCAAAGCTCTGGCATTCGCTGCCGGTGCCGGAGGTGGTGGGGATGGCGATGAGGGGCAGCATGGGCTTGGTGGCCTTGCCCACGCCCCAGTAGTCGTGCATGCGCCCGCCATTGGTGAGGATGAAGTTGCAGCCCTTCGCGGTGTCCATGCTGCTGCCGCCGCCAAGGCCGATGAGGAAGTCTGCCTGAAACTCGCGTGCTGCCGCCACGCAGGCGTCCACATCTTCCGTGCTGGGATTTTCCCGCACTCCTCCAAACACACGGGCCTGCAGCCCGGCCTCCACGAGGAAGGAGACGGCGCGTGTGACGTAACCCGCCTTGACGATGCCCGGGTCGCTCACCACCAGCGCACGCTTGCCGCCAAGGTCACGCGCCAGTTCTCCCACACGCGCGAGCGTGCCGGTGCCGTAGATAAGCCGAGTGCGGGGCTGGTAGTCGAAGGGAGCGAGGGACATTAGTTTCTGTCTTGGTGTGCCGTGGGGCGAAACTGCGTGGAGCGGTGCCAGCCTTGATAGGATTGTAGAATACCGATGATAACCAGGCCTATAAAACCGAAGTGGAATCTGCCGCTACCCGGCATGGGCATGAAGAAGTTTGCCACTGCCGTGAGGAGGCCGAGGCAAGCGGCAACGGCACCGGCGACCATCATGAATCTGCCCGCCCGCGCGATGTCTGGCACGTCAGACACCTTTTTACACTTCTCGCACTGGAGCTGCAGCCCCAGATCCATTTTGCGGCCGGCCAGCCGGCTTCTGCAATGCTTGCAACGAAAGCGAAAGGTAGGTGTCGGCTCCCGGCCGATCAGTTCAGCCACCGAATACCAGAAATCCTGCTTCTCATGGCGAGCCATGGCTGTGGGCGGCAGGAGTCCGGCATCGACATCCGCGCGGATGCCTTCGAGCGCATACGCTCGAGGCTCCGCATTGAAGGATGCTTTGACCAGATAGCCCATGGCACGCGCGGGTGTTCAAATCACGCGCAGTCAATCGACCGCCGCTTGTACAGGAACTCGAACATGTTCCCCTCATGCGGCTGGTCCCAACTGATCTTCATGGTGCTGATCGGCCCGATGTTGAGGCGATCGATGTCTCCGCACTCAAGAAGGTCGCTGATGAAAGCAGGATCCTGCGTGATGGCGGTGACGATGAGCGAGTAGCCGATGCGGCCCAGCACTTCGCTCTGCGGCATTTCGAGCACGCTGGCGTAAGGGCAGAGGAACTCGCGGTTGGCGAGCGGGTGCTTGTTGTCAGAGCACCAGATGATGGAGGGGCGCAGGAAGGTGCCGCCTTCATACTCCACTTTGCGCGGGCCGTCGCGGAACTTGGCGGTCATGTCCTCGGCACCGGGAATCTGCAGGTCGCTGTCGATGGCGCTGTCGATGTAGTCGGCCATCTTCACATTCGCAAAACCGGAGAGGCGGGCGTTTTCATCGTCCGAGGAAGTGGGCTTCACAGGCCCCAGGCGCTCGGCCAGGGCGGTGGCGATTTCCTTGCCGTACTTCGGCACGATGACGGCGGAGGCGTTGATGCAGGAGCGGCCGCCGTTGTCGCTGATGGAGGCGACCATGACATCGAGGTAGTCCTTCCAGTTTTCGATCTTGTCCTCGCCAATGATGATCTTGCTCCAGCCCGGGCCATGCACCTGCACGGCGGGATTGCCTTCGTACATCTTGGCCATGTTCACATCGCCGAAGACGAGGTTGCGGCCGCTGAGCTTGACGACTTCGCCACTGCCTTCGTGGTCGGTGGGGTAGAAGCCGAAGGCCTCAGGAGGAGCGCCGGCGGCGATAAAGGCCTGGATCAAACGATACGGCGTCCATGGCTCCTCACGGCCTGGCTTGATGACCACGGGGATCTTCAGCGCGATGGCGGGCAGCCAGAGGGAATTCACCGCCGGGGAGTTGCTCGGCATCACCAGGCCGAGGGACTTGGTGGTTGGGAAGTAGGACACGGGGCAGCCGGACTGCGTGCCAAAGCCACGATCGATCACACTGAGATCCAGGCCGCGGGTGAGGCCGTTGAGGATCACCTTCATGTTGGTCAGCGCGTAGTGCAGCTTGGCCATGTTGCGCTTCACCATGATGTGCGGCAGGCCGCTGGTGCGGGAAAGCGTGGCGATGTATTCCTGAGGGGTCTGCGTGTGGCCTTTGTCGCCAAGGGGAAGGGTGCCATTGAGGAAAAGCTCGCCCGCCTTGGCGGTGATCTCGATCAACTGCTCGACGGTGAACTTCTTCAGCGCAGCACGGGCCTCGCCGATCCGCGCCAGATCTTTGCGCACGATGCCGGCATTCACCTGGCTGATTTCGGCGCAGACCTCGCCGGTTTTGTGGTCTTTGACCTGTACCTTGTCGAGCGACTCATAAGGGCGGCCTTTGCGAAGAGCAGGGAGATGGGGGATGGACATTGGCAGGTTGATTTTAGGGAGGCGTGAGGATTACGAGCACCACTCACGCGGAGCAATGGAAAAAACTGGCATCTGCGGCGAAGTCTTTCAGGCGTCTGCTTTACGTGACGGAGCACCCGTTGAAGCGGCGGACGCCACATCCTCCTGCGGCAGGAGTTCGGGCGGCACCATCTGCACCAGCGCTTTGGAGTAGTTTGAATAGAAGGGATAGTCAGGGTGCGGCACGCCCGGCTTGCCCACGGGGCGGTAGCGCCACTGCTTGTACATCCAGAGCCAGCACTCCGGGTGTTTGCGGATCTCCTGCTCAAAGATGTCCCAGATGCGCTGAGTAACCTCGCGTGTGTCATCCTCGGGCTTGGGCTCGATGGCCTCAAACAGGTGCGCCTCATAGCGGCCGTCCGGCAGCGGGCGGCAAACGCCGGTGATGATCGAAAGCCCCAGGCGCTTGGCCAGCTCCACGTGCAGGGTGGGCACGGACGTCCACAGGCCGTAGCACTGGATGGCCGTGGCCGCCCGGCCCGGAGTGATGCTCAGGTCTGTTAGCAGGCCCGCGTGCCCTTTGCGCTTGAGGGCCTTCATCAGTTTGATCATGGCATTGTCCTGCGAGATGAAGGTGTGCCCGGACTGCTCGCGCAGCCTTTTAAAGAGATGCGTGATGGCCGGGTTTTTGAAGTCCTGCGCCACCACGGTGAAGGGGAAGCCACGAAAGCCCCAGACCTGGCTGACGAGCTCGAAGTTGCCGAAATGCGGCGTCACCCAGACTCCGCCGTTCTGGCGCGCTTTTTCTTCAGACGGCAGATCCGTGATGATGTCGAAATGCTGCTGCCATGTCTCCGCCGTAAGGCTGGGGGACCAGAACAAATCCACAAAGGTGCGGGCGAAAACCTCATAGGAGCCGCGAGCGATGCGCCGCCGCTCCGCCGGAGAGTATTCATCTCCAAAGGCGCAGCGCAGATTGTCGAGGGCCGTGGCACGGCCGCGTGCGTCCAGCCAGAAGGCCAGCGTGCCGAGTACACGTGCCAGCACCATGAGCAGATGACGGGGCAGGCGCGGCAGCAGCCAGACGGCCAGGTCCAGCAGCTGAATCTCAAAAAAGTATCGGAGCTTTTTCACGGATTGAATGGAAAAGAGTCTTCCCGTGTTACGACGGCGCATGGCCGCGTTCAACTTGAATAGCAGCGCTCCATGCGGCTCTCACCCGGCGGATTTTGGCACGATTTCCCCCGCAAGAAATATGGGCGCTCCTTCACGTGGCATTTGGTGTTTGCATAAAATGCGTTACGATGACGCATGCCTTCCCCCAACCTTAGCAGCATTCTCAAGCGACTTCTCAAACAGCCGACGGCTCCATTCCATGAATACCATGTGCGTGCGGAGATCGAAGCGCTGCTCAAGGACTGCCCGAACGTGAAGCTGAAACACGACAAATTTGGCAATCTGCTTGCCACCTATAAGAACGGCAAATCCAAGAGCAAACCCACCTGGGTGTTTGGCGCGCACATGGATCACCCGGCCTTCATCAAGCCTCCTGGCAGCACGAAACGTGATGAGTGGGATTTTCTGGGTGGTGTGGGCAAGTCCGAGGTCGACGCCGGCGTGAAGCGTGGCCTGCGCAAAGTCAAAGGCCAGATCGCCACCTGGAACTTTCCGGTGAACATCACCAACACACGCATTGAGGCCACCGCCTGCGACGACATCATCGGCTGTGCTGCGATCGTGATGACGTTTCTCGAGCTCGCCCGCCTGAACATCCAGACCACGGTGCATGCGGCCTTCACGCGTGCGGAGGAAGTGGGATGGCTCGGCGCCTGGCATCTGGCCCAGAACTGGCCTTTCGGCCCCGACAGCGTGTTTCTCTCCCTCGAAACCAGCCGGCCCGTCAATGGCGCTGTCATGGGTGGCGGACCGATTCTGCGCGTGGGTGACCGCGTCTCCATTTTTGACAATGAGGCCATGGCAGTGCTCATCACCACCGCCAAGGAGCAGGGCATCCGCGTGCAGCGCTGTCTGCTGGACGCTGGTGCCTGCGAAGCCACTGCTACGCAGGCCTCCGGAGTCCGCAGCGTGGGCATCTCCCTGCCTCTGGGCAACTACCACAACCTGAACGACGCCCGCCAGATCGTGCCTGAATTTGTGATGATGGACGACCTGAAGTCGATGATCGACCTCCTGAAAGCCCTGGTGGCCACGAAGCACGACGGCATCGGTGAACGCACGATCCGCGAGCGCGTGGAACTGCGCATGCAGGAGCATGAGGCGCACCTGAAGGCGGGATCGAAGCTGTTTAAGTAGGAGGGGAAAAGTACTCGTGGGCTCTAGCTCGCTCCGGATTTGGGGGAAAGCGCCCCCAGAATGAGCTAAAGCTCATGAGTACTTTATTTGACCTCTCCCCGACCCTCGCCTTGTTTCGCGCCCCCTATGAGCAGCGAGCAGCGCAAAGCCTTTCCATTCTCCGAGTTTGAACCGAAGTGGCAGGACGTGTGGGAGGCCAAGAAAGCCTTCCGCACGCCGAACCCCGGCGATGCCGATTTCGACGCCTCGAAGCCGAAGTACTTCGTGCTCGACATGTTCCCCTATCCCAGCGGCGCGGGTCTGCATGTGGGCCATCCGGAAGGCTACACCGCCACGGACATCATCGGCCGCTTCAAGAAGATGTCCGGCTACAATGTGCTGCACCCCATGGGCTGGGATGCCTTTGGCCTGCCTGCGGAGCAGTATGCCATCAAGACCGGCACGCATCCGCGTGTGACCACGGAGAAGAACGTGGCCAACTTCACCAAGCAGCTCAAGAGCCTTGGCTTTGCCTATGACTGGGACCGCGAGGTGAACACCACCGATCCCGGCTATTTCAAATGGACGCAGTGGATCTTCCTGAAGCTCTACAACTCCTATGTGGGAGATGACGGCAAGGCGCATCCGATTTCCGAACTGGAAGCCAAGGGCCTGAGCCGCGAGGAGATCGACTCGCGTCGTCTGGCTTACGTGTCTTCCGCGCCGGTGAACTGGTGCCCGGAGCTGGGCACGGTGCTGGCCAATGAAGAAGTGGTGGATGGCAAGAGCGAGGTCGGCGGCTTCCCTGTGGAGCGCCGCCCCATGCGCCAGTGGATGCTGCGCATCACCGCGTATGCCCAGCGCCTCATTGATGAACTGGACGGCCTCGACTGGCCGGAGAGCATCAAGCTGCTGCAGCGCAACTGGATCGGCCGCAGCGAAGGTGCCGAAGTGAAATTCAAGGTGGCCGGCAGTGAGGAGACGATCACCGTTTTCACCACACGCCCGGACACGCTGTTTGGAGCCACCTACATGGTGCTGGCGCCGGAGCATCGCCTCGTGGACTCGCTGGTCTCAGAAGAGCAGGGGACCGAGGTGGAGAAATACCGCGAGAAGGCCGCCCGAAAGAGCGACCTGGAGCGCACCGAACTGGCCAAGGAAAAGAGCGGCGTCTTCACCGGCGCGTATGCCATCAATCCCGTCAACGGCGAGCAGATCCCCATCTGGATCGCCGACTACGTCCTCATGGGCTACGGCACCGGCGCCATTATGGCCGTGCCTGCGCATGACGAGCGTGACTTTGAATTTGCGCAGAAGTTTGAGCTGCCAATCAAGCAGGTGGTGCAGCCACCGGAAGGCAAGGACTGGCAGGGCTTTACCGAGCATGGCATCGCCGTGAACAGCGGTTTCCTGGACGGCCTGACCACACCCGAAGCCAAGAAGAAGATCGCCGCATGGCTGGAAGAAAAGGGGCTGGGCAAAGGCACCATCAATTTCAAGCTGCGCGACTGGCTCTTCAGCCGTCAGCGCTACTGGGGCGAGCCCTTCCCGATCGTGTGGGAAGACGGCAGCCACCGCAGCATTCCTGAAAGCGAACTGCCGCTGATGCCGCCGGACCTGGAAGATTTCAAGCCCACCGGCACGCCGGAGCCGCCTCTTTCCAAAGCCACCGACTGGGTGCAGTACTCCGCCACCGCCAAGCGCGAGCTGAACACCATGCCGCAGTGGGCCGGTTCCTGCTGGTATTACCTGCGTTACTGCGATTCCAAGAACAGCGAACGCTTTGTCGGCGAGGCTGCAGAGAGCTACTGGATGGGCGGTGGCAAGCCCGGTGGCGTGGACCTCTACGTGGGTGGCACCGAGCACGCCGTGCTGCACCTGCTGTATGCGCGCTTCTGGCACAAGGTGCTGTTTGATCTTGGTTATGTCACCACACCCGAGCCCTTCCAGCGTCTGGTGAACCAAGGCCTCATCCTGGGCGAAGACGGTCAGAAGATGTCCAAGTCTCGTGGCAACGTGGTCAATCCCGATGACGTCGTGCGCGACTACGGCGCCGATGCACTGCGTCTGTATGAGATGTTCATGGGCCCGCTGGAGCAAGTGAAGCCCTGGAGCATGAAGGGCGTGGAAGGCGTGTATCGCTTCCTGGCCCGCGTGTGGCGTCTGGTCATGGAAGTGGATGACGAAGGCGTGTGGAGCGTCTCCGCCGCGCTGCAGGATGTGCCCGCCAACAAGCAGCTTACCAAAGCGCTGCACGAGACCATCAAGAAGTGCGGTGAGGATATTGAGAAGCTCAGCTTCAACACCGCCATCAGTACGATGATGATCTGCACCAACGCTTTCGTCGGCGCGGAAGTAAAACCCGCTGCTGCTATCGTCACCTTCCTCAAGGTGCTGAGCCCCTTTGCTCCGCATCTGGCGGAAGAACTGAATGCCCGCATCGCCAGCAAGTTCCCGGCTCTGGCCGTGCAGGGCCTGCTCAGCGACGCCACCTGGCCCGTGTATGATCCCGCCGCCCTCATCGAGGACGAGGTGGAAATCGTCTTCCAGGTGAATGGCAAGCTGCGCGACAAAGCCCGCGTGCCCGTTCAGGCCACGAAGGAGGAGATCGAAAAGACCGCTCTGGCCAGCTCCCGCGTGCAGGAGTTCATGGAAGGCAAGCCGCCGAAGAAGATCATCGTCGTTCCCGGCAAACTGGTGAACATTGTGGTTTGATACCATGCCCCAGAAAGCCGGTTCTGCCTGCAGGTTGCAGCAGACCGGTTTTCAAACATGCACAGCCCTCCGGTCGTAGGTCGGTCGTGTTTGGCGTCGAAGTTATTCCATCCTCCACCGCTCCCTCCGCCAAACCGCCCGACTGCGAGGACGTTCGTACGCCTCAGAGATTGCAGCGAGCTCGCAGACGGGCGGGCTTACGCCACGACCGCCCTACGTCCAAGCCTGCGCTGCTCAGGCCATGCTCTCAATCCTGCACTATCTCAACTTCGGCTGTCCAATCCCCAGCGCCTTCAGCTCCGCGCGCACGGCATCCAAGTCCTCTGGAGATACCATCAGCATGGTGTAGGTGCCGCTGGCACTGCAAACAATGAAGGCGGGCTGGAGGCCGGTCTTCACCACGGAGTTGAGCTGGGCATCCATGTCCTTTTCGTTGGCGAAAGTGAATTGAGAACAGGGGCCCTTCAGCTTGACCTTGCTTGAATAGATGCCGCGGGACTTTCCGCCCTCATTTTCAAAGTAAATGATCTGTTCGCCCTTGCGCTGCATCGCCGCTGTGTGAGCACCAAACTCCGCGAAGGGCATCCATGGAGAGAAAAGCTTCTCGCGCTCTTTGCCCTTGGAGCCCTCCACCTTGGAAGGGTAGGTCATGTGAACATCATCCTTGTCTTTGGCATGCGTGCTGGGCAGCACGACGAGCGCCATAGAAAGTACAATCCGGACAACAGAGGTCGTTGCGTTCATGGTGGGTAGTCATAAGTGATTGGCCGGAATCTTGTCAAGCACCCCGGGGAACTATTGCCGCCAGAAACGGGCCTCGTGCGGTGAACTTCCCAGATATTACACTCTGTGTTGAAGCATGAAGAGCAGCCACTTAAGCATTCCTGCATTTGCGCAGAGGTGGCATTCGCGCTCCTGTACCCGGCATGCGCATCGCCATCCTTCATTATTCAAAACCGCCCGTCATCGGCGGAGTGGAGAGGGTCATTGGTGAGCAGGCGGCAGCACTGCGAACGCAGGGACACGACGTGGAGATTTGCACCCGCGCGGACTGGTGTGTGGATGGCTGGGAGGCGGTGATCGTGCACAATGTCTTCACCATGCCTTTTGACCTGGCTTGGACGAAGGAATTAATCAAGCTCACCCGGTCTCGGCCAGACATTCGGTGGATCAATTGGGTGCATGATGTGCGGTGGTCGGCCCAGGTTCCGAAAGCGGCGCACGTGGCGGTTTCGGAGCATCGGCGGCGGGATTATGCGAAAGTCACGAAGGAGCCGATCCATGTCATTCCCAATGGCTGCGACTCCAGCGCCGTGCTGGGGCTCACCGATCGGGTGCGTGACTTAAAGCTCGAACACGAAGGCCTGGTGCTGCTGCAGCCCACCCGCTTTGTACGGCGGAAAAACATTGAGTGCGGGCTGCGGCTTCTCACAGAGCTGCCGGAGGCGGTTTACCTCGTCACGGCAGCGCCGGATCCGCATCAGAAGGATGGATTGAAGTATTTCCGTGAACTGAAGGGACTGGCCAAAGAACTCGGTGTGCACCGGCAGGTTCGCTTTCTCGGTGAGACGAAAACTCTCACCGATCACGATGTACGCAGCCTCTACCACATGTCAGACCTGCTGTTTTTTCCCAGCATCGAGGAAGGCTACGGACTGCCCCTGATCGAGGCCGCACTGCATGGAGTGCCTGTGTTTTGTTCGCACATTCCTGCGCACCGGGAAGTTGCAGTGGGGGCCACTTTTTTCAAACTCACTGCCGAACCCAAAGGTCTGGCGCGGAAGATCAAAGCTCATCCTGGCGTGAAAGTCCGGCAGCAGCAGCGACAAATGATGGTGCGGCTGGCGTGGCCACGAATCGTGAAGGAAATGCTGGAGCCATTGCTTTTTTCCAAGGGATAAAACGATTCCGAGCGGAAGGCCTCCCGGCATCTGTGTTATAGCGGTTTTCGCTCGTTGATCGGAATGGAGGCTTCAGAACAAAAAGCTCCTGTTACCCCGATAGCGGGCGAAGCCTACTTAGGGCAAAAACATTCGGTGTGAAAAAGGACGGTTTCATATCCAATACGACTGCTCAATTCCACAGGCAGCAATCAGCGCGGTGCGTGCAAAACGCCGTCTCCATTTACACAACCGCCTCGAATTATGTCCGAAACACCCGGACGGGCAACCCACGAATTCACCTCTACTCGCTGAGGCCGAGCCACTTTACGGAAGAGCAGAAGGTCCTGACAACCACCCAGTCGGTGTCCCAATCTTTGGACGGCCCCGCGGTGGTGGGTGGAGAGACCACCGATTTTTCCAAATTTGTCATTTCCAGCAAATCTATCCGGGAACAACTGCCGGTGCTTGTGGGGAACAAAGCAGTGGCCAGCACCACGCCAGACCCCACCTTTGACGGCGTCATTCCCAATTCATCGCAGACGCGGGTGAACGACATCCTGCGCAAGAAGGGATTGCTTTACGAAGTTGGAACCTTTGGCACCTGGGCTTCCGCTTTCCTGAAGGGGCGCAGCCTGGCGGATCAGGCCAAGGGAGCGGACCCAGACAAGGACATGCTGAACAATTTTGCAGAGTATGCATTCAATCTGAACCCGAACGCTTCGAGTGCTCTGAAGCATTACCAGGTGAGCCAGCTCGCAACCAATGTCGCGGACGGAAAGAATTATCTTCAGCTTTCATTCACACGCCGAATTGTTAGAACCGAGATCAGTTATATTGTTGCTGTCTCGGATAATCTCTCGACCTGGGACAGAACGCAGCTTCAAGTTCAGCAGGTCGGGGCGCCGCAGTCCAATGCCGACGGCATTACCGAAGTGGTGACCTATCGCTTGCTGGCGCTGCCTGAGGTCACCGCTCGTAAATTCATGCGTATCGAGATCACTGATCTCGCCCCTTGAGGGGTCTCCATGTTCGATCATTCAGGAGGATGGGGACGCTTCCATCCTCCGAATTTTTTGAATTGGCGGCGGCTGAGCGCCCGAGGTCTGTGCTCACGCTGATCCGGCTGCCTTGGTCATGAATTGTAGCTGGGACGCTAGAGCCGTTGCTTTCTGGCCGAAACGCTCCATGAATGAACATAAATGAGCCCCCATTCCAATAAAACTGAGATCGAATCCGTGCTGTCTGCACGACATCAAAATGTGTTCGCCTTTTTAGGTGCGCACGACATTGGAGAGGGCAGGCAGGTGGTGCGCATCTTGCAGCCCCACGCCAGGGAAGTCGCGGTGTTTGCCGGCAATGAACGCGTGACGGCCGAAAAGTTGCACAAGGACGGCTACTTTGAGGCGGTCACCCCCAAGGGGCTGTATGAGCTGGAAGTGACACCTTTTGAGGGCGAAACCACCCGCGTGAGTGATCCTTATTCCTTTGGCCTGCTGCTGGGAGAGCAGGACATGTACTACTTCCGTGAAGGCACGCACCAGCGCCTTTGGGAGGTGCTGGGAGCACGACTGAAAACCATCCATGGGGTTTCAGGCTGCCAGTTTGCTGTGTGGGCGCCGAATGCTCAGCGTGTGTCCGTCGTGGGCGACTGGAACCGCTGGGACGGCCGTGTGAATGTGATGCGCAACCGCATTGAAGCCGGCATTTGGGAAATCTTCATTCCCGGTGTCTCCGAGCTGACGCACTACAAGTTTGAACTGGTGGACAAGAATGGACACCTCGTCTTGAAAAGCGATCCCTATGCGGTCTTCGCCCAGCATGGCACGCAGACTTCCAGCCTCGTTTTCGATCTTGAGCGCTATCGCTGGTCCGACAATGATTGGATGCAGGCCCGGCCCAAGCATGAACTCTACCACTCGCCCATGAGCGTCTACGAGGTTCATTTCGGCTCATGGAAGCGCAAAGCAGAGCAGGGGAACCGCTGGATGTCGTATACAGAACTGGCGGACGAACTGATCCCGTACGTCAAAAACCTGGGATTCACCCACATTGAGATCATGGGCATTGCCGAGCATCCATTTGACGGATCGTGGGGATATCAGGTCACCGGCTATTTCGCACCAACCAGCCGTTTTGGAAACCCGGATGAATTTCGCGAGTTTGTGGACCGCTGCCATCAGGCCGGACTGGGCGTCATCCTCGACTGGGTACCAGGACATTTCCCGAAGGACTCCCATGGTCTGGCCAAATTTGATGGCACCGCGTTGTACGAGCATGAAGATCCGCGCCTCGGAGAGCACCAGGACTGGGGTACGCTCATCTTCAACTATGGCCGGCATGAGGTGAAAAATTTTCTCATTTCCAACGCCCTCTACTGGCTGGAACAGTTCCACATCGATGGTCTGCGGGTGGATGCGGTGGCATCCATGCTCTACCTCGACTATTCACGCGAGCCGGGGCAGTGGGTGCCAAATCACCTCGGAGGACGGGAAAATCTGGAGGCCATCTCCTTCCTGCGCGAGCTGAACACCGTGTGCTATGCCAAGCACCCTGGAACTTCGATCATTGCGGAGGAAAGCACGGCATGGCCGGGAGTTTCAAAGCCTGTGAGCACTGGAGGCCTGGGTTTCGGATTCAAATGGAACATGGGCTGGATGAACGACAGCCTGCGTTACATGGCGCACGAGCCGGTGCATCGGAAGTACCACCACGGAGAGGCCACCTTCTCCATGATTTACGCCTTCGATGAGAATTTTATCCTCGTGCTCAGCCACGACGAAGTGGTGCATGGCAAGGGCTCCCTCATCAACAAGATGCCAGGAGACCGCTGGCAGAAGTTTGCCAATTTGCGCATGTTCCTCTCGTGGATGTGGATGCACCCGGGCAAAAAGCTTCTTTTCATGGGCGGTGAGTTTGGCCAGTGGAATGAGTGGCGGCATGATGGCAGCCTGGACTGGCATCTTTTCCTTGGGGAGGAGCACAGCGGTCTGCAGAAACTGGTCAAAGACCTGAACCACCTCTACACCAGCCGCCACGCTCTCCACGCAAAAGATCATGAGCCCGGAGGCTTCCATTGGCTCGATGCCAACGATGCTGACAACAGCATCTTCGCTTTCGTCCGCACTTCGCCTGATGGGGACAAAGTGACGGTGCTCGTCAATGCCACACCGGTGAGCCGGATCGGCTACCGGGTGGGAATGGCCGAGGCAGGCACCTACCGTGAACTCCTCAACAGCGATGCGGCCAATTACGCAGGTTCTGGCGTCAGCGCAGGCGCAGGGTTCCAAGCCCAAAATGTGGCGTGGCAGGGGCAGCCCTGGAGCGTCGTGGTCGATCTCCCGCCGCTTGGCACGCTGGTACTGGGCAGATGAGGCGGGAGGTTCTTTTCCAGCCGCTTTTGCATTTAAGTCTTGCCCCACGTGAGGCATTGGCGCTAGCATTGTAGATTCGCGTCCCTAATCAAGGATTCATGAGCTTAATCGCCGTCACCCATTCAGCATTCACGGTCTTGCCCTCCCGCGCCATGCGTATTGCCGTTTGCCTGCTCGGAGCAGGGATGTTGCTGCTGCCTGCTTCCTTGGTTCGAGCTCAAACCGCCACGTCGGATCCTTCCGACCCGACGACTTCGGGAGCCACGATCACCTTGAATAACACTTCGGGGATCGGACTCAATGGAACCATCCAGCTTGGCGGCACGCTTACGCTGACAAGCGGCAGTTTAAGCATTGGCACGGTCGCAACGGCAGCAAATACGACGACCACAAACGCGCAGCAGGTCATTGATCCGTTGTCCGCTGGGGGAGTGCTGACGGTGAACAGCGGAACGGTCGCAGTGGCCAGCACGACGACAAACACACTGAGCGTGATTGATCCGCTGACCCTTGGCGGCACGCTGACTTTGGCGAACGGCACTGGCGTCTCCACGACCACGGCGACGTCCGGCACTCTGCAGGTTGCCAGCGGATTGACTCTGACCGGAGCCACGACCATTTCAGGCATCAACAACGCCACGATCGGGACCGCTGGCACTTTCAGTGGCACCAGCTCGCTCACCAGCAGCGTCAACCTGGGCATGCTCACTTTGAGTTCCGCGACAACCGCCTCGTCCATCGTGGTCAATGGCTCCACGCTGGGAACAATGACCTCCGGCACGCTCACGCTGAACAGTGGTGGAGTCGTGGATCTCACCAGTCTCTATGCTTCGGGACTTAACCTGACGATGGGACTGATCAGTGGCGGCTCCAGCGTCCTCACGCTCGCGACCACGAGTTCGGGAGTTTCCATTGGCATCGGCGGCACTTCGACGACTGCAGGAAGCGGAGGCGTCACCGTGACCGCCCTGGGCAGCCTCCCCGCGGGGAACACTCCCACCAGCGCCACATTCACCACGCCTGCGGTCTCTCTCATCGGGGTCGGCAATCTAGGTGCACAGAGCATCGCTGAGCGCGGGGTGATCTACTCCCTGACTTCGACCAGCAGCACGCCGACATTGGGCGGGGCCGGCGTGGTGAAGGTCGTGCATACCGGTACCGCTACGAGCGGCGGCAGCTTCAGCCTCACAGCGGCAGGACTTGCGGCCAGCACCACCTACACCTACCGAGTTTACGCCACGGACAGCAGCGGTGGCACCTATCTTTCGCAGCCTGCCACCTTCACCACTCCCAGCGTGCTGCAAAACTGGCGGCAGACCTACTTTGGCACTACCAAGGGGGCTGACCATGCTGCCGATAACGCCGATCCCGACGGCGATGGACTGCCCAATTTGATGGAATTCGCGACGGGTAAAAACCCTACCACGGCGCAAAACACGGCGTCTCCGGGCTCCACTTCGGTGAATGCTGGCGCCCTCGAATACACCTACACGCGCAGCCTGGATGCCGTGGCCTCTGGCGCCACCTTTACCGTCGAGTGGAATGACACCCTCAATCCCGCCGATTGGAGCAGCTCAGGTGTCACGGAAAGTGTTCTTGCAGACAATGGTGTCGTGCAGCAGGTGAAAGCCACCCTGCCAGCCAGCGCCACGGGCAGACGGTTCGTGCGGCTGACAGTGCTGCCACCAGCGCAGTGAGTCCGTGCTGCTTTTCTTCCCGGTGCTCAGGGTTCAATCCAGCTTCAAGGTGTTCACCAGTTCTTCCGCGTCACCTTCGGAGACAAGCACTTCCACATTGCGCAGGACGACGTTGTTGGGAGAAAGCTTGATGGCTCCCTCCGTCAAAGTGGCGTCCTCGATGGCATCGACCACCTTGCCATTCCAGACGGTAGTGATGCGCTTGCCGACGGCCCACAACTCCAGGCGGCACGGCGGGTCGAAATTGACCCTCGTCTTGGGGTAGCTGCTGAGGGTGCGCCGCTGCTGATTTTCGAACTGTATCCACTGAATGCCTCGGGAGGTGAGAAGCACGCCACCTGAGTTTTTGTCTGGCAGGGCCACCAAGTAATAGCCGCCGTTTTCAGGAGTGTCTCTCACCGTCAGCAGGGGCCACTCGCGTGAGCCAGGGCGCAGCTCACAGCGGATGGCGCAGTCGGTCAGGCCAGCCCCCACCTGAAGCACCTGCGTGCCCTGAATCCAGCCGTCCGGGTCTTCCCAGTCTTGGAACACCCGTTTCCACACATGCGCCGGAGGAGCCTGGGGAAGGGGACGTTCGGGTGCGGCAGGTGATTGCGCGGAGGCACCGCCAAGGTGGAAGCCACCCCGATGGAACGCCATGAAGACACCGATGCCCAGACCGATGCATGCGATGCCCATCACTGTGATGGTGGAGAACAGCCGCGGCCTTCGCGCGGTGCCCCGTTCGCGATCCTTCGGTGTTTCACGTCGTGCCACGGGTGCCATCGATTCTTTAGCGGCGGCTGGTGCGGGGGCGGCACGAGGGCTGCCGCTGCGTTTGTCAGGCACCCGAGACTGCTCCACGCGCACCTTTTCGACATCCGTCTTGATCTCGATGGCGCTGTTGTAGCGAAGTTCGCGGTCAGTCTGCATCGCTTTGTCCACGATGGCGTCAAAGCGGCGGTCCACCTGCGGCAGCAGGCTGCTTGGCAGCATGAAACGACCGCGCGGGATCTTGCCGGTGAGCATCTGGTACAGCATCACGCCCACGGCGTAGAGATCCGCGCGCTGATCGATCTTCATGCCTGGAATCCATGCTTCCGGCGCGATGAAATCGGGAGTGCCCATGGCCATGTGCGTGCCGGTATGCAGCGTGGTGTCCTTGTGCACCGACTTGGCCAGCCCAAAGTCCGCGACCTTCACACGGCCGCGTTTGTCGATCATGATGTTGGAGGGCTTGATGTCCCGGTGGATGATGCCTTCCTCATGGGCGAAGGCCAGGGCCTCACAAACAGCCACGATGATGTCGATGGCGCGCTGAGGCTCCAGCAAACCTTCACTGGCAATGAGGTGGGCCACGTCCGTGCCCTCCACAAACTCCATGACGAAGTACAGCAGGCCGCCCTCGGTCTCCCCGGCATCATAGACCGGCACGATGTTGGGGTGGGAGAGGCGAGCCATGGCCTCGGCCTCATGTTTGAAGCGTTCGGAAAACTGAAGGTCCCTCACTTCGGCCTCCCGCGGCAGCACCTTGATGGCCACCGGGCGTTTCAGGGTTCTTTGAATGCCTTGATACACCGCGCCCATGCCACCGCGGGCGATGAACTGGCTCACTTCATACTGCGGGAGCGTCTGCTGCAGGATCTCCACACTGGGCGGCACCCAGTCCCGCGATGGTGCCGGTGTGTCGTTGTCGATCCTCCTGGGGCCTGGTGCCGGAGGAGCCACAGGAATGGTGTCAGCCAGCATCGGCTGGGCCATTTCCGCGGGCTTGGCGATGGCGCGATTTTTCAACGCGGCCAGCGGAGAGATCTTCTTGGGTTTGGCGTCGGGAGAGTCTGGCATGATCGTCGCGCGCGGCGTCAGCGGAGCTTTACAGCCTCCTTTCGGTGCATGGCAATGGATTCATGAGTTTTGGAGGAGGAAACCTGCAAGTTCGAATCGCGAGGAGGGATTGCGGAAAGGGACGCCTGTTGTCCACTCCACTGGAAAAACAAAGTTGCCGCAAAAGAAGCAGGGGCGGCGGCGTTGGTTTCGGCCCATGAAACTTCTCACCCTCGCCTCCACGCTTCTCCTTGCTGTCGCCCTCAGTGCGGCAGACGCCCCGAAATCTGTGTACGATGTGCCGTTGAAGGACATCGACGGCAAAAACACCTCCCTGAAGGACTACAAAGGCAAGGTGATGCTGATCGTGAACGTCGCTTCCAAGTGCGGCAACACGCCGCAGTACAAGCAGCTCGAAGCACTCAACCAGGAATTCAAGAAGGACGGCCTGGCAGTCCTCGGCTTCCCCTGCAACGACTTCGGCGGCCAGGAGCCGGGAACCAATGACCAGATCAAGGAATTCTGCTCCTCCAAGTACAAGGTGACCTTCCCGATGTTTGACAAAGTGGCGGTCAAAGGCGCCAACAAGTGCGAGCTCTATCAGGTGCTCAGCGGCCCGACCTCTCCATTTCCTGGAGATGTGAAATGGAATTTCGGCAAGTTCCTCGTCGGCAAGGATGGCAAAATCCTGAAGCGCTTTGAACCCAAGGTGCAGCCCGATTCCCCTGAAGTGACCAGCGCCATCAAAGAGGCACTGGCAGCGAAGTAGGCATCCTTTCGCGACGGAAATCCGTCGCACACGATCTAAACAAAAACGGCGGCAGCTCACTGAGCTGCCGCCGTTTTATTTGAAGGAAGAGCTGCAGGCTCCGCTCCAACTCAGGCCGAAGTGGTCTTGGCTTTCACCTGCGGAGAGACCGACTTCTGCGGGACGCCGCCAGGCGCGGCAGGGGTGGGATTGCCGGGAATGTTCAGGCCCTGGCCAGGATTGATTTCAATATGGATGCCGCTGGTGGCACCGTTCATCGAGCGCAGCTTGTCGCGAAAGCCCTGTGGGACGGCGTTGCGTTCGTCATCTGTGTTCACGGGCCAGCTCTGTTCCGGGCCGTTGGCAGGACGAACGGTGAAGGTGGACTTGCCGTTTTCCGTCTTCAGCGTGTACTCGCCGGAGTCATCTCGCTGAGTGACGTTGGAACTGGACTGGCTGAAACTGAACTGCGAACTGTTGCCGCCGGGTATCACGGTGACGCCGACTTGGGGCATGGGAATGTTGTGTGGCGGCATTGGGTTGCCGTTGTTGGGCTGGATTGGCTGCTGCGCACCAGCTCCAGGAAGGTTCCAAACGGGAGGCTGTGGCATCGGGCCTCTCTGCCCGCCAGATTTCGTCCAATCCTGCAGGCGCTGCTGATAGTCGCGCATCTGCTCCTGAAACCGCTGCGCCTGCTCTCGCATGGCATTGCCTTGCTGCTGCAGCCCGCGCTGATCATGGCCATGGAACATTTCGCCATGGGGGAAGGGATTGCCGTTCGGCGGAGGCGTCCGGCCATTGAAGGTGTGCTGCTGCTGAGGAGGCTGGTGCTGCCGGGGATTATTCGGGGCGATCATGTGCTCGCCCAAGGTGACGGATACCTGGGTTTCCTTGCCGCCGGAGATGACACCCATCTGCACCACATCGCCCTTCTTCTTGGCGTGCACCAGGGACATCAACTGGTCCATGTTCACCAGCTTCTGGTCTTCAAACTTCACCAGCACATCGTACTTCTTCAAACCCGCCGCCTGAGCAGGCGAGTCCGTGATGACTTCATCGACCATCAGACCAAAACCGTCTGCCAGGGAAAACTGGGCACGGAGCTCCGGCGGGACATCGCTCGTGAGCACACCGAGGTAGGCCACCGGCTTCTGATTTTGATTCTGCGCCTGCCCTTGCCCTTCCTGCGGCATGCCGTGCTTGTTGTGGCCTTGATGACGGTCCGCCCGGGAATTCCAAACCTGGGTCTCGGTTTTCGTCGTGCCGTTGGAGTTGCCTGTGGCCGTGGCGTTTCCGCTGGCACTGGCGTTTCCTGAGGCTGCAGCGTTCTTTTGAACTTCTGCCGTGGGATCCGCCTGCTGGGCACACAACGGTGCCGCACTGAGACAGGCGATCATAAACGTATGTGGTAGTTTCATGGCTGGGCGAACGGGGCTGGCTTGCTGACGTCGGGCGTGTTATCTAAAGGATGCAGGAAGGAAAAGCTGAGGCTGGCTTTGGATGTCCATGGTCGTCTCTGCGGCATAACGCGGATCCACCCAAGTCTGGAGTTCACGGGAGATCACGAGGGCACGCTTCTCGTTGCCACGGTTGCGGCTGTGATAAACGCCGCTGTCTCTGACGTCATCCAGTTCATGGGACGTAGTAACGACGGGCGCCTCGGCCGGAGTCACCGAGGCCAGAGCGCCGGCGCTGCCCTGCTGCTGCGGCATGTAGCTCATGATGGCGATGGCAGCGGCGGCCCCCATGGCAGCCCAGCTGGCAGATGTGACCCAGCGCGGCAGCCGCCTGGACTGACGCCGGGTGCTGAGCCAGCTCATGTCGAGCTTCAGCTCTTCATCGACACGTTGCCGAAGGGCGGGGGATGCTTGTGCAGGGGAAATTCCGCGCAGCAAGTTTTCGAGTTGGGCTTCGTCTATATCGTTGTTCATGAGAGTGCCTGGGTGGGTGTGGAAAAGGGGATGATGTTGACGGCGGGGGCAGTGGAACTGCCGAGAAGATCGACCTTGAGATGGGCGAGCTTTTTGTGCAGTGCCTGCAAGGCGTAGCGGTAGCGGCCAGCCACGGTGTTGATGGAGTCACCTGTCATGGCGGCGATTTCATTGAAGGTCAGGTCACCCCAGAGCTTGAGCGTGACGACTTCCCGCTGGTCTTCAGGCAGGGCTTGCAGCGCCTTCTCGACGATGGCAGCGGCTTCCTTCTGTTCGGGCAGGGGGTCAAAGGTGGGGGTATTTTCTCCCGCCACAGCAATCTCCGACTTGGCCTCCCGGTTCACCCGGCGGTGGTCGGAGCGGCGCTGATCCAGCGCGATGGTGCGGACGGCGGCATACAGAAGCGGGATGTGCGCGGAGTCTCCCTCCGGAAAACGCCGCCACCAGCGTACAAACGCCTGCTGCACCACGTCTTCCGCATCGGCCTTCGAGTCCACGAGCTGGCGCGCATACAGCACCAGCTGCGGTGCAAGCTGCTCAAAGGTTTGTTTCCAGTCAAAGACAGGTTCCATGCAGGGTGGGGGAAAGGCGGGCAGGGACGGCTGAAGATGCGCTCTTCAACCTGCCTAACGCCGCCGGGCTTATTTTTTGGGGTTTAAAAAACAAAAAAGTTCAGCTCTGGGCTGCCGCCGCAGGGCCGGGGGGGCTTTTGCCCCACTTCAAACCATAGCCTATAAACAGGCCTCCCACAATGAACATGAAGGTGGAGAAGAACTGCCCCTTGGTCAGTCCCAGCACCAAAGCAGAACCGCTGTCTGGCTCCCGCACGAACTCCAGTGCGATGCGCGCGATGGCGTAAAGGAAGAAGAACAGGCCGGTGATGATTCCCTGACGAAGGCGTGGGAAACGCAGGCGGAGGAAGATAAGGATGGCACTGAGAAGCAGGCCCTCCCCAAGCGCCTCATACAGCTGGGAAGGATGGCGTGGGTGCAGAACGGTCTCCAAGTCAGGAAGCCGGTCACTGTTTTGCTCAAAGTAAGCGATGATGTCCGGGCTGTGCTGCAGACCACGGTTCCGGATTTCATCCAGCAAGGCCTGGCTGCCGCCCTGAGCCACGAAATCCTCATGCGTCAGCTCCGTCGGAAACTTCCACGCCCAAGGCACCGTGGTCACCCGGCCGAACAGCTCTCCGTTGATGAAATTGGCGATGCGGCCCAGAAAAATGCCCAGAGGCGCGCCGCACACGATGGAGTCGCCGATGCCGGCCCAGGAAATCTTGTGTTTCCACGCGTACCAACCGCAGAACAGAGTGGTGCCTGCGATGCCGCCATGGCTGGCCATGCCGCCCTGGTTGATCAGGAAAAACGTCCAGGGCTCATGAATGAACCCGTCAAAATTATACAGCAGCATGTAGCCCAACCGCCCGCCCAGCACGAGGCCAAACAGCGACACCATTGTGATGAAGTCCGCCACGGCATCCGGCTTGATCTCGGAGAGACCGCGCTTCGCGAGAAAATACATGACCCGGTAGGTGAGGTAAAATCCCAGCACATAAGCGAGTCCGTACCAGTGGATGGCGATGCGGTCTGTGAAGCGGATCACAAACGGACTGAGGTCGTGCAGATAGTAGGCGAAAAACATGGATGGAAAGGCATGAACGGGAGTGGCTTCAGCACAAGGAGCAAAAGCACGGCAGGGCCAGCCTGCCGATTCCTTTACCCGGGCTGAGACGAGTGCTTCGCGTGGAGGCTTTTAGAGCTTGCGCACTTCGATGCGCTGCATCAGCAGATGCTCCTGGCCGGGCTCGATGGTGACGACGTCCTCCCCGGCATTGGCCGCTTCGATGCATAGAAACATGGGATAGGCCTCGTCGGGCAGATCGCTAAGGCGCTTGGATTTTTCGATCCACGGATTCCACACCACGGTGGCCAGGCTGCCTGCTTTTTCGAGCACCAGTTCGCGACCCCAGACGGGATCGTGCACGATGACCGTCGCATCGGAGATGTACATGCGGTCCACTTCCTGATCGATGACAACGGTGCCCTGCTGCGGGCGCTTTTCCGGAGACAGGCGCCCTTCGACGTAATGCGTGCCATGAAGCCCGTGGACGGCGATTTTGGTGACGTCCTCCACGTTTAGGTAGGTGTGCAGCGCGCCGGTCATGCTCCAAGGGCTGCTGCCAGTATTCGTGGCCTGCAGCGTGACCTGGAGAGATGCCCCCAGGTGGACGTGCAGGCGCAGGGCAAAGGAATGGGGCCAAAGTGCCTTTGATTCCGAGGAATCTGAAAGCTTGAGCACAATATCCACCCCGGCTGTCGTTTCACGGGCCACATCCACCTCCCACATCTGGGTGCGGACAAAACCATGGGCAGGCTTGCTGCTGTCGGTGGGATGCGGTCCAAACCACGGCCAGCAGATGGGAATGCCGCCACGAATCGGCTTTCCCGGCTCCAAGACAGCCTCGGCGCTCATGTAGAGCACGGGGTCATGCCCGTCGGGAATCCAGTCGGTCACGTGCGCACCATTCAGGGCGATGCGGCCTGTCACGGCAGAGTGCTCGATGACGAGGATGGGGTAGCCAGCGGGTTCTTCTATGAGAGTAACGGAGGGAGGAAGTGTCATGCGCGGGCATTCATAACCTGAAGCTCGCCGGCAGCAACTCCGCCATCGTCAGGCAGACCGGTTTTCCATCCCGCAAGAACCACACCGGGGTGTCCGCCGCGGCGAATTCGCAGATCACCTGCCGGCAGGCGCCGCAGGGGGGGAACTCCGCCCCCAGCGCGATCACCGCCAGTTCCGCGATCCGCATGCCCGGTCCTTCCGCCGCGACAGCCTGGAAGATGGTGCCGCGCTCCGCGCAGATGGTCAGGCCGTAGCTGGCATTCTCTACATTGCAGCCCGTGAAGAGACGTCCCTGGGCCGTGACGAGAGCGCACCCCACCTGGAAATTTGAATAAGGGGCATACGCTTTCGCAGCAGCGGCAGTGGCGTGGGTGAGCAGTTCGGGGAATGCGGGCATGCAGCCCCATTCAAACCATTCAGCCGACGTTGTCGCGTTCGATTTTGCCCCCTTGGCCCTCAGTCCTTTTTTTTCTTTTTCCCCACGGTCTTGTGCTCGACTTTGGTTTCAGGAGCGGCCGCTTTCGGCTCGTCTTTGATCACACCGGCACGCATGAGCTTTTCTTTGACCTGGTCCACCTTGAGGCCGCCCACGGGCAGTTCAAAACCCAGCGTGTCGCCGTTGGGGGTGAAGCCTTGTCCGTCGGCATCCACGTAGATGGGGTTGTTGTAGGCGCAGGGGCGCATTTTGGCGTAGTCGCTGGTGCCATAGCAGGTCTGTTGATTGCCGTCTTCATCGATGGCGACCACGATGAGCTGGGCGTCGTGCTCCAGCGGAACGTGGATCTTTTCCTCAAACTTCACCACGCCGTCCTTGAACATCTGCGGGTGCGTAGCACGGGTGAAGTTCAGCTTGGGATCCGGGCGGCTGTTGACCAGCACCTGCACGCGGTCGATGTCCATCCAGTCGGTGCATTGCACGCGTACTTTCAAATCGATGCCACCTGTGGCGCGGTCATCGTCTCCGGCGATCTTGCCGTTTTGAGTGGTCACTTCAAGGAAGGGGCCGGTGCTCAGCACGAGGTGGCCAGCTTTCGCATGCGGGGCCAGTTCCGCCCAGTCGATTTTGGCGGGTTCATCGGTGCTGCTGGGCAGGTAGCAGCGCCAGCAGCCGACACCATTGCCATAGACGGAATGCGCATCCGCCACCCCCACTGCGGTGACTCTCAGCCCTTGATTCAAAAGCTGACGCCACACAAACTCGCGTACCGGATTGACCTTCATGGCCAGGGAGCCTGCCGGACGACTCAGGCGGAACGGTGAATCTGCCAGGATGTCGGTGCCGGGGCCGTTTTCAGACTCCGCGCCATCGATCATCCCGCCCACGCCGACAAAGCCACCGTCCTGGATGCCGTCGCTGTCGCGGTCGATGAACATGTTGGAAAGGTCGGGATGATTGAACTGGATCCAGCGGTCCGCACGCTCGCCCTGCCAGCGGCGCAACGTCAGCACGGTGATGCGCGGGTCATCGTTCCAATCCGGTGCGCCGCCGTTTTGCTTGAGCGGCTCGGGCTCAAAGGGGAAGGCGTTGACATGCTGGCGGCTGCCGGTGAGCTCGATGCCTTTGACGGTCTTGATATAGGGTTCAAGTCCCAGCGCCTTGATGGTGGGCTCCCAGTCGTAGAAACGGTTGTGCTCCGTGGTGGGGGTGAATTCGAGATTCTCCGCGGCTATGTTGATGAGGCGGCCATCCGTGTCGCACACGTTGTCTCCGCTAGGGGTGCTGTGATTGTGGAAGTCGGCGCTGATCCAGCCCTTGGTGTCCACCACGCGCTTGAGCGTGCCTTTGAAGACGTGCTCCTTGCCGGCCTCGACGGTGATTTCCTGCTCAAGATGGGAATACTCAGGACCACGAACCACCACGACGTGATATTTGCCCGGCGGGAGCTGCTGGGTGAACTGGCCGTTCTCGCTCATGTACTGATCCACGCAGCCGTGCGCGCGCCACTTGGGGCCGAGATCGAGTTTCGGTGCGTCTTTGTCCAGCGGTGCAAAGTGCGCCTTGCACGGGATGGGTTTGCCGGATTCGTCGGTGATGTCAAAACGGATGCGTGAGGCGGAGGCGACGTAGATTTTTGGAGTCACCAGACCGTCTGCGGTTACCGCGAAGGCGAGCTTGCTCGGCTCGCGCCCCAGGTCTTCCACGATGATCTCAGTCTGGCCCTCGGGCAGCTTGAGATTGAACTTGCCTTCGGCATCGGGATAAGCGGGGATCGTTTTTTTCTCGCCGTCAGGCACCAGGATCCTTGCGGTGGAGACGCCCTTGTCGCCTTTATCAAAGATCTGCCCCGAGATGACGCCTTGCTTAGCGCCCTTGACCGCGCGCACTTCTCCGACCGCCTGTGCAGGCGAAGTGCCCACGGCAAAGAAACGGGAGATGACCACTTCCTGCTGCGCTTTCAGCTCGATGCTGTCCTCCAGCTTTTCGATGCCCGTCAGGTTCAGTGTGCCAAGCGCGTAGCCGCATTTGTGGGCAGGATTGATGGCGTCCGTCCAGAAAATGCCGTCCGTCGTGGTGCCCGTGGAATCAAAGCGGGTGAAGTCGGACTTGGTAAAAGTCTTCTGCGGCTTGTCGGTTTCGTTGCGCAGGGTGGTGGTGATAAAAATGCCCTGCACGCCGTCTTTGACGCGGTATTCATGGCGCTTAAAAACACCGCCGTTTTTCGCGGCCGTGGTCACGGACTCCACCGCGGCGCTGCCTTCTTCCTGGGTGGGGATGGATTTCACAAAGCTCACCGGTCCGTGCCCGCAGGGGCCATAGACCACGAGCTGGTCGTTGTTGGCACCGCGCAGCGTGAAGTCGTAGAGGCAGCCAGGAGTCACACCGTCCTCGCCGTAGAAGGTGCTCATGTTGGCCTTGCGATTCGGCGAGTTCTGCGAGATCACGGCCTCCACTTTGTCGCTGCGCAGCACGAAGTCGCCGAGAATGCCGTCGGCCTCCTTGCCCTTCGGCAGTTCGGCTTCACGACCGAGCGCGGCTTCAAATACTTCGGCGGCAGGCATGGAGCTTGCGATGAGCAGGGAGAGGAGGAGAACTGGCTTCATGGATCGGTAACAGAAAGAAGAAGAGAGCTGTAACAAACGGAAGCCGGAGCGCCATCTTGTGATTGGAAACAATTTAGTTAATCTCCGCCGCGTGCCCTCTCCCAACCATCGCCTTCTCTGGCTCGATCTGTTTCGCGGTCTGGCCGTGCTCGGCATGGTGTGGACGCATGCCGCCAACACCTTTCTGGACGCAGGCCTGCAGACCACGCCTTGGTTCCATGAGCTGACCTACTACCATGGGCTGATCGCCCCGGCGTTTTTCTGGATCGCGGGATTTGTGTTCGAGCACGTCACTGGGGAAAGGCACAAGCCAGCGCGGCCTGCTTTGAAAAGACTGCTTATGGTTCTGCTGATCGCCTACCTGATGTATGTGCCATGGCTGGACCTGCTGAATGCTCAGGCTTGGCGCGCGGTATACACGGTGAATGTGCTGCACTGTCTGGCTGTCAGCGGCATGCTCATGCTGGTGGCACAGCGCTGCGGGCGCTGGCGGCATGCCGTGGTGGGTGCACTGCTGCTCTTTTTCGTGGGCTTGGAAAAATCGGCGCAGGGCTGGCACACGGGCGCCCTGTTCATCGACCAATATCTCAATCGCAATCAAGGCTCATTCTTTGCGCTTTTTCCCTGGGTGGGCTTTGGGCTGGCGGGTTTTCTAACTCGCGGCCTGTGGGATGGCGGCACGGACCGACGTGCGGCGTTGGTGTTTGTGCTCGGTGCGCTGCTGGCATTCGCGCAGCCCTGGTCTCCCTGGCCGGGCGGGCTGCCAGAGTTCTTTTTAGAGCGACTGGGCTGGGTGCTCATGGCCGCCGTGCTGGTGGCCTGCGTGGCGGAGCGCGTGAACTCCTTCACCGGCTGGCTGCGACTCGCAGGCAGGGAATCTCTCCTGCTGTATGTGGCTCACCTGATGCTCATCCATGCGGTGCCACTGCCGCGTCAGCCCCTTCAGTTTGCGATCGGCAAGACGCAGCCGCTGTGGGGAGTGGCGGTGATCTTTGTGGTGCTATTTGCCGTTTCACTCCTGCTCGGCTGGCTGAACGAAAAGCGCAAGCTCCGCCAAAAAAGTACTGGTGAGTTTCAGCTCACTCCGGAAAACCTCCGCTAGAAAATATGAGTCCGAGTTCACTCCGAAATTCAAAACAATGCAGTTCCTATTGGAATTCTGCACATGACGGCAGACCGAAGGCGATCCCCCATCTTTTGAGCTGGGGGATCGGCATATCAGTGCGAGTTGAGGTGGCGCTTTCCAGAGCGGGCTGAAGCGCGCAAGTACTTTTCCAGAATCAGAGACTCTTCAAATAAGCCACGATGTCGCTGATGGACTGCGGAGTCAGACCCAGCTGCTGGGGCTGATACATGAGGGAGCGCTCCATCTTTTTCATGCTGGAGATGCGCTCCTTGGGCACGGTCTGCACGAGGCCGCCCATGCACTTGATCATGACAGGATCGCCGCTGGAAAGCACCATGCCGGTGATGGTGAGTCCGTCCTTGGTTTTGATCTCGCTGCCTTCATAACCGTGCGAGATGTCGGCCGAGGGATGGGCAATGGCCTGGGCGATGACTTCGCCCGGCTGCTGCTTGCCGAATGTGCTGAGGTCGGGACCGAACTCGACGCCGCCCTGGCCCACCTTGTGGCAGGTGAAGCAGACGGCGATGGCGGCCTGGCCGCGCTTCGCATCGCCGGGGAGCTTGGCGATCTCTGCTCCGCTGGGCAGCGTGGGCGCGTCTTTGACTTCAGGGGGCATCTCTACGGCAACGAGTTTCACCTTGGCGGGATCATACAACCCGAGCGCCTTCATGCCGCTCTCCACATCGTAATCCTTCCAGTCGTTGCCCTTGCGGTTCAGCAACCACCACTTCGCCAGTTCCTTCAGCGGGAAGTCCTTGTTGTTTGCCAGTTCGATCATCGCACCTGCGGCCTCACGGCTTTTCACAAAGGCCAGCCCGGTGAGCATGAGCTTGCGCTGCTCCTCAGTCAGCGCGCCATCGAGAGCACGGGCTTTGAAGGACTCGACGGCTTCAGGTGGGTGCATGCGCCAGGCGATCCAGGCCTGCGCATCGCTCCACGCAGTGGGTTTGTCCCGGCAGATGGCTTCGTAAATGTTCGATTCCATGCCTTCGCAGCCCAAGCCAATTGCCTCAAGATATGCACGGTCTTTGCCGTCAAACTGCTGAGCGAGTAAAAACAGCAGATCGCCGCCAATGCGGTGAGGCACGTGCCCCAGAATAAGCGCCAGTTCCCGACGCACGGCTGCCGAGGGATCCTGGACCATCTTCCCAACCTCGGATATCGAAAGCGCACCTGCACGTGCCAGAGCACGCAGCGCTACCACGCGCTTCTGTTCGTCCTTGGACTCCAGCCACGTCTTCATCTGCTCAATGCCTTTCGGCCCCATCTGCGCCAGCAACCACGCGGCGCGTGCGGCGATGTATGCGTTGTCGTCTTTGAGCAAAGCGGCCACGGCAGGCACCGCTTTCGCGCCCTGCGCCTTCAGCGCGGTAAAGCCGCTGTAGCGCACATTCGGCGCGGGGCTTTTCAGCGCGGCGATCTGGCCTTCCGTTGTGTCCAGCTTGAGCGCAGGCACCTTGGAAACAAAGCCCTTCGGCGCGATGCGGTAGATCGTTCCGGTGTAGCGCTCGTCCAGCGTGCCGTGGCCGCCCACGCGAGCGTCGAACCAGTCGGCGACGTAGATCGCGCCATCGGGCCCCACGGTCACATCGCTGGGGCGGAAGCGGGTTTTGAGTTCACCGGTGGGTTTGCCGCCGAGGAAATCGGAACCGGCAAATTCCTTCTCCTTGTTGGAGGTCATGAAGTCAAAGCGCTCCATCTTCCAGCCTGCGCCATCCAGTTTCGGCAGATACCCAAAGACGACGTTCTTGCCCGCTTCGCATGCGAGCAGCAGGCCGTTCCACTTTGCATCCAGCGCACCGTTTTCATAGAAACCCACGCCGGTGGGCGAGCCGCCGCCATACACATCGCCTGCGGGCATGGTGCCGGGATCTTCCTGACGCCACTCGGCGGTGGGCGTGTCCTGGCCGGGGCGCTTGTCGGCCCCCCAGGAGCGCAGGCCGTCGGCAGAAGCAAAGCCTGCATTGCCGCCTTCCATCACAGGAGTCACGCGGCAGGCGGGCGGGTCATCGTTGTCGCTTTGGAAGACATCGCCAAAGGAGGTGACGGTTTGCTCGTAGCTGTTGCGGTAGTTGTGGCCGATGATGGTGACGTTTGTGCCGTCGGGATTCATGCGCGCACCGAAACCGCCGATCCACACGTGGCCGTCATCGCTCTTCTGACCGGCGATGTCCTGCATCATGTAGGGGCTGCCCATGCGGAAGGTTTTGCCGGAGTGATCGGTGAACTTCGCGCCCGTGTTTCCCTGGTTCCAATACCACTGTCCGTCCGGACCAGCGGTGACGCTGTGCAGGCTGTGGTCGTGCTGGCGGCCGCCGAAGCCGGTGAGGAGGACATCGCGCTTGTCGACTGCAGGATCAAATTTGCCGTCGCCATTGGTGTCGGTGTAAACCAGCATGTCCGGTGGCTGCGAGACGACGATCTTGTCTCCCAAAACAGCGACGCCGAGTGGTGCGGCGAGAGCAGGCTCCTGCACAAATACGATGCTCTTGTTTGCCTTGCCGGAGCCGGTGGTATCTTCGAGCACGACGATGCGGTCGCCCTCGGGCCTGCGGCTGCCCTTGCTGCGGTAGTTCACACCTTCCGCGACCCAGAGCCGGCCTTGGGCATCGAAGTCGATGTTGGTGGGATTGTACAAGTCGGGCGAGGTGGCCCAGACGGTGACTTCCAGGCCTTCAGGCACGGTGAAGAGTTCGGCGGGCACAGTGGTCCTGCCATCGTCCACGACCGGTGGAGCGGGCTTGGGAGCATTTGGCGGCGCCTCGGTGTAGACCTGGAATTTCACACTGGCGTTGCTGGCCTTGCCGCCGCGCTCCATGCCGCCGTCGTCAATGGCTGCCTGTGCGGTGAATCGTGCGACGCCGGGTGGCAGATCATAGACGATGACGGAGCGCGCGTGGGTGCCGATGCCATTGGCGTACTTCTGGCCACCGACCAGGAGCGAGTCTGCCAGTGCGGATTTGCCTACGCGCGTGCCACCGGAGCCCTGGCTGGAGGCTTTCCATTTCAGCGTGGTCAGATCTTTGCTGCTGCCGTCTGCCATGATCAGTTTTGGCTCCAGCCAGTCCGCCCAGTCGCAACTGATGCCGTCCTCATCCGAGACGACGAGGTAAAGTTCCCTGGCACCTTTGAGAGGCGCATCCACCTGAACGAGACGAGGCTTGCTGGCGGTGGTGATCTTCGGGCTTTCGAAAACAGGGGCGGCAGCAGTGGCGCATGCAGCAGCAGCCAGCAGCGCGAGGAAGGAAAGGGGGCGGGACGTCATGGGGAAGGGGCGGGAGCTGAGGCTCGGTTAGAAGGCTTGGCAGGGAGTGGCACTTTTCCAGAGCGAGCTGAACCTCTCAACTACTTTGCACAACACGGCTTGCGGTGCGGCAATGCTTCTCCACATTCGCGGCACCATGAAATCTCTCCTGCTTTTGCTGCTCCCGCTCGTGCTGCTGTCCTCCTGCCAGACCACCTCGGATGAGTACAGTGTCGGCAGCGTGGCCGAGGCGAAAGCTTTTGCGCGGCGGGCGGTCGAAGTGGGCTACATCCATCAGGGTGGCGAGGCTGCGCTGGTGGCGGAAAAGTCTGTCGGCAGGCCGCTAGAGGGCAAATGGAGCCCGCAAAAAATGGACGCCTTTCTGTACAGGTATGCAGACGAGCATCCGCGCCTGATGGAGATCAACAAAGCCGCCACCACTGGCAAGATCAGCGAGAAGGAACGCGTGGTGCTGGTGAATGTGCTGCGCGGCCAGGAAGAACGCATGGCGGAAGCCAAGCTGGCCGAAAAACAGGATGCCTTGGACGACCTCAATCAATCAGCCCTGATGATCAATCAAAGCTCGTCGTACCGGCAAAACTCCGCGCTGATGCAAAACACCCCGACTTCAGGCTATTCCGGTTACGGTACAGGTTTTGGCGGTAGGAGTTATTGATCCGTCAAAGCAGCCTTGCGACATGCTGCGCTGCTTTGCCCATGCTCATTTCGTCTTCATGACATGCACGCCGTCCCAGTCGGCGCCGGGTGGATGCGCTTTCATGTACTCGCAGCGTTCGAGCAGAAGCTTGGACGGGTTGAAATCGGAGTGGATTTCGAGTTTGTCGGAGCGCTGGAACAGGGCAGTTGCTTCGTCCCACTTCTGCGCCAGATAGGCGTCGATGCCTTGCTGGAAGAGGGAGAGGCACTCCTTGGTTTTCATGGACAGCTCGTCCTTAAAGCCGACGACTTCGTACATCTCGGCGGGCGTGCCGCGGCCTTTGACGACGGTGCGCTCCATGAAACGAAAGGCAATGTCGTCCTTGTGCTGTTCGGAGAGTGCTTTGGTCTCGCCGGTGGTCATGATGAAGACGCCGTAGCTCTTGGCTCCGCTCTCGCTACGAGCGGCGAGATTTACGGTGTCCCCCATCATGGTGTAGCTGAAGCGCTGGGTGGAGCCCATGTTGCCGACGACGGCCATGCCAGAGTTCAGGCCGATGCGGGTCTGCATTTCAAAAACGATGCCCGGCCAGCCGGGTTCTTTGCGCCATTTTTCACGCAGTTCCAACTGGCGCTGCTGGATGAGCAGCGCGGCACGGCATCCAAAATAGGCGTGCCCTTTCATAGACCGGGGCGCGCCAAACATGGCCACGATGGCATCGCCGATGTACTTGTCCACCAAGGCGCCATTGGCCAGCAGGATGTCCGTCATGTTCGTGAGGTAATCGTTCATGAGCGTGACGAGCTGCTCGGGTGTGAGCTTTTCCGAGAAGGTGGAAAAACCGGCGATGTCGCTGAAGAAGGCGGTGATCTCGGCCTCATGACCACCAAGCCGGGGATCTTCGCCGGAAGCGACCATTTGATCAACGAGCTTGGGAGAGAGGTACGTGCCGAACATGCCCTTGATGCGGCTTTTGTTTCGCAGCTCGATGACAAGGCGGTGCAGGATGGAGCCGCCTTCCACGAGCGTGAATCCAAGAACAGGCCATGCGAGGGGCAGGTGGAGACTTTGCTTCTGGAAGAAATAGAATGCGGCGAAAACATAAGCGCCTGTCAAAATCGCAGGCACCAGCACGGCCATCCAGATGCGGCCAAAGCGAACGGGGATGATGGTGAGCAATGCGATGAGAGACCAGATGCCGATCACCTGCGTGAAGTCGGGCTTTTGAATGTAATCGCCACTGAGGATGTTGCTCATGGCGTTGGCATGCACCATGACGAGGCCGACAAGCGGCTGGAGCGGAGTGGGTCCGAAATCGGAGAGCCCCTCGGCCATCTGGCCGATGAAGAGCGTCTGGCCGGTGATGGGCGGGATCCCTTTGGGCCATTCCCGGCCCTGATTGTCACGCAACTTGCTTGCGAGCTTCGGATAGGAAACGGCGGAAAAAGTGTCGGTATGGCGGTAGTTGACCGTCATCCGACCACGATCATCGATGGGAATGCGCCATGGATGGTTCCTGCCCTTGATGCGGACGCAGTCGCCCAGAATCACTTCCACGGCGTCGCTTTCCACTCCTTCGCGAGTGAGCAGGGCCTGCAGCACAAGAC
This sequence comes from Prosthecobacter sp., assembly GCF_044226605.1. Taxonomy (GTDB): domain Bacteria; phylum Verrucomicrobiota; class Verrucomicrobiia; order Verrucomicrobiales; family Verrucomicrobiaceae; genus Prosthecobacter. The sequence goes on along the minus strand of NZ_JBGAGS010000004.1, from coordinate 85,312 downwards.
TGGGAAAGACATGGGTGCCGCAACGAACGACCAGCGGCAGCTGACGCCGTACGCCATCCGGCCCTGGAGGGGCATTGACGAATCCGACCTTTGAGCTTTCGCCAATGATCCCAACCGGAAGTAATCCGGTGTCGTGCCCGACGAGGCGGCGGATGTCTCCTTTGATGCTGGTGATGGCCTTGGTGTTGCCAGCGATATCCATCTCGAATTTCTTCTTGTTATCGATCGGCTCGGCAGCCGCACCGGTGATAGAAGCGGTGGTCAGGACGAGGGCCTCGCCAAACATTTCATCTTGCTTGGGATCAGGGCTGGGTTCCGTGAAGAGCAGATCGAAGGCCACAGCGGCGGGCGGACGTGTGGAGAGCAGCTGCATGAACTGCGCGTGGACCTCGCGCGACCACGGCCAGCGTCCGAGCTGAGCCAGTGCGTCCTCATCAATGCCGACGACAAGCACCTCGGGCGATGCGGGCGGGTCCGAAGGGGCACGGGCTTTGAAGCGCCAGTCCAGTGTGAGGTTCTCCAGTTCCTCACCAAGCTGTGTGAGGCTGAAACCAAGTGCGAGCAGAAGCACAAGAGGCAGCAGAAGGCACTCGAAGCGCAGGCTGCGGAGCTGGCGTTGGCGTTTGGTCATGCGGGAAGGGGATCAACTGACGAAACCAGAATGAGAAATGACAATGAATGAAGTGGGTGTGAGGGAAGAGGCCTCTATTGGAAGCAGACCTGTGCTTGCAAACGTCAGCTCATGCAGCCTCTTTTAAATGTTCACGATGCAATGCCGATGCGCGCGAATATCCGCGAATTTTCATGAATGGCGCTTGCCTAGCTTCGGGATCATTCGTCATTCAATACTTCACGTTCATCCCGAAGTGCAAGCGTCCCGAGGGAGCATTTGGCAGGCCGGCGTGCTGAAGGGTCCAGCCGTAGGCGAGGCGGAGGTCGAGGTTGTTGTTGAGGCTGTAACGCAGCCCCAGCCCCGTGCTTTGCAGGCTGAGATTGGGCTCGGTGGCATAATTGCCAACGCTCTCCAGATAGGCGATGTCGTAGAAGGCGAAGGTGTTGAGGTTGTCCGCTTTTTTGGCTCCCAGGGAGATGAGATGCAGCAGGGGAAAATTCAGCTCCATGTTGGCGATGATGCCACGATCTCCGCGCGCGGAGCTTTCATTAAAGCCGCGCACGGTCTGGTAGCCACCGGCCAGCATCTGTTCGGTGGGCAGCAGGCGGGCGTCCGTGTACTGTCCGGCGGCATGCAGCAGCGCGGAGAATCCGAGCGGAAGGCGGACGAGGCGGTCAAGTTCGGCCTTGGCATACCAATACTTGGCCTGCGAGGCGGCGCGAAGGCTGTCAAAGGCGGCGTAGTTGTTGTGGCCAAGGACATTGCCGGGGCTGTAAATGGCGGACATGCCAAAACGTGTGTAGCCCAGGGGATCGTTGATGGTAAGATTGTACCCGGCGCGCAGCTGGAACACCTCGGCGGTCGTTTGGGAGAAAGTGGAGCCGCCGAAGATGATGTCTGAAGAGGTGCTCTTGTAGTCGAGCGCCACGGTGGCCTTGTGAGTCATCTTGCTCCAGGCGCTGGCAAGCGGAATGGTGTAGGCGGCAGTGAGCTGGCGGTTTTTCCCATTGACGCCGAGCATGCCGGCGGCCTGGCCAGACTGTGTGGCGCTGTCCACATACACACCGAGAAGCTGCAGGCGATGCCGCCAAGGGAAGGGGATGTCCCACACCAGCGCATGAGCTTTAAGATGGTCAAGCTCCTGATTGCCGGTGAAGTTGTAGCTCAGGGACTGCTCCGTGCCGAAAAGCTGGTACATGCTGACGCCGCCGGAGATCTGATTCAGGCCGGTGGAGCGCAGGCCAGAGTTCGCATATCCCAGGTAGGCTTTCACAGGATTGGTCTCCGTGGTCTTCAAGACGACGTCGCTGGAACCTTCCTTTTTGCCGCGCTCGTAGATGACGTTGACGTTGCGGATGGGGTTTTCATTGAGCCACGCAACATCTCCCGCGATCTTCTTGGTATTGATGCGCTCGCCAGGCTGCACGCTTACCTGGCCTGCCATGTAATTCGGATTCGAGTGCTTGGCCCCCTCCACCTTCACCTCTCCCAGCACGGCCTCGCGCACGATCACGCTGACGTGGCCTTTGGTGATGTCCTGCTCGGGCAAATAAGCGTCCACCAGCGGGAAGTCGGTTTCCTGGTAGGCTTTGTTGATTTTCTTCACCACGCGGTTGAGGAAGGCCATGCTCATGGACTGGCCCACAAACTCCTGCTGGAGGGAGTCCACAAGGCTGGCAGGCAGGTGCAGAGCCGGATCCACCGTGAGGCCGCGCTGCTGGTATTTTGTCGAACCCTTCGCGGGCTTGGTGGCAACGAGGTGCAGACCCTGAAGACGCACACCGAGGGGCTTGGTGTCGCCTTCGCTCTTGTCGGCCTCGGCTTTCTTCGGAGCTTCACTGGCGGCTTCATCCACGTAGGGCCTTGCTCGCGGGGCTTGGATCTTGTCTGTCAGTGTGCCGGCACCGGTGGCAGATGGGAACTCCTGGGCGATGCCGCTGAAGCGCAGACCGAGAAAGGTCAGCAACAGCAGCAAGATCGGCATGTGAGAGGATGAGTGCATAAAAGGAATATCAGCGCAGGGCGTGGTCGAGCTCCGCCTGGCCTTCGGCAGTGATGGCGTTCTGCAGTTTGAGGGAAACAAAAGGACCCGCAGGCGCGCCATCCAGCATGAGGCTGACCATGCCATCCCACGACACCACCAGTGCACCGCCATCTTCTCCGAGGGCGAGGGAAAGCCCCAGCGCGCCGGGCGCGGAAAGCAGCGTGCGGATGGCCGCCTGCACCTCCGGCGTGGCGGCGGTGCCGGTCGCATCCATGAGGGCGATGCCATTGATCTCGCTGATGCGATATTCGCCGATGCCGCCAAGCGCGTGGGCAAGCTCCCCGAAGGCACCAGGGGAAATGCTGGCCATGAGCGTGCCCTCCACGCTGGAGGGCACGGGCCGGTCATTGACCTCCATGGTGATGCTGCCGGAGAGGAATTCGAGGTGTGCAGTGCCATCGCCACCGAGGGACTGGAACATCTGGCTGAAGGCCTGCGGGCTCGCGGCTTGATTGAGAAACTGCTGCACATTCAGGGAGGGCAGGGGATCGCCCAAAGTGATGGACTGAGCGCCTGCCTGCACCGTGAGCGGCACCTCCCCACGACCAATGGCGCCGATGGCGAGCTCACTCTGCGCCAGCAGGCTGATGCCTGCCGCGAGCTGCGAAGTGGAGGCCGTGCTGGGAGCGCCAGCACCGGGATCAATGCCCAGCAGGCCGCCCGCATTTTGCAGGCGCACGGTGCCGTCGCCTCCCAGGCTCATGTTCAGCTCTCGCTCTGCCGTGGCGGAGGTGGACGAATTCAAATTCGACTGCGTGCCGAGGCTGGCAGGGCCGCCGCCGTTCATGGAGCCAGCCCCCCCGCCGCCAACCGTCTGGCCGAGGAACGCAGCGGCGGAGGTCGCACCGGCAAGCCCTGCGCCGCTGGCCACGGCACCAGCCGCAGCCTGCGCACCAATGCCTCCGATGCCGCCCAAGCCTGCTGTAGATGTGGAGTTGAAATTGTTCGTCTGCGAGCCGTCGGAGCCTCCCGGTCCCGCACCAGGCGTGAAGTTTTGCAGGAAGACATTCGTCACCGGACCGATGACCGTGCTGGTGGAAAAGCCCACGGTGGTGATGGTGCCAAAGCCAGGTTTGGTCAGCGGCGTGGTCACCACTTTCACGCCATCCACAAAGAGCTGGTCCGTGCCGCCGCCGCCGTTGAGATTCTGCACAAAAGTGTAAAAGCTCGTGGCCGTGTTGTCATTCCCGCTGCCGAGATTCAGCCCCAGAGTACCGACTCCCTGAAAGGCATAGCTGCGCCCCGCCACGCTGACCAAGGATGCGCCTATGGTGTACTCCTGGCCGGCCTGCAAATTGCTGTCATTGATCAGCACCACGGCCTGCGGATTCCCGAGGCCATCGACCCTGCCGGAGAGCGTGGCCTGGTTAAAAAACACAAACTGATTGCTCCCTGTGCTGCTGCCGGTGAGGTTTTCGATGGAGCTGAAGTGCAAGGTACCGAGCGTGCCCGCATTGCTGGAAGTAACGTTAAACACATTGCCGCCCGAAGCTCCGACGAGCGTGTCTGCAAAGCTCGAGCCGATGAGATTTTCGATGCTGGTGAAACTCGCGGCGCTAATGCTTGACGCGCCCGTGGCTGCGGCAAACGACACGGTGTCCGTTCCGCCTGCGCCATTGACCAGCAAAATGGCGGGAACCTGCTGCAGAAGGATGATGTCATTCCCTGCGCCTCCGGTAACGCTGATGCTGGCGGCGGCCACGTGCGTGAGGTCCAAGTTACCCCCGGCGGTGATCTGAAAGCTGCGCGTGGCGATGTCCGGTGCACCCGCCAGCGATCCTGCGGTGATAACCACCGAGTGAAACGCCACCGGATGCCCGACCGCCCCCTGCAGGGCGACATCTCCCGCGAGCCCGGCACTGAGGGTGAGATCGGGGCCGCTGCTGTTGTCCACGAAATTGTGGTTCAATGGGCCGCCGAGAGTGATGCCCGCGCCATTGATCACGGAGCCGCCGTTGGTGGTGTCCAGCATGGCGCTGGCGGCGAGTGTGACGGGACTGCTGACGAGGATCTCGCCGCCTGCGGTGGTGATGCCGGCAAACAGAACGACGTTGGATCCGCTCAAAGTTACGGGACCGCCGAGGTCAATGAGCTGCTCGCTGACGGTGATCTCTCCCAATGTGAGGATGGTCAAAGGCGCCCGCCAGGTCGCCGCGCGGATCTCGACTGCACCCGAAGTGGGAGCGCCGATGGTGACGTGACTGAGCGTCGGCGCGATGGCGCCGATGCCCGCGGAATTGATGAGCAGCGAGCCCGCCGCGCCATCGCCCAGCCCGATGGCGGTGCCTGCCGCGACGGTGCGGAGGTATAAGCTGCCCGTGCCACCGATCGCCGCCGCGCCCGCAATGCTGATGGTGTCGGTATTGATGATCATCGCGCCATTCCCTGTGATGGCGGTGTTTGCGGCCAGATCCACGCCGGTGTTGTTCGTTCCGGTGCCCGTGCCGCTGCCGGTGATCGTGACCGACCCTGCCGCGCTGGTGATGGCGCTGCCGGCATCCTGCAGGGCCACGCCATGATTGCCGCTGCCACCACCGCCCGCCACGCCGAGCAGAGAGATGCTGCCTGCGAGCGAAGAGGTGGAAGTGCTGTGAATGGTGGAACCGCTTTGCAGAAGAATGCCGGTGTTGCCATCGCCGCTATCTCCGCCATGCCCGTTCAGCTCGATGGCTCCCTTGCCGCTGGTTGTGAGGGTCGCATTGCTGAGCAAGATGCCGGCAAAGTTTCCGCCGGTAAGGTGCAGCAGATCCTGATTGGCATTGATTACCATTTTGCCATCAACCACGGACAGAACCGCGCCGGAGTTCACATTCACCTCCCGCATGGCAGTGAGGTAGAGCGTGCCGGTGCCGGTGTTGGAAACACGGCTGCCATTCACCTCAATCCCAAACCCTTCCAAGGTGATCACGCCGCCCTGCGAGGAGAGGTCTTTGTTGACGCGGATGTGGTCCGTGCTGGTGGTGATGATGCTGACGTCCCGATAGGCGCTGAAACCGCTGTCAGTGCCGACGGTGCCTATGGTGAGGCCGAGGGTGTTGATCAGCTGCAAGGAGCCGATGGTGCCGTGAGTGGTGAGCGTCTGCACCGCATTGCCAGTATTGGCGAGGTAAAAATCGCCGCCGCCAGCGAGCACCAGGCCCCAGGAAGCAAGCGTGCCGTTGCCCACCATGCTGCCGCCGGCGTTGCGCAGAGTAACCACGCCGAATCCGCCTGCATTCAGCACGCCACATTTGTCCAGCAGCATCGCCACCGTGCCTGCCGCGCCGCCATTCATGGCCGAGAGGGAGATGCTGCCGGTGTCTGTGATGATCTGCCCGCCAATGTACAGGGCCTGGTCAATCGGATCCACAAACGCGGCTGCGTTGGCCCCTGCGGCAAGGGTGACATTGCCAGAATGCGTGAGAATCTGCGCACCGGAAAGGATCTCCACGGCTCGTCCTGCGGTGATGTCCACGCTGCCGTCGCCCAAGGCCTGGATGAGGCTGGTGTTTGCGCCGTTCTGCGTGGTCATGATGAAGTCGCGGTCGGCACGGATGGTCAATGTGGCGCTGGAGCTCCATTGGATGGTGCCCTGCAGGGTAATATTGCCCACGCCACCGCCCGCGGCGCTGTCGGTCTGAATGACGAGGCTGCCGCTGTTTGCCTCCAGCCAGGCGGAGATGTCGCAGGCCCTCAGCGTGCTGGCCATCGCGGGATTCGTGATGGTATCTCCTGCCACGCTGTCAGAGATCAGGATATCGTTCGGGTCCAGCAGCAGCGTGCCCGCTCGGCCCTGCGGCGCACTGAGATCGATGTGGCCGGTGAGCGATTCGATGATGAGAGACTGCTTGCCGGAAATCTCGGCCTGCCCGCCATTGCCACCGCTGGCTCCGCCACGCGCCTGCACAGCACCCAGGAAGCTCATGGCATCGCTGGCAAAAGCCACCACCGTGCCGCCATTCCCGCTGCGGGTGGCATTGGCCGCAAGGACAGCCCCCTGCTGAATCTGCACCTTCGTGGCATTTGTTATGCCCGCGTCCAGACCCTGTGCCCCGCCGCCGGCAAAGATGCTGCCGCCGCCTTTGGCGCCGCTGGCGCTGATGAGTGCCGTGTCTCCAAGTGTCAATGAAGCGCCGCCCAGTCGGATGACTCCGCCGCTGCCATTCGCGGAGTCTGCATGAATGTTGCCTTCGATCACGGTGCTGAGCATCTGCTCAACGCCCTGCGCTGTGGCATTGATTTCGATCTGTCCGCCCGCAGTTTCACCGTCTGCAGTCACCGGAATGGCGCGGCGCACGGTCACCTCCCCACCGCTCACGGCGATGTTTCCGCCTTTGCCTGTGGTGCCATTGGCGTCCACGCGCCCGCCGCTGAGGTTCACCCGGCCCTTGCTGCCAGCATTGATCCTGATCTGCCCGCCATTGCCCGCAGGTCCGCGTGCCACCAGAGTGCCACGGTTTTCAATAGTCCCGCCATTGGCGCTCAGAATGATGCGCCCGCCCTGCCGCGTCACGGCCGTGGCGGCGATCCGACCGGTATTCCGAATGGCCAGCGCATAGACGTTTCCGCCATGCGCCTTCAGTTCCGCCACATTGGCCTCGATGAGGCCGCTGTTACTCACGCCGGTACGGCGCTGCGGGCCTGCAGCATTGCGCACGATCACACGCTCGTCGCCGACGGCGCGGATGAGCACGTCCGTGCCTGCGGCCAGCCCCACGGTGCCGTTGGGCGCGCGAATGCTGCCGGAGTTGTTCACCTGGAAACCGATGAGGAAAACATCGCCGCCGGATTTGATGGAGCCCGCGTTCGTCACTCCCGCCGTGCTGCTACCAGAAAATACCATGTCTACCCCGGCCATGAAGGAACGGTTTCCCACGTCCAGCGTGGAGGCGGTGAGCCCCGCCACATCCACCACCGAGCCACGGCCGAAAACGATGCCGCTGGCATTGATGAGAAAGACCTGTCCATTTGAGGTGAGCGTGCCATCAAGGAGGGAAGGGCCGCCATTCAGCACCCGGTTCAGCGTGGCGGAGGTCACGTCTGGCACGATGAACTGCGTCTTCTCCCCGCTGCCGATGTTGAACGTGCTCCAGTCAATAACCGCGCGGTCCGTCTGCTGATGGATCGTCGTCAAACCGGGTACACTGCTCTGGATCTGCGCATCTCCCAGCACCACGACACCACCAGTCGGATTCGCGCTGATTTGAGCCACTGGTCCGAGCAGCAAAATCCATAACGCACCACCCCAGACGAGGGCGCGAGCAGTCCTCAATGATGGACATCCCAAAGCCATTCAGTGCAATTCAGGAGTTATTGCTGGGGCTTGGGGCCGGCGGGAGTGGCGGAGACTGTCTCCAGCGGGACTATGACGACTTCGCCGTCTTTCGTCTGCACATAGCCCTTGCCGTTCTCAACAGACACGGAATAGAAAGCCCCCTTGGCCACGGCGATGCCGCTGGGCGTCTTGATCTTGAAGTCCATCTTGCCCGATGTCTCCGGCTTTACCAGAGCACCCACGGTGCCGTTCTTCAGGTCCAGCAGAACCTTGGGTGCTTCCTTGGACTCCACAATTTCGGCCACCACCGCCTCCGAATCCGGCCCGAGGCGGATGGCGGAGGTCGAGGTCATGGTGATGGTGGCGTGGGAATCTGCGCCAGTCTTCAGCGTGCTGCCAACCGCAACGATGTCGCCTTGTTTCAAAACGTGCTCGGCTTGTCCGGCCGGCGTTTCGGTGACCTTGCCGCTGAGGATGGTCACCTTTCCCATCTGTGGAGCCTGCTTCTTCACATTGGCCGGAGTAACATCCACCTTGCCATGCTCCACTTTCACAAATCCCTTCCCATCTTCCACTGCAACGGCGAACATCGTACCGCGCGCCGCGGCGATTCCGCTGGGGGTCTTCACCTTAAAGTCCATCGTGGACTGCGCCTGCGGCTGAATCAGTGCGCCCAGGCTGCCAGATTGCAGATCTACCAACACCTTCGGCGCGGTGTCTGAATCCACCAGTTCCGTGAACACTGCCTGCGAGTTTTCCGCGATGCGCACCGCCGACTGCTTCGTCGTCTTGATGACCGCCCGAGAAGCCGCACCGGTCTTCACCGTGGATCCGATGGGCACTGCATCTCCAACTTTAAGAGTTACCTCAGCACCACCGCCGAGCGGGAGGAGGGTCACCTTGCCCACAGCCACGGCAACCGTGCCGGTGGACTCCGCCGCCAAGCAGTGCCCCATAAAGGCAAAGACCATGATGGCAGCTAGTAGTTTCATCGTGTCAAACGTGTCTTGATACATAGGGAAGTCAAAGTGTTAAAACGGGCACCACTCAGCAATGCATCGCTATTTTGCGGCATTCTCAAGATTTACTATAACATCCATTTCTCGGAATAGGCTTGTAAGAACCTCGTAAGGTATTGGGGTGGGTTGGAAAGGGGAATAATGCGGAATTCTCTTCCCGAACAGCGGGAAGCACCCGCCGTGCCATTCAGTGCCGTGCTTTCAAAATGAGCAAACTATTGGATGGACCGCGCCCCAGGCGAATGCGATCGAACGAACGCTGGAATCGAAGTGAAGTACGTTAGCCCAGAACGCCGACGATTTGACATTTTTCTTGAGGCATCGTGGAAAAAATCATCAGTCTTGACCAATCTTTGCTTTGCATGCCAAGGTGCCAACTGCTTTGAAAAGCACCCTCGGATGTTCAACCATCACCCCCCCTCTAAACCGGACTCAACCGTTGCAGTCAGACTCGCAGTGCTGGTCATCTGCACCCTTTTTACTCTGGCTTACACTTACAGAGCAGGAGGGTTTGCGTCAGATTTGGGCGGCGACCCCGATGAAGCCGCGCATGCGGTCACCTCGCTCATGCTGCATGACTATGTGGACAGCGGCCTCGGTCAGCATCCAATGCGTTTCGCCAAGGCCTACTACGCTGATTTTCCTCGCGTCGCTCTGGGGCATTATCCCCCGATGTACTATGTTTTGGCGGTCCCGCTTTTACTGGTGCACACCAGTGTGAACACACTGCTTATCTTTCAGGCGCTGACCCTGTCTCTTCTGGCCATGCTGACTTTTCAGGTTGGCTGTCGTTTTTTAAAGCCATTGACTGCCGCCATCGCCAGCTTTTCGGTCGTTCTTCTGCCGATCGCGTTGAAGCTGACCCTGCATGTGATGTCGGACATTCTGCTGGCGCTTTTTTGTCTCTGGGCAGCACTTCTGTGGGCATGGTACCTGCGTGCACCTTCCGTCAAGCGTGCCTTGGTGTGGGGGGGAGTGGCGACGGCGGCCATTCTGACAAAAGGGTCCGGTATGGGATTGTGCCTGGTTCCGCCCGTTGCCACATTGCTTTGCGGCAAATGGCGGCTCGCCCTTGGCTGGTCCTGGTGGTGTGCGGCCCTCCCGGTGGTTCTGTTTGCGGGCCCTTGGATGCTCTACTCCACCGGTATCTCAAAAGAAGGCATGACTCAGCTCGGGCCTTGGCAGTATTTCCTGCAGGCGGTTCCATTTCACCTTGCCGCAATGCCGGCTGTCTTTGGCTGGCCCTTCACCCTTCTCTGCGCAGGAGGGATTGTGCGTGCCATCATTAACAGCAGGCGGGATGAAGCCCTTCTGCCGGAAACGGCCTCTCTTGCCGGCATGGTACTCGGCATGAGCTTGGTGTTGCTGCTGGTGCCTGTGGGACTGAGCACCCGTTACATGCTCACCTTAGCCCCGGTCGTTATGCTTGCCGCGGCGTATGGTCTGGAGGCCGTCCCATGGCCAAGGTCGGTCCGCCCGGCTTTTGGCGCATGTCTTCACTTGGTTTTTCTGGCCCTCTTTCTCTTTGAAAGAGGACTGCCTGTCAAAGAAGTACTTGGGTTCACCCAGGCCGTGGAAAAATTGGGCGTGCCTAAAGCTGGCGACTCCAAGCAAAACTGGCTGATCGCCTCTGACCCGCGCGGGGAAGGAGCAGTCATTGCTGCTGCAGCCTTCCATTGTCCGCAACGGTCCCCATCGCTGCTTCGCATATACCGTGGTAGCAAGGAACTGGCATCGAGCGACTGGATGGGCCGTGACTATCAGTCTCAATTTGCGGATGAAGCAGCGCTTCTCAGGCACCTCGACGAACTGCAGATCACACGTGTGATGGTAGATTTGTCTGTGCCGGCGGCAAAACGCATGAAGCACGAGCAGCTACTCGGCGCTGCCATGCAGTCGGCGCCAGGCCTCTGGACGCTTGATTTTGAGCAGTCCATCACCAGGCAACCAGGCGAAACTGGCCGATTGCAGGCTTACAAAAGATCCGTCTCATCAACCACTGGCAAGGCCCCGGATTGAACGGTTCGCGATTTGCTAAGGGTCTGCGCTTCCGCCCCTCCTGCGATAAGCGCCGAAGCTCCTGAGACCTTCCGCTGCCAAACCACCTGATCGCACAGGGGGGGGGCTGGAATGATGGGTTCGCGGCTTTTTGCGAGGAGTATCGGGGAAAGGTCTTGAGCTTTCATCTGGCTCTCTGAGATATGGTGTCGTTGTACCATGAGCTTCCAGATGCCGATTTTCTCCATGCAGACACCTCCCGGGCCTTTGGCGGAGAGGCGGATGAATATCTTGGAACAGATTCCAGCGGCCAGTGCCGAGGAGCAGGAGAAAATGCTGGGTGCGCTGCTGGTGGAGGCGGAGATTCTGGCCAATGACGAGCATGCGTGGAGCAGCCTGGCGCTGGGTTACTTCCATGCGCGGCGTTTTGAAGAGGCGCGGGATTTATACCAGCAACTGGTGGACGCCTTTCCGCAGCGCGATGTGCATCGGCTGAACCTGGCCACAAGCCTGAGCCAGATGGGGCAGCTGGAACTGTGCATTCGCCAGCTGGAGCACGTGCGCGACGAGGGTCATGACGAGAGCGACATGCGGGATGCTGCGGAGATGCTGGAGGGGCTGCTGGAATGGCTGGGGCGGAGCCAGGCGCAGAAGCAGGCTGCGGATGGCAGGAGGGCAGCACTGCACGAGAGCATCACTACCGGCAGTGCGGCACCGGAGGAGTATGTGGAGCTGGCACGTCTCTACCTGCGCCAGCGCGCCCAGGCCGGGGACCTTGCAGAGGCGGAGGCCGCCACGTCCAGTGCACGGGAGGTTTTGGAGCAGGGGGAGCGCCGCTTTCCCGAGTTCACCGGCATCCTTGAACATCTCGCGCTGGTGTATTTTCAGACGCAGGGCGCGGAGGATGTACTAGAGGTCGTGCTGGAAAAGCTCCAGCGCATCGCGCCAGAGTCGCCGGTGCTGGCCGCGTGCCAGACGGCGGCGGAGAGCGATGGCGAGGCCTTCAGCGAACGCATGCGCGCTCGTGCCTATGAGCTGATGCGCACCTGCCAGAGCGATGATGAGAAGCTGGTGAATGCCGCGCTGCAGGACCTGCAAAAAATGGTGGTCACGTATGCGCAGTCTCCTGAGTATCGCAAAACCTACGCCATGGCGCTGCTGATGGCCGGCCACAAGCCGGAGGCCCTGCGCGAGGCTGAGATCCTGGAGTCTCTCGAGATTGACTCCCACGACATGCACTTTCATCTGGGCCAGCTCTTCTCCCTCTGCGGAGATCCCGCCAAAGGTCTGCACTATCTGGAGCATGCCCTGCAGTCTGCCCCCACGGAGGAAGACCGCAAGATGACGCAGGAGCTGATCGACCGCTTGGGACAGAGATAGAAGGAGGGTGATCCTCTTGATCCCTGGTTTGGGAGCGGTGGGTGTGGCGCAGCCTGCGGGCTCAAGATGATCCCGCTCTTGTGCCGGCGTGGTGTGCGCTGGTAGTGGCCCTGCTCTGCGTTGTGACTTTGCTCCAAGGCACAGGCTGGCGGCCTGGGTCACGTTTCAGCATTGCCCTTGCCATTCTCTCGCGACCTCCATACTCTGCCGCGCATTTTCATTCCATGAACGGTACTCCAACTGGGACACGGGCTTTCCTTGCGGCGCTGGGGTGGATGTTTGCTGTTGTGGTGGCATCTCCAGCCTGCGCGGCGGTGTTTGAGGTCATTGATCGCAAGCCGGTGGCGCATGGGGCGGAGGTGGTGCTGGAACTGGTGAAGGATGATGGTCCTGCCACCTACTACCAGTATTCCTACCGAACTCCTGCCGGCATCGACTGGCCGTTTTATCGCATGATGGTGCGATTTAAAAAGGAAGATGACAGAATTCTCTTCGAGAAGAATTGGATCGCGAACAAAATCGACGACCTCCAGTTTGATGAAAACCGTGTGAGTCTGTTCCACCCGGATTTTTATGATTGTGTCGTAGTGACCCTGGAGATCGATCCCGCAGCGCCCAAGGTATATATGAACCGATTTCTGAACTCCTACGGCTTTGGAAACAACCACGCCAAGCTGCTGAGCGTGGATGAACTGGAGATCACCGACGCAGAGGAGCGGTGGTTTTCACCGAGGAAGCTGAGGCGAAATCATGAGGGCACCTGGGAGTTTGCGGGTCTCCCCTATTTGAAAAAGATGCAGTCCAGTGATTCCGCCGTTCCACTGCCTTCCATGCAGGAGCAGATAAGGAAGCATGAGAAGGCTGATGCTGCCAAAGCAGATGCGGCGGCAGCGGCAGGGGAACGATTTAAGCGCATGCCAGATTTCGGCTCCACCTCCCACGTCTTCAAGAATCAGGCGGAATGGTCCATGACCTTTTATGATTTTGGAATCTTTCCGCATATCTTCCCCAAACGAGATCGGCTGACGGTGGTGCGCGGTCTCTTTTCCCAATTCATGGCGGAGCATGCACTTAAATCCACACTGGCGGGCGGACCGCTGCAGCCGCTGCCTCCGATGAGACGGGCTTTGGAGCACTATTACAATGGCATTGAATGGGGATACTTGACGCCGTTTTGCACTGCAGCGCCTGACCCGATCACCGGTGAGGACTTGAACCTGCCCTGTTTCGCCACGGACTATGACAAGATCTTCGAAGCGCTCTATGCATTCTACGCTCTCTGCCAAAGGCATTACGGCGAACGCCTCGAGAACTCCGTGCAGGGCAACGACGATGCGGCCTTCTCGGTGATCTTCGCGTGGGAGCTGAGCCGGGCGGGGTTATACTGACGCAACAAGATGGACGCACCCCGTCCTCCCCATTCCTTGATCCGAAGGCGAGCGGGCGGCAGCGATCATCCCGACGCCGATGATCAGGGAAAATCAGGCTGTAAGCGCGCCTGCTTTTTGGGGGATCTTGGATTCGGGACAAGTCTGTTGGGAGGTGAAAAAGTACTTTCGAATTGGGCCGCTTTTTGAGAGAATATGGCGAAGTTTCACTGGGAGTGATGAGCAAAGAATCCTCCGCCTCACGCGTTCATTTCCTCCGCCTGCATGCTGCTTCTCCGCTTCACTTCCGCCGCTTTCCTCATCCTCGCCCTGGGCGCGCATGGCGCTGCACCGGATTTCGCCACCCAAGTGAGACCGCTGCTCGATCAGCACTGCTTTGACTGCCACGGAGAGGACGCACAGAAAGGCGGCCTGAGGCTGGACACGCTGGGCACCGACCTCCACGACCCTTCCGCGGTCAGGAAATGGGCACAGGTGTTTGACAAGATGGTCTCCGGCGAGATGCCGCCGAAGAAGCGCGAGCGCCCGCCGCAGGCGGCACTCGCGGGTGCCACGACCTTTCTGCAGGCGCAGCTTCATGCCGCCTCGCTGGAGCATCAGCAGAAGCAGGGCCGCGTGATGGTGCGGCGGCTCAACAGCACGGAGTTTGAGAATACGTTGCGCGATCTGCTCGGCACCAATGCAATGCTGAAGGACCTCCTGCCGGAGGACAGCACCACGGCGGGCTTTGACAATGTGAGCACCGGACTGGACATCTCGGCCACTCATTTCCTGCGCTACCAGGAGGCTGCGGCGCGCGCGGTGCAGTCGGTCATTCCCATCAGTCCGCCCATCCCTTTCAGCGATCGGCGCACGGCGGAAGTGATCGTGAAGAAGGGGCCGAATTTTCAGCAAACACTGACGCGCAGCGCACGCATGCAGGACGGTGCGCTCGTTTTTTACAGCAAGCTGCCGCGCTATGGCCTGTGCGCCACTTCGGCGGTGAAAATGGCCGGGCGTTATAAGGTGACGATGTCGGCATGCGCTGTCGGCGGAGAGGGCAGGGCGGTGCCCGCTGGCTTCATGGTGGTGAATCAAAGCGGTCGCGAGGGCCCCGTGCTGCGGGAGGTGCGCGAGATCCCGCACGGCACGCCGCAGGTGATCGAGTACGAGGTCGAGCTGGGGACGAACCAGGCCTTTGTGCTGAACCTGCTCACCACCTGGGACATCCGCATTTTCAAAAAGCCCATCGAGGAATACACCGGCCCCGGCCTGAAGGTGGAGTGGATGCAGATCGACGGGCCGCTGGATGCCTTCCCACCGCCAGCCTACACCGCGCTGTATGGAGACGTGCCGCTCAAAGCACGCTCCGTGGTGAAGGCGGAGATGACTGGCGCACGCGTGCCCGTCATCAGCCCTCAGCGCACCGAGTCCCAGTGGCTCGGCGATCCGCTGGTGCCGGCCTCGGCGAATTCGCAGGCGGATGCCGAACGCATCCTGCGCGCCTTCCTGCCGCGAGCCTTCCGCCGCCCCGTCAGCGAGGAGGTGCAGCAGCATTACATCAGCAAAGTGAAGCAGCGGCTGGAGCAGCAGCACAGCTTTCACGATGCGATGATGTATGGCTTCAAGCTCATCCTCTCCTCGCCGGATTTCCTGTTCCTGATGGACGCGGAAAGCGCGCAGGCCAATGAGCAGGGAGAGCTGGTTTCCACTCGGCTGGATGACTTCTCTCTGGCGGAGCGGCTCACGTATTTCCTGTGGTCCTCCGCGCCGGATGCGGAGCTCACCGCGCTGGCTGCAAAGAACACGCTGCACCAGCCCGCCGTGCTGCGCGCGCAGGTGGAGCGCCTGCTGCAGCATCCGCGTGCAGAGCGCTTCACCACCAACTTCACCGGCCAGTGGCTGGACCTGCGCAAGATCGACTTCACCATCCCTGATCCACAGCTCTACGCGGACTTCGACTCCCTTCTACTGGATGCCATGCCACGCGAGACGCAGTTCTTCTTTGCCGAGGTGCTGCGGCAGGATTTGTCGTTGCTCAATTTCATCGACTCCGACTGGTCCATGCTCAATGAACGCCTCGCAGCGCTTTATGGCATTCCCGGCGTCCAGGGAAATGATTTCCGCAAGGTGAAACTGCCCGCAGAGTCGCATCGCGGTGGCGTGATGACGCAGGGCAGCGTGCTGAAGGTCACCGCCGATGGCACGCGCACATCTCCCGTGCTGCGCGGCACGTGGGTGCTGAACCGCATCCTCGGCAAGCCGCCCGCACCTCCGCCGCCGGATGTACCCACCATCGAGCCTGACATCCGCGGTGCCACCACCATCCGCCAGCAGCTTGACAAGCACCGCCACACACCCGCCTGCGCCACCTGCCACAATCACATCGACCCGCCCGGTTTCGCGCTGGAGAAGTTTGACCCCATCGGCAACTACCGCGACTTTTATCGTGGCACCGAGCGCACCCGCGCCTACCCCATGCCGCTCTTTCCCACCAGCGGCCGCGCCATCTTTCGCGGGGCGGATGTGGAGCAGGGCGGCACCACGCCTGAGGGCAAGGCCTTCAAAGACATCTCCGACTACAAGCGACTGCTGCTGGAAGACAAGGACCAGCTCGCCCGCAGCCTGACGCAGAAGCTCATCATCTATGCCACCGGTGCGGACATCCAGTTCGCCGATCGCGAGGCGGTGGAGCAGATCGTGGCCACGCTGCGCACGAAGAACTACGGCCTGCGCACCCTGGTGCATGAGATCGTGCAGAATCGAATATTCCTGAACAAGTGATCTCAGCAGCCACACGAAACATGAATAGCAAAGGACTCATTCAGTGCATCCTAGCTGGGATAGCTTGGCTTTCTCAGGGGAAGTCGATGGCGGCCGATGTCGATGTGCAATCGTGGGAGCATATCCGAGAATCGAGGCCTGAATTTTATGAGGCCTTGATGTTATCCTCATTCAAGGAGTTGAGAATGCAGCACCCAAAGGCTGTGAAGGTCACTCGTGTCGCGGCGGTGGGTGGGTGGGGGCCAAACTATGCATGCACGCTGTTCGAAGAAAAATCGGAAAAATCAGTGATGATGGAGGTCGTGTCTTATCTCCCATTGGAGACTTCGGACCGCATGCAGCCGACCTTGCTCCGCATCAAGCTTACCGAAGAGAAGGACATTCAAAAGGCCGTGTTGCTCATGACCCAGGCCCTTGGCCCCGTGAAGTGGGACAATGCTTTCGGCAAGAAGCCCCTCGGGGAAGACTCTAATGTGCTCATGTTTGAAAAATATGAACAGGACGTCGGTCATTACACCATCAACGCGTACTTGCCGGAGCCGTCCCGGAAAGCTCTGGCTGACCTCAAAAAGATGGCGATGCGATTCTCCCAATTCAAACAGGGCAAATGATATCCCACCTGATGATATGACTGCACCGGTGCATGAAATTGCGCAAAGTCGCGTGTTCTTGAACAAATAACCGTCACCTTCTACCGCCATGCCCGCTCCACGACTCGACCGCCGCACCTTTTTGCGCTCCTCCGGCATCGCCATTGGCCTGCCGTTTCTGGAGGCGATGATTCCTGCCTCGGCCACTGAAGCAAAGAAGGCGCTCAAGGCCCCGCCGCGGATGGTGCTGGCAGGCCAGCCGCTGGGCATGTATGGGCCGAATTTCTTCCCCGAGAAAGCGGGCAGGGACTACGTACCTAGCCGCTACCTGAAAGGCTTGCAGGAGCATCGCGATCAGTTCACCGTTTTCTCTGGCATGTCGCACCGCTATGCAGCGGGACATTTCGCAGAGGTGGGCATCTTCACTGGCGTGGCACCGGAGCGCATCCGCGACAAAGACATCAAAAACGGCATTTCGCTCGATCAGGAAGTTGCCTCGCATCTCGGCAATCAGACGCGCTTTTCCTCCCTCATCCTCGGTGGTGGCGATGTGGCCTGGAACCGCCGGGGCGTGCGCATTCCCTCCGAGCAGCGCGCCACCTCTGTGTTTAAAAAACTCTTCATTGCCGGCACGCCGGAGGAGGAGGCGCGGGAGCTGCAGCGCGTGAAGGACGGCCAGAGCATCCTGGATGACGTGGGCTCTCAAATCAAAGCGCTGAACCGCCGCGTGAGCAGCACGGACCGCGACCGCCTGGACCTCTTTCTTTCCTCCGTGCGCGAGGCCGAGCAGACGCTTCAACAGGACGAGCATTGGAGCACCACGCCGAAGCCGCACGTGGACTTCGCCACGCCCACCACCGAGCCCAGCGGCCCGCAGCTCATGGAGCGCTCGCGCCTGTGGTACGACATCGTACACCTCGCGCTGCAGACGGATTCTACTCGTGTCGTTTCCTTGTGGATCGGCACACAGGAGCGCCCGGAGATCACGGGTGTGAACCTTGGCCACCACGATGCCTCCCACCACGGCCAGGACCCCGCAAAGCTGGAGCAGCTAGCCCTCATTGAAGAAGCCGAGATCAAAGTCTTCGGCGAGTTTTTGGAGAAACTGAAGCTCAGCCAGGAAGCCGGCCAGTCCCTGCTGGACCACACCGCCGTGCTCTACACCAGCAACCTGGGCAACTCTTCCTCCCACGACAACAACAACCTCCCCGTCATCCTCGCTGGCGGCACCTTCAAGCACCAGGGCCACCTGGCCTACGACACGAAAAACAACACGCTGATGTCGAATCTGTACGTCCGCATGCTCCACCACATGGGCATCGAAGCGCCGACGTTTGGCGCGAGCAACGGGGTGGTGAGCGAGGTGTAGGGGCGGAGACTCAAGAACTTTAGCTCATTCCAACAGCACAAGATGGACGATTTCGTTTGGATTTTTAACGGAGCAAAAGGCCGATTCCCTGGCGGAGTGTTCAGGTTGCGAGATCAGGCTGAAAGTTGGATCGCTGAACATTCACTGACAGGTGTCTTGACCCGGTATCCTGTGGATGTTGGAAGCTATGACTGGGCCGTGAAAAATGGTCATATCAAACCCAAGGATGAGCACGACTCGAATTTCATAGGTTCCTTCAGCTCAGCTTCGTTCGAGCATCATCACTATGAAAATGGCCTCCGTGATTGAAGGCTGAAATGGGTTGAGCCTATCAAACAAACCATGACCCACTCATTGCTGGCCACCACCTACCCAGGGGGAGCAGGTGCGTTGATAAGCGCCATCCTTTGGCTGCTTCTCACAGCCATGGCTGCGGTTGCTTTGGTCATTGGGTGCTTTGGCTTTTGGAGGCGTTTCAGCGGCTCTTCGGTTCCTCGCTCAAGTCTGAGGCTGGCTGTTTTGACGTCTCTCCTGGCCTTGGTGTTTCTTGTTCTGGAAGCAGGTTTTGTCGGGTGGGATGCTTTCTTTATTATAAGAGATACGTCGTTTTTTTATGAGCAGTTCCCGTCTCATTTCATCAGAGCATCATTGGATTTGGCCGCCTTGCTGCCCGCGTGGTTGGCCTTTCGAAAGATGAATCCACGAGTCAGCCAATAGAGCATAACTCCAGTTGTTTTGCTGTTTCAAGGCATACCCTGTCAGCGCAACGAGCTACTCAAAAATCTTCCGGTGCGGATTGATGAACACCCACGCCGCGGCTCCCACCAGGTAGAGAATGCCAATGAGGCAGACGGGCGCATTCCAATGGTAGTGCTCCTGCAGCCATATCACGATCAGCGGGCAGATCACGCTCCCGATTTGTCCACTCGTGTTCATCGCAGCGCCCACCACGCCGGTATGGCTGCCGCCAACGTCGATGACAGCGCCCCAGGACGCACCAAGCGTAAACATGCTTGCGGCCACGGCAGCCGCAATATACCAGGCTGCAAGTTCTGGATGTGTAGCTGTCGCTGCCATCAGCATCGCGACGCCTGCCACAATGTAGGACGCAGCTCCCACACCCACACGGCCGATGCGCAGTCCGAAACGCCGCACGGCGGCATCCGTGGCCAGCCCACCCAGCAGATCCGCCACCGGGCTCAGCAGCAGGGGCAGGCCAGTGAAAAAGCCCAGCCGCATCGAGTCAAAACCGTGCTGCTCCCGCAAGTAATCCGGCAGCCAGGTGATGCAGAAGTAGAAGCCAAAGCTGTTCGGAAAATACATGAGGCACAGCGGCAGGGTGTTGCGATGCAGCATTAACTGTCGCCAATAGGCCCAACCGGCATGATGCCCTGCACTCGCATCGCGCCCCGCCACGATCTTTTCCAGCTCCGCCGCATTAACTGCAGGATGCTCCTCCGGATCATCGCGGAACCATTTGAACCAGGCCAGTGCCCAAAGAAGGCCGGGAATGCCGAAGATCACAAAGGTCCAGCGCCATCCGCACATTCCCGCCACAGCCAGCGTGATCATGGGGGTCAGTCCGCCTGCGACATGCGCGGCGGAAAAGAAGACACCCTGAATGGTGCCGCGCTCCGAGCGGGGGATCCAGCGTGAGAAGGTGCGCGCCATGTTCGGCCACGCACCCGCTTCTCCGGCACCAAACAGAAAGCGGATGACCATCATGGATCCAAGGTTCCACGCAGCGGCGGTGGCCATGGTAAATACCGACCACCACGCCACGATGCGCGTGAGCACCCGCCGCGTCCCAATGCGATCCGCCCACCACGCTGTCGGAATCTCAAACGCTGCATACGCGATGGCAAAGGCGCTGAAGATCCAGCTCATCTGGTCCTTGCTCAGCCCAAGCTCGCTGCGAATGTCCGGCGAAAGCGTGGCGATGCACGCACGATCGAGATAAGTAAGCGCGCCAAGAGCCAGCATGAAGCCGACGACTTGGTAACGAACGTGGGTTGGGCGGAGCATCGGCAGTGAACGGGAGATTCCGTGGGATTCAATCAGTGGCCGAGAGCAGGGCGGGGAATAGCTGATTGGAGGGAAGGGGAGAAGGGGGGAATTCCCCTTCAATGGATGCTGGGAATATCCGCTGTCGATTTGCCACGACGACAATTCATCTTCAGTGCTTGTGGAGAAGGTCGAAAATCGCTCCCGCCTGCGGCTCAGAGGGCAGCGCTCCCTCGGCTCTGTGCGTCGTGAAAGCATCCACGGCTTGGACAAAGGGCCGCCAGCACGGGCGGTCAGAAGGCAGCACTGCGGCAAAAGCTGGCAGGAGGCCTGCGGCATGGGCCTGGCGCAGCAGCGCGCAGACCCGCTCGCGGTTCTGCCAGAGCATCCAATCCTCATGTGCTTGCAGGCCCTTGACCCATTCGTTCCAGAGGTATTGGGCCACGGGCCAATTCGCAGCCCAGACCTCCGCGGCAAGATAGACGAATACGTTGAGCGTGCCAGCCTTGGGTTCGGCAGCATGCGCACGGTCATACAAACGGCGTGTCTCCTCCACAGCTCCACGGCTGAGCAGCGCCACCCAGGCGAGTCCCCGCAGTGCAGGGGCGTAGGCGTCGTCACAAGCCAGGCTTTGCTGATAAGCGGCAGCAGCCTCTGCCCAGCGCCCTTGGGACTCACGCAAGTACCCCAGCGCCGTGTGTGGGCGGGGATTGGCGGGGTCTGCCGCGATGGCTTTGCGGTAGCACTCCTCCGCACGCAGCGGCTGTTGCAGATAGTCTTTGCAAAGAAGGCCCAGCATGCGGAGCGCGCAGGCATCGTGCGGCTGCAGGGTGATGGCCGCCAGGTAGCAGCCCTCGGCCAGCGTGGGCTGCTGAAGGTGGTAATGATACACCTGCCCCAGGCCGACGTGAGACTGAGCATTCGAGGGAGAAAGTTCCAGGACGCGGCGGTAATGCTTCTCCGCAGCGGCGTATCGATGCAACTGGCGCTGGTAAAGATAACCGAGCTGGCGATGCGGATACCAGTATGTGGCATCCAGCTCAATGGCGCGGAGGTAGTGAGGTTCCGCACGCTCAGGCTGGTCCAGCGGCCCCTGGTAAAGATCGGCCAGACCGATATGGGGGCAGGAGGACTGCGGGCGTAGCTCCATGGCCCGCCTGTAACACTCCTCCGCACGCTGCGGCTCACGCAGATGGCGGTGGTAGAGGTTTCCCAGATTGTCGCAGCACTCAGCTTTGCGGCAGTTCAGGGCCAGTGCATGCTCATAGGCACTGGCCGCCATGATGGCCAGATCCGGCTGCTGCGCTAGCGTCTCCTGTCCCCGGAGCATCCAGCCGATGGAAAACCATGCTTCCCCCGCAGCTGCAATCTGCGCCGGAGATTTCGGGCGCGCACTCATCGTGGCGCGCAGCAACTGCTGGTGGGCCGACAAAGCCACTCCCACCAGCGCGGGCGATCTGGCTCCGTGCAGCGTGCAGGTGCCTAAAAAGGTCAGCGCAGTCGTCTCGTCGTCCGTCCAATCAGCACCGATGGAAAAATCCGCCTCAGCAGGAGACGATTGAAAAGCTGGCTGAGAGTCATCAGGCATGGAGGCGATGCGGGTTGAGCAATCAGGCGCGCGAATGCCGCGAAGTCCAGCTGTGGTATTATGATGGCTCGCCAACTAGTCACGCTGAAAAAGGTTAAACACCCACGGTGCAAATTCTGAGTCACGTTTCGTCAAGGGGCGACTCCGCTGGGACAAAAGCGGGCGAGTTCTACACCCCGGCGGAGGCCTGCCGGGGCATCATGGAGATTCCGCCCCTCCTCCGGCGGCCGGCACGAGCGTGTATGCCCCGACCTCTGATTCGGGCGGTATGCTCATTCACACGCGGATCTGCGTTTGCAAGCCCGGTCGAAATCGCCGTGACCTCACACTTGGCGGTCAGCATACTCCCGGATTTGTGCAGTGGTTTGTTCATAATCCGGCATTTTAACAAGGTAAAACAAGCAGACCAACAAGGTAAATTATTGTATTACTTCTGCGTCAGTAAAAGCTTTGATGGATTGTCATGTTTTGCATTTGTCGATTGCCATCATGGCCTTGATTGCACATGCTCAGATGTTCCCAACTGTGCCCCTGTATGCCTCTTTGCAACCAACCGAGTCTGACGTCAAATCTTCGCCGCCACCGCACCCTTCTGGGGTGGTTGATGACCTGCCTGATGGTGGTGGTGCTGCCTGGAAATACGCTGCGGGGTGCAACGTTCATTTTCGACTCGGACGGCAATGGTGCCAATGGCGTAACGGAGGCTGCAGGAACCTTTAGCTGGAACCCCGGCGCGAGCTTTATTTTTTATAACGGCACTGCGACCGATGTCGCTGGGACCTCGAGCGATATCTACCAGTTTGGCAATAACAGCGCGGTGTCGGCTTATGCGGACACCATCAATATCACGGCGGGCAGCATTAACGGGCTGATTTTCGGCCAGGATCTCGGCACCTACACCCTGACCAGCACGGCGGGGAATGCGCTGTTGATCTTCGGCGGCGGTATTCAGGTCAACTCAGGTGCGCAGGCCGTCACCATCGGCAGCACCAACCTGACTCTGACCCTCATGGCAGCGCAGTCTTACACGAACAACTCATCGAACCTGCTGACCATCGGCGGCGCTGTCACGAACAGCGGCAATCTGCTGACGCTGAATGGTTCTGGAAACATCACGGTGAGCGGCGTCATCGGCGGCCTCGGCGGACTTACCGCAAGTGGCACTGGCACAGACATTCTCACGGCGGTGAACACCTACACCGGGGCTACCACCGTGGCGTCGGGAGCCACCCTGCAGCTGGGCAATCAGTCCACCAACAATCTGATCCTCGCCTCAGGCAGTGCGATCACGGACAACGGCACGCTGATCTTTGCGCCGGGCACCACGAGCCTCAACTATGCCAACGTCATCAGCGGCACGGGGAACATCACGCTGAACGGCTCGGCCTCTGGCACTCCGGCCAATCTCACTTTATCGGCCACTACCAGCACCTTCTCCGGCACCTACACGCTGAATCAGGGCCGCGTCACCGTCACTGCCAACACGAATCTGGGCACCAGCGGCACCAATGCCATCACCGTGAACGGCAGTTCCAGCGGGCTCACCGGCGGGCAGATTTTCATGAACACCAATGCGTTCACGATGACCAACCCCGTGACGCTGAATGGCTACGGCCCGTCGGAGGCTGTCGGCAATCTGGGCGCGATCCGCTTGAACGTGGCGGCCGACGTTTACTCCGGCACCATCACGCTGGGCAGCAATGCATCGATCAATTCGCAGAACACCGCCGTCACCGTTTCTGGCCAGATCCTCGGTGGGGCAGGAGCGCAGCTCATGATCGGTGCGCCGATCACCGGCACCGGTGCGGGGAACAACGGCGGCACCGTAACCATCAGCAATGTGGCCAACACCTACAGCGGCGGCACCCTGATCAGCGGGGAGACGGCTGCATTGGGCGCAGTGGGTGCGCTGGGCACCGGCGCGGTTCAGGTGGGCATCAATACCACGCAGACGAACTCGGGCCTGACGGAGTCCGTCGCCAATGCCCTCACCGGCACCAATTCGCTGACCGTCAATGCGGGCACGGCCACGCTGAGTTTTGCCAACAACTACACCGGCGCCACCGTCGTCTCTGGCGGCACGCTGACGCTCACCGCCTCAGGCGCAATCGCGAACACAGCATCGCTAACGGTGAGCAGCGGCACGCTGAATGCCAATGTGGCCAATGCCATCAGCGCCGGGATAAACACGGTCAATCTGGTGCAGACCGGTGGCACGGTGGCGCAGAGCGTGGCCAATGCGTTCAGCGGCCAGATGGCCCTGAACCTCTCCGGCGGGGCGACCAATCTCAGCCTGGCAAACTCCAACACGGGCGGGGTGAATATCAGCGGCACCAATGTGACCACAGCCTCGGCCGCGGGCGCGCTGAATGGCATCACCACCATGACGGGGGGCACCTTGATTTCCTCCATCGCCACCGGTGCCGCCAACAACGGCTCTGTCGTGATCAATGGCGGCCTGCTTTCGAGTGCGGCGGCTGGCGGCCAGTTTCAGAATGTGACGCTCAATTCGGGCGGTCTGATCAATCCCGGCGGAGTGGGCGTGAACAGCAGCGGCGCGCTGATCCTGAACGGCCTGACGACCACTGCGGGTGGCAAGCTGCAGTTTGATATTTTGACCCCCGGTTTGTTCGACCAGATCACGTCCACCGGCGCGCTGCAGGTAGGTGCTGGCACCCTGATTGACTTTTCCAGCACGGGCTCTCCCACGCAGGCGGGCAGCTACAAGCTCATCCGCTACACCGGCGTCGCGCCGACGCTGAGCAATTTCACACTGCCCACAGCGCCGACTGGACTGACCTACAGCCTGAGCACCGCCACGGACGCCGGGTTCATCGACCTTCTCATCACCGGCAGCTACTCTCCCATCAGCGGCAGCTGGCTGCCTACGGCGGCAGGTACCTTCAGCTGGAACAGTGCTGGAAACTGGAGCGGTGGAGGGGTGCCCCGCATCGCTGGAGACACCGCCAGCTTCAGCTCCGCCCTCGCCGGCGCAGAGACGGTCACCGTGGATGGTCTGCAGCACGTCGGCACGCTGACGCTGAATCCGAGCACCGCCTTTTCCTACACCATCGCCACCGGCACCACAGGCAGCCTGCTCTACCTGGACAACGGCCCCGGTGCCGCCGCCATCAACAACCTGGCCAGGAACAACGTCATCAGCGCCAATGCGACGCTGGTCAGCGCCAACACCAATGTCAATGTGGCCACCGGCACGCAGCTCACGCTCAGCGGCACTCTCAGTGGCGCGGGGGGGCTGACCCTCACCGGCCCTGGCACCCTGCTCATGAATGGAGTGGGCGCTTATACCGGAGGCACGACGATCAGTTCCGGCACGCTCCTCATCAGTGCAGTCGATGCCGCAGGTGTGACGCAGCTCAACAACGGCGGGGTCGGCACCACCACGCTCAATGGCGGCACTCTCAGCTTTTCCAATACCGCCGGCACCACCGCCGCCCCTACCTCGGGCTTCCTCATCGCCGTGGGGCCTGCCGGTGGCACGCTCAATTTGGGCGGCACCACCAGTGGCACCGGTGGCAAGCTGAACGTGCAGCAGCCCAGCGGCTTTCTCTCCGGCAGCGGCACCCTCACCAAGACCGGTGGCGGAGACTTGCAGATCGGCAGCCCCAGCATCGCCTTCACCGGCAATGTGGTGCTCGCCAGCAACGGCCTCATTGAAGATCAAAACGTCGCCGGGCTCGGCTTCGGCACCACAACCGGTTTCAACGGCGGCACGGTCACGATCAACGGCCCCTCTGGGACCAATGCGCCGGAACTCGTCGCCAGCGGCGTGCAGATCTTTAATCCGATCTTCCTCAATGGCGGCACCCTCAGCGCCAACAGCACGAATAACGGCATCTTCAACAGCACCGTCACCGTCACGGCCGCATCCATCCTGCGTGCCAGCCAGTTCCAGGGCCAGACCACCGCACAAAACTTCGCCATCAACACCCTCGCGGGCAGCGGCAACCTGGCCGTGAACGGCAGCACGACGGCCAACGCCATCGGCATGGTCACGCTGGGCAGCATCGGCACTTACACAGGGGCGATCACCATCGGTGGCAATGCGGCTCTGGGCATTCCCAGCGGGCTGTCCGCCTCCGTGCCAGCCATCTCAGCTTCTGCGACCACTTCCGGCCTCGGTCTGGTGGCCGATGGCGATGGCACCGGCACCCCGCAGACGATCAGTTTCACGCTGCCCGTCAATGCCACCACCTTCATCGCAGCGAACACCACCGGTTACATCGTGGGCAAGCAGGGCGCGAATACGCAGTTCAACCAGGCCGCCAACAAGACCATCAGCCTGGCTGCCGCTCTCCCGCTTAACAATGCCGCCGGCAATACTCTCAACGTGCAGGCCATCAACGGCTACGGCCTCCTGCTCACCGCGCAGCCCGCGCTCACCGCCACCACCACCTTCGGCGTCGGCACCGTTGGGAGCGTCGGCGGTACCGCTCCCACAGCGCAGGCTTCGAACGTGGTGGCCGCGTTGACCCTGCAAAATCTGACGGGTGCCTTCAACATCGTGAAGACTGGCGTCAGCACCCTGCAGCTCGGCATCAACGCCGCGGATGCCACCAACACTTTCGGCACCGGCGTCGCCAGTTCCATCGACATCCAGGGCGGCATCCTCTCCGCCTACAGCGATGCCAACCTCGGCGCTTCAGGCAATGGCATCCGCCTTAACAGCACCACGCTCGCGGAATTCCTCGCCCTCGGCACTTTTGCCACCAGCCGCATCATCACCCTGAACACCGCCACTGGAGACACCATCGGTGTGGCGGGAGGGCAGACGCTCACGCTGAACAGCGGCCTCGCCTATGCCGCCGTGGGCAACGTGCTCAACAAGGTTGAAAACGGCACCTTAGTGCTGACCGCCGCCGCGACGGGTTCGCCCACCAGTGCCACCAGCATCAATGCCGGCTCCCTGGCGCTCACTGCTTCCAATCAGGTCGGCTCCGGACAGATCACCGTTGCCAACAGCATTGGGGCTGCGCTGCAAATCAGCGGCGGCGGCACCTTCACACAGGCGCTCTCCTTGAGCAGCTATGGCATTCAGGGCAAAGGCGCGCTCGAAAACACCACCGGAGCCAGCATCTGGAACACCGGCGTGATCACCATGGCCAACGCCGGAGCCATCGGCAACGATGACACGGCGAACACGCTGACGATCAACAGCTCCATCACCGCCACCGGCTCGGTGGGTTTTGTCGGACCGGGGAACATCACCATCAACACCGCGCTGACCGGAGCTGGTTCAGTGACGCAGTATGGCAGCGGCACGCTGACCTTCAATGCCACCGGCGTCACTTACGGGAATCTCAGCGTGGACGCTGGCATTCTCAAAATGGCGGGCACTGCCACCGCGGGAGTCGGCACCACCAACGTCAATTACGGCGGCACGTTGACCATCGATGACACCACGACAAACACCCCCAACCGTCTGGCCACTCACTCGTTTGCCACCATCGGCGGCGGCACCTTCAATCTGCTGGGCAGCAGTACAGGCGCGACCAATGAAGCCTTTCTGGGGGCTAACAGTTATGGTCGTGGTGAGTTCACCATTGCCATCACTCCCGGCACCGGCCAGCAGGCCAACCTGACGCTGGAATCCACCGGCGGCACCTTCACCCGCTCAGCCCATTCCAGTGTGATGTATCAGGGCCCCGGCCTCGGCAGTGCTGCAGGCGCAAACATTGCCACGGTGAATGAAGGCGTGGTGGCCAACACCGGTTTTCAGGGCGCTTTTGTGACTGGGGGTATGCCCAATCAGCAGGTCCAGCCCTGGGCTCTGGTTTGGAATACCAGCAATGCTTCAAACACCATCACCTTTGCCACCGCCAGTGCCGCCACCGGGGCCCTCTACCGGCCGCTGGCGGCGGCTGAATCACTTGGCTCGCTGGTCAACTTCAACGGCTACAGCGGCAGCACCTTGGGAACGGCAGCCACGAACAGCGGCTCCACAACAGTCACTGTCAGCAGCACCGCAGGTCTGACTGCGGGTGAACTCGTGAGTGGCAGCGGCATCGCTGCTGGCACTTACATCACCAGCATTACCAATGGCAACACCTACGTGCTTTCGGCGAATGCCACGGCAACGGCCGCTGCTGCCGTGCTGACCTACTCCAGCGGCGGGACCAACATCACCGCGACTTCCGCCATCTCCACCAATTTCACCACAGCGGGCACGCTGGCCCCTGCCATCAATTCCCTCACGCTCGCCACCGGTGGCAGCCTGACTCTGGGCAACACCCAGACGCTCACTATCGGCGGCACCAATGGTGGCGGTATCCTGGCCACGGACACCAGCACCACCCTGCCGACCGCGCCGGTCAACAGCATCTCCGGCCCCGGCATCCTCACCGCGGGAGTAAACGAACTGGACATTCACACGATTGGAAATCTCACCATCAGCAGCACCATCACCGGCGGCACGGCCGGTGCGGCGGGTCTCGTCAAGGACAACAGCGGCACCCTGACACTCAGCGCGACCTCCTTCAACATCGGCCAGACTGTCGTCAACAACGGCACGCTGGTGCTGAACAAAGGCAACAATACCCTGCAGTTTGCCAATATCGCCGCGCTCGGTTCCGGGGCCGTCTTAAATCTCAATGGCAACAATCAGATAGTCTCTAATCTCCTGAGCGACTCCGTCGCCGTGGCGGGGCTTGGCACCGTGGGCGCCAATTCATCCGTCACCAGCACGGGAGGCATCCTGACTCTGAAACAGGACAACACCGCGCGCAGTTACACGGGTGTGATCAGCGGCGGGATGGGCCTCGTCGTTTCCGGCCAGAACACCTGGACGCTCACTCAGGCGCAGACCTACACCGGCCCGACTTTGATCAACACGGCTGCAGGCACGGTGACGCTGCAAAACAACGCCACCCTGCTGAACACCAGCGCCCTGACTATCAACCGCTCCGCCCTCGCGCTGGACAACACCGGCTCCATTGATGTGGCAAACCGTCTGCCAACCGGGCTGGCGATCTCCCTGGGCGGTGGCGGGATCAGTTACTTAGGCCGCGCGCAGTACACCTCCGCGGAAACGCTGGGCGCCATCACCGTCACTGAAGGCAGCAGCACCATCAATGTGACCAACAACGCCACCGGCATCAGCAGTGCGCAGCTCACGCTGAGCAGCCTGAGCCTCACCAACAATTCCACGGTCACCTTCACCAACTCCGGCGGCACGCTCGGCACCATCGGTTCGAATCCGATGATCTTCATCACCGGACAGTCCAGCACCAGCGCCACCGGCACCACCTCCATCCTCGGCGGCGGCTACATCGTCAACGGCACCGACTTTGCCGCCTACAATGCCACCTACGGCGTTGGCGCTCTCAATGCCACCGGCTTCGCAGGCTATTCCCCGCTCCTCATCAACAATGCGGCGGCCACCGACAACGTCTCCATCAGCGTCACTCCCGCCCTCGCCATTGGCACGCAGACCGTCAATTCTATGCGCGTCACCGGCACCACCGTCCTCACCCAGAACACCGGCACCACGCTGACGCTGGCCACCGGCGGGCTGCTGGACAGCAGCGCAGCCTTCACCCTCGGCAGCGTGGTAAACCAGGGCAGCCTCACCTCCGCCACGAGCCAGTTGTTCCTCTACAACAACGGCACCGGGGCCATCACTCTGAACAGCGCCGTCACTGGCAGCGGCATGGCGTTGATCAAATCCGGTGGCAGCAGCGGCGCCACCACGCTCAATGGCACCAACACCTACACCGGCGGCACCTATGTGAACCAGGGCACGCTCACACTGGGCAATGCCGGCAGCCTTGCCACCGGCTCGGGCACGGGTGGCACTGGCGGTCTTACGACATTGGGCAGCGGCGGCATTTTCCTCTATGGCGGCAATCTTACCCAGATCGCAGGGAGCAGCCTGTTCCCGGCAGCCAGCGGTGCGGCCTACTACACCTCCACCACTGGCGCGCAGGCCGCCACCATAACCGGTAGCAGTACACTGACGCTGAGCTCCAGCCTCTCTTATGCTGGCAGTGTTACCACGACAGATTCAAACACCATCACGCTGACCAGTACCGCTGGCATCGCGGTGGGACAGCTTGTCACCGGCACGGGCATTCCGGGCAGTGAGTACGTCACGTCGGTGAATCCGGCCAATAACACCATCACCATCACCAGCGGTCCCGGGGTTCTGGCAGGAACCAACACGCTGGCCTTCACTGTGAACAACACCCTCTCCAGTCTGACCTACAACAACGACGGCGGCTCCAGCCCGACGGTCGCTGTCACAGGCCTGCTCAAGATTGCCAGCGGCACCATCACAGCCTCATCCAACAATGT
The DNA here is from genome assembly GCF_044226605.1 of Prosthecobacter sp. Lineage (GTDB taxonomy): Bacteria > Verrucomicrobiota > Verrucomicrobiia > Verrucomicrobiales > Verrucomicrobiaceae > Prosthecobacter. The sequence goes on along the minus strand of NZ_JBGAGS010000004.1, from coordinate 54,989 downwards.
GGGCGGGGCTTCGACCGCCTCCGTCAACACGCTCAGTGGCGGCAACGTGGATCTGAACAATGTCGCCACTCCCACCATCACCGTCAATCCGATCAGCTTCAACAGCCAGAGCCTCGCGCCTCTCCAGCCCACGCTGGTCATCAGCTCCGCTTTGCAGAACGCCAGCAATCCCGTCTCGGTAACCGGTGGCGGCAATCTCCAGGTCAGTGGTGCCAGCACCTTTACCGGCGGCGTCACGCTGGCCACTGGCACCAGTTTGACAATCGGTGCGAACAGCACCAATCAGGCCAGCGGCAGACCGCTGACCGGTCCGCTGGGGCAGGGGACGCTGACGCTGGCAGGCAGCAACACGCTTTACAGCACCGGCACATTCACCGTGGGGAACAGCGTGGTGTTCGGCAGCAGAAGCCTCACCTTTGACGCTCCCAGCGCCACCGCAGCCTCCCTGACCCTGGGGGCCAATACCAGCACCATCGCCCTGCAGGCCGGAGGGGCCACGACGGTGACGGTGAACGCGCCCAACATGACCGGAGCCTTCGGAGGCTCCGTCACCGGCGCGGGATCCAGCATCATCAAGGCGGGTCTGGGCACGTTGCAGTTGAGTAACGGCGTCGGCGGTCAGAGCACCTTCAGCGGTGGAGTCTTCGTCAATGCAGGCACGCTGCTGGTCAGCGGCGTGGGGGCATCCGCCACTGGCCTTGGCACGGGAGCGGTCACCCTCAGCGGCGGTGTGCTGCAGCTACGCCACAACGGCCAGGGCAGCAATGGCTTCATCAACTTCAGCAACAACGTCCAGATCGACACCGCGCAGGCCAACGCTTACATTGACATCAGCAATGTCAGCGCCAACACCGGCAACACCATCGTCATGGGCAGCCTGGATTACGGCACCGTCAGCGGCACCACCTTTACCAGCACCGTGGCTGGCAATGCGGCCCCCGCAACGATCCTCAACGTGACCGGCGCGGCGGCCAATGCCTACAGGCTGCTGTTTGCCAGCACCACCCTGACCAGCGCCACGAGTTCCCCGGTCTTCAATGTCGCCTCCGGCATCAGCCTCATCCTGCCCGGCGGCTTCACCGTCGGCACCAATCTGCCGACCAACATCGGCGCCGGCACTCTGATCTACAGCGGCAGCAACGGTGGCACGGCCCCGACCCTCAGCGCCGCCACGCAGGTGATCATCGGTGCGGCGCAGAGCAGCACCCCGCTCGGCACCGGCACGCTCACCCTGGCCACGGGTTCGACATTGCAGATCACACCCGTTTATACCAGCTCGGTTAGCGCCGCCGGCTACACCTCGGGCGGCATGACGGCCAAATATTTCTCCACCGGTCTGACTACCATGGCCAACGCTGCCAGCAGCGGCATTGCCCCCGGCGCCACTCTGCTCGGCGTGCTGCCGAATGATTCGCAGCTGCGGCAGGAGCCCCTGGGAGTCAGCGCCGCATCCAGCGCCAATACCCTCATCCTTTACCAGGGCCTGCTGAAAGTCACCACCGGTGGCACCTACTACTTTGGCGGTGGCTCGGACGACCAGTTGCAGATCGTGGTGGACGGTGAGCTGCTGCAAACCGACGTCGGTAGTGGCCACGCAATCAATCAACTGGGGCTGCAAGGCATCAATCTGGCCGCCGGTCAGCACATGGTGACAGTCCGTGTGCTGAACGCGGGCAGTGGTGGTGCGTTGCAGGTGCTCTATGGCGGACCGGACACCGCAGGCAACAGCATGGCCGGCCTCGCCGCTGTCAACAACCTGCAGGTGCTGCCGCTCAGCGCCCTGTCCTATGCGGCGAATTATTCCGCCGCCAACGGCTATCAGAACGCCGCCATTTTGAACAATGACATCGCGGTGTCCGCCGCAGCTTCGGTCACCATCGACGGCCTCGGCACCGATTTGAACTATGCGGTCTCCAGCCTCACCCTTGGCAGTGGTGCGACTTTGAATGTGGCCAATGGCACAGGCACGGCGGTAGGCTCCCTTGGCAATGGGGCCTTCATCGTCACTGGCACGACCTCGCTCGGCACGGGTGGCATCCTCAATCCCACCACCGGCACTCTGGTGCTCGCGGGCGGCGTTAGCGATGGCGGCAACGGGCTAACCAAAACGGGGCAGGGCAATGTGATTTTCGGTGCCAGCGCAGGCACCTTCACGGGAGCTTTGAACATCAATGGCGGTTTCATCCAGCTGGCCGCTGCAAATGCACTGACCACTGGCACCACCACCATCGGTGTGGCCGTCACCACTCCTGCCACGCTCGACTTGAACGGGCAGGCCGTCAGCACCACCGGCAACATCATTCTCAATGGTGGCGCAGGTCCGGCCGCCAAGAGCAGCAGCGTCCCAGCGGGCCTTTACAACAGCACCTTTACCACGGCCTCCCTGCCTGCCGGCGGGACGCTCTCCATCGGCGCGGCAATCAGCACTGTGAATGCCAGCATCGGCGGTCCGGGCAGCATCAACCTCCTTGGGACGGTGCAGGATTCAGTGGCCGGTTCGGCGCTGGACAAGGTGGGCGCCGGCACTCTCATTCTGAGCAACACCAACACCTTCACGGGCCAGTTCAACATCAAGGCCGGCATGGTCCAGCTCACGGGCGCCACTGGCTTCACCAGCAGCGTGACCAATGGTGTGGTGGAGAGCGCGGGCACCACGGTGGATCTCAATGGTCAGGCCGTCACCACCTTGAAGACCTTGACGCTCAATGGCGTGGGCCTGACCGGCCTCGGCATCGCCAATCAGCTCGGCGCCCTCATCAACAGCAGTGCCACCAATGCCAGCTATGCAGGCAACATCACCCTGGCGGCGGCAAGCAGCATCGGTAGCCCCAGCCAGTTCGCCGGAACCAATGGCAGCATCACCCTCGGTGGGTCGATCACCGGCGCATTCAGCATCGTTAAAGTCGGTGCCAACAATCTGACGCTCACCGCCAGCGGTGGAACGGAAACCCTCCTGGATGTGCAGGCGGGCAGTGTGACGCTAAGCGGCAGCGGCAGCATGACCAGCCAGTCTCAGGCCAACCTCGTGCGTCAAGGCGCCACCCTCACGCTGGACAACAGCACCACGCCCATCAGCCAGCGTCTGGGCAATCGCGGTATGTTCCTCTCCGGCAACTTCGTGGTCAATGGTAACACCGGCACGGCCGTCGCCGAGAGCATCACCCAGGGAGCCAACAATTTTAATATCGGGGGTACCTTCGCCAACGGCTACGGCGGGGCGACAATCACTCTCAACGCCGCAGGCACACCCGGGGTGAACATCTCCGTGGCCTCCACCGCGACTTCCATCTTCACACGTGTGGCTGGCAACACCGCGCTGATCCGTGGTGACAATTTGGGCAACGCACAGGGCAGCGGTGTGGCCTCGATCTTTGGCAACGCCACCAGCCTCGGCCTCGCCACGACCAACCTGCAAAACATCGGGCAGGCTGGTGCCTGGAATGCGCCTAACGCCAGCATCTATCCCTGGGCGGTGGCCGATCAGTCGGCATCCGGCATCGGCACGGGGTTTGCCAGCTACAGCACCTTCGGTGGCACCGCAAACTTCGGCACTGCCAACACCGGCGGCATCGCTCCGCTCAGCCTGGACACCAACAACTACCTCACCTCGGTGCCCACCTTGAGCACCATCACCGGTACCACCGTGCAGCCGAATGCGAACGTCACCAGCGGGAACAATATCATCACCGTGGCCAGCACAGCAGGCTTGCAGGTCGGCCAGCTCGTCGTCGGCAGCGGTGTGGCCGCCAATGCGGTGATCACCTCCATCACCAACGCCACGACGTTTACCGTGTCCGCCAACTCCACCGCCACCAGCAATACCCCGCTGGTGATCTATGCCAATCCGGTCACGACTTTTGCAAACGTCACCACCACTGCCTCGACCACCGTCACCGTGCCCAGCACTGCAGGTCTGTACGTGGGTGAGGTGGTCACCGGTGTCTCCTCGCTCACGGGTGCCACGTCGGGCTTCATCACCACCACCAGCACCATCGCCTCCATCGTCAGTGGCACACAGATCACGCTGAGCGCCGCCGCCACCGCAGGTACAAATCCGCTGCTCGTCTTTGGCCTGCCCGGTTATGCCAACATCGTTTCCACCGCAGGCACCATCACTCTTGGGAACGCCAGCGTCCCGCAGGAAATCAACTCCCTCACCCTGAACAACGTCAGCGGCTCCACGGCCACGATCAACACCGCGCTGCAGCTCGACTCCGGCGGCATTCTGGTCCTCGGCACCAATGGCGCGCCCAACACCACCAGTTACACGATTCAAGGCGGCACACTGACGGGCACCAATTCGCTAAACCGCGAGCTCGTCTTCCACACCGTCGGCACCGGCACCACGCTGACGGTCAATGCGCCGATCTTCGTCAATGGCGGCGGACTCACCAAGGCCGATGGCGGCACGCTGGTGCTGGGCTCCGCAGAAACTTACACGGGGGACACCGTGATCAATGGTGGCACCCTGCAGCTGGCAGGCGGCCAGAACACGATCTTCAAAGTGTACAGCGCCCCTCTCGCGGCTGGCAATCCTGGCACAACGATCAATGGTCAGAACCTGACGGTTGATTTCGGCGGCACTCTGGACCTCAACGGCACCACGCAAACGGTGGCAAACCTGCGCAGTGGCAGCGGCACCGACATGGCCGGCGGCACTATCTTGAACAGCAACGCCAGCACCGCAGCCACCCTCCTCATCGTCACCAGTGCCAGCCAGACCTGGTCTGGAAACATGAGCAACACTGGCGCAGGCGTGCTGAATTTTGTCCGTGATGGCGGCATCTCCTCCGGCACCAACACGTTCACCATCAACTCTCCCCAGACGCTCTCCGGCACCTTCACCACCACCGGTGGCGCCACCACACTGACGGATCTGGGCAGCATCAGCAATGTCAGTGCGGTCAATGTACTGCGTTCCGCACTTATCTGGAGTGACACGGGTGTGCAGGCCGTGGCGAATCGCATTTCAGCCAGCACGCCGATCAATCTGACCGGCGGTGGTTTTCAATTTGTGTCACGTGCGGGTTCAGGTTCCACACCGGTGGACGCCATTTCTCTTGGCACCGTGAATCTTGGCATCGGGTCCAGCTCCATCAGCTCCACCACCGTCAGTCAGGGCGGCGCTTCGCAGATCACCTTTGCCGGCATCGGCACCCGTGCCCTGGGCTCTACTTTGAACTTTGCTTCTGGCACCGGGATCATGGGGGACAATCCCCGCATCATATTCACCGCTGCTCCAGCTCTGACCAACGGCATGATTGGCGCCTGGGCCACGGTGACCGGGGCGAGCGGGCAGGCTGGCGCAGCGTTTGCCACCTACGACCCGGAGTCGGGTGTTCGTGGCATTCAGTATCAGCCGACGGGCACTTATGGTGCTGGAGTGAACGCGCTGGTCTCGGCAAACGCCACCATTCCGGCGCCGCTGATGACGCCGACCGTGACCGTCGTCAATTCTCTCACTGCCGGAAACACCATCCTGAGCTTTACCAATCCCGATGACACGCTGCAGGTCACTTCCGGGGGCGTCCTGATCTACGGTTCAGCCGGCGGCGGAGCCAACATCGGCAACGTCGGCGCTCCGGGGCAGTTGCAGTCTGGCAGTGGTAACGATCTCTACATTCACCAACTCACTGGCACCTTCCTCAACCTCTTTGCCAAAATTATCGATGGCCCCAGTGGTGGCACCAACGTCATCGTGGACGGTATGAGCGGCACCGGCGCACAGGTGTTCTTCATCAATGCGAACACCTATGGCGGCACGACCTACGTCAGCAATGCCCAGCTCTTTGGAGCCAGCGTGGTTGGGCCTGCCATCCCGGGAGATCTGGTGCTTTCTGGTGGCAATGTCTCCGGCACGGACTCTGCCTCAGACATCCAGTCATCCTTCAATTGGAACGTGTCTGACCAGATCGTCTCCACGGGCAGCGTGATCATGAACGGCTCCAGCCGTCTGAACCTGGGCAGCGGCGTGATATCCGCAGCAGTGGCACCCAACACCCAGACCCTCGCCAATCTCACCATCAACAACGATGCTGGAACAGGCGCACTGGATGGCCCCACCGTCTTGACCGGTGCAGGCACGCTCACTCTCACTGGCCTGCTGCTTTCCACCAATAACACCGAGGTGGCCACCATTCCGACCATCTCCGGTTTCCTGGCGCTCACCAATGCCACGCCAACGATTCAGGTCGATCCCAATCAATATATTAGCAATCAAGTGGGCCTGGCCCTCAATGCCAACATCACGGCCTCCAGCCTGACCAAGACCGGTCTCGGCTGGCTCAGCATCGGCGGGCAGAGCATCAATCTGACAGGCACCACCTTCAGCCTCAATCAAGGCGGCCTTACATTCAGTCCATTGAGCGGCCTCAGTGGTGCCATCCTCGGCAGCACCGTCGTGATGGCGGCCAGCACCACCTTCGACACCCGTGGCAGCGCTGGAGTCGTCGGCTCCATCTCCTCAGCCCAATCCTCGGCCATCATCATGAATGGCATTCAGGGCACCGCAGGCACACTGACCACAGGACTGGACAACAGCAGCACCTCGTATGCGGGCACCTTCCAGAGCCCTTATCCGACCGGGCTGCTTAATGTGACAAAGATCGGCACTGGCACCTTCACCGTCAGCGCGGACAACACATCCTTCAGCCCTTCTGGCACCTTGCTGGTCGGCAATGGCATCGTTGATGACACGGGCAAATTGAACTTCCAGGCTTACACCCTGACAGCAGGCGGCACACTGCTGCTGGACAACGCCGCTGCTGTCAGCAGCAACCGTCTGGGCGGAACGACTTACACCACCATCGGCACCCTGGCTCCTGTGGTGCGAGCCATCAACATGCAGGGTGGCAGCCTCGTCATCGGCGGCAACTCCGGCACTGTCGTCAATGAATCCCTGGGCACGCTGGCCTCCCTCAATGGTGGCGGCGTCATCACGCTGAATGCCACCGGCACCGCAGGCATCAATGTGACGCTCGCGGGTGCTGTTGGACAAGGTAACACCTCGTCCTTGCTCATCCGTGGCACCGGTCTGGGCACGGCGGCTGGTGCTGGCATTGCCACCCTCCAGTTCAACACCGCAGGCGCGGCCGGCACTGCTGGCGGCATGACCCTTCTGGGTAGCAATGGTGCCAACAACACCACCACCAAATCGATTCGTCCCGACATCCTCGTGGACGCCAGTGCCACCGGAAATGGCACCAGCTTCCTGACTCTGGACAGCGCGAGCGGTCTGGTCCGTCCGCTGAATCCTGCGACGGAATTGCTCGCCAACTGGACCACCGCCATCACCAACACCACCAACGTCGGTCTCAGCACGGTGGCCTTTGGCGGCGCATCTGCCAACACCCTTGCCACCGGCGCGTTCTCAGCGAACTTGACCGCGAACAGCCTCACTCTGAACAGTGGTGGCGGTGTCAATCTGGCGATTATCAGCGGCAATAGCTGGGGGGCCAATGGTGCGCTCCTGAATGTAAACATTCAATCCTCAGGCGGTCTGCTGGCGCTGGCAGGCAACAGCGGCATCACTTCAGGCCAGTATCAGTCGAGCGGCAATGTAACACTCGACTTCCAGGTGCCCGCTGGATCTTCCTTCACGCTCAACGCCCTCATCAACAGCCAAAACGGCTGGGTCAAGGCAGGCGCAGGCACCTTGGTGCTCAACCAGGGCTACTTCACCAATGCTGGAGCGGCCAGCACGGTCACCATCAATGGCGGCACGGTACAGCTTGGCGCAACGGCTGGCGCCAATGCGCTCTTTGTGCTGCCAACGGCTACCGTTCCTTCGGCCACAAACCTGAATCTGAACAACGGCACCTTGGACCTGAATGGCAACAGCCAGCTGGTGGGCACTATGACCAGCAGCAGTGTCCTGCCCTATGGCGGCGGCACAGCACTCGCTCCGAACAACGTCATCACCAACACCAGCGCCACCGCCGCGACTTTCTACACCAATGCCGCAGCCACCGTCTTCAGCGGCGAGATCAACGGCAACCTGAGCTTCGACAAATCCGGCAACACGGCGATGAAACTCAGCAGCCCTTCAAGCTACATCGGCGCCACCACCATCCGCGGCGGCAGCCTCACGCTGCAGGACAGCGGAGTACTCACCGGCACTTCGTCGATCACACTCAACTATGCCGAATTGATCCTCGACAACTCGGGCCTCAGCGAGAACACGGCACGCATCAGCGCCACCGTGCCACTGAACTTCAATGGCGGCACCCTACGCGTGAACACCAGCTCGCTGGTGGATTCACAAAATCTAGGCACCATCAGCCTGAATGGCGGCTCCAACCTGTTCTTCATCACCGAGTATGGTGGCACCACCGTTTCCAACACGGCTTCCCCCACATTCAATGTGGCCAATCTGGTGCAGACCAACAATGCCGCACTGCTCATTGAAGCTCCTTACGGTGGTTATCTGGGCAGTTTTGCCAACGCCAATGCGCGCATTTTCGTCAACTCCATGAACGGCGTTGCCTTCAATGCCTCCAGCATGGTCAATGGCATCGTGGCTCCCTGGCTGCTGGTGGCCAATACCGGCAACACCGTCAACTTCGCGAGCTACTCCAACACGACAGGTCTCAACGGCACTCCTGGCCAGGCCGGCTCGGCCGCCCTGACCACCTTCACCGCAGCGGGTGCAGGCCAAACCACCAATGACACCATCATCGCGACCACGCTCGCCGCCACGGCGCAGACCATCAATACGCTGACCTTCACGGCCCCGGCTGCGGCCACGGTTCTCGGCATGAACGGCCCTCTCGATCAGCTTACCCTGTTCGCTGGCGGCCTGCTGATCAATGACAGCGGCAACAAGGGCGTGTCCATTCAGGGTGGCAGCCTCTCCGCGGGCCTGCCAAACACGGCTTCCACCCTCTATCTGCACAACTACGGTTCGACGGTGGCGTCCGTCATCAACTCGCCTATTGTCAACAATGGCACGGGAGCCCTCACTCTGGTCCGCGACGGCAACACGACCACGACCTTCACGCCACAAGTGTATGAAACCGTGTCGATCCCTGCCTCCGCCAGCACTTCATTGACGGTCCCGAATGCCACCGGGTTGGTGGTGGGCATGGGCGTGAGTGGTGCAGTGGCCAGCGGTGCCAGCATCACCGCAGGCACCACGATCACCGCCATCGCCGGCAACGTGCTCACTCTTTCGACCGCCACGACCGCAGGCACTACTGGCACTGTGGAAGTTGCCTTTGCCCCGGTGTCCACCACCACCGCCAACGCCAGCGTTACCAGCGCCAGCACGACGGTGACCGTGGCCCAGGCTTCACTGCCCACCAATTTCACACCCACTGCAGGCATGGCCATTGGCAATGCGGCCAACATTGTAGGTGGCACGACCATCAGTGGCACGCCGGTGCTGAATGCCGGTGTCTGGACCATCACGCTGTCCCAGCCTGCTATTTCCACTTCCAGCACTGCAGCGCTGACTTTCGGCGCTATTTCCAATACTTATACTGGCGGCACCTTCATCAATGCGAGCAACGATGGCTACGCTGGCGGCACGACCAACCTCAGCGGTCTCCCAGGGTCCATCGTCATTCCAGGGAACCTGACCATCAGCGGCGGTGCCGTCGTGACGATGAACACCAATCAGGGGCAGATCGCCGCCACCAGCAATGTCACCTTCAATGGCAGCGGCACCTTGACCCTCGTGGGAACGAACACGCTCAACAGCGTCACCTTCAACAATTCCGGTGGCAATGCCACTCCGACCCTGGCCACGGGCACGCTCCTGAACCTCAGTTCCCTCACTCCGATCACCGTGCAGAATGACAACTTGGGATTCACGCCGACCGTCAGCGGCACGGCCCTGAACTTTGCCGGTGCCAGCGCCACCATCACCACCTCCGGCCTCTCTCCGGACGACCTGATCATCAGCGCCACGAGCATCACTTCAGCGGGCACCATCACCAAGGCTGGCAGCGGCTCCCTCGTCCTGCCAAATGCGCAGGCCGCATCCTTGGCTTGGAATCTCAGTGCAGGCTCGCTGATCCTGAACAATGCCACGGCTCTGGGAGCCAATGCAGGCAGCACCTTGTCCATCACTGGCAGTGGCACCCTGCTGGCAGGCACCGCAGCGCTCACCGTCGCCACTCCCATCACCATCAATGGTGGCAGCCTCACCTTTGGTGGCACCTCCACAGTCAACAACCTCACCCTCAGCGGCGGCATCAATCTCGGCGGTGCGACCACTCCGGTGGTCTTCACCGTCACCAATCCCGTTGTGACCGGCACCATCTCGACCGCCGCCATCAGCAATGGCACGGGCGGCATCACCAAAGCGGGTTTGGGCATCTTGAGCCTGAACTTCGCCAGCACCTTCACCGGCCCCGTGAACGTCACCGGCGGTCTGCTCAAGCAGGGCGTGGCCAATGCCTTCGGCTCAACCAACACGGGGGCGGATTTCACCGTGGCCGCAGGGGCTGAAATGGACATCAACAACATCGCTCTGCAGACTGGCTCTCTCAGCGGCGGCGGCATTGTCACCAACTCCGGTGCCACCGTAGGCACCCTGCTGACCATCGGTGCGGGGTCCAATGCGACGAACGCCACCTTCAGCGGTTCCCTCGTGGCTGCTACCGCGGCCAATCTGGCGCTGACCAAAACCGGCACCAACAATCAGACCCTGAGCGGCCAGAGCTACTACACCGGAGCCACCACCGTCTCCGGCGGCACACTGACGCTCAAGAACGGCAGCACCGCCGCTGCGACTCCGACGCTGGCGAATACGGCCATCACCGTGGCAAGCCTGCAAACTCTCGCCATCAGCGCCGCGGGTGCGGACATCGGCACTCTGAATACCGTGACCGTGGGCAACAACACGACCACTGCCGCTGGCGCCGCGCTCACGCTGAGCCCAGGCACCAGCACCAATGCTGGCGCGAACTTCACCATGGCAGACGGCCTCATCGGCACCTTCAATCTCGTGCAAGGCGCGACCTTTGCCGGCAACGCGCTCACGATTGGTGGAACAGGCACCGCCGGCGTCAACGCCCCCGTGCTGACCTTCGACCTGAACGCAACGCAGATCGATACCCTGGTTGTGACCAAGGCTGTCTCCGTGGGTGCGAGCGGTGGCAAGCTGGCCTTCAACATTCTGCCCGGCACGACTTCGCTGGCACCGTCCTACACCTTCATCACGGCGGCCAGCGGTCTTGGCGTCGCCGGTCTCACCCAGGTCACCACCAGCTACTCCGTCGGCGGGCATACCTACAATGGCAGCCTGGCCACCTCGACAGCGACAACAGAAACCGTGACCTTCACCCAGACCTCCACTTTGGCGAATGCCTACTGGGGCTCCGGTGTTGGCAGCAGCGCGGGCACCCTGTTGTGGAATGCCTACACCGCAGGCGTGACCAACTGGTCCAACACACAGCCAACGTACACCGAAGCTGGCGTGCTCCCCGCCTTCAGCACCAATGTCAGCTTCAGCGTCGCTGGCACAGCCAATCTGTCCACTGTCCTCGGCGAGAACTTCACCATCGAAAGCCTCACCTTCCTTGCCAGCAACACCGCCGCCACCAGCATCGGCGGCACGAATTCGCTGACTCTGAACGCAGCGGGCGTCAATGGCAACGCCGCAGGCAACGGCATCACGGTGCAGTCCGGTGCCGGAGCCGTGACCCTGAGCACCAATGTGGTGCTGGGCGGCAGCCAGACCTGGACCAACAATAGCCCCACCAATCTCCTCACGGTCAGCGGCACCACCATCACCGGCACAGGAAACAACCTCACCATTGCAGGCGCGGGCAGCACGGCGATCAGCGCGGCCATCCAGACTGGCACAAGTTCGCTGACGATGGCTGGCACCGGCACTCTGACCTTGAGCGGTGCCAGCACCTTCACGGGCATCACCACCATCAACTCCGGTACCGTGAGCGTCGCGAATGATGCGAATCTCGGCACTGCTCCAGGAGCACCCGTTTCAAACCAGCTCACCCTGAACGGCGGTACCCTTGCCACCACAGCCTCTCTGACACTGAATGCCAATCGCGGTGTCACACTGGGGGCCGGCGGTGGCACCTTTGACACTGCAGCCGCCACCACCGCCCTCCTCAGCGGTCCCATTACCGGCAGCGGCAGCCTCACCAAGGTCGATGCCGGCACCCTCGTGCTGGCCAGCAGCAACAACTACACTGGCACCACCTCCATCACTGGCGGCACCGTCAGCATCGCCGCAGACAGCAGCCTGGGCACTGCGCCTGCCAGCGCCGTGGCCAGCCAGCTCACTCTCGATGGCGGCACCCTTGCCACGACCGCAACGGTGTCACTGGACTCGAAGCGTGGCGTGACCTTGGGTGCCGGCGGAGGCACCTTCAGCACCGCGCCTGCCTCCACCACGACCATCAATGGGGTGGTCACTGGCAGTGGCAATCTGAGCGCCGCCGGCTCTGGCGCCCTCGTGCTGGCCCCTGGCAACACCTACACCGGCACCACGACCATCAGCGGTGGCACCGTCAGCATCGCCGCAGACAGCAGCCTCGGAACAGCGCCAGCCACCGCCGTGGCCAGCCAGCTGATTCTTGATGGCGGCACTCTCGCTGCCACGGCCACCGTCTCTCTCGCGGCCACTCGCGGTGTCACCTTGGGCGGAGGCAATGGCCAGATCAGTACGGTCTCAGGCCAGACGACGACCATCAACGGCGCTGTCACGGGCGCTGGCAGTTTGTCCACCGCAGGAGGCGGCACCGTGCTGCTCACCGCCGCCAGCAACTACACCGGCACTACCACCGTCGTAGGTGGCACGTTACAGGTGGGCACCAGCGCCTCCGCCACGGCCAGCACCGGCACCGGCAGCGTAACGGTCAATGCCGGAGCCAGCCTCGCGGGTACCGGCTTGATCAGCAGCGCCACCGGAACCACCACCATCACCAGCGGCGCCTTCCTCACCCCCGGAGACCTCAGCGCCCCCACCAACAACGCCACCCTGACCATTGGCGGCGATCTTATCACCCTGGCAGGCGGCAGCCTCAACGGCCAGATCGGTTTGAAGATCACCGCGCCCACCGTCGCGGCAGACGCAGGATTCTCGAACTACTTTGTCGCCAATGGCGGCACCAAAACTGCCTTGGACTACTACAACAGCCTGCTGCCTGCGAACCAGGCCGCCTTGCTGGCCAGCTGGGACAAAGCTCCCGCCGGCACGACGCAGGGCTACGACTTCCTCAGCATCGGTGGCACGCTCACTCTCACCCATGGCAGCATCGGCGCTCCCACCATCCAAGTCATCAACAACAACTATAGCTCCGCCGGCCTAGGCGATGTCTTCAACCTGATGGATTGGAGCACACTCACCTCCAAAGACTCCGCCAGCGGTTTTGCCGGAGCCTTTAACGCCAGTTCCCTGAGCGACCTCAGCCTGCCCACACTTGGCAGTGGGTTGAACTGGGATGTCACCCTCTTCAACAGCACCGGCATCCTCGTCGTCATCCCTGAGCCCAGCCGCTTCCTGCTCCTCCTGCTCGGCTTTTTCGCCTTGTTTGGCCGCCGCCGTCGTCGCTTGGTGTGAGACGGAAAAAGGCGGCGCCTGCCATTGCCAAACTCCTAGTTTAAAAGGGTTCCAGTCGTTTTTCGACTGGTGCGCCCGTCAGGAATCGAACCTGAATCTGCGGCTTCGGAGACCACCATTCTATCCGTTGAACTACGGGCGCTTTGTTTCGGGCCCGATGCTTCGCATGCGCACGGCGGGGCATCAAGTCGTTTTCAGCGGCATCTGACGCCCTTTTTACAGCAACTCCCGTTTGTGGGTGCCTTCTTTGGCCGCCGCTTGAAATTTGTGCCACCGGAAGGGTTCCACCACCTGTCCCCAGAAGGACTTGGGCATGGCGGACTTGATGCCGATTTCCAGAGGCGGGCGGCGGTTGGTGTCGTCGTAGTAGGTGCCGAAGATGAGGTCCCACAGCATGAGGTTTTCGCCGTAGTTTTTGTTGCCTTCGCGCAGGTCCTTGGAGTGGTGCCAGCGGTGGAGGGCAGGGGTGTTGAAGATGTAGTTCAGCCAGCCAAAGCGCATCTGAATGTTGCAGTGCGTGAGGAAGCCGATGTAGGCGGTGGTGGCTCCAAACCACAGCACCACGTCCTTCGGAGCCCCCACCAGCGCCAGCAGTGGCGCGGAGAAGATCATGCTCTTGAGCGTGTCCACGATGTGGAAGCGACCGGTGTTGAAAAACCACAGCTTTTTGCTGCTGTGATGCACGGCGTGGAAGTGCCACAGCGGCATCCACTCATGGGCGATGCGGTGCGCCCAGTAGAGCCCGAACTCCGCCACCACCAGGCCCAGCACCACTTGGCAAAACATGGGCCAGTGATTCGGCCACCATCCCGTGCCCTGATCTCCGCCCACCACATCGGCCAGGCCAACCACGCTGGCGGAAATGATGAGAAGCTGCACAAACGATTTGGTGAACGCCGTGTGCGCAAAGTCGGGAAACTCCTGCCCGTCTGAATGCAGCCATTCCTTTTCATGCGGGAACTTGCGCTCCAGGAAGTACAGCAGCGCTGCCAGGCTGAAGTAGGTGATGTTGAACGCCATCGGCCCTTGCTTGTGCGCGATGCCGATCCCGGTTGGGATCAGGGCGGCAACAAGGATGAGGGGCCAGAGCAGGTATTCGAAAAGCTTGCGGAGCATGGGCGGCCTCTTTTCAAAGCAAGAATCGGGCGCATTTCCAGCGCGTAAATAGGGAGATCATGCGCGGGAATTGCGCCTTTGCTGGGCTGGCACCAAAATGCACGCCTCAGCCGGGTGCACTTGAGAGGCGGTTCTAAAGGAGCTAAGCTCCAGATCACTTTGTCCTGATCTTTTTTGACTCCTGCCTCAGCGCATGACAAAAGCATGGGGCATGAGCCGCCTCCTCAATATCCTCCGCGCTCGCAAGGAGGTCAAAACAGCCCACCTCATGAGCCGCGGGGACCTGCTGAAGTTGCAGGAGCGGCGCTGGCGGGACATGGCGCGGTATGCACTCGATGTAAGCCCCTTTTACCGGAGGCACCTCGCTGGCATCGATGTGGAGCGCTGCCGGTTCACCGACATCCCTCCGCTCACTAAAGAGCTGCTGGTGGCACACTGGGACGAGATCGTGCCTGATCCTCGACTGCGGCGGGCGGAGCTGGAAGAGTTCCTGAGCGATCCCGGGAACTGGGGCACGCTGTATCATGGACGCTGGATGGTGAGCATGACCTCCGGCACCACCGGCGCGGCGCTGGCCATCCCGCATGATCTTGCAGCGGTGGACTGGGGCCACGCCTCACAGAACCTGCGGAACTCCGCCTCTCCCCACAGCTCACGGCAGCCCTCGCTCTTTCGTCGCCGACTGCGTGCGGCCGCGTTCATCACGGCCACCGCGCCGTCCATCTCCGGCGCGCTATATGCCACACGTCCCTGGATCGGCGCGCTGTTTTGCCAATACCACCGCATCAATGTCACTGCGCCTTGGGAGGAGATTTTGGCAGAGGTGCAGCGCATCCAGCCGGATGTGATGATGGGATACGCCTCCCTGTTTGGCAGACTTGCGCAGGCCCAGCTCAGCGGAGAGCTGAAGCTGCACCCCTCGCCGGAGCGCGGCTGCATCTGGGCGGGCGGAGATGCCGTGACGCCCGGTATCCGCGATCTATGTCGGCGAGCCTTTGGTATTGATCCCTTCAGCATGTATGGCTGCGGCGAGACGCTCAGCATCGCCCGCCAGTGGCGCGGCATGCGGCACCTCGTGTGCCATGATGACGTGATGGTCTTTGAGGCTGTGGATGCTCAGGACCAGCCAGTGCCCGAGGGCGTGCTCTCCGATCACGCGCTGGCCACACCGCTGCTGAACAAGGCGCTGCCGCTGCTGCGCTACCGCATCAATGACCGCGTGAAAATGGGCCCTGTCGATGCGGAGTGGCCCTTCCAGACCATCACGCAGATTCATGGCCGCAGCACCATGACCTATGTATTTCGCACGCCGGAGCGGCACGTCTTTGTAGGCACGCGTTTCCTCTTTGTGATGGAGCACCGCATGGATGTAGCGGCCTACCAGTTCCGCCAAACCGCCCCCGATGCCGTGGAG
Source organism: Prosthecobacter sp. (assembly GCF_044226605.1). Lineage (GTDB taxonomy): Bacteria > Verrucomicrobiota > Verrucomicrobiia > Verrucomicrobiales > Verrucomicrobiaceae > Prosthecobacter. The sequence continues at coordinate 38,925 of NZ_JBGAGS010000004.1, read as the reverse complement.
TGCATCCTCATTCCCCAGCCCGGGGCCGATGAAGCGCTGCTGCTGCGTGAACTGCCCGCCGCCATGCAGCACAGCCTGCAGGAAGGCGGCTGCCCCGGTGTCAAAACTTCTGCCCGCGTGGTGCCTCAGCTCCAGCCCGACCCGCGCACAGGCAAGGTGGAGCAGAACGTCCCTCTGCGGGATGAGATGGCATAGACAGGACGCTCTCATGAGGCGAATTTGTCGCCTCCCAGCCACGCCCGCCTTGACCCACTGCCGCCGCTTCGCAAAGGAGTGCCGTGATGTTCCGCACCCTGAACCTTATCCGCACCTCCAGGCTGGCCCGCAAGGCCCAGCTCTTGAGTCGCGCCGATCTCCTCAAGCTGCAGGAGCAGCGCTGGCGCGCCATGGCGCGGCACGCGCTGGAGGTTAGTCCCTTTTATCGCAGACATCTGAAAGGGATCGATGTGGAGCGCTGCCAGCTCACCGACATCCCCCCGATAACGAAGGAGCTCATGCTGGAGAACTGGGATGAGATTGTGGCAGATCCGCGTCTGCGCCGTGCCGCGCTGGATGCCTATCTCAAAGACCCAAAGAACTGGAACAGGCTCTACCATGGCCGTTGGATGGTCAGCACCACCGCTGGCACCTCGGCTTTAGTCACCCCGACGGTGCATGACGTCAATGCGGTGGACTGGATCTACGCCACCGCCAATGTGCGCCACTCCGCCTCCCCACGCTGCAGCGCCGATGCAGCGGAGGAGCCAAGCTCTCCAGGCCTTCGCAGGCGGCTCAAAGTCATCGCCTTCGTCACAGATGCCTCACCCGCCATCTCGGCCATCATGTATCGCACACGGCCCCGTGTTGGCGCGCTGTTTTCCCGCTACCACGCCATCAGCATCACCACTCCGTGGCCCGAGATCTTGGCGCAGGTGCAGCGCATTCAGCCAGACGCGATGATGGGCTATGCGTCGCTGCTCGGCCGCTTGGCGCAGGCGCAGCTCCGCGGAGAGCTGAACATCCGCATGCCGCAGGGCAGGGGCTACCTCTCCGCGGGCGGAGACGCCACCACGCCTGGCATCCGCGACCTGTGCCGCCGCGCTTTCGGCATCGAGCCCCACAGCACCTACGGCTGCGGGGAGACCCTCGGAATTGCCCGCCAATGGTCCGGCATGCAGCACATGCTCTGCCACGATGACCTGCTGGCCTTTGAAGCCGTGGACGCTCAGGACCAGCCGGTTCCCGAGGGCACGCTCTCCGACCACGCGCTGGCCACCCCGCTGATGAACAAGGCCCTGCCGCTGCTGCGCTACCGCATCAATGACCGCGTGAAGCTCGGCCCCGTGGACTCCGAGTGGCCCTTCCGCCGCATCGAGCAGCTCATCGGCCGCAGTTCCACAAACTACGCCTTCAAAACGCCCGAAATCCTCGTCTTCACCGGCATGCTGTTTCTGTTTAAAATGGATGAACGGGACGACGTGGCCGCGTATCAGTTTCGGCAGACGGCACCGGATGCCGTGGAGGCGCTGCTCGTTCCTTCTCCCGGAGCCGATGAAACCCGTCTCGTACGCGGGATGGAGGAGCAGATGCGCCACAGTCTGGACCAGGCTGGCTGCAACGCCGTGAAAGTCAGCGCCCGCATCGTGTCCCAGATTCTCCCCAATCCCCGCACTGGGAAGGTGGAGCAAAATGTGCCGCTGCCGGAGGAATGAAAGAGCGCTGACACCTTCATGCTGCCCGGTTTTTCAATTTGCATGGACGGCATTGGGCAGGTGATGACGTTCTCCAGAGCGAGCTAAAGCTCTGGACTACTTTTCATTGTCTCCACGCTTGCACTCGCATGCGCCGCGTGTTCGGATGCGCTTCCCACCATCATGAAGTCTGTCATCGCTGTTTCACCTGGCGAACTCGCCATTCTCGACACCCCGCAGCCCAAGCCCGGCCCCTATCAGGCTCTGGTGCGCACCGAGTGCGCCTGCCTGTGCAACCGCACTGACTCCGAACTCCTCGGCGGCACCTTCCCAGGGATGGAGGACAAGTTCCCGTTCGCGCTCGGCCATGAGAGCGTGGGCATCGTCACCGCCGTGGGAGACAAAGTGAAGAACTTCAAAGTCGGTGATCGCGCAGTCGGCGGCCTCGTCTTTGATCTGCAAAGCGAAGGCGTCGATTCCGGCTGGGGCGGCTTTGGCGAATACACCCTAGCCAATGATCATGACGCGATGGTGGCCGATGGAGTGGCCGATGAGGCCCACGGCTGGGTGGAGGTCTTCGAAATCCAGACCCGTGTGGATGCAGACATCCCACCGGAGCAGGCCGTGCTGCTCTGCACCTGGCGCGAGGTGCTGGGTGCCTTCCGCGATTTCCATCTGCAGCCCGGCGATGATGTGCTCATCTACGGTGCTGGTCCCGTGGGGCTGAGCTTTGTCAAACTCGGCCGGCTCTTCGGCCTCGGCTGGATCGGCATCGTCGATCGCCATGCGGACAAGCAGGCCAAGGCATTGGCCTTTGGTGCCGATGCCGCCTTCGCCCCCGGCGATCTCGAGATCGGCGAACTGGCCAAGATTCGCGGCAAAAAGCTCGATGCCGTGATCGATGCCGTCGGTCACCCGGACATCCTGCAGCAGGGCCTGCCACTCCTGCGCCGCGGCGGCTCCCACTGCATCTACGGCGTGCTCACCCATGGCGTGCTGCACATCGACAAAGCGAAGGCGGATTTTAACTTCAACCTCTTCGTGCATCAGTGGCCTACACGCCGGTATGAAAAGGAATCGCAGGCCGCCCTGTGCCAGTGGATTCGTGAAGGCCGGCTGACCTCCGCCGACTTCATCACGCATCGTTTTCCCATGGGGGAAATCGCTGCCGCGTTCAAGGCTGTGAGCGAACGCAAAGTCATCAAAGCTCTGCTGGAGTATGCCTGACCGACCTGCATGGTGCTGATTCTTCAAACCTGGATGCGCTGGCTCATGCGCATCGTTCTGCCGGTTTCCAGATGGCGGGTGCCGGTGGTGCTGCTGCGCGGGCCGGACCGTGCCTCCGGGCGGGTGGTGCATCTGCTGAGCGCGGGCTGGAGCTACGACTTTATCCGGGAGCGCTTTTTCGCTTCAGAGCCCGCCGTGGTGCGCACTTTGACGGTGCCCGTATGGCGGCTGGAGCGCGTGCTGGGGGAGTGGCGTGCGCAGGCGGATCTCACCGTCATCGGGATCGATCGTATCTCCTCGCGTGTGTTTTTGCGCCGGCGCTACCTGGCAGTGCCCATGTCCGTGGGATGCTGGATGGAAGTTCCAGAGGACATGAAGGCCTTTGCACGCCAGCGCCAAAACTGCGCGGCAGACATACGCCGTGTCCGCATCCGCAAGCTGGATGTTCACTTCAGCCGGGATGAAGAAGACTTTGATCTGTTTTACGACAGATACTACAAGCCCCACGTCTCCCGCCGCCACGGCTCCCTTGCGGTGGTGGGCGCCCGCGCTCGCATACGGCTGATTTTCAAATCAGGCATGCTGCTTTGGATCGTGCGAGATGGCGAACGACTGGCGGCGAGCATCGAAATCGTCAGAGGCACAGATTACCACAGAATGGTGAATGGCGTCATGGACGGGCGCGCAGACCTCCTTGCTGAAGGCGTGCTGACCGCCACCTACGTTCACAGCATCGAGAAAGCTCGGGAACTGGGTTGCACGCGGATTCACATGGGTGGCAACGAACCCTCTCCGCATGACGGCGTGTTTCGCTACAAAAACAAGTGGGCCACCGGCATCAGTCTTAATGACAGCATTCTTGGCGGCAACTGCATCCTGCTGCTGGACTGGAATCAGCTGGCGGGCCCGGTGGCGGATTTTCTCAGTCATACCTCGCTGTTTCATCATGACATGGGCGGCTTCTCCGCGTTGTGGTCGTTTCCCCACTCAGAGCCGCTGACGGCGGAAAACCTGGAGCGCCACTACAGGAGGCTCAAGACGCATGGGCTGCACAGCTTCCACATTCTGCTGCCCGGTGGCGTGCCGGTGGATTTCGTCTGCCCTACGGAGGTGCATCTCATCCCGTTGCCGGTGGTAAACACGGGCGGCCCTGAAGGGCTGACCTCCTATTTGCGTGGGAAAAGACGCGCATGATGGTGTCCTTCGCCAAGGCGTTATTTCGCTGGGGCATGCGACTGCTGCTGCCCTTCCTCGGTTGGCGCGTGCCAGTGCGCCTCCTGCACGGGGTGGCACGCGGGTCCGGCCGCAAGGTGACGCTGCAGGCGGCAGGCCGGCAGCAGTGGAGCAAGTATGTCTCGGAGCGTTGGTTTGCCGAGGAGCCGCAAGTGCAAAGCACTGTTCATGTTCCCGTCTGGCGTTTGCAGAGGTATCTGCACCAGCAGCGGCTGGCGGCGGATCTCACGCTGGTGGGGATCGATCTCGTCTCAGCGCGCCTGTTTCTGGAGACAGACTACCTTGCCGTGCCGCCCCTTGTCTCCTGCTGGATGGCCGTCCCGCAGGATCCGGAGGTACTCGGACGCGAATCCTGGAAGGGGGAGTCGGACTTCCGCCGTGTGAGAAAACGGGGCTACGAAAGCCACCTCTCACGGGTGCCAGCAGACTTCGACACCTTTTATGATCACTTCTACACCCCCTACCTCGCCGCGCGCCATGCGGCGAAGCTGCCCAGCGCGCCTCGCTGGATGCTGCGGCTGTCCTTTCGCTTCGGCTGGATACTCTGGATCACAGAGGGAGGAAAGAAGATCGCTGGAGACCTCCTGGCCAGGCAGGGCAAGACCCTGGTGCCCTTGGTGACCGGTGTGCTGGAAGGACGCCAGGATATTCTTCAGCGTGGAGGGCTGGCCGCCCTGTATGTCCTCTCCATCACGCATGCCATGGCGCTGGGCTGCACGCGCATCCTCATGGGCGGCAGCCAGCCCGTGCTGCAGGACGGTGTGCTGCGCTACAAGAGCAAATGGCTGGACGGTCTCTCCGCCCATGACGGCCTCCTTTCCGGCAATCACGCTCTCTTCCTGCGCTGGAACCGCTTGGACGGTCCCATCACCGAACTCCTCAGCCACACGGCGCTCATTCACCACGAGCAGGGCGGCGGCTTCTCCGCGCTCTGGGCCTATCCTGCACATCTCCCCCTTACGGCAGAGTCTCTGCAGCGGGAGGTGCGTGCGCTGCGCATTCGAGGCCTCCACCGCTTCCGTGTTCTTCTGCCTGGCGGGGTTCCGAAGGACTTTGATGGCTCGCCCGAATTGAGCTGCACCTCCATAGAGGATGCTGAACGTGCCGGAGCTGGGGGCATCTGCTCACTCGGTTGAGGCGTAGTCGTTGATTATGGATTCTTAACCTTTATTTAGGCAGAATTCATTGCTTTGCCTACCATGCTGTGTCCTTAGAAACGTCCTCCTTCGTTCTCTCCACACCCATGATTCGACCGATTTCGTTCCACGAGCACCGCGACACTATCGCCCGCCTACGGCGCGAGGTGTACACCAGCGGTTTGCTGCGTGACATCGACGAATTTGACGAAGTGGCCCATCATTTCGGACTCTTTAACTCCAACGAGGAGATCACCGGCGTGGTCCGGGTGCTGCGCAGCGATGAGGTGCCCAAACTGGAGTTGCAGAGCGAGTCCGATGCGCAGGACCTCGTCTATCCCACGGAGGGTCTCATCATGGAAGTCTCCCGCGGCTGCGCCTGTAAAAACCTCACCGGCATGCCGCTGATGAAGCTGGCCGTAGCCATGCAGGACTACGCCAGACAGCTCAACGCCGCGCATGTCGTCACCAAATCCGGCACCCGCCTGCTGCCGTTGTATAAAATGCTGGGCTTCCGCGTCTTTGGCAGGCCGTTCTACTCCGATTACTTCGACGACCGTCGCACCGGCCTCATGAGCATCCCCATCATCTACGATTTCGTCAAACCTGCGAAGGCGCCTGCCGTGCCAGCGGCGCAGGAGGAAGAGGAAGTGCTGGTCTGGTAGTGGCTGGGAGCGGGAGCTGAAGTGCGCAGAGCTTTTTTCTTCCCGTTCATGAACACCCCGCAGGCCATCAGACCCAGAACGGCCATGATGTGGGCGGGCACCAGCATCTCCACTCGGCTGCCTTTGCCAAACACAAGGCACATGCACAGGTAGATAAGGCCAGTGCCGGCAAATACCTCCAGGCCGATTAGCAGTGGAGTGCCCGTACACCACGACAGGAGCGCCACCGTAGCGGCCAGACCGCCGACAAGGAACCCCGTAAACCAAGGCTCCCGATCACCCACAAGCTTGTGAGCGATGAAGGCATAGCCCAGTCCGCCCAAGAGAAAAAGCGGCACACACAGCAGGATCAGGACAATCTTTTTCATCGGCAATCGCACAGACATTCTGCGGCCCAACGCCTTTATACCTCAGCGCGGCTGTTCACGTCCATCAGATCTTCGTTTCCGCTCACTCTCTTATTACGATGCAAAACAAACGCCCGCCTCAAGGCGAGGCGGGCGTTTGTGGAAGAAGGCTCTAATTTTATGATCCGGAAAAGGACCGTCCGTTCTTAACGGAAGCTGTGGTGTCCATTCCAGCTGCCGCTGCCGGACCAGCCACCGTGGTGGCTGCTGTTGCTGCTGCCACCGCCGTTCCACTGGTGGCCGCCGCTGCTGCCAGCACCGCTGGGAGGACTCCAGTTTTGCGGGAAAGAATGGCTCACCTGCGAGTGGAAATTCGAAGGGTGGCTGTTGAAGTTGAATGGCACAGAATGCGAAGCCTGGATTGTCGAATGAGAGTAGCCGGGCAGACGCGGGCCTGACATCCAGTTGTTTCCGCTCAGGTAGTGGTACTGCTGGGTGGGGCGGTGGTAGTAGGCCCCGTAACGCGGATAGTACGAGTAGTTGTAGGAGTTTCCGACCGGAATGAATGTGGAAAGGCTGGCCGGATACCCGTAGCCTCCATACCCCCCGTTTCCATACCCTCCTCCATAGCCATAGCCCATGTAGGGATCGCAGCTGGAGAGAGTAAACATTGCAGTGGCCAGGAGGAGTCCGGCTTTGCCGGACGACAGCAGTGTGGTTGTGCTCATGCGGATGAATCCATCACAACTGCCAAATTATGCAACCAGCACTGGCTGAGCGTAGCGCCTATCAGGGAATTACCTGACAGGCGCATCATCTTATGCTCAGCGAGTGCGGAGGTCCTTGCCCTGCAACGCGCGAATGAGGCTTCGTGTTCGCTTAGTCGAGATCGGCGATACGCACAGGCTTGCCGCCTTGCTCGGCGCTTTTGTCAGAGGCAAAGATGACCTCAAAGCTGCGCAGCGCCTCAGGGAAGCTGGTCAGCGGCATGTCCTTGCCCTCGTCCAAGGCGTCAAAGAAGGCCTGGAACTGCGTCTCATAGGGGTGGTCGCTCACATCGCCGGAGTCCAGCATCTTCATGGAGAGCTTGCTCCAGGCATGCTTGTCCGTGTGCAGCTTCATCGAGTGGAATTTGTCGTCCAGGAGGCTGCCCTGGCTGCCGCACAGGTGGGTGTGGAAGTAATAAGGCTGCAGGCAGTCTACCACGGCGGCGGACTTGCCCACGGCACCGTTTTTGAAGTGGATTAGCGTCACGCTGGTGGTGTCGTATTCGTAGGGCTTGAAAATCTCGCTCTGTGTCTTGGTGGAGAAGCTGGTGACGCTCTCGACCTCGCCGCCCATGACCATGAGCAAGGCGTCCAGCGCGTGACAGCCGGCGGTGAGCAGTGCACTGCCGCCGTCCTTTTTACCGGTGTTCCAACGGAACTGGCCGTACCAAGGGCCGATGCCATGGTAGTAGTCCACCTCGCCGTAGTGCAGACTGCCAAGCAGTCCTTCGTCGATCAGTGCCTTGGTCACCTGAAACTGGTTGGAGAAGCGGCACTCAAAGCACACGCAGCCCTTCACGCCATTGGCCTTTGCCGCTGCGGCAATCTCCCGCACTTCCTGCAGCGAGTTGGCCATCGGCTTTTCGAGAATGATGTGCTTCCTGGCATTGGCCGCCTTCACTGCCTGATCCCGGTGCTGGCTCGGATAGCTGGAAATATCCACCACATGAATCTCTGGATTGGCCAGCATTTCATCCAGGTTCTGATAGCTCTTGATCGGTGTGCCGTGCTTGGCGCTCAGTTCGGCATCGTCCAGCTTGCGGGAGGAATAAATCGCAGTGACCTGCCCCTGCTTGGTTTTATTGATGGCGTCAATGTGCGCGCTGGCGGCCCAGCCGTATCCGATGATCCCGACGTTGTATTTCTTCATGGTATTGAGTGCTGCCATGCTCCAAACCGGAGGCACGATTGTCAATACCAATACCCGGTACGGAAGTGTCTCTTTCGTGTGTTTTTGATGCAGAAGCGGGGCAGACGTTAGGCAGCGCACAAAGAGCACCTGCGCTTACCACCCTCCCGACCCGCCAGTTGATGGGAGCGGCAGATCACGGCGAGGTAATCCGCAGGCGCACGTAACGACGTGTGGTGGTGCTGCTTGCGGCCGGACCGATGCGCACCGTGACAGTCTCGGTAACGCCATCGCCATTGGGGGTGGCCCCCACCTCGGTGATATCGCCGGGCGGAGTTCCCCAGCTGCCAGCGCTGAGATCCGGCGAAGTTTGCACGGTGTAGGTAAGGTCGCTGGCGGCAATGCGGCGCGGATACACAAACATGAGATACTTTTGCCCGTCTCCAGGATTGATGGCCATGGAGTTGCTATAGGGCAGGCGGTTGGTGCCATGAGGGTCAAGATTGAAAGCGTATTCCGCCAGGTTGGGGATGCCGTCCCCGTCGTCATCACCGGAGAGATTTGCAGCGCCATTGGCTTCCTGCCAGTCTTGCAGCAGCGTCCGGCGGGTGACGGTGACGGTGTATGTTTTGATCGTCACGGTATCGGAGGCGGTGACGCGTACGTCGATCGTGTTCGCGCCGACGCCAAGCGGCAGAGCATTGCTGGCCGCACCGGAAGTCAGCGCGGTGAACGCGCCGGCATTGAGCCTTATCTGAAGCGTCGCGCCCGCGTCAGCCGCCGTGGCGGTGACCGTGGTGTTTGCAATGCTGTTGCTCACGCTGCTTGAGTAGGAGGTAGTCGACGTCGAGAAAGCCGGGGTGAGCATACCGGTGTCCAGGATGAGGTCGCTGAGATTGGCGCTCAGCGTTGTGAAGGTGAGATCATTCCCGGTGCTGGTGCCGCCCGAGTTTGTGCCGCTGGCGCGGAAATGATACGTTGTCCCCGGGATCAAACCGGTAAGTGTGGTGCTGATGTTCTGCGGCGTCGTGCCATTCGAAGGACTGAGCGACACAACGGTATCGACACCGTAGCTGGTGCTCACACCGGATTGAAACTTCGCGGTCGTGGTAAAGCCGTTTGGATTGATGCTGCCATTGAGCGTGGCGCTGGTGGTGCCCACGGTGGTGGCGGCGAGCGTCGCCACGACAGGCGGAGGAGCGTTGAAAGACTGCGCGGCCATGTCGGAGGACTGGAAGTAAGAGTCCCCGGGCTGCCAGGCCAGGACCGTGATGAGGCCGGGGCCGTTCACAGTGAGGCGGCTGCCATTAAGCGTTCCTGGACCGCTGATGAGATAGCTCACCGGCAGGCCGCTGCTGCTCGCAGCACCGAGGGTGAGGGTGGCGCCCACGGCCATGTTTGGAATGGACGGAAAACTCATCGTTTGCGGCGGACTGAGCGCTGGCAGCACGAGTTCTGGCGCCAGCTGGTTACGCCAGGCGTAACCCGTATGCCCGTAGGGCGTGTAGCCGCAGCCCCAAAGGCTGCTGTCAGAACTGCTTGCGAGAGTATGGTAGCCCAGGGTCTTGTAAACAACGCCCCAGCCCGTGCTGGTTCCGACACGCGTGGGACTGTTTCGAGTGGTCGTTCCTCCATCCCCCAGCTGATTGTAAAAATTGTAGCCCCAGGACCAGAGCGAGCCATCGGACCTGCTGGCGTAGGAATGATAGGAGCCGCAACCAACGCTTTGCCAGGTGGTGGCGGAACCGATTTGCACAGGAGCAGTGCGCTGGGTGGTGCTGCCGTCGCCGATTTGACTTTCGATGTTTCGTCCCCAGGTCCAAAGCGTGCCGTCATTGCGTGTGGCGATGCTGTGATACATGCCAGCAGAAAGACTGCGCCAGGTGGTCGCGGTTCCCACCTGCACCGGTGTCGTCTGAACGGAAGTGTTGCCAACACCGATCTGACCGTAACCGTTGTAGCCCCAGCCCCATAGAGATCCTCCCTGCTTGATGGCCAGAACGTGGTAACCGCCGCAGACGACCGCGTTCCAATCGCTGGCGCTGCCGACCTGAACGGGCGAGAACTGCCCTGCGGAACCGGTGGTTCCGTTGCCCATCTGTCCATCGCTGTTGTATCCCCATGCCCACAGGGTGCCGTCCGTGCGCAAGGCTACGGTGAAGTAATTACCGCAGGAAACACTGGCCCAGTTCGTGTTTGTGCCGACCTGCACGGCGCTGGTGCGTGTCGTGGTGGTGCCATCGCCCACTTGTCCGTAATTGTTATATCCCCAGGTCCAGAGCGTTCCGTCGCTGCGAACAGCGGCGCTATGATAGCCGCCGGCGGCGGCACTGATCCACTGCGTGCCCGGCTGAGGCTGGACCATGACCTGGTGCTCGGCGCTGTCGTTTGTGCCAATTCCCAACTGCCCGTTCGAATTGCCACCGGCGGTCCAAAGCGTTCCATCTGACTTGAGCACTACGGAGTGATAAAAACCGGATGATGCTGACGAGACCGCTCCAAATTGTGCTGCGAAGGGAAGGAGAAGCCTGTTGTTCGTTGAGTATCCAAGCTCGTTGACAGAGTCATTGCCCCAGGACCAGGTCGTACCATCCGAGCGTGTCGCCACCGTGTGGTCGAAACCGGGAGCGAGCAGTGCCCAGTTGTTCGCCGTGCCGACTTGAGCCGGCACGTTCGGCCGTGGAGTGACATCGGCGAATCCCTGTCCGAGCTGCCCGTAAAGATTTTGGCCCCAGGTCCACAGAGAGTTGTCTTGTTTTATAGCGGTGGAGTAATAGCCGCCCGCTATCACACTTTTCCAATTCGTGGCGGTTCCCACCTGCAAAGGACTTTGACGTTGGACCAGCGTAGCGTCGCCAATTTGACCTTCGACATTTCTTCCCCAAGCCCAAAGCGTGCCGTCTGAGCGGACTCCGAGGCTGTGATAATAGCCGCCCGACAAGCTGGTCCAGTTCGTCGCAGTGCCAATTTGCACCGGAGCAACACCATTGGTGGTTGATCCAGTTCCCAGCTGGCCGTTGACATTGTAGCCCCATGCCCAAAGCGTGCCATCCGTACGGGTGGCCAGCAGATGATAATTGCCGGAGACAACGCTCGACCATGTTGCAACGCTTCCCACCTGCACCAAAGACGTGTGCGTCGTCAACGAGTCGGATGTGCCCTGGCCAAGTTCTCCATCAGCATTGTATCCACAGGCCCAGAGCGTTCCGTCGGTCTTGAGAGCAACCGTGTGATACACGCCGGCGGCAACAGCGGCCCACGTCGTCAATGCACCCACCTGGACCGGGGAGTTGCGCTGGGTGTTGGTGCCATCGCCAATAGCACCGTAGGTATTGGCACCCCAGGCCCAGAGAGTGCCATCAGTCTTCACCGCGAGGACGTGATAACCACCGACGCTGATATATTTCCAGTTCGTCGCGGTGCCCACCTGCGTCGGAGCATACGAGGTATTGGTGGTGCCATTGCCAAGCTGACCATATCCATTGTAGCCCCAGCCCCAAAGGGTGCCATCAGCCTTGATGCCGAGCGTGGCGTAATTGAGCTTGCTGCTCGAAAGCTGCACAAAGGGCGAACCGGACACCACGATGAAAGTCCGTGTCACCGCGAGTGCCGGCCCATACGTGCCACCATCTCCGGCCTGCGTGGCCGTGACACTGACCGCACCCGGAGTGCCGGTCAATGTGACGGTGTTTCCGCTGATCGAGGCCGATGCAGCACCGCTGGTAATGGCGTAGCTGACCGGCAGACCGCTCGTGGCAGTGGCATTCAGGGTGTAAGGCACGTCCGTCGTGAGCTTGTTGGGAAGCGCAGGAAAGTTGATGGACTGCGTAACCAGCGTGAGCGTGATGTCGTTGCCGTCGCCACCGCTGTAGCTGATGACGAACGTGTAATTTTGAGCCCCAAAGCTGGCGGTGACGGTGGCGCCGCCGGGCAGATTGTTGAAGGTGCCGTTGACGGGTATGAAGCCGTTGTTGTCCACAAGCTTCAGGATGGTCCCCGGCGTGGGTGCGAACCCGAGCACGACGTTTAGCTGCATCCCTGTGGCATCATAACCGGTGGCGACGACCGGCACATCTGAAGCAGTGTTGAAGGTGGCGGTCGAAGACGTGGTGAAGGTTTGGTCCGGACTGTCAAAATTACCAAACGGAGTGACTGCCGAAAAACGGTAATGATAAGTTTGCAGCGGCTGAAGTCCCGTCAGGGCCGCGGACGGCGTGTCGGGGGTGGTGCTTGCGTCAAATGGCTCATCCTCCGTAATAAAACCGTATGCCGAGGTGGCCCCATATTGGAAATGCACAAATCCTACGTAGTTGTTTCCGGTGATGGAGCCGTTGATCGTTGCGGTCGTGTCGGTGACATCGGTGGCTGGCAACGCGAGCACGACCGGTGGCGGGTTGACTTTGTAGATGCCCGTGGAATTTCCGCCGTACAAGAATCCGTCGCTTGCCAGCAAAAGACCGAGGTTCGGCGTGATGCCATCATTGCGCCCCGTGAATGAATAGATGTATGACACGACACCATCAGGGGTGACTCTGAAGAGAGTACCGAGGTTGTACGTTCCTCCTCCGATTGTAACTCCATACAAACAGCCATCAGGCCCGGCGAAGAGCCCCCCGGTCGGTGATGAACCCAGCAGACTGCCAGTGGTGCCGGTGAAGCTTGCCAGGTTGGTGAATACACCGGCGGCGGTCATTTTGAAGACTGTGCCCAAGTTGCTCAGGCCACCGCTGCTCGTGACACCATAGTAGGCGCCATCCGCTCCCTGCGCCAAGACCCCAGTTGGGGAAGTACCAAGAACTGCCCCCGTGGTTCCGGTGAAGTTGACGAGATTGGAAAACACTCCGCCAGACGTGACCTTGAACACCGTGCCAAAACCACCGCCGCTGCCTCCGGAAGTCGTTGTTCCGTAGTAGGTGTTGTCACTGCCCTGGATCAGCGGTCCCTGCGGACTGCTGCCGAGGGTGGCACCCGTGGTTCCTGTGAATGTGGCGAGGATGGTCTGCGTTCCAGCCGGAGTCATCATGAACACATTTCCGGCGCTGCTGGTTCCGCCGCTGGCGTTGGTGCCATAGAAATTACCATCGGAACCGGCAACGAGTGCCGCCAGCGGACTCGAACCAGGATTGGCGCCGCTGGTGCCCGTGAAACTGATGAGCGTTGTATAAACGCCCGCTGGCGTGAGCTTGAAGACAGAACCGTTGTTGAGCAGTCCACCGGTCTGGGTCGTGCCATAGTAGTTTCCATCCGCCCCCAGGACGAGGCCCGCTCTCGCATTTAAAGCAGTGGTGCCGGACACTGGCGCCAGGGTGGCAAGCGTCTGGGGCGCACCCGCAGTCGGAGCGGAGAAAAGGGTGCCGTAGCCATTAGCACCGCCAGCGCCCAACGTCGCGCCGTAGAGCTGGGCACCGCCTCCCTGAATGAGACGTCCCACGGATGGCGCCGCAGTGAAGTTTACCAACGTGGTAAACAACCCTGCGCTCGAGCATTTGAAGATCGTCCCTGCATTGTTGAGGCCACCGGTGTTCGTGGTGCCATACATCGAACCGTCCGTACCGGTGACGAGCGCACCCTGCGGGGTCGCGCCAAGCGCGCTGCCAGTAGCACCGGTCAAGTTTACCAGCGTATTGAGGACGCCGGCAGGCGTTATCTGGAAAATGGTGCCAAAGTTGTTCAAGCCGCCGGTTTGTGTAGTACCGTAAAGGTTGCTGTCAGAGAGCTGCACGAGCGCGCCTTTTGGCAGGGAGCCGAGCACGCTTCCCGTCGTGCCGGAAAACGCCGTGAGCGAGGTGAAGGTCGCGGTTGTAGTGACCTTGAAAACGGTGCCCAGATTGTTTGCGCCACCCAGGCTCGTGGTGCCGTAGAGCACTCCGTCCGTCCCCTGCACAAGCGCCGCCAGGGGCGTGGAGCCAGGGTAAGTGCCCGAGGTGCCGGTGAACTGCACCAGCGTGGTCAGCACGCCTGCAGGAGTCATCTTGAAGATGGTCCCAGAGCCGCCACTCCCGCCCGATGCGGTGGTGCCGTAGAAGTTTCCATCCACGCCGAGGGTAAGAGCGGCACGCGGACTGGAGCCGAGATAAGAACCCGTGCTGCCAGTGAAACTGACGAGGGTGGTGAACGTCCCGCCCGTCGTGATTTTAAAAATGGTGCCGGAAGATCCGGTGCCTCCGTTCTGCGTCACGCCATAGAGTGCCCCGTCAGGCCCGACGGTGAGCGATGCCACAGGATCGGAACCATAGGGATAGCCAGTGTTGTTGAATGTGACCATCACCGAGACATCGCCCGCCGGGGTCATGCGGAAGACGCAGCCGTAGTTGCTGGACGTGCCGCCGTCCACGGTGGTTCCGTAGAAGTTTCCGTCAGGGGCACTCACAAGCGTCGCCTGAGGATTGTAGCCGGTGAAGCTGTTGTTGGCCGTGCCATACAGGTTTGCCAGCGTCGTCATAGTTCCGCCCTGGGAAACACGGAAGATGGCACCGCCAGTTCCGAACGTTCCGCCTGTGGCAGTGGTGCCGTAAAAGTAACCGTCACTTCCCTTGAACAGCGGTGCCAGCGGTGTTGTGCCAGTGCTCAGATACTGCGAGATCGTCTGCAGCGTGTTTGTCCCGAATGTGGCCGCCGCCGCCGCGCCCGTTGCCCACTCATCCCAGTTGATGTTGCCCTCCTCGAATTCTTCCATCTCTTCATCACCCAGCGTGGTGGTAAATGCGTCGGGCGTTTTTATGATCTGGTCGTCGCCATAACTGATGCCGAAGCTGTTGGCCGCCACCAGACGCACATGATACGTTGTGCCGGGGAGCAGATCATTCACCGTCACGCTCACGGGCAATGCCGCGATGCCGCTGCCAGCATTCTGCACCGTGGTTTGCTCGCCATAGCTCGTGTCTTCGCCATACTCGAAGTAATAGGTCGTGGCCGTGCCCAGAGGATTGACCACCCCGTCCAACGAAAAGCCGGTCTGCGCGGCATTTGGGAATGAGCCGGTGATCACCTGCGGTGCACCGGTCGTCGCGAAGGTTTGATCCGCGCTGTAAAACGTACCCTGCGGGGTCACCGTGGCAAGGCGGTAGTGGTACACCACTCCGGGCAGCAAGCCCGTGAGCGCCGCAGTCACCGGCGTGAAGGCAGTTCCCACGCCGAGATTTTGTGACGCCGTCTGCGAACCGTAGTTCGTGTTCAGCCCGTATTGGAAGGACGCCGTCGCGAGGTCTTGGTTCGGTATCACGCTTGCGCTCAAAGTGGCGCCTGTCGGCGTGAGCCCCGTCACGGAGATGGTCTGCGCCGCAGGCTGCTGATGCACACGGAAGACCGATGATCCATTCACCCCGTAGAGGTAGCCATCCGAGCCTGCCACGAGACGGTAGGCATCTGGGTAAAGATTTGAGCCGTTTATGTTCGGCGAGCCGCCGTCGTTGTTGCTGCCAAATGCATAGAGGCTTTGGAAGCTGCCGGTGGAGCTGACGCGGAACACCGTTCCTATTCCATAGAGACCGCCCGAGGAGGTCGTTCCATAAAAAAAGCCATCAGCCCCCTGCCGCAGCGTGCCGTGCGGAGAAGTGCCGGGCACGGTGCCTGTGGTGCCGGTGAAGCTCGTCAGAGCAGTGAAAACTCCTCCGGGTGTGATTTTGAAGACCGTGCCGAAGCCGCCGCCCGAGCCCCCGCCCGTCGTAGTGCCGTAGATGTTTCCGTCGCTGCCCTGCACCAGGTTGGTCGAAGGTGCGTTGCCAAGGAATGAGCCGCTCGTATTCGTGAAGCTCACCAGCGAAGTAAACACTCCCGTGCCGTCCGCAGTGAGCTTGAAAAGGGTGCCAAATCCACCAGTGCCTCCGCTGGTGGTGGTGCCATAGAAGTTGCCATCGCCCGCCAGCAGCAGGGTCGTGTTTGGATTGGTTCCGGGAAAGCTGCCGGTGGTGCCGGTGAACTGAACGACGTTAGTGAAAACACCGGCGGCGCTGATTTTGTAGATCGTGCCCAAACCACCTGTTCCTCCATTGGTAGTCGTTCCATAATAGGCCCCATCCGTCCCCTTCACGAGTCGCGAGGGGGGCGAGTTTCCCACGGCCGCTCCAGAAGTGTTGGTAAACGACGCCAGGGAAGTAAACGTTCCTCCTGTGGTCACCTTGTAGGCCGTGCCGAAGCCCCCGCCAGTGCCACCCGAAGACGTGGTGCCAAACAGAGTGCCATCGGTGTCCTGCATCAGTCCCGTGATGGGAGCGCTGCCCGGAAACGAACCTGAAGTATTGGTGAACGACACAAGGGTCGTCTTGGAACCGCTTGTGGTCAGCTTGAACAACTGGCCGTAGGTGCCTTCCGTTGGCACAGCCCCGTAAAGATTTCCATCGGCGCCCTGAAGCAGGTAGGGAGCGGCAAAACTGTTGGAAGTGAACGACGCGAGCGTGGTCAAGACGCCGGCCGGTGTGAGCTTGAAAACGCTGTTGAAGCCGGCGTTTCCATTCGCGGTGCCGCCGTAAAAATTCCCATCGCTGGCTTGAATGAGGTTTTTGAAATAAGCAGGACTGACCACAAAACTATACAAACGGGTGAAGGTGCTGCTCGTCGGGTTATAGCTGAACACACTTCCGCGAGACTGGGTGCTGCCGCTGTTGCAAATACCGTAGAAGTTGCCGTCACTGTGCAATTTCAGGGCCCCGATGGGAGTGGAACCGTCCGAGCTGGAGACCAGGCTGCGAATACTCGTGAATGTTCCAGATGTGGTCGTCTTGAACAATGTGCCGACGCTGTTTGTGCCGCCACCGGATGTGCTGCCCCACAGCGTGCCATCGCTCGCCTGCACCAGCGCTGCCTGCGGACTCGACCCCAGGAAGGAGCCGGTGGTACCGGTAAAGCTGAACAAACTCGTAAACACCCCGGCGGTCGTAATTTTGAAGACGGAGCCTAGAGACGTGCCGCTGCCGCCCGCACTTGTGGTACCGTACAAGTTTCCGTCGCTGCCCTGCACCAAGGCTGCCAGCGGCGTGGCACCGATGACGGTGCCAGTGGTGCCGGTGAACGAAGCCAGAGACGTGAAGGTTCCACTGGTGGTCACTTTGAATACCGTGCCATTGCCACCACCGCTGCCGCCAGTGGAAGTCACACCATAGAGATTTCCATCCACCCCCTGGATCAGTCCTGCCTGACAGGAAGAACCATAAGCCGTGCTGGTGGTTCCCGTGAAATTTACCAGCACCGAAAGCACCCCTGAGGGCGTCATCTTGAAGATCGTGCCAAAACTGCTGCTGCCGCCACCGCTGGTTGTGCCGTAGAAGTTGCCATCTGCCGCTTGCAGCAGCGGAGCACGCGGAGCGGTGCCGCTGGTGGTCGTCAGATGCACCAGCGTGGTTAGTACTCCCCCTGGAGTCATCTTGAAAACGGTGCCCAGGTTGTTCACACCGCCGGAAGTGGTGGTGCCGTAGTAGTTGCCGTCACTTCCCAAAATGAGTCCGGCATTGGGCTGCATCCCGTTCGCACCATAAAAGTTCACCAATGTGGTGATGACTCCTGACGTCGTCATTTTATAGACGCTGCCCTGGTTGCTGTTGCCGCCGGAAACGGTGGTGCCATAGAAGTTGCTATCTGCGCCGGTGATCAGTTGCGCACGCGGATTCTGCCCCACGCTCAAGCTCACGGGTGTCAACGGTTCCACCACCGTCAGAACGTTTACCGGATTGATGATGTCGAATGCATTGCTCGATCCGGAATGTCCCAAACCGTCGCTGACGGACAGAGTCACATTGGTGTCCGTGATGAACGCCGTCACCTGTCCGGTCCATACACCGTTGATGAAACCACTCGCATTGCCCGGAGAGATGGCGTTCGCGCCCCCAGTGCCCGTCGCCGTGAGCGTTGGCGTGCCGTTGTATGTGGCGATCACATTGTTGCCGAGCTCGTAAGCCGTGATGCTTACGCTGAAGCCGACGCCCTTCGTCTGGGGCGATGGAATGCTGGCAAAGCCGTAATGATGCACGTCATTGTCGAGCACGGTCGTATTCGCATTCGCACCGGTGTAGCCGTTGGCCGAGGCCGTCACATTGACCGGCGCGCTGCCATCTGTGAGCGCATTGTCCACGCCGGTCACAGTGAACGTCGCTGAAGACGATCCGGCCAGGATCGTGGCCGTGGCAGGCACGGTAAGGCGAGAAGTCGTGTTTGAGGCCAGCGAGACTACCAGATCATTTGCCACAGCGCCCGAGGCGGAAACAGTCCCGGTGGCCGTCGATCCTTCAGTCACAGCCCCAGGAAGAAACAAGGCCAGGGCGAGTGTTTCATTATCCAGCACGTTGATGTTCGCTGTCGCATCCGTCCAGTTCGACAGATGGGCGGTGATGGTGGCCACCTGCGTGCCGTCGATGTTCAAATCGTCCACCAGCGTAATCGAGAACGTCGCGCTGGTTTGCCCTGCCAAAATCGTAACCGTCGCAGGCACCGTCGCAGCGGTGATGTCACTGCTCGTAAGTGCAACGACCAGATTCCCCGCAGGCGGAGATGACACGGTGACTGTCCCTGTCACCGGCGGGTTGTTCTCCGGGGCGCTGGAAGGCACGCTCAAGGAAAGCGTCCCGGTAACGTCGAACGAGGAGCTGTCTCCGGTATGGCTTGATCCATCATCCGCGCGCAGCTTCATCTGGCTGGCGATCTGGTTCACCGTGAGATTGCCCGTCCAGACACCCGACGAGAAACTGCCGCTAACCGTTGGATTTACCTGAACTGCCAGCGTCGAGGATGGAAACGGGATTGTCAGTCCTGAGTTTAATGTTCCGATGCCCGGCGCTGCCGTCGTCCAGTTTGCGGAAGTGTTTAAGTCAGAGCTGCCCGTACGCACGTAGCTGAAGCTTGGATCAGAAGGCGCAGCCACGGGAGCTCCTGACCATTGGGTCGTCGGAATGGTGACGGGCGATGTGATGCTGGAGGCTGTCAGGCCCGCCGCACACATGAAGTCCGTGATCCCGCCACTCGCGTCCCGCAGCATCACCCCCACATTGTCAGTTGTGCCAGAAGTCCAGTTGATGTTTGCCCCGGTGTAGAACTGCGGGAAAGTGCCGGGTGATGTGCCAAATTCTGTGAGCCGGAATATCTGTCCTGCTCCAAGTGTCGTGCCGGCAGGGATCGTGAACGACTTGGAAGCCGTTGCAGCTGTATCGTAGTCCCAGTATACAATGGTCCAGCCGCCGATGCTCACCGGAGTGAGCCCCACATTGGTGAACTCAATTTCATCAGGGGTGTTCGTGTTGACCTCTGAAATCACCACGGACGAGCCCGCCGGGTTGGCTGCCAGGCCGCTCAATGCCACGGTGCCTGCGAAACTCGTAACGGTATTGTTGCCGGCGTCCTGCGCCGTGATCGTGGCACTCGCAGGTGTGTTTACCCCACGTGCACTTTGCGTGTTCCAGGAAAAGTGATGCAATGGGCCGGTGGACACGTTGAAGGCATTGCTGCTTCCTGTATGTCCCGAGCCATCGTTTGCCGTCAGCACCACATTGGTGTCGAAACTGTTTACCGTGATGCTGCCCGTCCAAGTGCCAGCCACAAAAGCCGTCGTCGTGGTGGGCGAGATCAAATCAGCGCCGCTCGTCCCATTGGCTGTCAGCGCGGCCGTGCCTGTGTAGCTGGAGATGTTTAAGTTGTCGATGGACTGCGCCGTGATCGTTGCCGTAAAGGGAACGCCGCGCCCCTGGGGCGACCCGACGGTGTTCCAAACATAATGATGAACGTCGTTGTCGAGGACAGTCGTTGTTCCCGACCCGCTGGTAAAACCAGATGCCGTCGCAGTCACCGTCACCGTGGCACTGCCATCGAGCAGCGAGTTGTTCACTCCCGTCGCTGTGAACGTCGCCGAAGTACTGCCCGCTGCAATGGTGACAGCGGAAGGCACCGTGAGTCGCGATGTGATGTTTGATGAGAGCGAAACCGTCAGCCCGGTGGTCAAGGTACCAGGAATGGA
This sequence comes from Prosthecobacter sp., assembly GCF_044226605.1. GTDB lineage: Bacteria > Verrucomicrobiota > Verrucomicrobiia > Verrucomicrobiales > Verrucomicrobiaceae > Prosthecobacter. Next base: position 18,816 of record NZ_JBGAGS010000004.1, on the reverse strand, counting down.
GACGGTGCCCGTCCCCGTGCCGCCCTCCAGCACCGTGGCCGGCAGTGAAACACTGAGGGTCGTCGTTTCATTGTCCAGCACCGCGATGGAGGCGCTCCCGGTTGTCCAGTTCGCCACACTCGCAGAGATGGTCGCGTTCTGGGTGCCGTCGATCTTGTTGTCATCGACAATTGTAATCGTAAATGTGCCAGAAGTCTGGCCTGCCGCGATGGTCATGGTCGCGGGCACCGTGGCCGCGGTGCTGTCATTCGACGCGAGGCTGACAGTCACCTGACTGTCAGCAGGAGCGCTCATCGTCACCGTGCCCTGCACGGTTCCTGACCCTTCCGTAGCGCTTGCGGGCATGCTCACCGTCAGGGTTGCTGTTTCATTGTCCTGCACCGTCAGCGTGTTCGTTCCACCAAAGTAACCCGTTGCGCTCGCGGAGAGCGTGGCGGTCTGCGTGCCGTCGAGCAGCGCATCATCCAGCACGGTCGCTGCAAAGCTGGCGCTGGATTGATTGGCCAGGATCGTCACTGTCGCGGGAACCTGCACTTCCGAAATGTCGTTCGAAGTCAGCGACACCGTCAGGTCGCTCGTGGGCGTCGGCACAGCCGTGACCATGGCCGTCAGAGGTGCATCGCCTTCGGTGGCCGTGTTGCTCGTCAGGGAGATGGTCAGGTAGTTGAGCGGTGTTGTTTGAATCGGAAGCTTCCAGACGCTGCGTCCCAGCGTGCCGACCACGAGCACACTGTCAGCCACGCTGTAGGTCATGTCGAAGCAGATCGCGTTAGGAAAGCCCGTGCCAAGCTTCTGCCACACACCCAGATTATTCACGAATGAGACATACAGGCCCAGGTCTGTTCCCACGGCCACGCAGTCCGTTCCGTAGAGTTTGAAAAACTCCAGCGTACGCGTCACGCCGACACCTGTCAGATCGCCCGTGATATTGATCCACGTCGCGCCCGAGTCCGGGCTGTGATAAACCGAGGACGTCCCGGCCACAAACACATGACGGTAGTCATTGCGATCCAAAACAATGTCCTGCACCGTTCCGCCGGGGAATGCGGCTGCCGTGCTCGAAACCGCGCCTCCGGAAGTCGTGCGGATCTTAACAGTCGAGCCCGAGCCATAGTAAAGGATGTCCGGATTGGGTGTTCCATTGAGCCAGCCACCATAGGCGACAGGACCGCCCGTGCTGCTCGATCCGTTCACACTGGAGGTCGGGGAAAGCGCTGTCACCGTGTCACCGCGGTTGAGCGACTCGTACGCAGCGTTGCTGGCGCCGATGATCAGACGTGTGGCATCCACCTTGTTCAACTGGATCGGCGTGGAGAAAGATCCGCTGATCGCCGGCCCGCCGTTCAATACCGTCAAAGCCGGGCTGACGGTACTTTGCAGCACATTGGATGCATTGTACGTTTTGCGATAAAATCCGCCCAAGTTTTGAGAGCTGCCGTAGCGGATCGAGGTGTTCGCCGTGCTCGTGTCGTCAATCGCCACCGCTCCACCGTCACCTCCGCTGATCCATTGCCACACGGTGTTCGTGCTCGAAAGCTGGATGTGGCAGCCATTGTCCTGAGCGCCGAGCATGGCGATGTGATTGACCGCATCATAGGCCACGTTATGGGCCTCAAAGCAGGCGAGGTTACCGTTGGCCGAATTCCAGGCACTCGTGTTATTCGTCGGATTTGGACGACGATAAATGCCGCCATCACTCGTTTCCACCAGCGTGCCGTCCGGAGAGCAGAACATCTCGCGCGAGTCCGCGTGCGGTGTCGTGCTGCTGGAATTCGGCGAGTGCAGGCTCGTCAGCTGCGAGCCCGCCGCTGCAGTCGCATCCCCGCGATAACGGCCGCTCTGGCCGCCGACATACACATACTTGGGATCGTTGCGGTCTGTCGCGATGGAGAAGTGCACATTCGTCTGTCCGCCCGTGCTCGGCGTGTCCATCTGGGTCCAGGTCGTGCCGAGCGTTGTGGAGCGCCAGAGACTTAACGGCGCGCTCGAGCCCAGCAGAGCAATGTAAAGCGCAGAGTTGGTGCCGTTGTTAAACAAGGCCATCTCCGACTTCACAACACTGGTGGAGAATCCAGTGATGTTGCCGGTCACGTTAGTCCACGTTGCGCCAGTGTCATCACTTCGGAAGACCCCCACGGTACGCACCACGGCAAAGAATCGGCTGGGATTTGAGGGATCTCCGATCAGATCGCTGATCGGCCCGGCAGGCAGTCCGTTGGTGCCCGAAACCAGCGTGAATGATGCTCCTGTACTCGTGCTGCGGAAGAGACCGCTGCCGTTGGCCGGGAAAAAGCCGGAAGTATAATCGGTATCCGACGCCGTCAGAATGACCGTTCCACGTGCCGCCACGCTGCTGAGGTTCTCATTTACAAACAAGCTTGTGCTAAGAACCGACCACGTGGCTCCGCCATCTGTCGTGCGCAATACGCCGATACGGCCGCCGCCCTGGCCTCCCAGACTGCTCTCTCGTGCACTGCTTGCCACCAACGTTTGATAGGTAGCGTCGGTCGGGTCAAATTCCAGCGCGCCCATGTTAAGCGACTGCACCGTGTCCATCAGCGGTGTCCAAGATGGACTCGTTGCAGTACCGTTTGTCGTCTTCCAGACGCCGCCATTTACCGTCGCGACATACATGATGTCCGGATTCGTGGGGTGAATGGCCACGGACTGCACCGCCCCACCGATTTCATTGTTTGGCGGGACTGTTACCTGTCCTCCAATGGTGGCCGCCGGTCCGATGGGAATCCATGCAGGACCAATCTGTCCAGCAGGAGCCATGTCGGGCGCTATGGCTGCCTGAGGAATGGCTTGTAAGGGGAGAAGTCCAGATGTCTCGCTCCGCGCATCGGGTGGAGCGATGACAGGAACGGGGGAGGGAGGCTGCGCCGTAACGGGGCAGGTGAGCGCGAGCCACGTTGCACAAAGGTGGAACGCTCCCAGATAAGGAGAGCGTGGAAATGCTGCGTCTTTCATGGTAAAGAAATTCCTAACCACGGTTTAGACGACTTTAGTTAATTTGACAATGGATTTAGTCGAACGCTTTGTAGCGTTTAACGCCGGGGGAGTGATACCTAAAACTCCGAAATAGGCGCTAAGCCTATTCTCTTAAAGGGCGCAAGATCATGTGGGTCAAAGCCAGACACTCAGGGTGGGTGCCGGGGCCACGCCGACGGCAGAGCACGGTCGAGGCTGGTTCCTGAGCACAACAAAAAGCCGCTTGGTTTTACACCAAGCGGCTTTCCGTTTAATATTTTGACCGTTCTTACGCTGCGGCGTCTTCTTCCGCAGGGGCGGCTTCGCCAGCGGCGGAAACCGTGAGCTTGACGGTGGCGGTGATTTCGTGGCCAAGTTTGACCTGAACTTCGAAGCTGCCGGTGTTCTTGATCGGCTTCTCCAGCACAATCATGTGGCGATCGATGTCGATCTTGGATTCTTCGGAGAGCGCCTTGGCGATGTCGATCGTGGTGATGGATCCGAAAGCCTTGCCACCCTGACCGGTGGAAAGGGTGAGCTTGAGCTTCACCTTCTTCAGCTTGGAGGCCAGCTTCTCAGCTTCGGCAACTTCCTTGGCCTCACGCTCGGCACGCACGGCTTTGAGGCGTTCGGTGTGGCGAAGGTTGCCCTTGGTGGCTTCATAGGCCTTGCCCTGGGGAAGCAGGAAATTGCGCGCAAAACCGCGCTTCACGCTGACGACATCAGCTTCGGCTCCGAGGCCTTTGATTTGTTCTTTGAGAATGACTTGTGTGTTTGGCATGGCGACGTTCCTCTGGGGAAAGGGGGCGCGATACTACACGCCTCCTAAGTGCTGTCAAAGCCGGATTACAGTTCTTTTAAGGGAAGGGGGATTTTTCGGCCACTCCAGCCCTTTAAAACCCAATCCATCCTGCCCAAAAACCCGGCTCAAATGCCCATGTTTGCCAGGGTCGTGGCCAGACGTCCCATAAAGGAGGTTGCCTCCGGGTGTGCAGCCTCAAACTCCTCGACGGAGGAAAGGAGCTTTCCCTGCACCTCCGAAGCTCCCTCCGGCTGGGAAGATTCCACCTCCGCCTCCTGCTGCCCCAGTATTTCCAGTAGCCTGACCTTTGCCGCCTCAGGCAGATCGCCCGCTTCTTCCACCATTGCCTTCAGTTGCTTCAGTTGCTCGTTGTTCATGCGGTCTTACTCTGACACTCGGCGGCGGCGAGGACAAGGGTTTTGCTTGCCGGATAATGCGGGTGGGGCAGGGGATGAACAATGGTGCAGGCAGGATGCAGCACGCTGGCTTTGCAGCGCATATTTAATATAGCGGCCGCTTTTCTCAGCGCTTCCCTTCCTCTTTTGCCACCTTCTGCCCCATCGCCGCAAAACGTGCCACAGCCTCGGTGCGGGAGCTGGCGGACAGCTTGCGGCATGCGCGCTCGATGTGCGTACGCACCGTCGTGGTGGAGATGCCCAGGCGCTCGGCCACCTCTTTGTGCCGCAGCCCTTGAATCAGCAGGCCCAGCACTTCGCTCTCACGGACCGAGAGTTCTTTTTTGTCCACTTCTGTGTCGGTGGTTTTGGGGCTGGCACCTCTGCTTGCAGCGCCCGAGGAGTCTGGAGCAGTGACCTTGCAAAGTGCCAGCAGTGCCGAGATGGCGGCCCGGCTGTGCGTGGATATCACGGCATCAGCCTCCGCAGGGACCTCAAACGTTCTCCCATCTTCCTCTAAGCGTGAAGTTCGCGACTTCTTGCCAGAACAAACTTTGCAACCCTTCACCGTGCAGCGCACATAGATCATGCAGACGCGGTCTCCCAATATTTTGCGCACCATTTCACGATGCTTTTCTTGCGGAGTTCGGAAGGAGCAGATGACTGCATTTCCACCGGCGGCATGGGATTCCGCCAGGTAGGCGCCGCGGCGTACTTTTTCGAGTTGGTCTGCTTCGGAGGAACCCAGATCCCGGCACAATCCTTCACTGAGTTCTCCGCCGTCCAGGCACGTGGCCGGGCAGCCACACGAGCGCAGGTGAGATTGCAATGCTTTCGCCAGTTGGGACCTGCCAGCCTCGGGTGGACCAAACAACCAAAAGATTCGCGGAGGGATGGCGGACGTCATTCAAAGGTAGCCTTTAGACTTTTATAAGCCTGTTGAGTATCCAAAACCGCCCTCGCTGGCAAGCTGCAATCATGGAGCGTGCCGTCCTCATTTTCGAGGACACCAATGGCGCAGTGCTCTAAATAATGATTCTCTCATCCTCTGCTCGCACAGCTGGCGGCGTCTCCGACCTATACGGGCCGCCCCGCCACCGAGAGAAGGGCCAGCACGCTCACACTGTCCCGAATCCGGCCGTCGCGGGCCATTTGCACGGCTTCGCTTAGGGGAAGCCGCAGCACTTCAAGCTGCTCAGTGTCTTCCGGCTGGGCTTCGCCGTGAGATAGTTCCGTCGCCACAAAAATGTCGCACACCTCGTTGGTGGTGGAATTCGAGAGCTGAATGCCTCTGAGAAGCGGCTCGATTTTCCCGGCTGTGATGCCCGTCTCCTCTTTCAGTTCACGCCGTGCGGTCTCCGCCGGAGATTCTCCCGCCGGGCAGCCGCCTTCCGGGATCTCCCATTCGTAGCGCCCATGGCAGTACCGCCACTGGCCGACCAGCCACGTATATCCTTCGTCATCGATGGGAACGACCCCGACGGCGATGTTTTTATACTCCACCACTCCGTAGATGCCCGGTCCGCCCGTCGGTTTGATCACCTGATCCTCCCGGACGCGGATCCACGGGTTGGCATAAGTCTCCAGGGTGGAAACGGTCTGCCAGGGATTGGGGTGCTGGGGAAGGGTGGTCATGGTGCGCCCCCAAGAGGTCAAAGGAAGGTCATGAAGTCAAGGCGCTCCGCTGAGGCAAATCGACCGCAGCCGAACCGTCTCCTTCCATTTGAGCGATGGTCTCACTTTTCTGTCGAAACCACCACACCATCGCTTTCCACCTTGACCTTCTTGATCGCCTTCAGCACCGGGCTGGTCGTAGCGTCATTCTGGTAGGGACCGAGCCAGCCATACATTGCCATGCCTTTGACCATCTCCTCCAGCACCGTCTTGCCGGGCACACGGATGGCCACAGGCTTTGCGTCCGGCCCCATTTCAGTCATCTCCAAGGCAAAATCGATCTCGCCTACAAGGTAGCGTTTGCTGCCATCCGTGAAGTTTTTGGTGTTCATGGGCATGCTGGTGTCGGTGGTGATCACCTGCTTCCCGGCATTGAAGGATTTCACCCGCAGCATGTCTTTGTAGCTGCCATTGGCCTCGGAAGGTGCCATCAGGACCAGGGCGTTGAGATCTGCCACGGAAAGCTTCAGCGCGGCCGGCTTGCCCGCAGTGGCTTGGGCGGCAAACTCGGTGAGCCTGGCCTGCAGGTCAGGCACGGGCGTTATCTCGGCCAGCTTGACCGGAGTTTTTTGCGTAAACTCGTCGATGGCCGCATTCATCGTGTTCAGCGTGTAGTAGCTCCACCAGACAATGAAGCCAAAGACGACAACGACTGCGCTCATGATGATGCAGCCGTAGCCGGAGTGGAACTCGCCAGTGGGGACTTTCTGAATCTTTTCTTCCATCCCTCATCTGAATGCAGCGCTGGCAAAGATCAAGCCGGGGTTCTGCGCCGGCCCAAGCAAAACGCCATCCCCGCGAAGGAATGGCGTCTGCACAGACAACTTACGATGTTGTTCCGATCAGTTCGGCTGCTGCATCCTCTGCTGTTCGCGGATCTGGCGCTGGCCGTCTTCCCAGCCTTTCTTGAATTCGGGACTTTCGATTAAACTCTTGGCGGCAAAGCCCCAGACGCCAATAAAAGCCACGAAGGCAAGCGTCCACACGATCATGGTTCCCTTCAGACCATGCTGACCGCTTTTAACCCAGCCCCAGATGAACGCGAAAATATTGCAAAAAATGCCCAGTATACCCAAGCCCGCTCCCGCATTCTTGAAGAGGGCGATGAGCACCTTGATCCAGCAAACAAGGCAGATGAGCCCCAGCACCATAAGAGCGATGGAAGACATGCCTAAACTGGCTGCGGCAGACGAGGGGACGGTGGGTTCCATAAGATGAGTGAGTAAGGGGTGGGTTGGTCGATATTAATTTCCTGCTTTATCCGCCGGAGACACTGCAGGTCTCGTCAAAAAGCGACCTGAGAAATTCCCGACTTCTGGCTGATACCAGAATCCCACCATGCGCAGCAAGCCAAAACAAAGCACCGCCACCAAAAAGATCGCAGCCAGTTTAGTGCGTCTTTCGATGCTCTCCACGCTGGCGGCGATGCTCGCGACCCACTTTGCCGGTAACAATGCCCCCGCAGCCACAAACATGCCCCCGAACAAAAAGCCGGCTGCAAAGGGATGAAAACGCCAAGAACTCCGCCACTCCCCATGCAGCAGAGCAGACGTAGCCCGCGTGAGTCCGCAGCCGGGGCAGGGAAGGCCGGTGAATTCCGCAAAGGTGCAGGGCCAGAGCGGCCACCGCATCCACGCAGCCACGGTCAGCACCGCGACCGCCACCAGTAGCGCACGGCACAGTCCCCGCTGTCGCATCAGCCGCGCCAGCCAGGGTTTCCCAAGAGCTTCCATCAGTCGCATCCTTCCGTGTGTGCCAGTCCAGCCACAGAAAGTCAATGCCAGCCTGGCCTACTCCTGCAATCCTTCCCGCAGGCCTTTCAGTGCCGCCTGCTTGACCGCCTCCGAATATCCCGCCTTCGTCAGCCCCCGCTTTGCCTTGCGGACGACCGCAGCCTTCCCTTCAGCCGTGCGTGGCTTTGCGAGCTGAGCGATCATTTTTGTGCTAATCTCGTCCAAGGCCGGGCGCACTGTCTGGGTGAGACTGGGCACCTTCACAGAGGATGCCACGCCCTGCGGGTGCTTTCGCAGCCACTCTTCCTGCACCACTTTCGCCGCCAGCATCTGCCCGGTGAAAAAGCCACGCACTTGTGTCTCCTGCAGGCCCGCCGCCACACCGCGCTGCGTCATCGCATTCAGCAGTTCCGTCTCGCGCTTCGGGTCTGTAATGGGCAGCTTCTGAAGCTGCTTTGCCATTGCCACCTCATCCATCCAGGCCAGTCGCTTCACCATCAGCGCAGGGAGGGAGTTGCGGGAGGAGCAGGAGGAAAGCAGGAGGGCAAAAGCTAGCACGGACCCAAGCATGGAAGTTCTCATCCACGCCATTAGACGCACTGATCCGATGTCGCAAAGCACTTCCATTTTGCCATCCAAGTATTCGCGGCTCAAAATGCCGCAGTGGAGCCTGTGCGCGCGCTTCCGTAGCGAGCTGAATTTCTCGAATATATTTCCCACGCGCCTCTCCATTGACGCCACGCCGCAGCCGCCGATTCTCAGCGGATGAAGATTCTCGCAGCCATGTCCGGAGGCGTGGACAGCAGCGTGGCGGCCGCCATGCTCGTCCGCGCCGGGCATGACGTGTCCGGTGTGTACATGAAGAACTGGATCAACGAGGAGAACATCATCGGCCACTGCCCCTGGGAGGAGGACATCACCGATGCCGAGGCCGTGGCCAAACAGCTTGGCATCCCGTTCCGCGTGGTCAATCTCATGACCGAATACCGTGAAAAGGTTGTGAAATACCTTCTCGAAGGCTACCAGGCCGGCATCACCCCCAACCCCGACGTGATGTGCAACCGCGAGATGAAATTCGGCGTGCTCTGGGACTGGGCCCAGGAGCACGGCTTCGAGGCCATCGCCACCGGTCACTATGCGCGGAAACTAGAGGCCGGATCCTCGGTGCTAGATGATCCAGCATCCAGCATTCTTCGCGGTGCCGACCCCAACAAAGACCAGACCTACTTCCTGGCCATGATGCAGCCGCAGCAGGTGCGCATCGCCCAGTTTCCCATCGGTCATCTGCTGAAGCCGGAGCTCCGGGCACATGCTCGCGAGTTTGGCCTCAAGACGGCGGAGAAAAAAGACAGCCAGGGGATCTGCTTCATCGGTCAGGTGAAAATGGAGGACTTTCTCCGGACATTCGTCCCAGACAAACCCGGCCCCATTGTGAACCTGGAAGGCAAGGTGATGGGCGAGCACCGGGGGCTGCATCTCTACACGCTGGGGCAGCGCAAGGGGCACGGCGTCGCCAGCCCTGTCCACAAGCAGGCCTACGTCGTGGTGGCCAAACGCCCGGCTGCCAATGAACTTGTGGTCGCCATCGAAAACCCGGACACCCCGTTGCTTTGGGCCCGCAAAGCCACGCTGCATTCCATCTCCTCCACCGGAGCTCCATTGACCGAAGAACGCCTGCTGCAAGCCCAGCCACGCTACCGCTGCCCGGCAGGCAATGCGATTTTTCGCCCCCTGGGCGGTGGCCGTGCAGAACTCGAATATGCGGAACCACAGCGTGCGCTGACACCCGGGCAAATCTGCGCCCTCTACGAGGGCGAACGCCTGCTTGGCGGGGCCGTCTTTGAGAGCGTGGTGCACGAAGGCAGCCCAAGCAGTACAGAACTCTAGCTCGATCTGGGAAACGCAGCAACCGCCCAAAGCCGAGGCAGTCGATCTTAACGACTTGATCACCGATCTCCCTGCGCTTGAGTCTCCACCTCTGCCAGGTGGTTCTTGATCTCCTGCGGTTTCAGTCCGTCCGCCACGAGGATGGAATGATACAGTTCCTTGACACGGTCATAGTAAAAAAAGCGGGCGCGATTGCTCTCGTCCCGCGATGCCAGGCGCGTCAGGCAAAGACGACCGGCAAGCCGCGCTTTGCCCAGCTGTCTGCTGTCACGAAAAAACTCCGCCTGGCGCCGCAGGAGTGAGGTGGCGTTGGGAAGCTTGAGGACGTCCGTGTTTTGCACCATGGCGAAGGCCTTGTCCATCAGCGCAGCGGCCTCCGGCCTCTTCTTTCCCATATGAAGGCAGTAGGCCAGATGGGTCATGAAAAAGCAGATGTCCGTGTGCTCCTGGCCCAGGCAGGTTTGCGCCGCAGCCAGCGCCTGGCGATGGTGCCTCTCCGCCTCCTCCGTGCGACCGAGCAGCATCAAAAGATCGGCCAGCCGCGTGCGGGCGCTGGCGGAAAAGTAACTGTCCGCCCCGTGCTTTTCCACCAGGCATGCAAGGTTCCGAGCATAGACAGGCTCGGCCTCGGTCAGGCGCCCGTTGTTTTTCAAAAGGAAGGCCAGATGAGCCAAGACTTCGCTGGTAATGGGATCCTCTGCTCCAAGAGAGGCCTCACATGCTTTCACCATTTCTCGCGCACGCAGCACCGCTTCAGCCTTCTTTCCCAGCAGATTGAGGGTATGGCAGACGTTGTACTGGGCGGTGAGCCAGCAGATGGGGATGGCGTCAATCCGCGCTTCAGCCACAGCATTCTCGAATTGCGCGAGCGCCGTTGGGTAGTCCTTGGACTCCAGCGCCTGTAGTCCGCGGGAAAATGCGGTCGCCTTGGGAGGCTGTCCTGCCGCACTCAGACCAGGCAGCGTGGTCAGACGAGCCTGTAGATCACGCTCCGCAGCCTTGGCCCACGTGAGCAATACCGCCAGATGAACTGCGACCAGCAAGATTTTGATATTCCTGTTGTTCCCGAATGTCATGTAATGTGCGTGAAGGCAGTCTCGCCCGTAGCCAGCCTAAAGGATATGAATATGCCCCATACTTCAACTCTTCTCGTCCTTGGAGGCGGCTGCTTTGGGCTCGCCGCCGCCTTGGAATTGCGTAAACGCGGCTGGGAGATCACTCTTATCGACCAAGGTTCACTGCCTCACCCAGACGCCGCCTCCACGGACATAAGCAAAGTGGTCCGCATGGATTATGCTCAGGATGAACAACATACGACCATGGGCGAACTCAGCATCCGACGCTGGCGTGAATGGAATGCGCGGTGGGGAGAGGAGCTGTATCACGAAGCAGGCTTCCTTGTGATGTCGCGTTATTCCTTACAAGAAGTGGGATTTGAACACGACAGCCATTCCTTTATTTCGCAGCGCGGCCATCCTCTCCGCCGCACCCCAGCTGGGACGCTCCGCGAGTTGCACCCGGCTTGGAACCATGCCGTTTATCGGGACGGCTATTTCAATCCTACGGGAGGTTGGGTGGAAAGCGGGAGGGTCATTGCTCGTCTCGCCGCCGAAGCCCGCGCCGCCGGGGTGGCCATCCACTCCAATGTGTCGAAGCCCCGGCCATTGTTCGAGGGCGGCCGTTGCACGGGCGTCACATCCGACACCGGTCACACCTGGCGAGCCAATGCCACTCTGGTGGCAGCCGGTGCCTGGACGCCCGCCCTGCTGCCGCAGCTGCAGAGCGTGATGTGGGCGACGGCCCAGACCGTCTTCCATTTCAAGCCGGAGGATCCGCGCCCATTCACGCCCCCGCAGTTTCCAGTTTGGGGGGCGGATATCGGCCGAACCGGGTGGTATGGATTTCCGGCAAATGCCGATGGTCTTGTCAAAGTGGCCAATCACGGACCGGGCCGGCGGGTGAATGCAGGTGATCCCCGAACTCTTCCGCCAGGAGAGGAGGATCGCTACCGCGCTTTCCTCAGCGAAACCTTTCCGAGCCTCGCCATGGCTCCGCTGCACTCCACCCGAGTCTGTTTGTATTGCGACACCTTTGACGGGTCTTTTTGGATCGATCACGACCCCAACCATCCCGGACTGATCGTTGCTGCTGGAGATTCCGGCCATGCTTTCAAATTCACCCCCGTTCTCGGCGAGGTCATTGCCGATGTGGTGGAACGCAAATCGAACCCATGGGCAGCCCGCTACAGGTGGCGTGAGAAAATCGCAGGTATCTCCGACGGTGCCCGTGCAACAGAGTAAGGTATCTTTGGTTTCATCAACGGAGCACTCACCTCCGTATCTGGCACATTGATATTAAATATTTGTTAATCAAAATAGAAGGCAGCATTTCTACGCGCTGACGCACCTACCTCCGTCACCTGAGATCAGCTTAGAACACCCGATTTTTTTAACGCTTGCTCCGTTACGATATCGGGATCCGCGAGGCATTCGGCTATACCGCCAGCCGCGCTACTGTTTCCGAAGAAGTAACGTCTAGAGAGTTTCCAACCGAAACTCCATCCTGCACACCCAGCGTTTTAGAACAACATCGGTTGATCCTCCGACTCAACTGCAGACTTAGAGCGCCGCTTCTTAGGTGCTACTTCCTCAACCTGTAGAGCTGCCAGGGCCTCTTGCGGCGTAAGCAGAGTTTCGATAATGTCGGCTCCTGTTTCAATGGTGGAACCTTCAGCTATCGTTACGTCCACAAGACTCTCCAGCTCTTGAATTGAGATACTCTCTTCTTTAGTTTCGAGAGTTTTATCTTCTAAAATTACGTTTTTGACATAACCTGAAGGTATCGAATCATCAGTCCATTTTGGTGTGTCAACATGTGTATCAGGAAGTGATCGAACCGTTACAATTTCGTTAGGAACAGGTTTCTTCGTCTTCGATTTACTTTTTGCCTTCGGGGCCGTCGCTGGCGATTGCGGTAACGGATCAGAAGTTTCACCTTCTTGAGCTTCCGCCCTCCTCAATCGGTGCCTAGCGACTCTTTTAGCGGTCAAGGCCTTGTTCTGTGCCACGGGACTGTTGTGACGTTTGAAGTTACGAAACGAAAGTTTCTCATTCGTTTCCATCAGCCACCCCGTTTGGGCAAGCGCTGCGGCGAACCCTTTTCGCCCCACCAGCTTATCGATGAACTCTTTGGTAACGCCAATGTCGTTAGGATTGATTCGGTTTAACTCTGCCCAGGACCAAAGCCGAACGAGTTTTCCCACCACAGTGTCCTCGTCCATTTTCATCTGGGTGGCGAGGCTGCAGATTTCTGGCTTGTCCGGCGTGCAGGTTTCGATCTTGATCCAAGGGCGTCTCATGGCCCGCATTCTCATCGGAATAACACCGTTACGTCAAGAAAACGTTATTAACGTTACATTGGTGAACTGTGAATAACCCCACGGACTCAAATACACGTCAATCCATCGTTACTTCTTCGTTTCAAAAGAATCGGATTCCAGGAGTGGAATTCAAAACGAAGCGTCGGGAGTGAAGTTGTGTCAGAGATCGCAGCCGGGCTTTTTCCAGTCGGGCACTCTGCACAACCACACTCCAGAACGAACCCTTGGCCTATTTGGCCCCCTCGCTCATAAACGCCTGCGCCCGTTTGAGCAGCTCCTCTGGTGGCACATCTTCAAGATGCTGGTTGAGGCTCCACCGGTAGCCAAAAGGATCCTTCACCATGGCGGTGCGTTTGCCCCAGAACTGATCCCGGGACTGACTCAGCGGGGAGCCGCCGGCGGCGAGAGCGCGGGCGAAGGCTTGATCGCAGTCATCGACCTGAATCGAAAATACGCAGGGTGCCAGACCACCCTCAGGAATGGCGTGGGCATGCCCCTGTGGATACTCATCGGAGATGTTGATGCGGGTGTTGCCGATCATGAATTCGGCATGCGGCACCACACCTGGGGCAGGGGAGAGGCGGTACAGCTCAACCGCCCCGAAGGCGCGGGCATAAAAATCCAGCGCAGCGGCGGCACTTTTGCAGGTAAGGGAGAAGGAAACGGTTGGTTCGGGAAGCGGGTTCATAGGTGGATGGAAGTAGGTTTGTGAATGCGGATCGCGCTGTTGTTTTGCGACCACCCGCCATTCATCGCACCGGCCACTGACAGCCCTATGTCAGGAGTGTTTTGAGGCCCGTCACTTTTTCTGATGATGCTTTGCCGTGGCCAGCGCCAAATCACCCACCCGGACCCGCAGTGCCTCTGGGAAAAGGATATCGGCATCCGTCCCCAGGCTGAGCAACCAGCGGGCGGTGTAGTCCAATCCTTCGGCCCGGAAGGCAAAGCGTACTTGTGCCCGCCTGCCGGTGATTTGTTCCTCCACAATCGTCGGCCCCCAGAAGCGGCGCACCGTTTCGAGGAGGTATTCAGGGACTTCGATGACGGCAAACTCGCAGCGCTCCGGCACCACGCACCTGGCCAAATGTTCCTGGAGATTGAACCCCGGGTGTGGCGGTATCGGCTCCGGCAGCGTCTCACAGCGGACGATGCGGTCAACGCGGAAGTCCCGCATGTCTCCACGCAGCCGGCACCAGGCGATGAGGTGCCAATGGTCCATGTAAAAGACCAGCCCCAGCGGCTCCACCAGACGCTCGGTAGGTGCTCCACGTGCCGCTCCGAGGTAATTCAGCCGCAATACACAACCCTCCGCCATGGCACGCTGGACGGTGGTCAGAGGCACGCTGCCTTTGGTTGGAGCACGAGCCCCGATCACCATGGTCTTGCGCAGGCGGTCCACGCGCCCCTGCAATCCCGACGGCAATACCGCTGTGACCTTGCCCATGGCGGAACGGATCGCATCGCGCATGGAGGCATCCGTCATGCGCTCCACCAGCAGCCCGCCAGTCACGAAAGCAAAGGCTTCCTCCGGCGAAAACATCACCGGCGGCAGGCAGTAGCCGCTCATCAGACTGTAGCCCACCCCCGGCTCTCCCACGATGGGAACTCCGCCCTCACCCAGCGCCGCCAGATCGCGATACACCGTGCGCTCGGTGATCTCGAAATGCCCCGCCAGTTGCGCCGCTGTGATGACCCGGCGTGATTGCAGCAGCATGACCATGGCCACAAGCCGGTCCGTGCGGTTCATTCCTCCCCCCCTCCGATGTCCGGATACTGCTCCCCAAAAGGCAGCCAGGTGTCGCGTTTCAGCCCCGGCTCATTTGAGCGCGTGATGTTGAGAGTCACCTGCAGCTCCACCAGCGCACCATCCACCTTGCTCTTGCTAAGGGTTCCCGAAGGAGACAGCGCCTTGCGCAATTCCGCCGTGGTGTGCGGCTCGCTGCGGATCAACTCATAGGCCCGCCGTGCCAAGGGGCTGCAGGTGGAAATCTTGCGATGATGCGCCGGGTAATGAACCTCCCGCAAATGCTCGATGCTCATCAGCATCGCCAGCCCGCCCGGCAGTTTGCCGTAAAAGATCTCATCGGGAAATTGCGCCGGCAGCTCGTTCTTCCAACCCCAGACGGCCTCCACTTTCTCGCCCCATCCCGGCTGCCCGGGCTGTCGGCCTGGCAGATCCACGACATCCCATAGGCTGGGGAGGTCGGAGGCCTTCGAGCCAAAGATGAGGCAGGTCTTCACCTTCAAGACGAACTTGCAGGCCTGCTCGAAGGTTTTGATTTTGACGGGGCGCTTGGGTTTCATGCAGAGCGTGTGGGTAGCCTATCCCCGAAACAACGCCCCCAGTTTCTTCCCCAAGATCACGCCGGCGCCGAGGATCGTTACCGCGAGGAAGAGCATGGCCCAGACACCGAGGGCTGAGGCGAGGTTGGGACCGCTGCCGAGGGCGAGTACGAGGGAGTAGATGGCCTTGGTGATGGGGAAGTGAGCCGCCTGCTGGGCAAGGATCATCGAGTCGCTCACCTCGAGCATGGCAAAAGAGAAGGCCAGCAAGCCACCGGCGACAAGATTGGGCGCGACGAGGGGCAGGGTGATGCGCCACAGGGCTTTCTCCGGGCGTGCGCCGAGGTTTTGCGCGGCCTCTTCCAAGGTGGGGCTGACCTGCTGGAAACCCGCAGCCGCAGAGCGCACCACGTACGGCAGGCGCCGAACCGCATACGCGATGACGAGCAGCAGCAGGGGGTCTTCCCCCAGCATCAGCCAATGAAAGGGCTGCCCCTCCCGCGTCATGGCCAGATAGCCGAATGCCATGACGATTCCAGGAACTGCCAGCGGCAGCATCGCCATGGCGTCCAGGATTTGCCGCCCCCAGATGCGGGTGCGCACAGACACATAGGCCACGCCGATGCCCAGCAGCAGCGCCACCACCATCGCCAGCGCGGAGTATTTCAAACTGTTGGCGATGGAGGAGAGAGTGAGCTCATGTCCCAGCGCATCGTGGTAATGCTGCAGTGTGAATGATTGTGGCAGGACAGTGTTGTACCAGTCTTTGGAAACAGAAAGCAGCACCACGCCGAGGTGCGGCAGCACCGCCAGGAAGGTCACGCCGGCAAAGAACGCGGTGCAGAGCCAGCCGAGACCGGTGGGCAGGGTGATCGCCTCCCGCCCGGTCGTTGCACGCCCGCCGCCGCCGGCACTGGCGCTGCCAAAGAAGAGTTTGCTCGTCAGGTAAAACAGCGTGCTGAAGACCAGCATCACCGCCACCAGCGCGTAGGGGAAGGGGTTCCCGCTGAGGTCATTGATGCTGCGGAAAATCTGCACCGCTGTGACGCGGTCGTAGTCAAACAGCAGTGGCACGCCCATCTCGGTGAAGGCCCACACAAACACGATGGTCCCCCCTGCAAACACCCCCGGCATGATGAGCGGGAGCGTCACGCGGCAGAAGCGGCTCCACGCAGTGCAGCCCATGTTGGCCGCCGCCTCCTCCAGAGCCGGGTCCAGGTTCGACAACGCCGCAGCAACATTCAGATAAATGATGGGATACAGGTGCAGCACCTCCATGATGATGATGCCCAGCATGCGGTGCTGCCCCAGCCAGTCCGTCGGGTGTGCTGCATCCATGAGGCCAAAGCTGATGAGCAGGCTGTTCAGGGCGCCCGCCTGCCCAAGCATCGCCTTGATGCCAATCGCTCCGACAAAGGGCGGCAGGATCATGGGCATGAGCACCAGCGAGTTCAGCAGTGCACGCCCCGGAAAGGCAAAGCGCACGTAGCACACCGCCAGCGGCAGCGCCAGGCACAGGGCACCCAGCGTCGTCCACACCGCGATGATGAACGAATTCCACAGCCCCTCGCGATAGAGTTCATTCATGAATACCTCTAACACATACTCGAGCGTGAACTGATGATTCGCCCCCCGAAACGCCGCCTCCAGCGCCGCCCAGATCGGGTAGGCGAAGAAGCAGGCGAAGAACGTCGTCATCGCCAGAAAGATCAGAAAAGAGAGGAGTTTGGACATGGATCAGGTTTTCACAGCCCTCGCTGCGCCATCGTTCTGGCTTTGATGTATTGATTCCGAAACGCATCTCCCAGCTCACGTGCCAGGCGGGTTTCCTGCACTTTGTCGCGGGCGGAGAGGGTCTTCGAGATCGTGCCCATGGCGGCCTCGTATTTCACGCGCGTCATGTCTTCCAGCACCTGCACAGCGCGCTCGGGCATGCCATGGTCAATGATTTCTTTCCACGCGGCGTGGAGTTCATTGTGCGAGTCCACGCAGATCACACGCACGATGAAACGGATGGCGCTGAAGGCGGCGGCGGTGCGTTCCGGGTGGTAGATGAAGGCCTCGGCTTTCTCAAAAGGGGCCTCCTTGCCATCGCTCATGCGGGCGATGTTTTCAGGGGTGTAAAGATCGTGCCGCACCGGCAGGCGGCGCAAGGCCAGGTGCTGCGGGCCGCCCGGCTCTCCGGTGCGAAAGCTCCACAGCTTCTGCCCGGCGTCTCCCAGAACGAACTCGATGAAGGCGGTGGCCAGTTCCGGATTGGGCGCGCCACGCAGCATGCCGATGGGATCCACGCTGACGGAGGTGCCGCCCATTGGGGCGATGAAGCCCACACGCGAACTTCCGTCTGGCTTGCGCACGTTCTCTTCGGCCGAGCGACCGTAGAAGTCGATGCACATGCCCGCAGCAGCATCGCCCTGAGCAACTTCAAGGGGGATTTTGGTGGAGAAGTCGGTGAAGTAGCGCGCATTGGCGCTGATGCGCACGATCAGCCTCAACCCCTCGCTCCAGCCTTCCGCCACGGCCTGCGTCTCCAGTTGTTCCGGAGTCAGCTTGGACTTCGGCACGGCTTTCAGGCGCTCATACGCCAGCTGCATCTGCTGCTGGATGAGCATTTCCAGCGCCTTCGTCACTGAACCGCTTTTGCCTGGATCGCTCAGAGCGATCTGCCCGTAGTAACGCGGGTCCGCAAGGTCGCTCCAAGCAGTAGGATCTTCGGCGATGCCGGTGCGCCGCAGCACATCTCGATTGAAAACAATGCCGCTGCTGGAGAGGCAGGTGCCGCACCAGCGAGACTGCGGATCGCGAAAGGGTTCGCCGCTCAGTTTTTCAGGAATGCCGGCATCGCCAAACCACTCGGGATGCAATTTTGCCAGAGCGCTGATGCCCGTCGTTTCACCATCGCCTGCCACCAGCGTGCCCGCCTTGGCCTGCTGCTCAAAGTCATACGCGCCCCCACCAAAGAAGACATCCATACCTGTGCCCACATTCGAAGCGAGATAAGCCTTCCGTGCGGCATTGTCCGGTGCGGCCTTGGGGTTCAGGCAGTCCTGCGCCACGGCGGGAGTCCAGGTCTGGTTCAGCTTCTTCTCCCAGTGCTGTTGAAAAGCGGCCAGGGCCTCGCTCTTAATAAGCATGGCGATCTCCGAAGTGCCGCCCGGAACGCGCCAGTCGATGAAGAGAGTCTCCCCATGCGTGGCTTTCCAATTCTTCGCAAACGCCTGCCCGAATTCCGCGCGGATACGGTCATTGTGCGGTGAGATGATGACCAGCCGGCGGTCGTAGTGAGTCGGTGCGGTGCTTTCTTTGGGCTTCAGCAGAAACGGACCTGCCAGTGTAGCGAGCATGGCGACGGCGACAGCGAGTTCTTTGCGCCAGACATGCATCCACGCCAGCGCGGCTTGGGTGCGGGGATGGTCCATAAGTGCCTTCATAGCTCTACGGCCCTCCCAATAATCTTCCTCTTCCTCCTACTCTTACCCCTCCTCCCAGCCGGAAACGCACAGGAGGTTACAGCGCGGCTCCGGCTCGAACATGCGTTGTGCTCCGGCGACGGCGGGCTGGGGACACAGGCTGTGTGAAAACTATTTCACCGGTTTGACCGGGGGCGTTCATGCGCAACAAGATGGGCATGAGCCACCTTCGAGGAACTGATCGCAGCGAACTGCAGATGCTGCCGCCATGCCTGGATGA